>JBBTBZ010000023.1:0-235287 GCA_038043425.1 Bacteroidota bacterium
AAGTCCAATTCCAGCAATCCTTCTTGTACAGCAGGGTCGAATTCGATTACCTCTTTTTGCAGATCGCCTTTCATGATCAGAATACCCCCTTCGCGATCGCCAAAAATACCTTCTGCAATCACATTGCCGGTCTGTTCAATTTTTTTGAGATAGTCATCATGTTTATTAAATGTTAGTGGAGCATCGGCTATCGTAAACTTAGTGAGGTTTGAAGTGTAGCGAATGAACTGATACTTTGTCATTTCATACTGTTCACCTACAGCACATGCGGATCCGGCACGAATCGTAAAGGGCAATACTTCAATGTTCCAGCGTTTTGCTTTTATTCCCGCATCTTCACTGATCCAATTTTTTACTTCTTCCACAGAAGTTGAATTAAAGATGAAAATGCCTCCCCCGCCTTCAAAGGGCCCTGCTACGATCAGCTTTCCTTCCTTGGCCATTGTATTAATATTGGCCATGTGGCCTTCCATTATTTTATCGACTTCTTCTTTTGGAAGTGTCGCTTTGTCTTCCTTATTGTTGAGAAAGACAAACGTGAATGAATTAGATTGTGCGAAGGAGGGAATGCAAAAAAATACCAAATACAGTATGAGAAGTTTTTTCATAAAACGTATTGTATTCTAAGCGGAGAAAAAGGTTTATATAAAGTTAAACTACTTCTTGTTTCTTTCCTTTACTGATTAAGAGTATTCCAACCAAAATCATGGCGGTACCCACAATTTGCAGGGCATAAACAGATTCATTTAAAAAGTAATAGGCCAGGAGAATGGTGGACACTGGCCCCACACTGCCAACAATGGCTGCGTTGTCAGATCCGATTCGCCTGATTCCCATCGTTACCAAATAGGAGGGGATCACCGTGGATAATATCGCCATGAGAAAGCTATAAGTGTAAACCTGTTTTGGCAAGGCTAACAAGGATTGCTCACTTGTGACCAGAAAATGAAGAAACACTCCGACACAAGCAAAACTCATGGCATAACTGTTAAACTTGATCGCCCCAACCATTGGGATGAGTTTACCGCTGCCGACAATGTAGGCTGCATAGGTAAAGGCGCAAATAAAAATTAACAATGACCCCCATAGAAATGATTCGCTTTGTGCGGAGTCAATGTCTACCTCACCAAAAAAGGCGAACAATAATCCGGCATACGTTATGCCTACGGCAATCCATTGAATTGTTTTTATCTTCTGTTTGAAGAGCACTGCGTTCATCAACAAAACCAGGGTAGGATATATAAATAAAATCAGTCGTTCGATACCTGCTGTCACGAATTGCAAACCTAAGAAATCCAGCAGGCTGCTGATGTAGTAGCCCAGACATCCGATAACCGCTATGTACAGCCATTGCCTTGCTGTGAATTTCACGTTGTTTTCTTTTGAAGAATATACTCCAGCCGAAATCAGAAAGAACGGGAGGGAGAAAATCATTCGTAAGGCTAATAACGACACGGCATCGATCTGAGTGTCACGATAAGCAAGCTTTACAAAAATCGCTTTTGTAGAAAAACAAACTGCCCCAAGCAAACAAATGATGACCCCCCAGACAAAAGGTGAAGTATTGGGTTTTAACATCCACTAAGAAATCAAGACTTTCACCAGTTTCATCATATCTTTTTCGTCATTATAAATATTGGGCGATATGCGGATAGCATCTCCCCGAAAGGAAACAGAGATTTTATTTCTAATGATTTTTTCTTTCATGGTTTTGACATCCTGGTGAGGAGGCAAGCGCAGTCCAAACAAGTGATTACCTGAATATTCTTCATCCTCCACCCAGAAGCCTCTTTCTTTTAAAATCTGTAAAGGCTTGCGAGTGATGGCCGCGCAATAGGCTTGTATGTTTTCCGGGTTCCATTGTTTGATCTGCTTTAACGCGGCCAGCATCATAGGCACCAAAATAAAATTGCTGTGTTCACCTACTTCATAGCGAAGTGCGCCTGGTTGATAATTGTTTTGATAATTGACAAGGCCTGCGAAGTTTTCACTATGCAGGCGATTCATCCAGTTTTCTTCTATGGGTTTGCCTTCATCAAAATAGTCGCCATAGTACGCCAGACCAATGGAGTAAGGCCCCATCAACCATTTGTATCCTCCGCAAATCAACGCATCAGGTTTTATTTTTTGGGCATCAAATGGAAGAGCACCCACTGATTGTGTTCCATCAATGACAAGTAATGCACCTACTTCTTTCGTGCGCTTTCTGATCTCGATAAGATTAAATAATGTACCATCGGCCCAATGGACATTACCCAATGCCACCAGCTTTGTATTTTTATCAATTGCTTCAAGAACCAATTCATTCCACCGTTTCCCACGGCCTTCCTTAATTGGAGGAGGACTTATTATTTTTAGGGTAGCACGGGTATCCCGACTCAATCGCTGCCATGGATAGTAGTTGCTGGGAAATTGCTCGGCAGCAACAATTATTGAATCTGATGAACGAAGCTTAAGATTATTAGCTACGTTGGCTAAGCCGTATGATACAGACGGAATAATTACGATTCTTTTTGATTCGGCTGTGTTGATCAGCCGGGCAAACTCCGTTCTCAATAATTCACTTTCATCAAAAAAATTGTCAGTGGAAATATTATACGGATTTCGTTTTGCTTTGATGCCTTTGATGCCAGCCTCCTCAACACTTTTCAACAAAGGTGACATGTAAGCGCAGTTGAGGAAGGTTGTGCCGGCTCGCATGGAAAATTTTGATCGCTGGTTTTTTAGCATGTTAATAGTTGTTTGGTGAAAGGTGTAGTGAATCGCGCAAGTATCGGAATTCGTTTTTGTTTTTTGTCCAATAATCAAGAATTAGCGTTTTATCTAACACTGCTTTTGTGCGGGTAGCGTTACCACGCTCCGTGAAGGACTCTTCCCAGCCTAATATTTTGTGTGGAAAAGACTTTTCGAACCGGATCGCCAATATCCTTTCCTGATCTTTTACAGCAACTGTATATAACATTTCACTTTCACTTTCAGATTTCACCGCATTCACCAAAGTTTCTTTTATGTCCGAATGTCTTAACCGCGTAAAGAATAGTCCAGGGATCATTAGAAAATCACCAACTGGAAGATTTTCCGGATCGAGCCGAATGATGTTCCAAAGCTCATCTTCAAGAATGGCATTATTTACCGTTGTTTTTTCATCACCCTCTTGTTCGAAGTAGGAGTAAGCGGAGACATAGTACTCTTTGTCTCTCAAGTTTAGTTGGTTAAAAACATGTCCGCACCATTCTTGTGATGTCATAGTGGCTTTCAGCGAGTTAGGAAATTGATCCCGGCTAACCGGTGTAAAAACGGAAAGCATCATGGAGTAGGGATAAATGCCGGTAACGAAGTTTTTCGTAAAATTCATTTTCAGAACACTCGTTTTGTCGTTTCCGGCTTTCTCCGGGTCGTCTAATTTTACTTGCTTCTTTTGAGAAAAATCTTCGGTGACAAAAATCAATACGGCCTTCCCGTCACGCAATTCGCCATAGCGTGATTGTTCCAATATGAAGGAATTTAGTTCGGCTTTGCCTGAGTACCAATAGTTTTTAAAGACATCTGTCTCGTTGAGTTTCGATCTGCTTGATTGAGAAGCAGCATTTCTATTACAAGAAATTGAAAGGAAGCTGATCAATAGAACTAAAAGGTAAGCCTGGGAAGATTTCATAGTTGGTCTTGAGAGTGGTTGCCCATGAAAATACTACTTAATAGGTATTGAAATACGAATTTTTCTACAGTAGGTTTAAAAATCTTGGTTACTATTTTTGGCGTGCCACAATAAACAAGCACAATTTACGAATTCATGACAGCGAAAGCAGAAAATTACAAGGGGATAGAGTTCGTTCGGATTTCAACCCTGCCGGAAGATCAGAAACAATTGATTTGGACTTCCCTCCAGCGTGACAAGATTATTAAAATCTTAAAAAGCGATTGCCTTCTCAATGATTGTATTCAGGTGCGTGACTATGAGGCATGGTATTTTGAAAACTATCAGCCGACAACACATACAAATGGTGTTTTAATGACGCGCTCCGAAACGGAGTCGGACTATAAACTGGTTTTCAAATAATTCTCTGGTGCTAATCTTCCCAAATTCCCTCCGGAATAATTTCCAGTACATTACCGACAGGATCTTCAAAATAGAAAGACTCCTGACCTGTTTCCCAAATTACCTTATCAATGATCGCAATCCCTTTGGAAAGGATTTCCTGCTTGTGTTTTTCATACTCTTCGTGGGTAACCTCAAAAGCAAAGTGATATTTGCCTTCCGAGTAATGGGCGGGTGGGCTTTTCTTTAATCGCGAGTCTTCCGGATTAAAACAGAGCAATACAGAACTTCCAGCCCGAAAGAAAATATGTTTTTCTTTTACGTAACTGATTATAGGCAGTTCTAATAATGTATGATAGAAGGCTTTTGCCTTTTCCAAGTCGCGATAGTAGATACAGGTTTCTTTTATGTTGCTGATTTTCACGCGTCAGGTTTAAAACCTTTTGGAATATTCGTTTTAGGAATATCTGGTTTGTATTTAGAGTCTTTAAAAATCTTATCCGCACTTGGTATGGCCATCATTTCAGGTAGTGACGTTTTTGGATAACGTTGCATATAGGCATTCACAATTTGCCAACCCACCCAGGTGCCTATTCGGCCAGGGCATTTTTCTCCCACTTCAATTGTCTTGGGGCGCTCATCAATATATTTTTGTTTAATCTGATGGTTGGTTTCATAAAGTACCTGATCCTCCACAAACCTGTACCAAATAAGCCCCTCATTTTTTCGTGAGCCATTTATTTCTTCTTTGGTATAGGCAATGAAAACACTATCTGGTGTACAGGGCATCATGTGTTTAGCGAAATAATACGCTTTGCCATATGCAATCATATCGGCCAGTACCGTTTTGTCTTCAACGCTAGTCTTGTTAAAACGGCCATCAATTCCGTAAAGTAGCATCACAGAAGGAACAATGAAATTTTTCTGGTATCGTCTGAGCATGTATTCATACATGTTGGGTCTGTATTTGGCTTTCGACCCTAGAAAATAATCTAATCCAATAATAACGAGGGAGTCGGAAACATATAAATCGCCTTCTAACCCTGTTATCACCGTAATTATTCTTGGAGGATTTAGATCAGGGTAGTAATACTTCATGTTTGTAAAGGCTTGGCGAAATTCAGTTTTTAATTCTGCCAACTCACCAAATATCTTTTTCGTCTCCATTAGCAAGGTATCAAGGTGTGGATTTGTAAAGCGTTGATAAAGTTCATTGATAAACACTGAATCATCGGGATACGCTGCACGGCTAAAGAAATGATCACGCAACGTGGTATGACGAGAAAAAAAACGTACTAATTGTGCTTTACTGGTAATGGCAGGTAAGGAGTCTTCCAGCGATTCAAATTGAATAGCAATTTGAGTATCCAATGTTTCGGGTATGTAGATACATCCTTCTCCTTTGTCTTCCGCACAACTTGTCAGTAAATAGGTAATCACCGGAAGCAATAACACAATCCTCTTCATTTTTCAGAATTTTCTTTTGCGAAGATGCTTAGAATTTTACTAACTGGAAACACGGGGTTTCGAATAACCATAATCCTATAAGGAGTCGATTGGAAGCATAAGGTTGCGAAGAAGAGTGAGGATTTAGGTTTTTTAATTGTCGCTGCAGTTTTATTGGACGATCTTCGCTTTTATACCTATAGACATATGAAAGCCCTAACTTTTCGTGGCAAGCAGATCGTTGTCTTTGAATCGATAGATGATCCAGGAATTCTATCGCCTAGCGATGTTATTGTGAAGATAAAAATATGCGCTATCTGTGGTTCTGATCTCCATGTGTATCACGAACATGAAAAAGGACTTGATCACGGTACTGCTATGGGACATGAGTTTGCAGGAGAAATAGTGGAGACGGGTAAAAAAGTGAAGACATTTCATATAGGTGATTTAGTGATGAGTCCCTTCACCACCAATTGTGGCGAATGCTATTATTGTAGGATGGGCCTCACGTGCCGATGTGTTCGCGGCCAACTTTACGGATGGATGCACCAGGGCAAAGGATTACAAGGCGGTCAGGCCGAATATGTCCGGGTTCCAATGGCAGAATCCACACTTAAGAAAATTCCGGAAGGAGTTTCAATCGAGGAAGGATTAATGTTGGGAGACATTATTTCTACTGGATTTTTTTGTGCGCACCAGGCGGAGATAAAACCAAACAATACGTATGCCGTTGTGGGCTGTGGACCTGTTGGACTAATGGCTATTTTAGGAGCCAGAGAATATGGAGCTGAAAGAGTTTTTGCAATCGATACGGTTGAGGAAAGACTCAACCGTGCTGAACGATTCGGTGCAATACCTATCAATGCCTCTACCCAAAATGCAATTGAGGTCATAAAAGAAATTACAGAAGGTCGTGGTGCCGATGCTGTAATGGAAGCAGTCGGTAATCAAAGTGCTGGTAAACTTGCGTATGAGCTTGTCAGGCCAGGCGGAATTCTTTCTCAGGTTGGCGTTTGCACGGATGCCCATCTTCCCTTCTCACCTGTTCAGGCGTATGACAAGAACCTTACTTACAAAGTTGGGCGTTGCCCGGCTCGTTATTTTATGGATAAACTGCTTCCCATGGTTCAGCAAAAGAAATATGATTTTACGTCCATCATCACGCATCGCATGATGTTGAATGAAGGAGAAGAGGCCTATGACATTTTTGCGAATAAAAAAGATAACTGTGTGAAGATTGTGTTGGAAGTATAGATCCTTCTTCACAAATTTATTTTGCTTCTTTTACTTGGCAATAAAATAGATTGGGATGACATCACGGAGAAAATTTATCAAAACGGCAGGCCTTCTTAGTGGCCTAACGGCAATGCCCATGCTGAGTGAGGGTGTTTCTTTTTAGACAGCCAGCCTTCAGGATTCTCGAGATGCAGTGGAAGATGATGCTTTGTTCACATTGATCAAAGTTGGATATTGACAAATTCATTGCTGCTTTGAAGCCCTTGTTGTGAATGGAAATATTCGGCTTTAGTTACTTTAAAAGACGATTGATCTGTGGCTGGTGATGAATAATGTGCTCGCTTAGAAACATCAACGCATGTTGAATATTAAGCCGCCCAGCTAAAAAATGTTTATAGATTCTTTTTTTCGTCTGAGTATCGTCAAATTTTTCTAACAATGCCTCAAGCTCTGCCCCTGTTTTGTCCCAGTCCGCCAATAATTCGTTGGTGTTAGTGTAAACAGGAGTACGTTCAACCACCATTTTTGGGGCCTTAAATTTCAACGGAAGTCGTTGCGAAACTTTCAGTATTTCAAACTTAATATCTTCCCATAACCCTGTATCCTTTGCTTCTTTTATACCCAATATCTTTTTTTGAATGTACATGACCGAAAGTCTTTCGGCTGTAATAAGATGGGCAAGAATTTGGTTGATCGACCACTTTCCTACCGGTGCATAATTGAATTTCTCCACGGAAAGAGATTTTATGGTAGAAATTAATTCGTTTCGATCTTGTTGAAGAGAATCGAAAAGGAGTTGAAGCTTTGAGTTCACGGTGATTATTTTTAGTAAAACTAGGTATTCTGGTCACATGTATTTTCAATGGCCACCCAAAATACTAAAATGAAAAGACTTATGCTTTCCATACAAATTCATAACTTTCATAAACTACTCTAACCCCTCACATCATGAAGACAAACTATGCTGGATTTTGGGAACGCTTTTTTGCGATCATTATCGATGGTATACTAATCAGTATCCTTAGGGCCTTTTTGGTTGTGCCAATTTTAGCTGTCCTGGGGATAAGATTTGCCTATGGTTTTGAAAATTTCAATCCCGATAACATGGATGAGCTTATACCCTTTATTGCAACCATCGTAGCGGCAGCGGCTATGCTAATGTTGATTACTACAATAATATGGGTGCTATATGGCGCTTTAATGGAATCCTCAAAACATCAGGCAACCGTTGGTAAACTTGCGCTTGGTATAATAGTTACGGACCTCAATGGGGGCAAATTGGATTTTTCTAAAGCATTGGTTCGTAACCTGGGCAAGATACTTTCTTATTTCATCTTTTGTATAGGATATATCATGGCGGCTTTCACCGAAAAAAAACAGGGGCTTCATGATATCATTGCAGGTACCTTAGTGTTAAAAAAATAGTTGCTCCTATTACAAAAGCAATGCATCCCAGTCTTAGGATGCATTGCTCTTTATATTCTTCATGTATCCTTTATCTCAGGAATTTAATTTTCTTTGCTTGCAGTTCAATTCTCACTGGCAACCATCCCATCCATTCACCTTCAGCCTCTATCGCACAAGGTTCAGGAGCAGTAATATCAATCGATGTACACGTATTGTACAAGATTTGACGGTCTTTGATTTTCTTTTTGTTTTTAATCAGTTGCAGATACAATAGAAATTTTAATAAGGGCAGATCGCCTGCCAGAAAAGTAGAAAATACCCCATCATCTGGTAATGCATCAGGTGCGATGTACATAGAGTTACCAAATGATATTCCATTAGCAATGGCCAGCACACGCGTCTTTCCGCGCCATTCCCAATGTTGTGATTGTGCCATTATTTCCTGAGGCTGATGTGAGAAAAAAGTTAAGGTTATTGCTTTAAGATAGGTTAACGTAGGACCCAGCGAACAGTCACTTTTTGATAAGCGCTTGACCACTTCTGGTCCCATGCCCATACTGCACGCATTTATAAAATACCGGGTACGTATTTTTCCGAGCTCATCATGACAAGAAATTTTTCCAATGTCTGTAGCCTGTGGATTGTTTTGCGTGAGCAAGGTGGAGATTTGTTTTGCATCTGGCTTGAGGCCACACATTTTGGCGAAATCATTTCCACTGCCAAGAGGAACAGCGCCAATTGCCGGTAAGATATTTCCACCCGGATTCAGAAGTATACCGTTTAATACCTGATTAAGTGTACCATCTCCGCCTGCAGAGAGTATATAGTCAAATTTAAATTCTTTGACCAGGGCTGATGCCAACTCGATGGCATGTTGAGCATGTTGTGTTTCAAAAACTTCGACCCTGTTATTTCTCTGAAGTGCCGGATAAATTGACGTGTAGAAGAATTTCTTTTTTCTGGAAATGCCGTTGAGAATGATGCCAATATTCAATGTTCAATTAATTAACAAATTAATGACGGGCAAATCGGCACAATGAGAGTTGTCTCATTGGTTAATTTTTATTTACAGTTTTTCTTAATCGCTGCCTTTGCGTCAGGGGAACCCAACTCTTCCGCGCGTTTCAAATCCAGACAGCCATCGTAATTATTGTTCATCAAAAGTTTTACAAGTCCACGCTGGTAGTAGGTTTCAAAATCCATGGGATAAAGATCAATGGATGTGGTGTAATCGTCCATGGCACCAGCATAATCGTCTTTTTCCGTTTTGCTTAGTGCCCGGTTATCAAAGTAAGTAGGGTTGGCGCCATCCAGTTCAATCGCTTTAGTATAATCGGCAATGGCTCCTTCATAATCCAACATAGTGTGTTTGAGCACACCGCGCAGATTGTAAGTTTCCGGATCATCGGCACTCAGTTCAATGGATTTATTATAATCTTCCAGCGCGCCCTTCAAATCTTCTTTGGCGGCTTTGGCCAATGCCCTGTTCTCATATTTGGTTGGATCCTTCGCATCCAGTTTTATCGATTGGTCATAGTCTGAAACGGCCGCATCAAAATTAGTGGTGTTATAGTGCGCAACACCGCGATAGTTGTAAAGATCACCATCAGCCTTATCCAATTCAATGGCTTTGTTATAATCGTCTATTGCACTTACATATTCCCCTAATTCAGCCTTCGCCACTCCACGATTGAAATATTTATCGGCATCAGCCGGGCCAAGTTCTAGCGCTTTTGAAAAATCAAAATAGGCACCTTGTAAATCTTCGATATTGTATTTGGCAAATCCCCGGTTGGTGTAAGCATCGGAATAGTTGGGATTGTATTTTATGGCTTTGTCAAGATCATCGATCGCACTTTCATCATCTCCTAAGTTAATTTTTGCCTCTCCCCGGTTGTTGAGTGCTTCTGAAAAGGTGGAGTCAATATCCAGGGCAAAGGTGTAATCACTAAGGGCGCCATAGACATCCTGCAAACCAAGCCTGGCTTTGCCTCGCAAGTTGAGAGCTTGTTTATTTTTTGGATTGCCGTCTAATAATTTTGAAAGATCATTTTTGGCTCCGATGAAGTCTTTCGCTGCTATTTTTTTCTTTGCACTTTCCAGAGAAGCATCAACGACTTGCGCGCTGGAAGCAAATGAGAGCAAGAGAAAAAGTAAAAATGTATAAAAGGGCTTCATTCGATTTGGTTTCTGAACGAGCCAAGTTAAAAAGAATTGGTGGTTTTTTAATGTAGAGCAGGCTAGCAGCTGATGAATTACCAATACCTGAGCCTATGGCATTGTTCCTATTCCTCCGTGTGATGTCATAGACCCGAGGGTGTGTTGGATTATTTTTGCCTTTCAAATCAGCGGGCAACCGCCTTTGGGTAGCAGACAACCCCACTCATGGGAGAATCGTAAATTGCAGCAAAATCTTCTGTTAATGAAAAAAGTAGTAATGATTGTCCTGGTGTCCTGGCTTTGCACAACGCTCCTTTCTGCTCAAGAAAAACCGCTCGAAATGAAAATGGATTTTGAAGAATATGAACCCCCTTCGACATTGGTAGTGGAAGAACATCATCTGACCCGATCAAAGTTTCCTTTTATTGATATCCATAATCACCAGGGTAACATGAATACTTCGGATTTCACCGATTTGATTTCTAAAATGGATAAACTCAATATGGCTGTCATGATTAATCTCAGCGGTCGTGGGTTCAGAAGCAGCGGAGATCACCTGGAGAAATCAATTGAGAATATAAAGAACCGTTATCCCAATCGGTTTGTACTATTTACGAATGTTGATTTTGGCGATATCGACAATCCCGAGTGGGCGGCTCGAACAACAAAGCAGTTGGAAGTCGATGTACAACGTGGCGCCAGAGGTTTAAAAATTTATAAAAGCCTTGGCTTATTTAACAAAGACAAGAGCGGCAAGGTGATAGCCATTGATGATCCGCGCATCGATCCGGTGTGGGCAAAATGCGGTGAACTTGGAATTCCGGTATTGATACATGCTGCTGATCCAAAGCAATTCTGGCAGCCGATTGATAAAAATAATGAACGATGGCTTGAGTTGAAGCTTCATCCGGGCCGCAGGCATGATACCGATTCGATTAAATGGGAAACCGTAATTGACCAGCAACATAATATTTTCAAAAAGCATCCAAAGACTACATTCATAAATGCGCATTTGGGTTGGTATGGAAGTGATTTGAAGAAGCTTGGCGAATTAATGGACCAGTTTCCAAATATGTATACGGAGATTGGAGCCGTGATTGCAGAACTTGGCCGACAGCCTCGAGCGGCAAAGGCGTTCTTAACCAAATACCAGGACAGGGTTCTATTTGGCAAAGACAGTTGGGTACCCGAGGAATACGAGACGTATTTTCGCGTTCTGGAAACAGAAGATGACTACTTCCTGTATCATAAACGCTACCATGCATTTTGGAGAATGTATGGCATTGGTCTGCCCGATGATGTCCTGAAAAAGATTTATTATAAGAATGCCCTGAAACTTATTCCGAATATTGATAAGAGTTTGTTTCCAAAGTAAATACCTACTCTAAAATTGCAGTCATTTCGAACAACGTGAGAAAATCGTACCATATGGTTAACCAAACCTCAAAGAAGATTTCTCGTCTGTCCTCCGACATCATGGTCGAAAGGACCCAAGTTAAAGATTTCTCAAATCCACTAGTTGATCCAGCATCCATCCTGTTAAACTTAACCGCTCCCGCGTAGCGGGTAAAACTTCGTGCTCTATTTGATCACTCCGAAAGCACACCAAACGCCCGGCCGTTGGGAAAATATCTTTAGTTCCGTAAGCCAAATACATCCTCAATTGTCCGCCATCGGCTTCTTTCCAATTGGTATTTAAATAACAGATGATAGACAATTTTCGATGGTCATCGTACTTAAACTGATCGAGATGACGCTTATAAAAGCTACCGGCTGGATAAGCCGTCATGTGCACCTCGTAATCTTTTAAACTTAAGAAAAGACTTTGGTTGAAATACGGAAGGAGTTCCTCCAGACGTTTTAGATAACGTATAAGCGGTTCTGCACTTTTTTGTTTATCAATCCACTGAATATAATCTCCCCGAATGCTCTCGTTTATTTGCTTTTCCTGCGGTTTGCCAATACCTGCCTTTTTAAAGAGCGACATCGCGTTTTTGAAATGACCTAATTCCAAAATAGAAGTTACCTCTTGTTCCGATAGAAAATCATCAATTACAGCATACCCTTGATCCGCCAACCCATCGACAAGATTTTCAAAATGATCGTTCATAAAGTTCGAATCCGCCTACAAAAATAGAAGGCCTTTTATAGTAACTTTGATTTTTTGGTACATTATGAAAATAAAAATTTATTATCTCCTGTTTCTTTTGGTGACAGCCTGTGTACCCAAAGAAGAGGTAGTCCTACGCGCTATTAGAAATGAAAAGCTAGAACTAAAAGATGCAGGGACCCAAATGTTAATAGCCGATGCTGTTTTTTATAATCCCAACAATGTGGGAATGAAGCTAAAAGAGATCAACATTGAGGTTTTTGTGAATGGAAAAAAAGCAGCTCATGCTGATCAAAAATTAAATACGAGTATTAAAGCAACATCGGAGTTTACAGTGCCGCTGGAGGTAAAACTCTCCCTGAAAGAGCTGGGGTTATTGGATACCATTTTGTCATTTATCGGGGGCAAGAAATATGAGATTCAATTCAAAGGACATCTTCGGATCAAAGTTCATGGATTTACTTTTAAAGTTCCTGTCGAGCATACAGAAAAACTAAGTTTGAAATAGATGAGATTTTGTCCTGCACGTTATCCGCACAACCCATAATCCGAGCGTAAGATGAATCAGGGTATCTGGGTATTTCTAATAGCTTCTCTTCTGGCCTCGGTCATCTACATGGTCAGAGCTTACCGCAAATCCATGAGACAAAATAAACTCATCTTGCAGCAAAGCAAAGAAATCCAAAAACAAAATAGAGAACTGGAATATCGAAACAAATTACTACAAGAGCTTAATGTAGAGAAACAGCAAATCATTGGCGTAGTCTCTCACGATCTGAAAGGCCCCTTCAACAGGATTTTTGCGCTGATGCAATTAATGTCGATGTCGTCAGAAAACCTGACGGCAGAACAAAAAGAATACATGGGCAAGATCCATCAAATTGTGGCGGATGGATTGAACATGGTGCGCAACCTGCTGGACAATCGGAAACTCGAATACCAGTCGGGGATTGATATGCATCCGGAGTTTTTAAACATAAGTGGAGTCCTGAATTCGTTGGTAAAGCAATATCAACCTCTTGCCTCCAAAAAAAGCATCCTCCTATGGTATGATGCTCCTCCATTGCTTCAGATTCAGTCGGATAAACTATATCTCTCCCGCATTTTTGAAAACCTGTTATCGAATGCGATTAAATTTTCGCCACGCAACAAGAAAGTAACGGTAATGGCCACCGATTTGGGAAATGAAATTGAGATTTCGATTGAAGATGAAGGGCCTGGCATTAATGCCGAAGACCAATTAAAACTTTATCAAAAATTCCAGAAACTTACAGCAAAGCCTACCGGTGGTGAGAGTTCAACAGGACTAGGATTATCAATCGTTAAAACGATGGTAGAAAAAATGAAAGGGAGGGTCCATTATCAAAGTAAAGATGGGAAAGGGGCAAAATTTGTTGTGAATTTACCGAAGTAATTAACTGAAGAGATCGTAATCATCTTCTTTTCCTTCCAATACGGCCCCCAACGATTCTATCACGGTCTCATCTTTAATAACATAGTCCCGTACGCCCCTTTGAATAAAACTGAGCACTAAATTGCCATCGTCCAGGGCACTGAGCATGATTACCTTGTTGTTGTCAGTAATTCGAGTTTTAATAGTATCGTAAAACTCAATGCCTGACATGCCAGGCAATTTATAATCTACGATCATAACATCGGGGAGCTTGCCATTAATGGCCTTAAGGGCGTCTTCCGCAGAAGTAAAGGTGTTGATTTTGTATTGCGGGTTGCTTTGTCCCAGCGCCTTTTTTACAAATTGGGCGTAAATCTCATCATCTTCTATCAGGTAAATATTCATTTCGATCAAATTCGGAGGTGCAATATAATAAGCTTTGAAAAATTCCAGCATGTTATGATATAACGTTTTGCCAAATGAGATATTAACCACCGGCAAAACTTGCCTTGCCAGACCCTCTCATTACGATTATATTGAGCAATAAACCCCTGAAAAATGAAATTTCGCATGTTTTTTTTGGTATTGCTTCTGGCTTCCATTCGGTGTGCCTCACCCGATGAAACCAACGTCACCTTTACATTTTCGATCTCTTTCACAAAAGAAATGAGTGAACAGGCTCAGGATGGAAGATTATTGTTACTGGTTTCTGCAAATGATAAGGCCGAGCCCAGGTTTCAAATAAATGATGGTCTTGAGACTCAGCTTGTGTTTGGGGTGGATGTTGATGGAATGAAACCCGGACAAGATATTTTGATAGATCAGTCCGCTTTTGGGTTTCCACTTCAAAGTTTAAGAAATGTTCCTTCCGGGGAATATTTTATTCAAGCGCTGATCAATCGATATGAAACATACAGTTTAAAGACAGGGCATACCGTAAAACTTCCTCCCGATCAGGGCGAAGGTCAGCAGTGGCATTCGAAACCTGGAAATTTTTACAGTAAGCCCCAAAAAATTACCCTGAACGCTTCTAAACGTGAAATCATTAAGGTGGTGATGGATCAAAAAATTCCTCCTATTGCCGGACCAAAGGACACCCCGTATGTAAAGCATATTAAAGTGCAGAGTAAACTATTAAGTGAGTTTTATGGAAAGCCCATGTACGTAGGTGCGCACGTACTACTTCCAGAAGGTTATGACGAACACCCACAAGCCCATTATCCATTGATGATTTACCATGGACACTTTCCGAGCGACTTTGGTGGATTTAGTACAGAACCGCCCGATCCTAAAATGGACACCAGTGATTACAGCGCTCGTTTTGACATTTATGGTTACAACAAAATTCAGAAGCGGGAAGCCTACAATTTTTACAAGCAATGGACGGGCAAGAACTTTCCACGTTTCCTTGTAGTGGAGATACAACACCCAACTCCGTATTATGATGATTCCTATGCAGTAAACTCTGCGAGCATGGGCCCGTGGGGCGATGCCATCATGAAAGAACTTCTTCCGGAAATTGAAAATAAATTTCGAGGTATAGGTGAAGGCTGGGCGCGCTTTACCTATGGAGGTTCTACCGGTGGATGGGAAGCGCTGGCAGTGCAAATGTTTTATCCTGATGATTTCAACGGCTGCTTTGCAGCTTGCCCAGATCCGATTGACTTTCGTGCCTATTGCCTGGTAGACATTTATAAAGACACAAATGCCTTCTGGTATGATAGCCAGTTCAAAAAGCTTCCGCGCCCCGCACACCGAAACTATCTGGGACAGATTCAAAACACGATGCAGGAAACCAACCATTATGAATTGGCACTTGGTACACATTCGCGCTCAGGTCAACAATGGGACATTTGGGAAGCTGTTTACTCTCCTCAGGGTGAAGACGGTTACCCCAAAAGAATTTTTAACAAAGAAACCGGAGAGATAGACAAAAGTGTGGCCGCGTATTGGAAAGAGAATTATGACTTGCGCTATATTTTAGAACGTGACTGGAAGACCCTCGGCCCAAAACTCGAAGGTAAGATTCACATCTATTGCGGTGATATGGATAACTATTATCTGAACAATGCCGTGTATCTGATGGAAGATTTTCTAAAGAAAACGCAGAGCCCTTTTTACAAAGGCGAAGTTGACTATGGCGATCGGGCAGAGCATTGCTGGAATGGTGACCACAACAATCCGAATTATATATCCAGATTTAGGTACAACACACAATATTTGCCAAAAATTTTAAAGCGCATATCTGAAAGTGCCCCAAAGGGTGCTGATACAAAAAGCTGGAAGTACTAGAGAATGTTAACGACAGATTCAGTGAAAATTTGGTGTTAATCTTGCAACTGCCTCAAATAAAGCTGTATTGTATTTTCTAATCCAAAGTACAGGGCATCGCTAATCAAGGCATGCCCAATCGAAACTTCATCTAACAGTGGAATGCTCTGTTTCAGATATTTTAAATTCTGAAGGTCAAGATCATGGCCGGCATTTATTCCCAACCCTATTTCATGAGCAACCTTTGCTGCTTCGATGTAAGGTTGGATTGCCTTTTCTTTAGATATAGAAAAGTGTGAAGCATAGGGTTCTGTATAAAGCTCAACGCGATCAGCGCCAACTTTTCTGGCGCCCTCTACCATCTTTGTTACCGGATCGACAAAAATGGAAACACGAATGCCGGATTGTTTTAACTCTTTTACCACTTCCAAAAGAAGGGCTTCATTTTTAATGGTATCCCAGCCAGCATTGGAGGTGATCGCATCAGGTTTATCCGGTACAAGGGTTGCCTGTGCGGGCTTTATGGCAAGCACTAATCGCAAGTAACGTTCGTCCGGGTAGCCTTCTATGTTAAACTCAGTAGTCACCACCTTTTTCAATTCCATAACATCGCTGTGGCGAATGTGTCGTTCATCAGGGCGGGGATGCACCGTAATGCCTTGTGCGCCAAAACGCTCACAATCCATGGCCACCTTAATTACATCGGGGTTATTTCCACCGCGTGCATTGCGCAGGGTTGCTATTTTGTTGATGTTGACAGAAAGACGTGTCATAGTTCGATGGCCACAGATTCACAGATGCATTAAACGCCCATGAACATTTCAAATATCTTAGGCTATTAACTCTTCACCTTTTGTTAAAAGAATTTCCTAAGCTTAATCAGTGAATCTGTGGCTATTTAGCATTAATTTTCGGATCAAAATTACCAAACCGATTAACGAAACCATACAGCCATGAGCTTAAAACAGCAAATTGATAATGATATTAAAGCTGCCATGCTGGCAAAAAACAAGGATGAATTAACAGCATTGCGGGCCATCAAATCAATGATCTTACTGGCCGAGACTGAAAAGAGTGGCACAGGCGAACTAAATACAGAGGTTGAAAGCAAGCTTCTGATGAAAGCGGCAAAGCAACGAAAAGAATCTGCAGAAATTTTCCAGAAGGAAGGTCGCGAAGACCTGGCCAAAACAGAGCTACTGGAATTGGAGGTAATCAGTCGCTATTTACCCAAGCAACTTTCGGAAGGAGAACTCCTGGCAGAAGTGAAAAAAATAATTGAACTAGTTGGAGCCAAAGGCCCGCAGGACATGGGCAAGGTGATGGGCACGGCTACTAAGCAACTCGCTGGCAAAGCAGAAGGAAAAATGATATCAGAGATTGTTAAAAAACTGTTAGCCTCTTGAGTAAAGCTGATATTCTATTGTTGGTATTACTTGCCTTGGGGGCATTCAGCGGATACAAAGAAGGGTTCCTGATGGAGTTGTTTTCGCTCGTGGCGATTGTGTTGGGTATATTTGGTGGCTTCAAGCTTATGGGTGAGGGAATGATCCTTTTGCAGGATCACTTTAATGCAGATAAAAAAGTGCTCCCCTACATTTCTTTTGTGGTCATTTTTTTAGTGATCGTCCTTGCCGTTACACTTGTTGGAAGAGTGCTCAAACTTTCCATTGACAAATCTTTTTTAGGAAAAATGGATCAACTCATGGGATTGATACTGGGGGGATTTAAAACCTTATTTCTCCTCAGTGTGGTCATCTGGATTGTGGACTCTCTGGAATTCACTTTTATGAACGAATGGACAGAGGATTCCTGGTTATACCCTTTCACCGCCAAACTAGCCCCAACACTTGCCTCCTGGATAGGCGATTTCATCCCTGTTTTCAAGGAAATATTCAGGCAGTTCTAAGGTTCAATTTTTTTTAGTTACTTATCAGGAAAATTTGGTTATGGCCCTTCGCGTAAAAGAGGAAAATGAGTTTAAATATGTTGACGAAGGACAGGGCCAGGTGCTGATTTTATTGCATGGACTTTTTGGTGCACTCAGCAATTGGGAAGGTGCTGTAAACCGTTTTTCTAAAAAGTTCAGAGTAATCATTCCCATGCTGCCTATTTACGATATGCCCATTAAGGAAGCTGGTCTTGAGGGATTAAGAAAATTCGTGGAGGATTTTGTGACCATGAAAAAACTCGATAACATGATCATCATCGGAAATTCGTTAGGTGGACATGTAGGTCTCTTATACACACTACGTAATCCCGATAAAGTTGCTAAACTCATTCTTACAGGAAGTTCGGGGCTATTTGAAAATTCTATGGGTGGTTCTTATCCTCGCAGAGGAAGTTACGATTACATTAAAGAACGGGTGTCGTATACCTTTTACGATCCACAAGTTGCTTCCAAAGAATTGGTGGACGAAGTTTTTGAAACCACGAAAAGTATTCCAAAGTGTATTCGCATTGTTGCGATAGCTAAATCAGCCCAGCGAAATAACCTGGCAGAAGAATTGCACAATATTAAAGTCCCTACTCTGTTAGTATGGGGATTGAACGATACGATCACACCGCCAATGGTAGGCTACGAATTTAACAGGTTGATCCCTAATTCTGAGTTGAAATTTATTGATAAATGTTGTCATGCTCCAATGATGGAACAACCTGAAAAGTTTAACGAGATCGTAGTTGATTTTTTGATGAGATAAAGTTTTTATATAACCCATAGACTAATTAAGCATGATAGCTGAGGAACTTATCAACCACATGATCCCCCCTCTCAAGATAACAGACGATGCGCATAAAGCGATTGTGTGGATGGAAGAATTCCGATGTAATCATTTGCCGGTGGTAGACGAGGGGCAACTGATCGGGTTTATATCGGAAGAAATTATTCTTGAATCGAATGACATTGATAAGAGCGTTGGCGATTTTGATTTAATGGGAAAGGAGTGTTGTGTTTCACCCGATTCACACTTCTATGATATTTTAAGAATTGCTGGCGAAAATAAACTTCAGATTGTGGCCGTGCTGAATGAAGAGCGGCAATTCGCAGGGGTGATTACCGTACAAGACATAATGGCCTCATTTGCTCAAACGGCTGCTGTTAAAATGCAAGGTGGCATTATTGTACTTTCGATGGACCTCATTGACTATTCACTTGCGGAAATCAGTCGGCTGGTAGAAGAGAATAAGGCTAAGATAATCAGTAGTACAATGGTGGAAGATACGATGGACCCCGGGAAAATTAAATTGACATTGAAAATCAACCAGGTAGATTTGTCCAGGATTGTGGCCACTCTTGAAAGATTTAGTTATCGAATCATAGGTCGCTATCAGGAAATCCGAAAAGATGTTGATGACAATGACCGCATTGATATGCTGCTCAAGTACCTGAATATTTAGTTGTACCGGAATTCTTCAACGATGAGAATAGGAATACATGGAAAGGAAGTACAAGGCCAGGCAGCGCGGTTTAATGAGAAGATATTTGAAGCGCTGCAAAAAAAGAAAGCGGACATTCATTTTTCGTCAAAGTTTCTTAAACACCTGAAATCTTCCAGGCTTAAATCCTTGAAGCTACCCTCCTTTGAATCGGGCGATACCTTGAAAAATTTTGATTTCTTTTTGTCGTTAGGCGGGGATGGCACTTTGCTGGAAACGGTGACCTATGTGGGAAAACAGGAAATACCAATTCTTGGAATAAACACCGGAAGACTAGGCTTTCTGGCAACGACCAGTCCGGATGAAACAGATCAAGCCATTGAAAGTCTTTTTAAAGGAGATTATAAAATAGATGCGCGTACAGTATTGGAACTTGATTCAGATAGTAAGCTTTTTGAAGGGCTAAACTTCGCGCTAAATGACTTCACCATCATGAAGAAAGATACTTCTTCCATGGTGACCATACATGTTTTTGTGGATGGGGAGTTGTTAAACTCATACTGGTCGGATGGCGTCATAGTATCCACCCCTACTGGCTCCACGGGTTATTCTTTAAGTTGCGGGGGTCCACTGGTATATCCAAAATCTGAAAGTTTTATTATTACTCCTGTGAGCCCGCACAATCTCACAGCGAGGCCAATCGTTTTATCCGATAATTCGAAGATCTCCTTTCAAGTGGAAGGCAGGAGCAAAAAATTTCTGATATCGTTGGATTCAAGATTTGCCTATATAGATGAAACGGTGAGTCTAACCATCAAAAAGAGTACTTTTAAGGTCAAATTGATCCAATTGCGCGGCAATCATTACTTTAAGACACTTAGGCAGAAGCTAAGTTGGGGACTTGATCTAAGAAACTAAATTGTCCTGATAATAAGTTACTAAGGCTATCAGAACCCGGATTAAGGCAAAGGATTCGTGAATAGTTTAGGATTCAGGTTAATTTCATAGTTTTGTCTTTAGTCAAATCTGTTCTGCATGAGAAAGTTAACGTTGGTGTTGCTCTCTATTTTATTGGTTGCTTTCATGAACACCGACTCAATTGCGCAGTTCAATAGAAGATCCATTAAAAAGAATAACAAGCGGATATCTTCATTCAGGGGAAAGAAGCAAGGATTTACGAAGGAGAAGAAATACAACTCCATTGGTATCTCTGTCAATGCTCTAAACTATTATGGTGACATCGCCCCCCGGCCACAGCGAGTTAGTACGGATATCTCTTTTACACGGCCCGGCATTGGCCTCAACTTTGTCCACAGATTTGGTCCTCGATACTCTTTGGTTGGCCAGTTTATGTATGGAGTTTTAAAAGGTTCTGATGCGGAATCAGCGGATCCAACTGGTGAGAATTCCCAGTATCGTTTCAAGAGGAATTTGTCATTTCGCAATCAAATAAAGGAGCTATCGGTGGTAGCGGTTTTTGATTTATTCAAAAATGAAGCGACCTACATCAGCCGTGTTAAATGGACACCGTATGTCTACATTGGAGCAGCCGGGTTTATTAATACGCCAAAAGCTCAAGCACCGGCAACAGATTTAACCGGAGCGCCCCTTGCGGAAGCCGGTAATTGGGTAAAATTAAGACCGCTCGGAACTGAAGGTCAATATTCTACACTTGACCCAACCGATGTTAATTTTGGGATAAAGCCATACAAGACCATACAATTCGCTATACCATTTGGAGCCGGAGTGAGATTTAGAGTCAATGAAGTAATGGATGTATGGGGTGACATTGGTTTCCGCTATACCTTTACTGACTACATTGATGATGTAAGTCAGAACTATGTTGGCCTCGAAAAATTAAATAGCCCTTTAGCTCAGGCCATGTCGTACAGAACGAATGAAATTCCAGGAATGCCAGTCAATCCATTAACTACGCCAAGTGGGATAGTGGTGGAAGCCGGTTATGGAAGTGAATATCCTGATAACCTTAGAGGCAGCAAAAATGATCGGGATATTTATATGGTAACAAGTATTCGTCTTACCTATATTTTAGGGGCGACTTTGCATAAGGCTAAGTTCAGATAATGACTGGCATACCTGGTCAAGGAATAAAAATCTCCATTCTCGGGAGCCTTCTTCTCGCAGCACAACTTTGTACAGCGCAGCTTTCTCAGCGTTCGGAAGTAGGGCTTGGATTAGGTGCATTTAATTACACAGGAGATCTTGCCCGCACCTACAATATTCTAAATTCAAGGCCCGCGGGCACTGTTTTCTATCGCGCCAATATCAGTAAAGTTGTTAGTTTTAGAACCTCTTTGACGGGTGGTAAGTTGGCAGCAAGTGATAAACGGCCAATCGATAGTTTTGCCATTATGCGGTCCAGTTCATTCAATCTATTTGTCTTGGAGGCCTCAACTGTTTTTGAATATCATTTCCTGGATTGGAGAGATGATAAACGCAGACTGAGGTTTACACCTTACTTGTTTGCGGGTTTTTCGCTCTTTATTATTTCGGGCAATCCAGCGAAAAATGCTGAATACAGTAATGTTCAACCTGCCATCCCATTTGGGGGGGGAATGAAATATGTTCTCAATCCAAAATGGTACCTGTCATTTGAAGTAGGAATACGTAAAACCTTTTTTGATTACCTGGATAATATTTCAGATGGAGACCCTTCAATTAAAAATTATCAATATGGGAATCGGTATGATAATGACAATTACTTTTTTACAGGGATAACCTTGACCCGCACGCTTTACGATATACCATGTCCTACCAATCCTTATCGGTAGTTCAACTTTTTCGCCCCCACAAACATCACTTAACTTTAAGGAGGAATCTGCAAGAAATTGACAGTGTTTAGTTTAAAAAAATAGGCTACTTTTGCACCCTTGTGGCCTCTTTTAAGGAAAATATAGACTTTAATAATTTACCCCGGCATATAGCCGTTATCATGGATGGTAACGGAAGATGGGCAACTAAAAAGGGTGTCGCCAGGATTTTTGGGCATCGCAATGCAATTCAGGCGGTAAAGGATATAACGGAAGGATGTGGAGAGTTGGGTATTAAATTTTTGACCCTCTATGCCTTTAGTACGGAGAATTGGGGAAGGCCAAAAGATGAGGTGGACGGCCTCATGGAGTTGCTGGTGAATACACTGAAAAAAGAGATAAAGACCCTTCATGAGAATCAAGTAAAGCTGATCACCATTGGGGATATAGGTCATCTTCCTAAAGTCTGCCAGGACAACCTGTTGGAAGCAGTAGAAGCGACAAAAAATAATAGCGGCCTCACACTGTTATTAGCACTGAGCTATAGTGGCCGATCAGAAATTGTAACAGCGGTGCAGAAGATTGCAAAGGACGTTAAAGATGGTATCATTCAGTCTGAGGACATTAACGAATCGGTGTTTAGTGACTATCTTGAAACTGCAGGCTTCCCGGATCCGGAATTATTAATTAGAACGAGTGGCGAAATGAGGGTAAGCAATTTTTTACTATGGCAGATAGCCTACACCGAACTTTATGTCACAAAAACATTGTGGCCTGATTTCCGAAAGGAAGATTTATATGAAGCTATTTGTGAGTACCAGAAAAGGGAAAGAAGGTTTGGAAAAGTATTGGAGCGAACAGTGTAAGTAATGAAGAGATCTTTTACCCTTTTAATGGTACTCTGTATAGCAGTTACAGCAGGATTTGGTCAATTCAGAAAAAGTCGGGAGAAGGTAACTCAACCCACCACAGATGCCAATTTGAATTACGCTAATCCCACTGAGTATTACATTGGAGGGATTGAAGTTACCGGCCTTAATGTGTTGGATAAAAATGCGATGATTTCACTCACCGGTTTAAAAATCGGGGATAAAATAAAAGTGCCGGGCGACCAGATTTCAGGGGCGATACGCAAACTCTGGAAGCACGGATTAGTGGGCGATGTTCAAATTTTGGTTGAGAAAGTTGAGGGACAAAATGTGTTTTTGATCATAAAACTATCCGAACGGCCCCGGCTCACGGAATACTACTTTACGGGGATTTCAAAAGGACGCCAATCCAGTTTAAAAGAAGATCTAACACTCATTAAAGGCAAAATTGTGAATGACGCCATGATTCGCAACACAGAACTTACCGTAAAAAAGCATTTCACGAAAAAAGGATTCCTGTATACTACGGTCAAAGTATTTCAAGAATTGGATACGCTCAATCGCGGAGGTATAAAATTGCGTATTGATGTTGATCTGAAAAGCAAAGTGCGTATAAATGAAATTCTTTTTGAGGGCAACAAAAACATAAGTGCTTCCAAATTGAAGAAACCCCTTAAGAAAACACATGAGCACGCACGCATCACTCTTCATCGGGTCTTGCTCGGAATTTTGCTGGATTTTAAACCCAAAAAAATTATTGAAGTGCTGGATTCAAGTTACGATATGAGTTGGGGAGAAGTCAAAGAGTTTGTTAACAAGAATGTCAAGCTGAATTTCTTTAGCGGATCAAAATTCATAACCTCTGAATTTGAAGAGGACAAAATTAAAATGATTGATTACTATAATACCAAAGGCTATCGAGATGCAGAAATCATTTCCGATACGATAGTTGCCTTCGATGAAAAGAATATTGACATAAAATTTAAAATCTCAGAAGGCAGGCAATACTATTTTAGAAACATCATCTGGACAGGAAATTATCTGCACACAAATGCTACGTTGAATAAAATCCTTGATATCAATAAGGGCGATGTTTATAATAAGGAGATGATCCATAAAAAGACCACATTCAATCCAAAAGGTGCAGACATCAACGGGCTCTATATGGATGATGGTTATCTTTTCTTCCGGGTAGATGATGTGGAAGTAGCTGTAGTAGGCGATTCGATTGATATTGAAATGAGAATTTTTGAGGGCGACCAGGCCACTATCAATCAAGTTTTAATCAGCGGAAATGAGCGAACCAGTGACCATGTGATTCGCAGGGAACTTAGCACCGTACCAGGCCAAAAATTCAGAAGGTCAGACATCATTCGCACACAGCAACAGCTCTCCACGATGGGATTTTTCAATCCTCAAAAAGTGGAACAGGATATACGACCAAACCCAGCAGATGGAACAGTTGACATTGAATGGAAAGTAGAGGAACAATCAAATGATCAGATCGAACTTTCAGGAGGATGGGGTGGCTATTATGGATTTGTAGGTACAGCGGGCATTTCGTTCAATAATTTCTCACTGCGAAATATTCCTCACCGCGATAAGTGGAGCCCTCTTCCGGTTGGGGACGGGCAAAGACTCTCTTTAAGAGCACAAGCCAATGGAAAGTCCTATCAGAGCTATAGTGTGTCCTTTACCGAGCCATGGCTTGGTGGAAGAAAGCCAAATTCATTTACCGTCAGTTTAAACAGTTCGGTCTCTAGGCAACCAAGTGGGTATAGCTCAGGATCGGTCAATTACGACAATACCGCTCCAATTTTGAGGCAAAAAGGAGTTACCATAGGCTTAGGAAGAAGATTGGAGTGGCCCGACAATTACTTCTCACTCACTAACGCTTTATCTTTTCTAGTCTATGATTATAAAAATTATCCAGGATTGCCGGCTGCAGTAGGAAAGACCTATGATTTTAATCTCAACACAACATTGGCGCGCAATAGTATAGATAATCCAATGTATCCAACGCAAGGATCAACCATTTCACTAAGCATGATCCTAACCCCTCCGTATTCACAGTGGAGAGAGCCAGGTTACTATGATGACGTGAATCAGAAATATAAGTGGGTTGAACAGAACAAATGGATGTTTGATGCGAAGTTCTATCTTAAACTTTTAGGAAGTTCCAAACCAAACGGCCGCAGTCTGGTAGTGGAGAGTAAAGCACATTTTGGATTTATTAACACCTATTCAAGCTCCTTGGAGCCAGGTCCTTTTGGCCGATTTTTGGTTGGTGGTGATGGATTGGCTGGAGGATTTAGCTCTTATGTGTTAGGTCAGGAAATTATCGGATTGAGGGGTTATCCTAATAATCAGGTTACACCTCCTAATTATGCTCTGGGAAACCAAAATGTTACAGGAGATCAACTAGTTGGCGGTATTGTCTATAATAAACTTGGATTAGAGTTACGTTATCCTGTTACAACAGGTCAAACCGCCACCATCTATGGTCTTGTTTTCACGGAAGCAGGTAACAACTGGGGTAACTTTAAAGACTTTAATCCTTTTAGTCTTTATAAGTCAGCAGGATTTGGAGCGAGGATTTTTATGCCTGCCTTCGGCTTGATTGGGTTAAACTGGGCATATGGATTTGATACCCTGCCTGGAGCCTCACAAAAGAGTGGTTCTCAATTCCATTTTACAATAGGCCAACAACTGAGATAAAATGAGGTTTTTTGTTCTGACGATCGCTATTTTTGGTTTAGGCCTGAATTTTGTTTCAGCTCAGAAGTTCGGCTACATCGACTCGGATTTTATACTGGGTAAAATGCCAGATTACAAAAAGGCACAGGATGAAATCGAGCAGCTTTCCGTAGGATGGCAAAAGGAAGTGGAAGAAATGCAAAAGAAAGTGGAAGGGCTTTATAGCAGCTTTCAGGCAGAACAGGTGCTGCTAACAGAAGAAATGAAGCAAGAACGATTGGATGATATAAAAAAGAAGGAAATAGAGTTGAAGGAGTATCAGAAAAAAGTTTTTGGATTTGGTGGCTTGTTTTTTTTGAAAAAGCAAGAATTGATTAAACCTTTGCAGGACAAGGTATTTGAGGCAGTTGAAAAAATAGCAAAAACCAATCGATTGGCCATCATTTTTGATAAGGCTAGCGAGTTGGTAATGATTTATACGGATCCGCGACACGACTATACGGATTTTGTATTGGAAGAACTTGGATTGGGTGACCCTAACGATAAGATTAAATAAACACTAACTAACAACTATAATGAGAACAATTTTTCTTTTGATTTTTTTAGGATGCGTTTCTATTGCGTCATACGCGCAAACACAACCTCAACAGCCAGTCGTTCAAAAAATTGGCTATGCAGACTGGGATTATATATTCACCCTGTTACCTGAATTCAAACAAATTGACAGCGACTTAAAAACATTTGCATCGCAGTTGGAGAATCAATTGAAGGCAAAGAGCCAGGAATTGGAAACAAAATACAAAGCCTATCAGGCCATGCCGGCAACTACACCCGATGCGATCAAAGCTGATAAGGAAAGAGAATTGCAGGGTATGCAGGAGAGCATTCAGAAGTTCCAGCAAGACGCTCAAACCTCGTTGCAGACTAAACAAAACACACTCATGGCACCAGTTTATGAAAAGGTTGGCAAGGCCATCGAAGAAGTAGCCAAAGAAAATGATTATTCATTTATTTTAAGCCCGCAGGTACCGGGGGGCACAGATATTCTACTCTACAGCGATGAAAAATATAACATCTCATTATTGGTGTTGAAAAAGCTTGGTATTACCCCGCCAGCCGTACCTGCAACAAAAACGAATTAAGAGTTTTAGGTAATAATATTTAATGCCCCGTTCACGCGGGGTTTTTTATTATTTCCAGGTATGAGCGAGACAATTGGATACTTAGCGCTATCAAGTGCCCGGAGGAGTTAAGACTTTCGACTTGAAACCGGAACTCTTCCATATCCACCTCCACCTGGAGTAAGAATGATGATTCGGTCCCCTTCATTTACCATCGTACTGTCCATCCCCTTTAACTTTTGGACTTGACCATTTTTTCGGATAATTACTTGTTGACCAGTCTTTCCTGGCAATCCCCCCTTCATGCCGTAAGGCTTTTCAACCCGGTGTTGAGAAAGAATATTTAACACCAGTTTTTCTTTGAAAAAGAGTTCACGAACTATTCCGTCACCACCTTTCCACCGTCCTTTCCCGCCAGATCTCTTCCTGATTTCAAATTTTTCAAGACGAACCGGATACCGTAGTTCTAAAATTTCAGGATCTGTAATTCGGGTATTGGTCATGTGCTGATGAACAGCATTTGCACCGTCAAATCCAGGACCTGCACCAGTTCCTCCGCAAATGGTTTCGTAGTACCCAAAGTGTTCGTTACCAAATAAAAAATTATTCATCGTGCCCTGGCTGCAAGCGGCCAGTTGAAATGCTTTTAGAAGAGTATCGGTAAGGCGTTGACTGACTTCGGTATTTCCTCCAACCACCGCTGGGAGTTTGCCGTTCACAAAATCCGGATTCAACAAGCCGTGCGGTAACATCAGTTTCACTCTTTCCATCAATCCCTCATTCATAGGGATCGGTTTATTCACCAATAGCCGAAGTACATAGAGCACTACACTCTGGACGATAGCGTAGTTAGCATTCAAATTGCCCGGATGAACGGATGAAGAACCGCTGAAATCAATGATCAGCTTGTTTTGCTTAAGATGAACAGCAACCTTCAATTTTGAACCGTCATCCAATCGCTCATCTGCTTTAAAAGCTTTGGATGAAAGTTGCTTCAATCGTTCATGCAAAAGAGATGAGGCATGATCGCGAAGCATTTTCATATAGATCTTTATTGAATTTGTTTTATACGTTTTGCATAACTCTTGTAAAGCAGTTTCACCAAATGTAATGGCCGCCAAAGCACCATTTATATCTGCCCGATTTTCTTCCCACAGCCGTGTTGGGTATTTTGCTCCTGTAAATATTTTTTTGATCGCCTCCCATTGAGGCGCTCCTTTCTTAACCAAATATGTAGGAGTAATAATTGCACCTTCTTCCTCCAGTGTAGTTGCATCAGCTGGCATGGAACCTGGGTTTCTTCCGCCTATCTCGGCATGGTGTGCCCTGTTGGCCACATAGCCCACCAATTTTTTATTCGCGAACACAGCTTTTATCAATGTTACATCGGGTAGGTGCGAACCACCAAATGCAGGATGGTTAGTAATAATCACATCTCCTTCATGGATTTTTATTTTTTTCAATACCTGGCGCACACAAACACCCAAACTACCAAGGTGAACAGGTATGTGTGGGGCATTGACCACCAGGTATGCTTCAGGGTCGAGCAAGGCACATGAAAAATCTAATCGTTCTTTCACGTTAACCGAAAAGGATGTTCGTTGAAGCAATGCACCCATTTCGTGTGCTATGGAAGTAAATCGGTTAGTAAATAATTCCAGCAAAGCTTCTTTACTGTGCGAACTTGATTTTGTTTTGATGTTTCTTCTCATTTGAAGAAGTGCATTATTATTTTCATCCAAGGAAAACCACCAACCAGGATCAACAACGGTGGTTGAATTACGACTTGTGATGACAGCAGGGCCCTCAATCTCTGATCCCGCCATTAGTTCTTCCCATTGATAAGCAGATACATTTTTCCAACCACTGCCCGCAAAGAGTTTTTGCTTTTTGCTGGATTGTGGATAATAAGGTTTCTCAACTTTAGGATTTTTTTCTGTAAAATATCCTTTCACAGTAACAATCACTTTGACAGATTCAAGTTCAACTTCGCGTGATTCCAGCCAATGCCCAAAAATGGATTCGTATTTTTTTCGAAAGATTTCAGTGATATTTGTTTCAGGTTGGTAATCTATTTCAATTGTACTTTCTTGTCCCTTGAATCGGAGAAAGAGAAGTTGTTTGTGAAGGTGAATTTCGGAAGATGAATAGCCATTCTGAGTTAACGTATGCTTACCGTTTTCCTCGAGCTCTTTTAACACATCACCCAGTTCCTCTTTCGCCAGGTAGAGTGGTTTTAAAATTAATCTTTCTTCAAATTGCTCGATCGAAGCATGCCCGATTCCATACGCGCTAAGAAGCCCAGCATCATATGGGATCAATACTTTCTTCATATTTAATATTTCTGCCAGTTGAAGCGCATGCTGCCCACCGGCTCCGCCAAAACTAAGTAATGTATACTCGGAAGGATCATGACCATTTTGAATCGAAACTTTTTTGATTGCTTCCGCCATTTTTTCGTTTGCGATTTGAATTAGCGATTCAAGCACAGCCGTTGCAGAATATGTTTTGCGTGTTGACTTTTTAATTTTTAACAATAATATTTTTAATGCTTTCTCCGCTTTATTGCGATGAAGCGGTATTGAAATTTTGTCTGGGTCAATCCTGCCTAATAACAAATTGACATCGGTAATGGTAAGTGGCCCTCCTGCCCCGTAACATGCCGGACCAGGCGAAGCGCCTGCACTGTGTGGTCCAACGGTAAACCGGTATCCATCAAAGTCGCAAATGGATCCACCTCCCGCGGCAATGGTTTCGATGGCCAGGGCCGGTGATAGAATTTTAAACGCTCCTACTTTTGATTCGTAGCGGTAATCATAGCGTCCGTTGTACAACGAAACATCCGTGCTCGTGCCACCCATGTCGAACGTGATAAGCTTATTGATTCCTGAAAGCCAGGCGGTGGTAGCGGCCCCCACCACGCCACCAGCTGGACCACTTAGAAGACTATCTTTTGGATTAAAAACCTTGGCATCCACAAGCCCTCCTGCGCTGGTCATTATTTTAAGATCGGCATTTGCCAAACCAGCAATAATTCGGTTGACGTAACCATGAATAATCGGGGATAGATAAGCATTAGCAACACTTGTTTCAGCACGCTGTACTATTTTTACCTGACTTGAAAGTTGATGGGAACAGGTGATGAAGGGAAAGTTTCCTCCTGCAAGTGCATCCCTCATTTGGATTTCGTGCGTAGGGTTTTTGTAGCTATTTAAAAAAGCACAGGCAATGGATTCAATTTTATGTTTTCGAAGGATTTCAATCAGCCGTCTTATTTCATTCTGGGAAAGCGATGTCAGAATATTTCCATTGGCTTCAACTCGTTCATCTACTTCCAGCACAAGATGGTACAATGGTTTTTCTTTGATGACATTCAATGTAAATAGATCAGTCCGTTGTTGATTTCCAATCAAGAGAAGATCTTTAAACCCTTTCGTGACTAATAATGCGGTCTTCGCTCCTTTTCGCTCCAGGATAGCATTTGTTCCGCGTGTTGATCCCAATCTCATCTCAATGGCAGGGAAGGGTTGATCAAGGAATGTTTCAGTGAGCATTCGCGCGGCAAAGACAGGGACTTCTTCATGGGATGTAATTTCAATGGTGTTGCCATCGAAATTACCTTCCACTGGTTTGGTAAGCGTGATGTTATTTTCAATAAGGTTTACAGACTGAATTTTGCGAATGATGATTTTTTTTCCGAGGATGGTTAATGTAAAATTTTTATAAATGTCTTTTTGAATGGGCCAGTATAATTGAACCCTTAGCGTCTGGCGATCTGACTGTGACAGGATCTTGCCACGCAGCACGCTATTGCTCAATACTTTTAATCGCTTAAAATTTCCCTGAGGTGTGATGGCTATGCAATCAGTGAACGTGCCGCCCGTGTCTACCCAAATTTTCCAGGAAGTTGCCATTAGATTAATTTGTCAGATAGGCCAAAAAATAATAACCACATAGGAACATAGAGCACATAGGTTTTCAGAGTCAGCATACTATGTTTCTTATGTGCCTATGTGGTTTAAAAACAGACAATAAAAATTAATCTTTAATGGAGAGCACGATTTCTTTTTTCGCCATACGAATGCCCAGTGCTTTGCTGAATTCGACAGAACCATCGGGCCGGTCTTTTAAAATGGGTTTGGTGTATAGGATAGAATCTTTACCGATCTTTTGAATATTGTCATTTAATTCAACCTGACCTGCTCCGGCAATATAGGCTTCAATGATTTGTTGCTCCACCGCGCGACTGGTAGAATCCCCTGGCTGCATGGAAATTATTTTGACGTTATGGATTTTTTCTAATGAATCTAAAAAGTTCCGGTTGGTGAGATCGAGGTCAGTTTTCACTATGAGTTGGGCAATGGATCGCCCCAGTGCAAAAGAAGCCTCCGTCATTTCAGCATCGGTTACACGTTTAAGCTGACCTTCTGCCATGCTTTCACGCGCTTTTTTTCGTTGCTCTTCCGTAAGTGTTCCGCCACAGCTTGTCAAAATTACAATGCCGAAAAGAATAACATATTTCATACCCTGAGTTGTGAGCCGTGAAGTTAATCAACTCGTATGACATCAGGGAATGCAATAAAATTGTTTGGAAAGCAGCGCAGGGGAAAGTAGAGAAAAGCCCAAGATAGCTTGCAGCAGGACAAGTGTAAATCGCAGAGCTTGTAACGATAGCCCGGTGCCATGCTTACCCGTTTGTTTGCATAGGTCGAAGGAGGATTGCCGCAGCTGCCAAAAAACAAACCATCATCACCTATTTTCTTAACTTTGCGCACCCGTTCCAAATGGCATTAGCGTGGGCATTGAATTATGATTGAGAAACTGGAAGAAATAAAGCTCAGGTTTGAAGATGTTGGTCAATTGCTTGCTCAGCCAGAGACCATGAAGGACATTAAAAAATTCAGCCAACTGAGCAAAGAGTATCGCGACCTGGAGAAGGTAGTTAAAAAATATGATGCATTTACCAAAATAGTTGAGGGGATTGATCACGCAAAAGACGTACTGGATGCGGAGAAGGATCCGGAGATGCGTGAACTTGCCAAAATGGAATTGGAGGAACTTACGCCAAAGCGAGATGCACTGGATGCGGACATTAAAGACTTGCTAATGCCCAAAGACCCGAATGATGACCGGAATATTATTTTAGAAATAAGAGCGGGAACAGGTGGTGATGAAGCTTCACTATTTGCTGGTGATCTGTGGCGTATGTACCAGCGTTATTGCGAGGAGAAAGGCTTTAAGATGTCGGTGATGGATGTAACCGAAGGCTCGGCAGGGGGGTACAAAGAAGTGATCAGCAGCATTGAGGGTGAAGGCGCCTACGGAATTTTTAAATACGAATCAGGAGTTCACAGAGTTCAGCGTGTACCGGCCACCGAAACACAAGGCCGCGTGCATACCTCGGCTGCTTCGGTAATTGTATTGCCTGAAGCAGAAGAAGTTGATGTGGAAATCAATCCAGCGGATATTGAAGTTATCACTTCACGATCGGGTGGCGCTGGTGGGCAGAACGTAAACAAAGTGGAAACGAAGGTTCAGATGACGCATAAGCCTTCTGGTATTGTGGTTACCTGCCAGGTGGAGCGATCACAGCTTGGAAACAGAGAGCGGGCGATGGCGATGTTGCGGGCAAGACTATACGAGCGCGAAGTAGAAAAAGCGCAAGCCGAAGTTGGGGCATCGCGCAAAAGCCAGGTGCGCAGTGGCGACCGTTCAGAAAAAATAAGAACCTATAATTATCCGCAAAGTCGGGTAACAGATCACCGCATTGGTTACACCCAGCACAATTTGCCAGCCGTGATGAATGGCGATATCGGAAATTTTATTGAGCAGTTAAAGATTGCTGATACCGCGGAGAAGATGGCTAATGCAAATTAGTTGATGAGCCGATTTGATAATATAGATGCCATTTCCATGTATTTAATGTTTGCGGCTTAGAACCTTAAATAAAAATTTGTAATTTAAATTCGAGAACGTTGTTTGGATTCGGAGATCAATAAGTAGAATAAAGTAAAAGAAATGCACTTGCAACAAACCAAAAGAGACAGTCGGGAGTCTGGCGGTCCACAGTATTACTTTCATAATCTCTCGGACGTTGTAAAAACTTATTTGAGAAAGAAAGGCGCAGTAAGGGTAGCATTAGTCACTCCTTATGGAGCAACCAAAACAGATTTTTTTGCCGTTAGTAAGGATCATAAGATTAATTCAAAAGGACAAGTAGTAAGTGGTAGTGTTGGCCACGACCGAATCCAACAAGGGAGGGCAGAATCAAGTATTGGCGAATCCATAAGGAAATGGTATATCTTAAAAATTGGTGACTTTGAAAGAATTGATGTAGAAATTACATTTTTTGACAATAGCTTTTACTTAACGCCAACAAAAATAAAGTTTGCCTCTAACCAAAAAGATCAAACCATAACTAGGGTTGATAGGCCCTTAACTTTTTCAAATCAGTATATCAGTCCATTTTGGAAAACTCAACTCGAATTCTTGTTAAAAAGACAAACTAAGAATGAGGTATTATGGGCGTTTAAAGAAATTTGTCGGGTCGTTTCTGCAACTAAACTAAAAGTACCTCATCTACAAGAGTCAGATTTGTTGCGCACTTCAGGATCCTTAAAATTATTAGGTGTTTCATTAGGCCCTTATGTTGGTAAGGGTTACGACTGCTTAAGTCAATTCTCATTTCACAGCTTACCAGAGTACACTGTCCCAATTGAAATAAAGAAATACAGCAAAGGATTTATTTATCAGCAAAACAAATATGGCAAGGAAGAACTTAGTCGTGCTGTCATTTTATGCGCAATTAATGACATTAAGTATGTTGAACCGAACATCGATATAATTGAATTAGATGCCATGTGTAGTTATATTGGGAAATTATGAGTTATCAAGATATTCTGCCAATTAAAAACAAAATTGAACCTGACAGACAAGGGGCGCGAAGGCATTATGGAGTACATCCATATTTTACGAGGAGGCCATATAATGTTGTACGGGACTATATTGAAAGATACTCTCAGCCACTCGATTTAGTATTGGATCCATTTGGAGGTTCAGGTGTAACAGCAATAGAAGCCTATCTTCTTTCAAGGGTTGGAATACAAAATGATATAAACCCCCTTGCTAACTTTATTTCCAATGGACTTTATTTTCTGAGCATAAAAACTGAGCAAGAGGTAAAAAATGCTTTTGTAGAAATTATTGATGGCATTTCTGGTCACCTTAATTTACTACTTGGGTTACCGGATAATGAATTTGAGGCAAATTGGCCTGATTATCAAATAGATTATAAATTTCCAGAGAATGTTAAACTGCCAAAAAATTCAGATGTAGAATACTATTATGATCTTTTCACGAAAAAGCAACTGATCAGTCTTGTAATTATTAAATCTGAGATAGAAAAGATCGAGGATTCTCAATTGAAACACATTGTTTTAACAGCGTGGTCCGCAACATTAAGTAAAATCAACAAAACTTTTCTTTCAACTGACGGCAGAAAAGAATCACGAGGTGGATCGAGTATTTTTAGTATTTACCGCTATAAAATAGCATCCAATGTTGTAGAACTTAACCCATTAGAAGTCTTTACGCAAAGAGTAAGAAATATTGTAAAAGCACACAGTGAAATTCTGCATGAAAGAGAAAACAGCAAACGGAAATATGGTATTTACGGCAATTATCTTGCACATAATGTTAACGCTATCGAGTTAAACAAGAAATACTCTAAGGAAATAGACTACATATTCACAGATCCTCCATATGGCGGGCATATCGCATACCTCGATTTATCAACACTATGGAATATTTGGTTGGGCAATTCACCTACTGTGCTGGATTTTCAAAATGAACTCATTGTTGGTGGGAACCTTAAGCATACTGAAGAATTCTACATCCAAAATTTAGCAAAGTCGATTTCAGCCATGTCAGATATGTTGAAGGAAAATCGCTTTTTGTCTATTGTTTTTCAGCATAAGGATGTAAGATATTTTGAGGCAATTCTGGATTCGGCCTTTGACTCTAAATGTGAATTAATTGCATCCGTCCCTCAGGGAACCGGCACGATTTGGTCTATGCATAAAAAAAAGGGAGTGCATACCGTGATTGCTGGAGAATTTATTCTCACTTTCCAGAAAAGAAAAAATCAAATTTTTCGGAAAAGAAGTATTGCCAAGAAGTTTGATGAGTTACTTTCTGATTATTTTAATGAGAAACAAACTTCTACTGAATTAACTGAAGAAGAGGTTTTTAATGATCTCATTATAAGGTGTTGGTCGGACGAACTTTTACAAGAACTAAACTATTCTGCATTGGATATTCCTAACCGATTGAAAGGCTTGGGATTTCAGTATGACACGAAGAATCACAAATGGGCTAAATCAAATATTACTAAGCCTCAAATTGAAATGTTCATCTGAGAGTTCTTAAATTAATTGTCTTCTGTCTTTTTCAACTCCTCATCCAAAATTTTCTGAATAATTTCCTGCTGACGCTCGTCAATTTTTTGATCGGTCTTGGCCTGCTTTTTCATGTAGCGAAACATGGCGTTTTTCTTGATCTCGTATGCAATAAAGACTGTGTATTTCTTTTCTTTTTCATTGAAATATTTTTCTTCTCCTATTTTTCGCAAATCAGCGATGTCTGTGTTCATTGTTTCGCGAACCAAGCTCTGAAATTTATCGGCCACATCGGCAGCATTGGCGTTTTCGGTTTGTCCCAAATACTGATCGGTCACTTGCTTCATGGTGGTGTTCACTTGTCCGGCTAAAATGGATTTGGCTTCAATGTCGGCTTTACCACGGGCGATGTTATCTGCTGAACTTTCTCCCTTGCCGGTTGCCCGGAAGAAGCGATTGTTGGATTCATAGGCTGATCCTTGAAATGGCTCTTTTACTTTTTTACCCAGAATACTGGAAGAGCAAGCGGGAATAATTGCTATAAGTGAGAGGAGAAAAAGCTTCGTTTTCATAGAAATTTGAGAGTTTACTGGCTATCGCCTAACGAGGCTAAAGTAGTAAAAATTGTGCCAGAATTAATTCATGAGGTTAAGGTCACGTGGGTAAAGAAATGATCACCTGCCACCGAAATGCCCATTTCCACTTTAGTGAGTAGTTTTCTATACCGGCTTTGCTCAGAATATTTATCAACTCTTTCTTTTTGAAAGCCCGAAGAACAGAAAGGGGGGCATCAAACTTTACCATTGATGATCTGGAAAAAAACCGGGTGAGGAGCTTGATAGAATAATAGGGTAGAAAATGACGATGAATGTCGTTGATTACAATTCCGATGTTGACCTGACCTTTCAATAGCTTGAAAAAGGCTATAAGTTGTTCGTCATCGAAGTGATGAAAGAATAAGGTGGCCAGTGCAACATCAAATTTCCGCCCTTGAAACTCTTTCGAAAAAATATCCTGCGCTTCAAAACTAATATGATCATAGGCGGCAGAATGTTTTTGTGCAAATGAAGTTATGTTGGGATTGGCGTCAATACCAAAGAGCTCTACCTTTCTGCCATCACGGTTTGCTGCTTTCGAAATTAACCTCAGCATCTCTCCGCTACCGCAGCCAAGATCAACAATTGAAATCGTTTTTTTTATGGTAACATGTTGAAGCAAAGAATTTAGTCCGCCCCGCGTAACAACGTTGCCCCCCAGCCAATGGTTTATGATATCGAGTTCACGTAAGGTTTGATCCACAACTTCGCCCTTGCAATCAAGATCGTCCATGATCTCTAATACGCCAGAGCGTTGTGAAAAATCAGCAGTCATGTTCTTACTGGTGATTTTCGATTTTGAGCACCATACTCTCCAAGGTAAGGCCAGGACCAAAGGCAAAACTCAGAATTTTTTTACCTTCGTCTCCTCCTTTGAGACTTTTCATCAATTCATTAAGAACAAATAGAACGGTAGGTGACGACATGTTACCAAAGTTTCTAAGAACTTCGTATGCGAAGCGATTTTGTTCTTTGCTCAGTCCAAGTTCCTGTTCAACCACTTCTAAAATTTTTTTCCCGCCCGGATGGATGGCAAAAAAAGTGATATCTGAAAGTTGCTTTGAAATGTTTGCTAATAAAGAGGAAGTTAGTTTGCGAATGGCATTGCGAATAATTTCTGGCACATATGAAGATAATTGCATTTGAAAACCCATGTCACCGATTGACCACGCCATATCCTGTTCGCCATCATAGGCGAGATCGCAATAGAAACTTTCTGGCACTATATTTAGTCCTTTGCGGGGAGCGGATTCTATTAATAAGGCAGCAGAGCCATCAGCAAACAAGGCATTGGCCAGCATATTATTTTCAGTATTCATTTTTTGAAAATGTAGTGTGCACAATTCTGTAGAAACCACCAGGACTTTTGCGTTTGATTCCATCCGGCAAAATGTATCGGCCAATTTAATGGCATTAAATGCTGCATAGCAGCCCATAAAATTGATACAGGTCCTGTGAATAGTCGAATTTAACTTCAGTGACTTGACGATATCAATATCAAGACCGGGGGCATACATGCCCGTACAACTTACCACAATTAGGTGCGTGAGAGAGTTCAAATCCACCTCTTGTGCCCGGATCATGCACGAGGACACGGCCGCAAGGCTGAGACTCAACGCATGTTGTCGGAAAACATCCAATCTTCTTTTTGTAGATGGAAAGGGTTCTAAATTTTTTGTGTTCGAGTAAAAGTCAAAGCCCTCCTGCTTTCCATAGTCATCCAGCACGGAATGCCTCGTTTCAATACCTGTTGCACGAAATAATGTCCGAAGCTTTCTTTCATCCTCACCCTGCAATTGCATGGACCTCGTCATGAAGTCAGCAATGGTCGATTGACTAAATTTATTGGGTGGTGAGGCGGTGCCAATCGCGGTGATGTAACTCATCTGTCAAGTATAACCTAAAAAAACTTATCTTGTTAAAATAGTTCACGGTTATGTTTTCAAAATCCACTTTACTTCATCTCCGTATTCCATTTTCTTTTTTCCTGATGCCTGTTTATCTTTTTGCCTTGGGCATTTCTCCGAATTTTAATGAGCCACGTTTGATCTGGTCGTTTATCATTGTTCATTTGTTTTTATACCCGGCCAGCAATGGCTACAATAGTTATTTTGACAAAGATGAAGGCAGCATAGGAGGTCTTAAGAATCCGCCACCTGTTAATAAAGGATTGTATTATATGTCACTTTTGTTTGACGTGATTGCTATAGTGCTTGGCGTTATCAAAATCAGCCTTCTGTTTGCGGTTATGCTTTTGATGTATGGACTTGCTTCAAAAGCGTATAGCCATCCTTCTATCCGGCTAAAGAAATCTCCAATTAGTGGATTGTTAACGGTAGCATTCTTCCAGGGCTTTTTCACATTCTTACTGTGCTATGTTGGCATTAATGATTTTGGATTGGAGAATCTTTTAAACAGTCGGGTTTTAATTCCAGCTGCACTTTCAAGTATTATCCTTACAGGCACCTACCCTATGACACAGATTTATCAACATGAAGAGGATGCTAAAAGGGGAGATCGCACGATAAGCTTCTGGTTAGGAATAAGAGGTACATTCATGTTCGTATTAGTTGTATTTACGATGGCCGCAGCAGGCTACGTGATCTTTTTTAACAGATTCTACTCTCTACGCTATGGTATTTATTTCCTTTTATTTCTGGCACCTGTTGTAATTTACTTCCTGATCTGGTTTTACCTGGTCCTAAAGATACCGACCAAAGCGAATCATCAGAATACGATGAGATTAAATTTCATCTCTGCTCTTTGCCTCAACGCTTTTTTCATTTATTTTTTTTTAGACTCCAGCCAGGTCTTGCAAGCGATCATGGCGGGCTACTAAAAGCTTGAATTGAGAGGATTAAAGGCATTAATGCCAAATTTTTATAAGATTGGAATTAAATGAAATACATTTTTTGTTTTAAGTGCTACCCCGTATTTTTGCGCATCTTTTTAAATACCTTAAAACGAGAACCTTATGGCCAAATCTAATAAGAAGTCTTCCACTAAAGTTGCCAAAAAAGCAACAGCTAAAGCAAAGCCAAAAGCGAAAAAAGTTGCCCCAAAAGCGAAAGCCAAGGTGGTTAAGAGGGCAGCTCCAGTAAAAAAGGCAGCGAAGAAATCGAAAGCTAAAAAGGTGTTGACTAAAAAAGTAGTTGTCAAAAAGACTGCGCCCATTAAGAAAGCAGTTACTGTGAAAGCACCTAAAGCAGCAAAGACACCTAAATCTCCCAAACTGCCCAAGCCCCTTACCAGAAAACAAGAGGCGATGGCTATTCCCAAAATTTCCCCACAATTAAATATTTTTCCAATAATCACGCAACGACCAATTGCTCATAAGCCTGTTAATCCTTCCAGTACTCCAGAAGACAAGACAAGATATAGCGAAAGTGAGTTGAGGGAGTTTGAGACGCTTATTCACAGCAAATTAGACAAGGCTCGTGAGGAATTTAAAATTTTAAAAGAAACATTGAACCGCAATAATGACGCAGGCACCGATAGTACTTCCGGTGGCAACACCAAAGTGTTGGAAGACGGTGCCGAAACAGCAGAGAAGGAGAATTTGAGCCAACTGGCAGCGCGTCAGTTGAAATACATGACTAATCTTGAAAATGCTTTGGTGAGAATTAAAAATGGCACCTATGGAATTTGTACTGTTACTGGAAAGTTGATTTCAAAGGAAAGATTGATTGCAGTACCACATACCACACAATCCATTGAGGCGAAGATGATGAAACAAGATTAACACCTCACCCCTGCCTACCGGCAGGCAGGCTAAATCCCTTCCTGAATTTTAGGGACTTAAATACACCATGGACTTTTTACAAAATCATGTTGAGGCGCTGATCTTCTGTTCGCCAAGCCCTACTAAAGTTGTAGATATAAAGGCTTGCTTGTCGGAAATGTTTAATGCCGATGTTCCCGAAGATGATATTACTGCGGCCATTCAAAGGATTGAAGAAAAATTTCAAGCTGAAGAATACTCTTTTCAACTTTACAGAGGTGGGGGCGGATTTCAGTTTTTGACGAAACCTGCTTATCAGGCTAGCATTGGCATCATGTTGAAGCAGCAGTCAAAAAAGCGATTGTCAACCTCTGCTATGGAGACGCTGTCTATCATAGCTTACAAACAACCAATCTCAAAGACAGAAGTAGAAAACATACGCGGTGTAAACTGTGATTACGCAATTCAAAAACTTTTGGATAAAGGCTTAATAGAAATTCGTGGCAAAGCGGAAACAATTGGAAGACCAATGCTGTATGGAACAAGCGCCAGGTTTATGGAATACTTTGGCATCAACGATATCAACGAATTACCTACACCAAAGGACTTCACCCAAGAAGTGAATACTATTGGAGAAACAACGGACAACCAGTAAAAATTGGTAATCGGTATTAGGTAATCGGTTTTTCAGCTGGCTGCCAATCACTGGTCACCGATTACCAATAAGAAATGGCACAACAACGAAACAATAAATCCAAAAGCAAGGGAACTTCATTCGGCAAAAAGTCAAATGCCGAAAAAGCATTTCGAGGTAAAAAGAAGTCAAGGCCAGATGATTCTTTTAGTGGCGAAAGAAGGTCTTCATCAAGCTCTGCTGCTTTTTCAAAGCCATTCCGAAAACCTGGAGAGTCGCCAGATGGAGATCGTTCTGGCGGGTTTTCAAAGCCACGTTGGGGAAAAGGCCCGGGTGATTTCAAAAGGCCCTTTCAGAAGCCTTACTTGCCGGCAGGCAAGCGAGAAGGAGGCTCATTCGGGGCACAATCTGAAGACCCAAAAAAGTTTTCCAAATCATTTCGTGCCGAAGAAGGAGTTGAAAAACCATTTCGTAAAACTGGAAGTGCATCATCTTCATTTGGCAGACCTGGTGGTTTTTCAAAACCAGAAAGTGATTTTAAAAGACCTTATAAGAAACGCGAAGAGGGTTCATCGGATTCCAGGTCGGAGCGACCACGATTTTCCAAACCTTTTCGTTCGAAAGGAGGAGATGAAAAACCCTTTCGTAGATATGGTAGCTCATCACCTTCATTTGGTAAGCAAGGTTTCGGAAAAGCAGAAGGAGATTTTAAAAGACCGTTAAAACGGAGGGATGAAGGATCATCAGATTCCGATAAGCCACGGTTTTCAAAACCATTTCGCTCAGAAGGCGGAGATGAAAAACCATTTCGTAAGACAACAAATTCTGCTGGCTCGTTTGGCCGACCAGGAAAATTTGAAAAGCCTGAAGGAGGGAAGAGATATTCGGATGACTTCAAGAAACCATTCAAAAAGGAAGAGGATTCATCAAGAGAAGAAAAACCAAAACGATTTGAAAGGAAACCTTATGTAGAAGGCGAACAACGGCCCTTTGTTCAAAAGCGTGTCATTCGATCAGCCAAGTCTTTCAAACCAAAAGTGTGGGAAGAAAAACCTTCTGATGGTCTTACACGATTGAATAAATATATTGCTAACAGCGGAGTGTGCTCTCGCAGGGAAGCAGATAATTTGATCACCATGGGCCTCATTTCGGTAAACAAAGTAACCATCACAGAATTAGGATATAAAGTTAAGCAGGGCGATCAGGTGCGATATGAAGACAAACTTCTGAAAGCTGAAAAACCTGTTTACATTTTGTTGAATAAACCGAAGGGATTTATTACCACCACCGATGACCCTCAGGAACGCAATACGGTAATGAACCTTGTTGCCAATGCCTGTAAAGAACGCATCTATCCAGTAGGAAGGCTTGACCGCAACACCACTGGGTTGCTATTGTTGACCAACGATGGTGACCTGGCAGAAAAGCTGATGCACCCATCCTATAAAGCAAAGAAAATTTATAAGGTTGAGTTAGATCAACCCCTTACAAAAAATGATTTCATAAAAATTCAGGAAGGCGTTCATCTGCCAGAAGGCAAGGCAATGGTAGGTGATCTTCAAATGATCTCAGAGGATAGTAAGACGGTAGGCATAGAAATACACATTGGCTGGAACCGTGTAGTACGCAGGATTTTTGAATCACTCGGCTATGGTGTGGTCAGACTTGATCGCTCTGTCTATGCAGGTCTGGATAAAAAAGAAATTGGCCGTGGTGAATGGAGATTTTTGAAGCCAGAAGAAATTGTAAAGCTAAAGCATTTTAAAGGATAGGTAAGATTAATTTAGCCACAGATTTTCAGTTGGCAGTATATGACTCACCAGGAACTGGTGACAATTGAACTAATTGTCATTATTTTCATTCTTAAAATACTTATCCTCATCAAATTCTTCTTCTGGCCTTTTCTGAATGGGGCCAATTTCTAGAATCTTAAATTCTGTTCTTCTATTTCTCTGACGTCCATCGGGATTGTCGGATCCATCCGGATTGGTGTTGCGGGCAATGGGGTTATCTTCACCATACCCTTTGGCCACCATCCTTTCAGTGGATATTCCTTTTCGGATCAAATAAGCAACTGTTGATTCTGCCCTGCGCTGTGAAAGTTGAATATTATAAGAATTCGAGGCAATACTATCGGTGTGTGAACTCATTTCAATTTTGATCTCCGGATTGTCATTGAGCAATTCCACCAATTTGTCGAGCTCAATTGCTGCATCTGCACGGATGTCTGACTTATCCAATTCAAAATAAATATTGTTAAGAACAAAGATTTTGTTTTTCTCCAGCCTGTCAAGTACAAGAATGGTGTCTAATGTAACATTGGTGATTAGTTCTTTAAGCGATTCCAACGGGACGGATTTTCCGATGGTTGTGTACGGCTGGCGTTTTACGAGGTAGCCATCATTCTCCCCTATTAAAGTATAGTTTTCATTTTCATATACGCGGAATAAAAACTTACCATCGTTACCCGTTAGAAAATCCTGCATTACATCGCCCTTACCATCGATAAGTGTCACTTTAGTATTAGGCAAGATTTCCCGCGTACTGTCGCCTTTCTTTGGAGTAAGTGTTACACCTTGCAAAGTATAGTTAACAACTTTTAGGTTAGGATCTTCATTAATGAATGTATAGATGTCGTCATCCCCTTTCCCACCTTCGCGATTTGACGTAAAGAAGCCACGATCCGGACGGAATAGAAACAGTCCAAAATCATCGCCAGTGGAGTTTACAGGTTGACCAAGATTGTCAATTTTGTTCTTTCCATTCGCTCTATTCACAATAAAAATATCCATCATGCCGTAGCCTGGCTGTCCATCTGAAGAGAAATACATTTTTCCGTTTTCCGAAATGTAAGGGAACAGTTCATCGCCTGCGGTATTAATCTCAGGTCCAAGATTTCGCACCTTTCCAAACCTTCCACGGCTATCCATTTGGGCAGAATAAAGATCTAATCCTCCATAGCCACCTTTTCTATTGGATGAAAAATAGAGCGTTCTTCCGTCAGGACTGAAGGCAGGAGTAGATTCCCAACCTTCCGGTTGATTGATGTTAATGAGTTGGGGGTCTGCCCATGCACCATTTCTAAATCTTGACAGATACAGATCAACATCGCTGGTTCCCTTGCGTTTGCCTGAGTTCCCTTTTCCGAATACCATTATTTTCCCATCGGGAGAAAATGTAATTGTGCCTTCGTTTACCACTGGTGAATTGATTTTTTCGGGTAAGGTGGTAATGGTATTCACATCCACGACAGCTCCTTTTGTAGAAGCTTTGTAAAGATCAGAAAAGGGAGTGCCTGTCGCTTCGTAAATTTTACCCGTACCGCGCGAAGACGTGAAGTATAATTCGCTATTCTGATAAACCGGGGAATACTCACTCCAGGGTGTGTTAATGGCCTCCAGGTTTTTGATCTTATAATAGCTTTTCTTTTCCGCTAGTTTTTCCAGGTAATCAAGTCCATCCAATTCCTTTGAAGCCCTGTCCTTCATCTTCTCCTCTTCTGCGTTGGCCCGAAGATCCTCCAGTTGCTTGCGGGCTTCTTCATACTTGCCATTGGCCCGAAGTGATTGGGAATAATACAAGTGAACAGAATCTTTGTCTATACTGACACCACCAGCTTTTTCGTAAAAACGTTCGGCTTCTTTGATCCTATTAGAGAGTCGATACGACTCCGCAACAAAATAGTTTGCTCTTCCATTTGAGGGTTGCTTTGCCAGTGCATCCTGGTAGTAGTTGATAACGCTTTGGTATTTACCCTGTCTGAAATTCTTTTGAACCTTCTTCTCCGGGCTACAAGAAAAAAGAATGACAAGGCAAAGTATACTACAGAAATAGGTAACCTTCATACCGAACTTTAACAAAATGGAGACTAAAGTTACTAAAAAGATGCAACCTGCATCAGATTGGTGAAATTGAAAAACGTGTTTTAAGCAGGCTTTAAGTTTAAAACGATTATTGGGATACCGCAGGCTTGGGTAGGTATTTAACCAACCATGTTTTGTCCGCTGTTATAAGCCAGGCTTTTTCAAAATCCGATTTCACCGCCACCAGATTATCAAACGTAAGCGAAGAGCCCATAAGTCTGCCGGATGAAAATAAATGTTTAAGTTCCTGCAGAGAAAATGTTTTGATTTCATTGTGAATCAGGAAAGCAATGCGGCTGCGATCGAAGAAATTAATCCCATCTGCCCGGCCACCTGGCAGGGATTCCTGTTGTAAAGATTTCAGAATGCGCACAGAGCCATCTATAGAGCATCCGCTGGTGTCATTATAGTTTTGGTCAACGGCCAGGATTACGAAATGGTGATGTTTAATGCAAAAGGAAGTTTTTAAGTCTTGGCCATGCGCCTTCCACTGCTCGCATAACGACTGAAGGGTTGACATTAAATAGGCTTCTTCTGCGGGATTTAAGGGCCTGTGCGATTGGTAAATCCAGAGGCGGGCATTCTGGGGGAGGGTATCGAATGGAACAAACATATCTTGATTCTGGATTTTAGATTCTGGATTCTTGAATACCGACTTATCCTGCATCCAGCACCCCGTCTTCGATTATAAACCCTGTGCTTCTGCTATAAGTTCCGCAATATCTTTCACCTTTACCTCGGCTTCCTTCTCTTTATTCTTAACTCCGTCACTCATCATTGTCATGCAGAAAGGACATGCCACTGCAATCGTAGAGGCCCCTGTGGCGAGAGCTTCCTCGGCCCTGTCAATGTTAATGTCTTTTTTTCCTTTCTCCGGCTCCTTAAACATTTGAGCCCCCCCTGCACCGCAACATAAGCCTGTGGTACGGCAGCGTTTCATTTCAATTAAATCAGCATCAAGTGATTGAAGCACTTCCCGTGGTGCTTCGTATACATTATTAGACCGGCCAAGATAACATGAGTCGTGATACGTAATTTTCTTTCCTTTATAAATACCACCTTCTTTAAGAATTAATTTGCCTTCGGCAATAAGTTGATTAATGAAAGTGGTATGATGAATGACTTCATAATTTCCTCCTAACTCAGGATATTCGTTCTTTAAAGTATTGAAACAATGAGGACAAGCTGTGACAATCTTCTTCACATGATAGCTATTCATGACGGTGATGTTATTCATGGCCTGCATCTGGAAAAGGAACTCATTGCCAGCCCTTCGAGCAGGATCACCGGTACACGTTTCCTCTGCTCCGAGCACGGCAAATTTTGTTCCAACAGCATTTAAGATTTTGACAAATGCTTTGGTCACACGCTTGGCGCGATCATCATAAGAGCCAGCACAACCTACCCAAAACAAAACTTCAGGTGATTCTCCTTTGGCAGTTAGCTCAGCAAGCGTAGGTACGTTCATAGTTTATATTTTAGCTATGCTCCAAATTGTTTCAAATGATGATCCACGTGCTTGTACATGCCTTTACCCCAGGCTTCAGGGGTCAATCTTCCAAAGAACGGATGAGGTTGTGATGTAACACCTGCGATGCCATCCTGAGAAAAAATGGAAATGGTTTCCTTGAGGCGCTGTTTTTCTTTGGCGTAATCAAGATTATTCTCAATTTTTAAACTGGTTGGACTACTTTTTTCAAACGGCTTGTCATTGATGTACATGTCTTTAAAAAAACCTCCAATGATCCGACCCATGAAAGAGCGGGGTGGAGTTATTCTTCCGGAAGCCATTTCCAATCCTGCCGAACAATGCGCCAGCATTTGATTCACATTCATCTTTCCCCAGAGTCGTTGAGTTTGAGGGGTAAGTTTTTCAATGCGTTCCAATATTTCATCTACAGCAGATTTTTCAAAAAGACTTTTCATGACGTTAAACTATTTTTCATCCTTACTCCAACTAAATCGATCGGCAGCCGAAAATTTCCAAGGCGCAAAACTGGTTTCAATGTTTTGAAACATCGAATTCCATTGGGCCGGTGACCCGGATTCTTCCATCGCCACATACCTTCGTAATTCCAGAATGATTTCCAGCGGATTAATTAAAATAGGACAGGCTTCAACGCATGCATTACAACTGGTGCAGGCATTAATCTCTTCTTTGGTGATGTAATCGCCCAATAAAAATTTTCCATCATTCAATCCTGCACCTCCGGATTGCAAGCTTTTGCCAACTTCCTCCATTCTGTCGCGGGTGTCCATCATTATCTTTCGTGGCGATAATTTTTTCCCCGTCAGGTTAGCCGGACATTCGGAAGTACACCGGCCGCATTCGGTACAAGAGTATGCCGCCATTAAATTATTCCAGCTAAGATCATTGATGTCCTTCGCGCCAAATCTTCCTGGCTCCATTGAAGCCGTGTCGGGTATAGTAAGCCCTAACATCGATTTGACTTCTCTCGTCACAACAGGCATATTATTGATATGACCTGCAGGCTCGATTTTGGCGTAAAAAGTATTTGGAAATGCCATAAAGATATGAAGGTGCTTGGAGTAGGTAACGTAAACGGTAAATCCAAGAATGCCGATGATGTGAAACCACCAGGCAATGCGTTCAATAACAATAAGTGTTGACGTATTGAAGTGTTGAAGTGCCGGGGTTATGAAAGCGCTGAAGAAAAGAACTCCTGTTGTCGTGTAATGATCATCAAGTCCTTGTAAAATCTGGTCCGATGCATTCATGGTAAATATGGCAAGCATCAGGACAATCTCGATGATGAGAATCAGATTGGCATCGAGCCTCGGCCACCTCGTCATTTCAGTTGAGTGAAACCGTGGAATATTCAGAACATTTCTTCTCACTAGAAATGCGACACAAGCCACTAGCACACTCAGAGCCAACCACTCAAAAATATTCATCATGGCATTGTAAATTCCACCAAGATAAGGAGCGAAAACCCGATGTGTTCCCAGCAGGCCGTCAATTATAAATTCCAGTACTTCGAGATTAATAATCAGAAATCCCACATAAATAAAAAAATGCAATATGGCAGGAAGCAAACGCTTGAACATTTTTCGCTGGCCGAAGGCGATCATCAATACATTGTTCATCCTTCTGCTTTTGTGGTCAGAGATATCATGACTTTTGCCCAATCGAATATTATCGCGAATTCGTAATACCCTTTTTCGGATGAAATAGCCTGCAGAACCTAGAATAAAAAGAAAAAGAATTTGCTGAAGAATTGCCATGCTCAAACTTAGGAATAGAGAAGCAATGCACCAATGGCGAACGAAAAAATTCGGGCTAATCTTGGAGGGTCAGATTTCCAAATTGATTTAATTCTTTTACTTTTGTGCCCCTGTCAACAGAAAGACAGCCTGGTTATTAAGGTGACGTAGCTCAGTTGGTAGAGCAAAGGACTGAAAATCCTTGTGTCGGGGGTTCAATTCCCTCCGTCACCACTTCTGGAAGCCCTCTTATCCGAGGGCATTCTTTTTTCAGAGCATAAGTAGCTGTTCATTATATAGCTTCTGGGTCTGGAAAGAACTTCTTTCTTTAACTTCCGCCCAGAATTGATCAAAAAGTGATTACTATTTTTAGCGTGTATATCGCCCAATTTGTTTTTGGGGTTGTTCTATACTATGTTTTTCAGCATTTCGGCAGGCTTTACAGTCGAAGATTTCTATTAACCTGGTCGTGGTCCTGGCTTGCATTTTCACTAGCTATGCTGGCCCAGGGAATTGCTATAACCGAGGCAGGTAAAGCAGGAGACTTTACGCAGCTTGCGCTTACCTTTTCGGTTCAGGCGTATTCTTATTTTCATATTCTTTTCTTGTTGAGCGGAGCCCGGCAAGTGTTAAAAGAAGATAAGACTCCAACTAAAAATTATTGGGTATTTGGTCTTTTGATCATCGTGGCTTCCTTGATTGTGGTGTTTTCTTTTCATCACAATCCAGCGGCTGATGCTGAGCGATATTTTTTAAGACTAGGCATTAAGAGTTTGATAACCAGTATAGGTTTTATTTCTGCAGGAGTTTTGCTATTGAGAAGCGTTGTTCTTGGTCACGGGCTTGGTCATCGGATGCTGTATGGATCACTTATCTTATTTGGTTCAATGCAAGGCTATTACTTCTTGGTAGTACTGATAAATTCAATGGAGGGACAACTCTCCTTTCCGGGATTTTTTGGTGTGGCTGATCTCATCTTGATGTTGTGTATAGGGCTGAGCATGGTTATTGGATTGCTGGAAGATGAGAGAAGTAAATTGAAAAAAGCTAATAGTGAGCTTGATAATTTTTTATACCGTACGTCACATGATCTGCGTTCGCCAATTGCTTCTGTTTTAGGACTGACTAACCTTGCCAAGTTAGAAACACATGAATTAAAAGGACTGAAGTACATTGCTATGATTGAAGATCGTGTAAAAAAACTTGATGCAGTAATTTCCGATATTTTAGATCTTTCGCGAAGTACCAAGTCTCTGTTAAAAATTGAAAAAATTAATTTCAATACATTGGTTGAGGATATATTTTCAGATGTAAAGTTTGATAAGAACTCAGAACCAATTTCATTCCGGTATAGTCCTGATCCGGCCAACCTTTTTTTTGCGGATTATAGTCAGATGAAGATTATTCTGAATAACCTGATTTATAACGGAGTGAAATATCACCGGCAACAAGCGTATCCATTTATCTTGGTTGAGTTTATAAAACAGAAGGATTATGTCACTATTTCGGTAACGGATAATGGTGAAGGTATTGCGGAAGAACATCAAATGAAAATTTTCGAAATGTTTTTCAGGGCCTCAACAAATTCAGATGGCACAGGCCTGGGCCTCTATATGGTGAAGGAGGTATTGGACAAAGTCAACGGAACGATCTCTTTAAAATCAGTACTTGGAACAGGAAGTACATTTACAATAACATTGGATCAATCTAAATTCAATGATTGAGCGCAATAGAGGTTGCCGCAACATAAGCAGTTGTCCAGGCGGATTGAAAATTAAACCCTCCGGTTTCCCCATCAATATTTAAAACCTCACCGGCAAAATAGAGTCCTTTCATCATTTTGCTCTCCATTGTCTCCAAATCAATGGATTTTAAGTCAACGCCACCACAGGTAACAAACTCTTCTTTAAAAGTGGTTTTGCCCTTAATGTGAAATGGACATCGGATTAGATACTCCATCAACTTATTTATATTTTTCTGAGGAAGTTCTGCCCAGATTTTCATTTCGGGTATTTCGGATCGCTCACAGAGGCGTTGCCACAAGCGTTGAGGAATATTGAACATCGGGTTAGTAATAACCTTTTGTTTGCTATGTTTATTTTTCATCTCAAAAAACAGGAGTTTCAGTTCATCTTCTGAGGTGTTACCTGTCCAGTTTAATAAAACTGTAAATGTATAGTGAACCGCGTGCAAATAATCTGCAGCCCATGCCGAAAGTTTGATGATGGCAGGACCGCTTAGCCCCCAGTGTGTAATCAACACAGGGCCTTGTTCGCAAAATTTTGTTCCAGCAATTTTCACTTCTGCATGAGCCACGGCAATACCCAGGAGGTCCGTAAATTTCTTTTCAGAATCGTTGAAGGTAAAAAGAGAAGGTATTGGAGGAATGATAAGATGTAAGGTTTTAGCTATCCACTCGTAGCTGTGTAAATTGTTATATCCCCCTGCTGCAATGAGAATTTTCGTGGCATAATAGTGCTCCGCTTTCCCTACGTCAACTTCAAATCCCTTTTTGCCATGATTGATTCTAACTACTTCTGAGTTTAATTTTATTCTAATATGATTTCGTTCAGCTTCATTTAGAAAACAATCAACAATAGTTTGTGAATCATCTGTTATCGGAAACATTCTACCATCATCTTCAATTTTCAACTTGACGTTTTTAGACTCAAACCAAGCTACTGTATCCTTTACCTGAAATTTGCGAAAGAGAGATTTTATTTCTTTTCTACCACGAGGATAGTGTTTTGCCAATTGAGTTGGCTCAAAGCAATGGTGTGTAACGTTACAGCGACCTCCACCAGATACTTTTACTTTGGATAGTAGCTTAGAAGTTTTCTCCAGGATGAGTACGGAAAGGCCTGGTTTCTTTTCTACAGCTTGGATGGCTCCGAAAAACCCGGCAGCACCAGCACCAATCACAATCAAATCAAAGTTAGTTATCGATTTCAGCATTAATTGATTGCAAAGCTATTTTCTTTTCGAAGCCGATTCACCTCATGCGTTGTCAGACACAAAACTAACCGTAGTTTATATGATTGGTCTAGGCATTTATTTTCAAATCGTTCTTTATTCAAATATCAATTTCTACCTGGCCTTTGATCAGGTCTTCCATTGTGTCTCTCTGCCGTATAAGTTTAGCCTCTCCATTAATTAGTAAAACTTCCGCAGGTCTAAACCTCGAATTATAATTGGAGGCCATGGAATACCCATAGGCACCGACATTTTTAATAGCCAACAAATGACCTTCGATTACCTCATTTAGTTTACGGTCGGAGCCAAGAGTGTCAGTCTCGCAGATATTCCCAACCACCGTGTAAATTTTTTGAGGTCCTGACGGATTAGAGACATTCACAATTTCGTGATAAGCATCGTACATCATCGGGCGAATCAAATGATTCAGACCCGAGTTTACGCCAACAAATGTGAAAGTTGGGGTTGATTTAACAACATTGACATTTACAAAGAGATATCCGGCCTCGCTCACAATGTATTTTCCGGGTTCTATCCACAACTCCAGTTTTCTACCATAACTCTGATAAAATTCTTTAAAGGTTTTACCGAGTTTCAACCCCAGATCATAGACATTCGTAACAAGGTCGCCTTCTTTGTAGGCTACTTTAAATCCGCCACCAAAGTCAATAAACTTCAAGCTTGGAAAATCCTGGGCGATGCCGAAAAGTATTTCGGCCATTTTAATAAATACATCCGACTCGGTGATTTCGGAACCCGTATGAATATGGAGTCCGTTGACATCAATTTTATATTGATCGACCAACTGCCGGATTTGCGGAAGCTGGTAGACCGAAATTCCGAATTTTGAATTGCCATGGCCCGTTGAGATTTTATAGTTTCCTCCAGCCATAATATGTGGATTCAAGCGGATACAGCAGGGATAATTACTTCCATATTTTTTTCCAAACTTTTCGAGAACTGAAAGGTTATCCAGGTTAATGTTCAATCCTAGCTCAACTCCCTGGATAATTTCTTCAAAGTCAACGCAATTTGGAGTGAACATGATATTAGAGGGTTCAAAACCAGCGTGTAAAACCAGTTTAGCTTCCTGAATGGAGACCACATCTACGCCTGATCCATTTTTTTGAAGTAGTCTTAGGATAGAAAGATTGGTAAGCGCTTTGGCTGCATATTTAACCTTAATATCATTTTCAGAGAACGCATTTTTTAAACTCTGTAGTTGCGCCACAATCTTCTGTGCATCATATACATAAAGAGGTGTTCCGAACTCTTTACAGATTTCAGACACTTCTATACCTTGAATCTGATAACTATTGTTGACTATTTTCATGTTCAAAAAAATAAACTCAAATATACTAGCTATTGCCGACAGCCAGCGGCTTACAACCTACTTTTTAACCCTTGCCTGCTGCCTTGTATTTCTTTTTATCTTGCTGCATGAATCTATATTTTCGGGAATCAGGACGAGGTAATGCATTGATTATTCTTCATGGCCTTTTTGGTTCATCGGATAATTGGTTTACCCTGGCTAAAACGTTTTCTCAACACTTTAAAGTCTTCCTGGTAGATCAACGTAATCATGGACAATCACCCCATAGTGAGGAATTCAATTATAAGCTACTGGCTGATGATCTGCAAGAATTTTTGGTGATGCATGCCATTGTTGACCCTGTCATAATTGGCCATTCCATGGGAGGGAAAGCGGCCATGAATCTGGCGGTAAAAAAACCGGATATCATTAATAAATTAATTGTAGTTGACATTGTGCCAAAACCTTATCCAATTCATCATGATCATATTTTGGATGGATTGGAAGCCATTGACCCCGAAACGCTTTCGAGTCGATCGGAGGCAGATCAAATTCTTTCACCGTTTATTCCAGAGCCAGACGTTCGCCAGTTTTTATTAAAAAATCTAAGTCGAAAATCTGATGGTGGATTTGAGTGGAAAGTTAATTTGAAGGCGATTGACAATAACATAGAAGAGATGGGAGTAGGCATGCACTATTCCGGAAAATTTGAAAAGCCATCATTATTCATCAAAGGTGCCAGGTCTAATTATTATTCTGATGGGGATGAAGAAATAATCAAGTCCATTTTTCCCGGGGCCACATTTTCAACGTTAGATACCGGGCACTGGGTGCAGGCAGAAAACCCGGTTGAATTTGCGAATGCTGTATTGAAATTCTTAATCAAGAAGTAACATGGGGGAAAAAGGAAAGTTATACCTGGTCCCTACAATAATAGCGGAAGATACTGTACAACTTATCATTCCTCAACAAGTTCCATTGGCACTAAAGCATGTTAATTATTTTCTTGCCGAAAACATCCGGACTGCGCGAAGATACTTAAGCAGTTTAAAAATTCATGATTCTATTGAAGCGTTAACATTTCAAGTCTTAGACAAAGAAACCAAAGAGGAAGAATTGATTGCTTTTATGTCACCTCTTTTAGATGGAAATAACATCGGTATTATTGCCGAATCTGGGTGCCCGGGTATTGCAGATCCCGGTTCAATGGCTGTAAGAATTGCCCATTCAATTGGAATCTCCGTTGTCCCGCTGGTTGGTCCGTCATCTATAATATTGGCCCTTATGGCATCTGGCTTTAATGGGCAGAATTTCGCGTTTCATGGTTATCTTCCAGTAGATGGTAAAGAAGCATCTAAAATGATAAAGGCGTTCGAAAAGGAATCCAGTAGTAAAAATCAAACAAAGCTTTTTATTGAAACACCATATCGAAATAATCAAGTCCTGGATCATTTGTTAAACTCGTTGAAATCAACCACCATGTTGAGTATTGCACTTGACGTAACTGGTCAGGGCGAATTTATTCAGACGAAAACGGTTAGAGATTGGAAAATAAATAAACCAAGCTTGCCCAAAGAGCCTGCTATCTTCTCTTTTCTGGCCTGATTAGGAAATGCCTCAACATTATCTTTTTGGTTTTAAGGACTTTACTCTATTTTTGCCGCTCAATCAAAAATTGTAACCAAACATGCCTTATTTATTCACGTCAGAATCGGTATCGGAAGGTCACCCCGATAAAGTTGCGGATCAGATATCAGATGCTCTGATCGATTATTTCTTAGCCTACGATGCCAATTCCAAAGTGGCTTGCGAAACTTTGGTTACTACAGGGCAGGTAGTATTGGCAGGAGAGGTTAAATCTGAAGCTTATCTGGATGTTCAGGATATTGCGCGTGAGGTGATCAGAAAAATTGGCTACACGAAGAGTGAGTATATGTTCGAGGCGAATAGTTGTGGGATTCTATCAGCAATTCATGAGCAGTCACCTGATATTAACCAAGGAGTTGAGCGTAGGAAAAAAGAAGAACAGGGCGCAGGAGATCAAGGAATGATGTTTGGTTATGCCACGAATGAGACCGATAACTATATGCCTCTGCCGTTAGAGCTTGCACATTTGTTGTTAAGAGAATTGGCTGTGATCCGAAAGGAAGGCAAAGTAATGACCTATCTTCGTCCAGATGCCAAATCGCAGGTGACGATTGAGTATGGAGATGATAACAAGCCCCAGCGTGTTGACGCCATTGTTGTCTCTACGCAACATGATGACTTTGCTAATGATGCAGTAATGCTGAAGAAGATCAAGGAGGATGTAATTAACATCCTTGTACCGCGCATCTTAAAAAAACTTCCAAAGCGGGTACAAAAACTTTTCAAGGAAGGAATTAAGTATTTTGTTAACCCCACAGGTAAATTCGTAATTGGTGGACCCCATGGTGATACCGGTTTAACGGGTCGCAAAATAATTGTTGACACATATGGTGGCAAAGGTGCTCATGGTGGAGGTGCCTTCTCGGGAAAGGACCCCTCAAAAGTTGATCGTTCGGCTGCTTATGCCACTCGTCATATCGCCAAGAATATGGTGGCAGCGGGTGTTTGTGATGAAGTACTCGTTCAAGTAGCGTATGCCATAGGCGTAGCCAAACCCGTGGGACTTTATGTGAATACATATGGAACCGCTAGAGTGAAATTGAATGATGGGGAGATAGCGACAAAAATTTCAAAGATATTTGATATGCGTCCATACTTCATTGAAGAACGGTTTAACCTTCGCACACCGATCTATTCAGAAACCGCAGCTTATGGTCACATGGGGCGTGAGTCAAAAATTGTTGAGAAAGTATTCAATAAAGGTAAGAAGACAGAAAAGCGTGTAACAGTTGAACTTTTTCCCTGGGAAAAGTTGAATTACCTTGAAGTTCTTAAAAAGGCGTTTAAGCTTTAGCCGCCAAACGCATAAAAAAAGATCACCTGAGAAGTGACCTTTTTTATTTTATGCATACATTATCTAAACATGTCCGTTTTTAACCTTAAATTTTTTCAACTGCACTTTAAGTGCCTCTGAGGCAAGATCCGTTGCTGCTTCAAAAGTTCTGGCTTGTTCTTTTGCGAAAAGTTGACTTCCTGGCACCTTGAGTTTTATTTCAACAGTTTTATTCTCAATGCCCTCATTATTGAGTCTGAGAAATACTTCTCCATCCACTAAGCGATCATAAAAAGTCTCTAGCTTGTCAAGTCTCTTTTGAATAAAATCGATCAGCTTGCTGTCAGCATCAAAATGGATGGAATGAACTTGTAACTTCATACATAAAAGATTTAAAAGTGAAACATAAAACTATTTACGGTTAAAAATTGACCAACCGAAGAGTCATCTTTCGTAATCATATTGTCATAGCATTTTAGTATTACTTATTTGCACACCTTAGTTATGCCTTAGGATGGGCCTGATCAAATACTTTTTTTAGTTTCTCCATTGAATTATGAGTATAAACCTGAGTGGCAGCCAAACTGCTATGACCCAATAGATCTTTGACTGCATTTATTTCCGCTCCTTTATCCAATAAGTGAGTAGCATAGCTGTGCCTTAATACATGAGGGCTTTTCTTTTCAATCGATGAAAACAGATTGAGATATTTTTTAACCACCCGATAAACCATCATAGGGTAGCAACGCTCTCCTGAATCTGTGACAAATAAATTACCATGGTTTTTAACACTCACTTCACGGTTTCTCACACTGCGATAAGCCTCTATTATTGGAACGAGACTTTCTCCAAAAGGGATTACTCTTTCTTTTTTTCTTTTTCCCAGAACCTTAATCGTTCGGTCGCTCATATTAAGCTTTGATTCTTTCAGGTCAATAAGTTCGGATAGACGCATGCCCGTTCCATAAAAAAGTTCGATGATTAAGCGGTCTCGCCAGCCTTCGTGTGAATTTTCGAATTGTGCGTGATCGAGAAGCCTCACCATGTCATTTTCTTTTACAAAATGCGGAAGCTTCTTTTTAGTCTTTAACACTTTGATTTTCCCCATAGGGTCTTTATCAATGTGCTCCTGACGCATTAAGAACTTATAATAACTTCGAAGACATGCTATTTTTCGATTAATGGATAGACTGTCAATCTCGGATTCCACAAGCTGAACAATCCATGCTCGTATTACGCCATGATCGGCTGACACAGATTTAAACTCCGGGAAGGTTGTAGAGAGGAACTCTTCAAATTGTCTGAGGTCGGTTTGATAAGCAAGGAGGGTATTCGTACTAAAGCGTTTTTCGAATTGAAGGTGTTTAAGAAAGGAATCAACCATTGCTACTCTTGCCCCGTATAGTAGCAATGTAAAAAAAATATCCCCTCTGGTAAAGGACCGGAGGGGATATATACTAAGAATGTTTAGTAAATGTTAATAATTATCCGATGCGAATTTATTTTGAATATAGGCTGCTTTAATCACCTCTTTTCTGCGACTTACAGAAGGCTTAGTGAAAGAGGTTCTGGCACGTAATTGCTTCAAAACGCCCGTTTTTTCAAATTTTTTCTTGAAACGCTTAAGAGCTTTGTCAATAGACTCGTTTTCTTTGATATTGATAATCAGCATGCGATTTTATTCTTTAGGGCTGCAAATATAGGCTTATTTGATTGAATTGTGCAAACCTACTTTAAAAGTGCTCGCGAAATAACTAATTTCTGTATTTCCGAAGTGCCTTCCCCTATGGTGCAAAGTTTGGCATCCCTATAATACTTTTCTGCAGGAAAATCTTTGATATAGCCATAGCCGCCAAATATCTGTAACCCTTCATTGGCAACTTCTACTGCAATTTCCGATGCGTAAAGTTTGGCCATAGCGGATTCAATATTAACACGTTGGCCCTTATTTTTTAAATCGGCCGCTCTGAACGTCAACAATTTGGCAGCTTCAATTTTCGTTGCCATGTCAGCCAACTTAAATGAAATGCCTTGAAAGCTGGAGATGGGTTTATTAAACTGATGCCTTTCTTTTGAATAATGGAGTGCTGCTTCAAAGGCGCCTTGCGCAATTCCCACACTCAGAGCGGCAATCGAAATTCTTCCACCATCCAGGACTTTCAGTGATTGAATAAATCCTTCACCTTCTTTCCCGATGATCTGGCTCTTATGAACCCTGCAATCATTAAAGATAAGCTCGGCCGTTTCGGACGCGCGCATGCCAAGTTTATTTTCTTTTTTCCCCGATGAAAAGCCAGGTGTACCTTTTTCGATAATGAAAGCAGTCATACCGTGAGAATCTCCAACTTCTCCAGTCCTAACAATTACTACAGCAACGTTCCCAGATTTGCCATGGGTTATAAAATTTTTAGCACCATTTAAGATATAATGGTCACCCTCTTTTACAGCTACAGTTCTCATGTTGCCTGCATCTGAGCCTGTGTTTGGCTCAGTAAGTCCCCACGCTCCAATCCATTCAGCTGTTGCTAACTTTGGAAGGTACTTTTGTTTCTGCTCTGGATTTGCAAATTGAAGAATGTGACCTGTGCAGAGGGAGTTATGAGCGGCCACACCTAATCCAATAGATGCATCTATTTTAGATATTTCAGAAATGACCGTAACATATTCAGGATAGCCAAATCCGGCTCCTCCATATTCCTGTGGGACCACGACTCCCATCAACCCTAAAGCACCCATTTTTTTAAATAGCTGAACTGGGAATTCCTGACTTTCATCCCAAGCCATCACATTTGGTCTGATTTCAACATTGCCGAAGTCCCGAATCATATGAGCAATCATTTTCTGATTATCTGTTTCTTCAAAACTTATCCTTCCTTGCTCTTCAGCGATTGTTACCATGACCTCAACCTGATTTAAAAATTTGGAATGCAAGATTAGTGGATTTTACCCCATCAATCAAACGAATGTTAGTTTGTATTTTGGAAATTGTAATATGATTGTTTTAAAACCATATTTTTGACCCCAAAATCACTTATAAGATGAAAATTGCGGTAGTTGGAACTGGGTATGTCGGACTGGTTACGGGTACATGTTTTGCAGAGACGGGGAATACAGTAGCCTGTGTTGATATTGACCAAAGGAAGGTCGATAGTTTGTCCTCTGGCAAGATTACCATTTATGAACCAGGCCTTGAAATCTTGTTTGAAAGAAATTTGAGACAGAAAAGACTTTCCTTCACAACTAACTTATCAGAAGGGATTGAAGATGCTAAAATAATATTTTTGGCTTTACCAACACCACCAGATGAGGATGGCTCAGCGGACCTTACGCATATTCTTAACGTAGCAGATGAAATTGGTCTGTTGCTAAAAGGGTATACGGTTATAATTGATAAAAGCACAGTACCGGTAGGGACAGCTGAAAAAGTAACGGAACGAATCAAAACAAATGCTAGAGTTGCGTTTGATGTTGTGTCTAACCCGGAATTTTTGAGAGAAGGAATGGCTGTTGAAGATTTTATGAAGCCCGACCGCGTTGTTATCGGAACGGAATCTGATAAAGCAAAAAAGATTTTGGAAACGCTATATTCCCCATTTGTTCGCCAGGGAAATCCAATAATTTTTATGGATGAAAGATCGGCTGAGTTGACTAAGTACGCAGCTAACTCTTTTCTGGCGACCAAAATTTCTTTTATGAATGAAATTGCGAATCTATGTGAATTAATGGGTGCAGATGTTGATTCAGTGCGAAGAGGAATTGGAACAGACAGCAGAATAGGAAAGCGCTTTTTGTTTCCTGGAATTGGTTACGGAGGAAGTTGCTTCCCGAAAGATGTTCAGGCTTTGGCCAAGTCTGCGGAAGAGTCGAAATATCATTTCAGAATTTTGAATGCAGTAATGGAAGTGAATGAATTTCAGAAAACAAAACTAATAAAGAGCATTAAAAACCATTTCAATAACAACATAAAGGATAAAGTCTTTGCCATTTGGGGTTTATCCTTTAAACCTCACACAGACGATATCAGGGAGGCACCAGCGTTATATAACATTGAACAACTTCTTAAGGCGGGAGCAATTATTAAAGCCCATGATCCTGAGTCAATGGAAAATGTAAGGGCACTTTTAGGATCCAAGATCCAATATTGTGAAACACCATATGATGCTGCGCAGGGTGCTGATGCCATATTTATTGCAACAGAATGGCCTGAGTTTCGAACGCCAGACTTTGAAAAGCTATCTCAGATAATGAAAAGTAAAGTCATATTTGACGGGCGCAATCTATACGATACGCAATCCTTAAAGGAACTTGGATACACCTATTATAGTATTGGAAGAAAAACAATTTATGGCTAAGAAACGAATTTTAATAACAGGCGGGGCGGGTTTTCTAGGCTCTCATTTGTGTGACAGATTTATTAGAGAAGGGTTCATCGTTATTGCCATGGACAACCTGATTACCGGGGACCTAAAAAATATCGAGCATCTGTTCAAGCATCCTGATTTTGAGTTTTATCATCACGATGTGTCCAAGTTTGTGCATGTACCAGGCGAACTTCATTATATACTTCACTTTGCCTCACCGGCCAGTCCAATTGACTACTTAAAAATACCAATACAAACATTAAAGGTGAGTTCATTAGGGACTCACAATCTGTTAGGTCTAGCCAAAGCAAAAAATGCCAGGATATTAGTAGCCTCCACTTCGGAGGTTTATGGCGATCCACTCGTTCACCCTCAAACTGAGGAGTATTACGGTAACGTAAATCCTATTGGTCCGCGAGGTGTTTATGATGAGGCAAAACGTTTTCAGGAGGCAATTACGATGGCCTATCACACCTACCATGGATTAGAGACCAGGATTATTCGGATATTTAATACCTATGGCCCTCGTATGCGACTTAATGACGGAAGGGTATTACCAGCTATGATTGGACAAGCGTTACGAGGTGAAGACCTTACTGTTTTTGGTGATGGCTCTCAGACGCGATCATTTTGTTATGTAGATGATTTAGTAGATGGTATTTATAAATTGATGATGTCTGATTATCCATCACCTGTCAACATCGGCAATCCAGATGAAATTTCTATACTCGATTTTGGAAAAGAGATAATTAAACTTACGGGCACGAATCAAAAAATAATATTCCAGCCTCTCCCAAAGGATGACCCAAAACAACGACAACCCGATATTACCAAGGCCAAAACAATTCTCGGATGGCAGCCAAAAGTCTCGCGTGCCCAAGGGCTAAAAATCACCTACGACTATTTTCGTTCGCTATCAAAGGATGAACTATATAAAAAGGAACATAAGGATTTCTCAGGGTTTAAAAGATAGACATAGCCCATGAAAAGAAAGATTTTAATAACAGGTGGGGCCGGGTTCATAGGATCTCATGTGGTACGACTTTTTGTTACAAAATATCCAGCGTATTCGATAGTCAATCTGGATAAGCTCACCTATGCAGCCAACCTGGAAAATCTGAGAGACATTGAGTCATATCCAAACTATAGATTCATTAAAGGTGACATAGTAGATCTCAATTTCCTTAAAAATCTTTTTCAAAAGGAGGCAGTTGATGGAATTATTCATCTCGCAGCAGAATCGCATGTAGATCGTTCGCTGGAAAACCCTGCGGAATTTGTCAATACCAATGTTTTGGGCACACTGAATCTTCTTCAAGCAGCACTTCAATCATGGAGCGGGCGATTTGAAGGAAAGCGATTTTATCAGGTCTCTACAGATGAAGTTTATGGATCTGCCGAACCTGGTGAATTTTTTACTGAAAAAACGGCAATCGATCCGCGATCTCCATATTCTGCGTCAAAGGCAGGAGCAGATCATTTCGTAAGTGCCTATTACAATAGTTTCAAGTTACCTACCCTGATTAGTCGTTGTTCGAATAATTATGGCCCGAATCACTTTCCGGAAAAGTTGATTCCCCTAATGATCAATAATATATTAAATGAAAAGTTATTACCCGTTTATGGCAAGGGGGAGAATATCAGAGACTGGCTTTATGTAGAAGATCATGCCAAGGCGATTGATATTATTTTTCATAAGGGAGAAGTTGGTGACGTGTACAATATAGGGGGCAATAATGAATGGAAGAATATTGATCTTATTTATGCACTGTGCAAAATCATGGATAAGAAGTTAACCAAGCCGCAAGGATCTTCGGCCAGTTTGATTACCTATGTTAAGGATAGGGCAGGGCATGACTTGCGATATGCCATTGATTCATCAAAGCTTCAAAAACAGTTGGGCTGGACTCCTTCTGTCGACTTTGAAAATGGTTTGGAGAAAACAGTGGATTGGTATCTGACTAACCGGGATTGGCTTAATCACGTAACGTCAGGTGCTTACAAAGAGTATTATTCAGAAATGTATAAAAACCGATAATCCATGAAGGGAATTATTTTGGCCGGTGGTTCAGGCTCACGCTTACACCCCCTCACCTTGATTATGAGTAAGCAGTTAATGCCGTTGTATGATAAGCCGATGATCTATTACCCATTGTCGGTGTTGTTGATGTCGGGAATTCGAGAGGTGCTGATTATTTCAACGCCTCACGATCTGCCTCATTTTCAAAAGCTATTTGGAGATGGCTCTCAACTAGGATGTAAATTCTCATATGAAGTGCAACCTGAACCTGATGGACTAGCAAAAGCATTTATCATCGGAGAAAAATTCATTGGCAAGGACAAAGTAGCATTGGTATTGGGTGACAATGTTTTTTATGGTGCAGGATTGATTGAATTGTTGCAGGATAACACTAATCCGGAAGGAGGAGTAATTTTTGCCTATCACGTGAATGATCCGGAACGATATGGTGTTGTTGAGTTTGACGAAAATCAAAAAGCAATTTCGATAGAAGAGAAACCTAAAAGTCCAAAATCTAATTACGCAGTGCCGGGGCTCTATTTTTACGACAACGAAGTTGTGGCCATAGCAAAATCACTTAAGCCGAGTCCGCGGGGTGAACTTGAGATAACCGATGTAAATAAAGTTTATTTAAAGAACGGAAAATTGAAAGTGGGAATCATGAGCAGAGGAACGGCCTGGTTGGATACCGGCACATTTGATTCCCTCATGCAGGCTGGAAATTTCGTGCAGGTGATTGAGCAAAGACAGGGGTTGAAGATCGGATGTATTGAAGAAGTAGCGTTTCGAAAAGGCTTTATTAACAAAGAGCAATTACTAATGCTTGCCAAGCCTCTTGAAAAAAGTGGATATGGAGTCTATCTTAAGAAATTAATAACAGAGTAAGTCCTATTCTTCGTAATAAATCACATTTGTAAGGGTTGCCCCTACTGCCAGAAGAGTCTCTTTACCTATTAGATCCAGGTTATCTTTTTGAGTATGATGATAATCCCCAAAGTAACCAAACACCGGATGATAGTGGACAATATTAATCATAGGAATCTTTGCGTTACGGTTTACAAACTGGTGATCATCGGTTATCTCTGCTGAATTCTGCTTAACAAAATAATCAGAGTAGCCGAGCTTGGCTGCTGTATTCCAAACCTTTTCAACAATTGAAGGAGCATATTCCAACGACAAGCCTTCACGATAGAAATGCGCGCGTTTTGACCCCACCATATCCAGCAGGATTCCAAAGTATGCAGAATAATTTTTCTTGTGCTTATTTTTTGACCAATACTGAGAACCCAGGCACCACCATGATTGTAGTCCCTCGGGCATATTAATCTGATTTTGCATGTGATCCTTTTCTCCCCAATCTTCTCCATCAAATAAGATTATGTCAACCCCTACAGTTGGTGCTTGCTTACTGATTAAACGAGCAACTTCGATCAACACACCTACGCCACTGGCTCCATCATCCGCGCCATCAAATGGAGCATCAGGCTTAACTTCATCTTTGTCCGCAAAAGGCCGGGTATCCCAATGAGCAGCGAGTAATATTCTTTTTTGTTGATCAAGGTTAAAACTCGCAATGATATTTCGTAGCGCCAGATGTTGTCCATCAAAAGAAACCGCTTCAAAATTTTGCTCAACTACGATAGCTCCATACTTTTTAAATTGATTGACAAAATAATCCCCGGCAATCCGGTGCGATTTTGTGTTGGGCACCCTAGGCCCGAATTTTACTTGTTTATCCACAAAGAAGAATGCAGAATCGCCATTGAATAGCGGAACGTTTACCATACGTTTTGGGAATTGCATCTCGTCACTCTTTTTGCTTTTCTCCCCACATGAAACTAACAGCACCAAAGCAAAAATCAAGAGGATTCGATTGAACATTTATTTGGAATTTCAAGGATTTGGGCATCAAAGAACATAATAATTTGTGATAAAGTAAAAATCGGCTAGCTTTGCATTAACTTCTAATCAATACCACAGAGGGGACCGCAAAGTCCCCTCTTTTATTTGACTGTAATATGGATTTGAATAATAAAATCCGGGAATTAGCACAAACCTGCCTGGTTGACGAGAGTCAATTTCTGGTGGAGGTAATACTCAAAGCCAAGGCAGGTCCAAAACGGGTTTTGGTTGTTTTAGACGGAGACAAGGGAGTAAATATTGAGACGTGTGCCAAGGTAAGTCGGGCGTTATCCAATGCGATGGACGAGTCAGGGCTAATGGATGACAACTACACCCTTGAGGTGACAACTCCTGGGTTAGATCATCCGCTGAAACTGAAACGTCAGTACTATAAAAATGTAGGGCGTGGATTTAAAATCCACACAAAAGACAAAGCACTTCTGCAAGGAACATTGATGGAGGTAAATGATCAACGGATTATCCTTCGGCAGGAGATACAAGCAGGTAACCTGCCTGCCGGCAGGCATGGGAAAATAGAACTGAAAACAGTAGAAGTACCGTTTGAGCATATTGAAAAAGCATTTGTAATGGTTTCGTTTAAAAAAATAGAACAATGATGGATACCTCAACCCTGATAGAATCGTTTGCAGATTTTGCCAAGCAAAAGAACATCGATCGTCCCACTATGATTCGCATCCTCGAGGATGTTTTTCGTAACATGATTCGCAAGAAGTATGTGCAGGATGACAACTTTGATATCATCGTAAATGCCGACAAGGGAGACCTGGAAATCTGGCGCTTCCGCGAAATTGTGGATGATGACTCTGAAGATATTTGGGAACATGATAAAATCAGTTTGTCGGAAGCTCAGAAAATTGAACCTGACTTTGAAGTAGGTGAAGAAGTAGCGGAGGAAGTTCACCTGGAGGATTTTGGGCGTAGGGCTGTTACCACTGCACGACAGACTCTTTTACAAAAAGTAAAAGATCTTGAGAAAGATATTTTATTTCAAAAGTATAAGGACATTGTTGGTGAGATTATCACAGGCGAAGTGTATCAGGTGCTTAGCCGCGAAGTGTTGCTCATCGATGCTGAAGGAAATGAAATAGCAATCCCCCGAAGTGAACAGATTCCAAAGGATCGCTATCGAAAAGGAGAAAACATTCGTTCCATTGTTCACAAGGTGGAGATGGTGAATGGTAATCCAAAAATTATTCTTTCCCGCACATCGCCTGTTTTTTTAGAAAGACTTTTTGAACAAGAAGTGCCGGAAGTATTTGATGGCTTGATTACCATTAAGAAAGTAGTACGTGAGCCAGGGGAGAGAGCAAAAGTGGCGGTGGAATCGTATGATGATCGTATCGATCCGGTTGGAGCTTGTGTTGGTATGAAAGGATCGCGCATCCATGCGGTTGTAAGAGAGTTACAGAACGAGAACATTGACGTTATCAACTACACAGAGAACCTTGAATTGTACATCACTCGGGCATTAAGTCCGGCAAAAATTTCAAGTATTAAAATTGATAAGGAAAATGGTCGTGTTTCTGTTCACTTGCGCCCAGATCAGGTATCACTAGCCATTGGAAAAGGGGGGTTGAACATTCGACTGGCTAGCAGGTTAGTGGAAATGGAAATAGACGTATTCAGAGACGTAGATGCCCTACACGAAGAAGATGTTGATCTGGATGAGTTTGGAGACGAGATTGAAAGTTGGGTGATTGATGAGCTAAAGCGAATTGGATTAGACAGCGCAAAAAGCGTGTTGGCATTGAATAAAGAAGAACTTGTTCGCAGGACTGACCTGGAGGAAGAAACGGTGGATGGTCTATTAAATGTATTGAAGAAAGAATTTGAGTAAAGCCTAAACGAGAGTGGAATCTTAAAAATCAATTAAAAAGCAAGATATTTGAGCATGGCAGAAGAAAAGATGATCCGGTTAGGTCAAGCATCGCGAAAGTTAAACGTGGGCCATAATACTATTTTGGATTTTTTGGCAAAAAAGGGATTAATAGTAGAAAATAACCCGAATGCGAAGCTTACAGCCGAACAATTTTCAATGCTTTCCAAGGAATATGCTACCTCCGCTTCAGAAAAGCTGGAAGCTTCAGGGCTGACAATTGGGGCCAAACATGTCGAAAATGTTAGCATCGTAACAGAAGCTGAGATACACCGGAAAAAAATCGAGGACGAAGATAGCGTTCTTATCAAAAACCTCGGATCGAAGGAAATCAAGCACGCAAAAGAAGAACCCAAACCCGAAAAGATTGAGCTCGAAAAGCCTAAGCTTGAAGGGTTCAAAGTAGTTGGAAAAATTGACTTGGGAAGGAAAAAGACCGTAGCTCCGGTAGAGGAAGTTCAGGGAATTAAAGAAGTAGAGGAAAAAGATGAAGCGAAGTATGCAGATACTGTTGGCGAGAAGCCCGAACAAGAATTAATTAAAGCAAAGGCGGAAAAATTGCAAGGCTTGAAGGTTGTAGATAGAATTGAATTACCCACGGAGAAAAAGAAAGACCAACCAGTCGCTTCATCTGATCTAAAGGATGCCAATAAAAAACGTCCTAGAAAACGCCTGCAAAGTGCCCCGGATAATAGGGAAAACAGAAGAGGCCAGGCTTCGGGCGGAGGTAGTGGTGCCGCTATAGGTCAAGGACAGAAACGACCCATGCCTGCTCGTCCACAAAAGGCCGAACCAACAGAAAAAGAAGTTCAGGAACAGATTCGCGCCACACTGGCTAAGTTAAGTGGTGGTCAGAAAAAATTTACAGGGGCCAAATACCGAAAAGAAAAAAGACAAGCTGTATCGGAGGCCGAGGAAGAGAGAATGATTCAGGAGCAAGAAGAATCCAAAACCTTAAAGGTTACTGAATTCATTTCAGCGAACGATCTTGCTTCTCTGATGAATGTTTCGGTGAACGATGTCATCTCAACATGTTTGGGATTGGGTATGTTCGTTTCCATAAATCAAAGACTTGATGCAGAAGCCATCACCGTAATTGCCGATGAGTTTGGCTATGAAATTCAGTTTACAACAAATGAAGAAGAGGAAGAAGTTGAGGAGAATGATGATAGCGAAGAAGATTTAAAGTCTCGCGCACCGATTGTTACCATCATGGGTCACGTTGATCATGGAAAGACTTCCTTGCTTGATTATATCCGAAATACAAAAGTAACGGCAGAAGAGGCCGGTGGCATTACCCAGCACATCGGGGCATATAATGTAACCACCAAAAGTGGAAATAAAATTGCCTTCCTGGATACACCGGGTCACGAAGCATTTACCGCCATGCGTGCACGGGGAGCCAAAATTACGGACGTTGCTATTATTGTAGTAGCAGCCGATGATGATGTAATGCCGCAAACCAAGGAAGCCATTAATCATGCGCAAGTAGCCGGTGTTCCCATTGTTATTGCGATCAACAAAGTGGATAAGCCAACCGCTAATCCGCAAAAGGTTAGAGAGTCTCTTTCCAAAATAAATATCCTGGTGGAAGACTGGGGTGGAAAATATCAGGTTCAGGAGATTTCAGCGAAGACTGGAATTGGTATTGATGGTCTTCTTGAAAAAGTATTGCTTGAAGCAGAGTTACTAGCCTTAAAAGCGAATCCGGATAGACCGGCATCAGGTTCAATCATTGAAGCAACACTCGACAAGGGACGGGGCTTCGTGACAACAGTGATGGTTCAAAATGGATCTCTGAAAGTGGGAGATATTATGTTAGCTGGCTCAAACTATGGCCGTGTAAAAGCCATGTTTGATGATACAGGCAAAAAAGTGAAAGAGGTTGGGCCTGCAACACCTGTGGTCATTTTAGGATTGGATGGAGCCCCACAAGCTGGTGAAAAGTTTTCTGTATATGAAACAGACCGGGAGGCGCGGGAAGTTGCCAATAAACGAAGTCAGATTCAGCGCGAGCAAAGTATCCGTACTAAAAAGCACATTACACTGGACGAGATAGGCAGACGATTAGCGATAGGGTCATTCAAACAATTGAATGTGATTGTAAAGGGTGATGTGGACGGTTCGATCGAAGCACTTTCGGATTCGTTGTTGAAACTTTCTAATCCTAAAGTTCAGGTGGCGATTATTCACAAAGCAGTAGGTCAGATTTCAGAATCAGATGTATTGCTAGCTTCAGCTTCAGATGCCATTATTCTTGGCTTTCAGGTCCGTCCTTCAGTTTCGTCTCGCAGGCTTGCTGAAAAAGAAGAAATTGAAATTCGTCTGTATTCAATTATTTATGATGCCATCAACGATGTAAAAGCTGCCATGGAAGGTATGCTTGAGAAAGAGATGGAAGAAGTGATTGTAGGCAATGCCGAAGTACGCGAAGTATTCAAGATTACGAAGGTAGGAACGGTGGCAGGATGTATGGTCACCGATGGTTATATCAAGCGTAATAATCCTATTCGTTTAATCCGCGATGGTATAGTTGCCTACTCGGGCGAAATGGGTGCATTGAAGCGCCACAAAGATGACGCCTCTGACGTGAAATCAGGGTTTGATTGTGGTATCAGTATCAAAAACTTCAATGATATTAAAGTAGGTGACATAATTGAAAGCTATGAGACACGGGAAGTGAAGAAAGCAGGCTGATCAAAGGAATAGGCAGTAGGCAAAAAGGCAATAGGCAAGACCTGTTGCCTTTTTTATTTTTTCAACTCATGGTAGGATACCAAATGTCCACATTTGTAAAAAAGCAATTACTTACATACTTAAAATCGCAAGAAGCAGAGAATTTTGCCTACTTGTCAATTGCCTATTGTCAACTTTTGGCTTAGTTCACTTTCCTTTGCCGTTCTTTATGCAGCTCCACTACTTTTTTGATTTGCACCCCCGCATTGGCAACCGAGTCTTGTGAATTATTGTTGTTCGCAATTTTCTGAAGCAGCACAAAATGATCGAGCTTATTGGCCTCGAGTGATTTTTCCAGCTCTATTTTTTGTAGCTCGTTATTGCTGAGTTTATTGACCAGGTCTTTGTTTTGATTTGTAAGCCGTTGTTTTTGACGATCCACGGCATCAGAAGCTCGCTGAGCTTCATCAATTTGCTTTTGAATCTGATCCCTGTAAAATTTCACTCCAAACCGATAGACCAGCTTTTCAATTTCTTTTGTTACAATTTCTATATCGTTCACTATCCACTCTTCTTTATTTAGACCTAGCCATATGGTTGCATTTTCATCATTACCCTCTATCGATGCGTACAAAATTCCTTTAGGATAGACCGTGGCGCCAACAGCAGGTTCAGTAATTGTAATGATGCCACCTGGGTTTTTGACTTTGCCAATGTCTTTAAGAAATTTATTCCAGGCCGTGTTAACGTCTATTTTTTTTCCTTCCAGGGTTGTGGCATAGCCTTCTGAGGAGGCTCCATTTATCTTTTCACTTTTTGATTTGACAGTCACTGTCTGAGCGAATGTACTGGCGCCCGTGCAAAGACAAAGCAGAAGAAAGCTAAACTTATTCATGCGTAACATGTTAATTTTAAAAAAAGATCTATCTCAATGGATCAAAGCTACTAATAATGGTTAAAAAGATTCTTGTTACAGGGGCATCGGGGCTTATTGGCAAGTATCTGACCACACTTCTCCTGCAAAAAGGTTACCAGGTTTCTCATCTTGGGCGTACCAAGACAAAGGGAGTCGCCCCTTCCTTCGTCTGGGATGTGAATAATGGAACAATTGATCCACATGCCCTGGATGGTGTGGATACGATCATTCATCTTGCAGGAGCTGGTGTTGCGGATAAACGGTGGACAAAATCGCGGAAAAAGGAAATCCTGGACAGTAGGACCCGATCTTCAGCTTTGCTTTTTAAAACCTTGCAAAATGAAAGACATTCGGTGACTTCGTTTGTCTCTGCTTCAGCCGTTGGCTATTATGGTTTTAGTTTGAGTAATGAAGTTTTCACCGAAGGTGACAAGGCAGGATCAGACTTTTTAGCCCATATCACCCAACAGTGGGAGGAGCAAGTAGATAAAATTTCTTCGCTGGGGATTCGTGTTGTTAAACTTAGAATTGGAATTGTACTGAGCAACAACGGTGGAGCATTGGTTGAAATGTCTAAACCAATTAAATTAGGATTTGGTGCCGTGCTCGGTTCTGGAAAGCAATATCTGACATGGATACACCGCGATGATCTGTGTGAGATGTTTATTAAGTCAGCGGAAGATTTATCGATGAGTGGAGCTTACAATGCTGTTGGTTCTGAGTGGGTAACCAATGAAGAGATGACAAAAGCAATTGCAAAAGTGTTGAATAAATCTCTGTGGGTTCCACCGGTTCCGGGCTTTGTATTGAAAATAGTATTAGGTGAGATGGCTGATATGGTTTTAAATGGAAGTAAAATTTCTTCAAATAAAATTCAAAAGACCGAATTCAAATTTAGATTCACAAAGCTGGAGGAGGCGTTGAGAGATTTATTACTCAAATAATTATTTGGAGAATCGCGTTGACTGTGTCATGCCTTTCTTATTTCTATAATATTCTTTTGTGGCGATGTAAACAGTTCTTTCAATAAGGGCATAGATTGCGCCCTGACAATCAAGTAATTCTATTTTAAAGAGATAATTGTTTTCACCTTTTTCCGATACCTCTTTTTTAATGGAATCCAGAATATCTTGAGAGAGTGAATACCGTGTGAATAATGTCACCTTGGATGGTTTGATAAATTTAATTTGTGCAGAGCGATCCCAGATTACAAAGTCATCGCTAAATATTCTATACAACATTAACATATAAAACGGATCAGTGGCGGAGAACATGCTGCCACCGAAGATAGTACCAACATAATTGTATGTCCAGATGCTTCTTCTAATACGCACATGAACCTCAGTTGAGTCGCCAGACCAGAACAAGATTTTTCCACCTGTTCCGAAATACATCGGATACAAATTCATAAAGAAACGGAATCGCCAGGTTTTAAATGATTCCTTCTTTTCTGTTTGTAGAAATGCAGGTCTCGACATTTTTACCTAAGAGTTGTACTAGAAGTTGCGACAGCAATTTTTGAGTCCGCTGTGCCGAAATATAAAAACCATTTTCCTTTAAAAGGAACGAGACCTTCCACAAAACAAACCTGATTGATTTGCCCTAAAATTTCATATTGCTTATCTGGCCGTAGAAAGTTTTTCTCTAATCTGTCAAGGAGTTTTGTTGGATCGGCAGCATCAAACAATGCCTGACCAGCGCAATAGGCTCCCTTTGCAATAGTTGAATCACCGCCTGAGTCAAGGTTCATACCATTGTAGAGTAAGACAATTCCTTTCTCTGTAAGCAAGGCATAAGGCCCACTCTCCACCAATCGGCTATCAAAATATCTTTTACGAGGTTGAAGAATGGATTTTAATTTATCATTCTCCAAAACCGGTTGCCAACGGATCAAATCATCAGAGGTGGCTAGAAACAAATCTGTATCTCCAAAATACATCCAGTATTTGCCATTTATTTTTTGAGCCATTATTTTTTCGCCTACTTGTTTGGATATGATAGCCCCCGATTTGCTCCAGTAATCAACATACGGGCCAGTTAAAACAAGGCCATGCTTTGTCCAGGTTATTAAATCAGTTGAAGAAGCAAGACAAAGACGAGCAACCTTGCCATCGTAAGCAGTATAGGTCATGATGTACGTCCCTTTTTCACCTTCAACAATGCGAGGGTCTTCAATCCCGCCTTCCCATTCATAAGGTTTCATAAAATCTTCTGATGGAAAAAAAATAGGCTCATTCCTGCGTGTGAAATGCAAGCCATCTGCACTGATGGCCAATCCCAACCGGGATGTGCCTGCATGCTTTCCGATTTTATCTTCCGCTCGATAGATAAGATAAACTGAATCGTGCCGTACCACTGCAGCTGGATTAAACACATCTTTTTCTTCCCACAAAACTTCTTTTTTCAGAATAGGGCAAATAAATTTTCCGTCACTTGCATTTAGAATAGGATTAAGACTATCCACTTTTGTAAATGGGAGTAATGCCCATGTCGTATCGCGTATTTCGGTGTAACTTACTTTTTCTTTTGGCGCACAAGAGGCAAGAAAATAAAGACAGATAAGAGCAAATGTCTTCACGGTTATATTTGAATAATTCATGTTCATAAATTAATTAGGATAAACAAGTTATGAGACGCTAAGAATTGGCAAGATAGGGTTTTATTACTCCTGATGGTTTAATCAATCTTCAGCATGATAGTAAAGAAAAAGAAAGCAACATGGTTTTTGGTTTTAGTGCTGAACATGTCATTCCAACTTTGGGCACAAGATCAATGGAAAAATGTGTACATCGAAAGTGCCTGGGCCGAACGAGATGAATGGCAAAAAGCAGGGGAACTTATCCGGCAACTTAGTTTGAAACCGGGTAACACGGTGGCTGATATCGGCTGCCACGAAGGATACATGACTTTTAAACTTTCAACAGTAGTTGGCGATAAGGGAAAGGTGTATGCCGTTGATGTGGAACAAAATAAACTTGAAAAGCTTAAGACCAACCAGAAGAAAAGGAACATCACCAATATTATTGCCATTAAAGGCGAATATGACAATCCCAGGCTCCAGTTGAATTCGCTGGATGCAGGGATTATATTGGATACATATCATGAGATAGAAGAACATGACAAAGTTCTGCAACACATTAAAGCATCATTAAAGCCCGGTGGCCGGCTTGTGCTTTGCGAACCCATCGCAGACGAGCGCAGAAAATCAAATCGCCAAGATCAGGAGCGAAAACACGAGTTGGGGATGAACTTTGCAATAGAGGATTTAAAAGAGGCAGGGTTTACAATTATCAAGCAACAAGATCCATTCATTGACCGAACGAAGGAGAAAGGAGATAAGATGTGGTTGATTGTTGCCATAAAAAAGTAGTTTGCAACTCCTTTTTCTTGCTTCTTTTTTCTTCGCTATCAGCTTCTGACTTCTCCCTATATTTGCGGGCTATGGCTGGAGCAGCTGCAATGGACACCCCGTTAATGAAACAATACAACGCTATCAAAGCGAAGTATCCGGGTGCCCTGTTACTTTTTCGGGTGGGTGATTTTTACGAGACATTTGGCGAAGATGCTATCCGTGCTGCTAAAGTGTTGGACATAACACTCACCAAAAGAGGGAATGGATCGGCATCTGAAATTGAATTGGCGGGATTCCCACATCATGCCCTCGATACCTATTTACCCAAATTGGTACGAGCCGGAAATCGTGTAGCCATTTGCGACCAATTGGAAGATCCGCGTTTTGTAAAAGGAATTGTGAAGCGGGGCGTGACCGAATTAGTAACTCCCGGAGTCTCCTTTAACGATCATGTACTTGAGCGAAAACAAAATAATTTTCTGGCGTCCATCTTTGTTGGAAAGAATGTACTTGGTATTGCTTTTCTTGACATCAGTACGGGTGAATTCTATGCGGCACAAGGTCCTGAGAATTATATATACAAGCTCATTCAGAGTTTTGGCCCTGCAGAAATTATTTATAACAAAGCAAGCCGCGAAAAATTCGACACTCAATTCAGTGAGGAGTATGCCACTTTTGCACTCGATGATTGGGTCTATTCCTTTGACTTTGCTAATGAAAAATTAATCAAACAGTTCAAGACCAATTCGCTTAAAGGTTTTGGAATTGATGGTATGAACGAAGCAACCATAGCCGCGGGGTCCATCCTTCACTACCTGGAAGCCACCGAACACAAAGACACCCATCATATCTCCTCCATATCGCGTATTGATGAAGACAAGTATGTGTGGCTTGATAAATTCACCGTGCGGAACCTGGAAATTGTTAGTTCACCCAATGAAGGTGGAGTGCCTTTGCTGCAGGTACTTGATCAAACGGTTACGCCCATGGGCTCGCGTAACTTACGCAAGTGGATGATTTTGCCATTAAAAGAAAAGCAAAGCATTGATGAGCGCTTGCGGGTGGTAGAGCAATTTTATGGAAACGATGCACTGACTGAAAAGATTCTGGGGCAACTGCAGCAAATAGCAGATCTGGAGCGACTGATTTCAAAAGTGGCAGTGGGCCGGATTAATCCCAGAGAACTAATTCAGCTCAAGCGTTCATTAAAAGCTATTCTTCCCGTAAAGGAATTACTGGATACATCGCCATCACCAGAATTTAAAAAATTAGGCGACCAACTCAACAAGTGCGAGTTTCTGCTGGAGAAGATTGACAAGGAGTTAAAAGAGGACGCTCCGATGCTTATTCATCAAGGTGGCATCATTAAAGAAGGTGTGAATGCAGAGTTGGATGAATTACGAGCCATCGCTTTTTCAGGTAAGGATTATTTGTTGCAAATACAAAAGCGTGAGATTGAACGAACAAGTATCAACTCACTGAAGATATCGTATAATAAAGTGTTTGGTTATTATTTGGAGGTAAGTAATGCCAACAAAGAAAAAGTGCCCCCCGATTGGATCCGTAAGCAGACCTTGGTGAACGCAGAGCGTTACATCACCGAAGAATTAAAAGTGTATGAAGAAAAAATTCTTAATGCAGAAGACAAATTGCTCGTCATTGAAGAACGACTCTTTTTAGAATTGGTGCATCATGCTTCGGATTACATTTCGCAAATTCAACAAAATGCCAGAGTAATCGCCAGCTTGGATTGTCTGCTGTCATTTGCCGTAACGGCCAAAGCCAACAAATACAATAAACCGGAGATTAGCGAATCCAGGCGGCTGGCAATCAAGGCTGGTCGCCACCCTGTTATTGAAAAGCAACTTCCTCCGGGAGAAAGTTATGTGCCGAATGATATTTATCTCGATAATGAGACACAACAGATTTTAGTAATTACAGGTCCGAACATGGCGGGGAAGTCGGCTCTATTGCGACAGACTGCCTTGATTGTGTTGATGGCCCAGATGGGAAGTTACGTTCCCGCGGAAGCCGCTACGATTGGGATAATCGATAAAGTGTTTACGCGCGTGGGCGCTTCTGACAATTTGTCGCGGGGCGAATCGACCTTTATGGTAGAGATGACGGAGACGGCCAGCATTTTGAATAACCTCAGCGATCGCAGCCTGATTTTAATGGATGAAATTGGTCGCGGAACTTCTACCTATGATGGAGTGTCCATTGCCTGGTCGATTGTAGAATATTTGCATAACCATAAAGACGTTAAACCTAAAACACTGTTTGCTACACACTATCATGAGTTGAATCAATTGGCTGAAGATTTGGTCCGCGTCAAGAATTTTAATGTGAGCGTGAAAGAGGTGGCTGATAAAATTATCTTCATGCGCACCTTGAAAGAAGGTGGCAGTGAGCACAGCTTTGGTATCCATGTAGCTCAGATAGCAGGCATGCCTAATAAAGTGGTGCTGCGCGCCAACGAGATTTTACATTTCCTTGAAAAGGATAAGCACAAAAATGAGTCGAAGCCTAAATTTGACGATCTGCCCAAAGCTACTGCGCAAATGAGTTTGTTTGAGATGGATCCCAAATCAAAAGCCATTCACGAGATGCTCGAAAAAATTGACATCAATACCATAAGCCCCGTGGAGGCATTGTTGAAGTTAAATGAGGTGCTTTCTATAATTAAGAAATAGAGAATCAATGAAAAAGTACCTTAAGGATTTCTTTTTCATTTTATTTCTAACCTGCGTATTTGGCTTTGGAGCAAATAGGATTATGGAAGTTTGGCTGTTTCGCATTGCTTTCCTGAATCTATTGCATTAGAGGACTTTCACTGGGAGGACCTTTGCTTTCAAACTGAGACCCGATGTAAAAAAAGAGAATAAAATCATTCTGATAAATATTGGATCAGGGGGCAGGCGCGAAATCGCACAGCAGATTGAAAGGATCAGTAAATTTCAGCCAAAGGTTATTGGCGTTGATGTTTTCTTTAACTGTGATAATGGTACCAGAGATAGCATCAATTGCCCACAACTTTTAGACACATTAGGAAATATCATGCTAAGTGATGCTTTTGATCAAGCCGGAAATGTGGTGCTAATTTCAAAGCTCCTGCAAAAGAAAACAACCATGCAAGCTGGTCTTGTGGACCATTATGATTCTTTGGAATATTCCGATGAAATTTTCAACCGATTTGCACATCATGGATTTGCGAATGTGATGACGAATGCAGACAACGAATTGGACGTAAAAGAGTGTCGATCCATTATTTCTCAAATGGAGGTGAATGAAAAAAAGAATATTGTTTTGCTGTTCAGGTGGCAATGCTTTTTGACTCCGCAAAAGCTCATAAATTTTTGGACAGAAAACATGAAGAGGAGTGGATCAACTATAGGGGAAATGTGAGCCCGTATCACTATGACTTAGGGTCAAAGACGGTAACGCATACACCGTACTTCGATGCAGTTGAATCTGACTCCCTGATGAAAGAGAAATTTCCGGGGAACATCATTAAAGATAAAATTGTCCTTGTCGGTTATCTAGGCGATTATCTTAACGATCCGGCCTATGAAAACAAATTCTACACACCTTTAAATCCAACTTTTGCGGGACGAAGTTTGCCCGATATGCTAGGATTGACGCTTCATGCTAATGTTGTTTCTATGATTTTAAACGAAGATTACATTGATCAATTGAGTAATTTTTGGGAGTTGACAATACTGCTTATTGTGATTGTCTTTAATGTATTGATGTTCATCTACCTTCATAAGCGAAGCAGTGTTTGGTATGATAGCTTATGTTTCATTTTACCTGTTTTTCAGATTATTATTTTCGACTGGCTTCGAATGGAGTTACTTGCTAATTTTAATTTTCGACTTGACTTAGAAGGAGTTATTTATTTGATAGCATTTGTCAGTTTTGCAACAAATTTATATTACGGACCAATTCTGAATTTCTTTTCTCAACTAGAAAAAAGAAATGCTCATGCGAGTCCTGATACTATTCAATCCTAAATCAAAGCCATCCACAATGCCTCTTCATGGATAGTGTTCTGATAATCTTTTCTTTTCGAATGCTAATAGTTAATTAAAGCTAACGAGGGTACGTTAATTGAATGACAGAAAGATATTTTTATCATTCACGAATTGTCATTCCCTTTATGGTATTTTTACGATGGTGAGAAATCAAATTTATTCAGTTATAACAGGAAGCGGCTCCTACCTTCCCACACGAAAAATACCGAACCAATTTTTTGCAGATCACCAATTCTTTGAACCAGATGGAACGCTGATTGCAAAGAACAATGAAGAAATAATACGCAAATTTCAAGCCATCACGGGAATCAAAGAAAGGAGGTATGTCACTGACGATCTTGTAGCATCCGACATTGCTTTCTTTGCAGCACAACAGGCGATTGAGTCGGCAGGCGTAGATAAAGAAACGCTCGACTATATAATAGTAGCACATAACTTTGGCGATATCCGTGAAGATAACCGCAGGAGCGATATGGTCCCCACCCTGGCTTCACGTGTTAAACATCATTTGGGAATTCGAAATTCCAGGACGGTAGTGTATGATCTACCATTTGGGTGTGCAGGTTGGTTGCAAGGTATGATTCAGGCAAATTATTTTATACGATCAGGAGATGCCAAGCGGGTGATGGTCATCGGAACGGATACCCTTTCAAGAATTTGCGACCCGCACGACCGCGACAGTATGATTTATTCCGATGGCGCAGGAGCTGTCGTTCTTGAAGCACTCCCACACGATAAACCTATTGGCATACTTTCCCATCATACTGAGACCATCGCTAACGAACAGACTTTTATTATCCATCTGGATAAGTCTGCCAATCCCAACTATCCAAAAGATCATCTCTTTCTTAAAATGAAGGGACGCAAATTGTATGAGCAAGCGCTCAAGCTTGTTCCGGGCGTAATCCAAAAGAGTATTGAAATAGCGGGGCTATCTATATGTGATATCGATAAGTTTCTTATTCACCAAGCGAATACTAAAATGGATGAAGCTATTCTTGAACAACTGCAATTGTTGAATGGAGCCCATCGGATGTCAGAAGATATTTTACCAATGACGATATCTTTTCTGGGCAATAGTTCGGTCGCTACAATCCCTACCCTTTATGATCTGATGAATCGGGGGGAGCTTGGCCATCACCGGATAAAGAAAGATGGACTTCTTGCCTTCGCGGCTGTTGGGGCGGGAATCAACATTAATTCCATGATATATAAGGTACCCGGAGATCATTAATATAATCTCTCGCTTGAAAAGGTATCTGGGAAACGGGGCGGTTACTTCATGAACTTGTTCTGTTTGAAACATAACAAGGCGTTGTCGTGAACAAGTTTTTATAAGTTACCAAACGGATTAGAGAGTAAAACCGTTTCCTTAAAGTGCCTTAAGAGAATCAAGGCTTTTCTTCAGCGCAACTTCAGGCTCAGCAACCATATCTTGTTCAACAAAAAAGTGTTTTACCCCGGATTTTTGTGCCTGGCTGATGATGGATTTCAAATCCAGCACGCCATCGCCTGCCGTTGTCATATTGGAAAATAGTTCAATCCACTGTTTCGAATCACCGCCATCGCCACTGAATTGTTTTTTCTGTTTCATGTCCTTAACGTGCATTAGACGATAACGGTTGGGATAAGATTTCAAGTATTCCACTGGGTCAGCACCACCCGCCACAGTCCAGAAGATATCCATTTCAAAGAAAACAAGTTTCGGATCAGTTCGCTCCAGAATCATGTTCAATGGAATTTGGCCGTCTATTTCTTTCAATCCATAACCGTGATTGTGATAACTAAATTTCAGTCCTGCTTTTTTAGCCTGCTCACCTATTGTATTAAACTCATCGGCTATTTTTTTGTAATCGTCCAGATTTTTTCGGTTGGCTTCAGGTATAGCAGGTAGCCCAACATATTGAAAACCCAGGGTTTGACCTGCTTCCCCAAGTCCATTCATATTTTTCCGTAGTGTAATCAGGTCAGTATGGATGGAAGGTATTGTTATTTTATTTTCAGTGAATATATCCTTTACCTCTTTTGCGGTGTGACCAAAATATCCACTGCCACTAAAGCCAAGTGACGGGGTAACTGCATTCCAAAATTGTATTGCCTCTAACGCGCTGAAAGGGAATGGACCGTATAGTTCAACTTCTTTATAGCCCATTTGTGCAAGCATTGTAATGCCACCCGAAAAATCTTTTTCCAATAGTTTTGGTAGCGAAAACAACTGCACCCCAATTTTTTTGAGGCTGTTTGTATGAGCAAGGACAGGGTTAAAACCAAAAAGTCCAGCAGTAGCAAGCATGGAGGAACTTTGCAAGAATTGGCGTCTTTTCATGGAGGTGGTAGTTTATAATGGGTTAAAAATACAAAATTCACGCTATATTTTTTCGACATCAACCACCTCTTGTCATAGGATTCAAGCAGATTGAAATAAGCAAAATGAGCGAGCGATGAGTATATTTGGTTCAACCTACTTTATCTTATGTCTACTAAAATCCGATGGGCAATACTCGGCTGCGGTAAAATTGCTCGCAAATTTGCCAGTGACCTTAAACTTGTAAAAAATGCCGAGCTCATAGCCATTGGCGCACGTGAGCAGGCCACAGTTGATGCCTTCGCCAAAGACTATCCTGCAAAACATAAGCACAGCAGCTACGAAGCATTGGTTCAGAATCCTGAAGTGGATGTGATCTATGTAGCCACACCCCATGGGTTGCATCACCAACATGTGATGTTGTGTTTGAAATATAAGAAAGCGGTTCTATGCGAAAAAGCATTTGCACTCAATTATCGCCAGGCAAAAGAGATGATTGATTTTGCCAGAGCGCAGAATACTTTTGTGATGGAGGCTTTTTGGACACGGTTTCTTCCTCACTATGAAAAGATGAGGCATCTAATTAAAGAGGGAAAAGTGGGCAACATAAAATATCTGCATGCGGAATTCGGATTCTTACCCACACCGCCTTTTGCTCCGCGGATATATGACCCCGCATTGGGTGGAGGTTCATTACTTGACATTGGCATCTATCCAGTGTTTCTGGCACTTGATATGTTAGGTAAGCCAGATGTCATTGAGGCTACAATGTCCAAAGCATCGACTGGTGTTGATGATCAATGCAGTATTCAATTCAACTATACTTCAGGAGCGATTGCACAACTTTTTTCGACTTTCGGTTCAAATCTCGCAACGGGTGCCGACATTGCAGGCGACAAAGGCCGTATCCGAATGACGCATCGCTTTCACGGTCCTACTACTTCATTGGAATATTATCCGGGCGCTGTTGACACACGTGAAGTCATTTCGTTTGATAAAGCGCGTGGAAATGGTTATGAATATGAAGCCATGCATGTAACAGAATGTTTGCAAAAAGGACGTGTTGAAAGTCCGGTACTCACCCATGGTAAAACCTTGTTGTTAATGGAAACGCTGGATGCCATTCGATATAAAGCAGGAATTCATTATCCTGCTGATTAAATTGTGTAGAAATTTTTCATTCATCAAAATCGTTTGCGCTGATCATGAAAGGCATTTTTGAACGTTCGTTCGCTCAGTAATCTTTCGAAAGCAAAATTATTATGCTCAAATCGCGTTATCTTTGTAGCTCAGTTTATTTCAACATTAAGCAATCATGGAACAGCAGGCTGTACTTCCGGAGGTCAGAAGAAAGCCGATCTTAAAACAGGAGATCGCTTTTCTGATTATTCATTTACTTCCTTTGGCTGCGTTGTATACAGGTGCAACGTTTTTCGATTGGATGATGTGCATCTTTTTATATTTCTTCAGAATGTTTTGGGTAACGGGTGGCTACCATCGCTACTTCGCACACAAATCGTATAAGACTTCGCGTTGGTTTCAGTTTATGATCGCGTTCATGGCACAAACCACTGCACAGAAAGGTGCACTCTGGTGGGCTGCGCATCACCGTCATCACCATCGTCACAGCGATACACCTGCGGATCCTCACTCGATGAAAATTTATGGCTTCTGGTATTCACACATCGGCTGGATTGTAGGCCCGGATTTTAAAGAAACAGATTATAAAGTGATTGGTGATTACGCCAAGTATCCTGAACTGGTTTGGTTGAATAAACATTACCTTGTTTCGCCAACCATTCTTGCATTAGTGGTGATGGCCTTAGGTGGAATTGTGAATGGTGGAAGTATTTTAGCCATGTTCACTACGGCAGGTTTCAGTTCGCTTTTCATTGGATTCTTTTTGAGCACAGTCATACTTTACCATGGAACATTTTCGATCAATTCCATCATGCATAAATTTGGCAAGCCACGTTATGAAACAGGTGACGAATCAAAAAACAGTGTTTGGTTGGCACTGCTCACCATGGGTGAAGGTTGGCACAACAACCACCACTACTACGAGACCGCTTCGCGCCAGGGATTTTTCTGGTGGGAGATTGATATCACTTATTATATTCTTCGAGGACTAGCTGCGGTTGGGCTGATATGGGATTTGAAAGAGGTGCCCAAACATATCTTACACTCCAAGAATAAAAAAGAGGCTGCAGAGCTTCGAAAGAAATACGAGGCGCAAGCTCCGCACGCCAGCCTGTCGGGTAGCCAGGGACCTGTTTCCAAAAAAATAGAAAAAAAAGCCGCGGAAGAAAATGTAGCAGCAGAGTGACATCTTTTTTAGAAAACAGCTTTCAAGCGTTTTCGCGGTTACATGAAGCTGGGTGATGGCACAAGCTTATTGACAAAATTGAGTCAACCTGTCCAGCAAATACTTCAAATAGCCTGACCAGATTTCCCATTTCCTTGCTCGAAAAGCTTTAGCCCGTGCGCAAGTCTGTTGATGGCTTTAGCTAATCTGTTAATTTTTGTTTCCTCCTTCTTCGCAGAATAAATCCATTGGATGTAATACTTCTGCTCACTCTCTGATAGTGAATTAAAAAACTTCAAAGCCCCAGGCTCATCTCGTAAACACAGCAGCATTTCTTCTGGTACTTCTAATGGCTCATGGTCAGGGTAAAGAACGACCCGAACATAGTCACCATTACCTTTTCTTATTTTCTTCCGTATCTCCGCTTTAACTGGAAGAAATAAGCTTCCATTTCCCATCGGCATCAAATGATATTTTCGGATTTCATAGCCATCAATAGTGCCCCTCACCTTTACCCATCCGAAATGCGCTTTTTTATCCTGCAAAATCTCCGGTATTCGTGCAAATGTCCAACCACCTTTACCTGGAAATTTCTCCAAAAGATACTTTTTGCTTACAAGCGGTTTCATCAAAAATTACTTTTTCTATCTTAGCAAAGTAGTTATTATTTACCTTCTGCACCTGGGCAAAACTAAGAACTTATGAATATTTCAGTTATTGACTTCCTGATCGGGTTGACACTCATCAATACAATTCCCCATTTTGTTCTGGGCATTTGGAAGGGTCGGATGTTTAGCGGACTGGGTTTTGGCAACACAGCCAATATTCTTTATGGAATATTGAATTTTATTATTTCATTCAGTCTTTTCCTCTATACATATGGAGTAGAGGGCCTATTAAAGAATGGAATTTACCTCGGAGCACTTTTTGTCCTGATCTCTTATCTCATTGTTGGTAAATTGTGCTACACTTATTTTCATAAGCGGTATTATGAAAAATAGCCTTACGACAGAAACACAGGAAGAAAGTAAAGGATAAAGAATGGAGTTTAGGTTTGGTGACTTCTCAATTATAAGTCTACTATTTTTTGTCTTCGTATGTCTTGTGACGATGATCCAACCAGGATAGTAAACGCTCCGGGTTCAATCGCCCATTTCCCGTTGCCCTGATACAGGGAGAAACTATCTTCGTTTAACAAGAACTTCACTTTCATACTCTCGCCTGCTTTCAAATGAATGCGTTGAAATGCCTTTAACGTGCGGTCGGGAGTGGTATAAGAAGACACATTATCTTTCAGATAAAGCTGAACTACCTCGTCTCCGTCTTGACTGCCAGTGTTTTTTATGATCAGGTCAACCGAAACTTCAATTTTTCCATTTTCCGTTTTTGTGTTGACGTTCAAATCTGAATATTCAAACGAAGTATAACATAACCCGTATCCAAACGGATATAGCGGCTTGCCGATTTCATCCACGTAGTCGCGCTGAGAACCAAGACGCTTGGCCGTGTAATAAACTGGTATTTGTCCTATGGAACGAGGCACACTCACCGTTAATCTTCCGGCAGGGTTATAATCACCAAATAAAACATCGGCTATGGCATTGCCACCTTCCATTCCCGGATACCACGCGTTGAGGATGGCGGGAACATTTTGTTCTGCCCAGGTGGTGGTTAAAGGTCTTCCCTGAATCAAAACCAGCACTATGGGCTTTCCAAGTTTTGCTATTTCCGCCATCAGCTTGTCTTGTTTTCCCATTAAGTTAAGCGATGCTCTGTCGTATCCTTCGCCACTTTCCATATCATTCTGACCGTCTTCTGAAACTTTCACAGCTCCGGTTTCTTCATATTCAGAAGAAAAATCCCGTGCACTGGAACCGCCCATGACCATAATCACCATATCAGACTCCATCGCTATTCTGGTTGCTTCTTCAAATCCCTCTTCCGTTTCATTACGTATGGCGCAACCTTTTGCATACTTTACAACGGTCTCTTTCGATACATGATTTCTTATTCCCTCCAATACGGTTACCACATCGTCCTCTTTTTGTGGAGCGGTATAATCGCCCAACATATTGTAAATATTATCAGCATTAGGACCAATAACGGCAATCGATTTATAGTCTTTTCTGAGTGGGAGGAGTGCGTTCTTATTTTTCAACAGTACGATGGATTCAACCGCAATCTTACGTGCCAACGATCGATGCTCCGACATGTCCTCATTAGTCAACACATTTCTTTCATCCACAAAGGGTTGATCAAAAAGCCCCACGGTGAATTTAGCATGAAGCACTCTCTTCACAGCTTCGTCTAAAACTGATGTTTTTAATCTTCCACTTTTTATCAATTCAATTAGGGAAGGGAAATCGGTGGCACCTAAATCGGAGTCGACACCCGCATTGATTGCTTTTAATGCGGCCTCGTTAAGATCTTCCGCTACACCATGTTCTATAAGCCCTCGAATTGCAAACAAGTCGGACACAACAAACCCCTTAAATCCCCATTGATCGCGAAGTAAATCGGTAAGTATGTACCTGTTGGAGGTGGATGGGACACCATCAATTTCGTTATAGGAACTCATTACTGAAAGAGCACCAACTTTCACCGCTTTTTCAAAAGGAGGCAGTATAAATTCGTGAAGTTCGCGTTCGCCAAGATGAGCGGCAGCCGCATTATGCCCACTTTCCGGAGAAGCATGACCAGCCATCGCTTTCAGGGTCGATATGACACTGTTATTACTTTTTAGATTAGCTCCTTGTAACCCCTTCACAAACGAAACTCCAAATCGGGAAGTGAGATACGTATCTTCACCGAATGTTTCTTCCACGCGAGACCACCGAAGCTCCCTCGCCAAATCGAGTACAGGCCCATATCCAATGTGAGCACCCCGGGTTCGAATCTCTTTAGCGATTGCACGCCCCATCTGCTCAATCAAATCAGGATTCCATGTGGAAGAGAGCCCAAGAGATGTTGGAAAAACCGTTCCATCAATGGCCATGAATCCATGCGGACATTCTTCAGCGAGGATTAAGGGTATTCCTAACCGGCTATTTTCAATAACATACCGCTGCATTTGATTAACGGCTTTAGCAGACAAGGCGTTAGTAAGCCCTGTGGATAACGTTCGTTTCGTCCATGGATCAGCACGCATAAATCCCCATAAACTTCCTATATGCCTTTGAGTCACATCTTTTTTTAGCTCATCTGTAATGACAACTTCGTTACCTTTTCGTACATACATCGGCCAACCATAAGGAGTAAGCAACTGCCCGGCTTTTTCCTCTAATGTCATTTGTGACATCAAATCTTTTATCCGTTCATCGGTAGAAAGTTTGGGATTTTCGTAGTTATCCTGTTTCCCGTTTTTATTGAAATCAGTCCAATCAGTATGATAGGGTGATTTATTTAAAACTTCTTCCACCTGACTGTTTCCAGTGATGGTAATACACACAAGAGGAAGGAATAAATACTTTAAACAATTACTCATACTATCTTTATTGAAATAAATAGTCACCGGTTAAAAGGCTGAGAATTTTTGACTGGTTGTAAATATAGACACTGCTGAGATTTCTACAATGTTGGATTAACACGGAAACACAGCCCCTTGATATAATGTTAAAAGCAAGTTTGGTACGTGAAAGGAATGTGCAGACGTAAACGCTAATACTTGTACTTATCCCGATAATCTTTTGCTTCGCGTGACATTTTTCCCGATTGTTTGTTAAATCGTTTTTTTTCTTCCGCATTCATCTCGAACCGTCTCTGTTCCTTTATTAGTTTCAGATAACTTTCATACACTTCGTTTTCGAGTTTTCCGGAATTCACGGCCTCAAGTACTGCGCAGCCCCCTTCCTGCAAATGCCGGCAATCGGAGAACCGGCAGTGGGCTGCAAATTTTCGAATGGCAGGAAAAGACTCTTCAGATGTTTGTCCTTCTTCGAACGTGAGCCCGAACTCGCGCATACCCGGAGTGTCAATCACCAGGCTGCCATTCGGTAACTGAAAAAGATCTCGTGTAGTGGTGGTGTGTTTTCCTTTGTTGTTAAAATCACTAATGGTATTCACTTGCTGTAAATTTGTATTTATCAGTGCATTCAACAGCGAACTTTTGCCAACACCGGAAGACCCAATGAGAATATAGGTCTTGTATTTCTCCAGCACGTTGTGGCGCAGTTCATCCAATCCAACTCCGGTGTAGGTGCTGCAAAAATAAACCGGGCAATCGCGCTGCAGTTTTGCCACTTCAGAAATGTATAAGGCCTGATCTTCCACAAGGTCTGATTTGTTCAACAACACAATGGGCTTGATGTTGCACGCGGCCAGTTGCACCAGGTATCGTTCGAGCCGCATGATATTGAAGTCACGGTCAAGGCCCTGCACAATCACTGCATAATCTACGTTGACGGCAAGTATTTGCTTTTCCATTTTCGTGCCCGGATTTTTTCGGGACATTTCATTCCTGCGCGGTAACACGTCAATGATGTAGCCAAGGGTGTCATAGTCTTTCAGCGTTATCCAGTCGCCCAGTTTGGGTAGTTCTTCCGTGGAGGCTCCATACAATAATTTTCCGGAAAGTTCGGCTTCCTTTTCACCGTTGGCGGTGATCACATAATACTTAAATCCCTGTATGGACGTAATGCGGCCGATGATTAAATCGTCTTTAAGCTGTTCTGGCTGAAAGAATGTATTCCAGCCGTAATGGTCAAGTGATGTCATTTGAAATATAAGTTAGTGAAAGTTGCCATTTTTTGAATAGCAAAGCCTTTCGTGAATAGAAATACGATTACAGAGAAAAGAAGTACAGAGCAGAAACTAAAACGAAGCGACTGTACTTACGCGGCCACAATTCCGGCCAGTGGGTAATATGTAGAAAGGATGTTTTTCATAGAGGGTAAAGGTAATAAAAACATCAGAAACACAAATGTCAATCACTCCCGTAAGAATTTCGTAATTTTAATGAGGAAAAGAAGAAACAACTAAAGAGTACATTAAAGAACTTCGTGATCAAAGGCTTGATCTAAATCGCAACCCTAATGAAATCAATTTTCCGGTAAAGCGATTAAAAATCATTATCTTTGCAATGCTATGACAACCCGCGAATTATATTTAAAAAGGTTAAAGAAAATGCAGGAAGCTGTAAAGAATATTAAACCTATAGACAGTAGCAAAGTCGTTCTCACCCGTGAAAAAACAGAAGGGCGCCATTTTGCTGTCAATAAATAATCAACCTTAGCTTGCCTATTTTAACAGTCATTGCCGGCCCTAACGGAGCCGGAAAATCATTTAACAGCCAATTAATTTTATCCGATCAAGGAATTCATTCTTTCGATTTCGATTTTGAGTTTAATTCACGATGGAAGCAATATTCGTATGATCCTTTCGTGGAAAGAGGGGTTCGCGAATATGTTGGAGAACTTTTCCTGGAACGTAAACAGGAGGCCATAAAGAACACGCTAAATTTCTCCTTCGAAACGAATTATCACGATCAGGAGGTACATAAGACAGTACAAGATTTTAAGTCAGCCGGGTACTTTACCGAATTGGTTTTTATGTTCTTACGAAATACAGGCCAAGCTATTCAAAGGGTAAAAGATCGCGTAGCACGCGGTGGCCATAGTGTTGACGAAGAAACTATTATTGATCGATTCGATAGAGGCTTACAGTTGCTTGATAGCACTTTCCAAACATATGATTTAATTTCTCTGTATCTAAGCGATGAAAACCAGATGACAGCCATTAATTACATAGAGCCGCCTAATAATAATGTAGTCGAGTTTCAAGCTTTACCTCTTTCTTTAATTGCGAAATTGCCACGGTTGGCAAAGTTCATAAGGGACAAAGAGCAAAGACAATAAATTTGTTTTTGCTATTGAGTTCTCCAGGAACAAACTGTCCCTTAAATTCTAGAAAAGGTATCCAGGATTTTTTGCTTCTTAGATTCGAAAAAGGCTACCCGGTCTGAGCAGGACGGTGAAAGGAAGAAAACTAAAACGAAAAGTCTGTACTTACGCGGCCACAACTCCGGCCAGTGGGCAATATGTAGAAAGGATGTTTTTCATACTTGGGGTAAAGGTAGAATAATTTGAGCAGTGACTTACTAATCGCACTTCTGATCAGATCATTTCCGCAAAAAAATACTAATCAAAAATTGCTTTTTACTTATATTATTATAACTTTCGGTTATATGGGACTCCGATTACTAGATAGGATACGAGCATTGATAGGTCACCAAGAAAAGGCTGTCGATCAATTAAAATCCAGGAAAGAGAAGCTAGAGGAGCTATTAGCGGGCATTTCTATTGAGCCCCAAGTTTTTATAGGACTAGTGAATCCTCGCAGAATATCTTCTGATGATTTATACCGGTACACCGATTTTTCCAATAACTTATATCTGTATGCTGAGCAAGCAAAGTTATTAATTGGGAATGGATTAGCACGGCTGTCAAGAAAAATTAGACGGTTAGAATTTCGAATCAAAAGATTAAAGATTAGCGCACATTATTTTAAAAGAAATCTTCGAACATATATAAGGCAAATTCATCATTTTATTCTAGGTTCATTGGATGACACTGATGAGGCTTCTATTCTTAACTCAAACATCTACTTTATGACAAATTGACTACGGTCATGGTAGATTGATGAAGAATAGATGGTCTACAATTTCATTCACTAAATGCCATGAACCAGAAAATAAAACTCATTGAAGCACTTGAGGAAATATTAGGGTCGTCCGAAAGTAATCTGTCATTAGAGGATAGAGGAAAAATAAGAGAAGTAATTGAAGGATTAAAAAAAGCAAATAACAAAGAAGAGCTTGTAAAAGCGCTTGGCCCAATAGCAAGCCTTCTCCAGATCACTATTAAAACAATCGTTGAAATATTCTCAGGATAAATTACAAAAGATGAAAATAGGCGCAACTATTAGTCGATTGAGGAAAATGAAGAATCTTACTCAAGAGCAATTTGCTGAACAGATTGATCTAAGTCCTACTTCGTTGTCTCAAATTGAATCAGGAAAAAAAAGACCGAACTCATCTACGCTAAATCGAATTTGTGGTGCGCTAGGAATATCTGAACTTCACCTTTACTTTCTTAGCCTGGATGAGACAGACATTCCTGAGAACAAAAGAGACCTTTATCATAAAATTAAGGACCCGTTAAAATCACTCGTTGAAAGCCTAATCTGACCGACTTAGTGATTTGAAATAGTTGGGATTAAAACGTGAATTTCTGATCACCAACCAAATTAGAAGTTGCACTGATTGAGGCAGTGCCGCCATACGTAGAAACAAAATCTAGCAAGTGTGATGCCCCTTTGAGAGTTGATGATACTAGGTTTAATATCCCATTTACGGAATTTGTTGAGTGAATTTCGTATTTGAATTTCTTAAAATCACTTACAACAGGTTCATCGGGTAGTGAGTGTATAGGAGATTGACCGCAAGAAAAAACCGCGATGCTATTTTCATCCTTATTTAATGATGTCCAAAACTGTGGGGCGTGATTAAGTTTTGAACCATGGTGAGGAACTTGTCCAAGAAGAATTTTCTCTGCGGAATCAACTTTCTTCTTACTCATAATCGTTTTTATTACCCCTCTTGTAACATCACTAGTAAAAAGGATATATTGTCTTTTGTCTGTAATAGAAAGCTTAAAAAAAGTTGCGACCTTATTAAAATCGACAGCTTTACTTAATTTTTTATGAGGTTGCTTCTTTTTATTTGTATCTATAAGACTTTTCTTGTCTTGATAACTTGGAGCTAATGTCTCAATTTTTATATTCTTGGTGAGAATAAAGTCTTTTGTTGTTGAATCTAATTCGACAATATCAAGAATTACTTTTTTACGAAAGCAGGCGTCAATTGATTCAAGGAGCTTGGCAAACTCTATAAAATCATGCAGGGATTCGTTGCTTTGAATTATAGCTGTGTATTGTGATAATATTGTAAAGCAAAATTTATTTATAATAACGCCATTTGTTTGACAATATTTAAGAAGATCTCCAAATCCAGAATAGTGATCAAGATGTGGGTGGGACAAGACGAGGAAATCAATTTCCTTAAAATTATTGATGCTGATATAATCTAAAACAGGATTTGAGGCTCCCAGTTTGTTACAATCAATTACTCCAATATGCTTTCTTGTAGAATCCCATTCAATCAGTATTGAATCGCCATGACCGACATCTTTGAATGTTACAGTTAAACTCAAAATGCCTGGGGTTACTTTTTGAAGATGCTAAGGTTTTCTAGTTTATCAATGTAACCGGTGAATTCAAAATCAGATCGATTAACGTATCGATCATCCTCTATCTTAATCCTAAATTCATTTTTCCCCTCAAAAATTCTGATAAGAAAGAAACTCCCAGCGACTACGTCAGAAGTGAAAACTGTTTTTGGGAAAATTCTTTTTTCAAAAATTTGGTTTGGTTTGTCTATTAAACAATCAACTATCACTTTATCTGCTACAATCTTAGAAACTCTAGCCGGGTAGTTGAATGAATTTGTCCAAGATTGGTCTAGAATTGAGAGAGTAGATATTAAAGAATCGTGCAAATAAGAAATGTCGTCATCCGAAATTGCTTTTTCATCTTTGAGATTTTTTGTTTCTTCTTCTAATGTATATCTCCTTTGTGAGATTTGACTTATGTTGTATTTATCCTCGGGTTTATTCGGAGTAAAGACTGGGGTTTCTGTCAACAAATCGTCAATAGCCAGGGTTTTCATTCGATCTTTATATTTTGGATGACTGAAATCATTTCCACAAGAGTGTCTTTGAAAAACGAAAAAGAAGATTTATCGGTTTTCTCGGTAACCGTGTAAGAGCACATAAGCCCATTTCCATTTAAATCTTTGTTGAAATCTGATTTCAAAGGACTAATTCCCTGCTTAGCTATATCCTGTGTTTCAAATGGGCCAAATATTAAATTACTATACTTCGCGCCTTCAGCTCTGTCAATTGTTATCGCAACATCTGTACTAGTTAAAATAGAATCTAATGTTGACTGTTGAAAGAATTTCGATTTAAATTTTTCAACGATTAGTTTATTACTATGCTCTAGAAGTCCAACTGCCTTTATTTGTATTGTTGTTTGCTTGACTTTACCGAAAGCCTTCAATTTTCTTGTCTCGTCAAGAATATCAAAAAAAAATTTTGTTGCGCCAGAAGAATTGTAGATCAATTTATGATCCCCTTCATATCTGAAAATTAAACGATCCAACCTGTAATCAATATGATAGCTTGATAAGAACACCATTACAATGTGTTCGTCAAACATCCCGAAATTTGCGATATTTGGTGTTGCGTCATCTAGAGCCAGATACTTTGCGACAATATCTTTGTAATACTGTGCAAAATTTAAGATTGGGGAGTATCTAATTTCGTATTGAATAAACCGTGGCTCCATACTTTTGGTTCATTCGAGTTGGTTTTGTAATCTGCGCAATATAATGAAGTTTAATAGAATTGCCCCATCGCAATTTGTTGTCTGCAATAAAAAGCCCTGAATGTCAGGGCTTTAGATAAGAAATATGTACCCGGGACGGGAATTGAACCCGTACAGCCTTTAAGGGCCACAGGATTTTAAGTCCTGCGTGTCTACCAATTCCACCACCCGGGCAGGGCAAATTCGTTGTTCGTTAATCGTTGTTGGTTATTCGGATTAAACTAAAAAAGTGTGAGTTCTCCCACACTTTTCGCGATTAACCACCAACCTGCCTTCCGGCAGGCAGGCGAAGAACGATTAACCAATTTTTGAGCGGGAAACGAGACTCGAACTCGCGACCCCGACCTTGGCAAGGTCGTGCTCTACCAACTGAGCTACTCCCGCTTTAATTAAAATACTCCACCAACTGAGCCCTGCCTATCGGCAGGCAGGTACTCCCGCTTTATTTCCGGTCTACTCTTCTACTTCTTATATAATTGCCCTCTACCAACTGAGCCCTGCCTACCGGCAGGCGGGTACTCCCGCTTACTTCAATCAAAATTAAAGATTCAAAACCAGTTTTTAACCTTGAATTTTGAATCTCAAATCCCGAAAGGGACTGCAAATTTAATATCCAGCTGCAAATATGCAACATGGCACCCTTAATTTCATCTATTGCTTATTGCATCGATACAGTATTGTTTCTCAGCGATTGCAAATATTCTACCAGGTCCACCAACTCCTGTTCTGTCATTAAAGTCTGCAAGTTGGAAGGCATCAATGATGTTTCCTGCTTTTCCCGTGATACAATGTTATTGGGAATAAGCGTTTGTTGCGTAGTGATGTAGCGGATCTCTACTTTGTCTTTCGTCTCGGAGGTGATCATGCCATAAGCCTGGCTGCCATCTTTCATCTTAAAGGTGTAGCCTTCATATCCAAAGCTGATGCCCTGATCGGGGAAAAGAATAGAAGTATACAGCGCTCGTTTGGAAAGCTTTGATCCAATCTCGCTGAGGTCGGGACCAAATTTTACACCGACACCATTGACCTGATGGCAATTGCTGCACGTGTTTGTAAAAACTATTTTACCATTTTCAATGATTCCGGTTTTGTCCATCAAGACCGAAATGTTAGTCAGTGGACCACCATCTTTACTGCCTGGTAGTTCAAAATATTTGGCACCTTCTGCTCTTATGTTGGGTCGCCAGGCAGATTGAAAAACCCCAGCAGCTGTAATATGCAATTCTGGGGGAATTTTATTTTCACTTGCTAATTTTAACAGGTGGTCTTCAGAATTGGTGGGGCCACCAAGTGCTCGCAAAGCTAGTTTGCGATTGTCGATGTTTTGAGTACTATCCATGAAGATGAGTTCCATTAATAACATTGCTTTTTTATCATACATGATTGGCTGAATAGATTTGATCACAGCCTGAACATCTTCCTTCTTCTTCTCGGAAATTACTTTTTGGATCAGTTCGGTTTTATTCCATTCTAATAAAGTCTTCATCGCTTCTTTTCCCATGGCACTATCGGGATAGTGCAGACTTACGGAAAGTAAATCAGGCGTTCTGTTTTCAAGTTTAAAGCGAGATACAAGTTCTACAAATTCAAGGTGGTCTTTGTATTGATCAAGGGTCTTGTTTAAAGCTGTGCGTACGGCAGGGGTTAAGGTGGTGTTAGAAGCATCCATGTGTTTGAGGGCAAACATTACTTTTTCACCCTGGGTTTGTGTCACCAATTTGGACAGCACGGCTTGCTTAGATGGATCTTTATGAAAGTCAAATGCACGAAAGCTCCAGAGCATACCAACCTCATCCGATGATTTGATCATCTCTGCCAGTAAAGGCATGGCTTCTTTGCTGCGGCTCCTCCAGATGATATCGTGGCCCGAATGTGTATTCCAGTTGTTGCCCGCTTTTTTCTTCCACGCTGCAAAATATAATTCCTCGTTTCCAATGGCTCCGATCCCCAATGCCTCCAAATACCAGCGGTCTTTTCCATCATGCTGCAGGGCGAGATCAGCCCATAATTCTGCTGCTTTCGGTGAATTATTTCCGCGCAAAGCGAGGATGGCTTCTCTTCTTACCTGAGGAGAAGAATGGCTCACCAGTTTTTCAACGACCGGAATAATATCTTTGCCACTCGCTCGACTATTGCGCAAAGCGGCTATAACAATGTTTGAGTTTGCATCTGAAAGACCTTCGTTCAGGTATGTTTCACCTTTCGGTAATTTGGCAAGTAACCACAATGCTTGTGCACGTTGAAGTTGGTTGTCAGATTTCCAGAGTTGTGTTAATGCGGATTCAGCTTTCTCACCCATAGCTGACAATGAAGTCCAGCCCCGGTAGCGCGTGGCAGGATTGGGATTGAGCAATGCATTGATCGCTCCTTCCACTGAGGTAACATCTGTTTTCTCTATGATGTATTTTAGTTTAGAAGGAGCAACTCTGTAAATCCTCCCGCGATCAGGATCGCCCATTGCATGACCGCCCACTCCCGGATCGTACCAGTCGGCAATGAAAAGCGAACCGTCCGGAGCGATGGCCACATCGGCAGGGCGGAACCATTGGTCTTTTTTACTTTCCAGAATATTTACAATTGTTGCCATATAACCTGCGCCACTATTTTCAATCGGATACGATCGAACAACATTATGGCCGGGTTCAGCATGGATCATTTGTCCGCGAAATACTTCGGGCAATAACGTACCTTCATAAATAGTAATACCGGCAGGTGAGCCAGATCCGGTTTGCAATAGATTGGGGACAACACCGGGATCGTTCAAATGCCAATGGCGTAGCGGAATTTCTTTTTCGAGATTAGTTCTGCGTGTTGGCCAGCTGGCTCCAGTCATTTCATCTTTGTAACCAAAGTTGCCTCCTTCCATCACGTAGTTGATACGGGTGCCTTTGTTGCCATCGTCATCGTTGTCGGATTGCCAGAGTGTTCCAAAAGGATCAATTGTTACTTCATAATTATTGCGGAAGTTATGCGCAAGCACTTCCACATTCTTGCCGTCTACATCACAACGCATTACCAAGCCCTCGCGAAAAGGTCTTCCATTGGTAACTACCTTTCTTCCTCGCACATCCACAACAGTATCGCCAGCAGCCGTAAGCAACGATTTCCCTTCGTTACCAAAATTGAAATACAGTTTTCCGTCCGGTGCGAAAATAAAGCTATGCATTCCATGATCGTGTTGAACACCCTGCACGCCTTTGAAGAAGACTTCTTTGGTCTCAGGTACATCATCTCCGTTTTCGTCTGTGAAGACAAATACATTAGGGCTGCAAGAGATAATTACTTTATTTCCAAGAAGAGAAATTCCAAGGGCAGCATTAACATCCGTGCCCTGATAAAATACTTTGCTTTTGTCGGCTTTGCCATCTCCATCTGTATCTTCCAGTATCATGATACGATCACCCTCTTTTCTCTCCGGATTATTTGGGTTCAGTTGATTTCTGTAATTGTAAGCTTCAGATACCCATATACGCCCTCGGTCATCAATCGCCAGGTTAGTTGGATTGGTGAACATAGGCTCCGATGCGAAAAGCGTGACCTCAAGGCCATCATACACTTTTAAGTCTGCCAAAGAAGTTTCAATCGAGTGTTCATCGGGAGTTTTTGGAGTGCATGCGGCAAGTGTTGCCAGGCAGCCAAGGAGTATTAGATGTTTGCGGGAGATGAGTTGCATAGATGATGGTGATAATAGCAAAGAAAGATACGAGGGTTTTCCAAATTATTCTGAACGCATATCAAATTCCCCGCGTTGGGCCAAGGCCAGTAACAAAGTTTGTATAACCATTCCTGGGTCGGTGAGTCCTCCAAGGTCTTTTCGCGAAAAGCAATCAGACCTTGGAGGATTTAGGCAATGGAAATGAGGGGTTATATATAATTGTTGCAGTGTCACCTCACCCCTTCCAAGTTTACCTTAAAGAGGGATACCATCTCACCCTTCCAATTGGGGAGTGGCAGGAAAATCGTGCGGTCAGAAAGCAGATGATGGGGTGAGGTGAATAGAATAAGTTGTATAGGAAAGGTATTTGTAATCCACTTCATTCCTTCAATGAAGAGCCATGTATTTTTTGTTTAAACTAAATATAAGAACTTGCTGAACTCAAACTTTTATAAAACCCAAAAAAATATGGAACGCAAAGCCATTCATCCTAAGGGGCCAACATTTTCACGTATCATCGCGGGTGCCTGGCGTTGGCATACCGTTTCACCGGATATAGTGGAGAGGTTAATCAACACCTCACTTGAGGAGGGGATCACCACCTTTGACCATGCCGACATTTACGGCGATCACGGCAATGAAGAAATTTTTGGAAACGCTATTCGCAAAAATCCTTCGCTTCGAAACAAGATGGAACTCGTTTCCAAGTGTGGGATAAAGTTCAGCTCTTCTAAAAGACCTGCTACCTGGGTGAAGCACTATGACACTTCCAAAGAGCATATTCTTTGGTCTGCAGAAAATTCATTGAAGATGCTGGGTACGGACCGATTGGAGTTATTGTTACTCCACCGTCCCGATCCGCTGATGAATCCCACGGAAGTGGCTGAAGCCTTTAGCAAGCTGAAACAGGATGGAAAGGTTTTGCATTTCGGTGTTTCCAATTTTACACCCACTCAGTTTACCATGCTGCAGCACTACATGCCGTTTCCATTAGTAACAAATCAAATAGAAATATCCCTTTCGCGGATCGATTCTTTATTTAATGGAGACCTGGATGTGTTGATGGAACATGATGCATCGGCAATGGCATGGTCTCCGTTGGGAGGAGGAAAATTGGTAGCAGGAGATCGTGAATTGTTTGGCAAAGCTGCTAAGTACAATGCTTCCTATAGTCAGTTATCATTGGCATGGTTGCTAAAGCATCCTTCAACACTATTTCCGGTGATAGGCACGACCAGGCCCGAACGAATAACAGAAGCTGCAAAATCCCTTGCCATTGATCTTGATCGTCAGGATTGGTTTGAGATGTTGAAGTGGGTGACGGGCAAAGAGGTGGCTTGAGCTAGTTGCAATTAATGGTTATCTTTAATGAGTAATCTTACGGCCATGAAGGAAATCCTAATTGAAACCCCACCCCGCACAATAATGGAGGTATATAAAAGCTTGCCCACTGGAACTTTGGCAGAACTAATTGATAACATTATTTATATGTCACCATCCCCAATTTCAAAGCATCAGGTAATTCTCAACAAAATAAACGTTCAGTTATATACCCATCTGGAGAAAAATAACCTTGGAATGGTCTATTTGGCACCCTTGGATGTTTATCTGGACGAAAAAAGTAATGCTGTTCAGCCTGATCTTAGTGTTGTATTGAATGGGGGTAAGGCAAGGGTTGATGAAAATGGATTTATACAGGGTGTACCGGATTTAATCGTTGAGATTCTTTCTACAGGTAATCGTGAATATAATCTTGTTAAGAAAAAGGAACTTTACCAACGTTTTGGCGTGAAAGAATATTGGGTTGTGGACCCTGATACAAAACTGACGCAAGGGTTTCAATTGCAAAAAGGAAAATACAATCTAATTAGTGATCAAACAGGTAAAATGGAGTCGCCACTGCTAGTGGCAAATTTTCTTTTCTAGTCAAAGGCCAATACTTCTTCCAACTGAGCCATTTCGGGCAAATCTCTATTTAATTTTTTTTTAGAGTTGCGCGGCAACCCTTCTACCCTCATTTTTGTACTCCTTGAGTTAATCCACTTTTAATGTCCAAATCAACCTCTCCCAAAAAAATAACTGACCTTTCCGGTCACGATTATATTGAAATCATCGGAGCACGTGAGCATAATCTGAAAAACATAAGCGTATCCTTTCCGCGTAATAAGTTAGTTGTCCTCACCGGCATCAGCGGAAGCGGAAAATCATCACTGGCATTTGATACCATTTATGCCGAAGGTCAACGAAGATACATGGAAAGTTTCTCGGCTTATGCACGCAGTTTCATCGGCAACTTAGAGAGACCAGATGTGGATAAAATCAACGGCCTTAGTCCTGTTATCTCCATTGAACAAAAAACGACTTCTCGTAATCCCCGATCTACCGTTGGAACCGTCACAGAGATTTATGATTTCATGCGTCTGCTGTTTGCGCGCGCGGGAGAAGCATTTTCTTATCTCTCTGGCGAACGAATGGTGCGTCAATCGGAAGACCAGATCCTGGATGCCATCATCAATAATTTTCAGGGAAAGAAGTTAATGCTGTTGGCGCCTGTGATCAAAGGCAGAAAAGGACATTACCGCGAAAATTTTGTTCAAATCCGAAAACAGGGCTACACAAAAGTAAGAGTAGATGGAGAAGTGATGGAGATTACCCCCAAGATGCAGTTGGATCGTTTCAAGATTCACGACATAGAAATTGTTATAGACCGTATTGTGCCCACTGCAAAAGACCGTCATCGCATTGCGCAGTCCATTAACACTGCCATGAAGGAGAGTAAAGGGATAATTATGGTAATGGATGAACCAGGCAATGTTCAGCATTTTTCAAAGTACCTCATGGACCCGACCACAGGTCTTTCTTATGATGAGCCCGCGCCAAATAATTTCTCATTTAACTCGCCTTACGGTTGGTGTCCCTCGTGTTCAGGTCTTGGAGTGATTGAAGAAATCACCGAAGACTCGATCATTCCAGACAAAAAGTTAAGCATTAGTCGCGGAGGAATTTTACCCTTGGGCGAATACCGGGATATATGGATTTTCAAAAAAATTGAAGCCATACTAAAAAAATACAAGTTCACACTCACAACACCGATCAAAGATATTTCTAAAGAGGCAATCAAGGTCTTGCTTTTTGGGGATGATGAGCCGGTGGCGGTAGCATCGGTAAAATATCCAGGCACGGAATGGAATACAAAATTTGAGGGGATTATTAATTTTTTACAGAAACAAAAAGACGAGGGGTCTGATGCCATCCGGAAATGGGTGGATGACTTTACGATTACCAGAACGTGCCCGGAATGTCAAGGTGCACGATTGAAGAAGGAATCTCTGCATTTCAAAATTGATAATAAAAATATTGCAGAGCTGTCTGCCATGGATATCAATTCACTGAAAAAGTGGTTTGAAAGATTAGAGTATAGATTGAATGATAAACAGCAAGTAATTGCAAAAGAAGTACTGAAAGAAATCCGTAAACGTATTGGTTTTTTGTTGGATGTAGGGTTGGATTACCTGAATATGAACCGACCGTTGAGAACATTGAGCGGGGGCGAAGCACAGCGCATTCGTCTGGCTACCCAAATAGGAACTCAGCTGGTGGGAGTGTTGTACATTTTAGATGAGCCCAGCATTGGCTTGCATGCGCGTGATAATGTAAAACTGATCAAAGCCCTGAAAGACCTTCGGGATCTGGGAAATTCAGTTATTGTGGTTGAGCACGACAAAGAGATGATGCTCACATCTGATTACATTATTGATATTGGCCCGGGAGCCGGAAGGCATGGTGGGCATGTGGTAGCAGAAGGTGACCCGGAGATGTTTCTGAAAATTGACAGCACCACGTCAAAATACCTGAGTGGCAAACTGGCTATTCGCTATTCGAAAGAAAGGAGAAAGGGCAGTGGAGAAAAACTCTCCCTGACAGGTGCTACAGGAAATAATTTGAAGAATGTCGATTTCGAAATCGCACTTGGTACACTTACCTGCATCACAGGTGTTTCCGGAAGTGGCAAATCGACTTTAATTCATGATACCCTCTTCCCTATTCTCAACCAGCATTTTTTCAATTCGAGAACAGAGCCTTATCCCTTTACCAAGATTGAGGGATTGAAGTTAATTGACAAAGTAATTGAAGTGGATCAATCTCCAATCGGGAGAACCCCCCGATCAAATCCGGCAACGTATACAGGGGTATTCACCGATATCCGTGATTTATTTTCGCAAATGCCTGAAGCGAAAATACGTGGCTATAAAACCGGACGCTTCTCGTTTAATGTGAAAGGTGGTAGGTGTGAAACTTGTGAGGGTGCCGGGCTCCGGTTGATTGAAATGGAATTTTTGCCCGATGTATATGTTCCTTGCGAAACATGTAAAGGTAAACGGTACAACCGTGAAACACTTGAAGTCCGCTTTAAAGCGAAATCGATCAGTGATGTGCTGGATATGACGGTGGAAGAGGCCGTTACCTTTTTTGAAAATCAGCCGCGAATCTTAAGGAAGATTCAAACATTAAGCGAAGTTGGCTTAGGATATATTTCATTAGGTCAGCATGCTACTACTCTTTCAGGTGGAGAGGCACAACGTGTAAAACTGGCGACCGAACTTTCTAAACGCGACACGGGCAAAACACTTTATATTTTAGATGAACCAACTACGGGACTTCACTTTCAGGATATTAGTCATTTGTTGGATGTGCTCCAAAAGCTGGTCAATAAGGGCAATACTGTTTTGGTCATTGAGCACAACATGGATATAATCAAATCATCGGATTACATTGTTGACTTGGGTCCTGAAGGAGGAGAAAAGGGAGGAAGGATTATTGCGAAGGGAACTCCAGAGGAGGTTTCAAAAAATCCTGCGAGTTATACGGGCAAGTTTTTAAAAGCTGAGTTAAATTAGACACTTTATTGTATAACACTATGAAGAAGAATATTATCATTGGGCTAATGGCTATTATCACAATTCTTTCTGTGGCGTTTGGTCTCGTTGAAAGAACAGAAGCTAATAGGCAACTTGAGCATGCAATAGAGAGTTTGAAATAAGAGCACAAGAGCAAATGCACATGGCTGCCATGAGCCAAAGGGAAGCAGAACTTCAATACCAGCGAGCCTTGGAATGTTGTAACAAAAAGTGAAGATGAACCCGTTCAAGATAACCCTTCCAGAAAATCAACGAGTACCCATCGTACTAAGCATTCCTCATTGCGGCACTTTTTTCCCAGATGAATTAAAAGATCAGTACAAGTCCGAGTTAATCCAAGCCCCTGATGACACGGATTGGTTTGTAGACCAGCTTTACAATTTTGCCCCCGCTTTAGGCATCGCTATGATCAGCGCTACCTATAGCCGATGGGTGATTGATTTGAATCGGGACCCTAACAGTAAACCTCTTTATACAGACGCACGAATCATCACGGGTCTCTGTCCCACAACTAATTTTTTAGGAGAACCGATTTACAAGGATCACTGCAATGAAGTTGACGCAATAGAAGTGGCGAGAAGATTAGAAACCTATTATCAGCCTTATCACAAGAAAATTCAAGAACTACTGAATGATTTAAAAGATGAGTTCGGAAAAGTACTGCTTTGGGATTGCCATTCAATTCGACAAGTGATGAAAACGATACAACCCGAAAAGTTTCCCGATTTAATTTTGGGAGATGCCGATGGAACTTCAGCTTCCCCCGGAATCATCGAGACTGCCTTGAGTGTTTTGGATCATGGTACGTATTCGGTGAGTCACAATCATCCTTTCAAAGGAGGTGCTATTACCCGACATTTTGGTAGACCTTCTGAAAACCAGCACGCTTTACAGTTGGAGATGACCAAGGTGAATTATATGGATGGTGGTGAAAAGAGGTATGATTATGAAAGAGCCGAAAAAATGAGATTGTTATTGAGTAATACATTGGCAAAATTGAGTGAGAAAATGATCCTTTAAAAGTTCAACGAATAATTAATAAGTTTGAATTAAATTCGGTTGCTATGAAAAAGCTCTTTTACGCTGGCATATTTGTTCTTTTTGTTGTGTTTGGCCTCACGGCCTATCGGCAAAATGAAAAAGCTGAAATTTATAGGGAAGAAAAAAACAAGATGCACCAGGCATTGATCAGGATGCGCAGTGAATTACAATCTTCAAAGCTGGAGGCAGCCAAGCTCTGGCAGATCATTGAGGCCGAAAAAAAGAATACACAACGGCTGGTGCAGGATGCACTGAAAAAAAAGTAATGCATTACTTTCAATTTAATTCCCTGCTCCTTCAGGAAAAATGGCTGACACCTGCTTATGTAGGTGTCGATAATAAAGGCATTATCAGATACCTGAATACCACAGCTCCGCAAGAATCAATTGCACTTGAAGCCGTACAGGGTTTTGCGTTGCCCGGTTTTCAAAACACCCATTCACACGCTTTTCAATATGCAATGGCTGGTCTTGCAGAAAATCATCCGGTTGGAAATGATGATGATTTTTGGACGTGGCGTGAAGCCATGTATCAGTGCGCGTTGACGGTTGATCCAGATCAGGCCGAGGCAATAGCAGCACTACTTTACGGAGAAATGTTGCGGCACGGCTATACACATGTTGCTGAATTTCATTACCTCCATCACGACAAGGATGGGAAGCCTTATAACAATCTTGCAGAAATGGGCGAGAGAATGATTGCCGCAGCGAAGGTGGCTGGGATTAAAATTACATTAGTGCCTGCCTTCTATCAAAAGGGTGGATTTGGGTTAGATCCACAACCCAGACAAAGAAGATTTATTTCAAAAACAGTTGATGACTATTTCAAACTTCTGGAGGCATCGAAAACAATTTTGAAAAATTATGACCAAGCAAGCCTTGGTTTCAGCATTCATTCCTTACGCGCTGTTGACTTGAAGGATGTTGTTGAGTCATTTACTCTAGGCCCTAAGGACTTGCCATTTCATATCCATGTTGCAGAACAAAAGAAAGAAGTAAATGACTGTCTGGCTTATTGTAATAAGCGACCGATGCAATGGATGATGGAAAATCTTCCGGTGGGTGAACGTTTTCACCTGGTTCATTCAACTCATCTTGACTATAGTGAATTGGAGAAGCTTGCACAGTCAAAAGCGAATGTAGTGCTGTGTCCTTCCACGGAAGGTAATTTGGGTGATGGGATTTTCCGGATGCGTGAGTATGTGAAGATGGGAGGTCATTGGTCAATTGGCACGGACAGTCATATTGGAATTAATCCATTAGAAGAATTCCGTATGATTGATTACAGTCAACGGTTAGTTAGTAATTTCCGTAATACATTCGAAGGCGATGCTGCGCGATACATGGTCAACGAAGAAATTGAATCGGGCCGGAAAGCCATGAACTTTACTGAAAGTCAATTAAGAAAAAACCATTTTGAAGTAGGTCACCCTTTTGACGCTATTGTTTACAATGCGCAATCTCATCTGTTGGCAGATACCTCAGAAAAAAATAGACTCGCAACCATTGTCTTCACTGGTGACTCAAGCCGAAATCTCGGAACCATAATCAATGGAAAGTGGGTCGTAAAGAACCAACATCATGTGGCGGGAAGCAAGCTAAAAGATGATTTCGCGAAAGCGATGAAGGAGTTAAAGAATAGGTAATTCAAAGAGCTTCTAGCCTTTAGCTTCTAGCAGAATATTCCAGAAGCTAGTGGCAAGCAGCTAGCGGCTTAGTAATTCTCAAACTATCAACCTGACTTCTATACCGATCACATAATTTCATTTGAAATGCAACCTGTTTTAGGGATATTTCCAGCTTCTAAACTCAACACGTATGAGAAAATCAATTTTATTATTCTTGTCTTCGATCCTGGCCTTTGGCTTCATGGCCGTTGCACAAAAATCAAAATCAACTGAACCTGTTCCCCTCTCAAAAGCCGAAGCAGATAAATTCAAAGGAATTAAATGGCGCAACATTGGTCCCTTCCGTGGAGGACGAGCCAATGCCATTGCGGGTATTCCCCAAGACGACAATGTATATTATGTTGGCTATACCGGTGGAGGAATTGCGAAAACTGATGATGCAGGTATAACCTGGAAAAATATTTCGGATGGATTTTTTAAAGTCGGTTCAATAGGAGAGATCGCCATCTGCGAAACTGACCCTAATGTGATTTATGTGGGTACGGGTGAACATGCTGTTCGAGGTGTGATGACTTCTTTTGGTGATGGCGTTTACAAATCCACAGATGGAGGAAAGACCTGGAAAAATAGTGGTCTTGAAAAAACCCGTCACATTTCTGAAATAGCAGTGCACCCAACTAACTCAGAGGTTGTATTGGTGGGAGCACAAGGCCCGTTACATGGTCCGAGCGCTGACCGTGGAGTTTACAAATCAATAGACGGAGGAGTTACCTGGAAGAAGACTTTATATGTAGATGAGAACACGGGTGTCTCCGCTTTGAATATGGACATGACCAACCCTCGCATTATTTATGCAGCCACCTGGCAGCACAGACGCTATCCCTGGAAAGTGGAAAGTGGGGGCACAGGATGTGCTATCTGGAAATCAACAGATGCAGGTGAGACGTGGAATAAAATCGTGGAAGGACTTCCCAAAGAGATGGGAAAAATTGGAGTGTCGGTTTCTCGCGCTAACCCTAATCGGGTATACGCCATTGTAGAAGCAGAGAAAACAAAAGCAGGTTTGTATCGTTCGGATGATGGTGGCAAGAAATGGAATCAAATGTCCAGCGATAATATAATCACCGCACGTTCATGGTATTATATGGAAGTATTTGCAGATCCTGTCAATGCCGATGTAATGTATGTATTGAATGCACCTATGACGCGCTCGATAGATGGAGGAAAAACGTTCTCTGCCTTACGCGTGGGTCATGGCGACACACACGATTTGTGGATCAATCCGAAGAGCCCTGTAAATATGGCGCTGGCGGATGATGGTGGTGGTGAAATCACATTCAATACGGGCCGTTCATGGTCTCCATTAGATAATCAGGCCACAGCACAGTTCTATCGCGTTAATGTTGATAACCGTTTTCCGTATTGGGTGTATGGTGGCCAGCAAGACAATTATTCTGTTGCCACCCCCAGCCGAAATGGTAGTTACGGCATCACGGATAAAGACTGGATCAATGGCCCGGGCTGCGAAAGTGCCTGGGTTGCATTCAATGATCCCAATAACCCGGAGCTTCTTTATGGGGGATGTTATCAAGGCATTATTGATGTGTTGGATATGCGTACAAAGGAAACAAAAGATATACAGGAATATCCGGCCACGAATCTGGCTTTTAATCCTAAGGATATGAAATACCGCTTCAATTGGAATGCTCCATTAATCAACTCACCACATGATTCAAAAACGATGTACCATGCCGCCAACGTGTTGTTTAAAACTACAGATGGCGGTATGAGTTGGGAAGTAATAAGCCCTGATCTTACGCGTAACGACAGCACGAAACAAGATACCGGTGGAGGCCCGATTACCAATGAAGGAGCTGGTGGAGAAAACTATAATACCATTTATTATGTGATCGAATCACCTTTGGAGAAAGGAGTGATCTATACGGGCAGTGATTGCGGCCTGGTCCATCTCACAAAGGACGGAGGAATGACCTGGAGCAATGTAACTCCGGCAGGTTTGCCTGAAGGAATGATTCACTCCATCGAAGTTTCGTCCCATGATAAAGGGACAGTTTATATTAGCATATCGCGTTACAAGTTCAATGACTTTTCGAACATGACCTACAAATCCGTTGACTACGGCAAGTCCTGGACAAAAATTGGCAACGGTGTAGAGGCAGATGATTTTATAAAAGTAATACGCGAAGACAAAAAAGTAAAAGGCTTGCTGTACGCTGGCGCAGAAAGAGGATTTTATATTTCTTATAATGGAGGAACAAGTTTTACCAAAATGCAGTTGAACTTGCCGGTAGTTCCCGTTACGGATTTAATCATCAGGGACAATGATCTGGTGGCATCAACAGCGGGTCGTTCGTTTTGGATATTAGATGATTTGGGTGCCGTGCAACAATCTAAAGGTGAGTTTGGTGATGCAGTTGTGAAACTTTATCAACCAAAGCCAACCTATCGTTTATCATCCGTAACTATTCCTGAATACTTTGGAGATATCCCTGGCCTTGGTCGCAATCCCGCAAACGGGGTGTTGTTAGACTATTACCTGAAGGAGAAGGCAGACACCGGAAAAGTTTCGTTGGAAATTTTAGCAGCAAGTGGAAAAGTCATTCGGTCATACACGAATAAAAAGGACGAAAACTTTAAACCTTATCCGGGTGGACCTTCTGCGAAACAAACAATTCCAGGAGAAGCAGAGGTCAATCGTTTCGCCTGGGATTTCAGGACAGAATCGTTGACAGGTGTGCCCGGAGTGTTTGTATATGGCGATTATAGTGGTCATCGGGTTGCCCCGGGTAAATACAAAGCACGGATCACCTACAAAGGCCAGGCGTCAGAAACAGATCTTGAGATTATTTCTGATCCTAAAGTAAATGCCACACCTGCGGAGTGGGCTGCCCAACAAGAGTTTCTGGAAAAATCCGGTGAACAGTTTGAAGAGCTACACAAGTCGGTAAACAAAATGCGCCAGGTGAAGAAGCAAATTGAGACCTATAACGAATCGCTCAAAGACAATGCCGATGCCAAAGACATTGTGAACAGTGGCAAAGAGTTGATTAAGAAAATTGATAAGTGGGAGAGTAACCTAGTTGAACCCCGCAGCAAGAATTTTCAGGATGTGATCAATTTTCCAAACAAACTTAATTCAGAATTTTTGTACTTGCGTGGAGTGGCCGACACACATGACCCTCGTTTAACCAAAGGTGTGCAAGATCGCGCTCACGATGTACAAACTGATTGGAATAAGCACAAGCAGCAGATGCGTGATATCGAAACAAAAGACATTGGCAGTTACAACCAGATGTTCAAAGACAAAAACATGCCGGCCTTGATTATAGAAAAGAAGGAGACGGTGATCAATAACTGATCTTATTAAGCTTCCTTGAAATCAAAAGACCTGGATTTACGTCTGGGTCTTTTTTGTTTGAATTCTGATAATGAGTGGCTTAATCTGCCTTGAAAAAAGTTACCTTTGGATAATGTCCTCACTATTACCCAACTTTCGAATACGACATCTTCATCTCCTATCTCCATAATGATAACTGGAATTTGTAATGACTTCCTTTTAACTTAAATTTACACTATGCAAACCATCACCATTACCCTTCCAGACAATACAGAACTTGACGCCAGGCAGACGGTTAAGTTTCTCGCTTCCAAACTTTATGAAGCAGGCAAAATATCCCTTGGGCAAGCAGCTGATATGGCTGGCCTTACCAAAGTAGCTTTTGCGGAGATACTAGGTGACTTCGGAGTTTCATTGATCAACTACCCGGTTACTGAAATGAAACGTGATGCGGGGAAGATATAGTGTTGTAATTGCCGATACGAGCTGTTTTATTCTGCTTGATAAAATTAATGAACTTGATTTATTGCAAAAAGTTTTTGGGAGCATCACTACCACAAATGAAATCGCTACTGAAATTAACAAGCCATTACCTCAATGGGTAAGCATTCAATCAGCCACCAATCATCGTTATTCCGAACTATTAGTAATTGAAGTAGATAAGGGCGAAGCCAGTGCCATAGGTTTGGCATTAGAAATAGACAATTCATTGCTAATACTGGACGACCAAAAGGCTAGAAAATTAGCTGAAAGGCTAAATCTGAATTATACAGGAACTTTAGGAATACTATTGAAAGCGAAAGAGCTGGGAATACTGTCGGCTATTGGGCCATTGTTCCAAAAGATTCAGCAAACTAATTTTCGTTTTTCCGAAAAGGTGTTGAAGGATATACTCCAAGTGGCTGACGAATAATTGAATAATAATGGCTTCCCTCATGCCCAATTTCGAATGCGATATCTTCATCAGCATGAGTTTGTTGCTTTTAATAAGCTAGCGAAGGAAGATCGCAAGGAGTAATATTCATTCGTTACTTTTAATGATTTAATTGGAAATGCTCAACCGAAGACAATTTATGACCGCCACCACAATGCTGGGCACAGGCATTACTCTGAATTCCCTTGAAAGTTTTGCCAAACCGCTTTTCAGGGATGGTGGTGTGGAAAATTTCTCTCTGCTTCTCTTGGCTACCAATTGGGGTTTTGAAGGAAGTTGGGAGGAATTTGCTCGAAAAGTTAAATCGTCTGGATATGATGGTGTAGAGGTGTGGTTTCCGGCTGAAGAAAAAAGTCGCACTGATTTTTTTGAGGCCATGCAAAAGCATAATCTTCAATATGGATTTTTAGTAGCGGGCTCCGACAAAGATCCCACCAGGCATTTGGAACAATTCAAAGGGGCATTGCTACCGGCTGTAAAGGCCAAGCCGTTATACATCAACTGCCATTCCGGGAAAGATTTTTTTAACTTCGAGCAGAACAAAAAATTCATTGATTATACTCATCAGATTGTCAAAGACACCGGTGTTCCGATTTATCACGAGACCCATCGCGGTCGGATTTTATACTCGGCACCGATTTCGCGTAATTTTATTGAAAAGATTCCTGATTTGCGCCTCACGTTGGACATTTCGCATTGGTGCAACGTTCACGAATCCTTATTGGCTGATCAGGAAGAAACGATTGCAATGGCATTGAGTCGAACTGACCATATTCATGCGCGCATTGGTCATGCCGAGGGCCCGCAAGTGAATGATCCGCGTGCACCCGAATGGGACAATGCAGTGAAGGCACACTTCGCCTGGTGGGACAAAGTCGTTGAGCAAAAAAGACAAGCTGGTCAACGTCTTACCGTTCTCACTGAGTTTGGCCCCGCGGATTATATGCCCGCCTTACCCTACACACGCCAGCCCGTTGCTGATCAATGGGCCATTAATGTCTATATGATGGAAGTGCTTAGAAAAAGATATGGGAAGTAGTTAAGAGTTATTTCCAATTAAGATTCTCCTCAAACAATTTCAATATCCGTTTATACTCATCCGTCCAACTACTGGGCTCAACGAATCCATGATCCTCTACGGGATAAGCGGCCACCTCCCAATTGTCTTTCCCTAATTCAATCAGGCGTTGTTGTAACCGCACAGCATCCTGGAAGTGCACATTTACATCCACCATTCCATGACAAATTAATAGATGACCCTTCAGTCCTTCCGCATGATATATGGGTGAGCTTTTGTAGTAGGCAATGCTATCGGCTGCGGGCTCGTTTAAAATATTAGCCGTGTAGGGGTGATTGTAGTGCGCCCAGTCTGTTACAGGTCGTAAAGCAGCACCTGCCGCAAATACATCAGGCGTGGTAAACATCGCCATCAACGTAATGAACCCACCATAAGATCCACCATAAATTCCAATTCGGCTGGCATCGATTTTATAATTACTAATGAGCCAGTTGACTCCGTCTACGTGGTCGGTTAAATCTTTTCCACCCATGAAACGATAAATGCCTGTTCTCCAATCCCGGCCATAGCCCGCACTGCCCCGATAATCCAAATCAAGGACCGTATAACCTCTTTCGACCAATAAATTATGAAACATGTATTCGCGAAAGTAGCTGCTCCACCACAGGTGAGCGTTTTGTAAGTAGCCAGCCCCATGTACAAAAACAACGGCCGCTCCGTTTGGAAGAGCAGGCTTATAAACTCTCGCGTAAACATCCGCCCCATCACGTGCATTGAAGGTCGTTACTTCAGGTGCACGCCAGGGATAGGATTTAAACTCATCGGTAAGAGATGCTGTAATTAACTGAGGTTTAGCACCTGCTTTTGTTTCCTGTATATAAAGCTCCCATGGTTTATTACTAGCTGAATAGCGATAAGTTATCCACTTTTCGTCAGGGGACAATACAACTTCATGCGCACCTGTCATAGAAGTAAGCCTCTCCGCTTTTCCTCCGGACACTGGTAACTTATAAAATTGTTTTTCTCCGGGATGAATTTCGTTTGTCGTGATGTAGAAAGATTTCTTATCCATTGAAAGTTCAACAGATTGCACTTCATACTTTCCCGAGGTAATTGCTTGTTTCTTTGCTGATGTTAGATCAAAAGTGTAAAGATGTGAGTAGCCTGACTCCTCGGATTGAAACCAAACCGTGTTATCATTTACCCAACCCAAAGAATTGCTTCCAAAGAAACCTGTACCAGGTCCGCCAATCCAGGCTTCATCGTGTTGCCGATCAACGAGTTTTAGTTTTTGTGTGGCAAGGTCCAAAGACATGATCCAGCGGTCTTTCTTGTCTTGTGAGCGAATGACGATTGCATTATTCTTTCCATCGCTTGACCATGATAAATCAGACATGGTAACTGGCCGCGGTTCTGGTTTTACTTCGTGCTTATCGTCTTTCATTTTCTTTGCAGGATAATCTTTTGTGAATTTGGATGCGTCAAAGATGCCCGGGATATCGTTGGTTTTAACCGACAACACAGTATCTTTTATTAAATCATAAACAAAAAACTCAACATCATTTTGCGTTGCCCCAACTTTTGTGCGGGTTTGTAGGTCTTCTGTAAAGCCCGATTCGGTCACATAACTTGGAACGATGGTGGTCTTTGCGGTGACATTTTTGGTGAGTTGGTACGTAATATATTTCTGGTCTGGGCTTAATTGAATGTTATCAATATTTTTTTCTTCCAGGTAAATTTCTTTGGGTCGTTTTGGCCGATCAGCTTTCTGCATCTTCTCAGACGCCTTTTTATTATCGCTTCGTTGTTTTAGTACTTCCATATAGGCCAACTGATCTGCCTTTAGCCATTTTTCTTGTTCGCTTAGTTTTGCATCGGTTTTCTTGGTGCCCTTTCTAAAGTCAGTATGTTGCGTGAATCTTCCGGTTGCTATCTCCCAGTCAAATAGGTTGTTATTTGCTAAGAACAAAATTCTCTTTTCATCTTGGGAAAATAGGGGATTGGATTCGCGATCCAGAGTACTCGTAATTTGGTTGGATTTTCCAGTGGGGATATCCAACAAAAACAAATCGCCATTTTTCTCAAGTACTTTTTTAGAGCGAAGGCGATTATAAAAGCCAAACTTGGAAGGCAGTGATCTTCTTACAGCAGCATTAACTTTTTGAGGAGTTTTGTTTGTGAGTAGGATTGAATAGAGAGAATCTCCTGCATTTTTATCAGGGTTCCAGGAGAAGTAAACTTGTTTTCCATCATCTGACCAAAAGGGATTGGTGGGAGCAACGCCTATCCATTTCGGATCGCGCATGATTTTTTCAACGGTGAGTGGGGCGAGCTGCTGGCCATAAGCTGCGGTGGAAACGAAAAGCATGAGTGCAATTTTCTTCATAGAAAGATGATTAGAAACCAAAATTATGAATTAACAAAAGAATGGACGCTTGACTTTTATGGAAGGTAAGAGGATCTAAAATTCGAAGATTTGATAATTTGAAAAATGATCTTCTCTTAGTTGTCTTTTTTTTCCTTTAAGAGTGTACCAAACATACTGTTGAAAATGGAAAGAATAAGACTGAAACCGAGCGCCCACCAAAAACCATCCACACTGAAACCTGGGACAAAATAATCTACGAGAAGAATGATAATCGCATTGATTGCCAATAAGAATAGCCCAAGTGTAAGAATGGTAATAGGTATGGTAAAAATGATAAGAATGGGTTTGACAATTACGTTGGCAATGGAAATCAAAGCTGCCACCAGCAAGGCATATCCATAATGCTCAACATGTACGCCTTGCTCTAGCAGATAGGCGGTGAGTAATACGGCAAGTCCTGAAAGAAGAAATTTGAGGAGCCCGTTCATAAAATACAGTTGATTATGACCTGTAAGCTAAGAATGACAATCTTAAATAACAATACCATTTTCACGTTTGATTTCGCAATAGTACCTTCGGCATTCCATGTACGCCATAGTTGATATTGAAACCACAGGAGGCTACGCAGATAATCATCGCGTTACTGAAATCGCGGTGTACCATCACGATGGTACCCGAATCACAAATAAATTTCACACGTTACTTAATCCGGGAAGGAACATACCAGGATTTATCACCGGACTAACTGGAATAACCTCACAGATGGTGAGCACGGCACCCTCTTTTGATGAGGTAGCCATGGAAATTCAGGATTGGTTAAAGGACCGTGTATTTGTTGCCCATAATGCCCACTTCGACTATAGTTTCATCAAAAAAGAATTTGAAGACGTGGGCATCAGTTGGCAAACAAAAAAACTTTGTACGGTCCGGCTCAGCCGGAAAATTATTCCAGGATTAGAGTCGTATAGTTTGGGTCGATTGGCAGAGAGCCTGGGTGTGAAAATTCCGAATCGTCACAGGGCCGGAGGTGATGCTGAGGCCACGGCAAAAATATTTTCTATGCTTCTTCAACGCGACAATAACGGAGTTATCACCAAAGCGCTGAAACGAAATTCAGGTGATACCATCTTGCCGCCCAACCTTGCCAAAGCGGAATTTGATAAACTTCCGTCACAGGCAGGGGTTTATTATTTTCTGGATGGACATGGTCAGATTATTTACGTAGGCAAAGCAATTAATATTAAGAAGCGTATTGCCGGTCACTTCACCGGTGAGGCGCGTGAATGGAACCGGTCTAATATCCGTAATGAGATTCACAATATTACCTACGAGCTCACGGGTACAGAATTGATTGCACTAATTTTAGAAGCGCAGGAAATTCACAGGCTTTGGCCGAAATATAATCTCGCTCTGAAAAATAAAGTTGAAGAATGGGGGGTGTATGATTATGAAGACCGAAATGGGTACCTACGGTTTTGCGTGAACGTAGTGAGTCGGGGAGCCAGGCCACTCATCACCTTTACAAACAAAGGCGATGCCTGGAGCTTCATGTGGTTAAAAGTGAAAAAATATGATTTGTGTCCGAAACTTTGTGGGTTGCAGTTAGCCAAAGGACTTTGCTACAGTTATCAAACCGGTGATTGCAAAGGCGCCTGCATGAGTGTGGAGACAGTTAAAAAATACAATAAAAAAGTGCAGAAGGCCATCGATTCCTTTTTTGAGAAAGGAGAGTCAGTCGCCATTATTGGTCAGGGCCGGAAAGTGGATGAGAAATCATTGGTGTTGGTAGAGAACGGCAATTATCTCGGCTTTGGTTTCCTTGACAAAGATCAATCCATTGTTGACTTGGAGTCGGCTAAAAATTATATCAAGATTGGAAAGGACAACAGAGCGGCTCAGAACATGGTCAATTCTTTTTTGCTAAACCCAAGCGGCAACGAGATAGTGACGTTTGAGTAAATGCATGAGCAGATTCCATTGAAAAATTAGTAACTTTAAAAAAAGTATTTTTATGTCAGCATCAGAAATAAAGCGGAAGTTGATTTCTAAAATTAAGAGCTCACGGGACGAGAGTCTCCTGCGGGATATGTATGATGTAATTAAAGATGAGTCAAGAAAAGAAATGCTCGTTCTTTCCAATGATCAGGTACTGGCAATACATGAGGCAGAAGATCAACTTTCAAAGGGTAAATTTTTATCGGATTCTGAGGTGAAAAAAAGTACCTCCCGATGGCTCGCAAAATAATTTGGTCAGAACAATCCGCTTTAGACAAGGATAGAATACTTCAATATTGGCTGGATCGAAACCTCAGCAAATCTTATCCGCTTAAACTGAATAAACTCTTTCATCAAGCGGCTAAATTATTATCTCAGCGACCATTAATTGGGAGAAAAACATCCGTTGAAGGTGTCAGATCAAAGCTTGTTAGAGATTATCTGATATTTTATAAGTATACGGATAAGACCCTGGAAATTTTAGTGCTCTGGAGTGGAAAAATGGATCCGGTAGATTCACCTTTTCAGTTGTAACTCATCCACCTAAATCTTTAATATTGCACTTTCGTAAAATTCAGAAATAGGGTTAATTATGGCATTTGCAGCAACAACAGAGCTTCACCAGGAGCATAAAAAGAAAATTACGGAGGTAATGAGTGAAGTGGCCAAGGTGGTGGTCGGTCAGGAATATCTGGTCAATCGCCTTTTGGCAGGCTTATTTACCAATGGTCATATTTTGTTGGAAGGGGTTCCTGGCCTGGCCAAAACGTTAACCATCTCCACTTTAGCTCAGGTCTTGCACCTGGATTTTCAGCGCATTCAGTTTACACCTGATCTATTGCCGGCCGATTTGATCGGTACGATGATCTATAACCAGAAAGAAGGAAAGTTTGAAGTGAAGAAAGGGCCCATCTTCGCCAACATTATTTTGGCAGATGAGATCAACCGTTCACCGGCAAAAGTGCAATCGGCTTTACTTGAAGCGATGCAGGAAAAGCAAGTGACTATTGGAGAAACAACCTTTACTTTAGACAGACCTTTCTTAGTGTTGGCCACCCAAAACCCGGTTGACCATGAGGGCACCTACCCACTGCCCGAAGCGCAAGTCGATCGCTTTATGATGAAGGTGTTTGTCGACTACCCAACGAAACTTCAGGAACTTGAAATCATGCGTAGAATTTCCAATATGAAATTTGACTTTCAGGTAAATACAATATTGACAAAGGAAGATATTTTTTCAATTCGCGATGAGGTAAACAAAGTGAAGATTTCTGAATCGTTGGAGAAATATATTATTGAATTGGTCACGGTCACTCGCAAAGCCAGGGAATATAAACTTGATCATGAAGCGCAATACATTCAATTCGGAGCATCTCCTCGCGCCAGCATTAATTTGAATTTGGCCGCAAAAGCAATGGCCTATTTTGATGCTCGTGATTATGTGTTGCCGGAAGACATTAAAGAAGTGGCCCTTGATGTGATGAATCACAGGATATTATTGAACTACGAAGCAGAGGCAGATAATGTGAAGACTTCAGACATTATTAAGGTCATCTTGAATAAAATTCCTATTAATAAGTAACCTCTCAAATTATCTCAGCGCGGGATATTATCAAAAGATTTCAATCATTTGAAGTCCGTCCCTCCTTTTTTTACTTCATACAGTCTTATCAAAATCATTAGAATGGATAATTCATTATGTGCTGTTAATCGTTCAACATTTGAATTATTGGCTGAAAGCGTTCACTGAAAATTTAGGCATTTCACTTTGAATGTTAAGAAAAGGTTACTGACCGTAATAGTTGGGTAAAGAATTGTTAACTCATGGATAATTAAACTGCCCGAATTGTGGTCTAATTTTGTGGCTCAAATAATTAAACATAATCCATATCCGATGAAAAAGATTTTTAAGCTCCTCACCTTCCTGTTGGCGATATCGCTGATCCTGGTGATTCAAAGTTGTAATGAAGATGAGCCTGTTGTTGATGGCCCAACGATTGCTGCTCCGGCAATAACTAATGTCCAGGTAGGTTCTGCTGCAGATGTAACCTTTGTGGTAACTGTCCCTGGCGGTTTCAAATCTGTTACGGCAACAGCAACAAGTGGAACCCAGGCAGTTAAGTCTGCTCCTGAAGTGGGTGCTTCCACTGGTAATGTTGTGATAACATTTACCGCAGGCACAACTGCGGGTGCGGGTTCCGTAACAATTCTTGTAACGGACAATAACGATAAAACAGAAACCGAGACAGGAACTATGAATATCACGGCCTTACCTGTTGAGCCAGAGCCTGAGGTGGTGGTAGTTAGTGGTGTTTTATCAGCCAGTGCTACCTGGACGGCTGATACGATATATGAGTTAGCTGGCCGTGTGATTGTTGATGACGGTGCTACCTTAACAATAAACCCTGGAACTGTAATTAAAGGCCGCGAAGGTCAAGGCATCAATGCCTCTGTACTAATGATTGCCAGGGGTGGAAAAATAAATGCGATTGGAACAGCCACAGAGCCTATTATTATGACTACTGTTTTAGATGATATTATGCCAGGCGAAATATCAGGTACAACGCTGGGTGAAGATGATAGAGGAAAATGGGGGGGTCTTGTGATTTTGGGCAAGGCGCCTATTTCTGTAGCAGGTGCAACAGAAGCTCAAATTGAAGGTGTTCCTGCCAGTGTTACCGAAGGCTTATATGGAGGTGCTGACCCTGCGGATAATTCAGGAACAATTAAGTATGTATCTATTCGTCATGGGGGTACAGTTATAGCCGAAGGCAGCGAGATTAATGGCTTGACTTTAGGTGGGGTAGGAAGCGGAACGGTGATCAGCGACATCGAAATTTTTGCTAACGTAGACGATGGCGTAGAATTATTTGGAGGCTCTGTAAGTATTACAAATATATTGATTGCCTATCAGGGCGATGATGGTATCGACATCGACCAGGCTTACTCGGGAACAGTAGATGGATTTTTGGTAGTACATGGTGGCGATACAGATGAAGGTTTGGAAATAGACGGACCTGAAGGAACAGAAAATGCAACCGGAAAATTTACGTTAAAGAATGGTACGTTAAAAGGCGATGCCACAAAGCCTAATGACGTAGCAAGCTTATCCGATTTCAAATCAAAAGCTCAGGGAAATTTGGAAAATGTTATTTTCACAGGCTATCCGGCTGGTAAGAAAATCAAAATTGCAGCTAGCTATGCAACAGCTTGTGCACCTGGCTCTTCAAACGCATTTAGCAATTTGATTGCAGGTTCTCTTGTTTTCATTACCACACAATTCACTGGCTACACGGTCGATGTATATTCAGCGTCAACCTCTAATTGTGCAGAGGTGGATGTACCTGCAGCCGATCAAACAGCAGCGGAAGGCAAGATTGTTTCTGCAACAGCAACTGGCAGCCCTGCTATTACAACATGGAGTTGGACAATTTCGTCAGAGAAATCTCTTTTAGATTAAATTCAGTTATTTCAAAACAATATCCTTAGTAAGGGACGGAGTGCAATACTGCACTCTGTCCTTATTTTTAATATTATTTTAATGTTAACAAATTTCGTTAAAGCTTAAAGTCAAGGTAATATTTCTTAAGAGGTAACTGAGCCGGGTACACCTACCTTTGCGGCTGGATTATTAGTTTCTTAAAAATGAAAAATTCCCTTATTTTCCTTCTATTATTAGTTTTCGCCAACCTTTCCTTTGCACAAAAAGGTTTTGTTCGCGGTAAAGTAATTGATGGGGAAACTGGTGATGGCCTTTTTGGGACAACGATAGTTTCCATAGGCACCACAAACGGAACTTCAGTGGATTTTGATGGCAATTATTCACTTGCCCTTGAGCCTGGCACCTATTCAATTCTGGCATCATTTGTTTCGTATAAAACACAGTTGATAGAAAACGTTTCGGTCAAACCCGGTGAGGTTACCACTCTAAATCTGACCATGAATCCAGACGTTTCCGTTATGCAGGAAATAGTTGTGGTTGGAATAGCCTCAAAATCAGAAGAAGGCGGCATTACCATGTTTCAAAGAAAATCCCCTAATGTACTTGATGCTCTGTCCAATCAAACATTCCAAAAAACAGGTGACCGGGATCTGGCCTCAGCTATAAAGAGAGTCACTGGTGTTTCGATTCAAAATGGAAAGTTTGTTTATGTAAGAGGTTTAGGAGATCGATATACACGCACTACCCTTAATGGCATGACTATTCCTGGTTTGGATCCGGATAGGAATGACGTTCAAATCGATATTTTCCCGACATCCGTTCTTGAGAATGTAATTGTTTATAAAACATTCTCTCCAAATTTACCTGGCGATTTCACAGGTGGGATAGTAGATGTTGAAACACGCGGTTTTCCTGACCAGAAAAATACATCCGTTTCGTTTGGATTGCGATTCAATCCAGATATGAACCTAAGTAGTGATTTCGTTTTTTATCAAGGAGGAAAGACAGATTGGCTTGGCTTTGATGATGGCACTCGTGAACTTCCATTCTCTTCTAAAACGGTAATCCCCGATGTTTCCTCGGGTAGTCCTGTCATTGAAAATTTAACGAAAAGCTTAAATCCAACTTTAGGAGTTGCAAAGAAGCGGAGTGGTCTCAATTCTATCTTCACGTTTAATCATGGCAATCAGATAAATAAAACCAAGTACACGCTGGGCTATTCAGCTATCTTCAACTATCAAAGTAGATTCGAACATTTCGATAATATTGAATTTGGAGAATATACCAAAGACGACAACTTAGATGAGACCGCTTTCTTCGCGGAGGAGATTAGAAGAGGTGTATTATCACGTTCCAGTGTGCTTTGGACCGGGCTGCTCTCTGGTGCAATTAAGTTTAATAAGCATACTTTCAGCGCCACCCTCTTCCGTACCCAAAATGCGATATCAGAAGCTTCGGACAGAATAAACAGCAACTATGACGAAACGCAAGCCACATTGTATGAGAATATACTTACCTACTCACAACGATCAGTAAACAATGCGATACTTAATGGCACTCATCAGCTTGGTGACAAGCTTAGAATGGAGTGGAAGAATTCCTTCACAATTGCCCGTACTTATGATCCCGATTTTCGTTCGACCTCTATTTCAATTACAGATCCCCTTCAACCTACTTTGAATAGAGGGGATGGTGCGGGCATCAGAAGATTTTGGAGAGACCTCAATGAGTTTAATGAAAATTTTAAGCTGGACTTCACCCTACCTTATGGAAAGTCAAGCAAGTTTCAGTTTGGTGCAATGGGATTGTATAAAGATCGCACGTTTGAAGTGCAAAGTTATTTAATAGATGCAACTAGCCGATCTGGTGTTCCATTAGACCCAAACTATTTTTTGCGTGCGGAAAACGTATGGAATTCAGTTGAACAAGAGGGCTCTTATCTCGAAGGAAACTTTGAAGCCGCCAACAACTACGATGCTAGGTCAAGAGTATACTCTGGCTATTTGATGACAGAAAATGCAATTGGAAAATTGAAGGCTATCTATGGCGCACGCCTGGAGAAAGCAGATATGTATTATACGGGCGCTGATATTTTTGGTACGTCATATAAAGATGATCATACCTTGGATGAACTGAATGTTTTGCCATCTGTGAACCTGGTGTATGGCATAACAGAGAGTATGAACATTAGGGGTTCTTATGGCACAACATTGGCAAGGCCTTCATTTAGAGAAAAATCTGCAGCTCAAATTTATGACCCTATCACAAAACGTTTTTTTAATGGAAATCTGGATTTGCAACAAACCAATATAAACAACTATGATGTTCGCTGGGAAAACTTCTTCATCGGTGGTGCTGGTGATATGTTTTCTGTATCTGGATTTTATAAGCAGTTTGATGGCCATATAGAAATGGTAACATATGACATTGCAACAAATAACATCCGGCCCAGAAACTCAGGGCAAAGCGTTGTCTATGGTGCCGAGTTTGAGATAAAAACGAAATTGGATTTCATAACTAGTGCCCTCTCCAGCTTTTCAATTGGTACAAATCTCACAATCGCAAAGTCTGAGGTAGACCTGACATCTGTAATTGTAAATGAAAGCGGCCTAACTGAACTAGAATCAAGAGAAAATAATGCCAGGACAGGCGAAGTAATTGACGAAAAGCGTCCAATGGGCGGTCAATCGCCTTATCTTATAAATGCAAACCTGAATTATGCAGATAAGAATGGAAAGTTAAACGCAAACCTATCATTTAACATGCAAGGTAAATCGCTGTCTATTATTGGTGTGGGTGCCGTACCGGATATTTATTCCCTTCCTTTCAAAAGTTTGGACTTTAACATATTCCGAAATTTTGGAACCAAAGAGGGCCACCGCATTACTTTTGGAGTTAATAATATCCTAAATGCCGAACGAAAAGATGTTTATCAAGGCTATGGAGATGCGGAGTCCATCTATTCAATCTTTAGGCTTGGAAGAACGTACTCGGTCACTTATGCGTTTAACTTTTGATTTCATTAAAATAACCTTACAGAATTTTTCGTAGAGCTCTTCTCTGGGGTCGACTTTTTGCTGTTTGCAAAGAAAGACAATCGGCTTGTTGATCAAATCCGGAATCTAATGGTGCGTCAGTGTTTGATATTCGACATACAGATGTTGAGCATCTTCGCTGTATTTCTTAGCGTGTTGTATACCTGCCTACCGCAGGCAGGCGTTTTTTCTTATTCAATGGCCAGGAAATTGATTGCTAAATATATTTTTGGAGCTTCACTCATTTCGCTTTTGCTTTCCTGGGTTTATCGCTATGCGAAATCCAGATTTTAACCCGGCCCTGGCGATCAGCTTAGCGAAATTGATGACGATGTGAAACTATGGGACCCACTTAAAGATCTGGTCAAGGATGTTTCCAGAAAAAAAGATTAGCACTCTGGCATTTTAGTCGGAACAGGATTTCAGACCTCGAAAAATGGCTTTTCTTAAAAGAAAGCCAAATTGTCACCTCAAATCTTGTAAAGTGACCCCAACACTTTCTATCTTTTTGGGATTTATGAGACGCTTTTTTCTTACTTCTATACTACTCACCATCTTTTTTCAAGGCAATGGCCAGGATTGGAAGGATCATTACGATCAGGCCATCGCGGATTATCAATCGCAGCGCTACCCTGAAGCCATGCTTAATGCAGAGAAAGCTTTCGAAGCTTCAAAAACACTTGACCTAAAAAATCGGGCGTTTTCACTGCAGTTGCTCACTTCTATTTGCCTGGAGGCCCAGGACTATTCAAAAGGCGCACGTTTTTCAAATGATGAGATAGCATCATTTGCTCAGATGGAAGGAAAAAAAAGCAAGCACTATGCGGAAGCTTTGCTAAAAAGAGCGCAGATGAATCAAGGCCTTTCAAACTTGAAAGAGGCGCAAAGGGATTATGATGAGGTATCCTCAATTTTTTCTGAAGACCCCGGGCAAACCAGCCTGACCTATTTAAAAGTACAAAGTAGCTATGGGCAGGTGCTCTTGGATTTGCGTGATTTTAATAGGGCAGCGGATGTATTGAATATCGCTGTTGCAGGATTAAGACACTTCCCTGAAGAGTGGGAAGAATATCTCTTTGCACTTTATTACTCCGGTTATGTGGAAATCCAAAACAAGAATGTAACGAACGCGGAACCGAAGCTTAAAGAATTTATTTCATTGGCCGAGAATAAAAATTTACAAACATGGCCTGAGTATGCTCAGGCAAAAGCACAATTAATTCAGATGGCTGAGGCAAAAGGCAACACAGCAGAGGCCTTATCCTTGGTGCAACAAGGTGACGCGACAGAAGATCAAAAAGCACGGCAGTATTTGAAAGCCGCAATTGAGAATGAAAGCACTCAACCAGCTGAAGCCGACCGATATTTTAAGATGGCCGAAGAAAGTCTTGTCAAAGGCGGAATGATCAGCAATACAGGATTTTCAATAGCTCAGAATTATGCCAGGTTTTTATTTACGAATAGGCAAATAGCTGAATCGCAAAGTAAACTGGTGCAGGCCAAACAAATCGCACGTAAACTATTCGCACCAACCAGTGTAGAGTTTGGATTTGTTCTGGAGCTTGAAGCAGATCTGCAAATGTTTTTGGGCGAAACAATGATGGCGGAGGAGAACTATAATCTGGCCTTCAAAAATTTTGCTTCTCTGCCAAGGGCTAACCAGGTTAGTCATCGTGTGAATGCAACCATAAAATTTCTCACGGCTAACCGGCCTGATCTCGCCCGTAAGACACTCGAAGGAATTGCCACAGATTATTCTTTTCTCTTTGGACTACCTGAGAAAAATCAAGTGGAAATTTCTTCGCTTTACAGTGAAGCTCTACTTCAACTTAATTTTACGGAGATCGCCATTAACCATCTTAAACGACATGAAACAAACAGCACGTCTACATTCATTCAAAACGCTATCGCTATAAAGTTGTCCGAGGTTTATAAAGGATCAGGTGATTGGAATACCTCAGAGTCTCTTTTGGAATCTGTTATAAAAACATCAACAGCACCGGCACTATGGGCTGACGCTTCATTTCAACTGGCCAGGCTTCGTCAGCAAATGGGAAAATATAAGGAGGCGGAAACAAATTATCTGGCAGCTATTGAAGCCTATAAAAAGTTGCAATCTTCAGAGATTAAACAAGTCTATAATTCCTTTGCTACCTTTTACATGACGCTTGGAAATTATGCGGCCGCAGAAAAAATTTATACAAATCTTTTACAAGATCCGCAGACTCCTTCTGTTCTCCTTTCGGCAATAAAGCAAAACCTCGCTGCTATTTTCCAACAAACTCTCCGTTATAAAGAAGCTGAACGATTGTTGAATGAAGTATTGGAAACGGATAGAAGAAATAGTGGTGAAAAGCATCCCGATTTTGGGATTAGTTTGCAAAACCTGGCTGCCCTATATCAGAGCATGGGTGATCTTCAAAAAGCAAAGTCTCTTTACGTACAAGCCCTTGAGATTGACAGTCTGAATAGTGGGAATCAAACACTGAGTTATGCCAACAAGATGGCCAATCTTGGTACGGTATATCAGGAAACTCGTGAACCCCGCAAGGCTCGTTTGCTTTTTGAGTCCGCCTTAAAAATACGAGAAAGAACACTAGGTAAGGATCATCCGGATTATATGTATACACAATATAATCTTGCGGTCTTACATCAAGGGTTGGGTGAATACCTTGCAGCCGCTCCACTTTTTAAACAAGTCTCTGTTTTTTACCTAAAGCAAATTAAGGAATTATTCCCGGCTCTTAGTGATTATGAAAAGACGGCCTATTATAACAAGATCAATAAGGTGATTAACGATTATGAAGAGTTTGTAATCCTGTATCAACAAAACGACAACGTAGCACAAGGTGAACTTTACAATTTTAGATTGGAGACCAAAGCATTACTGCTCAATGCTTCTACAAAAGTAAGGAACACAATTTTGAACAGTGGTAATCCGGATCTCATGGCGAAGTTTACAAAGTGGCTTCAGCTTAAAGAAAAACTGGCACGATTAACGTCACTCACATTAGAAGAAAAGATGAGTCAGCAAAAAGCAATGGATGAAACTCAGCAGAAAGCCAACGAATTGGAAAAATGGCTCTCAACTCAGTCTCAACTATTTGCCGGTGAATTTAACAAACAACCCATCACATGGCAGGATGTTAAAAAAGCTCTGAAATCAGGGGAAGCCGCAGTAGAAATGATTCGGTTAAGTCCGTTAAAGGATTCGGTAATATATGCAGCACTGGTTCTCAGGCCAGATCAAGTGGCCCCCACCTTGTTCGTTTTTACAAATGGCACTATAATGGAAGAGCGTCAGTTCAGCTATTACAACAACTCCATGCGTTTTGCCATCGACAATAAAATTTCATATCAAATATACTGGCAACCTCTCGAGCCTATTTTGAGTGATGTGAGCACCGTTTACTTTTCCGCAGATGGTGTATATAATAAAATCAATCCGCTCACTCTTTTCGATGTGAAAGAAAATCGATACCTGGTCGATCGTTTAACCATACGATCATTAAGTAACATCCGCGAATTACTTCAAACCCCAAGTGAGCATTCTCCAACACCGACAGCCAGTTTATTTGGGTTTCCGGATTTCAGATCAGATCAATTCTTAGTTCCTCTAGCCAGTAATCACATAACAGGGGAAACAGCGGCTTCGATGATTGTTAGAAATGGAGTGGCCGATTTGCCGGGTACAAAGGATGAAGTGAACAGTATTGAGCAACTTTTGAAAAAAAATCAATGGTCTGTCAATTCCTATCTGTATAAGGATGCTTCTGAAGAAAAATTAAAAAGCATCTCAAGCCCTGATATTCTTCACATTGCGACCCATGGATTCTTTATTCCTGAAAAAGACAATGCAACCACGATCGTTTATTCAAATGATATTTCTTTGGCTGCGGATAACCCGTTAACGCGGTCAGGGTTATTATTAGCCGGAGTTGAAAAAAATATAAGTGGAATTACTGCTACAGAAGCTCAGGAAGAGGATGGAATTTTAACAGCGCTTGAAGTGATGAACTTAAATCTGGACCACACAGATTTAGTGGTGCTGTCTGCTTGTGAGACAGGATCGGGGGACATTCGAAATGGAGAGGGTGTCTACGGCCTTCAGCGGGCTTTTTTGGTGGCAGGAGCAAGCAATTTGATCATGAGTCTTTGGAAGGTTAATGACGAAGCTACCCGTGAATTAATGATTGGATTTTATACGCAATTATTAAGCATGAAGGACAAAAGAGCGGCTTTCCAACGAGCACAAATTGAATTGAAAAAAAAGTATGAATCACCCTATTATTGGGGAGCGTTTGTTCTCATTGGTCGATAAGATTATTCTATCTATGGTAAGGTCTATTTGCAAGTTTATCCTTTTGGTTTTGTTGCTTGCTTCTTTTCATTTAAGTGCGCAATTAGATTTGCCTGATCGTAGGCGAGTGGACGGCATTAGCACGGTGCAGTTTGCTGAAGTTGCACCAACCATTAGTGCAGATGGGAATACCATGATACTGGAAAGCAACCGGAATGAAACCGAAAATGCAGAGCGTTGGGAATTATTCGAATCCAAAAAAAATACGGATAACAGTTGGAGCGAGCCAACGCCAATAACGGCTATTAATAAGAAATGCAAATTCGTAGCGGGGCCAAGCCTTAGTTATGATGGTAACCGTATTTATTTTACCGCGGTTATTGAAGGCATAACTACAAGCGAAGATATTTTTTATTCGAACCGTCTTACCGAAACGCAATGGAGCGAACCCATCAGTTTAGGCACCCCGATCAATACGGAAGATTATGAAGGGTTTCCTTCCATCTCAGCGGATGAGAATTACCTTTATTTCGTTAGGATCAATTATGAAAATCCCGTGGACAGGAAAAGCAAGGAACCTTGTTTTGAGATCTATGTCTCACGAAAACAGACGAATGGAAAATGGGGAGAGCCTGGAAAATTGCCGGAACAAATCAATAATGGCTGTGTGCGCGATCCACGAATTATGGCCGACAATCATACGCTCATCTTTTCCGCAATAACCCCTAACAGAAAAGGTAAGTATGATTTATTCCAATCCAGAAAGAATGCTGATGGTACCTGGGGTGAACCAAGACCATTGGATTTTATTAACTCAACGGAGAATGACGAATCTCCCACGATCTCGGCTGCTGGAGATTTGATTTATTTTATGAGCGATAATGACATTTATGAAATGCCCGTTCCCTTAGAGTACCGCCAATTGATGAATGTAACCGTGCAGGGTTTTGTTCGTACTGAAAAAAATGCAGAACCTGTTTCTGCTGCTATATCTGTCTTGAATTTAGGAACTATGGAAAAAGTAGTGCTAACCAATAATTCAAGCGATGGTAGGTTTAGCCTGGTGTTGGCAGCGGGTTCACACTTTCGCGCAGAGTTTATAAATCCATTATATCTTAAAGAAGAGCGGGATTTTGATTTACGGAAACAAGAAACGTATAGAGAAATAGATATAGATATCAATCTTAAATCAGATTATCAGGCAAGGATATTGACCACCGACAATGATCTGAAGGTTCCCGTTACCGCCCATTTGACATTGATCGATCAGAAGGGCATCTCTTTATGGAATGATTCTGTAAAAGTTAGTCAGCAAACTCCTAACCTAAGACTGGAGACCGCAAATCAATATACCATCTCAGTTGTGGCTAAGCATTATCCTGAAGTAAAGCAGGCGATTGTATTCGATACCAGGATGTTTAAATCAGATACGATCTTCAATGTGTTATTGATTCATGAAAAAGTAAAATTTGCTGCGGAGGTAACAGATATTACCACCAGCAGGCGGGTGAAAACAAAAGTGACGTTCAATAATGCAACCCAAAACGAAGTGATTATTGCAGAGTCTGGCGAGTCGGTTTATTTGCGCAAAGGCGATCGTTATCAGGTGATTGCCAGTAGTGATAAAGGTTATTTCTTTTCAACCACAACCGTGGTGGCGGGTGAGGGCGTGGCTGGTCCTGACGGCAACCAACGGATGAGCATATCATTAACTCCAATAAAGGAGGGAGCTTTGCTCACACTTCATAACATTAACTTTGAAGTCAATTCAACGGAACTGAATAGTTCATCCTATCCAGAGTTGGATCGCGTGATTGAGTTGATGCACCAAAATCCAACGATCATCATTCAGATTGCTGCCCACACCGATGACGTAGGCAATGAAGAATATAACCTTAAGCTCTCTAAGAGGAGGGCTCAAAGTGTTATTGTTTATCTGAATAAGAAAGGTATAGTCAACAAAAGATTTGAAGCGAAAGGATTTGGGAAGAGTAAGCCCATTAGCCCTAATGATAGCGAGGAGGGCCGCGCACTTAATAGAAGAGTAGAGTTAATTATTCTGAAGGCGGAATAGAAGTCGATTTATCAGGAATCAAAGTCAATACTTGAATTCCCCAACTTTGCTTTTGATGGTAACTTGTTTTTGCAAAGAGGTCTCAACCCTTCCAATGATTTTTGCGTCAACTCCAAAACCTTTGGAGATTTCAATTACATGCTGGGCAAATTTTTCCGGGAGATATATTTCCATTCGGTGGCCCATGTTGAAGACTTTGTACATCTCTTTCCAACCTGCCTGCCGGTCAGGCAGGCCTGTCCCTGATTGCTCCTGAATGAGTTTAAAAAGTGGAGGGACATCAAACAAATTATCTTTGATCACATGCAGCCTTTCAATAAAGTGCAGCACTTTTGTCTGTGCGCCACCGCTGCAGTGCACCAGCCCGTGAATCTCCGATCGTAATTCTCTAAGAACTTCGATGAGTACGGGAGCATATGTGCGGGTGGGGGACAACACTAACTTCCCAATGTTAACGTCCACACCTGGAATAGTATCAGTTACTTTATATTTTCCACTGTACACCAAGTCATTTGGAACAGTTGGATCGAATGATTCCGGATACTTGACCGCGTAATCTTTATGAAACACATCGTGACGGGCAGAGGTAAGACCATTGCTGCCCATGCCACCGTTATAGGCATCTTCGTAATTCGTCTTTCCATAAGAGGCGAGGCCAACGATTACATCGCCATGTTGAATATTTTTATTGTCAATTACATCACTTCGCTTCATGCGGGCGGTAACCGTGCTATCCACAATGATCGTACGTACTAAATCACCAACATCGGCAGTCTCGCCTCCTGTGCTGATGATATCCATGCCGTATTTTCTCAGCATCGCCAGTACTTCTTCGGTGCCGTTGATGATGGTGGAGATCACTTCGCCAGGAATAAGGTTTTTATTTCTGCCAATAGTAGAGGACAACAAAATAGGTCCGGTGGCACCTACACAAAGTAAGTCGTCCACATTCATGATAATGGCATCTTGAGCAATTCCTTTCCAAACGGATAAGTCTCCGGTTTCTTTCCAGTAGATGTAGGCCAGCGAGGATTTTGTTCCGGCCCCATCTGCATGCATAACAGTGCAAAAGTCAGGGTCATTGGCCAGAAGATCTGGAACAATTTTACAGAAGGCACTGGGAAACAGTCCCTTATCCAGGTTTTTTATAGCCTGGTGCACGTCTTCTTTGCTGGCGGATACTCCGCGTGAACTATAGCGGTCGGAATTCAACGGTCAATAAATCGTTAGCTGGTACAAATGTGCCAATTTTTCATTTGAATTCGACTCCCTCCGAATTCGTTTAATTTTTTTGAATGAATCAGCCAATTCTCATTCTACACCTTGCTACCTGTTGCCCTATTGGTTTTGGTGTTCTATCTTAGTCAAGATGTTAACAAAGATATGACCCGCCAAACAAAAAGTACTTCGGGCAAATCGGTGGATGAGATCATCATGTCATTACCCAGTGCCGAGCAGGTGATCATGAAACGTTTGCGTTCACTTATTCTGGAATGTCTGCCAAAGGCGGAGGAGAAATCGTATTATGATATGGGCGTTCCTTTTTATCGGCATCATCGCTTGATTTGTTTCATCTGGCCTCCTTCGGTCTATTGGGGTTCTAAGCGAACTCTTGAAACACAACAGGCGAAAGGCGTAGCGTTGGGTTTTAATCAGGGAAATTTGATGTCAAACCAGGATGGGGTTTTACTTGCGGAAGGGCGCAAACAAGTGTATTGCATGTACTTTCATTCGTTGAAAGATATTGACGAAGCACAACTGCGAGCTTTGCTGTTTGAGGCGGGAATGATTGATGAAAGTTTTAAGAAGAGGGGAAAATAAGATTCGAAGTTATGAACCATGCCAATTTCCAACTAGTTGTTAACTTTATCTATTGTGTCAAATCAGGACTCCTGATAAAAAGAAACCATGAAAAATTCAATAATCAGATACCTTTTTCCCGTAATCATTGTACTGTTCGGTTTTAGTTGCGAAAATAATGAGGCCCAACCAACTGAAACTGAAAATCCAACCGCAAATCCAACCAAAAATGAAACCGAAAATGAATGCATTGATGGTGGTGGAGGTATTAGGGGCAAATTGATTACACTATGGTGCACTCCTGACCCTGATCCTGATCTGGCTGTTGTTGAAATCTTGTCGGATATTAACCTTGGAGTAGAATGGATTAATTATTATTATGGAGTCAAATCTCCAAAAAAAATAGAGAATGCTGTGTTAGCTATATTGGACAGTGCCGCCCTGAAAAATGGGAATTGGAATGAAGTTATGGCATATAAAGATTCTATATTTTATTTCACTTATGACTTAAACTCTCAACATGTATATTTTCTGTGTGAAATCTGTTGCCCTCCATCTAAAGATTTTGCAGTGATTCAAGATATTGTAGTGACTTCCTTTTCATCAAAATCATGCCCAAACTGAAGGGTAAACATACCATTGACTATGAAACCAATTTTACTGTTGACTAGAGCCGTCTAAAACAGAAGGTTGTGTGATTACACAGTTGCGTGACAAATTGCCCCATAATTCGCCCAGAAAGTGCTATATTGCCCCTCTTTTTCAATTTAATGTAATGTTTGTTAAGATTGATAAAGGCTTTATTTGCTACTTATAAAACGATAAACAAGATTTATGTATTCCGAACTCAGCCATTATGCTTCTTTGTGGAGTAAATACCGACCTGTCATTCTTCAATTGATGCTGGCTGCTGCAAAAGACCCCCAACAATACAAATTATCCGCGCATGAATTTAAAGCTGTGGGGTTGCGGGAGAAAGCAGGGTACTCCTTTTTGTTACAGGTATCTCATGGAAAGGCACTGAATAGTATTAAAACCTCTGCTGTTGCAAAGGATTTGTTGCAGGTATTACAGCAATCACAGAAAGCATCACAACTTATGCGCGAAGCCGTATACGAGTTAAGTATGGACAAGCAATTTGTCTTGCATGTCTCACGAAAAGTTGAAGTAGCTGAGCCTGTATAGCCAACTAGTGATTAACTATACTTTACCGTTTACAGGTGAAGTATAATAGGATATACCTAGCCCCGATAGTGGCGGAGTAGAGACACCATCCGCCATAACCGCTCATCTTCATCAAATGCCATTGATAAATTGACTTTGATGCTCATCATTTCTATATTATCTTTCGTAACTCAAAAATAATAACCTATGAAAAGATCCCATACACTCATTGCCTTCATGACGATGCTTGCATCACTTTCTTTGCTATCATGCCAAAAATCCGGAAATCAACAACAGGAAACAGCCATGCCTGTTGCTTTAAATTCACTTACCGAAGAAGAGAAAGTTGCTGGCTGGGAATTACTGTTCGATGGAAGTACCTTCAACGGCTGGAAGCAGTATAATCAAGATACTATTGGACCATTGTGGAGCGTGAAAGAAGGAGTGATTATCTGCGATGGAACTGGCCTTGGAGAACAAACAGGTTCTCTTACTACTATCCGCCAATTTGGAAATTTTGAGTTAACTGCTGAATGGAAAATTACCCCCGGTGGCAACAGTGGTATTCTTTATCATGTTGTGGAACAACCAGAATATAAACATGATTATGAAACCGGTCCGGAATACCAGGTGATGGATGACGGTGGTTGGAAAGGCGACAAACTGACAGAAGCCCAAAAGGCTGGCAGTAACTACGATATGTTTGCTGCTCCGGCTACCAAAAAGTTGATGCCCGTAGGAGAATGGAATACCGCCCGTATTATTTACAATAACGGACATGTTGAACATTGGCTAAACGGAGAAAAAACGGTGGAATTTGAAGAAGGTAGCGCTGACTATACTGAGCGTTATAAAAAAAGCAAATGGGTTGATTATCCAGGCTGGAATACATTTAAAAGTGGCGCCATTTCTTTGCAAGACCATGGGGCACCTGTCTATTATAGAAACATAAAGATTCGGGCTTTGTAAGTGCGCTTTTAAGTCTTCAATAGATCCGTACGAACTCCCTAAAACACAATACGATGATTCGGAATTTTTCCTATTTTCTGTTAGTAATAACTTTTTTTAGTTTCTCTTCCTGTTCTACCACAACTGCTGACAGGAAAGAGGTAAGTGGCGCGGTAGTCAACTCTGAAAAACAAAAATTTATTGTCGACACTATTACTACCGCTTTAAAAAGTCCGTGGGGTATGGCTTTTTTGCCTGATGGACGCGCTTTGGTGACAGAACGTGCTGGTGAAATTCGGATTATTGAAAATGGAAAATTACTGGAGGAGAGAATCGCTGGTGTGCCTGCCGTCTTTGCGAAAGGTCAGGGCGGATTAATGGACATTCAGCTTCATCCGGACTATGCTAACAACGGATGGATTTATTTGAGTTATGCCAAGCCACAAGGTACAGAAGGCGGAACAGTAATTGCGCGGGCAAAATTGGAGGGCAACACACTTGCCAATCTGGAAGAATTATTTCAGGCAATGCCATTGTCATCATCAGAAGCTCACTTTGGATCGCGCATTGCGTTTGATGGGAAAGGTTATATATTTTTTACCAGTGGTGAACGTGGGAAAAAAGAAAATGCCCAGGATCTCGGCAATCATTTAGGTAAGGTATTACGCCTGCACGATGATGGTAAAATCCCGGTTGATAATCCATTTGTTAATACAACTGGAGCAATGCCCGAAATTTGGTCATACGGCCATCGTAACTTGCAAGGGCTTTATTATGATAAGGAAACGGAAACGCTCTGGAATCATGAGCACGGACCGCAGGGCGGAGATGAATTGAACCGTGTGGAGAAAGGAAAGAATTATGGCTGGCCTGTAATCACCTATGGCATTAACTATGATAACACTCCTATTACAGACATCACTGAAAAAGAAGGAATGGAACAACCGGTGCGGTATTGGGTGCCTTCAATAGCTCCATGCGGGATGACCATGGTAACCAGCGACCGCTACCCCAACTGGAAAGGAAACTTTCTGGTGGGTGCTCTTTCCTTTCAGTTGGTAGCACGAGTAGAATTGGCCGATGGAAAATTTGTTAAGGAAGAAAGACTTTTAGAAAAGATCGGTCGTGTGAGGGCCGTTGTTCAGAGTCCGGATGGATACATTTATATTACCACGGAGAATCCTGGTAAAATTGTCCGGTTGGTTCCTATCGAATAGGGATTCATAAAGAATCTCAATCCTGACAAGATTTTTAAAGTTAAGGCATCCAGTTTCCGGATGCTTTTTTATTCTGTTCTCAACGAATTCACCGGGTTAGCGTGTGCGGCCCTTAACGCCTGAGTCGAAACGATGATGAGCGCAAATGTCAGGGACAGGATGCCTGTGAGGGGGAAAACCCACCAGGGAATTTCAATGCGATAGGGGTAGCGCTCCAGAAAATTGTTCAGCAACCACCAGGCCAGTGGTGCTGAGATCAGAAATGAAACAATAACGAGTTTTGAAAAATCTTTGGACATCAGTGTCACTAATCCCGACACAGAAGCGCCTAAGACTTTGCGAATGCCAATTTCTTTTGTGCGTTGTTCTGCTGTGAAGGCAGCAAGACCAAATAATCCAAGGCCGGTAATGATAATTGCTAGGGAAGCAAAGAGTGTGGCCAAACGACTGGTCATATCAATGGTTGTAAATTTTTTGGCAAACTCTACATCAGCAAAATCGTATTCGAAAGGATAAGCCGGATTATACTTCTTAAATATTTCCTCCACTTTTCTAATCGATGCGGGAAGGTCTTTTGTTTTTTCCAATCGGATGGTGATGGCGTTGATCCATCCCGGGTCTAGGATCAAAAACATGGGACCTACCGGTTTGTAAGGCGAACCCATCAGTACGTTGTCAACCACCCCAATCAACTCGCGCTTTCCGCCCCATAGATCCAATTGTGTTCCGATGGGATCTTTTAAGTTCATAAGATCAAGTCCGGCCTTGTTAATAATGATAGCAGCTGTGTCGCTTTTAAAATTTTCTGAGAAATCACGTCCTTGCAAAAGTTTAATGTCCATGGTTTGCGTGTAATCATACTCTACTGCAATGGTGGCAAAAATGACACGCAGATCTTCGGGCTTACCCGGCCAACCTAAGAAGTTATTGGAATTGATTTGCGTGATGGCACTATTGGAACGTGTGACCGCACTGACTACTCCAGATTGGATCAACTCAGCTTTGATGGCCTTGTAGTTAGTTGAAATCTCGCGAGTGTCTTCTACGGTGATCAGATTTTCCTGTTCGTAGCCAAGGTCCCGGCTCTTCACATGCTGGATTTGTTGGTAAACAACGATTGTGCCGATGATTAATAATATAGAAAATCCAAATTGAAGAGTAACCAAAACTTTGCGTGGCAGGCTGCCGCTTTTACCGGTGTGTACTTTGCCCTTCAGCACTTTTACCGGTTGAAAAGAGGAGAGGTAAAAAGCAGGGTAACTTCCTGAGATAATTCCGGTAAAGAGAATGAGCCCGGCTGCAAACACCCAAAATAGCGGAGAAGAGTAGTCAATGTAAAGTTGCTTCTCTACCAGATCGTTGTAAAAAGGTAATAACAGCTGTGCGAGTAAAACGGAAATAGCGAATGCTGCAAGAGATATGATCAAAGACTCACCCAAGAACTGAATGATAATTTCAAATCTTCGTGATCCTACACTCTTACGTATTCCTACTTCTTTTGCTCTTCGCTCAGACCGTGCTGTGGCCAGGTTCATAAAGTTGATACATGCGATGATCAATACAAATACTGCGATGATTGTGAACATATTCACGTAGTCGATCATACCACCAGCTTCTTTACCATTTTCAAAGTTGGAGTATAACGCCCAGCGACTGAGCGGATGCAGAAAAAGATCGTGCGGGATATCCGTTTCACCATGGCGGGTTAAAAGGTCTTTAATTTTATTTTCCACAGGCACTTCCGAGGCTGCATCCGTCAGTTCTACATAAACCTGAAAAGAATAATTTCCCCAATTGTCTTTTTGATTCTTTACCCATTCTTGTTTTTCATAAAGTTTCCAGGGCAATAGACAATCAAATTCAAAGCTTGAATTTTTTGGAATGTCTTTTAGCACACCTGTAACTTTTAACTCATCTCTATTGTCCAACTTCACGATCTGGTTCATCGGATCCTGATCTCCAAATAGGGCTTTGGCTGCAGATTCAGTAAGTACAATTGAACCCGGTTCTGTAAGGACCTGATTGGCTGCACCGTTTACTAACGGAAACTCAAACATCGTCAGGAATTCTTCTCCCACATAATAACCTTGCTTGGTAATGCGCTTATCACCCACGGTTAATAAATGATCACCACCCCAATCTGTGCCTACAGTGTTCTTGATATTGTTATGTTCTGTTTTCAGACCTTCATAAGTTGGGAGCGGAAGCGAATTCCAGGAACTAATTTTACCATCGAACGTAGAATTGACCCACACTTGATATAATCGGTCTACTTTTGGGTGAAAGCGATCGTACGACAACTGGTCGTTTACCCACAGCAGGATGAGTATACTGGAAGTAATGCCAATTGACAATCCTACAATGTTGATGAACGAATAGGTTTTGTTCTTTAACAGGTTACGGAGGGTGACAAGAATATAATTTTTAAGCATAGTTGGAGATTGATAATGAAGTACCGAAGTTGAAGCAAAAGGTTTCAGGTATATTTAAATTTTTTAGCTAATCCTGTAATAGATTCTAAATAAGAGTGAAAAGTTGCACTGGCTTAGACCATATATCGTAAGTCCCCATCAGGGCTAAATGTTTCATTTATCCCCTCAAAGGTGGGATTCCTTCGTATTTTCTACCGTTCGAAAAAAAGGTACAACCATACGCCTCCATTTTTCGATTAACCTTTTACCCCTCATCAAAGCCATATGAAAAAAATATTTCCCCTTCTTTTTCTCGTTTCGGTAATGGTCCCCGCCCAGTCTCAAGATTCAAGCATTCTGGTAACGCCACAATGGTTAAACGATCACCTCAAGGACCCTAAGCTTGTCCTTTTGCAAGTAACTTTTTTACAGTTCGAATACGACAAGGAACATATTGACGGTGCGCAATACCTCTGGCCCGGATGGCTCGCTCCTGATTCCCCATATGGCAATTACAATGCACCCGATCCCAAAAAAGCGGCTGAACTATTGCGAAACCTCGGAATTTCCAATGATTCAAAAATTGTGTTATACCATGTCCGTAATGAAGTAAGCGTTACTGCTCGCATGTTTTTAACTCTTGAATATCTCGGCTTGCGTGGACAAGTGTCATTCTTAAATGGGGGAATGGAGGCGTGGAAAAAAGCCGGGTATCCTTTGACAAAAGGTGTTTCTGTCTTGAAGAAAGGAAAATTCAAGGTGAAGTCAGGCTCATTGTTGGTGGATAAGGACTATGTGTTAACTGCCTTGAACTCCGATGAGGCTGTGGTGGTAGATGCCCGAATGCAACGTTACTATGATGGTGAAACAACAGGCAACCCGCGGGATGGACATATAACAGGGGCAAAAAATATCCCATATACGGAAATGGTGGATGCAGCCAGCATGTTTAAGCCTGCTGATCAACTTCAGGCCTATTTCACACCCGTGGTCCCTGATAGGAAAAAAGAGATCGTTACCTATTGCTTCATTGGGCAGACCGCCAGTGTCGTATACATGGCTGGAAGAATTCTTGGTTATGAAGTTAAACTTTACGATGGGTCACTGCAGGAGTGGAGCCGCATTGATACGCTACCTATGGAAGTAACTAAGAAATGAACTTTCAGTTCATCACCTAAACTCAAATCCCGGGATGGTTGAAAGCAGGTACCCTGTCGAACATATATAATCTCAGTTGCAAGCATTCTTGGAAATTGGGTATAATTGTGAAAATGTAATACAATGAACCCTATCCGAATCTCTTGTTTTCCCTTTTCTGCAATCTTACTGATGGTCATACTGAGTTGGTCGTGTACTTCTGAAATAGAGGAAACACGTGTATTGATATTTTCCAAAACGACTGTGTTTCGCCATGAATCGATTCCAAGTGGTATCACCGCAATTCAGGAGTTGGGAGAGCAGTATCATTTTTTGGTAGATACAACGGAAAACGCTGAAAACCTCAATGAAGAAAACCTGAGACATTACAAAGCCGTGATCTTTTTGAATACAACTGGCGATGTACTCAATCCGCAGCAGCAAAATGATTTTGAACGGTTTATTCAGGCAGGTGGAGGTTATGTAGGTATTCACTCTGCTACTGATACAGAATACGACTGGGCTTGGTATGGGAAACTGGTTGGGGCTTATTTCGCAGGACACCCCTCAGACCCTAACGTGCAAGACGGTATCTTTTTGGTTGTAGACAAAAATCATTTGTCTACCGATTCATTGCCAGAGTCATGGCCGCGTAAAGACGAGTTCTATAGCTTTAAGAAAATCAACCCTGACATCAAAGTATTGATAAAAATTGATGAGAAGAGTTATCACGGTGGCACCAATGGTGACGATCATCCCATGGCCTGGTATCATGAGTTTGACGGTGGCCGTTCTTTCTATACCAACATGGGCCATACCAAAGAAACTTTTTCAGAACCACTTTTTATAAAGCACTTATGGGGAGGAATGAAATATGTGTTGGGGGGTGATAAACCAAGTCCCCTGGATTATAAACTGGCGAAAACTAAAAGGGTTCCTGATGAGAACCGCTTTACAAAAGTAGTGTTGGATGAAAAACTGGACGAGCCGGTTGAACTTGCCGTATTGCCGGGCAAGCGTATTTTGTTTATAGAGCGAAAGGGCAATGTGAAAATCTATGACCCAACAGAGAATAAAACTAACGTGATTGCAAAAATCCCGGTAAGCACAAAATACATTTTTAAAGATGGCAATCAGGCAGAGGCAGAAGATGGGCTTTTAGGGGTTGCCCTTGATCCTAACTACGAAAAAAATAATTGGATCTATTTTTATTATTCACCTGCTGGTGATGAGCCAAAAAATATTCTGGCCCGCTATGAATTAAAAGGAAGTGAGTTGATTGAGTCATCTAAAAAAGTCTTGCTCGATGTAGTCGTACAGCGCGAACAGTGTTGCCATACAGGAGGGTCAATTGCCTTTGATGGAAACGGAAATTTATTTGTGTCTACCGGAGATAACACCAGTCCGCGGTCGACTGCCTATGCTCCAATGGATAATAGACCAGGCAGATTTCCATGGGATGCGCAAAAAGGAACTTCAAATACAAATGACTTAAGAGGGAAAGTACTGCGCATTCATCCTGAGCCAGATGGAACATATACGATCCCTGAGGGAAATCTTTTCCCTAAAGGAATGGAGAAGACACGTCCTGAAATTTATACCATGGGAGCCCGCAACCCTTACCGGATTTCGGTGGATAAGAAAACAGGCTATCTCTATTGGGGCGATGTAGGCCCGGATGCGGGTATCGATTCTGTTGGACGTGGGCCAAAAGCTTATGATGAAATCAATCAGGCACGCAAAGCCGGATTTTTTGGCTGGCCATATTTTGTAGGAGACAACAAAGCATATAATGAGCGTGACTTTGCGACTGGGAAACAGGGAGCGCCTTTTGATCCGGCAAAACCGATTAATAATTCCCCAAACAATACGGGTTTAACAGAATTACCACCTGCACAAAAGGCGTTTATCTGGTATCCTTATGACAGGTCGGAAGAGTTTCCGATGGTTGGAACAGGTGGCCGCACTGCAATGGCCGGACAAGTCTTTTATTCGGAAGATTTTAAAAAAGCGGAACGGGCTTTCCCGGATTATTATGATGGTAAACTTTTCATCTATGAATGGATGCGCGGTTGGATCATGACGGTGACCATGGACAAAGAGGGAAACTATGAAACAATGGAGCGCTTTATGCCTGGCCATCGCTTCAGCAACCCTATGGATATGGAGTTTGCACCCAATGGCGATTTATATATGTTGGAATATGGTACCGCATGGTTCCAGGGAAATGACGATGCGCGTTTAGTGAGAATCGAATACAATGGAGGCAATCGCAAACCTAAAATTCAAATAGCGGTGGACAAACCAAAAGGTGCAGCACCATTGAAAGTGAACTTTACTTCCAAAGGAACGAAAGACTATGACCGGGATGAACTGGCATACGAATGGAAAATCTCTGGCAAGGATGGTATTGCGTTATCAACCTTTAAAGAAAAAGATCCGTCATTTACTTTTGATAAGCCAGGTGTTTATGATGCCGAGTTGACGGTGACCGATTCAAAGGGAGAGAAGTCAACTGCAAAGCTTGAAATACAAGCTGGCAATGAACCGCCTGTTTTGTCATTTGATATCACGCGCGGTAACAAAACATTTTTCTTCCCCAATCAGTCATTTGATTATGAAGTGAAAGTGACGGATCAGGAGGACGGAAGTTTAGAGAATGGATCGATCGCGTCAGATCAGGTTTCATTGACCATCGATTACCTGAAAGAAGGATTTGACCAGGTGGAGATCGCACAGGGTCATTTGCAAGCTGATGCACTTGCAGGCTTTGCCACCGGGAAAAAACTGATGGAGGAAAGCGATTGTAAGTCCTGTCACTTTATCGATAAGAAATCCATTGGGCCAATGTATATAGACGTAGCCAAAAAATATAAGGACGATCCAAAAGCAGTTGACTACCTCGTTAAAAAGATCATCAGTGGAGGTAGCGGTGTGTGGGGTGAAGTGGCGATGGCTGCGCATCCACAAGTGTCACCTGCAGATGCATCGGAGATTGTGAAATACGTGCTGAGCCTGGCAAATAAAAATGTTGCCAGTACATTGCCTGCGAAAGGAACGTACACAACAAAAATTCCCAAAGGCGTTCCTGATCGGGGGGTGTTTGTATTGCGAGCTGCTTATTCCGACAAAGGGGCAAATGGAATTCCTTCGATTTCTTCTGAAAAAATTATGGCGTTAAGAAGTGCCAGTGTGCCTGCCGGCAAAGCCGATGAATGGGATGCGGTCATGAAGTTTAATTTGCCAGATCCACCGCTTGACCTGATGATCATTTCAGGCAATAACTCACGCATATCGTTCAAACAGATCGACCTTACGGGAATAGACCAGATTGCGTTTGTCGTTATGGCACAGGAAGATATGATGCATGCGGCAGGTGGAGTGATAGAGGTACGCATTGATTTGCCAACTGGAACACTGTTAGGACAGTCCTCGACAATTACAGTGCAGAAAGGAAAGTTAACGGGTAATCCTCAACCACAAATAGCGGTGGCAAAGCTCACACCTACCAGCGGTATACATGATATTTATTTTGTGGGAAGGAATGAAAAATCACCGGCAGGCCAATCATTGTTTGTGATGCTGAATATTCAATATACCTACAATCCGAAGGCTGTGGTTAATCCGGTCGCATTGAAATAGTTAAATCGTTAGAGATTTTATGTTGGGGTTTTTAAACGGATAGAATAAATTCTGCAGTTCGCAACTATTGCCTGAGCCAAACCTATTGTCTTCTACATTTCTAGTTTTATTTTTCTAAAAAATTCCCACACAACAATACCCAGGCATACGGAGATATTCAGGGAATGCTTAGTACCTGTTTGCGGAATTTCAAGTGCGATGTCTCCGAGTGAGATCACTTCTTCCTTTACGCCATCTACTTCGTTTCCAAATACCAAACAATATTTCTGACCCTTTTCAGGTATGAATGCTTGTAGTGGTTGACTTTCGGTTGTTTGCTCAATAATCACAATTTTATAATCGTGAAGCTTTAAATCCTGAATCGCTTTTGCCGAACTTTCAATATACTCCCAATCAATTGATTCAGTGGCGCCCAGTGCTGTCTTTTGTATTTCGCGATGAGGAGGCGTTCCAGTGATGCCTGTCAGGTAAATTTTCTCAATCCGAAAAGCATCAGCCGTTCGAAAGGCAGAACCTACATTGTGGAGACTGCGCACATTGTCGAGCAAAATGCATACTGGTATTTTTTCGGCTTCTTTAAACTCATCTACCGATATCCGGCCAAGTTCTTCAAGCTTCAATTTTTTCATGCCCTAAAATTAGCAGATAGATATGTTACCAGGCTAAAAAATCTCAAAGCCCAGGAAGTCTCAAGATGCTTCCAGGAGATTCAACTACCAACCTTAACTGTCTTATCACTGTGCGAATAATATAAAACTTCCTCATTTTATTATTTATTTTTGGGGTTCATGTAATATCTGTTTAAGCGTTAGTAATATCTTATTGTTTAATTTTTTTGATTATGGGTACAAATCTGAAAAAGAGTAAAGTGAGCAAGCAGCTTACCCAACAAGAGTTGGAAGAAGAACATCGCATACGAAAGGTATTTAAAAATAAAGATTGGGCGGAGATTAAAAGCTCGGACTCCTGGGTGATTTTTAAAGTGATGAGCGAATTTGTGGAAGGCTTCGAAAAGTTAGCTAAGATTGGTCCTTGCGTTACGATTTTTGGTTCAGCACGGGTGAAGTCCGGACATCCTTACTATAAAATTGCGGAGGAGATCGCATATGAACTGGTCAAAGACGGTTACGGAGTAATCACAGGGGGAGGGCCAGGTACAATGGAAGCGGGTAATAAAGGGGCAAGAAGAGGGGGTGGTAAATCCGTAGGCTTGAATATTTATTTACCGCAAGAGCAAAAGGGGAATCCCTATATTGATGCCGATAAGCTGATCAGCTTTGATTATTTTTTTGTACGTAAAGTGATGTTTGTAAAATATTCGCAAGGATTTATTGTGATGCCTGGAGGATTTGGTACGATGGATGAATTGACGGAAGCACTCACCTTGATTCAGACAAAAAAAATTGGCCGCTTCCCTATCGTGATGGTGGGCAAAAAATTCTGGGGAGGCATGATGGATTGGATTAGAAAAGTATTGGTCTATGAAAAAATGATTGGCGAGGATGATTTGGATTTGGTTAACCTGGTGGACACGCCCAAGGAGGCTGTTAAAGTCATCAACGATTTTTATAGTAAGTATATGCTATCACCTAATTTTTAATGAAAGACCTTTCTTTGTTTTTATCAACAGCTACCCTTGTAATTCTATTAGGTTACATTACCTATCAGGGAACTCAGGGTCCTGGAAAAACGGATTCAATTTCAGATGAAGAAGTTGCAGATAAAGAATTTGTTGAGGAAGCGGAGGATTCACTTCATCCACTTCCAGCCATGTCTCTTGATTTACCATTGAATGCTTCTTTTGCCGGAGAACCTGTTCCATTGGAAATACCTGACGTAAACGAACGATTCGACAAAGAATTACAAATTAATACGTATCTGCACAGCAGCACATTGTTTCTGATAAAACGCGCTAACCGATGGCTGCCTCAGATCGATTCAATTTTAAAGCATAATGGTATCCCGGGAGATTTTAAATATCTGCCGCTGATCGAATCGGCCCTTATTAATGATGTATCCCCAAAAAATGCTGTTGGCTTTTGGCAAATTTTAAAACCGTCAGGCAAAGAATTAGGGCTGGAGATTACCAAGGAAGTGGACGAACGGTATGACCCCTTGAAGTCAACTCAAGCTGCATGTAAATACTTAAAGAAAGCTTACAGAAAATTTGGTAACTGGACTTTGGTAGCGGCCTCTTACAACAGAGGCATAAGTGGTATGGGTAAGGCACTTGAAAATCAAAAAATAAAATCGTACTACGATCTTTTCCTGAACGATGAAACTTCGCGCTATGTGTTTAGAATTTTGGCCATAAAGGAAATTTTTGAAAACCCTGAAAAGTATGGGTTCAAGTTAAATCCTGAACATCTGTATCAGGAAGAAGCACTTCGTAAAGTAGAGGTTAAGGCGAACATCAAGAGCCTGGTAGACTTTGCCAGTTCACAAGGAATCAATTACAAGTTACTGAAACGACATAATCCATGGCTTCGTGAAGAGAGATTGACAGTCAAAAAGGGCAAAAGCTATTTCATCGCCATTCCGGTTATCAGCAATTAACGTAGGGCACTTAATTGCGATTAAATCACAAGGAATAATACTTTGTTTTTTTATTTTTAATGAGTGAGCATCAGAAAAAAAGGGATTTCATTCCTAAAAAGGAAGTAAAAAAGCAATTGGATGATCTTGCGGAGCAGGGTCTATCGTTGCATTATGAAAAAGATGTTCCCCTAACACCACAAGACATTTCATTAATCAAACGATTATTTCTTAGAGTGACTTTATTTTTCATCATTTTGTCAATTCCATTTGTAGTTGTGGTCTACTTTTTTCCTGAGAAGGAAATTGTATTGGTGATCAACTGTGCGATGCTTCTTTTTTTTATTTTTGCCATTACCAGAGCAGCATTTCAAGTAGGTTCAAATCTGCGTGCCGGAAACAAAACCCTGGTGAAGGGGATAATTACAGATCGTTTCACTAAAAAGGAATTTGGAATAGCGGATGAGGATGGTAAAAGATCAGAGACCGTTGTAAATTACCTTCAGATTGGCACTCGTGAATTTAAGGTTGACAGGCTGATTTATAAAAAGTATAGAATAGGGGATGCGATTGAACTGCACTTTATTGTTTCGCAACGGAACAAACCTTACTTTTTACATCATTGCAAGTTAAAAGAAGCGGGCCTCCGGTCTGACGTTTAATTTTAACTGCTACTACGTGGTGATGCTTCAATTCATTATTTTTGATAGATGAGACCTTATATTCTAGCAGAAAATAATTGGAAGATGATAAAAGATTCTTCGTTCGAAGTAGCGATTCTTCCATGGGGAGCAACAGAAGCTCACAATTATCATTTGCCTTACGGAACGGATATTATCGAAGCGGAACAAGTGGCGGCAGAGTCAGCAAAAATTGCGTGGGAGCAAGGCGCAAAAGTAACAGTGTTACCAGTCATTCCATTTGGTGTTAACACGGGTCAATTTGATGTAAAGCTGGATATGAACATGAACCCCAGCACACAACTTGCAGTGTTACGCGATCTTGTAGAGGTGCTAGACAGACAAGGCATTTACAAGCTCATAATTTTAAACAGTCATGGTGGCAATGATTTTAAAACCATGATCCGTGAGTTGGGATTGAAATTTCCCCGGATGTTTTTATGCCAATGCAACTGGTATCAGGCAGTTGATCAAAAAGAGTATTTTGAAAACAAAGACGACCATGCTGGCGAGATGGAAACAAGTGTAATCTTGCATTTAAGACCACACCTGGTCAGGCCATTATCTGAAGCTGGAGATGGCGCTGCAAAAAAATTCCGGTTCTCTGCCATTCGCGAAGGCTGGGCCTGGGCCGAGCGAAAATGGATGCAAGTGACAAAAGATACAGGCGTTGGCGATCCACGCAAAGCATCAGCTGAAAAAGGCGAAAAGTATTTTAAAGCAGTAACTCAAAAAGTGGCAGCATTCTTCTTAGAGGTAGCGAAAACAGACCGGAACGATTTGTATTCTTAACGCCTTCAATTCTTTTTTGGTGGATCAATCATGATATGAGCGCGGTGTGTGCCGGGGTTCATGATCCACGGCATACCAGCAGTTGTAGGTTTTGCAGGTAGCCCTGTACTTTCGGCAGTAGCGTAAGGAATATAGATGACCGATCTGGAATAGCCATCTTTCACATCACCTGTTTCAGGATTATAATTCTCTTTGGAAGCAGAATACACCACTAGCGTAGCGGGCTGCGTATTCATCTGCAGTTTACCGCTCTTTACTTCTTGCTCGCGAATGGTAAAAATGTCATCGGAGCTTTTTCCTTCTTTCTTTAACTGCCGTCCACGAGCCATGAATGGTTCAAGGCTTTTATGATAACATGACACATTGAGCCCAGGTAGAGTTGGATCGTCTGCAAGGCAGACAAATTCATTCTCACCTTTTCGTACTACAATAAATTCACCCTTTGGAGAATAACCATACACCATAGCCTTCTCGCGTGATTCTTCCGCTGCCGCTAACACGGCTGTTTTGATTTGTACATCCACAGATGGAATAGTTTGAGCACAAGCCAGTCCAACGACCGCTTGAAATGTAATAACTACTAACATAGATTTCATAACTACTTAGATTTTAGATTTCTACTAATAACTTATTGCTTTCTACTTACCACTTACTTCTATTTATTTACCATCCAATCCCATAATCCTCCCCATGATTACTCGATCCGCCCCAGAAGCTTCCATGTTTCCAATCGAAGTAAATCGCATTGATTGGTCCGGAGGTGCGATCATCAAACGAAATTTTATAGCCCATCTGAATAAGTTCTTTGTGAACCCATGCAGGTGTACCGGAATGTAAAAGCATAGCACCCGGTTTTGGCTTGCGCTCGTTCTCATCGCCCAACGAAGAATACATTTGGTAGGTATTGAAATTAGCGGCTTCCGTTGCTTCTTGAACCGTCATTCCAAATTCAACGACATTCAAAAAGAATTGTAATAAATTTTGATCTTGCGAGTCACCGCCCTGCACGGCAAACGAGAGATAGGGTTTGTTATCTTTCATGGCCAGGGAAGGTGTCAGGGTTACGCGTGGTCGTTTACCAGGCTCAACAACGTTAAATGGATCAAGTTTTTTATCCAATACAAAACTTTGCATGCGCTGGCTCATGCCCACACCGGTTTTGCCTGCAATGCACGCGGGAAGCCAACCACCACTGGGTGTTATAGATACTACCCAACCTTCTTTATCCGCAGCTTCTACTGAGGTTGTTCCACCTAAAAATCCGTTCAGGTAGGATTCACCCGGAGAGGCAAGTGAAAATTTACCGAACGATGCAACGTTCCATTCGGAAAGTAAATCGAGGTACGGATTTTTCTTTCCTTCAAAAGGATATGGATCACCCGGCTTTACTTTGGGATCATTTTTTTCTAAGTTCATTCCTTTCGCGCGTTCTTTTGCATATTCTTTTGAAAGTAAACCCTGCATAGGTTCTTCAGGCTCAAAGGCAGGATCGCCATAATAAAAATCCCGATCGGCAAACGACATATTCATAGCCTGATATAGGGTATGGATGTATCGTGCAGAATTATACCCTATACCTTTCAAATCGAAATTCTCCAGGATATTCAATGCCTGCAACATGACGGGGCCCTGCGTCCACTGTTGCATTTTATATACTTCAATTCCTTTATAATTAACAGAGAGTGGTTCTTCTATTTTTACCTTCCAATTAGCAAGGTCTTCAAGGGTAATTAGTCCGCCTTGCTCTTGAGCACCGCGCACAAATTCTTTTGCTATATCCCCTTTATAAAACCGATCATAGGCAGCATATATAGCTTCTTTCCGGTTCTTCCCTTTTTTTAGAGCTTGCTGTTCAGTGTCTACCATTTTCTTTAGTGTTTCCGCAAGGTCATGTTGTTTTAAAATTTCCCCTCCTTCCGGGGCCTCACGTTTTTCTCCAAGATGCGGTAGAAAAACACTTGTGGAATAGGGCCATTGTTTAATCAGGTCTTTACCTCTTTCCATCGCATTGGCCGTTTGGGCATCAATGGCATATCCCTCCGCCATTTGAATGATGGGTGTTAAAATATCTTTTAGACTCATCGTTCCATACTCGGCCAGCATGGTACACAACGCACCTGGCGTACCTGGGGTGGTGGCTGCCAGTGGGCCATATTGTGGCGGATATTTCATGCCTTTACTTTTGAAGAACTCGGCAGTTGCACCGGTTGGCGCCACGCCTAATCCGTTAATGGCAATTACTTTTCCTGTTTTCGGATGGTAGATGAGTGCCTGTGTCTCGCCTCCCCAACTCAATACATCCCACATGGTGCAGGTAGCGGCCAGCATGGCACACGAGGCATCCACAGCGTTGCCGCCTTTGGTAAAAATCATGGCTCCGGCTGTTGCGGCTAAGGGTTTTCCCGTAATGGCCATCCAGTTCTTGCCATGCAATGGAGGTTTTTGTGTGCCACCGGGTCTGGCATTAAACGATTGGCTAAAGGCGAGTGTGGAGAAAAAAATAACCGCAAAAAGTAACAAAAACTTTTTCATAGTTAGTAAAATTGAGAGCATTCAAATATAGCCATTTCATAAAAGGATTTTGCAAGAATATGAATAGCGGACAAAGAAGCTAAATATCGAGTAATTGGTAAGGTAAAAATGCTTAAAGGTGAATGTTGAGTGGCAAATTATAAGTTTGGATATTGAATAATAGCGCATTCATTCTTACAAAGTATATTTGACTGAAATAGCGTCAATTTATGTTAGATAAAATTACCGAAGGCTGTACTTTTCTTCAGGAAAAAGGAATCCAAAATCCGGAAATCGGAGTTATTCTAGGCACAGGACTTGGAAATCTTTTTGCCAATCAAATCGAGAATGCACGAGAAATTGATTATCATGATATTCCTTATTTCCCGGTTTCTACGGTTGAGATTCACAAAGGAAAATTGATTTATGGAGAGGTACGCGGAAAAAAAATCCTGGCCATGCAAGGGCGTTTTCATTACTATGAAGGCTATAACATGCAACAGATGACGTTGCCTGTGCGAGTAATGAAAATGTTGGGCATAAAAAACTTGCTCGTTTCCAATGCTGCAGGTAACATGAACTTAAAGTGGAAAAAAGGAGAATTGATGCTAATCGAAGATCACATTAATCTTCAGCCCGATAATCCTTTAAGAGGAGAAAACATAGATGAGTTGGGCCCGCGTTTCCCGGATATGAGTCAACCCTATTCCATACATCTTAATGATCTATTGATGAACATTTCAAAAGAGAAGAAAATTGTATTGAATAAAGGAGTGTATGCTGCCGTCATGGGCCCTAACCTGGAAACCCGTGCGGAGTATAGATTCTTGAGAACAATTGGGGCCGATGCGGTAGGAATGAGTACGGTGCCGGAAATTTTAGTGGCTAATCATATGGGCTTACCTTGCTGTGCCATTTCTGTACTAACAGATGACTGCGATCCGGATAATTTAAAGCCTTTAAATATTGCCGAGATTATTGAAACAGCAAAAAAAGCAGAGGCAAAACTCACGGAACTTTATGTGGAATTGATTTCGAGGATTTAGAGTTCATGCAACCTTTCCGGGTTACACCTCGTCTAACTTTCAAAACCCCTGATTATGAAATCTATCCTTACCCTGGTACTATTGACTTCTTCATTGGCATTGATTGCCCAGACCGACAAAAACAGAGATTTTCATCTCGATAAAGAGTATAAAATCAGCAATCACGGATTGCTTACCTTAAAATGTTCAGATGCAAAAGTGTCCATCAATGGATCTGAGCGTGGTACTGCACAAGTTAAAGTGGATCGTGAAGTAGAAACAAAAGGAATTGTGTTTAGTGGGCACGATGAGTTTAATGTAGAGGTTGAAGAGTTGAATGGAAACCTGGACATACATGAGAACAAATCATATTCAGCCACAGGGATCGTTGGATACTATTATGAAAAGTATACCATCAAAATTGACCTTCCGGAAGGAGCAAGTCTTGTGCTGAAAGGAGACGATGGTGATTACCTTATCAACAATATTGATGGTTCTATTTCAATTGATCTTGATGATGCCGATGTGGAATTAACTGCTTGTTCTGGAAGTGATTTTAGATTTCAACTGGATGATGGCGACATTGTGATGGACGAAGGCAAAGGAAAACTTGATATTGATGCTGATGATGTCGATGTAAAGATTTCAAATGCTGCTTTTACAGATATTCAAGCGGATATTGATGACGGAGATTTGGTCATTGAAACTTCCTTAACAGACAATGGCACTTACTATATCAATGTTCAGGACGGTTTAATTGCGCTCACGGTTACCAATGGAGGTGGAAAGTTTGACATCCGTCACGATGATGCGCGCGTTGTCACAGAAGGGAAATTCCAGACGATTGAAGAGTCAGAAAATCGCACTCGTCTTACGCTTGCTTCAGGAAATGCTAAAGTTGATATCCGGGCGGATGATGCACGTATAAGATTAACTCAGAGATAGAGCCAGGATTCTTTCTGAAGTCTAAACATCGCAAATTCCAACACCTTGTTTTAAGGAAGCAAGTTTGTCCGGTCTTTTTGGAATAAACTCCTGAGCCACAAATCCTTTAAAACCTGTTTTTACAATCGCCTGCATGATGGCCGGATAGTATAACTCCTGAGTCTCATCAATTTCATTGCGGCCCGGAACACCACCGGTATGGTAGTGCCCGATATATTTTGAGTATTTATTAATAGTGGCAATAACATCGCCCTCCATGATCTGCATGTGGTAGATATCGTAAAGCAGGTTAAAGTTTGGCGAACCTATTTTTTCACAAAGTCTTACACCCCACTCTGTATGATCGCATTGATAGTCTTTATGGTCCACTTTGCTATTGAGCAGTTCCATGCTGACGTTGATGTTATATTTTGCGGCTACTTTTAAAACGGGCTCCAATCCTTTGGCGCAGTTTTCTAATCCATTCTGCAAACTCAGTCCATTGGCATTACCGCTAAAACAAATAACTGTTTTCAACCCTGCCTGAGCTGCTTTGGGTATGTTGAGTGAATAATCTTTCAGTAATTGTTCATGAAGAGTTGGATCATTGAATCCTTTATTAAGCCCAATGGAAGTTGCGTATCCCATAGCACAGGTTAGCCCATGTTTAATAGCCACAGGCCATTGTTCTGCATTCAAAAGTTCAACTGACTTTAAGCCAATTTCTTTTGCGGCTTTAACTAAATCTTCTAAGGGCATAGATCCGTAACACCACTGGCAGACCGAGTGGTTGATATTGTTTTTAAGGTCAGAGGAAAGAATGTTCATTCCTTTTGCGAGTTCGGGCAACGCCAGGGCACCTGCGGTTCCCAGTGCCATCTTCTTCAAAGCCTGCTTGCGGTTGATATTCATAAAGATATTTGTAAAGCACCTCTAGTTACGATTTTAGAAATAAAAACTCAACTGAATTATTTTCAATTTCTATATACCACTCCGTCTTTCATCACAAAATTCACTTTCCTTAGATCAGAAATGTTTTTAGAGGGATCGCCCGTAACAATCACAACATCTGCTTTCAATCCCACCTTAATAAACCCAACCATACTATCCAAATGAAAAGCACGTGAGTTTACGCTGGTGGCTGCTTTTAAAACATCGATGGGTTTCATGCCATATTCGACCATCAACTCCATTTCCAGTACGTTTTCACCATGTGGATAAACGCCTACATCTCCACCCATTCCAATGGTTACACCTGAAGCCAGGGCTTCTTTAAAACTCTTTTTCTTATTGGTAACATTCACAGGTTCTGGCGACACACCTTTTCTCCACCCGCGGTATTGCGAAATCACGTCTACCGCTGCAATCGTTGGGATGTACGTAACATTATGTTCTTTCATCAGCTTGCCAATTTCTATGTCAATAAAATCGCCATGTTCTATGGTTTCAGCCCCTGCCAATACTGCTCGTTTGATGGCTTCCTTTGATTTAGCATGACAAACCATCACACGGCCGCTGCTGCGAGTAACTTCATTTATTAGTTTTAATTCATCTTGTGTGAAGGAAGGTTGATCTTCACCATTCATTCCCCACCGATAGTCCGCATAGATTTTTATAAAGTCTGCACCGTTTCCAATTTGACCGCGCACGATGCGAATCAAATCATTTCCATCTGCGGCTTCTGCGCCCAGCATGATTTCCTGGTCGCTGTCATAACCTTTAGGTCCGTATGAACCGGTTGAAACTATGGCTCGCCCTGCGACAAGTAACCTTGGACCTGGAATGATACCTTCATTAATGGCTCGCTTCAAAGCAACATCGGAATATCCCGCTCCCTCTGTTCCAAGGTCACGTGCCGTTGTGAATCCGGCCATCAATGTATTTTTGGCATGGACTGTTGCCCGTGCCGTGCGGTAAGAATCAGTTTCTTTCAAAACCTGAGTATCCCAATCTGTTATGTTGTAGGGATATAAAAGTAAATGGGAGTGACCTTCAATCAAACCTGGTGTAAGGGTAGAGTTGGGGTAATTAAATTTTGTGGCACCTGCTGGCGCCTTGACTCTATCCATTGGTCCGGCTGCAACAATTTTATCACCCTCAACAACTACTGCCCAGCCCTCGTGCATAACCTCGCCATCGAATACGCGATCGGCAGTTAGGTAATAGCGTGTAGGAGTTTGAGCATTTGTCGAAAAAGCCAACTGAGTAATTAGATAGATGAAGATGAATCGCATAGGATTTGGTTTAGAAAATAAAAGATAAGTGAAAAGCACCGAGGAACAAAATTAAAAAGCCCTTTCCAATTCGGATAGGGCTTTTAGATAGTGCTGTAAATTGTATTTATAGCGCTTTCAATGCCGCATCATAATTTGGCTCTTGCCCGATTGCAGGAACAAGTTCTGTGTATTTCACTTTCCCTGTTTCATCAATAACCACAACCGATCTGGCAAAGAGTCCGGCAAAGTTGCTGTCTAGTAGTTCAACTCCATATGCTTTTCCAAAACCACGACCTCGAAAATCAGAAAGCGTGATCGCCCTGTCAATTCCTTCAGCACCGCAAAAACGCTTTTGTGCCATAGGCAAATCTTTTGAAATGCACAAGACAACAGTGTTGTCCAGCGAGGCGGCTCTTTTGTTGAACTCACGGATAGCAGCGGCACAGACGCTCGTATCCACACTTGGAAAAATATTCAGCACGATCTTTTTTCCCGCAAACTGCTTATAGTTCACATCTTTCATGTCGTTGCCGGAAAGAACAAAGTCAGGTGCGGTCGATCCGATGGATGGAAGATTGCCGATGGTGTTGGCATCGTTGGGGCCAAGTTTAGTTAGTGCCATAATGTATTGGGTTAAAGTTTTAAAACATTGTTTACTGAAAAAAGTTACCGGATCCGATCAGAATCTCTTACCTTTTTTTCATCCCTGCGGATGAAACGTATAGAAAGCCAGTTACACGTTACACCCACAAAAGGAAGATATAGACCCAATCCGTATTTCCATCCTGAGGAGTTTGAGTTAATCAGGTTATTGGCAAACAGGATGGCACACAGCATCACTCCCATCAAAATAAGGGAATTGAGAGTACCCATCTTAATCTGAGTAATCCGGTTGTCATATCTTCTGATTTCCATGATCGCTATAGTTGCGGCAGCCACCATTAAAATGGCTGTAGCAAAATATGGGAAATAGGTAGTTATCCGGCTGTCACCTTCCTGTATGGTATAGTGCAAGGGATATAATGACTTTGAAATGCCGGAAGTGGGATCAACCCAAACCCAAATAGGAAGGAAGAGACTGGCAAGCATAGACAGTACAACCAGTACAAGAAAAATGGTTTGAATTCTTTGCCACATACAAGGGGTTGATTAAATTGTAAAAGTAAGAAGTAAGGAATAAGGAGCAAGGAGTAGGGAGTAAGAATCGGGGAGACAATGTGGCTTCCTCAAGCGTTTTAAAATCGCCCATCTTTTGGCAACGTTCTCTCCCTCCATGCTTCCGTGCTACTATTTATTCTTACTGCTTGCTCCTTATTCCTTACTTCTTTTTATACCATATTGCCCTTATCTTTACCCAATGCCCTCTATAGTTCCTGGCTACTCCTACGACATCTTCATCTCTTACCGCCACAACGATAATCGTTCCGGTTGGGTAACAGAATTCGTAAAGGCTTTGCAAGAGGAACTAGCCGTCACCATCAAAGAACCTGTCTCAGTTTACTTCGACACTAACCCGCACGATGGCCTCCTCGAAACCCACAACGTGGATAAAAGCCTTGAAGGCAAACTGAAGTGCCTCATTTTCATCCCCATCATCTCACAAACGTACTGTGATACAAAAAGCTTTGCCTGGCAGCATGAGTTTTGTGCATTTAATAAGCTAGTCAAAGAAGATCAGTTTGCAAGAGATATTAAGTTGAGCAACGGAAATGTAGCGGGCAGAATTCTTCCCGTTAAAATTCATGATGTTGATGCTGATGACAAAACACTTCTCGAAAATGAATTGAGTGGAGTGCTCAGGGCAATTGAGTTTATTTATAAAGAAGCTGGCGTTAACCGACCCCTTAACTCGAAGGAAGAAAATTCAGCGAAGAATCAAAATCAAACCGTCTACCGCAACCAGGTGAACAAACTTGCTAATGCAATTAAGGAAATTCTCCATGCTATCAGGAATCCATCTGCTTCAATTACTATTAATCATCCTGTCGGTTTACCTGATCCTCACGAGATACTTGATTCTATAGCGGTCTTGCCATTTACCAACATGAGCAGCGACCCCGAGCAAGAATATTTCAGTGATGGAATAACTGAAGAGATTCTTAATGCTTTGGCACAACTGAGTAACCTGAAGGTGGCAGGCCGCACATCTTCCTTTCAGTTTAAAAACAAAAACCCCGATCTCCGGGCGGTTGGTAATAAATTAAATGTAAGCACTGTACTCGAAGGCAGTGTGCGCAGGCAAGGGAATAAATTGCGCATTACCGTACAGTTGATTAAGGTTGAAGATGGTTTCCATCTTTGGTCTGAGCGTTATGACCGGATGATGGATGACATCTTCGCTATCCAGGATGAAATTGCCTCCTCAATCGTAGACAAACTTAAGATCACACTCCTGGATAAAGACCGGCACCGGATCAATAAAAGCCATACGAAAAATACCGTTGCCTACGACTTGTATTTAAAAGGTTCATATGAATTAAGAAAAACCACTCCTGAAGGAATACGCAATGGGATGGATTTGTATAAAAAAGCAATTCAGGTTGACTCTTCTTTTTCTTTAGCGTATGCAGGATTATCAACTGGTTACTTGATGCTGGCCAGTGTTTTTATTGCTGAATTAACGGGAAAGGAAGCCGCTGAATTATCTAAACCCTATTTGGACAAGGCACTACTGCTAGATCCTCATTTAGCTGAAGCTCATCAGCAGTTGGCCTTTTATACGTTATATCATGATTGGGATTTTATAAACGCGGAGAAAGAATATCGCAGAGCGCACGAGCTAAACCCGGGCAATTCTGTTATCACTTCAATTTATGTTGATTTTCTGAATTTCATAAAAAAACACGATCAGGCCTTACGTTTTGCCGATGAACAATTAGAAAAGGATCCCTACTTCCCTGGTCCCAGAAAAGCATTATGTCTGTATTATTTAAACCGGCATCAGGAGGCTATTGATTTTCAAAGGGCAAGGATTGAACAATCCAATTCATATCCCCATCTTTTTACCTATGGATTTGTTACCCTGAGCACCGGGAACTTTGCAGAGGCTATTGAGTCGCTAAGTGAAGCCATGGACATAGCTCAACATCGGTTACCCAGAATATTGGGTTGGATGGGCGCGGCCTACGCCAAATTGGGTCGACAGGATAAAGCGAACGAATTATTAAATGAATTGAAGGAGCGAAGGAAGAATTCAAATGCTGGTTCGCCCAATTTTTTCATAGCCGTAATTTATGCTGGGTTGGGAGAAAAGGAATTGGCTTTAGAATGGCTCACGAAAGCGTATGAAGAACACGATTGGGAAATGCCATGGTTAATTACCGAGCCTCAATTCTATCCCCTTCATGACGATCCGAGGTTCAAGAACCTGGTAAACAAAATGAATTTTCCTGAGTAGAGAGATGCTTATGCCTGATAAAGCTCCAGCTTAATTCCATCGGGATCTTTAAACGCCACATAAGTTTTACCCAACGTTGGATCAACTTTGGGGCCTTCGCTCCATATTCCATTTTCTTTCAACAGGCCGGCAACCCTTTCAATTTCAGATAAGTCAGCACTGGCTAAGGCAATATGATCTAACCCTACACGGAACGGATTAAATGAATCACCTTTGGGAGTCCCAGCATCGGGTCCTTTAATTGCTAATGCGAAATTTCCGATACCGACAATTATGAGTTCCGGGTTTTCAAGTAGAAGAGGAAAACCAAGGGTATCGACATAAAACTTCTTGGCCCTGGAAAGATTGGCTGAACGAAAAGCAACATGATGCATGCCTGAGGTCTTGATGTTTATTGCTGACATAAACTAAATTTAGGTATTTGTAAATATACTTGATTTTCGTTCAGTTTATATGGGTACAAATTAAACGGGTGCACGACAGTTTTGCATTAGTTTAAATTAGGGTTTCAGATCAAGTTCTTGACCATTTCCCATTCTCCACTACATCTAGCAGTTCTTAGATTGGCTACTTGCTGGGCACCTTTTAAAGTCCATCGTTGACCAGACCTTTTCAGATGAGCTTGAATAACATGTCGATGGGCAGCTTCAACCGGACCAGGTCCAATGAGCATACCTTGGTCACGGTAAGTTTTATATTTCATTTGACAGCGATTGTTCGATATTTTCATCAGCTACCGCCAAAATGATAATCGGTCGGGCTGGAATGCCAACATCCGTGATGGCCTTCTTGAACCCCACAAATGTTGATAATTGTCTAAAAGGCAAATGGAAGGTTGATTTGTGTTTTATCAACTTTTGAATTAGGTAACTTAATCCTTAAATATTTGATAAATTTGATAACTAAAATTTTTGCCATGTTTGAAGATACCATTAAAATTCACCTGATTGAAAAAGTGCTGAAAACAGATGATCGCATCGTTTTAAAAGAACTGGAGTCAATCTTGAATAGGGCAAAGTCTAAAACGAAGAAAGAAAAAAATTCAGCAAAAGTCAGGTTCCTTCGGGAGTTGAAGCATTCGGTTAATGAATTAGGTCTGGCTAAGAAGGGTAAAATTAAACTCCAATCCGCAAAGGCTTTTCTTAATGAGCTTTGATATTGAGGTTACCTTCTATTTTAAAAAGCAAGCCGAACGGTTAATCAGGAAATATCCATCCTTGCCGCAAGAGATTGATGCGCTTATTTCGTCCTTAATCACCGAGCCAGAACAAGGAACTAGGTTAGGAAAAGGATGCTACAAAATCCGGTTGTCTATTGCATTGAAAGGAAAAGGCAAATCGGGGAGGTGCCCGATTAATCACGCACGTTCAGGTGGTGAGGCAAAAGGTTTACCTGTTGTCCATTTATGACAAAGCAGAATTGGACAACCTTTCTGAAAATGAATTGAAATTTCTTTTGAAGTTTATTCCTGAATAATTGCCTGATGCCTTCCCTCATACCCACCTTTCAATACGACATCTTTATCTCCTACCGCCACAACGATAATCGTTCGGGGTGGGTGAACGAATTTGTGAGGGGACTGGAGGAAGAACCTTCAGGCACCATCAAGGAAAAGGTTTCTGTTTACTTCCCTGCTTCGATTTCGTTCACATCGGTCCCAAAATTTATTTGCGCCCAATTGGTGTTATTTTCAGTCCTGTAAGGACTCAATATCTGTAGGAAATAATGAATTTTGAAGAGCCGTCCCGTTAAGGACGGAATGTTAAACCAATCATAATCTTATGGCCAATACCTATACACAATTACATATTCAATTTGTATTCGCGGTTCAAAACCGAATCAGTTTGATTCAGCCATCATGGGAGGATGAATTATACAAATACATCACAGGAATTGTTAAGAATCATAAACACAAAATGATAGCCATCAACGGTATGCCCGATCACACGCATGTATTTATCGGGCTTCATCCAACACAATCAATCTCAAACCTGATGCAAGTAGTTAAAGGCGAATCATCGGAATGGATCAATACCAAAGGATTTGTAAAAGGTAAATTCCAATGGCAAGAGGGTTACGGTGCCTTTTCTTATAGCCATAGCCAAGTCAAACGTGTTTACAATTACGTGATGAACCAAAAGGAGCATCACAAAAAGAGAACATTCCTGAACGAGTATCTGGAATTGCTGAGGCGATTTGAAATTCCCTTTGATGAACGTTACATTTTTAAGCCGGTTGAATGACTGATATTCCGTCCCTGGCGGGACGGTACTTCCTATCTATATTTTCTACAAATATTTAGTCCCTAACGGGACGTGCTTTCAAATTAGTACCTTTGAATATGCCCTCCCTCATCCCAGGCTTTGAGTATGACATCTTCATCTCCTACCGTCACAACGATAATCGTTCCGGCTGGGTGACGGAGTTTGTCAAGGCTTTACAGGAAGAACTTGCGGCCACGCTCAAAGACTCCATTTCCGTTTACTTTGACACCAACCCTCACGATGGCCTGCTTGAGACCCACGATGTAGATGACTCGTTAAAGGAAAAATTAAAATGCCTCATCTTCATTCCCATCATCTCGCAAACCTATTGCGATACGAAGAGCTTTGCATGGAATCATGAATTCCTGGCATTTAAGAATACAGCTTTCCAGGATCAGTTTGGATTAAAAATCAAATTACCAAATGGCAATGTGGCCAGCCGGGTGTTGCCCATACGCATCCATGAAATAGATGCAGGCGACCAAAAAATGCTGGAAGATGAATTACAGACTAAACTTCGGGCCATTGATTTCATCTATCACTCTGCTGGAGTTAACAGGCCGTTAACTGCAAAGGATGAGCGCGAACTGAACCTTAACAAAACTTTTTACCGCGATCAGATCAACAAGGTGGCCAACTCCGTGAAGGAAATAATTGTTGGATTGCAAAATGCCCAGGCTCTGAGTGCGCACCCGGCTGCGGAAAAACAACAAACGGCACCCAACCGAATCCCGTTTAGGACTGAGTTGAACAGGAGGAATGTCTTGAGGGCAAGCCTCGCGTATGTATTATTTTCTGTGGTGCTTTGGAAGTTGACCTCTATCAGCATTGATCTGTTTGACTTTCCGGCAGGTAGCCTCAAGTTTGTGACCCTTGCTCTTATTGTATTCTTTCCAATTTCAATTTTAATGGCCTGGCTTTTCGAGCGGAGCCCGCAGGGGTTCATTCGGACCGGGTCATCAGCTTCCCAGTTGAACCCCTTCAGCCCCGATCAGAAAAAACCATTAACCAGCAACGCGTTTATTCTGCTTATGCTCGCTACGGTCATCGCCCTGTTTTCATTTTTTCCGCCCAACACGAACAACAAGGAAGCTGGTAGTGCCAATTCATCTGGCATTGATCCGTCATTGGCCGTAGTGCCATTTGACAATTTGAGCAAGGACCCCAGCCAGGATTACATCAGTGATGGCATGATGGAAGCTATCCTTAGTCACCTCAACAAAATTGAAGGGCTGCGATTAACCTCGCGCACTACCATGATGACCTACAAAGGCTCTCAGAAGACAATACAGGAAATTGCCGATGAAGTGGGCGTGCGGTTTGTGCTGGAAGGAAGCGTGCAGCGGGTGGACAATACCATCCGCATTAATGCGCAGCTAATTGATGGAAAAACGGACAAACACATTTGGTCTGAGTATTACGACCGGAATCTGTCCGACCTACTATCCATTCAAAGTGAAGTGGCCCAGCAGATTGCCGATAAACTGGAAGTGAAAGTGAAGCCAACCACTAAAGCTAATATCGATGCGCTTCCAACAAAGAATGCAGAGGCTTATGACCTCTACCTGAAAGCTAGCCACTTAAGTTTTAGGTTTGATTCATTGGAACAATACCGGTTCCTTTTAGAGAAAGCAATAGAGCTAGATCCGCAATTTGCTTCCGCCTATGCGGCCATGGGATGGTATTGGATTTTTCAGGGATTTTTTGGTTCGACTACTCGTATATCCTCACGTGAAATAGTTCAAAAAGCGGAACCATTATTGAACAAGGCCATAAGTTTGAACCCGAACGAAGCACCGGCTCACATTAATTTGGGATTGCTTAATCTTTGGTATAAATGGGATTTCTATGCGGCCGATCGTGAGAACAATTATGCCGCTCAACTCGAACCTTCAAATCTGGATGCCATGGATGCAGATTTTCAAGTGTCTATGGGGAGGTTTAAAGAAGCTGTGAAGTTGGCAAAGCTGAGAATGAAAGCCGAACCCAATAATGTGCAACGGAAAGTAAATATGGGCTTTACTCTTTATTTTAATGGACAGAATGAAGAGTCAATGCTGTTCCTTGATTCCGCCTGGGGAACAAAAGCGAAACCCTCAGCACCTACCTACTATGCTGAATTGGGAAGGGCCTATCTATATCATGGAAAGTATGAATGGGTGGTGGCGGTTATTGAGGAAGGATTTAAAAAAGGATTCACCGGGCCGCGCCTTAAAGGAACTCTTGTCATAGCCTTGATTCATTTAAGCAAACCTGAAAGAGCAAAAGAACTCTTAAACGCAATTAAAAAGCAAAGCACCGAAAGCTCTGTTGGCAGCCCTTCTTTTTATGCGGCTATGATTTATGCTCAACTCGGTGAGGTTGACTTGGCATTTCAGTGGCTCGAGAAAGCCTATGCGGATCATGAAGTAGAAATGTACTGGCTAAAAGTGGAGCCGCCCTTTGAACCGTTGCACAAAGACCCGCGCTGGAAAATAATGTTGGATAAGGTGGGATTTCCTGTGGAGTGAAGATTCAAGAATGCAAATTCAAAATATGGAAGTCGTCAAGACGGCTTGAAGCCGTCAGACGACTATTGGAGCTGACTCAATACTATTTTGTAGCTTTACCAGCATGAAATCAAATCCACTACCATTTTCCTTTCGAGTAGAAAAAGACGGCAGCGAATTTCATTCCTGGTGTCCTGAACTACCTGGATGTCACACCCATGGAAAAACTGCTAACGAAGCTTTAGAGAACCTTAAAGATGCCGTGCAATTGTATTTGGATACCATAATGGAAGAGGAGATCGCCAGGCAGACCGCTCAACTTCTGGATGAAGCCTAAAGAATTAATCAAGTTGCTGGAGAAGGAAGGATTTGTATTTACGCGGCAATCAGGGAGTCACGCTATTTATCGAAAGTCCGGATTTAAAATTGCCATTGTGCCAATCCACAGTAAAGATATTCCAACAGGAACTTTAAAATCCATTTTAAAAGACTCCGGCATAAACATTTGACATTGTTCATGGCTTCAATACTTCATGGTTACGAATACGATATCTGCCTGCCATGCCTGCATTTTATTTCGGCAGTCAGGTCTTCATCAGATAAGAATATTATATGCCATCGTTAATTCAAGGATACGAATATGATATCTTCATCAGTTATCGTCAAAAGGATAACAAAGGCGATCATTGGGTAACAGAGTTTGTCAAGGCGCTGAAAACCGAGCTTGATTCGGCCTTCAAAGAAGACATCTCCATTTACTTTGATTCCAACCCGCACGATGGCCTGCTCGAAACCCACAATGTGAACAAGAGCCTGGAAGGCAAACTGAAGTGCCTAATCTTCATTCCTATCCTTTCGCAAACCTATTGTGATCCAAAATCATTCGCGTGGCGCGATGAGTTTTGCGCGTTTAATAAATTGGCTCAAAACGACCCATTCGGACGCGATATAAAATTGAAAAGCGGCAACGTGGCCAGTCGCATCCTGCCTGTTCAAATTCATGAACTGGAAGCAGAAGACAGAACGTTGGTTGAAAAAGAGCTCGGCAGTGTTTTGCGTTCGATAGAATTTATTTATCAAACTGCAGGAGTGGTGAGGCCGTTGCTGCCCAATGAAGAAGACGCCAAAGGAAATTTAAAACATACTTTCTATCGCGACCAGGTGAACAAGGTAGTGCGCGGAATTAAGGAATTGATTTCGGGAATGCAAACTCCTGCTGCAGCCGTAAAATTAACTCCTGCAGCTCCATCAGAAATTTCAAGCTCGGCCAGGAGAAAGTTCTCTCTGGCTGCAGCCGCTATTTTAACGGTTGGCATTTTGGGTTATGCCATGATCTATTTTACAGGAATTGGCAACAACCTGTTTCGTGAACCAGACAAATCCATTGCTGTTCTCCCGTTCGAGAACATGAACAAAGACTCCACGCAAGATTATTTCAGCAACGGCATTGCCGAGGATATTCTGAACCATCTTGTAAAGATTGCCGACCTGAAAGTGAAATCGCGCACATCAACACTTCAGTATAAAGGCACCACCAAAACCATGTCTGAAATTGGCGATGAGTTGAATGTGAGCAATGTGCTGGAGGGTAGCGTGAGACGGGTTGGCGATAAGGTGCGCATTGTAGTTCAGTTGATTGATACGGAATCTGATACACACTTGTGGAGTGAAACCTACGACCGCGATTTAAAAGATGTGCTCTCCCTGCAAAGCGAAATTTCGCTTGAGATTGCAAAGGCATTACAGGCAAGGCTCACACTGAGCGAGAAGACAAACATCCAAAAGCAAGTGTCGCAAAGCATTACGGCCTACGATTATTTATTGAAGGCGAGAGATGTAAGGAACCGGTCTAATGGTGAAAGGCGCGATGTAGAAACAGCACTTCAGTTGGTTAACCAGGCGATACAATTGGATCCCGGTTTTGCACAGGCTTATGCTTACAAGGGGAGGTTGTGGTTTATTACGAGAGACTTTGGCGTTAGTCTAAAGACCTGGCAGGATTCAGCCATGTATTTTTCCTCCAAGGCAATTGCTTTAGATCCTTCCGCTCCCCATGGTTATCTGGTTCAGGGGCCTGTTTACCGGTTCCTGGGAAAACAGAAAGAAGCAAGAGAAGCTTTTTATAGGGCATACCAGCTTGCGCCAAATGATCCGGATGTTTTGCAACGCTATGGATTACATTTATTAATGACAGAGGGAGATGAAACAGGGGCCTTACTCGTGTTGAAGGCACTCGAGGCCCAATACTCCCAAAAGGATCCCGAGTATTATTATAGGTATGGTAATCTTTATCTCACCATTGGTGAAGTGACTACAGCAGAAGAACTGTTTCAAAAATACAAGAGTTTAAGCCCGGGGTCAACTGGTCCTTATTGGTCTTTATCAAACCTTTATAAAGAGACTGGACAATTTGGGAAAGCGATTCTGGAGATTGAACAGGCAGAAAAAATTAATCCCACGGATCAATTCATAATTGACGAACTGGCCTGGTTGCACTATAAGAACAATAATTTAGAAAAAGCTGCAAAGTACTGGTTGAAGATGCAGGAAATCGAGACTGGGCTTGATGACTCTACCCAAATACTTCCCTTCCGTCACAGGCTTGGGATGGTGTATTTAAAAATGGGCAGGAAGAAAGATGCCGATGCTCTCTTTGCTGAAGACTTTAAAAAATATTCTGAAATAGCATCCGGACAAAGAGGACTTAGCACCTGGGATGGCTCTGGAGGCATCTTTTATACTTTAGCGGTTGACCATGCCTACTTTGGAAATGATGCCAAGGCGGTTCAATATTTAGACAGTGCTTTTCAACGGGAAGTATACTGGTTCTATGGTTACCGCAATGACCCCATGTTTTCCAACCTGCGCAAACGGGAAGACTTCAAGAAAGTCATGAAAAAAGTGAATGACAAAGAATCTTTCCTGAAGCGGGCCTTTAGCAAGGCGCTCAACCAGGCAGAGGCCAGCAAAGAGTTGAGAAGGTTGCTGGAGAAGTAGCTCTACTAATATAAAAAGCCAAAAAGCCAAAGTGGGATTTTATTTCCAACGCCCCGCTCCAGATCATCGGCCGCAACATAGGCGTCTTTGATCCCTTTTATCTGCTCAAATGACTTGTCTTTTCCGCCAACCTCAAAGGTGTATTTTTCCTGAACAAGGAAGTCCCCGGCTTTTGGATAACTTACGGATAGACCTGCATCCTGGATATGTGCGTAAAAAAGAGTTTCGCGGATATTGCCCTTCTCGGGTTTGCCATCAGCCAATGCATGAATGAGGTTAGTGTTGTTCAGGTATATTTTATCGGGCTTGTTCATTAGGCTCACGCCATGTGCAGAAGAACGCAAGTTGCGTATAAGTTGCGCCTTCTCTAAAATGTTGAGCATATCCAATATCCTGCCTCGGCTGATCCCCAAATCTTCAGCCAATTTGTTGGTGTTGGGCGTAAAGGGTACTGACCTTGATATAATGTAAAGTAGCTTCTTCAATTGACTAAGGGATGAGCCCTCCATTGCCCTTGCTTCAATAAGGTCATAGTCAATGATTACATTTATCAGTTGGTTTATCCTTACAAAATAATCCCCTTCACCTTCCCTGAAAAAAGGGTAAGTGCCGTATTGTATGTAATGTCTGTATTTGCCTAATGGCGAAGGTATTTTTTTCAGCGTTGTCTCGGCAATTTCTTCATGTCGCAAAATCAACTCCTTTAGGTCAATGACGGGTAAAGAAATCCCATCGTGCAATCCCAGATATTCGCGGAAGGACAGACCGGGTAACAAATACGTGATGACCCTTCGTGAAAGGTCGGCCTGCGAACGTTGCAATGCCAGTATAGATGAACCCGACATGACAAGTTGCAGTTGCTTTTTAAAGTCAAACAGATTCTTGACTTCGACTTGCCAATTAGCATACTTGTGCACCTCGTCCAAAAAGAGATGACGCCCTCCATGCTGATAAAATTCTTCTGCCACTTCTGTGAGGGTGTGGCTCCGGAAATACAAATCGTCCAATGTAAGATACAAGGTGTCTTTGATGGGAAGATTTTTCTTGATTTGCTGAAGCATTAGTGTTGATTTGCCAACGCCCCTTGCCCCCTCAATCTTAATGCCTCGGGCTTTCCAATTAATTTGTTCAAATAGATTTCGGTTGAAGGTCGGATCAACCGACTCCAACAACCCCCGGAACTTAATAATCAACGATTCCATAGTGTAATATTTAAAGTACAAAAATAGTAAAAAAGTGTTCTATTTAAAAAACACTTCTAAATTGGAGTTGATTTTAATGGTTTACTCTTGTATAAACTATCTATAGAGCTTTTAATTAGCGCATGGTGACCTTAAAGTCAATCCATCGTATTATTTGTCATATACCCTTCTTATTTTGCTAACGTCTTCAACCCTTTCCTTTCTCGCATGAGATATTTTTTTGAAATCACTTACAACGGCCTCGAATACCACGGCTGGCAAAACCAACCCAATGCAATCAGTGTGCAGCAAGTGGTGGAGGATTCTATGACAAAAGTCTTTGGGCAAAAAACTATTATTGTTGCAAGTGGCAGGACGGATACTGGCGTCCATTGCGTACAACAATTTTTTCATGCAGATGCGGCTAAAGATTTTGATGAGGCCGTGTGGCTTATAAAGTTAAATTCAATTCTTCCAAGGTTCATCGCTATCCGATCTGTCTTTCCGGTAAAGCCGGATGCCAATGCCCGCTACGATGCACTGGAACGATCGTATGAATACAGAATTACGTTGGTGAAAGATCCTATTTTGGTGGGTCGGGCATTCTATTTCTTCCGGCCATTAGATGTTCAAATGATGAACAAAGCCGCCAGATTGTTATATGGAGAACATGATTTTGAATGCTTTAGTAAAGTGCATACCGATGTAAATCACTTTATTTGCAACATTAAACGGGCACATTGGAATCAAAAAGGCAACATGTTGGTTTTTACGATCACGGCTAATCGATTTTTACGAGGCATGGTGCGTGCCATCGTTGGAACGTTGTTGGATGTTGGTTCAGGAAAAATCTCTTTGCAGGATTTTCAGGAAATATTGAAAAGTAAAGATCGCAAGAAGGCAGGGGTGAATGTTCCACCGGAAGCATTGTATTTAATGACCGTTAAATATCCGAAAACAATTTTTTTGAAAGTGTAAACAGTAGTAAATAATAAACCTCCCCTCTCCATTCAATTCTTTAGACCATTTTCCTTCTCCTTTGGAGAAGGTGGCCAGAGGACGGATGAGGTAGAGGGGCCGGGGGTGAGGTAGTGAGGTCATGGAAAAAGAAAAAGTAAGCAGCGGTAATATTATAGACTTTAATGTCCTGAAAAGGATTCTTCAATTTGTTGAACCATATAGGGGCAGGTTCTACCTTATCATTATTTTAACATTGCTACTCGGAGTTCTTACTCCTATTCGCCCTTTCTTAATTCAATACACGTTGGACGAGCATGTTCAGTATGGCAATTACTGGAGCATGGTAAATGTAATGTTGTTGATTTTTGGGCTGTTGCTGTTGCAATCTGTTGTTCAATATGTTCATACGTATATCTCTGGCCGAATTGCTCAGTTTGTCATCCGGGATATTCGCGTTAAACTTTATGAACATCTGATTAGTCTCCGGCTCAGGTTTTTTGATAAAACGCCTATAGGCCGATTGGTAACACGTACCATTTCAGATGTTGAAACGCTGGCAGATGTCTTCAGTGAAGGTTTAGCTGCTATGGCCAGCGACCTCTTGCAAATTATTTTTATTCTGGCGTTTATGTTTTTTACCGATTGGCGATTGGCGTTCGTTAGTTTGTCAACCATTCCGTTGATGTTGCTTTCAACTTATATTTTTAAGGAAAAAATAAAAGTTGCCTTTAACGATGTACGAAACGCGGTTTCCAACCTCAATTCATTTGTTCAGGAACACCTGACGGGAATGTCAATCGTTCAGATTTTTGGGAGTCAGAAAAAAGAATTCGTAAAGTTTAAAGAGATCAACAAAGAACATCTTGATTCCAATCTGAAATCCGTCATGTATTACTCCATTTATTTTCCCGTTGCGGAAATAATTGCAGCCATGGGGATTGGCCTGCTGGTTTGGTACGGTGCTAAAGGAGTGATACACCAGGAAGCGACAGGGATTACGTTGGGCAAGCTCACCGCCTTTATCATGTACATTCAGCTTTTTTTCCGGCCGATCCGAATGATTGCCGATCGATATAATACTTTGCAAATGGGTATTGTCAGTTCATCGCGTATAATTACCCTGTTGGATGACAAATCTGATGTCATGCAAAATGGAACATTCACTCCCAGGGAAATTAGAGGTGAGGTTACTTTTGAACATGTGTGGTTTGCTTACAACGATGCTGACTATGTATTGAAGGACATTACGCTACACATCAAGCCGGGTGAAACCATTGCTATGGTGGGCGCCACGGGTGCAGGCAAATCATCCACCATTAATTTACTCAATCGCTTTTACGAAATTAATCGAGGCACCATAATGGTAGATGGAACAGATATTAAAGAATTTGATTTAACGGCCCTCCGCAAAAATATTGGAGTGGTTCTTCAGGATGTTTTTCTTTTTTCAGATACCATTCGCAATAACATCACCCTGGGTGACCCTACCGTAACTGAGGAAATGATCCTACATGCAGCCGATCTTGTAGGTGCCAGAAAATTTATAGAGAAACTTCCCGGTGGCCTCGACTATAACGTTATGGAGCGTGGTGCCACGATTTCAGTTGGCCAGCGGCAATTGCTTTCATTTATTAGAGCAATGGTCTACGATCCTAAAATTTTAGTTTTAGATGAAGCAACTTCATCGGTTGACAGTGAAACGGAAGAAATGATCCAGGGGGCAATTGAAAAGATGATGAGTAACCGAACAGCCATTGTTATCGCTCACCGTCTTTCCACAATCCAAAAAGCAGATAAAATCATCGTCCTGGACAGGGGTGAAATCAAGGAAATGGGTCGCCACGAGCATCTATTGGCACAGGATGGTTTTTATGCTCAATTGCATAAAATGCAATACAAAGAAGTAGTTTGACGCTCAACTGCTATTATCGGTGGAGGACATCGTGTAAGCTCAAAACAGCTATATTTGCTATGATGCGATGCTCTAAAACACTCTCATTCTTTTTTTTATTGCTGCTCTGCACCGGTGTTTTGCACGCGCAGGTTAAAAAAAGTGCCCTTAGTGGTAAGTTTCAGGTACCTAACGTTACCAAAGGCAAAGCTCGCATCATGTGCCCCATTTTCCATGAGAGCAAATATCCGTATCAGGGAATAGGCCTGAAGTTCGGTGATCCTTTTGCGCTTACCTATAAATTCTATCCAAATAAAAATTGGGCATTTTCGGCAGATGCTGGCAAGGTCGCCAGTGGTCTTTACAACAAATATTACCGCTCTGTTTTTAAAGGGTATTTACCCGATACATTGACCGGTGAGCAAACCATATCCTACCTCACTCATAAAGCTAACACGGATTGGTTGATAGAGGCAAAATTTCTTTACCAATGGGATGCTGAAAAAATTTCTGAGGGATTGCAGTTATACGCGGGCTTAGGTTGGCAATGGCGAGCCACAAGCCTTACCTATGATTACCTTTACGAAGATGGATTTTTTGAAAGTAAATTTGGCAAGTTTACCGAAAAGCGATTTACCTATGGCCCTGTGGTTATTGTCGGGTTTGAATATTCTTATTTTTCGCTTCCTATCTCTGCCTTCATAGAAATAGAATGGTTTACCGATGCCCTTATTGACCCCGGCTACAAGCGCTTTCAGGGTGGAGTGGGATTGAGGTATGTGTTCTAGTCTAAGCAGGAGACGCATAATCTTGAGACTTTACAATCTCGCCTTCATCTGATTGCATCTGCTTTTCATAGAGTTCACGATAGGTACCTGATTGAGCAAATAGACTTTCATGAGTTCCCTCCTCCACAACCATTCCATCGTGCAAAACAATAATTTTATTGGCAAGCTTTGCAGAGGAAACCCGGTGAGATATAATAATACTGGTGCGACCCTGCATGATTTTTTTCATACTGTTGAGAATAGTGTTTTCTGTTTTAGTATCCACTGCCGAAAGGGCATCATCCAACAGAAGTATTTTAGGTTCACAGGCGATGGCTCTTGCAATGGAAACACGCTGTTTTTGTCCACCAGATAACGTTATGCCACGTTCGCCTACTCTGGTGTTGAAACCTTTCGGGAACGAGATAATATTTTGATAGACATCGGCATCTTTTGCCGCCTGGATGACCTTGGCTTCCTCAGTAGGCTCAAGGCCAAACGCAATATTGTTAAAGATGGTATCACTGAACAGAAACACATCCTGAGGGACAAAGCCCATTTGGCTGCGCAAGTTCGTGATGTTATAGTCTTTGATGGGTCTGTCATCTATCAATACTTCTCCACTTGTCACATCGTACATGCGTGATAATAGATTTGTGATGGTACTCTTACCTGATCCGGTAGTGCCAATGATGGCGAGGGAATCACCAGGATTGATTTCAAATGAAATATCCCTGAGTGCCTGAATACCCGTATCCGCATAGGTGAAGGACACATTTTTGAATTGAATTTTTCCATCTATATCAACCGAAAGATCCTTTTCAGAAAGAATATCAGTTTTGGTTTTCAGGAATTCGTTAATCCTTTTTTGTGATGCTTCTGCACGTTGTACTAAACTGGTGGTCCAGCCAAGGGAAGTCACTGGCCAGGTAAGCAGGTTCACATAAATAATAAACTCGGCAATATTGCCGAACGTAAGCGATCCATTAATTACTTCTACACTTCCAGCATATACAGTAAGCAGGGTGCTTAAACCAATCAGCCCCATAATCAAGGGAAAGAATAAGGATTGAACCCGTGTGAGTTTAAGAGACTGCCGTTTGTACTCATTGCTTTCTTTCGCAAAGTTGGCGACTGACTCCTTTTCGCGAGTAAAAGATTTCAATACCCGTATCCCCGAAAAGGCTTCTTGCACAAATGTGCTTAGGCGTGATTGACTTTTCTGGATTTCTTCCGAACGTAGCTCAATGATATTATTCACATAAAAAATGCTGATCGAAAGGATGGGCAACGGCAATAACGCAAACCAGGTAAGATGGGCGCTAATGCTGAACATAATAGGAATTAGCATAAAAAACAGAGTGAACAACTGGAGCCCGTACATGATGGAAGGGCCCAGATACATTCTCACGCGCCCCACATCTTCTGAGATTCGGTTCATTAAATCTCCCGTATTGTTTCTGCGGTAAAAACTTAACGGTAAGGTTTGATAATGTTCAAAAACTTCATTCTTAAGATCGTATTCGATAAGGCGGCTCATGACTATCAATGTCTGGCGAACGAAATAGAGGAAAATTCCACGCAAAAGGGCCATTACCAATATCAGCACGGCATAGAGTAGAATACCCTTGGCGAAAACATCAAAAAAATTCTTCTGTACGGAGACGTTTTCAAAAGAGCGGAAAACCCGGATATTATCTACTACCAGATCTATTGAATACCGCACCATTTGTGCTGGCAGGATTTGAAAAATGTTGGAAATAATGACGAAAATAAGGCCAAGTATAAGGTGCCACTTGTATTTGAGTAGGTATTTGTTGAGGTACTTAAGTTCCTTCATAATTTGATTTCGACTTGGCTAATTAGAAACGAAGCAACCGCTTTTTAGCTTTAGGAACAAGAAATCGGAATGTAAGAAATGACACTACTCTGAATTTTAGACAGGTACAGATATTTTAAATTCCGAGCCAACACCATACTCTGAGGTAAACTCAATTTTTCCTTTCAATTTTTCAACAGCCTCCTTGGCAATGAACAGCCCTAATCCTGAACCTGTTGAGTTCGTTGTCCCCCTGTAAAACATTTCGAAAATTTTATCCTTATATGGTGTGGCAATTCCCTCCCCGTTGTCACATATGGTGATGTGCATGTGGCTGTCTTGTTGCCAGGATTTTATTTTTATTTCTTGAGGTAGGTCTGTTCGTTTTCTTTGGTATTTGATAGCATTGGAAAGCAGGTTACTCAAGGCTGCTCTAATCAAAAATTTATCGGTTTGAAAAGGGTGGTCATTTAGGTCTAACGTAAACTTGATTGTATTGAAGTTCTCAAGGTATTGGAGATTTTCAGTAATACTCTCAGTTAATTCTTTCAGGTTAACGTCCTCGAGTTGAACTTCTTTCCGGCTGGTTCTGGAGTGATCTAACACTTCGCCCACAAAGTCCTCCAGTTTTTGAACACTTGTTTCAATTTGATTAAGATAAGGAAAGTTTCCCTTATCTTTTTCTAACCTACTGATGGCAATCAAGCCTTTAATTGACTTCAATGGAGAGCTGATATCATGCGAAACACTGTATACGAATCGATCCATTTCGTGATTGGCCTGGGTGAGTTGTTGATTGGTTTTTTCAACTTGCCTTTTCTGTTCGGTAAGTTTAGATTCTGATTTGCGCAAGCATGAAATTGCCCTTCCAATCAAGGCAGAGGCAAAAAACATAGTGCCCATGCCAAGGTGAACGCTTAACAATTGCGAGGTTACAATGGAGCCATGTTTAAGGCTGCCCAAATTCAAAAGTGGTAAAATATAATTCAGGATAAAGATGATGAGATTCGTCAGAATCACTGTAGAGAAGCCATTTCGCACAGCCACCATGGCAGCTACAATTCCGTACAAGAACCAGTATTTGTCAAAGTCCACCAGATAGCTAAGTCCTACAAATAGAATGGTAGTAGCCATCAGTTCTTTACTACCATGCTGCTTGTCATTAGTTAAATGAGTTTCGCCATGATCTTCAAGTTGTAGTTTGAAAATTTTTCTATAGGACTGAGGACTGAAAAAGTGGAGTAATGGAATTGAAATTAAAAAAATCGTGATGAAATCGGATAACCACAATAAGGAAACCCGCTCAATATTTCCATCAATAAATGAATAGTTATAGGTATAAAGAGGATTGATGAGATTGGGAACAATAATACCAAGCAGCGTAAATCTTACAAAAGAGGGTGTATTCGAGATACCATTAATACCATAATAGTACTTTTTGCAAAAAAACCATGACCCGAGCACCACCAACGGCTCTCTTGTTGCTAATAATATGATCCAGTCCCAATCTCCAGGGGCTTTCCATAAGATCAGTGTTACAATGGCATTTAGAAAAGTAAGGGGTACTACTTTCGGACCAAACCAGTGCACCATGACTATAGCGATTGAGGTAGGCAGGTACAATAAAAAAGAACTTGTAAGGTTTTTTAGGTAGTAAGAAATGAATGAGCTAATGACTAGGATAATCAGTAACAAGGGCCAGGTCCAAATGCCCCACTTAGAATTCGAACTTAATGGAAAGCCCTTCACTGCAGGTTAAATATTATTGAGGCATTTGCAGAAGCCCCATTTAAGCAATATTAGTATTAAAAAATTTTAAAAAGTCTATTTTCATTCCTAAATCAGGATGCCATGTATTTCTACGAAACCGTTACCTTTGTTTTTTAGTTAGTACTACGGAATTTAAGCTCATGTTCAAATTTCTTCTGATCCTATCTCTAATAGGTTATTTGTTTTATAAAGTAGGAGGCATATTCTTCAGGGCAGGCGCTGCCTCACAACAACACCGCAGACCACAGGACACAGCATCCAATGTTAAGGCTAGCTCTGCTAAAGAAAAAAAAGGTGGCGGCATTAAAGGCGGAGAATATGTGGATTATGAAGAAGTGAAGTAAGCGACTATAAATTCAACGTTCAAGATTCAAAATTTGATTGGTATGAAATTTTGAATTTTGAATCTTAAATCTTGAATGTTAATGACCAGCATCCACTTCCACAAGTATCAAGCCACCGGCAACGACTTTGTTTTGGTAGACAATCGATCTGGGGGGCATTCTTTTACTAAAAATCAAATTGTTAGAATTTGTGACCGGAGGTTTGGCGTGGGAGCGGATGGTTTGATGTTGATAGAAAAACATCCTTCTCTTGATTTCAACCTGGTGTATTACAACCGCGATGGATCACAAAGTCTATGTGGTAATGGGAGCCGCGCGGCCGTTATGATGGCATCTTCTTTGGGCATGCTCAATGGCAAGACAACTTTCAATGCCTATGATGGTCCACATGATGCGGAATTACTTCCTAACAACATTGTCCGATTGAAAATGAATGATGTGAAGGAGGTCAAAAGATTGGGTGAAGATATTTTTATGGATACGGGCTCCCCACACGTTATCCGGTTTATTAAAAATCTTCCAGGTTATCCGGTGGTGGAGGAGGGAAGAAAGATCCGTTATAACGATAAGTACATGCCTAGTGGGACCAACGCAAATTTTGTTGAGTTGATAGGTGGTAATGCCATATCAGTGCGTACGTATGAGCGGGGTGTTGAAGATGAGACGTTATCCTGTGGCACAGGCGTAACTGCAGCAGCTTTAGCTGCTTCCTTAATGGGATACCATTCACCAATTGCCATAAACGTACTTGGAGGAGAGCTCTCCGTTGAGTTTAAATCAACCCTGTCGGAACTACCGAGCGGACAAGCAGGCAGCAAAGCAGACCAGCCATCCGTAGCTTTGGCGAAGGTTGGCACATTTCATGATATTTTCCTCATTGGCCCTGCCAAAATGGTATTTGAGGGGGACTTGGAACTATAATTGCACCCTCGAAATCTTTATCTTTATGCCCCTTTAACACGCGTCTTGGGTAAAGAGATGAAGACCAGGGACTATTAACTTTTTTATGCTGAAATTCATTGCCAAAATTTTTGGAACAAAATCAGAAAAAGATATCAAACTTGTTATGCCTCTGGTGGAGGAGACCAAACGAGAGGGTGAAAAGTTGCTTGCGATATCAAACGATGATCTAAGGAAAAAGACATCGGAAATTCGAGCTGATATTAACGCTGCCCTTCAGCCCATTGATGATCAGATCGCTGCACTTCACAAACAAATTGCAGATGAGCCCAATCTTGATCTCACTGAAAAAGAATCTGTCTTTGCACACCTAGATGCATTGGAATTAGATCGCAACAAGGAGCTTGAAAAAATATTGTTGATCGTTTTGCCAAGGGCTTTTGCGATCGTTCGCGAGACAGCCCGTAGGTTTAAGGAGAATGAATACCTCGAAGTAACAGCTTTGGATTACGATATTCAGTTTTCTGCCAAACACGACAATATCAAGGTGGTTGGCGATAGAGCACATTGGTATAATAAATGGATGGCTGCAGGCAATCTCATAACCTGGGACATGGTGCACTACGAAGTTCAAATCATAGGAGGCATTGTGCTTCATCAGGGTAAGATTTCCGAGATGGCAACCGGTGAAGGAAAAACACTGGTAGCAACCTTTCCAATGTTCTTAAATGCTCTTACGAAGCGAGGTGTACATCTTGTTACGGTGAACAACTATCTGGCCGTGCGCGATAGCGAGTGGATGGCCCCGCTTTTTCAATTCCATGGCCTGACCATCGATTGTATTGATAAGCATGAACCAAATTCTCTGGAGCGAAGAAATGCTTATCAGGCCGATGTCACCTACGGGACCAATAACGAATTTGGTTTCGATTATCTGCGCGATAACATGGCGCGCGATCCTGAAGAACTGGTTCAGCGTGGACATCATTATGCTATAGTCGATGAAGTGGACAGCGTACTTGTCGATGAAGCCCGGACTCCGTTAATTATTTCGGGTCCTATCCCTCGTGGCGATGAGCATGAATTTTATGATCTGAAGCCCCGGATTTTCAAAGTTGTGGAGGCTCAAAAGAAATTGATCAACCAGTATTTAAATGACGCTAAAAAATTATTAGCGGATGGTATGGACAAGGATGGCGGCCTTTCGTTGTTCCGTGCACATCGTGCAATGCCCAAGTATAAGCCCCTGATCAAATTACTGAGCGAAATGGGTATGAAGAATGTGCTGCAGAAGACAGAAAATTATTATCTGCAAGACAATAAGAAAATGATGCCTGAGGCTGATCAGCCTCTCTTTTTCGTAATTGATGAAAAAGATAATAGCGTTGACCTTACGGAAAAAGGAATTGACCTTATTACCGGAGAAGGTGAAGATCCTAAATTTTTCATTCTGCCCGAAATCGGCACTGAACTTAATAAGATCGAGAAAGACGCAGCGCTTACTCCGGAAGACCGTTTCCATAAGAAGGAAAATCTTATTCGCGAATACTCTACCAAATCACAGCGCATTCATAGCATCAGTCAGTTGTTGAAGGCTTATACCTTATTTGAAAAAGACACTGAGTATATTATTGTAGATGGTAAAGTAAAAATTGTAGATGAGCAAACCGGCCGGGTGTTAGACGGGAGAAGATATTCGGATGGCCTTCACCAGGCGATTGAAGCCAAAGAAAATGTAAAGGTGGAGGATGCCACCCAAACTTACGCTACGATCACCTTGCAGAATTATTTCCGCATGTATCATAAGTTGGCAGGTATGACGGGTACTGCCGTGACGGAAGCAGGTGAGTTTTGGGATATCTACAAACTGGATGTGGTAACCATCCCCACCAATAAGCCCATGACACGCAAAGACATGGAAGACCTTGTGTACAAAACAGTGCGGGAGAAATTTAGCGCAGTGGTGGATGAGATCGTGAAACTGACAGGCGAAGGAAGGCCAGTATTGGTGGGTACTACGTCTGTCGAAATATCGGAATTGCTGAGTCGCATGTTGCAGATCAAAAAGATCAAGCACAACGTTTTGAATGCAAAACAGCACCAACGTGAGGCAGAGATTGTTGCGGAAGCGGGGAAACCAGGTACGGTTACTATTGCAACCAACATGGCTGGTCGTGGAACGGACATTAAGCTTACACCTGAGTCGCGCGCTGCGGGAGGGCTTGCAATAGTTGGTACCGAACGCCACGAATCGCGAAGGGTAGACAGACAGTTGCGTGGGCGTTCTGGTCGCCAGGGTGACCCGGGAACTTCTCAGTTTTATGTGTCTCTGGAAGATAATCTGATGCGGTTGTTCATGCCAGAGCGTATCGCCAGAATAATGGATCGACTTGGCTTGAAGGAAGGGGAAGTGATTTCGCACTCTATGGTAACAAACTCCATCGAACGTGCGCAGAAAAAAGTAGAAGAAAATAACTTCGGCATACGAAAACGGTTGTTGGAATACGATAACGTGATGAACTCTCAGCGCGAGGTCATTTACAAACGCAGGAGGAATGCTCTCTTTGGTGAACGCTTGCAACTGGATATCCTCACCATGCTTTTTGATACCTGTGAAGACATGGTAGCAAATGCCAAAGCAGGTGAAAACCTGGACGATTTTAAACTGGATGTTTTACGGGTACTTGGCTTTGATTTGAATATGTCGGCTGAAGAAATTGCCAAATTGGAACAAGGTGCATTGGCTGAAAAGTTATATCACCAGGCGTTGGCACATTATGAGAAAAAGAATAAAGTGGTGGCTGAAAAGTCGATGCCAGTGGTGAAAGATGTTTATAAAACCAGGGGGGCCACTATTCAGGAGATATTGGTTCCCTTCACAGATGGCACTAAGCAAATTGGCGTTTCAGCAAACTTGAAAGCGTGTGTTGATACCAACAATGTGGAGTTAATTAAGTCAATGGAGAAGATGATCACGCTGGCCATCATTGATCAGCAATGGAAAGAGCATTTGCGCGACATGGATGATTTGAAGCAATCAGTGCAGAATGCAGTGTACGAGCAAAAAGATCCTTTATTGATATATAAGTTTGAAGGATTTGAGGCCTTCAAGCGCTTTATAGCCCGCGTGAATGAAGAGACCATCTCATTTCTCATGAAGGCCGACATCCCGTTGCGTGAACAGGAGCAGGTGCAGGAAGCGCGTGCTCAAAAAAGAGTAAGGCTGAGCGAACAAAAAGAAGAATCCAGGTCTTTGTTGCAAGGAGGCCATCAACCTCAAGGACCACAACGACCTGTGGAGGAAAAAATAATGCCGGTGAAATCAGAACGAGTGGCAGGACGGAACGACAAGGTAACCGTACAATACCCGGATGGTCGCGTGGTGAAAGATGTGAAGTATAAAAAAGTAGAAGACGATATTCACGAGGGAAAGTGTATTGTTATTGAAGGATAGTTTTTAATAGCTGCTAGCCACTTGCTTCGAGCTAATTGAGTGTAAATTTGCTTGAAGCTAGTAGTTCATAAAATATTTGAAATAAACTATGAAGTGCAACCTCTCCCTATTTTCTTTCTTACTTATCGCTTTGGGATGTGTTGCGCAAAAATCCAACAATTCAAAAACCTATCATGAAGATCTGTCTTTGGTGCGGCCAAGGTTCGTCATGCCTGTTGATTCCATAAAGAAAACGGGATTAGAAGACCCCAAAACTCCTGTGAATCCTACTAAAAACGTAAATGCCAAGGTCGATTTTGTGTTGGACAGCATTGACAGATTGAATGCCTTGCGCAAATTCATTGATGGCTACACGATTCAGATTTATTCGGGCCAAAACCGCGAGGACGCCAATACTGCCAAAAAGAAAATGGCGGATGAAGCCGATGACCTTACGGCCAATCTCCAATATATTCAACCAAAATTCAGGGTGCGGGTAGGTAATTATTTTTCTAAACTGGAGGCCCAGAAAGATCTCATGAGACTAAAGCCCTTATTTCCTAATGCAATTTTAATTCCGGAGAAGATACCGATTAGATGAGGAATTGGCCCCCCCCACTTTCTAAATTCATTAAAGACAGATAACCAACTCTGGCCAGGTGTTTATAGATATTGACTAAACTATGCATCGGCAAAGCAAATAGTGTAACTTTGAATTACTAACCATTTTTTTTTGAAAGGCATCAGTTACCTTACAGATAATAAGAATAGAAAAAAAGCGGTGGTAATTGATCTGAAAACCATCGAAAAAGACGAGGAGTCAATTCACGAATTCATAGATGTTCTAGTAGCGGAGTCCAGAAAAAATGACAAGCTGATCGATTGGGAAGATGCAAAGCGTCAACTTAAGAAGGCTGGTAAATTGTGAAATACCAGGTTAAAATCCGCAAAGAGGCCTTAAAGAACTTGCTCATTTACCTTCCAAAGTAAGCCTTAGGATATCAAATGCAATTGATCAACTATCAGAAAACCCGCGACCCGTTGGAAGTAAAAAATTGAAAGGCGAAAAAGAGTATTTGTGGAGAATTCGTGTTGGCGAAGATATCATCCGGATTATTGAGGTTAGAAAAATTAGGAATCGCAGGGATGTTTATCAATAACTACTTTTCTTACAAGAGCACAGGCCACTGTTGGCAACATTGCCAATTTTTTCGATTGCCTATCTTTTCAAGAAGTTACTTCACCCAATAATCAATCACCGTTGCTTTATCGAGGTGTGGTTTTAAAACGTCCACAAATGCAACGTGATCTTGGTGCACCAGGTAATCATCTCTATCTTTTTCGCTGGCAAAGCTCACTAAAAAGCAATGGGTTAGTCCCTGATTCAGATTTTCAGGGCTGTTATTAGTTCCCCATTCAAAATTCTTGATCAGGTTAATCTTGCCGGCCAAAGAACTAAAAGCGTCCTCCACTACTTTTATTTCCTGAACAGAGGAGCTGTCCTTAAACTTAAACAACACAACATGCCGAAGAGTTTTTGGAGAAGTCTTAGATTGAGCATTAGCTTGAGGTGTCATCATGGCAACACAGACAATTGAAGCGAGAAGGGAAAGAAGGATTTTTTTCATGGGTTATTTTTATTTAAATCTAAGAAATTAAACATAAACTATTTGATGTGGGCTAAGTCAGTTTTAGACTCATCCAGCCTTATCATAAAAAATACAATTTTTGAAAAAATGACAATGAACTAAAGTATAAAATGAAGTCACTTTGATCTTAACGTATCGGCAGTAAAAAGCAGGTGCCTGTCGGTAGTGGCAATTAATTTTATACAAAATGAATTGAGGTCATCGGTAGCTATTTTTGTATAAGCCAGGTGATTATCACGATAGTGATTTTTTATTTCCCGCAACCGATCAGTGAGAACTGCGGTTTGTTTGTTGCCGTTGGGTTTGTATTCAAGTATTTCATTTTCAAAATCACTGAGGAGCAAATTGAATTGGTTCTCCTGAAGTTTTTTAAGCCTTCTGATGGATTTGATATAAACGGAGTCGGCCGAGATTCCATGGGTGAGCAAATTGGTATACGCGACCTCCCAATTATTTTGAGAAATAATGATCAGGATGTCAGCGCGGTGCTTAAAAAATTTTTCCCAAATAAAGTCACGTGCTTTGGTTGGTTCCCGATCCACTATTGCAATTCTGCTGGTTTCAACAATGTCTTCTTCAATCAGCTCGTAAAATGAAAGTTGAATTTGGATTACCTGATTAACTGTATTTAGTGTTTTAGCAATTTCAACCCTTGTGAGAGTTGCATTTTCAAGTATTTGAATTTTCTGTTCATTTCTCCAGGTGATTAAAAGAGAAATAGCTGAAAAGACAATGGAAATAACTGTCATCAATTCACCAACGGTGACCTTTTTTCAAGTATAAATGGAATTTTCATAAAACAGAAGATTAACTCCCCTTGATTGAATTTCTGATTATTACAAGCATGTTTTTATCATTGCTAAATAATTTGTTGAAGGACTTACTGAACTTGAGTTACGCAGAACCAACAATTTACGTCATTGGCAGTACGCTGATGCTCGCAAAGACGATACTTTGTTTGCGTAAGTCCAGTTACTGAAATTGGGTGACTAGTCAGCGTTTTTTCCAAAGCTTCCTTTTTTTGTTCAACTCTTCAGCTACTGGTTTTGCCTGTTGGATAATAAACTCAATTGCCTTTTCTAAAGTATATCTTTTATTTGAGAATACGCCATCTCCTTCCACTCTCAAACTTCAAGTTGGGCTTTTGATACTTAAGCTTCTATAGTCTATGAATTCTATTCAGAACTGAGTATCAAGGTATATTTTAATCCTTGCTTTCATGTACCAAATTAGTCAATCTAAATCAAGTGGGCTAAATCTTCTAGGGTGTTTCCGCCCTACTCAGCCGGAAAATCTCTTCGCCAAAAAAGATAATCTTCCTCATCGTATGATCGGGTAGGAATTCTTCCTTTTGTCAAAAAGACCTTTCGACTTGAATCAAAGCATAAATGAATATCTTTGTCATTCTTTTGTGTAGACAATGAGCCTTCTTAGTACGATCAAATCCCTATCAGAAAAGTATAGTCAGCAAGTAGTTGAATTCCGGAGGTACTTGCACGCCAACCCGGAATTGTCTTATCAGGAGTTCAATACTGCAAAGTATGTGGCTCAACAGTTGCGCTCATTTGGTATTGAGCCAACAGAAGGAGTTGCCAACACAGGTTTAATAGCGGAGATAAAAGGAAAGAGTCCAACAAAAAAAACAGTTGCCTTACGAGCGGATCTGGATGCCCTGCCTATAGTAGAAGCGAATAATGTGCCGTATACTTCCAAGAACCATGGAGTGATGCATGCTTGTGGGCATGATGTGCATACCTCTTCGCTTTTAGGTACAGCAAAAATTTTGAATGAAGTTAAGGATCAGTTTAATGGAACCGTGCGGCTTCTCTTCCAACCGGGTGAGGAGAAGAATCCGGGAGGAGCTTCATACATGATTCGCGATGGAGCATTGGAGAACCCACGGCCCGCAAGCATAATTGGTCAGCATGTTTTTCCATTGCTTACTGTCGGTAAGATTGGCTTTCGGGAGGGTATGTATATGGCTAGCGCAGATGAGATTTATCTGAAAGTAATTGGCAAGGGTGGTCATGGAGCAGCACCCGATCTTTGCATTGACCCCATCGTGATTGCTTCACATATTATCATTGCCCTGCAACAAATCATTAGTCGCTATGCAAACCCCAGGCAACCAACGGTTTTGACTTTTGGAAATATTAGCGGGCGAGGAGCCACCAACATTATCCCTGATGAAGTTGACATCGCTGGCACTTTCCGGGCGATGAATGAAGAATGGCGCGAATCCGGTCTTCAAAAAATTAAGAAGATGGCCGAAAGCATTGCCGAAGGGATGGGAGGTAAGTGTGAGGTTGAAATTTCAAGAGGTTATCCATACTTGGAAAATAATCCCGAACTCACACGGAGAATAAAAGCATCTGCAGTGGAGTATGTTGGGCGCGAAAATGTGGTTGACATTGACATTACACTTGGCTCAGAGGATTTTGCTTACTACTCACAAATCGTTCCGGCTTCCTTCTATCGAATAGGAACACGAAATGACGCAAAAGGAATTACGTCTTACGTTCATACACCTACTTTTGACATTGATGAAGCGGCCTTAACGATCAGCCCTGGTCTGATGGCGTGGATGACAGTGAAGGAATTAGAATCATGATGCAAGCTGAAAGTACTGGTGGTATTAAGTCTTTGTTAAATTCTTTTTGCGGTCTTCCAATGGCCTATCTTTGAAACATTGATGAAAAGCCTGGAGCCCACACCACCGGAAGTCATCCAACCAATGGAAAGCCGGTGGAGATTGATTTTTAGGAAAACAGCCTATATACTGGCAGCGCTCTTTGTGTTTTTGTTTGCACTAGACCTGATGATTTCGTCTTTACGACATCTTGGAGAGACAGCAGCAGAGACCATAATTCTGGCCACCTCAAATCCTTTCACCGGTCTTTTCATTGGGTTACTCATTACAGCTATTATACAAAGCAGTTCTGCAACAACCTCCATGGTGGTAGCTCTTGTTGCCTCTGGCTCTATTGCGTTGGAAGGGGCGGTGCCCATAATCATGGGTGCAAATGTGGGGACCACCATTACCAGCACAATAGTTTCCCTCGGGTTCATTACAAAAAAAAATGAATTCAGAAGAGCAGTTGCAGCTGGAACATATCACGATTTTTTCAATATTCTCACCGTAATCCTATTATTTCCACTAGAGTACTATTTTGGTTTTCTTTCGGAGTTGTCAAGTACAATAGCTTCTAATTTATTTAATCAGCCTGTTGGACTTTCTGATGGTAATTTTTCATTATTAGGTGCTGGCCTTAACCCTGTCGTTAACTTTTTTGTCAACAATATTGAGAATGGATTCTTATTAGCACTCCTGTCATTTGCTTTATTGTTTGGCTCTATTCTCTTTTTCAGGAAAGTTCTTACCAAGCTTCTTGGCTTAGGATCTCAAGATCGCTTTCAGCAGTTCTTCTTTCAACATCCAATGAAATCCTTTGGATGGGGATTAATTACCACGGCAGCAATTCGATCCAGTTCAGTCACCACCTCGCTAGTAGTGCCGTTGGTAGCTAAAAAAGTGATCAAACTAAGAAAAGCTGTGCCATTTATATTGGGAGCGAACATAGGCACTACGCTCACTGCTTTTATCGCAAGCATGTTTAATTCCAACACCGCTATTAGTATTGCGATTGCTCACTTCCTTTTTAATTTTATTGGCGTACTCATTTTCTTCCCAACCCCATATCTAAAAGACATTCCCATTAAGCTTGCCTTGGGATTAGGCAGGCTCACTCTTCGCTACAGGCTAGCGGGATTTCTATATGTGATCCTGATGTTTTTTTTCATACCATTTTCCTTGATTTATTTTAATAAAGATGCAGTAATCATTCGCGAGTTGACTTATGAAAAACAAAACTACACTACGCTGAAAAAGGAATATTATAAAATCATAACAAAGACTTATAAGAATCAGTCTCTAACGAGCTGGGCAATTTATGATCGATCTTCTGATCGCCAAGACCCTGATAAAATGATTTCTGTGTATCGAAAGAAAAACATGTTGTTCATTCATAATGAGTTATATGAACTCAACAAGGCTGGCTTCTGTAAAGATGGTGAAGATGAAAACGGGAGATACCGAATGTGTATTCGGGAAATTGTGCCAAAGCTGGTCATCAACTCATCCTTGTCAGTCGACTCAGTATATGTGTTTGAGAAACAGCAGTACACACCTTCTGCGGATTCTCTCGTCTATTGGTCATTTATAAGCGCTACTGAAAATATACTGGTTAAAAGAGAGACCCATGACAAAGCGGGGAACCTTCTTTCCAGAGAAGAGCTTTTTAGCATCAAGAAAAAATAAAAATAGCATTAGAATTTCGTAAGGCACTATCAGTTCACTCAATCATTTATAGTATATTGGTGGCGTGATTATATGGAAAAATTAAAAGACATCATTTTTAAATTTCTTCGCCTGGATGGTATTTTCAGTCACCTTTCCGGTTACCTGGAAGCGCGAATTGAATTGCTTAAGATGGAGATCAGGGAGGATTTGGCGAAAGTCCTCGCCAAGGCGATGATTTTTGGTATTATTTTTTTCTTTGGATTCATGTTCATGATTTTTTTAAGTATTGGATTGGCACATTTTTTAAACCAGTATTTTAGCGAGAGCTATATCGGATTTTGGATTGTGGCAGGATTGTACTTGGCAGTATTTTTAATTTTTATGATTTTTCAAAAAAACATTCTTCATAATCTCGAAAAACATTTATCGGAATTAATCAAACGCAAAGAAAATAAGTAATATGGAGTTGCTGGAAACACAAGACCCCGAGAGGCAGAGGCTCATTGCCACCAGTGATCGACATAAAAGAGAACTGGAGAAAGAGGTAAAAGCAATATCGGACAAAACTGAGCAGGTGTTAAAGAATGTACTTGTGATTGGTGGTACTCTGGCGATTACCTATTTTACAATAACTCAAATAACTAACGTTAAATCTAAGCGAAAGAAAGCGAAAGAAACGAAGATTGAAAACGAGGAGGCTGGCTTGTTGAAGCAACCTGGTCAGGATGAGGTAGTTGTTTCTGAACCGCATAGACCTTCCTTTATTTCGCAAATAGGAGAGCGGATTGTGAGCCAGGCAACTTTAGTCTTATTGGATCTGGCGAAGGACTTATTGATGGACTATTTGGAATCAAGAAAAAGGAAGAATGAAAATCCTTAATATATTAAAAGAGCGACATCGCATTGGTAAAAAATCCATAGCGGTACTCATTGATCCGGACAAAGTGGATGATCCCACCCAACTCAATCAGTTGATTAATTTAGCCAGTGAAAACTGCATTGATTTTTTCTTTGTAGGTGGAAGTCTTATCACAACTACTAACCTTTCAGAAGTAGTAAATCAGATTAAAGAGAAAGTAAACATTCCTGTTGTTTTATTTCCCGGAAATTCCATGCAGCTTGATCCGGGCGCTGATGCTATTTTATTCTTGTCCCTTATTTCTGGTCGTAATCCTGATTTGCTGATAGGACAACATGTAGTAGCTGCCCCCTTCCTTAAAAACCATAACATTGAAGTCATGCCTACAGGCTATATGCTCATCAATTCGGGTAAGATAACCTCTGTAGCCTATATAAGCAATACAACCCCTATACCTGACGACAAATATTCCCTTGCAGCCTGTACCGCCTTGGCCGGAGAAATGCTAGGCCTGCAGCTCGTATACCTGGATGCCGGCAGTGGTGCTGAAAAGGAAATCAGTACCAAAATGATTAGCGCTGTACGAAAAGCGGTGAATACCCCTCTCATAATTGGTGGCGGAATTAACACCTCGGTAAAAGCCCTTGCTGCCCTTGAAGCTGGAGCGGATATAATTGTTATTGGAAACGCGTTAGAAAAAAATCCCGATATCCTGATTGAAATTTCTGACAAGGTGTATGACTGGAACCAAAGCATTGAAGCGCGGTAGTAGTTTATTGGCTTTTGTTTTTGTTCATGAGTATTCTTAATAATCTTTTCTATTACGGATTGATCATTCCCATTTCACTATTGCCTTTTCCGGCTTTGTATAGGGTTTCTGATTTTCTATACTATGTTATGTACTATATCGTGGGCTACCGGAAAAAAGTAGTGATACAAAATATCAGAAACTCCTTCCCGGAAAAAACAGACTTTGAACACAATGAAATAGTCAAGAAATTCTATCAACACTTTTGTGATCTCACCCTGGAAAGCCTGAAAGTATTTACTATTTCTGAAAAGGAGGTTCGCAGTAGAATGGTATTAAAAAGCCCTAAGATAGTAAATACCTTTTTTGATCAGGGTAAGAGTGTGATTATTGCGGGAGGGCATTATAACAACTGGGAGTTATTTGCAGTGGCCATTGACTTTCAGATCAAGCATCAGGCGATTGCCATTTACAAGCCGTTTACTAGCAAATATTTTGATTTGAAAGTGAAAGGAACGCGGAGTAAGTATGGATTACGTATGATCTCAACCAAAATTGTTAAAGAGACTTTTGAATCGGAAAGAAATAATTTAACGGCAACCATTTTCGGCACAGACCAATCACCAACATACGCTGATAAATGCCACTGGATGACTTTTTTAAACCAGGATACCGGTGTTCTTTTTGGTACTGAAAAATATGCTAAGGAGTATAACTATCCAGTAGTTTTTTGCAGAATCAATAAGGAAAAGCGTGGATATTATAATTTTGAGTTTGAAAACGTAACGGACCAGCCAAAGCAAACATATCACGGTGAAATTACTGAAAAAGTGACACGGTTGTTGGAGTTGGATATTTTGAGACAACCTGAATATTGGCTCTGGAGCCATAAGCGATGGAAACACAAACGCCCTTCTTAAATTGGCAGTAATATGACTCTTAATGGTAATCAGATAATTTGTAATTAATTAATTAATCAGGTTAGGGTCACTTACCCCATACCGATCACTGATTACCACTACTTCAGTAGTTCCCGTGAGATAACCATTCGCTGAATTTCGGAGGTTCCTTCATAAATCTGGGTGATCTTGGCATCTCGCATCATTCGCTCAACATGAAACTCTTTTACGTAGCCATAACCTCCATGAATTTGAACGGCTTCGGTTGTGACGTCTTGTGCAATTTGTGAGGCAAATAATTTTGCCATGGCGGCCGCTTTTACAAAATCTTTTTTCTGGTCCTTAAGGTAAGCAGCTTGAAAGATGAGCAGACGTGCTGCGTCAATTTTAGTGGCCATATCGGCAAGCTTAAACTGAATAGCCTGATGTTCCGAAAGACTTTTGCCAAATGCCTTTCTCTCCCTGGAATATTTTAGTGCCAGCTCATAGGATCCCGATGCAATGCCCAGCGCCTGAGAGGCAATTCCAATTCGTCCTCCATTTAAAGTGGTCATCGCAAAGGTAAATCCAAAGCCATCTTCGCCAATGCGATTAGACTTTGGCACGTTGACATCCGTGAACATCAAGGAGTGTGTATCGGACCCTCTGATTCCCATCTTATCTTCTTTCTTACCAACTACAAAGCCTTCTTGTCCCTTTTCAATAATCAACGCGTTGATTCCCTTATGTCTTCTCTCCGGATGAGTTTGCGTAATCACCATATAAACGCTTGCTGTGCTTCCGTTGGTGATCCAATTTTTAGTGCCGTTTACTAAATAATGATCTCCTTTATCTTCGGCTGTAGTGCGCTGACTTGTTGCGTCTGACCCAGCTTCTGGTTCCGATAGACAAAATGCGCCAATCACTTCCCCTGTAGAAAGTCGTTTAAGATATTTTTCTTTTTGCTCTTCTGATCCAAATCGTTCCAATCCCCAGCACACCAAAGAGTTATTGACGGACATAATAACGGCAGCGGAAGCATCCACTTTGGAAATCTCTTCCATGGCCAGCACATAAGAAACGGTGTCCATGCCACCGCCATTGTATTTGGGATCAGTCATCATACCCATGAACCCCAATGCTCCCATTTTTGTGATCAGTTCCTGTGGAAACTTCTGGTGAGTGTCTCGGTCTATCACACCCGGAAGAAGTTCTGTCTTTGCAAAATCACGGGCGGCTTGCTGCACAGACAATTGCTCTTCGGTAAGTTGGAAATTCATAAGAACCTTTTAATATGCGTTCAAGAAACAAAAAAGCCTGAAGCTTCCTCAGGCTTGCAAAGTTAGATGTTGGTCTTTATGATTAACTGAATTGTTTGATTTTTTAATCACGGTCTCCACCGAGATAGATCATGACATAGTAGGCAAGCATGGTAATCGCACCAATAGCGGCAACTACATACGTCATAGCAGCCCACTTCAAGGCGTCCTGAGCCATATCATATTCGCCTGGAGTAACAATATTTCTGGTTTTCACCCAAGCCAGAGCTCTGCGACTGGCATCAAATTCAACGGGCAAAGTAATCAGAGCAAAAAGAGCAAACATGGCATAACATACAATGATAATCAGCAAAGCAGTTTTATAAGGAAGAATGCTGGAGGCAAAGATTGACCCAAAAAGCATAGCCATAAACATGAAGTTCAGCACTTTCGCACTCACATTCTGAATGGGAACTAACGCAGAGCGCAATTGCAACATGGCATAGGCATTCGCATGTTGTACCGCATGTCCACACTCGTGTGAAGCCACAGCTGTTGAAGCTGCATTTCTTCCATGGTATACACCCTCACTTAAGTTTACCGTTTTGTCAACTGGATTATAATGGTCAGTCAATTGACCTTCAACGGAAATTACTTTTACATCATTGATTCCATTATCCGCCAGCATTAGTCTTGCGATCTCCGCACCGGTTAGATCTTTGGTCAAATGTGTTTGAGAATACTCTTTGAATTTACTCTTCATCCTTGAGCTAACCATCCAACCAATTCCCATAAAGAATAAACCTATTATTAAAGCACCCATAGTTTGTTTGTTTTATGTTCGTTTAATTTTTTCTACGATTCCGGATGTAGAATAACCAGAGACAAAGTCAATAGTTTTTACAACTCCGCCATTCTTTTTCACAACATCTGAGCCAACGATATTTTCTGCCAAATAGTCACTTCCTTTTACTAATGTATCAGGCAGGATTTCGGATATCAAATTTAAGGGTGTATCCTCATTGAACAAAACCACAAGATCAACGAATTGAAGAGCAGCCAGAACCCTGGAACGGCTATTTTGGTCTTGAATTGGCCTGTTTTTGCCTTTAAATCTACTTACTGAGTCATCAGAATTCAGGCCCAGGACAAGCTTGCTTCCGAGAGAATGAGCCTTTTCCAAATAGTCAATATGCCCAAGATGAAGAAGGTCAAAACAACCGTTGGTAAAGACAATCGTGTTGCCTTGAGATTTCCATTCCCTCACCTGATTCTTTGCTTGTTGCAAGCTCTTTATTTTAACTTCGGTTTTCTCCATCGAATGATCAGGTAACTGATAATCAAAGATACAACTCCCGACACAATCATGATCAGGGTTTGCCAGGCATGAAAGACAAAGACAAATGCAATCGCATCGGGTTTGGGCAAGTGATATAACATGACAAGACCCAATGGAACAATAGTATGATATGATCCTGCTCCACCCGGTAATGGAACAGTCATGGCAATGGTGCCCAGTGCGAAAAGTGTAAGTACTGCACTGAACCCCAAGGTGCTGGTTTCGGGAAAAGCTTTGATAACAGCCCATGTCATCAAAAAATATAATCCCCAAATAGCGAGTGAATAGAATATAAAAAGCGATTTGTTTTTTAACTGAAAAACGGCAAGAAGCCCTTCTTTGAAGCCACTTAAAATTTTTCTTAATTTTTCATTTTTACGAAATCGAAAAAATAAATATAGAAGGCCAAAGCCAAACAGGAGGACGCCACTAATTATCCACGGGGAAATGGTAAAACCAGTAGTAGTAACTCCAAGGGAAGTAAGAAACGTTGTGAGTTTGTCCCACTCTGCAATAAAAGAAGATCCAATCAGGAGCAGCAGGAAAATAATGTCTACCACACGTTCGGCTATTACTGTTCCAAAGGAAATTTCAGGCGGAGTATGTTCAAGTTTATAAAGGTTGTAGCAACGCGAAACTTCTCCACCCCGCGGAATGGCCAGGTTGATAAGGTATCCAATCATGACCGAAAGGAAACTATTTCCTAAGCCTATTGTATATCCAACCGGTACCAACAACATCTGCCATCGTATGGCGCGAATGAGGTGGCTCACCATGGCAATAACCCCCATTAGAGCCAGATAACCCTTGTCTGACCTCTCCCAGGTTTGCCACAAGAACGCCCCTTTATTCTCCCCGTCAGCTACGTTTAAACTCCGCAAGGATACCCAAATCAGAGCATACGTGATCAGAATGATGATTATATACTGAAGTAAGGATTTAAGTCGGTCTTTCACCTGATCGAATTTAGTTTACACGGGCGATTTCGGAACGGCTACCAGGCAAGTCTACCATTTTTTTGCTTTTTCCAGATCCATCGAAGAATTAACTTAACAAAGTTGGGCTTTCTTTTGAGACCCATCCAATCCAATAAAATAAAAAGTGATGTCCTTTTTTACACTTTTACATGGTAAGAGTCACGCTTTATCTCATTATCCTCATCAGATGGCTTCAACAAGCATGTTATCAATCAATCGAACCTCTCCTACAAAACCGGCAATTAATAATATAGACTGACCGGAACCACTGACCTTATCCAAAGCAGTTAGGTTTTCGGCATCGGCAAGTTCAAAGTATTCAAGTCGTACGCGGGTTTCCATCAAACACATCGCTCTGACTTGTTCTTGAACGAATTTAAAATCTTTTCCATTTGATAGTTCAGCTTTAGCAAAGATCAAGGCCTTATTAAAGACCAGTGCCGCTTTACGGTCGTCACTGTTTAGCCGGAGGTTTCGTGATGACATTGCCAGGCCATCTGATTCACGCAAGGTTGGGAAACAAATCAACTCAATGTTAAAATTAAGTTCCTCTACCAATCGACTTATAATTTTGAATTGCTGAAAATCTTTTTGTCCAAAATACGCTCTGGTTGGCTTTACAATATTGAATAATTTGGAAACGATCAAGGCCACTCCACTAAAGTGACCGGGTCTAAACTTCCCTTCGAAGACTTTATCTAACCTACCAAAGTCAAATGTAATGGTACTTGGCTTTTGGTACATCTCTGTACGTTCCGGGTAAAATAGAACATCACATCCCACTGATCTTAAATTGGAGATATCCTGCTCACCGGTTCTGGGATATTTGTCGAGATCCGATTGGTTATTGAATTGAGTGGGATTGACGAAAATACAGCAAACGGTAATGGAATTGCCCTTTTTAGATGCTTTCACCAGTTCCAAATGGCCTTGATGTAAGGCCCCCATGGTTGGGACCAATCCAATGGAATGATCTTGCGTTCTTTTATCCTGTAAATAGGTCGTTAAAGACTTAATTTCCTTGAAAATAAGCATTAAAAGGCAGTTTTAAGGGGCGTCAAAGATAGACCTTATAAATTAAGTACACTTGAATGCGGGGTGAATTTTCCGTACTTTTGTGGCTCGATTTTCCATTCAGGTTAAAACTCCAAGATTATGTCAAAAATCCGTATCCTCTATGTAGCCAGCGAAATCAATCCATTTCTGCAAACTACGGAGGTAGCTGAATTCGTTCGTAAACTCCCCCAAGCCATGCAAGAAAGAGGTATGGAGATTCGCATACTGGTTCCAAGGTTTGGGCTAATTAACGAGCGAAAGAACCGGTTGCACGAGGTGGTCAGACTTTCAGGAATCAATATTTCAGTTGGTGATGAGGAGAAACCTTTGATAATTAAAGTTGCCTCTATTCCTAATGCCAAACTTCAGGTCTATTTTATCGATAACGAAGACTACTTTCATCGCAAGCATGTATTTTACGATAAGGAAAATAAATTTTATGAGGATAATGATGAAAGGGCTATCTTTTTCTGTAAGGGAGTAATTGAAACGGTACGCAAATTGGGCTGGGCACCAGATGTTGTGCATTGTAATGACTGGATTACCAGCTTTATACCATTGTATTTAAAAACAACGTACAAAAATGATCCGTTGTTCAAAAGCTCAAAGACTGTTTTTACAATCTATAATAATAGTTTCACCCATAAATTTAAAGGTGACCTGATGGGCAAGGTAAAAATGATGGATATTGAGGACAATATGTTGGGGCACCTTAAGACAGCAGACTATGAGGGCTTCATAAAATTGGGAGCTCAATATGCTGATGTAGTTTCAACAGCCGGGGACAATAAAAAGCTTGAAGGTTTAGTTAAGAAGATCAAAGAGAAAAAAATTGAAAACAGCGAGAAAGACGACAATTATACGGAATCGTTCTACAACCTTTATAATGAATTGGTGGGGTAGACTGGCGGGATTATCATTGCTTGTATTGGTCGTACTGTTCTCCTGTGAAGAAGATGAAAACACCATCGGTATCAGAAGACCTAATTCCAAATTTAGGGTTGCGTATGCCGAAATCGATGTCCCGACAAGTGTCATTCTGTTTGACAAATTAGTTACCTATAATGGAGGTGTTGACACGGATGGCGTTCAGCGATTTTTGGTTGGCCAATACCAGGATAATGTGTTTGGCATCATCCGCACAGAAACCTTTACTCAGATAAGTCCGTCTATTGACAATGCGGTCATAAGTATTGATGCCGTATTGGATTCACTCGTATTGCAGTTGAAAATTGACTTCTACCAATATGGATCCACGTCAATTTCAGATCAAACTATCCAGATCCATGAATTGTCCGATACCATTAAACAAGTACCCTATTATAGCACTTCAAAAGTTGCCTACAAACCTGAAATTCTGGGTGAGAAATTGATCACCATTGATCCGGCTGGATTTGATCAGAATGTTATCGACAATAATGATAACCAAACGACCAATGATACAACTAAAAACTACCGGATTATTCTGGATGGAAATTACGCCAGGGATCTTTTCGCAACTTTCCAGACGGATGCTGATATAACGGATGATTTTGAAGCGTTTACAGGTAAGCATAAAGGATTTGCCATTATTCCCACTATCAGCGATAAGATACTGGGGATTGACCCCACCATCAATGCCTCGTCATTAGCAGATGGTACTAAACTTGTAATGTATTATACGGAGGGAGGCGTGAGCAAACAGATTAATTTTGTCTTATATCCTTTTACCAATAACCCCGTTATTGGGTTTTCTTCGATAGAGTCAAACAGAACAGGGACAGTCCTTCAATCCTTAACAGAGCCATTCACAGAATTTTTCCCGGTTGATAATAAGCGGTATATTCAATCGGGCACAGGCATCATGACCAAGTTGGATTTTAGGAAGTTCTTTGAGTATATGGATACAGTGAAGAACCCTATCTTAAATTCCGCAGAATTGTACTTCGAAAATGAGTCAAGTGAATTTCCACCGCCCTCCAGATTTCAGTTCAGGGTTCTAAATGACCAAAATATGTACAAGTCTGTTTTTCTTGATTCGGTAGTAAATGGCGAACCGAAACTGTTTCTTGATCAGGAGTTATATGCCGCGTATCTAAACACAGTTGAGTTCAATTTTAATGATGGTACGATGGACTTAAAGGGAGACGTATCATCTAAAAATGCGCTGAATGTTAGTGCGGGCTCAACAAATTCTATTTCTGCTTTTCTTACAGAGTTCTTTCAGACACAATATGTGCAGCGGGATTATGAGAAAAGAATAGAGTACTGTGCGTTCCATCCACTGGAAACACAATTTAGGAAAAGCGTAAACCGGTTTGTTATGAGTGATAAGGTTACGCTGAGAATATACTACACCACTCCTGTTGTAGAAACCATTGAATAAATCATGTGTGGAATTGTAGCCTATGTCGGCCATCGCCAAGCCCAGGAAGTTATTATTAAAGGCCTCAAACGACTTGAGTATCGCGGCTATGATAGCACTGGAATTGCCTTGCTGAACAGCGGCCTGAACGTATACAAGAAAAAAGGAAAAGTTTCTGAATTAGAAGAGTACATCAAGGGAATGGACTTAAACAGTCACATCGGTATGGGCCACACACGATGGGCCACACACGGTGAACCAAATGATGAAAACGCTCACCCACATTACTCCGCCACCAAGAAATTAGCCATTATTCATAATGGTATTATTGAGAATTATAGTTCCCTGAAGCAGGATTTGCTTATGAAGGGGCACACTTTTTTAAGTGATACTGACACCGAAGTGTTTATACACTTCATCGAAGACATTAAAGAAAAAGAAAAATGCCCGCTCGATGAAGCAGTAAGGCTTGCCTTAACAAAAGTTATTGGCGCGTATGCCATTGTCGTCATGTCTATAGAGGACCCTGATCTTTTAATTGCCGCCCGCAAAGGAAGTCCGTTAGTTCTTGGCGTAGGAAAAGGTGAATTTTTTATGGCGTCAGATGCCACACCCATTATTGAATATACAAATGAAGTAGTCTATCTCAATGAGCAGGAAATTGCAATCGTCAATAATGGAAAGCTTACCATTAAGAATACGGCCAATCTTCCACTAACACCCTATGTTCAAACGATAGATCTGGAACTTGAAGCCATTGAAAAGGGAGGCTATGAGCACTTCATGATCAAGGAAATCTATGAGCAAATGCGCTCTATAAAAGATTGCATGAGGGGTAGGCTGGATTCTTCTTCTGGCAGGTTGATTCTGGGTGGCTTACGCGAATATTTGAATAAACTGGTTAATGCCGATCGTATTTTGATTGTCGCCTGTGGCACTTCCTGGCACGCTGGTTTGGTAGCGGAATATTTCTTTGAAGAATTTTGTCGTGTTCCGGTTGAGGTGGAATATGCTTCGGAGTTTAGGTACCGTAACCCGGTAATCCGGGAAGGCGATGTAGTGATTGCCATTTCTCAATCGGGGGAGACAGCCGATACATTGGCTGCTATTGAAATAGCGAAATCAAAAGGCGCTATTATATTTGGAGTGTGTAATGTTGTGGGATCTTCTATTCCGCGGGCCACTCATGCCGGAGCGTATACTCATGCTGGTCCCGAGATAGGAGTAGCCAGCACCAAAGCTTTTACAGCGCAGCTCACGGTGCTCAGCATGATTGCATTGATAGTAGCTCAGAAGAAGGGTACCATTACCGATCAGAAATTTCACGAGATGTTGGTGGAGATGGAGAACATTCCAACCAAGGTAGAGGAGGCACTTAAACTGGATGCTCAAATTCAGATAATTGCCAAAACATTTAAGGATGTTACAAACTTCTTGTACCTGGGCCGGGGTTATAATTTTCCCGTAGCATTAGAAGGCGCGTTGAAGCTCAAAGAAATTTCATACATACATGCAGAAGGTTATCCTGCTGCTGAAATGAAGCATGGGCCCATCGCATTGATTGATCAGGAAATGCCTGTGGTGTTCATTGCCACAAAAGACAGTTCTTACGAAAAAATTGTTTCCAATATTCAGGAAGTAAAAGCCCGGAAGGGAAGAATAATTTCAATCGTTACGGAAGGAGACACAATTATTCCAAAGATGTCTGAATTTGTGATTGAGGTGCCCGCCACACTGGAACAACTTATGCCCCTGGTAACGGTTATTCCATTGCAACTACTATCGTATCACATTGCTGTTCTGAGAGGATGCAATGTAGATCAACCACGGAATTTGGCGAAGTCAGTTACGGTGGAATAAATATTCCTCTTTCAGCAACGGGCAAATTTTATATCGCTCATCTTTCGTGTCCGCGTACACAGCCTGAAGGACTTCATATACATTTTTGACTCCGATTTTCCCAGCCCACTCAAATGGACCGTATGGATAATTGGTTCCGAGCTTCATCGCCAAATCAATATCTTCCCGTGTTGCTGTTCCTTCTTGCACCGTATAGTAAGCTTCGTTGATAATCATACAGATGACACGAGGTGTTACTAATCCAACTCGGTCCTCAACATATTGAAACGATGTTTTCAGTTTTGTGCATACTTCTTCCAGCCTGGAGTTTTGATCAAGTTTATAAAGGCTCGTTTCTAAAATTTCACGATTTAGAAATGTGGGTATTCCCGGAAATCCAAATAGCGTGCACGTAATCTGGTGATTGACAGTGGCAGCAAGTTGTGCCAAATTGACCTTTACAGTATTTAAAAAGGCTATCACTGTTGGATGGTCCCTGTAAACTTCCATTTGATCGGGATGCTCTTCAATAATGAAGTCAAAAATAACATCCTGCTTCCCAAAGAACTTTTCAGCTTCCTGTTGGTGTTTCGTCAGCGTATAAGCATGACCCTGGCCAAATTTTTGTTGGCATTCCTCAAAATTCACCACATCCCCGATGATCAAAATATTCATGAAAGATGATCTTGATTTTTGTGATATTTGATCAAAAGTAACACTCCCTCGTTTATGTCAAAAGAAGTCATTTATTCTGCCAATGCCCCGGAGCCCATAGGGCCATACAGTCAGGCCATCAAAGCCGGCAATATGCTTTTTGTTTCTGGCCAAATAGCCATTCAGAAATCTACGGGCGCACTACTTACTTCAAATATTAGTGATGAGACCGAACAAGTCATGAAAAATTTGGGTGAAGTCCTCAAGGCGGCAGGCATGGATTTTTCAAATGTAGTGAAGTGCACGATCTTCCTTAAAAATATGGGCGACTTCCCAAAAGTAAATGAGATGTATGGCTCGCGGTTTCCAAGTCAACCACCGGCAAGAGAAACAGTAGAAGTTAGTCGTTTGCCCAAAGATGTAAATGTCGAAATTTCCTGCATAGCTGTGAAGTGATCAGTCTGCTTCCATCTCATGCTGAAACGTTGGTACTTCCGTTGCCTGCTGAGGATGTCTTTACTAGATTTTCCAACGTCACCAGAAGCGATTTGGCGACATCGCGAGATAGGGTCACATTGTTTTCAGGCTGGATAAAAGCAGATCGCTTTCGTATTTCCCTGCAAGTAAACTGACCTAATAATTTTCTGGCGCTCATCAAAGGAAGAATCGAATCCACTTCTTCGCGCAGTTTAGTTTTTCTCGACTATCAACTTTTTCCAACTTCCAGATTATTAGTGACGTTCTGGCTTCTGTTTACACTGTTGTTCACTGCACTGCACGGAGACCGGTTGTTTAACAAAAGAGCGTCCTTTCGAACACTGCCAATAATCACAAACCCATTACTTCATTTATTCAGCAGTAAATTGTAAATTTCAAAACCTGTCATCATTTGAAAGTTGTTTGGCTGCGCCTATTGGGGTGAATAGCAGTTTAGACTAACGATATAATTGGAATATATGCAATTGCATATATTCACTTGTTGTATAACATGCGCTTAGGGATTTTCTTCATACAGATTTTGGTTGTATTTACTTGTAAGCTCTCGACATTCGTGCCTTTTCCACCGCACAAAAGAAGTGAGTGAGGGATAAGGGAAAAGAAATTCAATGATTGGAATGCAGAGATGAACTCCAAAGACATAATGTGCTTTCTATTACTTTACTACCCAAGAAGATAAGGATAGCTCGCGCTCCGTCAGACAATTTATTTTCCAGCCGCACAGCACTTGGGGAGGAGATGAAATAAGCGCACGTCATACAACATTATGTATCGTTCATGGCGGAGTAAAGTGTTAACGAAAAGTATTATCTTTCATTCTACGTCTGGGTTTACGGACAGAGCGGAGCAAGTCGGGATAAGCCATTCCTTCGTCATTTGGCTTACCCTCCCATTCCCGCCACGCCCGATACACAGGTCGTTGTGGCCAATTGGGTTGGCTCCGTGGACATAGACGACCAAGCTGACAAAGTTTCGGTTGACTGAAAAAAGTATAGTAAATTTAAATGACTTCTATGACTGAAAGCACTACACTAAAATTTCGTGTTGAGAATGTTGCTCCAATTCTTTATGTGACCGACATGGCAAAAAGTTTAGAGTTTTACGTTGACACACTTGGATTCAAAAAAGCTGACTGGGGAGACGATAATTTTACCAGTATCAATCGGGACAAGTCAGGAATCTATTTATGTAAAGGGGGACAAGGACAACCTGGAACTTGGGTTTGGATTGGCTTTGACGGAGATATATTTACACTGCATCAAAAATTAAAGTTAAAGGGTGTGACCATTAAACTTCCACCGACTAATTTCTCTTGGGCTTATGAAATGCAAGTTCAAGACCCCGATGGACACATATTGAGATTAGGGACTGACCCGAATGACAAGGAACCATTTGCTGACAGTTGATAGTGAGAATTGACCGACTTCAAACTAATCGATAAATAACAAATAATAGACACGTGACGATGACGGACGAAACCCAACTGGCCACAACAAAATGCATAATCAATGGCGGGGTTCAGTGTAGGTGTTGATCCAGTTTCGGTGGAACTAAACCTATTAAACCTTAGTTTAGAATCGAAAAGAAAAATTTGTAGCTAGTTATGAAAAACTATTTTTTGTTGATGATATTTTTCATCGTTTTAGCGGTCTCGTCTCAGGCGCAGGAAATTACCATGTATAAAACTTTTGGGGGGGTAAGGTTTGAACGTGATACCGTTGAGCTTAGCACAAAGCAGGTTATGGAAATTCTTCGCGAGAAACCTTTGGCTTTTGAGGAGTTTAAGAAAGCAAAATCAAACTATAACGTGTCGAGTTTTTTGGGTATTACGGGAAGTCTGCTGGTAGTTTTTCCTTTAGCGACTGCGGTTGTAGGAGGAAATCCGGAATGGGGTCTCGCTGCCGGAGGAGCTGCATTAATTTTGGGATCAATTCCTTTCCACAGAATTTTTAAAGCACGAGCATTAAATGCCCTGGACATATATAACGGCAGGGTCATTACATCGCGGATAAAACCTGAAATTCATTTTGGAGGAACGAATGCCCGTCTTGTCATCAAATTTTAAAGTTGCTCTAGTATTTTTCTGGTCCGCTCACTTTCAATGTTGCCCGTATTTAAAGTAGAGGCTGGCTCAAATAGCATAACATGCACTTCTTCTTCCGCTACAGGTTTGTGTTCCGTGCCTCTGGGCACAATGACTATTTCACCCGGGAGAATATCAATGGATTTATCCCGAAATTCCATTCTCAACTTTCCTTTTATAACATAAAACAGTTCATCTTCGTGTTCATGCTGGTGCCAGATAAATTCACCTTTGAGTTTGGCAAGCTTTACCTGTTGACCATTAAGCTCGCCAATAATCCGGGGGTTCCAATAATCTGAAAACAGAGATAACTTCTGATCAAGATTTAGTTTTTCCATTGTGAGTATAAATTTTTAATGAATCGGAAGATATAAACTCTTGCGAGGCAAGATTACCCCGCAAAATAGGGGCTGCAATGCCGTTACCGAATGTTCGGGTAGAAGTAAATATTCGCGCCTCATCCCATAACCCACTATCGATAAATAGTTTTAGAGTTTGTGCCCCTCCTTCAATCATTACGGAACAAAGATTTTGTTTATAAAGATCACCTACTAACTGATTAATAAAATCCTCTTCTTCAAGTCTAATGAGCGTTAGATTGGGATGTTCTTCATGTTTAAGGACATTATAACAAATCGTTTTTTGACTTTTGTCAAATACTTTTAACTGAGAAGGCAAACGTAAAAAACGGTCAATCACTATTCTCACTGGATTTCGGCCAGACCAATCACGAACGGATAGAGTTGGGTTATCATGGGCAGCGGTCTTGGTCCCGACCAATACAGCATCTTCTTCACTTCGCCACTTATGCACGAGTTGTCGTGAAAATTCACTACTGATCCAGCGCGATTCATAATTTGAATGCGCCATAAAACCATCGTCTGTCTGGGCCCACTTAAGAAGAATAAATGGCTTTTGTTTTTCCATGTTTTTGAAAAACCGTTTGTTCAATTCCTTTCCATTTTTTTCAAGCACGCCAGTTTCTACTTCAATTCCGGCATCTTTCAGTTTTTTTATTCCGCTCCCTGCTACCAATGGGTTAGGATCACCATTGGCAATCACGACTTTTTTTACACGATGTTGAATCAATAAATCGGCACAAGGTGGAGTTTTTCCAATGTGTGAACACGGTTCAAGATTGACAAATACGGTGCTCTCTTTAAGGAGTTCTTTATTTTTTACCGAATTCACAGCATTTACTTCAGCGTGTGCCTCGCCCAATTTCTTGTGCCACCCCTCGCCAATAATGTCGTTATCATGAACGATCACACATCCAACTAAAGGGTTGGGGCTCACTAATCCTGACCCTAATTTGGCCAGTTCGAGTGCACGCTGCATGAAATATTCACTTGAAGTCATGATCATTTGCTAACATTGCAAAGATCAAGTTCACAATGACCAATTCCAAAAAACTTTTCAATGAACTGGTAAGCCGCGTGCGAACGGATGACAGTCGTGATGAAATTTTCAGCATTGTTTACCTGTTGCTTGAAGATAGGTTTGGACTAAGCAAAGTAGACATTATGATGGGTAAAGAGATAGGACCGGTTAGCCCAGATGACTTCACCGAAATAATAAAACGAATCAATCAACAAGAACCCATTCAATATATTTTAGGAAAAGCATCATTTTACGGGAGACAGTTTTTTGTCAATCCTTCTGTACTCATCCCCAGGCCGGAGACTGAATTGCTCGTTGAATCGGTTATCAAAGAGAATGTCTCTTCTCCAGCTATTCTCGACATCGGCACGGGTAGTGGATGTATTGCCATAAGTCTCGCTATAGAACTGCCATTGTCAAAGGTTTGTGGTATTGATATCAGTGAAGACGCCTTGTCGATAGCTCACCGGAATGCAAAGAATCTTAATGCAAATATCAATTTCTTTAAAGTTGATATTCTTTCGGATGTAGAGATCGATCAACGTTTTGACATCATCGTCAGCAATCCACCGTACGTACTGCTGAGTGAGAAAAACGAAATAAAATCTAATGTGGTGGATTTTGAACCGCACATTGCTTTATTCGTTGAAGAAGCGGACCCTCTTATTTTTTATAAAGCGATTGCTAAAAAAGGTAAATCATGGCTGAAATCACATGGTATAATCTTTGTCGAAATCAACGAAAGATATGGACAAGCGGTAGTGGATGTTTTCAAGAATGAGGGATACGATCACCTGGCTGTTCAAAAAGACCTCGATGGGAAAGATCGTGTTGTGATGGCTCAACTTATTCGTGGCAATCAGTAACATTTCCTTTAATAAACGCGGTTTTATTCTTCACTCTGCAAAATCCTATTGTACCTTTGCTGGTACTGAAAAAGATAAATGAAGACTTTCTTACATCGCTATCATTACATTTCCTTATTGCTAGTTGTGATTGTCGGAATATTTTTCTATTCCTGTAATCGTCAGACAGAAGAATTGGAAGAGTCAACTTTTGGACTTATTCAAACCCGAATCTTAACACCAGGTTGTGCCATATCAGGTTGTCATGCTTCAGAATCTGATAATACTTTCATTCAGCATCATCTCGTCTTAGAAAAAAAAGTGTCTTATGCGAATCTGATTAACATTGAACCTTCAAACTTAAATGCACGTGAGGAGAAGTTGTTTCTTGTTAAACCGCATCATGCAGAGGAGAGTTTGATATATCATAAACTTCATCGCGCTGATCATCACGCGAAGGATTATGGTAATCCCATGCCATTAGGATTGGAATTACTTTCGGAGGGCCAGGTGGAGTTTGTACGAAGGTGGATTGAAGCCGGGGCCCCGGAAAAGGGAACAGTTGCTGATGCATCTTTATTGGAAGACATGACTCCCCAGGCTGAGAATTTTGAGCCTTTATTACCACCTGATGAAGGGATGGGATTACAGATTGTTATTCCTGAATTCACGGTGGCACCAAATTTTGAAAGGGAATTCTTCGTCTATAAAAAACTCGGAAATGCAGATCAGATTTTTGTTAGCCGTTTTGAAATTAAAATGAGACAGAACAGTCATCATTTTATTCTTTACGATTTTGATTCATCTATTCCGGATTTGTTCAGGCCAGCTCCAGACTTTGTACGTGATATTCGTAATCCGGATGGCTCAAACAATATTGGAAATATGCTTCCAATGGCTTACCACGTTTTTATGATAGGTACACAGACTCCTTACCTTGATTATCAGTTTCCGGAAGGTGTGGCCTTGGCTTTTCCTGCGGATGCCATGGCTGATTTTAACTCGCATTATGTGAATAAGCAATCGAAGGAGATTGTAGGTGAGGTGTATGTAAACTTGCACACAACACCTGAGGCGAATGTCACAAAAATAGCCAGGGCATTAAACCTGGCCAACCAAAATTTAAACCTGGGAGCAAACCAGCGGACCGTGGCGACAAAATCGTTTTCATTTGACAAGAATATTTCAATTATTTCCCTCACATCGCATACGCACCAGTTAGGAGAAAAATTCATCATCAAGATAAGCGGAGGCCCTCGAAATGGTGAAATTGTGTATACCAATACGGATTGGCATCACCCTAGTTTCACAACCTTCAGTCCTCCTATAAGCCTACAGGCGGGGCAGGGCCTTATCTCAGAGATTACGTATAACAATACAAAAAGCAACACAGTAAAGTTTGGGTTGACCAGTGAGGATGAGATGGGTATTATTTTTGGATATTTCTATGAAGAGTAGATCTAAAATGGCCGGTTATTTCTCAAAGAAACAAATTGAACCGCCCACCCAGGTTTTGTCTTTGTTGTACTTTACGCCAATCATATCCCCGCGGCTGAGCCGCGCAAGGTTGGTAACAGGAAGGGGCCTTGGTTTTCCCTCTTCCCATAAAAACAAAATTCTAATCTCAGCTTTTACCATTCCATCCGGGGCTTGTATCACGGGCTCATAATGAACCTTCCGTTGCAACAAAAAATCGTGACGTTGGTCAGCCGGAATGTTATCAATGTCTTTTTGAGTAACGTGAAAAAATACGCCACTTCCCGAAAAAGAAAATAAGGGCTTCAATACATAATTTTCAAGGTCAGTCGGGAATTGATCATAGTCAGAAAGGAACTTGCACTCGGGAATAAATTCACTTTTGATAAAGGGCATCGTGTACTTGCTGATTCTAAAAAACCAATTGGGATGCCCTGCCCATTCCACATCAACATCTTCGGTAAGGTTGAACTTAAAATTGGAACCTGTCAGTTTAACTAATTCATCAAAGATGACCCTGTTGTAAATTCTTTGTATGTGAATTTTTCTCCCTTCTTTGGTATAGAAAAGCTTCCTTCCTTCCCGAATGATGTCACCAATGTGGATGGGCGTAATTCCAGTTATTTTTTGTGTGATCAGAAAGTCAATGGCGGTATTTTGTTTCAGGGGATCAATCTCAGCGAGGACCACATTTTCTGGTAGGAGCCCATTTAGAAGGGCGAGTTTCAATTTGTCCTGATAGGTTTCACTCGTCAATCCGAAATGTTGCTCAAAACCATCCGGTATACTAAAATGCTCCTTGAATTTATTGGCAAGAAAATCCTGCCAGCCATACAAAGAAGGGAACCCCTGCATTTCAATTAACTGAGGGTGAAGTTCTCCCTTCTCATTTCGTACAACCGCAAAGTCAAGAGCAATGAAAAGAGAATGGTCAGTCTCATTTGGAACTGTCAGATGTTTTGGAATGGCCCGATTGGTTATTGTTTTGAAATCATTACGGGTGATAAAGTCAATGATGTGATCGGAGGCTTTGAATATTTTTTTCTTGAAGACAGCATCAATAAATAGCGGACTTTCTGCTACCCGAAATGTAATCTTATGTTGGAAGGAATTATCCAGGTCATTGAGAAAATCCTGGTACTTTTTCTCTGTAAATTGTTGATTGAATTGTTGCCGGGTACGGGCTATCATATTGAAACCGAGCCAATACGGTGTTGTGTGGCAACCATAAGAAAGCGAGGTACTATGGTAGAATAGGTAAGCATTATTTTATCAGGGTCATTTAAGTGGTCCAGCATTTCCCAATATTTATTTTCACCATGCTTACTAATCACTAATTCCTTTTTGTCTTCTCGCAACAAATACATTCGCATGCCCGGTGCATCGGCTTCAGGATGGAACTGCATACCCACGAAAGCGTCATCAAAGCGAATGGACATCACTGCACGATCCAAATCAACATGAGGCCTGTATTTTTCAATGCAGAGCAAGGCCCCGCCATTTGCTTCAATTTTTTCAATATTGGGTTGGGTGATTTGGTAATCCCGAGAATCCACAGCCCACACCGGATCACTTAAGGAACGGTACAAGGCGTCATGATGTCCTTCAAATGTTTTATGAACAGGCATGACACCAAACGATGTTGATTTTCTTTTAGAGACCAGACCATATCCGTAATACCTGCAGAAAATTTGAAAACTGTGACAGATCAATAGAACATATTTTTTCTGGTCAGGATGTATTGCATTGTAACCCTGAATACTATCCATTAATGAAAAGTATTTGCGCTCCCATAAGGAACCCTCACTATCCAACGGACTTCCGGGGCCGCCAGAAGAAATGTATATATCGAAACGGAGATCCGGAATCTGCGACTTAAGACGCACATCAAATATTTCGTACGTGACGGGCATGTGAAAGTCGGCCTCAAATTCTTCAATGAGTTGACGAATCCCACGCATTCCTTCGTTTGGAACTCCTTCATAGAGATCCAGGATTGCTATTCTAATTTGATTTTCAGTCGACAAATTTGATTAATTAAATCATCAGGTAAACACCTTATCCCGCTATTAAACTCCAGCAATGGTTTCGGCCAAAATGAAGTCTACTACTTTTTCAAGGCTTCCGGTTTCTTTAAATATGGCCAGTTGCCGGTCTGCACCTGATCCATTTTGTAAGATTGTGCGAATATAATTAATTGACTTTCGGCTACCAAGATCATCCACCACATCATCAACAAAGTCAATCAATTCTTCAATCAGAACACGAGTATCCAGTTCTTCCTGCTTACCAAAATCAATGAGTTTCCCATCCAGTCCGTACCGGGAAGCCCTCCACTTGTTTTCATTTACCAAAGACCTGGTATACATGATGAAACTCATGTTTTGAAGTCTCAGCTTATAGAGTTTTACAACCAGCGCCTGAAAGACAGCCGTAATGGCCATCGTTTCTTCAATCCTCAAGGGCACATCACAAATCCTAAACTCAATCGTATCAAAAAAAGGATGGACCCGAACATCCCACCAAACTTTTTTGGCATTGTCAATGCAATTGGTCTTGATCAGAAGATTGATATAGTTTTTATAATCATCCCAGCTATTAAAATGATCCGGAATCCCTGTGCGGGGGAATTTATCAAATACTTTTGTGCGAAACGACTTAAACCCAGTGTTGCGTCCTTCCCAAAAAGGAGAATTAGTAGACAAGGCATATACGTGTGGTAAAAAATAGCGCACGGTATTCATGATGTGAATCGCCATGTCTTTGTCTTTTATCCCCACGTGAACGTGTAATCCAAAGATTAAATTTGAACGTGCCGCTTCCTGCATTTCATTCACGATTGCATCATAACGCGGATTTGGTGTAATCATCTGTGTACTCCAATGTGAAAACGGATGTGTACCGGATGCACCGATTTTCAAACCAAGGCTACCAGCAATCCCAGATACTGTTTTCCTTAAATTCCTGATCTCTTCGTAGGCCTGGTCCACATTGACACATATGCCAGTGCCAACTTCTACCACCGCCTGGTGCATTTCAGCTTTTACATGTTCGCCTAAAGTAGTCTGTGAGGCGATTTCCACAATTTTCTGATCATGCGATTTAAGTTCCCGACTCTGCGGGTCCACTACCATGTACTCTTCTTCTACTCCTAATGTGAATGTTTCCATGACCTCATTTCCCAGCCTATTCTCTTATGGAGAAGGGAGGGAGTTATTTTAAGTTTAATTTTTCTATTTAGAACTCGTATCGTTTACCAGGCTTCTCCTATGTATAGATTCCCGGGAAGGGATTTTTATTTTTTCTTTAGCTTACCTTCTTTGGTGGGTTCTTTCACTTCTTTTGCTTTAGCTGAAACTTTTGATGTTGACGCGGTGCTTTCAACAGTGCCTATCGAATTCTTGACAAAAGTGCCCCAGGTCAGGTTATCTCTACCTGGTTTTTGAGCCCGCGCTCTTTCAACCGCCATTTTAGAAGCATGTTCGACCACCCAATCAAAATTTTCCTGGCCAACAGAATTGATGTCGGCATCAGGTGCCGGGTTACAAAAATCAATGGCGTAAGGAACACCATGTCTCACAGCCATTTCTACTGTATTGAAATCATAGCCTAGTGCATGGCAAAGGTCAAGCACATAGCCATGAACGGTTTTTAGTAATTTATCGGAAGCAGGTCCACTACTGCTTTGATAGCGTAAGTGATGTGGATTGCGGGGCTCGTATTGCATGATGCGCACATCCTTACGCCCGAGGCAATAGCATCGGAAATAATCATCGAAAATTATTTCTTCCTGGAGCATCATCACCAGTTGAGAGGTTTCACTATATGCCTTAAAAAAATCATCTTGATTGTTGAGTTTGTATACACTCTTCCAACCACCACCTGAATGGGGTTTCATGTAGGCGGGCCAGCCAATGTGCGCAAATATTTTTTCCCAACTCAATGGAAATTTCAAATTACCAAATGACGAATCACTTGTGTCAGTTGGTCGCTCATGCGAGGGAAGGAGAATAGTTTTTGGGACAGGTACACCGAGTTTAACGGCCAATGCATTGTTAAAAAATTTTTCATCGGCACTCCACCAAAATGGATTATTGAGTACTGCTGTGCCAGAAATGGCAGCATTTTTCAAGTAGGCACGATAGAATGGAACATCTTGCGAAATCCGATCGATAATAACGGCATACTCGGTAGGCTCGGCTTGTGAAACCAAATCAATAATGACCGGCTCAGCTTTGATGTCTTTTAATCCCATTTTGTTGATCTTTTCAACAAAGGCCTCTGGAAAGGAACGTTCCATACCATGAAGGACTCCAATTTTTTTCATGTGTTAGAATTTAGAGGTGAGTTTCACTTATCCGATTTAAACAATATTTCTTTTATAATTATTTCCTGAAATTGTTTTGGTTCAGAAAGGTTCAGGTTATGTCCTGAATCGGCAAACCAAAATAACTGTTTTTTATCAGCCTTTAACACGTTGAAGTAATCTTCAGCAAGTTTATAGTGTGTCTGATAGTCTTTTCTCCCCACAAAGAAATAAATAGGACAGGTAATTTCAGGGGCAATTGTAAAAAAACTTATCTGTGATGCCTCGTTGAACAACGATAACCATTTTTTGCCCCAAACTTGGACATAGGCTTTTGAAGGAAGCTTTGTACCCATGGTCAGAGCAAGCCAGTTTCGGTGATAGTACAACTGATCTGCATTTTGAAATGGGATTTTGACGCTAGCCAACTCTTCCAATGCTTTCAGGTTGTTATCCTCTTTTGCTTTATTAATCATCCATTCTAATGAAAGGCGTTCACTTTCCACCTGGTATACCATCGGGCTAATTGCTATACATGCTTTTAGAACTTCTGGGTGTTTTGCGGCAATGGTCAACCCTAAGAAACCTCCCCATGAGTGGCCCATCAAATAGATTTTATCCTGCGAAAAGGTAGCCCGTAAATAATTAATCATGGCAAGAGCATCTTCTTCCATTAAGGCTACCGACAAAGGTTTATTGGATGTGTTTAATTTGGCCGTCTTCCCACTTCCGCGTTGGTCCCATTGCACGACTACAAAATGCTTTTGTAATTCATTTGTAAAACGTTCTGCATAACTCATGACAGAATTGCCCGGGCCACCATGTAGGAAAAGCAGAACAGGATTATTTTCATTTAAGCCTTTGATACTGATCCATTGTTTAATTCCACCGATTTCAACTGCCTGGCCCGAATCGATGGATGAAACGCCTGGCACCGGGCAGAATAGAACAATTATTAAAAGGACACCAAAGCGGGACATAAAATTCTTGGAAAGTTATTGGCTACTGAGGTACAGAGACACTTACTCAGTTCACCGTTATTGCTGTTGGAGTTACCTAATCAATGACAAATAGTGTGGAAACATCTCACGCCAGACAGGCCAATCATGTTGAGCATTGTGCCGCACATCCAGCCAGTGATTAATTCCTTTATTTTGTAAAATGTTCGCCATTTTCACATTTGCATCCCAACACATGTCGTGCGTGCCAGTGCCTAACACCACAAACATGTCTCCAAAGAAAGGATTTTGGGCGCTGGGCAAAAAGTCTAGAGGATTATTAAAATACACATTGTCATCATAGTAACCATCCAGTTGATCTTTGATATCGAAAGCCGCACCCATGTTGAACACATACTTAACAACTTCAGGATGTCTAAAGCCAAAATTAGTAGCATGGTATCCGCCAAAGCTGCAACCTGCAGTGGCCACACGGCCTACACCCGTTTCGCGCTGGGCAAGTGGAACGAGTTCTTGTAAAATCATCAAATCATACCAAATGTGATTCTTAACTCTATCGGCCGGGTGAATACTCCTATTATACCAACTTGCCGAGTCAATCCCATCCGGACAATAAATTTTTATTAACCCATTGCCTAAGAACCAATTTACACTTTCGATGAGCTTAAAATCTTTATTCTCAGTAAAACCCCCCATGGAAGTTGGAAAGAGAATAACGGGATATCCCTGATGGCCAAAGCTCAGGACTTCAATATCGCGGCTAAGATTAGGTGAATACCACCTATGATAATGTTCATGCGGCATGCAGATTCAATTAAACTTCTATTTTTGTAGACTCTTCTGACATTCAAAATCGGAATAAAGGAGTTAAAAGATAAGGTTATACTTAAAATTATTTCTGTCTTGTCTGTCCCACATCACTATCATCTTGAAAAACTTACTGACATTCACTCGAAGTTGTTGGGAAGGGATACTGTAGTTGACATATTTCTGCCTTTTCAATATGAAAAAGCAGGTAAGCATTACCCCTTGCTTATTTTGAATGATGGGCAGGATAATGAGACCATTCGTCTCAAAACCACGTTGGAGAAACTGACCTTTGCAAAAGACATTGAGGATGTAATCGTTGTGGGTATTTATGCCGGAGACCGGATGCAAGAATACGGTGTGGCCAATAAGCCTGATTTTAAAGCAAGGGGAACACGGGCAAAAAACTACTCCCGTTTTATCATGACAGAGTTAGTTCCATATCTTCAATATCGATACTCCATTTCAAAAGATATTTCCAAACGCGGAATTGCAGGATTCTCATTAGGCGGTTTATCGGCCCTTGATATAGGCTGGCATCACAATGATTACTTTGGAAAAGTGGGGGCTTTCAGCGGTTCCTTTTGGTGGCGAAAAAGGGATTCCAAAAGCCGGTTCTATTCGGACTATTATGACCGTATTATGCACCAACAGATACGAAGAGGAAAATATAAACCAGGGCTGAAGTTTTGGTTTCAAACCGGACTTAAAGATGAGGGTAGTGACCGAAATAAAAATGGAGTGATTGATTCAATTGATGATACACTTGATCTTATCGTTGAACTTGCTAAAAAAGGATATCGGCCATTTCATGACATTCAGTATTTTGAAATGAAGAACGGAGAACATAATCTCAAAACCTGGGCCGAAGCAATGCCGCATTTTTTAAAGTGGGCATTTCCCAGGTAATACCTTACTAATCATAAGCATTCAATGCATTCGAAAATAGACACTATCATCTTTGATTTAGGAGCCGTACTGATTGATTGGAACCCGCGTTATCTGTATAGAAAGATTTTCAAAACCGAAGAGGAAATCGATTGGTTTCTTGAAAATATCTGTACGCACGAATGGAATGAGAAACAGGATGCTGGCAGATCGTTTGAAGAAGCCACCGAGGAATTGGTTGTTCTCCATCCGCAACATGAGGAAGCTATTCAGGCATGGTACGGGCGGTGGAAAGAAACCATGAAGGGACCCATTGCTGAAAGTGTTGACATTTTCAGAGAACTGAAGAAAAGCGGACGTTATAAAATTTATGCGCTTACTAACTGGTCCGCTGAAACCTTTCCGTGGGCGTTAGAAAAATTTGAATTTCTTCATTGGTTTGACGGTATTGTTGTTTCAGGGGTTGAAAAAACGCGTAAGCCATTTCCTGAAATTTTTAATATTCTTTTTGACCGTCATAAGATTAATCCTGCCTCAGCTTTGTTTATTGATGATAATTTCAAAAATATTGAAGGCGGACAGGCGGTAGGATTACCCGGCATTCAATTTATTTCATCTGCTCAACTGAAAGAGGATTTACAAAAATTGAAGCTGATGGGGTGATTTTAATGGATGTAGTTCAATTGCGAAATGCATACTCACTTACAAATAGCATGGAATGCCCACTTACTTTCTTAAACATTGATCTAAATCGTAGTAAGACAATTGAAAACGGATCGTGAATTGAGGCAGAAGTTAAAGTATAATTTTATACCACACACTCCCTTTTTGATCAAAAGACAAAGCCTTCTGGTACGTCATAGTTTTAATCTACTTTGTAAGTGGATATTTCCCTCATTCATATAATTCCAATGAAATTTAAAAATGTTATCCAAAGAATTAATGGCAAGATATAGGACTGCAAGACAAATAAGACCGACTTAGTTGATGATATATCATAAATATTCCGGACGCCTAAAATCATACAAATAATGTAAACAAAATCAAATGCACTAAAATCTTTACTCATCTGATTCAGGAGATAACCATTTTGACTTGTAGGTGAGTAAAATGATAATGGAAAAAAATTAATGTAGTCATCAAAAGTATATGATGTGTGAATGAATTGAAAATAAATTATTTTACAGGTTTTTGCCAAAAGATAAATGTATTCAAGTGTAACAACTATTTTGAATATTTTTCCAAAGGAAGAGGACTCATCATTCAATTTCAAATTCCATAACATGCTTGAGCCGTATAATAAAAGCGCAAGTGAAAAGAACTTTGAGCCATAAAATACCAGACGAAAGCTAAAATTGTAAATGACGTATGTGCCAAAAGTGGGTTCTTTTCCGATTTGTCGCACTGGATCAAGAATATAAAATAAATCATAATAATTAATCAAAAACAGAAGTAGAAAGAACAGAAGAATAAGGTGGTTGGTCTTCATGCTGCGTCTTTGCAAAAATATGATCCGTATTTAATTTTTCTTGAACTGGGAATCTAATGGCTTCTTTTTCTCAAGATGCATTTTGGCTTTAGTTGATATTGGGTTTAATATAACCGAATTATAACTGTCCCAAAATCCCTTGTTATACTCCATACTCTCGTTATTTATGTCAGAACCTCTATTGGATGATCCTTTACTTCTTAAACGATCAAAATCCTCCAGAAACAGATCGATGAGTAAAAACTCAAGATCAGAATACTGAACAACACCATTTGCTAACGGATTGGTATTGGATGCATATTTCCTTGTTTTAATATGAAATGGCACATATGCCTCATGAATTTTCTTATATGAGACCACGGATTGATAAAAATACTTCTGATCAATCGCATATTTTAACATTTCTGTACTTTTTGGATTTATAAGTAAGTTGTTTTCAAACTTTAGAATAGCAAAGTCGTCCATGTTGATGTAAATTTTTACTTCCCGAAGGAAAAATGACTCATTAATCAAGGAAAGACTTAAAATAACAACGGGGTTACCTTCAAAAGTTGTTTTTCCAACTATGTCGATATCATATTCCTTTAGGAATTTTTGCGACAAAAAATGGTCCGTATTCCTACCAATAAATCTTACGTAATTATCATCAAGAATTGCATAGATATCATTTCTTTCGCCAAGGGCTTTTGTAAAGGCCCACCCAAGAAGATCATAAGCTCTATTATCCTCGCTTTTACGTAACTGAAGTACTTTAACTCTATTTCCCTCAATTGATAAATCTTCTTTGTTAACTTTTAGGCCTTTATAATTGGGCTCATCAACTAAAATGGAAGCTTCAATAAGTCTGGTATAAGCTGTATCCTTGATTGATAACTCGCGATAGAAGGCTTCAATTTGATGTCTCTTTTTAGGGTAATTATCCTTAATTGCAGCAATTGCTTTCTTCAGAATGATTGTTGCTGAATCTAACTTAGAAACAACAACAAGTTCAGGAATTAAATATGTAGCTTGAACTAAAGATATAATCCTTTTTTTCTTAATAAGCTCATTGACTCTGAAAATTGCAGATTCAAATCCAATACAAGAAATGATGACTTTAACTTGATCTCCTAAATGAATTGGGACCTTAAGTAAAAATTCCCCATTGATATTGGAAACAGTTCCATAATTGGTACCCTCGATATATATATGAGCATAAGGAACAAGCATTTCACCTGAGTAAACCCATCCAGAAACATTAAATGTTTCCGAATCACTTTCTGATTGTGCGGCAGCATTTATATTGAGAACGATAAAGAGAGCCAAAGACAAAATTCTATTGGCTCTCTTATTACTCAAAAAATCAATAGCAATGAAGTCCATACTGAGCACAATTCATTCCCCAAGCAGATGTACATGCTGGGGAATAACAACCATTTACAATAATCATGCAAAGCGTGTTGCAGTACTCATCTCTACTTACACCACCCTTAATAACTCTCATTTCATCATTTGAGAATAAATTTAGATTTTGAAGATTAAGTTTCTTCTTCATAAGCTATTTGAATTGAATTTTTCCTACTCTATTTAAGGTTTTTCGGCTTGCTCGGCAAGATAAACGGCCGTATAACCTTGCGTTCTAAAAATATAAATTCATAGTCCAGCCATACTGGACTTCTAAAAAATCTATTCGTTTTCAATCTCTAAAAATAACACATACCTTACCGGCTCACCTTTTTCATTGACACCTTCGGCTACCATTCGATATTTACCTGGCAAGTCTGCCGAAAAAAATGAAACCGTTGCTGTGTCTATTTCAGCTTCTGATGTAACTTCTGGGTTCCAGTAAATGGTAGAGCGGTAATCGGCTTTTTTGACATCTGTTTCTTTACTTCTATAATCGGGATACCTAAAGTTCCGAAGGGAAGAGTAACCCGCTATTTTAACGGTCTGAAAGTTTGGAGCCCTTAATTCATCTTCTGAAGTACCTTGTTTCGTATAAATAGAAATTACACCATTAGCCCCTTGAGATCCATAAAGGACATTTAATCTATTTGTAAATTCGATAGATTCAACAGTTGATGGGTTTATAGTTGATATTGTTTGATATGCATCACCCCCCATTGCAACATCATTTATGGTCACCAGTGGATCTCCTCCAAAACTAATTGATTGGGTAGCTGCTCGTGAAAATCCTATTGTGCCTCTCTCAGGATTAACCTTAAGTCCTGGTATTTTTCCAACTAAGGCATAAATCAAATTACCATATGAAGTATTTATATCTTTTGATTTTAGCACATGATCAGCTTTTCCGTAGGGTCTACTCATTCGGTAGTCTTTTTCATACTGCTCTTCTATCCTGCTTGCTTTCACTTCAACACTTTGAAGTAAACGAACATCCTTCGGCACTTCGTATTCGGATATAATCCGTTGTTGTGATTGTGTGTTTTGAACCGTTAGGTTGAAGGCGTTGTCTCTAAAAGACATTGGCGGTATTTCTCGTTGCTGCAAATCTACTTTTCCGTAAGGATAATCTTTGGCTTTGTCTGCCTTGAAGGAAAACATGGCCGTATCATAAAAGTCCAAACCTGTTATTGAAAAAATGCCCTGCTCATTGCTTGCCGCCAGCATCATGTTACGCGGCTTCATCTGAAGTATAGTGAGTGTAGTTTTCTCCGGCTTGCCATTGTCATTAAGAAATTTCCCGCTAAACCCTACTCCATACTCCACTGGATATTTTAGATCCACTGCCTTTCTTTGTGATTCTTTTTTAAAGGGATATCCATCCATTATAGTAACAGGTTCGGCTATAGGAACAACCTGTATAGCATCAGTCACCGATATAGATAGATTGGCCGTCAGTGGCTTGCCTTCCTTGTCTTTTACTTGCAGCGTTAGCGTGATCTTCTCACGTGTCTTGTATATTTTCTTATCGGTGCTAATGGAAAGAAAGCTGCTTCTAACTTCTTCCATTTTTCCCTGCGTATGGTCTACCTTATCGGTAATGTTAATTATGGGTATGGGCTTTACAAACAGGTTGGAGTCACCAAAATCTCGATTAAGGTTGGTGTAGGCACGTAGATAATAGGTGCCTTCTTTGAGAGTATCGGGTAGAATAAAATCGTTATAGAAAAAGCCACTGTCGATTTTTAAGGTCTTGGTTAACGAGATTTCTTTTCTGGGATTGATCAACTCCACATACATCACTTTGCTGAGCGAATCTCTCCATTTGGGTTCTTTATAGTTGATATAACCCTTGAACCACATCGGCTCCCCAGGGTAATAGTAGGGTTTGTCGGTATGCACATATACTTTTTCGTAAAAGCGCTCGATTGTTTGTGCATAAGTATTTTCAACATCACCGGCTATTGGCAGGTAGTCAATCGGCAATTGATCAGCTAAACCTGCTTTGGCCATATCACCTTCGACAAGTAATGCTTTAGAGTTGATTGGAAGCCCGGCTACATTAACGTCCACCGGAATGTTCGTTGCAACGCTGCTCGTTTGGATAGAACCATCTTCCTTTTTATAAAGAATTGTTAACGGCTGGCTGATCGTTAGCTTGGAATACCCCGCTAATGAGGAAGTTGAAATAAGTGCTTTCACATCCGCCTCATTTCCCTTTTCATCTAATATGGAATAGCCTTCTTCTTTGAGCTGATCAGCTACCAGGGCCATTAGCCAATGCCGTTGCGAGCCCTGAAAATAATTTTTCCGGTTCTTCTCCCAGGCGATGTTTTGCTTCACATCCACCGCTGGCAGGAGTTCGTATTTAATCGGTGCCAGGGAAATTTCCGGAAGTGGCAGTTCCATTGCATAATATTTTAACAGGTACCCAGTTGCATCGTTTTGAATTGTTAAAGGTGTTTTAGATACTAGAACCCGTTGGCCTTCGGCCACGCTTATCTCTATATCCTTTTCATTTATAATTGTAACGAGTTCACTCGCTGCTTTTGCACTTGTGACCTTACTTTTTAATGATGCCTTTTCCTCTTCGGTTAGGCGTGTTGTTTTCTTCTTTTTGGAAGCAGTGAGTGAAAGTTTCAAGTTGTAAGCACGACCTGTTTGTATTTTCATGGAAGAACGATAGATGGAATATCCATTTTTATACAGGATAATTTCTTGAAAGCCTGTGAGAACATTTTCCAACTTGAACTGTCCGGCCTCATCACTTTGTGTTCCTATCGTTGTTTTGTTGACAAACACCTTAACACCAACTAAGGGCTTGCCTGTTTTACCATCGGTAATAATGCCGCCAACCTGAGCCATGGAGGTTGCTAATATTAAAAACAGGAATGAAATCACTAAGGCAAAGTGCTTGATAAAAAATTGTTTCATACTCATGTTTTTAAATATTTTTTAAAGCAAGTGAAAGAAAATATACAGTTGAAGGGAATTCAGCAACCCGCATTCCACCCAAAACCCTGCTGCTTTCAAAGTTTAATATTACCCTGCACTCCCTTGTGTAGAGGTAGCTTCTGGAGATATGGCAATAGTCCACAGGTGCGCCTAACTCCTTCAATTCTTTTAAATCTGGCAACAATTGGCACCACTCTTAATTTAGATCCCGAAATGTATTGTATGTTACCCAACGAAGAAAGACCACCCTTCCGGACGGTCTTTCAAATTTTAATAAAGTCAGTGCCTACTTTTTAAACTGATTTATAACTTTCTCAATAATGTCACAGCACTCGTGAATTTGCTCTTCGTTAATAACCAACGGAGGGGCAAGGCGTATGATATTACCGTGTGTAGGTTTTGCCAATAAACCATTTTCTGCAAATTTCAAGCAGATGTTCCAGGCAGTTTCGCTATCGGGTGTATCATTGATAACAATAGCATTCAATAATCCTTTGCCGCGCACAAGGGTAATCATGTTATTTTTTTTCATGAACGCGGTCATGCGGTCACGGAAAATTTTTCCAAGTCTTTCTGAGTTCTCCGCGAGCTTTTCATCTTTAATGACCTGAAGCGCCTCTACGACAACTGCAGCAGCTAATGGATTTCCACCAAATGTTGAGCCGTGTTCACCAGGTTTAATTACTAGCATGACTTCATTACTAGCTAATACTACCGAAATAGGTAACACCCCACCCGATAGAGCTTTGCCAAGTATCAAAAGATCGGCTTTAACATTTTCGTGATCAGAAGCCAGCATCTTTCCGGTGCGGGCAATGCCGGTCTGAATTTCGTCCATCATCATCAGCACGTTGTGTTTTTTGCACAACTGCTCGGCAGCTTTCAAATATCCATCACGTGGCACATATACACCTGCTTCACCCTGTATGGGTTCTATCCATAGCCCACAAACATTCGGATTGGCTAATGCTTTTTCCAGAACAGCGATGTTATCGTAATCGACTATTTCAAATCCGGGCATTAACGGTCCAAAACCTTTTGTTGCGGTGGGATCTGTGGAAGCCGAAATAATGGTGGTTGTGCGGCCGTGAAAATTTTTCTTCAAGGCAACGATGACAGCCTGATTATCAGGGATCCCTTTTTTAATATATCCCCACTTACGAGCAAGTTTTATGGCAGTTTCATTTGCTTCTGCTCCGCTGTTCATGAACAAAGCCTTATCGTAACCGAATGTTTCGCACACATACTTTTCGGCAATGCCCAACTTGTCGTTATAAAAAGCCCGGGAAGTCAGCGTAAGTTCTTTGGCTTGATCAATTAACGCACTGATGATGCGCGGATGACAATGTCCCTGGTTGACGGCACTATAGGCAGACAAAAAATCAAAATATCGCTTTCCTTCTACATCCCACAGAAATACCCCTTCTCCTTTGTTTAAGACAACGGGAAGCGGGTGATAATTATGTGCTCCATACTTATCTTCCAACAAAATCGCCTCGTTGCTTGATGTTATTTCCGCGACCATAAAATTTCGGGTTATTAAAGAGAATCAAAAGTACTGAAATGCGCCTTCAATAAAAAAGTTGACAGCTGTCAAATGGCATAGGCAATCCAAATTTAAATTACATTTGTATAGTAATTAGAATTGGATGGAAGCAAATTTTGATAATCTGAAGCGGCTATTAGAAAACTTAAAAACTATTGGTTTTTTTGAAAGAATCTTTGGCTGGAACAGGATCAAACTTCAGTTGATTGATGCAAACGGGGATTTGCAGAAACTGATGGCACGAGTTGCAGAATTTATCAAAGTCGAAAATCTATTTAGCATTGAAAAATCAAATGGTAAGAATCTAAGCGAAACGGTTAACAGGCTTCATACCGAAAATGAAGTTCTAAAGAATTCTGTGTCTAGTCAAACCAAACAAATCGAAGGGTTGCAAAACTCTGTTACTACTTTAACAACGAAAAACGATCAATATTTAAAGAGAGGAAGTGAAATATCGACTGAACTCACCATTGAAAAGCAGAGATTAGAAGCTAAGGAAAAGGAGTTACAGGAGCAAAGAGATGAAAATACTAGATTGAAGAAAGATGAGGAATTCCGAATTCAGGAGTATGCTAAATCGGTTAATGCCCTAAACAAAATCCAGGACAAACTTCAAAACGACCGGAATAAAGAACTGGAAGAGCGCAAGAATGCAGAAATCGAGCGGATCCATAAACTCCGTGAGACCTGGGCCAATCATCAGGATAATGTTAAGAATACCATCAAAGCCATTTGTGCAAAATATACCATAGAGTATGTGGAGAAAGTTCCATTTAAAGGTGAACCTGACAATACGCTGAAGATCAGTAATGAATTTATAGTGTTTGATGCAAAGAGCCCAGGAGGAGAGGATTTGTCAAACTTCCGACAATACATCAAGAATCAGGCGGAATCCGTAAAGAAGTATGTTAAGGAACCTGATGTTAAGAAGGAAATATTTTTAGTGGTTCCGGCCAACACACTCGAGATTTTAGACCAGGTAGTATTTCGGCTTGCAGATTATAATGTCTTTGTAGTTTCGCTGGATTCCCTTGAGCCCATCATTCTGAGCCTGCAAAAGATTGAAGAATATGAATTTGCAGATCAACTAAGCCCGGAGGAACGTGAAAATATTTGCCGCGTGCTCGGAAAGTTTGTTCATCTCTCCAAACGAAGAATCCAAATCGATGGATTCTTTACCAAACAATTTTTCGAACTGGTTTACAGAAGTGAGGCAGATTTGCCAAAGGATATTTTAGAGAAAGTTTCTGAATTTGAAAAAGCAGAGAAATTGAATCCGCCCATTGAACGGAGAGCAAAGCAAATAAGTGTGAAGGAATTAGAGCAAGAAACAACGAAACTAAAAAACGAAGCGGAAGCAAAGGGAATCATAACCCAGGAGTCATTGCTCTCCAGTCGATTAAATAAATTACCATTGTACACAACTGAAGCTGAAGATTTGCAAAATGATGAGCAAGGGAAGCTCTTCTAAAAAGGATTTACCGATTATTGTTTAACCATAAAATATATTTCAAATGAAAAAATTGTTAATATTCTTCGCAGTTGTAGTGTTAAGTTCATGTTCTACACTCTCCCCCGTTGGTGTTTGGGATTATTCCGTCACCGGTACTCCGGATGGCGATCGCTCCGGCATTATGACGGTTTCTAAAAAAGATAAAAAGGCTTTTGATGCTATTCTTAAGACTGACGAAGGTGAATTGAAGTTTGATAAATTTGAATTTGTGGCCAAAACCAAAAAATCTACGGGAGATTTTAATTATCAAGGCACGGTCATCTTCTTTGATGCAGATGTGAAGGCAGATGAAATGACGGGAAATCTTTCCACACAAGGAATGAACTTCCCGTTCAAAGCGACACGGAAAAAATGAAAATAACAGCTGACAATAAGCTCAAAAAACTGATTGTAGTAGGTGATCGTGTGCTGATCCGTCCGGTCAAAGAATCAGATAAAACGGAAAGCGGATTATACCTACCACCCGGAGTTCAGGAAAAGGAGAAAATTCAAAAAGGGTTTGTGATAAAGGCTGGCCCCGGTTATCCATTACCTATGCCGGCCGATGAAGATGATCTGTGGAAAGGAAAAGACGATCAAATAAAATACTTACCCCTACAGGCACAGGAAGGAGACCTTGCTATTTTTTTACAAAGAGGAGCTATTGAGGTGATGTATGAAAGTGAAAAATATTTCATCGTGCCACAGGCTTCCATTCTGATGTTGGAGAGGGAGGAGGATTTATGATTTTTTTTATAACTTTGAGTAAATGGATTTACTGACTTTAAATATCCCGATTGAGTACCCGATGACAGACGATGAGTTGTTTGCATTTTGTGCTGCCAATAAAGAATTGCGAATTGAACGGGATGAATTTGGCCAACTTATTATTATGTCACCTGCAGGAGGAATTACCGGAAATTTAAATTTCAAACTCACCAGCATTTTTGGACAATGGGTTGAAAAAAATACTGTGCTAGGTTACGGATTTGATTCCGCTACCGGATTTAGGTTAGGTGATAAATCCATGCGATCACCTGATGTATCCTGGGTAAAGAAAGAAAAATGGGAAGCGTTAACACTGCAAGACCAGGAAAAATTTGCTCCTATTTGCCCAGATTTCGTGGTTGAGCTTCGATCTAAGTCAGATTCGCTTACCGAGTTAAAATCAAAAATGGAAAAATGGATGAAGAATGGTTGCCAACTTGGGTGGCTCATTGATCCTAGTCAACAAAAGGCATACGTCTATAAGCCTAATGAAGTCATTCAGGAAATTGACGGCTTCGATAAAAAGCTGAGTGGAGAATCACTTCTTCCCGATTTTGAGCTGGATCTTTCCAGGCTTAAATAATCATTTTCAATTATGGCTGGCCTTTCATTCGATGTCCTTCGCAATGGCAAAAAATACAGCCTGATTAACTTTGGCGATCGCTACGAGTTTATTATCGAACATATTTTAGGTAATGGTGACTTTAAATTAAAGGATCTCCACACTCTGGAAAAATACCACTTTCAAGATCTGATTAAGTTTGGTAAGGGTCACGATTTTGAGATTCGAGATCTTGAGTAAAGATTTGTCAAAGGATCCAAAGAAACTTGATTGATAGAATTATTTGGAGAAATTTTCTCTATTGAATGATGTGCTGATTTTATTATTTTACCACATCTAACTTAACCCATTTGAATAGAACCCGCTAATGGAATGTGTGGATTTGATTTCAATCCTGCTTCATGAAGAACCAATCCTATTACTTCGGCTTTGGTCTCATCCCAAAAAAGAACCTCATCACATTAAATGGCCGGACCAACAACAGGTAAAATGCCGTGCAACTGATTAACGTGAGCAGCGCAATCGTCCAATACTTGCCAGCTATGCTCAAATCCAACTGGCAGATATAATAACCGATAAAGATGATGACGGTTTGATGAAGGATATAAAAAGGATACAACCCTTCATTTATTTTAGATAACCAGGGATGAGGTTTGTTGAGATAATGCTGCCCGTAGGCAATGATCGCAATCACAGTAAACCAGGTTACAAATATAGCGGTGACATCAAAAATGATCTCAATAGTACGATCTTCCCATGGCAGCACGATCAAATGACGATAATGAAAATAGCAGGTATAAAATGGGATTAAGGAAACAAGCATGGCCATTAACAAATAGGTACGATTTGTCCCGATAGCTTTCCAGAGAGGTGGATAGGAGTAACAGAGGATACCCATCACAAATAGCAAAAAGTTAAAGGTGAAGTAAGCCCAGTCATCCAGTAACGCATGCGTATCTTCTGGAAAAAAAGGCCGCAGTATGATTTGAGTAATGAGAATAATTACAGGCGGGATCAACAGTATTCCCACCGGATTCCCCAGCCATTTCCAAACGTTGTTTTTGAATTGCTCAGATCGTAGCGATCGCAAGAAGTTCAGTAATGGCAACACCATCATGGAGTAAAGGAAAAGATACAGAATGAACCACAGATGATGCCAGCTAAAGCTTCCTTTGGGATAAGGAACAAAGTTGAAGACGGTTTTATAGAAGTCCAAATAGCTGTTATATTCCTTAATGTGCTCGTAGTAAATCTGAGGGGGCACAATCACGAACATTCCAAAAACTAAGGGAATGAATAACCTGCGAAAACGCTCACGTACAAACTGCCTGGGAGTTCGCTTACCTAATGCCAAATATGTGCCAGCTCCGGAAATGAAAAGCAAGAGAGGCATGCGAAAATAATGCGACCAAATCATCCAATATTGAAATGTAACGCTGGTCTCATTGTTTTTTACATGCCAACCCCATTCATTAAACCACATGCCAGTGTGAAAGAATAAGAGTATTATAATGGCACTCATCCGTAACCAGTCAAGGTCATAACGCCTGCCAGAAGAAATTTCTAATTCCTGTTGAGGTGTAAGTTGATTCAAGTTGATGCGTTTGTTAAAGGGCTGTGGGAAACAAAAATACAATTGTTTCATCAATCTATTTAAATTTACAATGGCGGACAATTTCTCGGTGTATATTTGATAGTCGATTGAAATGAAATGGTAATCCACTTCACCCTGATTGAGTTACTCAGCGAATCTTCTCTTACTTTTTGTGGTGCTCGCGCCAAAATCAATTTTATTCAAATCCTATTGGCTATCCTCAGTTGACGGTGCAGATTCTGATTTGAGCGGAATTACTTTATACTTTACATTTGAATATGATTACTAAAGCGGATGTTAAAGATGCTCTTGAGTTGGACTCCCTCGTCAACTCTGCCTACCGGGGAGATTCCTCTCGTCAGGGTTGGACTACAGAAGCAGATTTATTAGATGGCACGCGTACTGATGCAGCTGCAATTGAAGACATTATGCGCAAGCCTGGCTACACGATATTGAAATATGTAGAAGATGAAAAAATTCTCGGCTGTGTGGAGCTTCATCAGGAGAAGGATAAGTTGTACTTGGGAATGCTCACCGTGCAACCTCATTTGCAGGGCAAAGGTATAGGTAAAGAATTAATGAAGGCTGCTGAAGCAGAAGCAAGAAATCAAAAATGTAAGTCCGTTTTTATGACTGTCATTTCTGTACGCAAAGAACTTATTGATTGGTATGCCCGGCACGGTTACGTTAATACGGGTGAGCGGAAACCTTTTGCGTTCAATGACCCACGGTTTGGTCAACCAAAAAAGCAATTGGAGTTTGTAGTGCTGGAGAAGCTGATTAACTAAAGGGCATCTCTAAAAACCATGTCATGTTGAGCCTGTCGAAACATCTTCAATGCAAAACGTTCTCCAAATCGGCTTCGACAAGCTCAGCCTGACAACTTTTTTAGGTTTTTAGAGATGCCCTAAATTCAGTTATGCAATCGGATGAATTAACCAGCGGTCAAAAAATAAGAGTGATCAAATCATTCCTTGATTTTGATGATCAGGAAATCAGGGAAGGTATTACGCTGTTTTCTTTTCGACCATTGTAGTTATGCTCTTTTTTCACTTCCTTGATCTCCTCCTGGTAAAATAGTAATTTAGATGCTGAAAATCATGCTCCTAAAAAGTAAACCCATGGCAGTTAAATTTAACATAGCCTACCCAGTTACCATGCTATTAATCATTCTGGGCCTGGCAATACATTTAGAAGTAAAGGCACAAGTGGGGGTTGGTGTAAAGGCGCCTAAAGGTGCTGAAGTATTTTTTGATGGTACCCGTAACATGCTGGACGAAAAATGGACCTATTGGAAAGGGCCTCAACTAGCCGCTACATTGCCGATTAAGTGGACTATTGTAAAGGACCCTGTTGATGGCGGCACAGTGCTTAATGGAAATGACCCTTCCGCAGCGGGTGGTAAATACGGGTTTGCTGACATCGTTACCAAAAAAGAGTTTCGTGATTTTCGTATGCATGTCGAATTCCTGATTGTAAAACCCGGTGGAAATAGCGGTGTTTATCTTCAGAACCGCTATGAGATACAGATACTTGATGGAGATTCAACAAAACATGGCTTAGGTGCGGTTATCAATGAAACAGAATCCCCTTATCATGCTTACAATGGAATTGGCCATTGGAACGCCTACGATATTCTTTTTCGGGCTGCACGCTTCGAAAATGGTCAACGCACGGAAAAAGCCATGGTAACAACGTATTTCAATGGCATCAAGACCAATACAAACCAGACAATTGCCCAGGTGTGGGGTGGACCCAATTCAGGTATTGATGGCGGAAACGATGAAGGCAAAGGTATCACTGATACTCCGGGTGGCTTGAAATTGCAAGCCGAAGGGCATGAAGTACTCTTTCGGAATATCTGGATTCAAGAACAAAATTTAAGACAGCCCAACACTAATTTCTAACTTAGCCATTCTTTCTGACGGCTTATTCCAATTCCACTTATGTTCAACCGTGGAACAGATGAAGCTAACGTTGATTGAAGTGTCTTAATTAATGTAACGTTCAATAATAAATTTCAGCAAAGTAAAATCATGTTTTCAATTGCCTTAATTAATTCGCTGATTTTTTTTAGTCTTAGTGTCCTCCATTTCTATTGGCTGTTCGGTGGTACGTGGGGAATGGATTCTGTTATTCCCACCAACAAGAAGTCAACGGATAAGCTTTTTAAACCATCTCACTTATCTATCATAGTGGTTGCAATAGGATTATTAGTTTTCGCCATTATTGAAATAGGAAACACGGACATTTTTTCAAATAAGTTGAAATTGAAATACTTTCAATGGGGCAATCTGTTTATTGCTTTTATCTTTACCATTAGAGCTGTGGGAGACTTTAGCCATGTTGGATTTTTTAAAAGGGTTCGAGACTCATCATTCGCAAAAAATGATACGCGATATTACTCACCGCTTTGTTTGTATATCGCGACTACAAGTTTATTAATTGTGTTTGCCAGTTAACTGAGGGCTGACGCTTGTAGCCTATTTCCGCAACATCCACTTCATCAATGGTCCGCTGCTCATACTGGTGATGAGCGCCATGATTACCAGGGAGACAAAGACTTTTTCATTGATTAATCCATTCTCCAGCGCAATCAATCCAAGTATTATTTCCATCGCTCCCCTGGCATTCATACCGAAGGCCGCAGCCAACGATTCGCGCCAGGTAAAGCCACCCAATCTAGTGCCCAGTCCGCTGCCAATAATTTTCCCGGCAAAGGCAATCCCTAAAATTACCAATGTGAGCAATGGATCAAAATTAGCCAGGAAGTTTACTTTTAATCCGATAGCCACAAAAAATAGAGGGGCAAAGATGTTATTGATAAATTGGTGAATAATTTCTTTGGCACGTTCGGGCATGTGCTCAGAATCCCCTAAAGTGACGCCAATGATGAATGCTCCGAAGATAGCATGAATGCCGATATACTCTGTAAATGCAGCAGCCATAAAACATAGGGCAAGTGATAGTGAAAGCAGTCCACCGGGCCAGGCTAACTTTTTATTAACCCAGGGTAAAAACCGGTTGATGAGACCACGACCCAGCGTTAACATAAGAACAGTGAATCCTATTGTTACCAGGGCAGTATTTAATAAGGAGAAATTCATATTCCCTTTCCCGATCATACCCAACACCATAGAAAAAATCAGCCAGCCAATAATATCGTTAATCATGGCGGAGGAAATAACAAGCATGCCCATTCTTGATTTGATAATATTCAAATCCATAAGTATGCGGGCAATGACAGGCAATGCTGTAATGGCCATCGATGTACCCATGAAGAGTGAATAGGGAAGATGTCTGGTGGCATCCTCGTTTCCAAAAAACAGCGGAAAGTAAAATGCAAAAGCAAATCCAAATAAGAATGGGACAACTAAACCAAAAAAACTGGTGTAAATAGCCTGCTTGCCCTGCTGCCATACAATGTGCAGATCTACTTCCAGCCCGGCAATAAATAACAGCATAACTACCGCAACCTGAACGAAACCATCCAGGACTAGACCCGATGAGCCTGGCGGAAATAATGAATTAAACCAGTCGGGGGAAACCAATCCTAAAATGGTAGGACCAAGGATAATACCAGCCACAATTTCTCCCACCACAGCAGGCTGATTTAATTTTCTTGCCAATTCTGCCAGTAACCGACCAAACAACAACATGATGCTGAGTTGAAACAACAACTGCATGATCTCCGGTTGACTCAACTTATTCATAGTGTTCCTCCTTTCCAGACTGTTGATCAGGGTGTACCACTAAAAGGTTGCAGGGGAGGTCGGCAAATATATATTCAAGGTCATGCGGAAACACCCGGTCGAAAAGAGAAAATCTGCGTTGGGATGCACCGACAATCAGAAGGTCGGCACTCTTGCGTTTTGCGAATTGCGAAAGTTCAAAACCAGCTTTACCAGAAACCATTTTAATGTTCACCTTCAACTTGTCGTGTGGAATTTTTTGAAGAAATTCCTCTACTGTATTGATCTCTTCTTGCACCAGGTGATGACGTACCTCGTTGTACTCAACTTCCGAACGCTGGTCGGAAGCAGCCATGGTAAGGCCATATAATTTTACTTCCCGCACAATATGAACCCAGTTCGATTTATCTTTAAGTCCCAGCTGGCATGCTGCGAAAATGGCTTCTTCCACATATGGGCTGTCTTCGGCATTTACCACAATGTTTTTGTAAGGCAATGGCTGTGTACTAGGATTAGTAATCATAAGAAAAGAACAGTCAGCTTTACGCATAATTTTGCGTGCAATAGAGCCAATGTAATACTGTACTAAATTTTCCTTACGGAGAGCGCCTGCAATTAGCAGATCGATATTTTCTTGTTGGCATACTTTCAAAATGACGTCACCGGGATTGCCGTTTTCCCATCGGATTTTTATGAAGGAGGCCGGAAGACCTGCCTTTTCAATCAGAGCATCCATCAATTTATCTTCCTTTGGTCCATGATCGCCAGCATGAATCAAAATAAGACGTGCCTGGTATACCATTGTTAAACGCATGGCTTCGGCCAGCATGGCTTCAGATGTGGGAGAAAAGGCAATAGCCAGGCCTATTTTGTGAATGGCAAAATTCATGCGTTTAAAATAGTCAATGGAATTCAATTATTTGAATTCAATTCTGGAAATAACGTCTCCTCCGATAATATTCCATTGTTATATTTGGCAAATAAATATTTCTGATGTCGATCCAAAACCTAATCATAGGTAATCAGCAGATAAAATCCGAGCCACAAAGGCGTAAGATAATATTGGGCGGCTACCTGATTTTAATCTACATCGGCATGGGTCTTTTTTATTTTATCGTCAATTTATTTAATCCGGATGGCGAGCCCACCAGCCTTTTTATTGGTTTTATTGTGTCCATTGTCTGTCTGGTTTTGCTTCGTTCAGGCTATACGGAATTTGCTATCGTGATTCATTTTATTCGGGCAAATTTCATTGCATTTTATTTTTCAATAATTGATGATAATGTACTATTGACGGGTACCTATATTTACTTTGTTCCAGCCAGCCTCGGAGCGTTGGCAGTTTACGGCTATACAGAACGATGGAAAGGAATTGGGTTTGCCTCAATTAGTTTTGCGCTGTTTTTATATGCCTTACTCCAACCCGATAAATTCTCTCTCGCGGATGCTCATTTTTATTTTATTATGAATTTTTTTATTGTGTTCATTATTGGAGCATTGATCGTTATCTTCTTTGATAAGATGGTATTAACTGCAGAACAGAAAATTCAGAACAAAAATGCTGAACTGGTTAAAGTAAATTCAGAACTTGACCGGTTTGTGTATAGCGCCTCACATGATTTGCGAGCACCACTCAGCTCACTATTGGGTTTGATTAATATTTCAAAGTTATCCACCGGGCAAGATGAGTCAAAGCAATACCTGGAAATGATGGAGAGCAGGGTACTTCATTTGGATAGTTTCATAAAAGAAATTATTGACTATTCCAGAAATTCCAGATTGCAGGTTAGAACGGATAAGGTAAACCTGCGCAACTTAGTCAAGGACGTGATTGATAGTTTGAGATTTTCTGAACATGCATCACAAATAAAGATAGAGATACTCGTCTCACCGGATTCACATGTAACCACCGATACAAACAGACTGAAAGTTGTTCTGACAAACCTTGTTTCTAATTCAATTAGCTATGCCGACTTTACAAAGAAAATTCCATTGATTCAAATCGAGGCTATTGCTAATGACGTTGAAACTAAAATTCTGGTGAAGGATAATGGCCTAGGTGTTGCCGAAGAGCATCGGGATAAAATCTTTGATATGTTTTATCGAGCTTCAGATAATTCAAAAGGATCAGGGCTTGGATTATACATTGTGGCGGAGACCTTAGAGCGAATAAATGGTTCGATTGAATTGAACTCTGAGTTAGGAAAAGGGACTACCGTTACTGTTGCTTTGCCGAGTACATAGCTGAGTAAGCCTTTTTCATCTGGTGTTTCGCATCTCTTTTCTTTATTTCTGAATAAAATCATACATGAATAGTTAACGGCTGGATTATTCTAAACTTGGTTAAGCATAAACACCTAATTTGGAGTTTAAATACTTGAGGTATTTTCAGATGTTTGTTTTTGAATACCTTTAAAATATGTTGAACCCCCAAAAATCGTTTTGGAATTTTCTACTCAATCAAAAAGATACACTTAGCCGGAGTGTCTACAAGAAAGCCATCCTGCGTGGGCAGCTGGCACTACTAGCGATATCGGTAGGAATCACCTACATCGTAATTGACAATCTGAACGGTATTTACTTCAATTTACGGTACTATTTTTTTCTAATTGCTTTTTCGGCTGGCACTATATATTTAAACAGAAATGGCAAATTCGAGCTAGCAAATAATGTCTTTCTTCTTCTGCTCAATTGCTTGATATATGTATTCGCGGCAAACGATACATATAGAAGTGGTGTCTACATTTACTTTATGGTGTGTGCGCTGACCTCCCTTACCTTGTGTGGTTATGAACAACTGAAAACGGGTCTGTTTTTCTGTAGTTTATCCCTATTGCTTTTTATGTTGGCTTATATTTTTAAAGTGTATCCTTCACTACCGCATGCTGAAGTTCCGGAATCATATGTGACCATCGCTTTTATTACAAATTTCACGGTATCATTAATCACTACAGCAACTCTGCTTTTCTTTTTACTTGATATTAATTTTCGCACGGAAGAGGAGTTGCTTAAGAACAATGAGCTGCTAACAAAGGCAAATAAAGAACTTGATCGTTTTGTATATAGTGCGTCACATGATCTTCGCTCTCCGTTAAGTTCTATGCTAGGCCTTATTGAAATTGCAAAGAGATCAGATAGCCTTGAGGAAATTAATACATGCCTTAGCCTTATGGCAGACCGGATAAAAGTACAAGACTCTTTCATCAAGGATATAGTGGAGTATGCCAGAAATAGCAGGGTTTCTATTTCATCAGAAAAAATCCAAGTGAATGCCTTCATCAAAGAAATAGTCAATCAACTCAAGTACAATGAAGGCGCACAGGAAATTGATTTCCAAATTCAAATTGATGACAATTCCTACATTAACGGGGACAGATCAAGATTAACTAGTATTTTATTCAATCTTATCAGTAATGCCATTAAGTACCATGACAAAACAAAACCCAGCCAATTTATAAGAATAAGTTTAGTCACTTCGGAATACAAAGCGGAGCTTTCTGTGGAAGACAATGGAATTGGTATTCCTACTGATCTCCAAGGCAAAATATTTGATATGTTTTTCAGGGCTTCCGAAATATCAAAGGGTTCGGGCTTAGGTCTTTTTATCGTCAAAGAAACAATTGAGAGAATGGGTGGCAGCATTTCGCTTCGATCACATTTTGGTAAAGGAACCTGTTTTACAATATCCCTTCCCAATTCTGTTCCGGTTCATTGAATTTTATTCATTTCAAACCCATTTGTTAAGATACGTTAGCCTTGACCTAAACAAAAGTCTTTCATATGGATAAAAATCTCATGGTCATTGGTCAACAATTGACTAATAGTATCTTTGCGTCTTATGGCGAACCAAGAAGACAACCTTTTGAAGAAAGTAATCGCCCATGCCAAGGAGTATGGGTTTGTTTTTCCTTCCAGTGAAATTTATGATGGCCTCAGCGCGGTCTATGACTATGGGCAAAATGGGTCTGAGCTGAAAAATAATATCAAAGAATATTGGTGGAGGTTTATGACTCAGCTCCATGATAATATTGTGGGTATCGATGCTGCCATTTTTATGCATCCTACTACCTGGAAAGCCTCGGGCCATGTGGATGCCTTTAGTGATCCCATGTTGGATAATAAAGATTCGAAAAAAAGATATAGAGCAGACATTCTGGTGGAGGATGCTATTGCCAGGATGGAAGAGAAGATTGAAAAAGAAGTTGAGAAGGCTGTCAAAAGGTTTGGTGATTCTTTTGATAAAGAGATGTTTGTGAAGACGAATCCACGGATCATGGAATATCAAACCAAGATTGATGAGACCAACACGCGCCTGAAAGAAGCAATAGGAGCGGGCAACATGGCTGCCCTGAAGCAATTGATCGAAGATTTGGAAATTGCAGATCCTGTTTCGGGCACACGCAACTGGACAGACGTGCGTCAATTCAACCTGATGTTTTCTACGGAGATGGGATCGCTTTCAGAAGATACTAACAAAATTTATTTGCGTCCGGAAACGGCACAAGGTATTTTTGTCAACTTCCTGAATGTCCAAAAGACCGGTCGGATGAAAATTCCTTTTGGGATTGCCCAAATTGGAAAAGCCTTTCGTAATGAAATTGTTGCACGACAATTCATATTTCGTATGCGGGAGTTTGAACAAATGGAAATGCAGTTTTTTATCAAGCCTGGTGAGGAGATGAAGTGGTATGAAATCTGGAAGGAGAAAAGAATGAAATGGCACCAGGCCCTTGGCCTTGGAAATGAAAATTATCGATTTCATGATCATTTGAATTTAGCCCACTATGCTAATGCTGCGTGCGATATTCAATTCAAATTTCCAATGGGTTTTAAAGAATTGGAAGGCATTCATTCGCGCACAGATTTCGATTTAAAAAATCATGAGAAATTTTCAGGTAAAAAGCTACAATACTTCGACCCTGAGGATAATCAGAATTTTATCCCCTATGTAGTTGAGACTTCTGTTGGTTTGGACCGCATGTTTTTATCAGTGCTTGCCAGTTCGTATGTGGAGGAAAAATTAGAAGACGGAAGTGAACGCGTGGTGTTGCGAATTCCTCCAGCCCTTGCTCCGCATAAAGTCGCGATCCTGCCGCTTATGAAAAAGGACGGGCTTCCTGAAAAGGCAACTGAAATCATGAACGACATCAAGTTTGATTTCCGCTGTTTCTATGAAGAGAAAGACGCTATCGGTAAGCGCTACCGAAGGCAAGATGCCATTGGCACACCATTTTGTGTTACCATTGATCACCAAACACTGCAAGATGACACTGTAACGATTCGCTACCGTGACACGATGAAGCAAGACCGGATTAAGAGCAGTGAAATTAGAGCCGTGCTTGAAGAAAAATGTTCTATTAAGAATCTCCTTCGTTCGATTTAAAATGCAGATTCAACTTTCATGGGTAAAGACATCGGTGGATAAGTGGTCACCTAATTAAGGCGTTAATATTTTTGATTATTCATGAACTGGCTTCAGCTTCTCTCTTCGCACCGTACCGGACAAAAACAATCTATTCACGAGCAATCGCGTAGTGCATTCGAACAAGATTATGACCGCATTATTTTTTCACACCCGTTTCGTAAACTTCAGGATAAGACACAAGTTCACCCTTTGCCCGAGCTCGATTTTGTCCATACACGACTTACACACAGCCTTGAAGTATCCAGTGTAGGCCGGTCACTTGGTAAACGAGTAGGGGAAGTGATTCTGCAGAGACATCCCGAACTCATCCCGAAATTTTCACTTTTTGATTTTGGTGCGATCACCTCTGCGGCTTCACTGGCGCACGATATCGGTAATCCTCCATTTGGTCACGCGGGAGAAGAGTCCATTTCAGATTTTTTTGCGGGTCACAAGCAAGGTATGTCTTTCAAAGAAAAAGTAAGTGAGGCTGAATGGTATGATTTGATTAAGTTTGAAGGTAATGCGCAAGGCTTACGTTTACTTACGAAAAATCAATACGGATTAAAACTAACCTTTGCTACATTAGGTGCCTTTACAAAATATCCGTGTCCCGCCTTATTTCCGCATCGTGATAAGTCGAAACGCAGCCAGAAGAAATTCGGGTTCTTTCAAACTGAAAAAGAAATATTCCACGAGGTCGCACACCAATTAGGGTTAAGCCTAACGGATTCTGTTTTCATTCGTCATCCACTTGCTTTTTTAGTGGAAGCAGCAGATGATATTTGTTATAGTATCATTGATCTGGAAGATGGTTGTAGTTTAGGATTAGTAAGTTATGAGGAAGCCAGAGCTTTGTTTGAGGGAGTCATTACAAAAAATAAATCTAAACTTGGTAAACTGAGCCAACTTAACAGCCAGCAAGAGAAAATTGGATATTTAAGGGCACTGGCCATTGGTGATTTAATGGATGAATGTTCCAATCTATTTTTGGAAAGTGAAGAGGAAATTCTTTCAGGGAAATTTGATCAGGCGTTGGCAGACCATTGCCCTTCTAAAAATATGCTTAAGAATATCATCAATGTTTCCAGGCAAAAGATTTATCAGGCAAGGCAAGTAGTTGAGATTGAAGCGGCCGGCCATGAGGTACTGCCTGGTTTATTGGAAGAATTTACAAAAGCTGGTCTTTACCTGATTCAAAATACAAGCCTTGCGGGCAGACCGACAAAATCAAGAAAGTACCAAAATCTGCAATTTCTCTTGCCAAGAGAAGTGGTGGCTGATATAAAAGCGCAACCTGAAAATGTTTATTTTATGCTTCGCAACATCATTGATTTCATTTCAGGCTTAACTGACCGGCATGCTCTTTCTCTGTACCGAAAGATCAACGGGATTTCTCTAATCTGATTTCAGTTAAAATTCCACTGAATTAACGTAAATTCCAGCTTTTTGAAGGATAATTAAACCTTCTTGAACCGCAAAAATCCTTAGCTTTGCCGTCTGATTTTTTGGCAAGTAAGCTATGTGGTCAAAGGTTGCTCAGTTTATCATAAAGTTCAAACTTCATCTGATTGTAGTGATTGGTTTAATCACCGTGGTGATGGGCTATTTTGCTATGAAGGTGGAGATGAGCTACGAGTTTACTCGGACCGTTCCGCTGGATGACCCTGAAATGGTCTATTTTAATCGTTTTAAAAAGCAATTTGGGGAGGATGGCAATATGATGGCACTTGGTGTTCGAGATAGTGCTTTATTCAAGTTGGAGAATTTTCAAAAGTTCAGAACATTAAGTAATGAGCTTAGAAAAATAGAAGGTGTTGGAGAAATTCTTTCATTGCCTCTGCTCAAGATCATTCAAAAGGACACTGTTAAGGCGAAATTTTATCTCATCAATCTTTTCCCTGAAAATATAACCTCGCAGCATCAGTTGGATAGCTTACTGCACGTGGCGGTAGGGCAGAAGTTTTACATGGGTCAACTGTTAAATACCGGAAATGGGGCAACCCTAATTTTGGCCCAGGTAAAAAAAGAATATGCTAATTCCGCTAAGAGAATTGACATCACGAATGCTCTTGTGAAATATGGGGCGGATTTTGCAAAACAGACGGGAATAAAAGTACACTATGCAGGATTGCCTTTTGTGCGTTCGGTGATGGCTTCGCAGGTGCGAAAAGAGTTATCCTTTTTCTTATACCTGTCTGCTATTGTAACGGGTCTTATCATGCTCATCTTTTTCCGTTCGGTTCGGGCTGTGGTATTTTCATTGATCATGATTGGTGTTGTGGTGATCTGGACAATTGGTACCATTGCTCTTTTGGGTTTCAAAATAAGTTTACTTAGCGGATTAATTCCTCCTGTGATCGTGACCATCGGAATTACCAATGCCATCTACTTGCTGAACAAATATCATGTAGAGTTTGTGAAGCACGGAAATAAGCAAGAAGCCATAGAGATTGTTGTTCAAAAGATGGGGCTGGCTACGTTTCTTACTAACCTTACCGTGGCCATCGGGTTTTTAACCTTACTCTACACGGACATTACCATCCTTCGCGAATTTGGTATTGTAGCGGGTATAAATATTATCGGTCTATTTGTGGTGAGCCTGGTGATGATCCCTAGCATTTTATCGTGGATGCCTGAGCCTAAGCCAAAGCATTTGCGTCATCTCAATTTTAAGATCCTGGGTGGGTTCGTTAAGTTTATTGATTTGATTGTGCATCGTCACCGCCCGGCAATTTATCTCGCTACTGTTGCCATCACCACATTTGCTGTCATCGGTATGACGAAAATGTATACGGTCTCTTTTATGGTGGATGATATTCCCGAAGAAAGCCAGGTAAAGAAAGATTTAAAATTTGTTGAGGATAATTTTACGGGTATAATGCCCCTTGAAATTGAGGTAGATCTTAAAACTAAAAGGAAGCGACCTCTGCAAAATTTAAAAGTTGTCAGGGCGATTGATCGTTTTGAGACATCGCTCGATTCAATTACGGTTACATCACGTCCGGTTTCTGTGCTTAGTTTTATAAAGGCATCACGGCAAGCTTATTATAATAATAACCCCGACTGGTATGGTTTACCTTCCAATGAGATGGAAGCTAAATATGTTTTGGACTACCTGAAAGGACAGACCGATAATAGCGGCTTGTTCAAGGCCTTTGTCGATTCTTCCTTCAGCAAGATGCGCATCTCGTTGCAGATGGCTGATATTGGTTCCATTAAAATGGATTCACTTGTTCACAGAGTGATTGAACCGAAAGCTGAAGATTTAGTGATAGAGCTCAAGAAAATTCTGAAGTCAAAAAGTGATTCGGTTAGCGTAACCGTTACCGGATCCTCAAAAATATTTATCAAAGGCAATAAATTTCTGATTGAGAACCTTACTGAAAGTTTAGTGCTGGCCTGTATTTTGATCACCCTTTCTATGGCTTTGCTTTTTGCCAACGCAAGAATGATAATTATATCGCTTATTCCTAACCTGATTGCCTTAATGATTACGGCAGGATTGATGGGCTATTTTAATATACCATTAAAAGCAAGTACAGCGTTGATCTTCAGTATCACGTTCGGGATTTCAGTGGATAACTCCATTCGATTTCTTGCCAAATACCGACAAGAGTTATTGGCAACGGGATTTTTTGTTCCGCGATCTGTTAGTGAAAGTATTTTGGAAACCGGCAAAAGCATTATTTATACATCTGTTGTTTTGTTTGCCGGATTCATCATTTTTGCGTTTTCTGATTTTGGAGGCACAGTTGCGCTTGGATTACTTACGTCTACCACACTGATCATTTCCATGTTCACAAACCTAATTTTATTACCTGCCCTGATTATGACATTTGATAAGCCAAAGAAAGGTAAAAAAGAAGACCACTTACTAATTGACGATTTTGACCCGGGTTTTTACAGTGAACATGAAGATGAAGAAATCGATTTGAGTAAAATTAAAATTCATGATCGGTCCGGATCAGCGGAGTAACATGGGAAAAAGTTTGAGTTTGGCGTATTGGTATTAGAAGAGGATGGGCACGCCTTCATGGGCGCTCATTGAAATTGGAGGTAATAAGTAATTGTATTGATTTTATAAGTTATCGAAATGTTGGAGAAGTATAAAGAGCACAAAGAGCTGAATTATGCAAAGCTCGCTAGTGATGTTTTGGAGTTTTGGAAGAGTGAGAAAGTTTTCGAACAATCTGTTTCTTTACGGGAGGGTAGACCTTCATTCACGTTTTATGAAGGACCTCCTTCAGCGAATGGCACGCCCGGTATTCACCATGTGATGGCCCGTACCGTAAAAGATATTTTTTGCCGGTATAAAACACTTCAGGGATTTCAGGTAAAGAGGAAGGGAGGATGGGACACGCACGGCCTTCCGGTAGAGTTGCAGGTAGAAAAAGAACTGGGCATCACCAAAGATGATATTGGAAAGAAAATTTCCATCGAAGAGTATAATAAGAAATGCCGTGAGACAGTGATGATGTACAAAGACCAGTGGGATGACCTGACCGTGAAGATGGGCTATTGGGTGGACCTGGAGAAACCGTACATTACCTATGAAAATGAATACATTGAAACTTTGTGGTGGTTGCTTCGTCAATTATATGACAAGAAACTGTTGTATAAAGGTTATAGTATTCAGCCCTACTCACCCGCAGCTGGAACAGGATTAAGTTCGCATGAATTGAATTTGCCGGGCTGTTACAAAGATGTGAAAGACACTTCGGTGGTGGCGCAGTTCAAAGTAAAGAGAGATGCGAAGTCTGAATTTTTGTTTAAGGGAACGGATACAGAAGTTTTTATTTTAGCGTGGACAACAACCCCGTGGACGCTGCCCTCTAATACAGCCTTAGCTGTTGGCGATAAGATAAGCTATTTAAAAATCAGAACAGTTAATCCTTACACGGGAAAAACTACTGAAGTAATTTTAGCCGAAGATAGAGCGGAAAAATATTTCTCATCTAAGGCAAAAAACTTAAAAGTTATTTCGATCGAAGAGTTAAGAAAACTCAATTTGGATGGTGCTATGCCGAATGATTATCAGGATTCATATTTCTTTGGTAAGGATATTATTCACTATAGTGTAACAGCGAAATTTAGGGGAAAAGACCTTCTCGGGATTCGCTATGACCAACTTATGCCCTATCTCCAACCCTTGACTGATATTGACAAAGCCTTTACGGTAATAGCTGGAGATTTCGTTACCACAGAAGATGGTACTGGAATAGTCCATATTTCGCCAACGTTCGGTGCCGATGACTTTCGGGCAGCAAAACAAAATGGCATTCCGGCCCTTACGTTAAAAGATGAACTTGACAATGAAGTCCCGACTGTTGATAGAAAAGGAAAATTTGTAAACCAGATTGGTGGTAAACTGGAAGAAGGTGTTAAGAAGTATGGAATTAAAACGCATAGGAAGTTAGGACCAGATGATTTCTTCGTAAAGAATTACACAAATGAAGATGAGGATCATCCCGAGTATAAAAATACAGATGTTATTATCTCCATCATCTTAAAAGAAGAGAACAAAGCTTTTAAAGTAGAGAAGTACGAACATACTTACCCACATTGCTGGCGCACGGATAAACCCGTATTATATTATCCATTAGATAGCTGGTTCATCAAAACTACTGCACTCAAAGATCGCATGGTAGAACTGAACAAGACCATCAACTGGAAACCCGAGTCAACTGGTTCTGGCCGCTTTGGCAACTGGTTGGAGAACCTGGTAGATTGGAATTTATCGCGATCACGCTATTGGGGCACACCTCTTCCAATCTGGCGTACAAAAGACGGTAAGGAGGAAATCTGTATTGGATCAATTCAGGAACTGAGTGAAGAAGTCGAAAGGGCCGGGAAAGCAGGAATTCAAAATTCAAAATTCAACGTTCAGGATTCAACATTTGATCTCCATCGTCCATACGTAGATGAGATTACGTTGGTGAGTTCATCAGGCCAGCCCATGTATCGTGAACCCGATCTCATTGATGTATGGTTTGATTCAGGAGCGATGCCGTATGCGCAGTGGCATTATCCATTTGAGAACAAGCACCCCCTGACACCCGAAGGGGGGACTCCCTCCGCAAAGCGAGTAGGATGGAATACCGCTAATCCACGGTTGTACACATTGCTAAAAAGTTATCCAAAGCAAAATCGGCATAATCCGACTCTTGCTGAAGAGGCTTTATGGAATGAACTAAGTGGGAAGAAGTTGAGTGGTTTTAAGTTCAGAAGGCAACATATTATTGATGATATTATTGTTGATTTTGTTTGCCTCTCAAAAAAATTAGTAATTGAAGTAGATAGGGGCTATCACAATTCGGAGGTGCAAAAGCAATATGATGATGCCAGAACACAAATACTTAATTTGGATGGCTACGAGGTGCTTAGGTTTACCAATGAAGAAGTCTTAGAAAACATTGGTTCGGTTTTAAATACCATTAATACCAAGTTGAGCCACTTACCTACTTTACCAAAACATGATATTGCAGGTTCCCCCTTTGGGGGTAAGGGGGTTGGAGGGTTTCCAGCAGATTTTATTGCAGAGGGTGTTGACCAAACAAGGGGATGGTTCTTTACTCTTCACGCCATTGCCACCATGACCTTCGATAGCGTTGCGTTTAAGAATGTGATTTCGAATGGTCTTGTATTAGACAAGAATGGCAACAAGATGTCTAAGAGTAAGGGCAACGTGGTCAACCCGTTTGAGACCATTTTAAAGTTTGGTCCTGATGCTGTGCGCTGGTACATGATCGAAAACGCACCTCCCTGGGACAATCTCAAGTTTGACATGGAAGGTATTGACGAAGTGCAGCGCAGATTTTTTGGAACATTGCAAAATACGTACTCCTTTTTTGCATTGTATGCAAATATTGACGGCTTTGTTAAAGATGAAATGAACAATGTTCCGTATGAAAACCTGTCTTCTCTGGATCGCTGGATCATCACCAAAGAACAATCCTTGATTGAAACGGTAACGGCAGCCTACAATGAATATGAACCAACCAAAGTAGCTCGGGCCATTCAGGAGTTTGTGAATGATCACCTGTCGAATTGGTATGTACGATTGAACAGAAAACGATTTTGGGAGCCGTCCAGCCGGGGCGAGCTATCACAAGATAAAAAGGCGGCTTACGAAACATTGTATGAATGCCTGCTGGCAACAGCTCAATTAATGGCACCCATTGCACCTTTTTTTAGTGAATGGTTATATAAAAATTTAACGGACAATATTCGTAGCCGTGCCATACGATTTAATACACCTCTTCAGTATGCCTCTATTCACCATACCTTACTCATCGCGCCTGAACCCAATAGAAAGGATATAGAATTGGAAAAATCAATGGACTATGCTCAACGCATTTGCTCTTTAGTTCATTCAATTCGGAAAAATAGCAAGATTAAAGTGCGCACGCCTTTGCAGAAAGTATTGCTTCCGGTACTGGATGAAAAGTTTGCACAGCGTGTAAGACATGTTGAAGCCATCATTAAAGCGGAAGTAAATGTAAAGGAGATTCAATACATCGATGATGCTTCCGGCCTGCTGGTGAAGAAAGTAAAACCAAATTTTGCAAAGCTCGGCAAGCAATATGGTTCTAAAATGAAAGAAGTTTCTGCGCTCATTAATACCTTTACCAAGGAAGATATACAGGCTATTGAGAAAGGGGCCCTTTCAAAAGGTGGATTTGACCTTGTACTGGAGGATGTGCTGATTAGCTCAGAGGATATTCCGGGGTGGGCCGTGGCCGCTGAAGCAGGGATCACAGTTGCCCTTGACATCTCTCTTACCGAAGAACTGAAAAAGGAAGGCATTGCACGTGATTTTGTAAACCGTATCCAAAATCTTCGAAAGGACATGGGGCTGGAAGTGCTTGATAAAATCTCCATTGAAGTAGAGCGAGATGGCCATGTTGGAAGAGTTACGTCCGCATTGAATGATTACAAAGAGTATATCAGTAGTGAAACTCAAGCTTTAAGTTTGGAGTTAAAGGATGTACTGTCTGAGGCAACGGAAGTAGATATGGATGAGTTTGTGATAAAAGTAAAAATTAAGTTAAATTAATTGCAGGCATTGGGCCTCCCGAAGAGGTGGTTTATCCATCGTTGAGTGTACGGAATAATAATAGTAAGCCAGAATGAATTCAAAAAAATATTTTCTAATAGCATTAATCGTCATCATACTCGATCAAGCCAGCAAGTTGTTGGTGCATAAGTATATGTACATACATCAGGAGGTGAATGTCTTAGGTGAGTGGTTTAAATTACACTATTTGCTGAACCCCGGCATGGCATTCGGCATCCGTTGGGAAAGTGATTTTGGAAAGTTGGCGTTGACATTTTTTCGTATAGTAGCCATGTTTGGGATCGGGTGGTACTTAATTAAAATGAAACGCAAAGGCACGCACTCGGGGTTTCTGATCTGTATTGCTTTAATTCTCGGAGGTGCAATGGGAAACGTACTTGACAGCACTTTCTATGGAGTGTTGTTGAATAACGCACCTGCCGAATCTGTCACACCTTGGTTTCACGGTCAGGTAATTGATATGCTCTACTTTCCGATTTATGATTTTTATTGGCCAGAGTGGGTACCTTTCCAGGGCGGTGAATATTTTTTATTTTTTAGCCCCGTCTTTAACATTGCCGATTCTTCTATTTTTATTGGTGTGGCTATAATCCTTTTTTCTCAGCAGAGATTTTTCAAGGAACAAGTGGAAGAAATAGAAAAACCTGGCTCTGGAATAACACCTAACATAGTGACTCAAGGTGAAGATTTAATTGTGACGTATTCTGAAAAAGGAATTGAAGAGCAGACATTTGCGGATGATCTCACCGAACTGAAGGAAGCCTCGGGGAAAGAAAATGATAGTACCGATGGATTAAAAGAAGGGAACCCTGCAAGTAGCCTATAAATTGCTTAAAATGGCAGAACAACTGATCCTTTCATCTTCACTCAATAAGGCCGATCGATATAAATCATTACTACCTCAGATTGAATCGCTCATTGCAGGGGAACGTGATATTATTGCTAATCTTTCCAACATTGCCGCAGCACTTCGGCAGTCCATGAATTTTTTTTGGGTTGGATTTTACATAGTAAGAAATAATGTCCTGCCTGCCGGCAGGCAGGAATTAGTACTCGGCCCCTTTCAAGGACCAATTGCCTGCACCCGTATAGCGTTTGGCAAAGGTGTGTGTGGTGCCTGCTGGAAAGACAAAAAAGTAATAATTGTTCCAAATGTTGATGAATTTCCTGGTCACATTGCATGCAGTTCGGATTCTAAATCGGAAATAGTATTGCCTGCCTTCAAGAATGATGAAGTTGCACTCGTGATGGATGTCGATAGTGACAAGCTCAATGACTTTGACAAAACGGATGAGCTTTACCTTGAACAAGTGATGAGGCTCATCGAAAAATTTCTTTAATCCAGACCATGCAGGAATTGAAAAAACTCTATGCCGGACGGCAGGCTGAATTTTCCTTATTAGGGAAAGAGGTAAACCGATCGCTTCGCTCTATTTCGTTGGGACGTATTGTGGTTGCCCTTCTTTTTATCGTTATCACGTATTTGGGATTTTCCCAATCTATCCTTTTTTATACCCTCCCATTTGTTGGCGCAGGTTTCTTCTATCTGGTATCTCTTTACAATAAAGGGTTTCAAAAAAGCCAGCTTCTGGAAAATTTAGTTAAGCTGAATAGCCTTGAGCAGAAAGCATTAGATCATGATTTCTCAAACTTTAAATCGGGCGAGCGTTTTCTAGACCCTCATCATGCCTATAGTTACGATCTTGATTTATTTGGCAACGGATCGTTGTTTCAATACCTCAATCGATGCGGCACTACCATTGGTGAAAATAAATTAGCGGACCTTCTTCTAACGCCCCGTTCCGACAGGCAAAGTATTTATGACCGGCAGGACGCAATAAAAGATCTTCATGATAAAATACAATTCCGACAGGACTTTTGGGCACATGCCATATTAAACAAAAGCAATGCAATTGAAATAGAGACATTGTTGGACTGGTTAAAACAGGAAAACTTTATTGAAGGCAAATTAATTTATCGGATATTACTAACCGTGGGACCACTGATCGCGATTTCCTTATTGGTTGTCACGATTATAAACACTGCCTGGATGCCCGCCTTACTGTTGGCAATGGCCCTTCAGTGGACGATTGCTTCATTTCACTCCCAGAAGATTTCACGTATTCAGGATGCATTGGGCAAACATAAGCATGTGCTGGAACGATATGCCGTACTTCTTAAACTGGTATTAGCCCAGGATTTTAAGTCAACTTTTCTGATATCATTAAAGAATGAGGCATGGAAAGCTTCTGTGAATGTCAGAAAATTTTCAAATCTTGTCAATGCGCTGGAGTCGCGTATGAACGCTATTGCTACTATGTTTGGTAATTCTCTTTTTCTTTATGATTTGCATTCTGTCCGAAGACTGGAACGTTGGCGGCACGTAAACGCAGCCGACCTGCCCCGATGGCTGGATGTTGTGGCAGAAGCAGATGCACTTTGCTCTTTTGGTACTTTTCATTTCAATAATCCATCCTATGCATTTCCTTCTGTTGATGAAAAACTTAACATCAGAGCAGAACAGTTAGGACATCCATTAATTGCTTCCGTAGAAAGAATCGGCAATGATTTTTCGCAAGGCAATCCTGAGACGATCATGATCATCACGGGTGCCAACATGGCAGGGAAGAGTACATTTTTGCGTGCTGCTGGTGTTAATGTTATACTATCATTGGCCGGAGCACCCGTCTGTGCAAAAAATTTTTCTTGTCCTATCATAGGTCTACGTTCAGGCATGCGTACGTCTGACTCCTTACAAGAACATCAATCCTATTTTTATGCGGAACTTTATCGACTTCAATGCATCATGGATGATCTTCGCGCAGGTCAGCCACTGTTAATATTGCTCGATGAAATTCTCAAAGGAACAAACTCAACAGATAAACAGTCTGGCTCGATTGCCATTGTCGAACAACTTGTAAAGCTTAATGCTCTTGTGTTGCTGGCTACGCACGATGTGGTATTGGGTGAACTGCAAGAACGATTTCCTGGACGCGTAATCAATGGATGTTTTGAAAGTCAGGTAGAGGGCGCGCGCCTTGCGTTTGATTATAAACTAAAGCCCGGCATCGCTCAAAAAGCCAACGCTACTTTCCTGATGAAGCAGATGGGGATTATTCCTGATTAGATCTTCTTTGTTGTGTTTTTTAACCACAAAAACGTATTAACCTTTAGTTTCCCTTGAATAGAGTATCCTGATTCTCTGTTTGTATGGGGTTGAAATTATTTTACTACCTTCATCAATCCAAATCTATTGACTATGAAAACACAACTCAACCGAAGAGACTGGTTCAAATCCACACTTGCTCTTACAGCAGGGTTTACGTTAACTTCTTCCCTTATTGAAAAGCTGATGGCAGCACCCATGAGTGAAGCTGAACGTGCTTTTTTCGTTTTAGGAAATAAGTCGAATCAGAAGGTGCGACTTAACTCAAATGAAAATCCTTACGGCCCATCGGAGAAAGCGAGAAAAGCAGTGATAGAAGTGCTGTCGCAGGGCAATCGGTATGCGTTCAATGAATTGGAAGAGTTGAAAAAACAAATTGCAGCGAAGGAAGGAGTTGATCCAACCTATGTTTTGCTGGGAGCTGGATCGGGAGAATTGTTGTGTCAAACCGGCATTGCCTATGGATTGGAAGGGGGTCGTGTATTATCTGCCTACCCAACGTTTCCGTTGTTGATGAGTTATGCTACCCAGATGAAAGCCAACTGGGACAAGGTCGATCTCAATGAAAAATTGGAACATAATTATGACGCCTTGTTATCGGCCATCAAAAGTGATACAAAGCTGGTGTTCTCATGTAATCCCAACAACCCCACGGGCACAGTGGTTAGCGATTCTATTGTGAGAGCATTTTGTGAAGAAGCTTCCAAAAAGACACTGGTCTATGCCGATGAAGCCTACCTCGAATTCCTTGAGCCCGCACAACAAAAATCAATGGTCGGATTGGTTCAGAATAATCCAAATGTCATCGTCTCTAAGACATTTTCAAAGATTTATGGATTAGCAGGTTTACGGATAGGTTATGCAGTGGGTCATCCGGATACATTGAAAAAGATAGCCCAATACGGAGATACCATTTCGCCAAGCCAGACTGCTATTGCTGCTGCGAAAGCCAGTTTGGGGGATGAAGACTTTATGAAACTTACGCGCGATAAAAATGCTATTGCACGCAAGGTGCTCACCGATTACCTCGATCAAAAGAAGATAAACTATGGCAAGCCCGTGACCAATGTGTTGCTCTTCCCCGCTCCCAAAGACGGCAAAACCATTTTAACCCAATTGGAAGAGAAAGGCTACTTGATCCGCGTGTGGGACTACCAGCAAAAAGAATGGTGCCGCGTGAGTATTGGCACACAGGAGGAAATGAAAGGTTTTGTGAAAGTGTTTAATGAGGTGGTGGCGTAACAGAATAAGGGTATATCGGACACCCCGTGCCTGATATACAGTCGTT
>JBBTBZ010000024.1:0-123520 GCA_038043425.1 Bacteroidota bacterium
AGCTATAAAAGTCATGTACGCAGTTGTGGACATCGCAGGAAAACAGTTCAAGGTGGCTCAAGACCAATATATCTACGCACCCAGGATGGAAGGAGAGGCAGGATCAGCAGTGTCCTTTGATAAGGTACTCCTTCTGGATAATAACGGTAGTGTAGAAGTTGGCGCCCCTACTGTAAAAGGTGCAAAAGTATCCGGTAAGATAGTGGAGCATGTAAAAGGTAACAAGGTGATCATCTTTAAAAAGAAGAGACGCAAAGGCTATGCTGTGAAGAACGGCCACCGTCAGCAATTCACCAAAGTTCAAATCGAGAGTATTGGTTAAACATCTCAAATCAAAAATCTGAAATAAGGTTATGGCACATAAAAAAGGTGAAGGTAAAGTAAAGAACGGCCGCGAATCGGAAAGCAAACGACTTGGCATTAAAGTGTTTGGCGGTCAGAAAGTGATTGCAGGTAATATTATCGTGCGTCAGCGCGGCACCAAGCATAATCCAGGAAGAAATGTGGGGATGGGTAAAGACCATACTTTATTTGCACTTACACCAGGTGTGGTGGTATTCAAAAAAGGAAGAGAAGATAAATCCTTCGTTTCGGTTCAGGCTGAAGCCTGATTTTCTAACAGATACATTTTATTGTAAAGCGCTCCGGATTTCCCCTCCGGAGCGTTTTTTTTTGCTACCTGTTTACGCGGTATTTTTATAAGAATTTCAATCGATTGAAAAAGTGAGACATACTGCTGAAAATGATCGTTTTGTCCTGTATTAAAGAGTAATTTAAGGGTTTTCACGAAATTTGTTCATCAGGGGCAGTACTAGCCAAAGTGTTGATGTGAAGAAATTAAAATGTGGGCATTTTCTTTTTATGAATTTATGGCCTACTTTGGTGCTTTAAATTTAACTTTTAACCTAAACCTAAACCTATGAAGAAGTTTTTACTACTGTGCTTCTCGTTCGTTTTTGTGCTCAGTGCCTGGGCGCAAGAACGGGTAGTTTCAGGTAAAGTGACGTCCGCAGAAGATGCGTCCTCTTTGCCTGGTGTGAACGTAGTGCTGAAAGGTACTACTAACGGAACAGTTACCGATGCTGACGGTAACTACAAACTAAATGTCCCTGCCGCAGGGGGTAGCTTGGTGTTTTCTTTTATTGGCCTTCAGACTTCTGAAGTCGTTATTGGAGATCGCTCAACAATTGATATCGGACTCGGTCTGGACATTCAGCAATTGACGGAAGTCGTGGTGACTGCCTTGGGTATCACAAGGGATCAAAAGTCCCTGGGATATGCCCAGACTACAATTTCCTCTACCTTATTGGCGAACAAACCAGAGACTGATGTGGGCCGCGCTTTGCAAGGAAGAACTCCAGGTCTTCAAATCCTGAATTCATCTGGTATGGCAGGTAGCGCATCGAAAATCAGTATACGTGGAAATAGCTCCATCACGGGAATCAACTCACCTCTTTGGGTTGTGAACGGAGTTCCGATCAGTACGGACCAGAATGATATCAACGGGCAAGGTCAAAATAACTTCGTAGATGGAAACATTGCCCCATCTCGCTTTCTGGATATCGACCCCAATAACATTGAGTCCATATCCATTTTAAGAGGCTTAAGTGCAACTACCTTGTATGGTTCACAAGGAAGAAATGGTGTGATCCTGGTGACTACAAAAACCGGATCTTCCAAAGGTTCGCAAAAGAAATTTGAAGGTTCGGTAACGCAGTCTTATTTCACTATTAAAGCCGTTGTACCAGAATTTCAAACCAAATGGGCCAATGGTTTTGATGGCGCTTATGGTGAATTCTATAGCAACTGGGGGCCATTGTTTAATGGTGTTCCTCAGCAGCAGGCCCATCCTTATTACGAACATAGAAATATGTTCCCGGAATTCCCTGAGTTTCAGGTTTCTGGCTCAACAGTGCAACCCGGTCAAACAATTCCAGGTTATATTCCTACTTCGGCCCCTAACAGTGTGAAGGATTTCTTCTCTACAGGGTCTTCCTCCACCACCTCTGTTAGTTTGGGTTCATCAACCGAGTTTGGAAGTTTGAACTTCAGCTATAGTCATCTCAACGAGACAGGTTTTGTGCAAAACAATGGTGTAAAGCGCGACAATTTCTCTTTGGGAGGGACGGCTAAGTTGACGGATAAATTAACCCTAACGAATGTATTCAACTTTGCCAGAACGGATTTTCAAACACCTCCTACGGCAGCGGGTGATGCCTCAAATACATTTGGGGGAGGGCCATCTATTTTTGCAAACTTGTTTTTTACTCCCACCAATATTGATTTGATGAACTGGCCATGGGAGGATAAGGTAACCAAAGGCAGTGTGTACTATCGCGGGAGCAAGGGAATTACCAACCCGCGGTGGATAGAGCAAAATGCCCGTCAAACCAGTGTCACAAATCGCTTCTTTTCCAGCACCAGTTTGAATTACAAACTTGCGGATTGGGTAAATGTTTCCTATCGTCTGGGTTTGGATACCTATTCGGATTTTCAAACATATTATAATAATAAGAGTGGTGATGCCGGATTTAGTGGTTCCCTTACACCCGGTGCTCTTCGTACGACAACCGGTATTAGTACAATCCAGGACCATTCAGTTTTGGTGAATCTCAATAAAGACTTAAGCGCTGATCTGAACATCAGCGGTGTGGTTGGGTATAACTATAGACAGAATAATTTCCGCCAGGAGGGATTGGAGAGTTTAGGTCAGGTAGTTTTTGGTCTGCTGGAGCACAGAAACTTCACCAGCACCCTTCCCAGAGACTGGAGAGGTAACCAACTGAATTATCAAGCGAACAGTGCTATTCAGGGCGTATTCTTTGATGCAAACCTTGGATTTAAGAATATGTTGTATGTTGGCCTGGCAGCCAGAAATGACTGGGCATCTGTTTTGGAGGAAGATAACAGATCTCAATTTTATCCTAGCGCGAGCGTAGCCTTTCTTCCAACTGCGGCATTTCCTGATTTTGCTTCTTCCGTACTCGACTTCTTAAAACTTCGTCTTGCTTATGGAAGTTCTGCCAATTTCGGTACACCCTACAACACAAGACCCTACCTTACCTTGAATTCTCAAACTCGTGTAGATGGCCTTGGCAATGTGGTTACCTCTGCGTTACCTAGTTTGCTGGCCAATCCTGACCTGAAGCCTGAACTTTTAACTGAGACTGAGTTTGGTATTGAGGCCGCAATGTTTGAAAACAAAGTCAAATTGAATGCTTCTTATTATAATAGGGTCGCGAAAGACCAGATTATTCAAAGAACGCTGGATTATTCAACCGGCTTCGGTTCTACTTTCATTAATGCAGGGTCAATTTCAAATAAAGGCATTGAATTAGCATTAACACTTACACCAATTAAGAATGCTGACTGGAGATGGGATATAACTGGTAATTATACCAAAAACACTTCATTAGTGAAATCGTTGCCTGAAGGTTCTAAATCAATTTTGACGGCCGGATTTACAAACCTGGGAAACTACGCTATCGAAGGTCAGCCTTTGAATGTTATTCAGGGTACTTTTGTACCTAAAGCTCCTGATGGACAGTTGATTGTAAGCTCTACTGGAAGCTATGAGATATCCAATGATGTTGGTATTATCGCTGACCCCAATCCTAATTGGTTTGGTTCGCTTCTTACCAGCCTCTCCTATAAAGCCATTACTTTCGGTATGCAATGGGATTACGTTAGTGGTGGTCAGATATTCTCTTATACCGCAGCTACTATGGTTGGTCGTGGAGTATCTAAGGATTTGGAGGATTTTGATCCAACACTTCCTTTGATCCTGCCTGGGGTTATTGAGCAAACAGACGGGAGTGGAAATGTAACGGGTTATACTCCTAATAACATTCCGTTAACTACTGCAGGCGTGTTCTTTAACAATACGATCGTGGGTGGCAGCGCCACCGATAGAGGTGTTTATGATGCAAGCCGTGTTCGCTTCAGAGAAGTTTCCCTGGGCTATACTTTGCCAAAAGCATGGGTTTCCAAATTGAAACTAACAGGTATAAATATTTCTGCGGTGGGTAACAATTTATGGTTCAATGCTATTAACGCTCCTAAATATGCAAGAGCCGACTTCGACAGAACGGCTTACGGTTCTGGCAATGGCGCAGGCTTTGATTACCTTGGCGGTCCTTCTGCCAGAAGGTATGGAGTGAACGTAAGGATTAATTTCTAAACGATAAAGACATGAATAAGATATATAAAAAAATCGGAATATTTCTTCTCCTTCTGGTTACAGCGTGTAATCTGGATGGGGATTTGCAAAACCCCAATCAAGTCAGTGTAGATGGTGCGGATGTAGACTTGATCATGAATAATGTTCAGTTGAATTTTGCCGACTTCTATCATTCGGCTGCAGGTACAGTAGATCCTTTGATACGTATACAAGCCATGACCGGTGGTTACCGCTATCAGACGGCTTTCAATCCATCCAGTTTGGATGATACATGGGCCGTTGCGTATACAGGTGTTTTGATCAGCAATCAAATTATGCAGCCCCTTGCCGTAGAAAAAGGCTTGACAACACACGTGGCTGTCGGGAAAATTTTGGAAGCTTACACCTATCTTACGCTTGTTGATGTATTTGGAGATGTACCACAGGCAGAGGCCCTTCTAGGTGCAACTGGAAACTTCAATCCAGTAGCCACAAGCGGTTCGGACATCTATGCATATGCAATCCAATTACTGACAGATGCCAGAACAGAGTTGGCTAAAACCGGATCGGATGCTGGCGGAGCTCTTGTCAGGGATATTTATTATGGTGGAAACCGGGCCAAGTGGAATGCTCTTGCCAATTCGCTGGAATTAAAGGCTTGGATTAACATTTCTATGATTCCTGCCAGAGCGGCAGAAGCCAATACCAAAATTGCAGGTTTCGTAGACCTGGCTACGGGTGCTTCGTTGGTGGATCTTGTTGATACACAAGCTGAAAACTTCACTTATAAATATGGAATAGCTACCGTACCCGCTGGCTCCCGCCACCCCTGGTACGATCAGTACTATGGCGCTACTCCTGGTACTGCTGGTGGTTATCTCGGCAATTCGTTTATGTACGAGGTATTTGGCAAATGGGATCCTGCCGAACCAACGACTCCTACAAAAGTGGTACAGGATCCTCGTTGGAGGTATTATTTCTATCGTCAGGTAGGAAGTGTTGTGGCTTCGGAGGCGAACTTTGATCCAAAGGCAATATTTTGCGGGGCCCCCCCTCCACATTACCAGGCTTGGGGCGGAAATGTGTTCTGCGTTTTTCAACCAGGATTCTTTGGTCGCGATCATGGCGATGGTTCCGGTACCCCGCCTGACGGTGGAGCTATGACATGTGTAGGTGTATATCCTGCCGGTGGAAGAGTTGACACCAACCCCATTACTACAAAATCCTTCAATAGGTCGGCAAGGAGAGGTGATGGCGCCAATGGTGCAGGTATTCAACCTATTTTCATGTCTTTCTTTACCGACTATACAAAGGCTGAATTGGTTGCCAGAGCTGGCGATGCAGCCACCGCTAAAACTTTATTACAAACTGCCATTACTAACTCCATTGCGCAGGTTAAAAGTTTTGCTGGCACCCAAACTATACCCGCAACAGTGCTGCCCGCCAATGCCCCTTATCTGGCGGCTGTTGATGCCCTATACGATGCAGCTTCTATCAAAATGGACGTTATCGGCAAGGAGTATTGGCTTGCACTTTTTGGAAACGGGGTAGAGGCTTATAATCTGTATAGAAGGACCAGTGCACCAAGAAACATGCAACCTACTGTTCAGGTGAGTTCAGATCCTTATTACCGATCTATGGTTTACCCTGCTATTTATGCTAACTTAAATAGCTCGGCCTCTCAAAAGGATGCGGGCGCTACCAATAAAGTATTTTGGGATAATAATCCAGACAACCTTAATTAATCGAAAGAATCATGAAAAAGACTTATATATTATTCCTGGTAGCGCTATTTGCTATTGTGGTATCGTGCAGGGATGAATCGCTGGATCCGCTTCAGTTTGAAAAAATAAAGAAGGGAAGCCTCCTGGTGTTAAGAGGCGAGGCTTTGAATTCGATCTATTTCAATGGTGCGCCCATCGCTTCCGTTGTACCCCTTGTGGCTGACGGAACAGAAACCTTTGATTTTGATGCTGAATTTTTGGCTGAAGATCCTACCACGCTGGCTAGCGTTGATGTGTACGCTCAAAAAGGAACAGGTGCCGGTAGTTCAAGGGTTTTGTTAAAGAACGTTCCATTTTCTGAGTTCAAAACGGATGATACCTACCCGAGGCCCTGGGTTTCTATAAGCCTCCTCTTTACGGACATCATTGGTAAACTTGGTTTGGATAATACTATTCCTCTGCCGCAAGCTACACAGGATGCACTGCTCGAAGGAGACTATAAATTTGGGATCAACATCGAGTGCGATTTGAATCTGACGGACGGAACACAGGTACTGGCAGCCGATATCGTTTCTCAGGGTCTTTTTGGAAGCGACCAGTTTTACCCCGCAATGAGATTGAATTATCCAATGATCGGTTATTGCCCTTATGACCCTACCGTTTGGCCTGGGGTGTGGCTTAGTGTGGAAGCACCCGGTACAACTGAGGATAATGTGATCACACGCGATCCAGATTTAACTAATTTCCCTAACAGATTCCACTTGGATAACTGGTGGGGTGACGGAGTGGATGTGTATATTGATTTTAACCCATCTACTGATCCCTATACTCAGACGATTGATATTCCAACTCAGACAACAACTGAGGATGGTGTGGCTTCCGGAACAGGTGTTTACGATCAATGTACGGAAACCATTACGCTGCAGGCTAGGTATGTTATTGGCGGCAATACCTATGATTTCATCTACAGTTTGAGCAGAAAGTAAACCGCGCTTACAGATTATTGAAAGGGCTGTCTTGAAAAAGACAGCCTTTTTTTTGCCGGGAGGTCTCGGGTTTTGATTTTATTTGTGACAAAATCCTCCAAGGTCTTTTCGCAGAAGCCATCAGACCTTGGAGGATTTATTCATAAGCTCAGGCCGAAAGAAAAGTTATACAAACTTTGTTGCTGGCCTTTACTCCACATAGGAGTCTGAAATGCACCCTTATTATCTGGATATGGGGAATTTGTGATCGTTTTTTCCTTACACTTTCGGGGGAAAGTGTTGAACTTGAAATTCTTAAGACATTCCTATCGGATTTTCAGGTTGACACATTTCCAAAATAATAGATCCAGTACGTCATTGCGAACGAAGTGAAGCAATCCCCCCAATTGAAACAGAAATGGAGATTGCTTCGGTCGTTCCTCACTCGCAAAGACGTATTCCTTTTATTTTGCGTAGCATCATTTAGTAAATCAATTTCAAAAAAAATTAACAGGTTGCTTTTTATGGATTTGCAATTAGCGCAAGTAATGACGAAAATCCTCCAAGGTCTTTTCGCAGAAGCAATCAGACCTTGGAGGATTTATTCATAATCTCAGGCCGAGGAAATAGTTTATACAAACTTTGTTGTTCTCTGCCCTTTTGAAAAAATGAATGGCTTGTCTGTTAGACGTGTAAAAATTTAAATGATATTTGTTTTAAATTCGAAAATAAAATCAATGCGCATTCAAGATATTTTCATATTAATTCTATTAATAATTGTTTTAACAAACTGTCAGAACGAGAAAACATTTCTTATTCCTAAAACGGATGCAGATAATGGTGGCCTGTTTTTACCAGATGGATTTGGGGCATTGGTGGTAGCAGATAGTATTGGAGGTACCAGGCATATGGCAGTCAATGACAATGGTGATATTTATGTGAAGTTGCAAATCGCTACTGGAGATTCAGGCAATATGGCATTAAGAGATACCACTAATGATGGCAAAGCGGATATTTTTCAACGCTTTGGGGATTACCCAAATGATGGAAGTTTTGCAACGGAAATGCGTATACACAAGGGTTATTTATATTTCAGTTCGGAGTTGGTGGTGTATCGGCAAAAGTTAACACCATCCAAATTAATTCCAGAGGGCAAACCGGAAATAATGGTAGTAGATCAGTATCCCATTCGATGGCATAATGCCAAGTCATTGGCTTTCGACAATCAGGGTGGTATGTATGTTACCTTTAGTGCTCCAACAAATGTCTGTGAAGATTGGAGTTCAATTAATTATTCCGGTAGTGGCCCAACTGCAAATGTTAAAGGAGAATTTCCCTGCGCGCAATTAAATGACTTTGCAGGTATTTGGAAATTTGATGAAAATAAATTTGTACAACACCAATCAGATGGTCAAAGATTTGCAACAGGATTAAGAAGTGTTGTAGCCATTTCCTGGAACGAGCAGGATAACAGTTTGTATGCGGTGCAACATGGAAGAGATTATTTGCATGGCCATGCCCCTCAATATTTTAGTCCCTGGCAGAACGCTGTTTTACCAGCAGAAGAGTTTATGACAATTAAGGAAGGCGATGACTTCGGCTGGCCCTATAGTTATTATGACCATTTCAAACAAAAAAAATTGTTAGCGCCAGAATATGGTGGGGATGGTATCCAGGAAGCAAAAGGCTATGCAAATCCAATTATAGGGCTTCCCGCACATTGGGCACCTAACGATTTGTTATTTTACAAAGGCAATCAATTTCCGGCACGATATAAAAAAGGCGCATTTATTGCATTTCATGGATCAACCAATCGTGCACCTTATCCTCAAGCAGGATATATTGTGGCATTCATCCCATTTGAAAATGCCCGCCAGCCTGTCATCAGTATCCCGACTTTGTCGGGAGGAGGCGGGCCGGACGGGCAGGAAAAACCAACGGATAAGTGGGAAGTGTTTGCAGATGGCTTTGCATGGGTAGACACGATTACCAATATGAGTGATGCCAAATATAGACCCATGGGTTTATCAGAAGGACCAGATGGTTCCTTATATGTATCTGATTCAAAAAAAGGTAAGATATGGCGTATTGTGTTTAAAGCAGATCCAACAAATTTTGGGAAAGCACAGCTTATCAATATGGAAAAAAGAAAATCAAGGACCTATCTTAAAACACCTGATGAAAAAACGGATAATTTGTCTTTAAAGTAATCCATCAATTCCAGTGCGATTTACATATTCCAACTATACATGCGGGGAATTATATATAACCCCTCATTTCCATTGCCGAAAATCCTCCAAGGTCTGATTGCTTTTCGCGAAAAGACCTTGGAGGATTCACCGACTCAGGAATGGTTATACATACTTTGTTGCTGGCCTTGGCCCAACGCGGGGAATTTGAAAAGGCACCATTGTTATATCTAATTCTTCGTAGGATTGTATTCTACGTTTATTGTGTCCACTGCCTTAAAGGGTATTCCATCCTTGGTTAATCCCTCCACGTGAATAGTTATAGGTCCGGTATCATCACTGGCAAAGAAAGTAACGTCCGTACTTCCCAATTTGCCTACTTTTAGAGCTGGTGTCCAGTAATAGTTGGAGCGCAAATCTGGTACCCTTTCAAGTTTATTTGGTTTTAGATAATCAGTTTCAAAAAAATTTACTGCTCTACTTTGACCCGCAAGAGGGAATATATTGTTCCCCACAGGTGAAAAGAGATTTCCTTTTTTTGATTCAACGAAGATAATTCCATTCTCACCAAGTTTTCCAAGTTGATCTAATTTGTTAGGGTTATTTATGCCTTTTATGGTTAGAAGATTTTCAGGCTTTATAGATAAGAAGTAGGGGGTATTCTTACACATAAAGCCATCGATAATATAAAGCGGATCATCCCCGTATACTTTAACAGATTTCTCATAGCGGAATGACATCCTGATGTTTTGTTTTGATCCTCTTTGCTGAAATTGTACAAAGGGAACCACTTCGCGCAGAAGATCTTCCATGGTAGGAAACAAAACATAGTCGGCTATATTAATCGTTGCATCAGCCCCCTGGAATTCTTCTTCAAGAATGTTGTTGAGTCCCTGGGCCTCTATAGAAGTGCTTTGCTTGCGGCCAAAAAAAGAATATGAATTGGTGATGATCTGTTTGTTGAAAGCAAACTCGCCATAGGCAGACGTTTTAGAAGTTTCAGAGGAAGACCATCTATCCTGTAAGCCCAGTGAATCTTTTGCGATGGTGATGTTATAGTCGCTATCGAGAATTTTAAATTTGTTGTGAAGTGTTAGAAAAATTTGATCATCTCCCCAGAAATCAAATAGAATAGGAATTTGAAACTTGCCTGCGATCGCGTAAGCTTCGTAACCAACCGTGTTTTTTTGAAGATAGCTAATGACAACCGTGGAATCTGGAGGCGGTAAACCTGTTGTTTTGGATGCAACATGCCCTGTAATGGTTATTAAACTTTGGAAGGGATAGGGCATTGCCGGATTTTGATTCTCCAGAATAGCATTCCACCTGGTTCTCTGCCATTTTTGGGTAATCAGAAAATCGTTTAAGTCAGCTAAATTTTTAAACCCGAATTTTCCAACCCTATCCATAACATCAGGCAAATCAGACCAATAGAAACTATTATACGAATAATAATTAGCGAAAAGGTTTTTTTGTAAAACAGTAATACTCAGGTCAGATTCTATTGGATAACCTAAGTTATCCATCAAGCCCACCGTGAATGAGATACTTTGTCGTTGCTTAGCGGTCGGTGATAGTTGTAGTTTTACAGAGGCTTTATTTATTTGATGGGGTATAAATACCCGTTCTGCCAAAATTTGTTTATCCCCGCTGAAGACAACTAGCTGGTGGTATGCATCCGATTTTTCCGAAAATGGAATTTGTAAATGATACGTTTCGTTTGGCTTAATGATCACTTTTTTTCCGGCCATGATTTTACCTCTGGATGTCACGATAGAATATAATTCTTTGTTGATCCATTTTGAGTCGGGTGGAAGGGACAGCAACATTTCGCAAGTGTCCTTTATATCCATTTTTACAGATAAGCCATCGTGGAGGGCTTTTGGCAGCACCCATTTTGTTTCGAGGGTTGGCCAATTAGTATAATACGTTTGATCGTGCCTGGGTGTAATAAAAAAACTCCCAACACCAGTTGAGTCAAGTGATACTCTGGCCACTTCTGAATGGTTGGAATCTTTTACGATTAACTCGCTGGAAGCCGCGCCCAGTACAACCACTTTGCCAAGGACCTCTTCAATAAGATTGCCACCTTCTGCATAAAATGTAACAACATTATCTTTGCTTGCCTGTGTGTGTAGTTGCTTTCTCGAAACTATTTGAATTCGCTTTTGATAATACCAGGACTCACCAAAATTTCTTATCCAATCGGTATAGGCAACAAATTTGTATTCAGCGGGCGGCAGATCAGTTCTAAGAACTATTTGATTGTTTCCTCTTCCACTTTTTACTTTGAACCGGATTTTTTGCACCGTGTTGCCATTTCCATTCAGTAGGTCAAGCGTCACAATATGATCTCCTTTTATTGCTAAAAGTTCTTCAGTGAGGTACCAGGCGGAGAAGAAAGCTGTATCGCCTGGAGAAAAAGTGGGCTGATTAAATATAAGGTTGATTTTAGCGGTCGGATATTTTTCCCTATAGGCTCCATATTTTTGTTCTAATTCTTGTAAGAAGTCAATGGGAAGTGCTGCGAAAAAAACAAAGATGACCACGCACCAAAACAACATTCTAAATTTACTAGAGAATTTATCTGTTATCATTTTAGTATACATTTAAAATGCCGGTTCAAGGTAAATGATTTAATCCCCCATATCATACCTTTAACATGATTTGACACCTCTGATTTCATAAGCATAGTGTGGCTCTTCATAGTTTAATCTTGTGCACCATTTTAGTCTGTCCAAAAGGGTGGTTTTTCAGTTGTTGCATTTGGAAATAATATTAAACAGCTAGCTGGCCAGGGGTAGTCTGGTGGGAGAATCCTTGGATTTGGAACGTCCTCTCGTCTTATTAGAATGGTTTTGCTTGCAATTGAAGTTGCATAAAACAAACCTTCAATAGGGTTTTCTGGCCCGCTTATCTGTTTAAAATTGCCTGGTATTTTCCCTGAAATTGGCTGAAATAGACTGTTTGCAGCTGTCTTTTGGTCTTTTATGCCTTTCCAAAATGCAAAAGCTTGCCGTGATAAACTCTCCTGAGTGACGGTTACATACACTTTATGTTGAAAAATCCAATGATTAATTGGTAATGTGTAGGCCTTTATCGCTGTAAATCGACCATCCCGCACGAATTGACCATCACTCACCATAGGTATGTTATTGAATATGTCATACCAGCAAGTGCAGCAGCTGCAAGGTGCCACTCTTACAAATTCTGCTCGGAGGAGATCATTAAAAACACTAATATTTCGAATGCCGCTGCATAATTCGTAGAAATTACATTTGCCATTTATACAGGGTGCTCCATCATGGACAATGTCCTTCAGTTCCGGATGTGTATCACACTGAAAAGTGCCTGTGAACTTCCATAAAAAATTGTAATTATTTTTTGTTGCTGCCGAGGCGTTGAAAAAAATATCAAATGAGTAGACGGAAACCTCATTTGGTGACTTTTCTTCTTTAAAGGAATGATACACACTATCAATGCTGCCGGATGCGTAGAGTGTATCGGGCTTGGATTCGTAAACCCTACCATCGAAAAGTTCAATACGAAGAGTATACACACTACCAACTGTTCCGTGTATTCCATCAGGATTAGTCTGGTAAACACCCTTATCTATATTCGCAAGCACTTCACGATTACCGAGGTTATCGGATAGTACAACTTGTTTGGCCGATATAGCTGTGCGCGCGAGTTTTGATTCTAAGTCGAACGCACTATTTAATTCCACTCTGTAAGGACCTGGTTGATCTGAAATATGACCTTCAGCAACAATAGTAAAAGGTACGTTGTTCCCCACATCAAAATAAATCCTATCAACACACCCAGCGGCTAAAAGGATCAGTAAAACGGAAAGTATAGAGTGACTCTTCATAGATTAATTTTGTGTACCATTTTAGTCTGTCCAAAAGGGTGGTTTTTCAGTTGTTGAATTTGGAAACAGGTTAATACAATTATCATTAAACGTTAAATCTGAGATTGGAATAATACTGGGATTTGGAATGTCTCTTTGCGTGATAAAAATCCCTTTATTGTAAATTGAAGTGGCGAAAAATATCCCTTCAATCGGACCAGAAGGACCATTGGTTTGAATGAAATTGCTTGGAATCTTGCCTGTGACAGGTTGAAATAAACTCGTGGTTGCGCTTTTTTGAGACTTAACAGCTTTCCAAAAAGAAAACGACTGACGTGACAAACTCATCTGATTGACTTGTGCATAGACTTTAAATCCAAATGTCCAGCGATTTATGGGCACATAAGATGCTTTGACGGCAGTAAAACGGCCATTATTAACGAGTTGGTTATCGCTAACGATAACCTCATCGTTGAAAAGGTTTGACCAGCACGCGCAACATTCACATACTTTAACATATTCAAAGCCATTACTACCAAGCACATACGAACTACAGGGTAATGGCTTTGGGCATCTGCCTTCTCCGCATGGCTCAGTATAGAGTTCTGGGTGTGTTTCTACCTGGAATGTTCCAACAAACTGCCAAAGGAAATAGTAGCTATTCTGGTCTCCAGCTGATGAATTGAAAAAAACATCAAAACCGTAATTGGTTGCACCTTCTGTTGTTTTCTCTTCTTTAAAAGTATGATACAAACTATCCACACTGCCCGAAGGGTAAAGTGTATCTGGAACAGATTCATAGATTCTTCCATCCAGTAATTCAATCTGAATTTTATAGGCCCTGCCAATGGTACCCCTGATTCCGTTAGGGGATGTTTGGTATTCACCTTGAGTCACTTCAGAGAGCACTTCATTATTGCCTAAGTTGTCTGACATTAGTATACGCTTTACCGAGATGGGGGTCTTGATAGATAGTTTAGATTCGATATCAAATGCCTTAGTGACAAGAATTTTATAAGGCCCGGGCTGATCCGAAATACTGCCATCGATAACGATAGCAAATGAAGGGCTGCTTCCGACATCAAAAGTAATTCGATCTACGCAGGCTGCACAAAGTATTATCAGCACTATTGAAAATAAGAAACGGATGGTCATGTGAATGTTCTCTTAAAACTTAATGCTATAGGATATGGACGGAAGAGCAGTTCCTATGATAGCCAATCTATATGGACGTAAAATGCCGGGGCGCACTTCCTTGAAAAATATACTGTACGGATTTTTTCGAGCGTAGATATTATATACTGAAAAAGTCCAGGTTCCATCCCAAATTTTTTTGCGCTTATGGTTTCCCTCAGCAACAAAACCAAGGTCTAGCCGGTGATAGTCAGGAATACGAAATTGGTTTCTATCGGAAAAAGAAGAGACTGTGAAATTATCTACGCTAAATGCGGATAATGGCAGCGTAATGGGACGACCTGTTCGGTAGGTAAATCCCCCCGTAAAAAAATAACGCCTGGAAATGGAATATTTCCAACTTAAGTTAACCACATGAGGCTGATCAAAATTTGATGGGTATTCCTTTCCTTCATTGATTGATTCTTCGGGGAAAACACCTTGAACGGTTCGTAAAGAACGTGAAAAGGTGTACCCAAATGATCCGGAAAGGCGGCCAGTTGTTTTTGCGATCTGCATTTCAGCCCCGTACGCACGTGCTTTTCCCTGTAGAAGATCAGTTTCAATTTGTGGATTTAAAATTAACTGCGCACCATCTTTAAAGTCCAAAACATTTTGCATCTCTTTATAATAGACTTCTGCAAATGCCTCATATTTTTTTTCCTTAAAATTTCTAAAATATCCCAGCGAAAATTGGTCAACCATTTGCGGTTTAAAATAGTATCCACTTGGCTGCCAGATATCCACTGGTGTTATGGCCGTTGAATTTGTGACTAAGTGTAAATATTGAAATATTCTATTGTATCCTAATTTAACGGAAGCGTCCTTCGAAATTTCATACCGCAAACCCAACCGGGGCTCCACATTAAAATATTGTTTCACGGATTCGCCTGAAGCAAAACTAATGGTGTCAATCAAGTTCAGGGTTTCGCGTGGCAATCCTGATTTGTATAAAAAGACATCGCTGGGACCAACGGCTTGAAATAATGAGAATCTTACGCCAGCATCGACATGAAATTTTTTACCAAAATCCAACTGATCTGAAAGATGGAAACCGGTTTCAATCGATTTCTGCAAATCCATTTGCAAAAATTTCTTATCGGATTCTGGCGTTGAAGGACTGAACGTTCCGGGATTAAAGTCATAGTAGACACTTTGAACACCAAAGGAAATCTTGTGGTTAGATAGCTTAAGATTAAAATCTGCCTTGGCAGTAGGGTAAGCAATTTTATATTTCAGACTAAAACCTGTGAGTTCATTTTTATCAGAAACATCATAACTGTAAGTACCATAACCCACCACGAAAGCGCCTGTAAAAATCTTTGTAAACTCATGATCCAGCCGGGCTGAGCTCAGCATAGTATCCCAGCGGTAAGTAGAATCCCCGCTTAACCGAAATTGATCATGACTAAGGTAACTAGATAGTGTCAGCTTGGACTTATTGCTAAATAAATGCGTGAGCTTGGCTGTCCCATCGTAGAAGGAAACGGTGCTTTTGTATAAATCAACATAATTGCTTCTGACGGTATTGACTAACCAATCCGAATACGTGGTTCGGAAGGATAGGGCGATAGAAGTTTTATCTTTTATGATCGGCCCACTCAACATGGCATTACTTGAGATTATGCCAATGCCTGCGCTGCCTTCCCATTTTTCATAGGAACCTTCCTTGGATCTTATATCTAATACAGAAGAAATACGCCCACCAAATTCAGCTGGAATACCTCCCCTGTAAAACGTAACATCGCGAATAGCCTCGGAATTAAATGCGGAAAAAAAACCAAACACATGTGCACTATTGAATACGGGCATGCCATCGTATAAAATAAGATTTTGATCTACACTTCCTCCACGTACATTAAAACCTGAAGCGGCCTCACCTGCAGTTGTTACACCTGGCAGAAGTTGTATTTGTTTGATCAGGTCAATCTCACCCAGTAGGGCAGGGGCTTTTTTTATTTCTGTTAAACTAAGTTGCGTCTGGCCAATGCCGCTGGTGGTGATTTCGCGTGCAGATCGGTCTTGTATGATCACCTCTTCCAATACCGTTGGTTTCTCTTCAAGTTCCCAATTAGCCATTCCGTCTTCATAAATCTCAAGGTCAATAACAGATTCCTCGAAATTGACATAACTTAGGTTAAGTACATGTGACCCTGTTTGAATTCTTAGTTCAAATTTTCCCTCACTATCTGTTACAGTACCCACATTAACATCTGTGGCTACTATGCTAGCACCCACCATTGGGTCCTTTGATTTGCTTTCTATAATGGTTCCGGAAAGTGTTGCGGTTTTTGGGGCGTTTGATCTAACAAAAGTGCCGATGATGAGCTTGTTGACTTTTTTTTGCTCACGTTTAGCAGTGCTGATGATTGTATTCCGCTGAAGCGCAAGCGTTGGATCCTTTACAATGATCACCGCATATGGGCTTGCTTCTATAAAATTGAGGTCGGAGCCAAGGAATAAAGTAGTGAGAACTTCGCGTAGTGTTGATCCCTGAAAACTGTCTTTGATACTGATTTCACTTACCCAATCTTCCAGGAAATAAAACCGGACTTGATTGGTTTTCTCCACCTCTTGCAGCAAGTCACTTAAACTCTTACCCTTTTCACTTCCATCCAATTTTTTATCCAAAATTGATTGAGAGAATGAGGTAATGTTTAGCAGACCAAACAGAACGAACAAATAAACTTTCAAATCAGGCTAGATTAAGAAACCAAGATAGGACTATAAACTTGTGAAGAAAAATGGATACGAATGATACTTTTCAAAATACCTTGAAAAAGGTGAGGAAGAAATTGTGATTTTTTATTGCAACATCTTCATCAGCGTTGTGAGCCTGCTTTTAAGATTCCTCCGGTCTACAATAAAATCGAGGAAACCATGATCTAAAACGAATTCCGCGCTTTGAAATCCTTTAGGCAAATCTTTTCCAATGGTCTCTTTAATTACACGGGGCCCCGCAAAACCAATCAACGCTCCGGGCTCGGAAATATTGAAATCGCCAAGCATGGCATAAGAAGCAGTAACCCCTCCTGTTGTTGGGTCAGTTAGTAAAGAGATGTAAGGTATTTTAGCTTCATCCAATAATGCAAGCTTAGCGGAAGTTTTAGCCATTTGCATCAGGGAAAGTCCAGCCTCCATCATGCGCGCACCACCCGACCGCGAGATCATGAGAAAAGGGGACTTTGTTTTCAAAGCATGATCAATAGCACGTGCAATTTTTTCACCTACAACGGAGCCCATCGAGCCGCCAATGAAATTGAAGTCCATACAGGCGACCACAAGATCAAGGCCATTCATTTTACCGAATGCTGAACGTACTGCATCTTTTAAAGCGGTTTTAGCCTGCGACTCTTTAATTCGTTTTGGATAGGACCTGGTGTCTACAAATTTTAAGGGATCGGCAGATTCCATTGTGGGATCTAACTCCGTAAACTCGTTATTATCAAATAAGATTTCAAAGTATTCTTCAGAACCTATTTTTACATGATGGTCTTCTTCGGGTACCACGTAAGCATTGCTTTTTAATTCCCGAGTGTGAATAATTTTTCCACCCGGTGACTTAAACCATAATCCATCCGGCACTTCCCGTTTGGATTCGGTAGGGGTCATGATTCCTTTATCTGTTCGTTTGAACCAAGGCATTAAAATCCTTTTATTTTAATAAAATGTAGCTTTCTATGTTTTGGGATTTTAAACCGTTGCTATTTCCCTTTTAGCTGATCCAATTGCGTTGACAAATATTTTGCTTCGCTAAATGCTGTTTCTGTCTTTCGCATACGGTTTTCCAACGTAATCTTTAGAGCCTTCAATTTTTGAGAGGCTTTAATGACCTTTTTGTTTTTTTCAGTCTTTGTCATCGCCCTTAAGAAGTTTTATTTTTATATCGTTCTCAAAAATCTCGGCTTTATAAAGTCCTTCTTTTCGGTGATTCTTTCAATTAGTATTTTCAAACTTTTGTATGTAGTTATGGATAGCAGGATGGTCTAGAATATCCTCGTCAATTTTTCCAATCTCTTTTTCCGTTTCATAGATAGCAGATTCATTCAATAAAATTTCTTTTGCTAGTTCACCATTTCTTTCTTCGATCTTCTGAATCTGTCGCTCGTGACTTGCCATTAATGTCTATTGAAGAATTATGCGACATCAATTGTTTTATCGAGATACACATCTTGAATCGCATTCAAAATCCCTACACCTTCCTCCATTGGTCTTTGAAAAGCTTTGCGACCTGATATTAAACCCATGCCACCGGCACGTTTGTTAATAACCGCGGTACGTACAGCATCAGCCAGGTCACTTGCTCCTTTGGATTCACCTCCAGAGTTAATCAATCCTGCGCGCCCCATGTAACAGTTCGCAACCTGATAGCGGCAAAGATCAATAGGGTGGTCCGAAGTTAATTCAGAGTAGATTCGCTCATCTAATTTTCCGTATGTAGAGCCGCCTGTGTTGAGTGCTTTATATCCTCCATTATTCTCGGGAAGCTTTTGTTTAATAATATCCGCTTGAATAGTCACGCCCAGGTGATTTGCCTGGCCGGTTAAGTCTGCCGAAACGTGATAGTCTACACCATCCTTTTTAAAAGCGTTGTTGCGTGTATAACACCAAAGAACAGTAGCCATTCCTAGTTCATGGGCTTCTTCAAAGGCTTTTGCAACTTCAATAATTTGACGTGTTGAATTATCAGAACCAAAATAAATAGTGGCCCCAACGGCCACAGCTCCAAGATTCCAGGCATCCCGTACAGAGCCAAACATGATTTGATCAAACTTATTAGGGTAAGTAAGCAGTTCATTGTGATTGATCTTCACAATAAATGGAATTTTATGAGCATACTTTTTAGACATGAAGGCAATGTTGCCAAATGTGGTTGCAACGGCATTGCAACCACCTGCTATCGCTAGCTTGATAATATTTTCCGGATCGAAATAAATCGGATTTTTAGCAAATGAGGCTCCTGCACTATGTTCAATACCCTGGTCTATTGGTAAGATGGATAAGAATCCTGTTCCCGCTAACCGTCCATGATCAAACAAGGCACCAAGGCTTCTGATCACTTGCGCGTTGCGATTGGATTGAATGAAGATCCTATCAATAAAATCTGATGTCGGAAGATGAATATGATCCTTAGAAATGGTTTTGCTTTTATGATTAAGCAAGTACTCGGCATCTTTGCCAAGAATTTTGGGAATATCAAGTTTTGCAGGGTTTGCCATGGTGTTTTTTTTGAAGGTAAGTGACAAATATAAGGGGATGGGTTATTGCATCAAATGAGTTATCTCATCAAAATTGAAAAAATAACCCTTAAAACGAATAAAAAACCCACTTCAGTGAGGAAGCAAAATTTTGCGTCCGTACTAAAGCGGGTCATAGTATATTTGGATTTGATTTATTTAGCCGAAATATTGGCCAATTTTTCCTTGATTCTTGCTGATTTGCCTTGGCGGCCAACCATGTAGTACAATTTGGCCCTGCGCACTTTTCCTTGCTTCATTACTTCGATTTTATCGATACTAGGGCTTAAAAGTGGGAATATTCTTTCCACGCCAACGCCATTGGATACTTTTCTTACAGAGAAACTTTCGCCATTTGTTCCTTTTCCTCTCCGTGACAACACCACGCCCTGAAACTGCTGAATCCTTTCCTTGTTACCCTCACTGATCTTAACATGCACATTTATAGTATCGCCAGCTTTGAAATCGGGAATTGACGTCCTTTTTGCAGCTAGTTCCTGTTCAACAAACTTTATTAAATCGGCCATGATGCTCGCTTTTTAAAATGGATTGCAAATGTAGGGAAAGAAATGAGAATAGAGAATATGGATTTCAAGAATTTGTGCCTATAAATCCCCATTTTCGGAGGGTTTTATCAAATCTGGCCTTCTTTGCCTGGTTCTGTTAACTGCATTTTCATATCTCCATTGCTCGATTTTAGCCTGATGGCCTGAAAGTAAGACTTCTGGTACTTTCCATCCTTTGTATTCTGCCGGCCTTGTATAAACAGGCGGTGCTACTAACCCATCCTGAAAGGAATCAGTTAAGGCTGATGTCTCATCCGACAAGACGCCCGGAATGAGTCTGATAACGGAATCAGCTAAAACGGCAGCAGCCAATTCTCCTCCGGAAAGAACATAGTTACCAATGCTTATTTCACGGGTAATGAAATGTTCGCGGACACGTTCATCAACGCCTTTATAGTGTCCACATAAAATAATTAAATTTTGGGTGAGGCTTAATTCATTGGCCACAGACTGTGTGAGCAACTCGCCATCCGGGCTCATGTAGATAACTTCATCATAAGTCCTTTCACCTTTTAGCTTGGAGATACAAAGATCTATTGGTTCGATCATCATCACCATCCCTGCACCACCTCCAAAGGCGTAGTCATCAGTTGCCTTATGGTTGTTAGTGGAATACGGCCTTAGGTCATGGATTTCAACCGCCACTATGCCTTTTGTCTGCGCCCGTTTTAGTATCGAGTCAGAGAAAGGACTTTCCAGTAATCGGGGTAAACAAGTTATGATGTCTATGCGCATAACATTTGAATTTACGGTACAATAAGTCAATGGTTTTCGATTGTAATTGTTATGTAAGTTACGTGAGCAGCAGCAGGCAAGAAAATCGAGGGCTATATCTATACATCCAAAAACCCTTCCGGTAAATCAGTTTGTATTTTCTTTTTCGATTTATTCACACTCTTAATAAATGGGCCGTTTACAGGGATGAGAACTTCCTTACCCGAATGATCAATTGAAAGAAGACGATTTGCACCAGATTCGAGTATTTCTTTCACTTCCCCCAAAAATCCCTGATGAAGGTCCTCCACTTCAAATCCAATTACCTCGTCATTGTAAAAATCGCCTCTTCTCAGTTTCGGACGGACTGTTTTGGGCAAATAAATGCTACATCCTTTAAGCATTTCAGCTTGTTCAAACGAGTTGATATTTTCAAATTTGATAAACCCCTTCTCGCCACGACTGGAGTAACTTTCAATAAAATAGGGCACCAGGTTAGGTTTTAATTCAATAAAAACAGATTCAAGTGATTCGAATTCACCGGCTTCGCTAAAAATAGCCGTTACTCCACCTTTTAGACCATGAGTCTTGGCGATGTAACCGATTTTAAAGCAAGAGTCAATATCCATTTGGTTTTAAAGTTAATGGGGAATCCTTATCCTTAAAGAAAAAAAATGCCAACACGATTTCGTGTTGGCATTGAAAATAAATTTTATTTAAAACTACGCTTGCGTTTCAGCGGCTTCTCCTTCTGCAGGGGCAGCCTCAGCTTCAACAACTGGGGCAGCAGCTGCAACTTCCGCTTTCTTACGAATGGCTTCAGCGCGGGCTTCTTTAACTTTAGTTTCTGCTTGTTTACGTGCCCTGGCAGAATCTTCTTTACTTTTCGTTATCGTGTCACGCTTACCCTGGATCTTAGATTCTTTTACTTTCACCCATTCGGCCAATTTTGTATCCGCTTGCTCTTGGGTTATGGCACCTTTTATGACACCAATTTGAAGATGTTTTTTTAGCATTACTCCGCGATAAGAAAGCATTGCCTTTACAGTATCTGACGGAAGGGCCCCATTCATTAGCCAATGAAAGGCGCGGTCATCCAGAAGATTGATTGTTGCTGGGTTTGTTAACGGGTTGTATGTTCCTATTTTTTCGATGAATTTGCCATCACGTGGTGCCCTTGCGTCTGCCACAACCACATCATACATCGCTAATTTCTTGCGGCCTCTGCGGGCCAATCTGATTTTTACTGCCATTTTTAAGTTTTTAAATGTTGGATCTCGTCCGTTTTTTAAAGGATGGCAAAGGTAGAATTAATTTAAAGATTCGCCAATTCTAAATTTCAGAATGACCAGGAACGGTGGTTTAAATTGGAGTAATAACCATAAAAAGGCTTTATATTTGCTTAAACGATTATTAGGTTTTAGAATATTAAAACACTTTTCTAGTTTTGTTTACTTCACAATTCATCTATGGACAAGTATTCTTACGTCTCCAATGCCGATGTTGGTTATTTGGATCAGCTTTATCAAACCTATAAAAAGGACTCCACTTCAGTAGACCCTACCTGGCAAAAGTTTTTTGAGGGTTATGACTTCTCAATTCAGCGTTATGGGGAAAAGGGCAATGGTGTGCCTGCTGAAGATGGCAGTACTATTAAGGAAACTCAAGTCAGAAACCTGATTTTCGCCTATCGGTCATTTGGTCATCTCAAGTCCAAAACAAATCCGGTTCGCGAAAGGAGAGATCACAAGGTAAACCTCGATCATAAAACTTTTGGACTCACCGATGCAGACCTGGAGGCAGAGTTTGATGTTGGTACTGAAATTGGAATGGGTCGAACCTCCCTAAAGAAGATCATCGAGAAACTTACGGCTATTTATTTGGGAACCGTGGGTTTCGAGTATAACTTCATTCGCAATGATGCTGTGCGTCAATGGTTCTTTGAGAAATGTGAAAAGGAATACTATACCTATAACCCTTCGCAAGACGAGAAGAAGCAAATTCTATCAAAACTCAACGAGGCCGTAGTATTCGAAAACTTCCTTCACACTAAATTTCTGGGACAAAAGCGATTTTCATTGGAGGGAGGAGAAAACACTATTCCTGCTCTTCAAAGCATTATCAATAAATCAGCGGAGTTAGGCACAAAAGAAGTGGTGATTGGTATGGCCCACCGGGGAAGATTGAATGTGCTTTCCAATATACTAGGCAAAACATATGAGCAAATTTTCACAGAATTTGAGGGTAATGTAAACCCTGATCTAACGATGGGGGATGGTGATGTTAAATACCACCTGGGCTATGCAAGCCAGAACATTACACCTTCTGGAAATAAAATATATATAAAACTTACTCCAAATCCCTCACATCTGGAAGCTGTGAATCCATTGGTTGTTGGATATACCCGAGGTCAGATCGATGATGAATATAACGGTGACTTGACAAAGGCACTTGCTATTCTTATTCATGGAGATGCGGCTGTAGCGGGACAAGGAATAGTTTATGAGATAGCACAAATGTCCGGACTGGAAGGATACACAACCGGGGGTACCATTCATTTTGTAATCAATAACCAAGTAGGATTTACTACGGACTATGATGATGCCCGCTCTTCCATCTACTGTACAGATGTGGCAAAGATTATTGATGCTCCGGTATTGCATGTGAATGGTGATGATGCAGAAGCTGTGACCTTCTGTTCAAAGCTGGCAGTCGAATTTCGAATTAGATTTGGTCAGGATATTTTTATTGATATGTTGTGCTACCGCAGACATGGGCATAATGAAAGTGATGAGCCTAAGTTTACACAACCGAAACTTTATAACCTTATAGCCAAGCATCCAAACCCTCGCGAAGTTTATGTGAAGAGATTAGTTGAACGTGGGGATGTAGATGCCGCGCTTGCAGATGAAATGGATAAAAATTTCCGTGCTCAACTTCAGGATAGACTAAATGAAGTCAAACAGAAACCACTTCCCTATAAAGTACAAAAGATTGAAGAGGAATGGCAGAAGCTTCGAAGAGCTAAAGCTGAAGATTTTGATAGATCGCCTGACACGGGTATAAAGCAAGCTACGATTGACAAGGTTGGCCAGTCGTTGACTACAATTCCCGATGGATTTAAGCCACTAAAACAAATCGAAAAACTCTTGAAGGACAGAAAGGCGGCCTTCTTCGAAAGTAAAAGTCTGGGGTGGGCTGAAGCTGAGCTATTAGCCTATGGATCCTTATTGACAGAAGGTGTACCGGTGCGTATGTCTGGGCAAGATGTGAAAAGAGGTACCTTCTCTCATCGTCATGCTTATTTTTTTGATGCCCATACGAATGCAGCATACTGTGGATTAGATAACATCGACAAGGGGCAGCAGAAATTCCATATTTATAACTCATTACTTTCTGAGTTTGGTGTGCTTGGGTTTGAATATGGCTACGCGATGTCATCGCCACATGCGTTAGTTTTATGGGAGGCTCAATTCGGGGATTTTGTAAATGGAGCACAAGTCATAATTGATCAATTCATCTCCAGTGCCGAATCAAAGTGGCAACGAATGAACGGGCTTGTCATGTTACTTCCCCATGGTTATGAAGGGCAAGGTCCTGAGCACTCAAGTTGCAGACCGGAACGGTTTCTTCAGCTCTCTGCTGAGCATAACATGATTGTTGCTAACCCCACGACTCCTGCCAATATTTTCCATTTATTACGAAGGCAAGTGATATGGGAGTTTCGTAAACCTTGTATCGTATTCTCTCCAAAATCACTATTACGTCATCCCGGTGTAATTTCTCCTGTCAAGGATTTTGTAAAAGGTTCTTTTCAGGAAGTTATTGATGATTCGAACGTGCCGGCCAAGGATGTGAAGAAGGTTGTGTTATGTTCCGGGAAGATATTTTATGATTTATTAGAAGGACAGCAGAAGAAGAAATCAAAAGATGTGGCAATCGTCAGGCTAGAACAACTTCATCCGTTTCCGGAAAAACAAGTAATTGCCCTGTTTAAGAAATACAAAGGAGCTACGTTTTCCTGGGTACAAGAAGAGCCATCTAATATGGGATGCTTATCGTACATCCTACGGATGATGCCGGAGCAGAAACTTGAGTTTATTTCAAGAAAAGCGAGTGCTTCTCCTGCCACAGGGTATAACAAAGTGCACAAAGCGGAACAGGAAAAAATTGTTATGCAGGCATTAGAAGTCTGAAATTGAATCCTCAAAATACTTAATCTCAAATTCGATTATGGCGCAGCAAGTAAAAGTTCCGGTTGTAGGTGAATCCATCACCGAAGTGACCATAGCTAATTGGTTGAAGAATGACGGTGATGTTGTGAAGATGGATGAGGTGATTGCTGAACTGGAATCGGATAAGGCAACATTTGAACTGCCTGCTCCCCAGGCGGGAATCTTGAAAATAAAAAAACAAAAAGGCGATGTGGCGGCCATTGGTGAAGTGATCTGTGAACTTACAGATAGCGGACAGCCCGCAACAAATTCAACGCCTGAAACTAAACCAGAGACAGCATCGACAACAAATTCAACCCCTTCCACACAACCTATGAAATTAACGGGCGGTATAAAAGAAATGAAAGTACCCACGGTGGGCGAATCAATCACGGAAGTAACCATCTCCACCTGGCTTAAAAAAGATGGCGATGCTGTAAGGTTAGATGAAGTGATTGCAGAAGTGGAATCGGATAAAGCAACATTCGAATTACCGGCAGAGGCTAACGGTATTTTGAGGATCATTGCCAAGGAGAAAACCACTCTCCCTATTGGCGGTCTTATTTGTAAAATTGAAATATCGGAAGGAACTCCAGCGAGTGGTCCAACGATAACGGCCACATTGCCAAGTTCACCATCGGCTTTAGCAAATAAGTCATATGCGGCAGGGCACCCATCTCCTACTGCGGCAAAGATTTTGGATGAGAAAGGAATACCTGCCAATCAAGTACAAGGTTCAGGAGTGGGAGGACGTATTACGCAAGCGGATGCTGCGAAAGCTCAGGCTTCACCTGCTAAGGAGGCAAAACCAGCTGCTGCTCCCGCGGCTCCGCCAGTAATCACATCAGGCGGATCCAGAAATAAGCGAAGCGAAAAGATGACTTCACTTCGCAAGACAATTGCGCGCAGATTAGTAGCCGTGAAGAATGAAACCGCCATGCTTACTACTTTCAATGAAGTGGATATGAAACCGGTAATGGATCTGCGTTCCAAGTACAAAGATCAGTTTAAAGAAAAATATGGGGTTGGGCTTGGGTTCATGTCGTTCTTTACAAAAGCAGTTTGCGTAGCACTAAAAGATTTTCCTGCAGTGAATGCATCCATTAATGGCGATGAAATTGTTTACCATGACTATTGTGATGTCTCTGTTGCTGTTTCGACTCCACGTGGATTGGTTGTCCCGGTAATCAGAAATGCTGAATCGCTGGCGATGAACCAAATTGAAGCAGAGATAGCGCGGCTTGCTGGGAGGGGCAGGGAAGGTAAACTTTCTATCGAAGAAATGACAGGTGGAACTTTCACCATTACCAACGGTGGTGTTTTCGGTTCGATGTTATCAACACCAATTATAAATGCACCACAATCAGCCATATTAGGCATGCACAATATTGTAGAAAGGCCAGTTGCGAAAGGTGGGGAAATTGTTATTAGACCAATTATGTATCTGGCTTTGTCGTATGATCACCGGATTGTGGATGGCCGAGAGTCTGTAAGCTTCTTAGTGAGAGTGAAAGAAATGCTGGAAGATCCAGGAAGGTTGATTTTAGGAGTTTAATGTGATGACACGAAGGGAAAAAATAATTGACCTCGTAAGGAAAACGGCAAAAGTGTATCTCCCGGAAGGTACAGTGGTTTTTATTTTCGGATCTCAAGCAAACCAATCTGAGTTAAAGGCCTCTGATATTGATATTGGATTGAAAGGTAAGCAGCAGTTGAGTCATGAGTTGCGTCTTGATTTTAAGGAAGCTCTCGAAGGCTTACCTACGTTATACACCTTCGATGTTGTTGATTTCAACCGGGCAGAAGATGGTTTTAAGGGTGTAGCACTTCGAAATGTTGAATATATTGTCAATGACAGAGATTGAAGAAATTATTCAAAGTAAAGCCCAGATTCTGCAACACGCATTAAAGGCTTTTTTATTTGCCTTGGAGGCACCACACAATGAACTTCAACGAGATGCGGCAATTCAACGATTTGAATTTTGCTATGAACTTTCCTGGAAGCTGATGAAATTTATTCTCGAGTATGAGAAAGGAGAAGACTTTGGGAGTGCGAAAGTAATTTTAAAACAAGCCCAGTTGGCAAGGTTAATCGAAGATGAATTATTCTGGTTAGATATCCATCGTTACAGAAATGAAACTTCCCATACATACGATGAGTCGCTTTCGAAATTGTTGTATGAATTTTTGCCCTCTTACTATCAAGCAATGAATGAATTTTTAGGAGTAGTAACTAAACGATATCCGATAACAAAATAAACTTTATGCAATACAACGTTATCGTCATTGGCTCCGGCCCAGGTGGTTATGTAGCCGCTATCCGCTGTGCTCAGCTTGGATTCAAAACAGCTATTATTGAAAAGTATGCCACATTGGGGGGCACTTGTCTCAATGTAGGTTGCATTCCGTCTAAAGCATTATTGGATTCATCGGAGCATTTTCACAATGCAGCGCACACCTTCAAGGAGCATGGTATTGATATTTCAGTGCCCAAAGTCAATATCACTCAAATGATCAGTCGCAAAGATGGTGTGGTGAAGGCTAATGTGGATGGCATTGCTTTCCTGATGAAGAAAAACAAAATTGACGTTCATACGGGTGTTGGCTCATTTGTAGATAAAAATACAATCAAAGTGACTTCTGGAGGGAAAGAAACAACATTGACCACAGAGAAAGTCATCATTGCAACAGGTTCAAAACCAACTGCACTTCCTTTTGCTCCTTTTGACAAGAAGAGAATCATCTCGAGTACCGAAGCTTTAGAATTAAAAGAAGTTCCAAAACATTTGATTGTAATAGGCGGTGGAGTAATTGGTATGGAGCTCGGATCTGTGTATGCACGGATTGGTTCTAAAGTCTCCGTAGTTGAATATTTGGATAACCTTATCCCAACAATGGATGGTACGATGGGTAAAGAGCTTCAGAAATCAACCAAGAAGTTGGGAATGGATTTTTACCTCGGTCATAAAGTGACAGCTGTCGAGAACAAAGGGAAAGAAGTAATCCTAAAAGCAGAACCAAAGAATGGCGGAACCGCCATCGAACTTAAGAGTGACTATTGTTTAGTGAGTGTGGGAAGAAGGCCCTATACGGATGGGCTGGGTTTGGAAAAAGTTGGGATCGAATTAGACAAAGGAAAAATTCCGGTAGATGATCATCTGAAGACAAAGGTTGATAACATCTATGCTATTGGAGATGTGGTGCGTGGCGCCATGCTTGCTCACAAAGCAGAAGAGGAAGGTGTGATGGTAGCTGAGCAGCTAGCTGGACAAAAGCCTCATGTAAATTATTTATTAATACCAGGAGTGGTTTACACCTGGCCAGAAGTGGCCAGTGTAGGATATACGGAGGAACAACTTAAAGAAGACGGAAAAGCCTATAAAGTAGGAAGTTTTCCGTACAAGGCATTAGGACGGGCAAGGGCAAGCATGGATTTAGATGGATTGGTTAAAGTTCTTGCCGATAAAAATACCGATGAGATTTTAGGAATTCACATCATCGGTGCACGTGCAGCGGATATGATTGCTGCGGGTGTAACCGCTATGGAGTTTAGAGCTTCTGCTGAAGATGTATCACGCATATCTCATGCTCATCCAACCTACATGGAAGCGGTTAAGGAAGCGTGTCTGGCAGCCACTGCGAATAGGCCCATCCATTTGTAAGTTTATTGTAGTCGGGTAAGTCTTGCGATAATCCAGCACCGGATCGCCAGTAAAAGCACTAAAGGAATTAGAAATACATTAAGTTGTTGAGGAAGTACAAACCAAACCACTACCAAAGCTATCTGAAGGAGGCCTATCAACTTGAAATATCCTGTAAACCAGTTTGGTTTTTTTCCTATCCAAAACCAAATTAATAGGATCAGGTGAGTGGGCACGGCCCACAACAAATTAAAATTGGCGGCCGCTGCTTTATGATCTGTTGCTATCCATAATAATAAAAGGAGCAATCCCACACAGCCGACCGCTCCGAAAAGTATAGTGTCAAACCATTTCGAAAGCTTTTTTGTTCTAAAATCGTGGTAGGTCAACCCTCCCCCGGCAATGAATAGCAATCCAAAAATAATCCAGGGATGAAATAAACTCATCGTGATTTCTTCTGGCTGAGCCTGATACGTAATAACGTTTGCTTTTACAAGTGGTGTGGGTGCTCCTGAATTAATGATGGTGGCGTGCCCGAAGGAAGACTCAATATAATCGGGTAAGAACATGTACTCGAAGGGGGATGCTTTTTTATCCATAGGCAAGCCAAGACAAATATCAATTCCTAAATCACCCCAAGGTTGATGCTTTAAATAAAGTTCACAAAGATCCCGGATGGAATAGTTTGTTTGAATATAACTGTCATCAAATTTCACAGAATCACCAAAGACTTGCTGTACCACATCACGTATTTTGGTGGCGCAATTATCGTAGAAATAATCATATCGGTAATATTGATTTTCCGGCAGTGCATTCCATTCCAGGAAATCGAATAGCTTTTGCTTTTGCTCGTGAGTTAAATTCAATTGTTGTTCATGAACGAAGCGATTATAATAGATGTAGAAATCACGAAAAGGACGGTATTGTTGAACTCCAAGTTTATAGTTGAGATTCCCCCTGGCAAAATTCAAATAAAAATTGGGCTGATTAAAATCAAAAACACCATAATTATAAATCCAGTTAACGCTGGTTTCGGGATCGTACACTCGAAATGCACTATGACCAAACGCGGAGTATAATTCTCCTTGAAATGGTCCACAAGTGACCACATATATCTCAGTTCCCTTTGATAACTCCGTTGTTTGAGCTAAGCCATTTATTGAAAAGAGAAGCAACGCGATAAAAATAATTTTTCTCATGAACGGCAAGTAAACAAAGACATTTCATTCTGCCAAACCGGATGGAATTTACTGTAATTTTGATTCAGCCTATGAATGGAAAAATCTCTGATAACTTGAATTATGTTTCTCGTTTGTCCCCAAAAAGGGCATGGAATGCTTTACAGGTATATTCCAGTTTTCAGAGATCTAGTCTAACAAAGAATCCTGTTCATAAGGGTATGCCCATTTCCATTTCATTTGAACCCACTACTTCATGTAACCTGAGATGCCCGGAATGCCCAAGTGGTCTTCGTTCATTCACAAGACCTACCGGGATGTTAAAAAGGGAATTGTATGAATCCACGATTGATCAACTGGCTGATACACTGACTTATTTAACCTTCTATTTTCAGGGGGAGCCCTATCTTCATCCTCAGTTTTTAGAAATGGTTAGTTATGCTTCTAAAAGAAATATTTACACTGCAACTTCTACTAATGCTCATTATTTCAAGGATGACATTGCCAAAGATACTGTGGAATCCGGGCTCGATCGCTTGATCATTTCAATTGACGGCACATCTCAAGACACGTATCAATCCTACAGGGTAGGCGGTAGTCTTAACAAAGTAATAGAAGGCACTTCTACACTTCTAAAGTGGAAGAAACAATTAAAATCAAAAACCCCACATGTTATTTTTCAATTTCTTGTGGTGAAGCCCAATGAACATCAGATACCAGATGTTTATGCGCTGGCTAAAAAACTTGGAGTGGATGAAGTAAAATTGAAGTCGGCCCAGATTTATGATTATCAGAATGGCTCTGATTTGATCCCCACAATTGAAAAATACTCTCGTTACCAAAAGAGGAGTGATGGCACATATAAAATTAAGAGCGAATTATTAAATCATTGCTGGAAGATGTGGCACAGTTGCGTAGTTACCTGGGACGGCAAAGTTGTACCATGTTGTTTTGATAAAGATGCCCACTTTGTTTTGGGAGACCTTAACAAGAATACATTTGAAGAAATCTGGAGAGGAGAACAATACAATCAGTTTAGGGCTTCGCTACTAAGGTCAAGAAGCGAAATAGAAATTTGTAAGAATTGTTCAGAGGGCTTGAAAGTGTGGGCTTAGTAAATCCGTATTTATTATGCAAAACGCGTTACGCATTTTTGCGTAATTCGTAATTTCTAAGAGTCAATTCAAGATAGGGGAAGAGCTTTTTGCCTGATATTTTCTTCAATCTTCTCAAAATCCAATGCCCCACATTTACCACAACCTGTTGAGCAGGCTGTCTTCGCCTGAAAAGACCTATAGACCATTCGGCCGAGGAAAAAGGCAGCACCCAGGAAAAGAATAACGATGGCAATTAATTGAAGCATTAGGTAAAATTAAGGAACTATCTGCTAAACAGCCACTAGTCCATAAAGATTTTATAGTCCACTTTCGGACGATTGCGAGCACAGATGAACAGCCAATTTGCATTATAGTACTGAAATGCACCGCTATGGCTATTTTTATCGTGGCACTCATATTGGCTTCCGGAAGGCTGCCAGTATAGGCAATGAAACTTTTTGAAGAGTGCGATCATCTTTACCCAATAAATCAGACACTTATGTTGAAGAATTATATTACCACTTCACTGCGCAATCTTTGGCGATCCAAAAGCAGCACACTTATTAACCTTTCGGGTCTTACCCTTGGTATTACCACCAGTCTCATTCTTTTTTTATTGGTGAGGCACCAATCAAGTTTTGATAATTTTCATTCCAAGATAAATAGAATTTATCGTGTAGTAGGCCAATCGGATGGCAATCAGGGTAAAAATTATAATGCCGGTGTGCCTCCTGTTTTGCCAGAGGCTTTTAAAATGGATTTTCCTGAAGCTGAGGAGGTGATATTTACTTCCTATAGAGCGGGTGGGTTAATTACCATTCATCAATCGCAGGGGGAGCCAAAAAAGTATGGAGAGGATAGAGGAATTGTTTTTACGCAACCCAATTTTTTTAAAATTTTTGATCGAAAAATTCTTGTTGGTGATACGGAGAAAGGACTGGACGAACCTAATGAAGCAGTCATTTCTAAAAAGTCGGCATTAAAATATTTTGGTAAAGACGATGCCAGGGGCGAAGTTCTTTCCTTTGAAGGAAATGATTATAAGGTCACGGCTGTTGTAGAGGACTATCCTGACAATACCGATTTTCCATTTGATGTTTTACTTTCCTATATCACCATTAAAAAAGAAAAAGACGAAACCGGGTGGAATAGTATCTGGAGTGATGAACACTGCTATTTCCTATTAAACCAAGAAAGTAATATTTCGGAAATCGAAAGGCGTGTCCCTGATTTTGTGAAGAAGTATCATGGTGAAGATAATCCTGATCATGTTACCTATGAAATGCAGCCCCTATCAGAAATTCATTTTGACGACCGATATGGAAATTACAATTATAGTACTACCAGTCGCCAGATGATTATGTCTCTGGGTGTGATTGGAATTTTTTTGATCATTACGGCATGCATTAATTTTATTAATCTGGTTACAGCCGAGGCTATAAAGCGTTCCAAAGAAGTTGGCATTCGCAAAACGCTAGGCAGTTCAAGAGGACAGTTGATTGCTCAGTTTTTAGGTGAATCTAGTTTGATTACTATCTTCTCTGTCATGTTGGCTGTAGGGCTTGCTCAATTCGCCTTAGTATTTTTAAACTCGTTTCTGGATTCAAACCTTTCGCTTAGTTTCACCACTGATACTGGTCTTACAATTTTCATTCTCTTGGTTACAGTCCTGGTGGCGCTTCTTTCCGGTATTTATCCGTCTATAGTGGTATCTGGCTTTAAACCAATATTTGCAATTAAGCACCAGAGCAATTCCAAAAACTCTTCGGGTTATATGTTGAGAAGAGGGCTAGTGGTATTGCAATTCTTTATCTCGCAGTTTTTTATTATTGGAACAATCGTGTTGATAAGCCAGATGAATTATTTTAGAAATAAAGAATTGGGTTTTAAGAAGGATGCAATCCTCAACATTCCCATCCCAGAAAATGAAAGGTCTGGGGGTAAGGAGAACTCTAGTAAAATGTTGACCCTCCGGGAAGAAGTCTCTCGTTTAAGTGGAATTGAGCTGGCAAGTCTTAATTTCACACCACCCTCTTCAGGAAATGTATCCTCTACAGATTTTGCTTTAGAAGGTAAAGATGAGCGATTTGGCACACAGGTAAAATTGGCGGATGGCAACTATATTCGATTGTTTGGGTTGCAATTGGTAGCGGGAACAAGCATTTTAGATTTGGATACCGCGCGTGGGTTTATGGTAAATGAAAAACTTTCTTCCATGATCGGGTTTCATGATCCAAGCGAGATAATTGGCAAGAATATTAAAATGTGGGGTAAGACTTTGCCTGTAGTGGGCGTGATTAAAGATTTTCACACCATGTCACTACACGAACCGATTGAAGCTACTATTGTATTCAATCGTATACGTAGCTATGAAACACTTTCCTTAAAAATAAACCCGGTGAACTTACAGAGCACCATAAAAGAAGTGCAGAACAAATGGGAAGCTGCTTATCCGGAACACATCTTCTCCTATAAATTTTTGGATGAAGAGATTAAAGAATTTTATGAACGAGAAGAAAAGATGTCAATGCTACTAGCTATTTTCACTTCCATCGCCATTTTCATTGGCTGTCTGGGATTATTTGGTTTAACCACTTTTATGGCCAACCAAAAAACAAAGGAAATTGGTGTGCGAAAAGTATTGGGTGCTTCCGTACAAAGTATTGTGTTCCTTTTTTCGAGGGAATATGTAAAGTTGATCCTAATTGGCTTTGCCTTGGCGGCACCATTGGCCTGGTATGTCATGTGGCAGTGGTTGAATGACTTTGCCTATAAAATAGACATCGGCCCGGCCGTTTTCCTTACGGGATTAGGCGTATCATTCTTGATTGCTATCATCACTGTGGGATACCGGTCCGTTCGAGCGGCAGCGGTTAATCCCGTTGATTCTCTAAAGTGTGAGTAGTAATAAAGTAAACGAAGTTTAATCCTTGATAATGAAATATCCCTCGATTTGATCGAGGACGGATATCATTGTAGTCTATTTGACAGCATGTAATGGTAGTCTCTGTGTTGAAAAGTCAATAGCCCCAGCAAGCCTTAATAATAGAGAGCATCTCGGGCTGAACAGCACAACCAGCGCATAACTCGCCACCAAATAGATGGTTTTGGCCCCCTCTAAAGTCAGTTACCTTTCCACCAGCTTGCTGAACAATAAAGCTTCCGGCTGCCACGTCCCAGGCATTAAGATTGTATTCAAAAAAACCGTCTAAGCGCCCACAGGCCACATAAGCAAGGTCTGTTGCTGCACTACCCAACCTTCTGATGCCATGGGTGTTTTTTAAAAAGGTCTTAATAATTTCCAGGTAGGCATCAATCTTATCAAAATGATAATATGGAAACCCAGTAGCCAAAAGACTTTCGTTCAATAATTGAACAGGAGACACATGTATGATTTGATCGTTTAAATAGGCTGGATTCCCTTCGCTGGCATGAAAGCATTCTTTCATATTAACTTCATAAACAACACCACACACCATTTGCCTACCCTTGGCCAATCCTATGCTGATCGCGAAAGGTGGCAAACCGTGTGTGAAGTTGGTTGTTCCGTCAAGTGGGTCAATGATCCATTGGTAGTCGTTTGTCCCTTTAATGTCGGTGCCTTCTTCACCTAAGAAGCCAGCACCCGGTAAAATCTCCCCTAACGAGAGTACTAATCTCCGTTCGGATTCTTTGTCCACATAAGAGACCAGGTTGTTGAAACCTTCCTTTTGTTCGATTCTGGATTTATCAAAATTGCGGGATTCTGTATGGATGAACTCACCCACTTCCCTACAAAGATCATTCACATTCTTTTCAATAGTAGAGAGGTTAATCATTTCTTCTGTGTTTTATTTTTTACCATCGCGAAGATAATGATCAAAACGGAAATCCAGGCAGCTGTTCTAGGGACAAACTCACCCCTTTTGCTGTAGATGGACTTCATACTATCAGGAGAATTTGAATATAAGTTTATCATTTTCTCGCGGTCTATGCCAGTCAATTCACTTGAAAATGAATAGATAATTGGTCCGACCAGAAATACAATCGAAATCATTAACCAGGCCCAGTTTATTTTTCCTTCTTTCAATATGGCCAGGTAGAAGAATAAATTCGTCAGTAGTATCCAGAGCGAAGAACCAAGATAACCGGTATGAAACGTCCAGTTCAGCCAAGCTGTTTTAAGCTGAACGGCATCTGCCAGAAATAGGTTATCCAAAGGCCAATGTAATTTCAGGAAAACATATTCGATCGCCAGCCAAAAAATAATGACAGTAAATTTTCCGGCTTTTGGGCCCAGGCTTTGATGAACAAACCCATACCCTACAAACGCGAGCGTGAATCCAATGGCCTGGATCATGGAAGAGATCAAAAAACTAAGTTGAAATAGGTGGCCTGCCAGGAGTGATAAAGTCAAGGCAATAAGGACCAACTCTGCATAGTTCCAGAATTTATCTTCAGTATGAGCCTTATCAGCGATGGCAAACAAAGGTGCAAGGGCCGTAAAGATCAAAACGGGAAAGGATCGCATCAGCCACCCCGCAATTAACAAACCTGTAGCGATAAAGAATAATAACCATGGACCAACTTCATAACCAACTTTTGAAGATGATATTTTTTTATTCTCTTTTGCCATCGATCACGATTACAATTTCCCCTTTAACTTCTTTTTGTGAAAAATGCTGATGTACTTCCGATAATGTGCCTGTAAAGGTTTCTTCATAGATTTTTGTCAATTCACGCGACACGGAAACCAATCTATCCGGCCCCATGAATTCAATCATTTGTTCCAACACTTTTACCAATCGATGTGGTGACTCATACACTATTATGGTCCGTTCTTCTTCTGCCAATTTCTTAATCAAAGTCTGCCTGCCTTTTTTATGAGGTAAAAACCCTTCAAAAATAAAACGATCTGTCGGGAAGCCAGAGTTTACAAGGGCTGGAACAAATGCGGTAGCACCTGGCAATGTTTCTAATTTTAATCCTGCCTTTAAACAATCGCGCACTAATAGAAACCCAGGATCAGAAATACCCGGTGTGCCTGCATCAGTAATCAATGCCATCACTTCACCATTAGCCATCCGTTTTATCAGTCCATCTAAAATTTTATGTTCGTTGAAGATGTGAAAACTTTGGAGCGACTTTTTGATGTCAAAGTGTTTTAAAAGTATTCCTGACTTACGAGTGTCCTCTGCTAAAATAGTATCAACCGATTTTAAAATTTCCAGTCCGCGCAACGTGATATCTCCCAAGTTGCCAATGGGAGTGGGCACGAGATAGAGCGAAGTTTTAATCATTCCTTTGATTCAAAATTCCAGATTCAAAATTAAACTGATTCAATTTTGCTCCTTGAACGTTGAGTTTTAATTCGCCAGCTTGTCTATTTCTTTGGCCAGTTTCCGGTCTTTGTCGGTCACAACATCCCCGGCATCATGCGTAGAGAGTTCAAAGCTGACTCGATTGTACACATTTGTCCATAATGGATGATGGTTCATCTTCTCCGCGAGCATCGCAACTTTTGACATAAAGCCAAACGCTTCAATGAAGTCTTTGAATTGAAAAGTTTTGATGAGTCGGTTATTCTTTTCTTCCCACATAAGGCCACCGCGTTAATTGCAGCGCGATAAAGGTAGAAATTCTTTAAGAGAATTTATTTTCGAGGCTCAGTTTCACACTCTGACAACATCGCAAACCTTCAAAGGGCAATCAAGCCTTCAATGACTGCCGTCTTTCGGTAAACCTCTATTACGTCCTCACTAGATGGCATCATCATTTGAATGGTCAGACTGATGTAGTTTCCATTCTTTGATGCTTTTTCTTTTACCGTATGCCGGGGAAACAGGTATTTTACTTCTTCTTCTTTTCCCTTGGGTACGACGAACTTAAAAATATAGAGTGCTGGCCATGCATAGTATTGATCAAGCTTTTCACGAAGTGAGTTTGTCCAATCAGTCTCCATACTAGCGTGAAGTACCCCTCTCTGTTTGGAGAGGGCTGGGGTGACGTAACTAATAAAACTTATACCGCTTGTCTTCTATCTTAGAAGCTTCCTTTATGGCTTCGGCAATGTTTAACCCGCCCCGGTTATTTAGATTTTGCAGGGCCTGATTTTTAAATATGGAATAATCTCCAATGGAGGGCGCTATCGTTTTGTTTTGCATTTCAATGATAAGGACCCCATTCTCTCCCACAAAAGGTAGGGAGCGTTTTCCATTGTCAAGAGAAAATGCCTTTCCAACGGCAATCGGATCAAATCCGGCAGTCGATAAGTTATTCGTATTTAGTTTCAGGTCGCTTGAACTTCCAATTGAGGCATCTGGATATACTTTTGCAATTTCTTCCAGCGTGCCTTTTTGGGCAGCCAACTTCTCTGCAATCATCTTTCCTTTCTGTTCATTGCGAACGGCCGGAGTAATTTCTTCTTTAACTTTCTCCAGGGGTTTAAATCCTTTCTCAGTTTCAGCTGTCATTACGGCAACAACATAATTGTCGTCCAGGTCCAGTACCTCTGAAACCTTTCCTATTTTAGCATCGCGAAAAAGCCAGGTCACCAATTGTCTTGCATCGCCCAGGTTGTTTACCCTTCTTTCAGCTGTTCCCAGGTCATTTGCATCTATCACAGCCAAATTTTCTTTCTTAGCTTTTTCTCTAAAATTATCAACACCTGACAGATCGCCTGAGAAGGTATCTGCTTTACGATATGCCTCATTTTGAGTTTCATCACTAGGTGTAATTTCGCGTTCAATGGTTGCCACCGTGTAAGCAATATTATTTTTTAACTCAGTAACACTGATAATGTGATATCCAAAATCAGTTTCAACAACATCATTCAGCAATCCGGTTTTCTTTGCATCAAATACCGCTTTTTCAAAGGGCTTCACCATCTGACCTGAAGGAAACCAGCCTAGATCGCCTCCACGGGAAGCAGTACCATCCGTTCCGAATTCACGTGCTTTCGCGGAGAAGTCTGCACCAGCCTTAATTTCATTCAGTATCTTCCGGGCTTTGTCTTTAGCCGTTTTCTTGGCTTGGTCCGTTGTGTTGTCCCATTTAATAAGGATATGTTTAGCTTTTGCATTGTAAATTGTATCAGTACCAATCTTGACAACTTTCACCACTTTAAACGAGCCAGCATCTAAAAAAGGACCCATTACCATTCCGCTTATCAAGCTTTCCTTTTGATTGTTCAGGTAGTCAGGAAGTGAGGAAATACTATATTTTGTAAAGGAGTTTTGTCCATCTGAATTAACACTGGCAAAAACAGAATCCTCGGTTACCGTTTTGAAGTCATTAGCAAGCTTAATCATTTCTTCACGAATGGCCGTTGTGTCTTCACCTGACGCAGCTATGGAGAACGCGACATAGCTTATGCTACGCTTGTTTTCGGCTTTATATTTTACTTTATTCTTCTCATAGTACCCTTTAAGATCACCTTCTGAAATTTTAACGAGAGAATCACTTACTGCGAAGAAAGGGACGAAAAGGTATTTTACTTCGCTTACGTCATTCTGATTGTGGTATTCACGTTCACCCTCTTCATTCGTAACGAAATTGGTTTTCAGGAGAAGGTTTTCATACTTGATGCGTTCCCGGCTTGGAGACAATTCCTTTTTAAACATATCCCAACGTATACGCTGTTCAGAATTTATTGGAGTGGCATCCAGGGATTGAATATATCCAATCAATCTATTTCGGTCAAATGCACCGGCTGAATCTACAAAGGAACTCTTAATGCTTTCTTCCACATTTTTTCCTTGAATCATATCCCATATTTCGTCACTTGGAACCTTGACGCCCACTTTTTCATATTCTGGAACTATGGCATGGCGGGCAATTAATAAATCCCAGGCCTGTTGTCTAAGTGAAATCATTTCACGCTCGCCCGCCTGTCGGCCAAAATTTAGAATGTAATTATTTTCCCGGTCCTGTACAGCCGCCTGAAATTCTTCGAGGGTTATTGATTTACCCCCAATTTCACCAATAGTATTATCGGTGCCTCCAAAAAGAGCTGTAGGACCACTTCCGAACAAATCATTTAGAATGAACGATACAATGGCAAGGGCTACGAATCCCACTACCCATTTAGTCATTTTCGTCCTTAAAGTCCCGATCAATGCCATAACCTGTGATTAAAAATTATAAATGTTAAAACTCATTCCTTCCTGCAAGGTCTAAAACCCAAATCCTTATAAGGAGGCGCAAATTTAACCCGTTCCTTCAATTCGGCAAAGGCAAAATCTATATAATCCCGAATTAATTATATTGATTTTCAGTTATTTAGAAGGTTCAGGGACGGGCAAAGGGATTCGGGTAGGACAAGATCAATGCGGTGCCAGCACTATGATTTCTTTTTTCTCATGGTATAATAGAAAAACAAAACGATGGAAAGCATGATCGACCAATAGGCATACCCAATTCCCATCGTCATAATTTCATATATCCCAATGATAAGGCAGACGACAGAAAGAGAAAGTAATATTGTGTCAATGAGTTTCATGATTCTTTAATAACACGCTCATTTATTGATAAGCTGAGTATCGAGTTTAATAAAAGAGGATATCAATTTTCGGTCACATCAAATTCACCTTCCGGTTTGGAAATGGTATAATCCGAAAGATCTTGAGCAGCATCCAGGCCAGTGCCATAGAGTACTTCTGTTTGTTGTTTTATAGTTACAAATTTGTCGGTGAATATTCTTTTGGTATTAGGTTTCCAAAACAATTCCTCGGTAATCAGCTGTTCATTCTTGGCCACATTTTTTACTTCTACCTTTCCGCGCCCACGCCACTTTTCTTCAGCTTTGAAGAAAAAAGCGGTGTTAGCTTGTAATGTGGAGGTAAGCCTTCCGGTCGCATCATAAAACTCAAGATAAAGACCTTCCGGGAATTCCTGATCGCCATTTTGGAACTCAAATATTTTTTTTGCTTGTAATTTTACTTTTATGATTTGCTTTTCTGTGTAGAGCATTTCAACATTTTCCATTTCGCGCAAAGGACCAGTGTAGCTAACCGGCTTAGCAGTTTCCGGTTGGTTGCATGACCAGCTTATCGAAAGAATGAATAGGAAGAGAAAATAGAATCTCATTTTAATAAAGTTGAAAACAGACCAGTAAAAAAAAAGGACCAGCCTATAGGCCGGCCCTTTTACTTTTAGTGTTTCTTATTAATCTTTCCCACGTGTTTTCAAAACCACGCTTTCACCAATCCAACACTCAATTTTTTTGGATTCACCTTCTTTCCAACTCAGCTCAAAAATTTCCGTCACAGAAGGGAATTGCGATCTGGCATTTGCCATTTTTTGATTGTCGCCAGCACGCTGGTACATTTCGTAAGCCGCGATATACACCAGACGATCCTCTGCCATACTCACTTTTTTGGAACATTCACTCACACTGTTTTGATAAAGGTCACCGATCTTTTCAAATCCTTCTTTGTTAGAGGGATCAGCAGCAAGTGACTGGCGATAAAGGTCACGAGCGCCTGATTTATTGCCTTTTTTAGCTTCAATGCCTCCCAGATAAATCAAAACCTCACCCTTAGAGCTGGCATCCTTTGCCAATGAAAGTGCTTCTTTAAGATATACCTCAGCCTTTTGGTTGTTGTCCAAAGAAAGGTATCGAACACCTATGTTCTTCGCCAAACCATAATCTTTTTCCACTTTATGAATGGCTTCGGCTACTTCGAGCCACAAGGGATCATCCGTACACTTGTCATTTAACATAAAGCCAAAGATTTTCTTGGCCAATGCAATATCATTAGGATTTTGCCTGAACTTAGGCTCGAGATTCTTCTTCACAAAAGCACAATCTACTTTTACCATGCTCACCAATATTGCGTCAATGTTGTCCTTGTAGCTTTTCAGTTTATCGGCATCGGTCGGTTTTCCTTTTTCAAGGGCAATTTTTGTTTTTGCATCAATAGCAAGAGATATCTTGTCATACCGTTGCAAAATTTGTTCGTCTGTAAGGTTCTTCAAATACAAAGAATTTGCCTTTACAACGTTCATGTAATTAGTAAGGGATGGGTCAGTTACGTTGTTACCGTTCAGTTCAAACACTTTGTCATATAAGGCAAGTAGTTCAGCTGACTTGTCTTTATTTTTAATGCTGTGTTTGAATAAAGCATTGGCCTTCCGGTTTAAAACTGTTGCTTCTTCACCACATATTTTGATACGCGTATCATACATCCACATCAGGGAGTCGATAAGTACCTGTTTCTTTGCCGGATCAGTTTCTTTTTCGGCCAGCTTATCATAAATTTCCGCCCCATCAATATATAGTTTGGTATTCCAATTCGGTGCGTTGGTAAGCATCCATTGAATGGCAGCGGTTGCCCCACGGTAATTACCTTGTTTCATAGCATCACCATAAATAGCCACCGATTCTTCTGCTTTCACTTTGTCTTCTGGCCACTTATACTCTTTACATTGAGCCCATGCCATATTTCCTGTCATGGAAATTAAAGTGAATACGAGAGCGATTCTCAAGATTTTCATTTTCATAATTTGTTTCATTTCTAATCGAACTTTCTCTTAATAAACCATTGATCGTTAAATGTCACTCCAAAATATAACTTAATGTACTTTTCTTCAATTTTATTTAGGCTAAGGTCGCCTCGTCTCCCCACCTTAACTCCAATATCCAAGCTGGAGATTCTGGCAACCGGCAGGGAGAGGCCAAAATTAATGCCAAAATCTTTTAATACGTTATCATTCACTAAATAAGGATATTCCTCGATGCTTACACCTGTTCGGTATGTGATTCTAGCCAGATAATTTCCCGGTGAAGCTGAAAAGGGCGTAAATTCACTACCAACTGCTATTCTCCAGGCGCCTCTGCCCGTTGGATTCTGACCCTTAAAATCTTTAAATTGAGAGTAATCCAAGTACTGAAAATCTGCGCCTATTGTAAAATTATCAGCTTTGCTAATGGATACTCCCGCTCCATAAGATTGCGGGAGCGTTGTTGTGCCACTGTAATTAGCGAGCGCGAGAGAATCTATATTGCCGTTGACATCATTACGCTCACTCCGCTCATAATATGAAGTGTTTAAATTAGCCTTAAAATCGTAGACAAGTCCAAAATTAATGCGGTAATTTTTATTGAAGAGAGAATCTTTGTGGAATGAAAAGCCAGTTGAAAGACTGAAGTCTTTATAATAATACTGTTCGTAGACTGTGGGTACAATTATCCTGGGTTGTTCAGTTACTAAAAGTATATTGGAATACCGATTGTTGATAGAACCAAATAAATAATTGGCTCTTAACCCAAGTGAAAAATCATCATTTAAAGCAACACCATTAGAAAAAAACACCTGGTTAATCCCTCCGTCCCCGGTTTCTACAACGGCAACTTTATTTGAACTATTCTCAATATCATCAACATAATTTAGTTTGTAGTTTACAGTGGTGTAAGGCATAAGGCCAGTAGAGGCAGACCATCTTCCTCGTTTTATTGGAAAACCCAGGGCCAGATAGTTCAAGTTGCCGCTAGCATTTTTTTCAACTGCTTCCCCGTTTTTTAAGGTTCGGTTCTCTCCAACTATGCCGGATTCAAAGACAGTAAATGTATTGAAAACCAGCAAAGCAGGATTTTTATTATTCAAATAGAAGTATTGAGGATTGCTGATGCCGACTCCCGCCATTCCCTGGTTGTGGGCTAATGAATTTCCGTAATACTCACCAATTCCAAAAGCAGAAAAAGGGCTTCTTGTTGCCTGACCTTGGGCAGTGAGGCTGACTACCAAACCACCTAATAAGGAAAGAATAAATCTTTTAGAGATTGACATTGTGCAGTAGAATCCTGTTTAAACCGTGCAAAACGAGATCAGGGGCAACAAATATCGGGGGTTTAAGATTGTTTTCAAAAAAGTGGGCATCGCCCCCACATAAAATTACCCTAAGGCGGGGGAATTTTTGGTTGTATTGATCAATAATACCATTTACTTCTGCCAACACTCCATTAATTACTCCACTTTTCATACAACTTTCTGTGCTATTCCCCACCAGGTCTGTTTTGCTTATTTCTTTTAGTAACGGCAATCGGGCCGTAAACTTGTGCATGGCTTCAAATCGCATTTGAATACCGGGAGAAATTGCACCTCCGTGATAGTTGGCCTGTTTGTCCAGGAACTCGTAGTTTATACAGGTGCCAGCATCAATTACCAGGCAATTTTGATCTTGAAAAATTTCCAACGCTCCACAGGCGGCCGCCATTCGATCTACTCCAAGTGTTTCCGGAGTGACATACAATATGGTAATAGGCAAAGGCAGTGCAACAGAGAGCGATAACTTTTTCCCCGAGCACGTGATCCAGTTTAAAACTTCCTCCGCTGATTCACTTACTGAACTTACAAGACCGTGTTCGAATCTTTCATTTTCCAGAAAACCCTTAAGCTGCTCGTTTGTCGCGAACAGAAATTTTTCATGTAGCTTAGACCCGAGGAATGAAGCTACTTTTATTCGCGTATTACCATTGTCTATTACCAGATTCATAAAACGCTAAAGGTCGATAGTATGAGAAGACAAAACAAGTATAAAGTCATCGGTCTTATGTCAGGCACTTCACTAGATGGGTTAGATATTGTGGATTGCGAAATCATGTTGGAGAAACAGACCTGGAAGTTTGTGATACGTTCAGCTACGACAAAAAAATATAACGCGGACTGGAAGAGCAAGTTGTCCTCTGCACACACCCTTACTGCTGCCAAATTATTTTCGTTAGACCATGACTATGGAAAATATTTAGCCAGGGTTACGTTAGAATTCATTAAAATAAATAAGATCAAGGAAGTAGATTTCATTGCTTCACACGGTCATACAATTTTCCATCAACCGGACCAAGGCTTTACCTATCAACTTGGCAGTGGCCAGACACTTCATGATATCAGCACATATCCGGTTGTTTTTGATTTTCGAAGCCTGGATGTGATACGTGGAGGCCAGGGTGCACCGCTTGTCCCCATTGGTGACCGGTATCTTTTTGGTCAGTACGATATTTGCCTTAATCTTGGTGGGATTGCTAACCTATCCCTGGAACAAAATAAAAAACGGATAGCGTTTGATTTTTGCTTTGCTAACATGGGGTTGAATTATTTAGCGGCTAAGGCTGGAAATGAATTTGATAAAAATGGATTTTTGGCTTCTACTGGAAAGATGGAGGAAGCCATGTTGGCACAACTGGAAACAATTTATAAAACATTGCGCACGATCAGACCTTCGCTTGGCCGGGAAAGATTTGAAAAATCAATTCAACCGATTTTAGACAATGAAACTATTCCAATACAAAACAGGATGCGAACCTTTTGCGAATCAATTGCTATTGAAACTCTGAATGCAGTTCCTTCCAAAAAGAAGAAGTTAAAACTTCTGGTAACGGGTGGAGGGGCACTCAATGAATTTTTAATGAGATTAATTGCTGATAAACTAAAAGGCAAAGCAGATGTTGTTATACCGGAGAAACAAATTATTGAATTTAAAGAAGCTTTAATCTTTGCCTTTCTAGGTGTGCTTCGTGTGCGAGGTGAAATTAATTGCTTAAAAAGCGTCACAAGAGCTAGCCGGGACAGCAGTGGTGGAATGTTAGTGGGATTCTGATCCATGTTCATATTTTTGCCAAATTATTATTCCCCGATTCTGACATCTAAATTTTATTCCGCTTGAAAGAACTACTCCGGAAATTTGAAACAAAACGACCAGAAATAGTCTTCGAATGGAAAGACACTGAAACCGAAGCTGAAGGGTGGGTCGTTATTAATTCGCTTAGAGGAGGTGCTGCGGGGGGTGGAACAAGGATGAGAAGTGGACTTGACAAACACGAAGTAGAATCGCTAGCGAAAACAATGGAAATTAAGTTCACTGTTTCTGGCCCACCAATTGGCGGGGCAAAATCAGGAATTAACTTCGACCCCAATGACCCACGCAAAGCGGGCGTTTTGCATCGTTGGTATTCTGTCGTTATGCCATTATTGAAATATTATTATGGCACAGGCGGGGATATGAATGTTGATGAGATTCACGAGGTGATTCCGCACACAGAAGATGTAGGCATCTGGCATCCTCAGGAAGGTGTATTTACAGGACATTATAAACCCACTGAGCCTCAGAAGGTGAACCGCATTGGTCAGCTTAGACAAGGCGTGGTAAAAGTCATCGAAGATGAATATTATACGCCTTCACTAGCTAAAAAGTATACAGTAGCTGATATGTGCACGGGCTATGGAGTGGCACAGGCTGTAAAGCATTATTACGAACTGTGGGGAGGGAAGCTTATCGGAAAGCGTGTTGTTGTTCAGGGTTGGGGAAATGTAGGTGCTGCAGCGGGGTTTTATTTGTCTCAGCAGGGAGTTAAGATCGTGGGCATTCTTACACGAGAAGGTGGCTTGATCAACCAAAAAGGTTATTCACATAATGAGATTTGCGAATTAGTATTGAACAGACAAGGCAATCGTCTTATTTCAGATGATCTTCTTTCTTTCGAGATGGTAAACCACAAAATATGGGACCTGGAATTTGAGATTTTTATTCCTGCCGCTTCATCACGTCTTGTGACAAAAGATCAGGTAGACAGGATGATTGCTTCTAAAGTGGAGGTCTTCTCCTGCGGGGCCAACGTTCCGTTTGCCGATCCAGAGATTTTCTTTGGCCCGACTGGATTATATGCTGATGAAAACTTTTCAGTGATTCCTGACTTTATTGCCAATTGCGGAATGGCGAGGGTCTTTGCTCATTTCATGGAGGCCGAGGTACCCATGGATGACAAGTCGATATTCAATGACATTTCCAATACCATCAGCAAAGGATTAGAAAAAACAAAAAAGGTGAATCCTTCCAAAACTAAAATTGCCCAAACTTCTTTTGAGATAGCGTTGAAGCAGCTTGTATAATTTTTAATGAGGTGGATGTACGGCCAGGTAAGGTTGAATGATAAGGTAGATAATGGCACCGGCAAAATAGCCCAACATGGCGAGCAATGAAATTTTCTTTACATACCAGATGAAATCTATTTTTTCAATACCCATCGCGGCAACCCCAGCAGCTGAACCGATAATGAGAATGCTGCCTCCAGTGCCTGCACAATACGCCAGGTATTCCCAAACCATATGATCCTGATAGAAGACATCCATACTGTACATACCCATGCTGGCTGCCACAAGGGGAACATTGTCAATAACTGCCGACATTAATCCTATAAGCGTTACGATTATCCGTTGGTCACCGAGCGAATGATCCAACCATACAGCGAGATGGTGAAGTGCTTGCATGGACTCAAGGGCCCCAACGGCCATCAAAATTCCTAAAAAGAATAAGACACTGGGAACATCAATACGCGAAAGCGCACCTGCTGCGGTATAATTTTTCTTTACGGCTTCGTCCAGATCGGGGTTGATAAGTTCAGAAACAACCCAAAGCACCCCAAGGCCTAACAGCATGCCCATAAAAGGAGGCATGTGGGTTATGGTTTTAAAGATTGGAACAAAGATGAGTGCGCCAATTCCCAGAAAAAGCATGAGCCTACCCGAGCTGACTTCATCTACGTGATCCTTGCTTTGATGTTCATGAGTTTCGCCCAATGTTCCCTTTAGCGTGAAGTTGAGAATGAGTAAAGGAATCAACATGCACGCAACGCTTGGAAGAAACAAGGTCACCATAATATTGCCGGTTGAGATTTGTCCGCCTATCCATAGCATAGTAGTGGTAACATCACCAATCGGAGTCCACGCACCTCCAGCGTTTGCAGCGATTACGATCATGCCGACAAAGAACATACGCATTTCCCTATTGGGAATTAATTTTCTAATCAGGGAAATCATTACAATGGTGGTAGTCAGGTTGTCCAGTACAGAGGACAGGAAAAAGCTAACCCAGCAAATAATCCAAAGAAGGGTCTTGGGGTTCTTAGTGTGAATTCGATCAGTAATAAATCTGAAACCATGGTGTGCATCCACTAACTCAACGATCGTCATGGCGCCCATTAGGAAGAATAGAATTTGGGCAATTCCACTTAAATGTTCGGACAGCGAGAACGTTATAAACTCACGATAAAGTTCGCCAGAAGAAAGGGCATTGAACTTTTCACCCAATTCTATTTTCAAAACGTCAAGAAAGGAAGTGTAAGATCCACTTGAAGTGACAGAAGTAGAGGGTTCAGACAGTACAAAAAGTGTCCAACAAAGAACTCCGGTCAGGAGGGCAGAAGCTGTCTTATTTATTTTTATGGGATGCTCAAGCGCAATGGCGAGGTATCCAATCACAAACACAATAATAATAATGGCTTCCATAGGCAAGGTTTAGGGTCGCAGGTAAATATAAGTAAATAATGGTTTTACGGAAACCGCTGCGGCAAATTATAATGTTTCAATAATGTGCTGCCTTAGCTTTTGGTCTAGCAATTAGTTAAATTTATCGTAAAGGGACCACCGTCAAGTATTTAATATTAACATAAACGAATTTACCATGAAGTCCACCTTACTCTTCACTCTTTTGGCTATTTCAATAAGCTTAACTACTGCGCAGGTAAGCACTAACTTTAATAACCCAGTTGCTATAACCGCACAGGGTAAATTCAAAAAGGAGCATAGTTCTAAAGCCCCTTATATTATACCGGCAAAAGATATTAAGGCGCTCCTCAAAAAGGAAGCATTAGAAGACACCGTTGAAGGAGGGAAACCTTTTAGAATAGCTGAAGCTGTACCCGTAAGTATTGATGTAGTTAGTGAAGCAACTTGGGTTGAAGATGGAGGTTTTGTTTACGGTAAATTTAAACTGGTGGCTGCTGGGGCAAAATCCATAAGTATCAATTTTGACCGGTTTTATTTACCAGAAAGCACTGAACTTTATGTATATGTGAAAATGGTGAAATGATTACAGGCCCGGTAACTGAAGGAGAAAATAATGACAGGGGTACCTGGGGTAGTTGGGTTTACAAAGGTGGCATGGTAACTATTGACCTTAAATTGCCAAAGGCTTTCAAAGCTGCATTGAAACTTCATTTGGGAAATGTTGCTTATGGCTATAAAGAAATTTACCAATCAACGGTTGCAAATTTTGGCACTTCCGTGCCATGCGAAGTGAATGTTTTGTGTCCTACAGGGAATGGTTGGGAAAATGAGCGTAATTCAGTTGCCTTAATTCTTAATAGTGTTGGTGCAGCTCTTTTCTCCATTCATTAAATTTGTATTTATGAAAAAGCTATTAAACTATTTATATTTTGCTGCTATCCTGACTTTAAGTTTTAGTTGTGATAACAACATAGAGGTTGTAAATGACGGGTGCCTTCAGGGAAAATTTATTAAGGGATGGTGTGAAGCCGATCATGGCATAGTGCAAGTTTTATCCAACTTCCAGATTGGGCAGGAATGGACCCATCGTTACCAAAAATTTGAAGGAGACACTATCATTACGCAAACTAAATATGACAATGCTGTATTTGTTGAATTGGAAGGGATAAGCTGGAGTTCAGTTTTAGGCTCACCTGATTCTACATTCTATTTTAATTACAGTTTCAAAAGTGAGAAGACATCCCCCGCTTGCTCTTTATGCTGTGCTCCCCTTAAATTTATTTTTATAACTTCTGTTTTATCAAAGCCTTGTGCTCCAAATAGTGAAGGTCCATTGCCTGCGGGATGGTAAGGTTTTTTGGTCTTCTGCCATCCCAGCGTATGGGACTGCTTTGGGAGACGAAACTTGGAACTTTGAAATGACCCTACTTTAATCCAAACAGTCCCTCATTTAGCAGATTTAACGCTTTCACTTTTTGTGAAGTTTCTACCAGAATAGAAATATTATTGCGACTGCCGCCAAAGGAGACCATTCGTATAGGAACGGTAGCCAATGATTGGAAGACTTCTTTCAATACGCCTTCTTTTTCGGCCAACATGTTGCCCACAATACAAATAATGGATTGATTCTTATCTACTTCAATTGTTCCAAAGCTTTCTAGTTCGGTGACGATTTCGTTGAGACGTTTGTCATCATCAATGGTAACAGATACGGCAACTTCAGAGGTGGAGATCATGTCGATAGACGTTTTGTATTTTTCAAACACTTCAAATACTCGTCTGAGAAACCCATGGGCCAATAACATACGTGACGATTTTATATTAATGGCTATGATGTCATCTTTTGCGGCAATGGCTTTGAACTGGCCACGGCTTCCTTTATCGCTGATAATCGTGCCCGTAGCTTTTTCATCCATCGTATTTTTAAGTCTAACCGGAACACCCATTTTCTGGGCTGGCACGATGGTAGACGGATGCAATATTTTAGCTCCGAAATAGGCGAGTTCAGAAGCTTCATCGAATGTGAGCTCTGCGATCGGCATCGTTTTCTTTACAATGCGCGGATCGTTGTTGTGCATACCATCAATATCTGTCCAGATTTGGATTTCTTCGGCTTTGATGGCTGCTCCAATTAACGAAGCGGTGTAATCACTGCCACCGCGTTTTAAATTATCGATTTCGTTTTTATGGTTGCGACAGATGTATCCCTGTGTTACTAGTATGTCAACATGGCCAAGGGTTTCAATCAATGGCTTAACTCGCTCACCGATTTTTTCAAGTTCCGGTTCATCATTTTCATCAATAGACATGAAGTGAAGTGCAGGCAACATCCGTGCACTGATTTTTCTTTCCTGAAGATGATGGTAAAATAATTCAGTCGAAATCAATTCCCCCTGCGCTAGCAACTCGCGGTAGCTCCGGTCATCAAATTTTCCGGCAGCTAATAATCGGAAGAGGCTGAAATAGCGGCTTACAATTTCCTCCCCGATTGCACTGTAAGCAGGTGATGAATAAAGTTCCTGAGCAAAGTTGAGGTAGTGTTTTTCCAAATCGGTTATTTCCTGAAGAGCAGGGGTCTGTTGTTGGCCAATCAAATGTTCTCCCATTCGTACCAATGCATTGGTGGTGCCACTTAAGGCAGAAAGCACAACAATCTTTTTCCCGGGCATAGCTGCTACCAGATCTGCAATTTTTTTCATTCGCTCGGGCTTTCCTACGGAAGTACCACCAAATTTTACGACCAGCATATATGTTTTTTAAGGGGTGTAAAGATAAAGACCGTAATGAAAAATAGGTACGCGGGCAGTGAAAAGTTACAGATAACTCAAATGCAATGGTTTTCGATACCCTTGGAATTAGAGTTGACTGTGCATTCAGGCATGAAATAGAAAAAGCCATGCTGTTTGGGCATGGCTTTCAGTTTACAGATTTGTTCAATTATTTCTTGCCGTCCTTTACTTCTTCGTATTCCACATCCTGAGCCTCACCACCAGTGGTTCCGGACGATGCCCCTGCACCTGCATTTGTTCCTGCACCAGGATTTGCACCCGCTTGTGAGCCACCGGCATACATCTCTTGTGAGGCTACCTGCCAGGCTGCATTGAGTGTGTTTATGGCATTTTCAATGGCGGTTACATCATGGCTTTTATGAGCTTCTTTCAATTTCTCAAGAGCGCCATTGATGGCCGTCTTATTTCCTTCAGAAAGTTTTTCACCAAATTCCTTCAGTTGCTTTTCGGTCTGGAAGATAAGCGAATCGGCCTGGTTGATTTTCTCCACCTTGTCTTTCTCTTTCTTATCGCTTTCAGCATTCGCTTGTGCTTCCTGTTTCATCTTTTGGATTTCAGCATCCGTCAAGCCCGAAGACGCTTCGATACGGATCTTTTGCTCTTTGCCGGTGCCTTTATCTTTGGCAGCCACATGAAGAATACCGTTTGCATCAATATCGAAAATCACTTCAATCTGAGGCACACCCCGTTGAGCCGGAGGTATTCCATCTAAGTGGAACCTTCCAATGGTGCGGTTGTCTTTGGCCATTGGGCGCTCGCCTTGCAACACATGTATTTCAACGGAAGGCTGTGAATCGGAAGCTGTTGAGAAGATTTCAGATTTTTTAGAAGGAATGGTCGTGTTAGATTCGATCAACTTTGTCATCACACCACCCATCGTTTCAATGCCAAGCGATAAGGGAGTAACATCTAACAGTAACACATCCTTTACTTCACCTGTCAATACCCCACCTTGAATGGCGGCACCTACTGCAACGACTTCGTCCGGGTTAACACCTTTGGAAGGTTTTTTTCCGAAGAATTTTTCTACTTCTTCCTGTATGCGTGGGATACGAGTTGAGCCACCCACTAAGATCACTTCATCAATTTGACTAACCGAGATACCTGAATCTGCTACGGCCTTGCGGCAAGGATCCAGTGTCCTCTTGATCAAATCATCTGATAACTGCTCGAACTTAGCGCGCGAAAGTTTTCTCACCAAGTGTTCGGGCACGCCATCTACGGACGTGATATACGGCAAATTGATTTCAGTCTCGTTTGAACTTGACAATTCAATTTTTGCTTTCTCGGCAGCTTCTTTCAAACGCTGCAAGGCCATGGGGTCTTTGCGCAAGTCTATGTTTTTATCTGATTTAAACTCATCGGCCAGCCAGTTCATAATGCGCATGTCAAAGTCATCACCGCCAAGGTGTACATCTCCATTGGTAGATTTTACTTCAAATACACCATCACCTAACTCAAGTATAGACACATCGAATGTACCACCACCAAGATCGTAGACTGCGATTTTCATTTCTTTGTTTTTCTTATCAAGACCGTACGCCAAAGCAGCTGCAGTGGGTTCATTGATAATACGTTTTACATCAAGGCCTGCGATCTGCCCGGCTTCCTTCGTAGCCTGGCGTTCGGCATCATTAAAATAAGCAGGCACCGTAATGATCGCTTCCGTTACAGTTGTGCCCAAATAATCTTCGGCTGTGCTCTTCATCTTTTGAAGAATCATCGCGGAGATTTCCTGTGGTGTGTATAACCTGTCGCCAATGCGCACACGCACGGTGTCGTTGTTACCGCTCTCCACTTCGTACGATACCATCTTTTTCTCTCCGGTTACATCCCCAAATTTTTTGCCCATGAAGCGTTTGATAGACGATACCGTGTTCTTTGGATTGGTAATGGCTTGGCGCTTTGCGGGATCACCTACTTTGCGTTCGCCTTTTCCATTGTCCAAAAAACCAACGATCGAAGGAGTTGTTCTTCTGCCTTCGCTATTGGCAATTACAACCGGCTCATTTCCCTCCATAACGGCCACGCACGAGTTGGTTGTGCCTAAGTCTATTCCTATGATCTTTCCCATATTATTTTCAGATTATTGATTCAGTTCTTGATACAAGACCCTTTGATCAACACGTGTGCCAAGGGGGGATTTTGAGAGAAAAGATGACACAATGGCATAACGACAGAGTCTTTTTAAATCGGCTAGCCGACTATTTGGACGACTATCAGGCTGTCGCTACTAGCCATCAGCCCGCATTCAATGGAGCCTATCCTGCGGCTTCAAGCGGGAGGCTCAACATACTGCTCTATCTTGGCGTGAGGTTCTGTTCTTCGGTCTGTATCCGCACAGACCGAAACATGTTTGATAACAATGATTGTGGCTTGTGAGCACCTGCCGGTAGGCAGGCACAAACCACGGAGGAGGAGTTTTTCATGCTTTTCATTTCCAATCCGCAGGCTGCTGATAGGTTGACATTGAACCGGGAAAGGCTGTGCGGCAATCTTCTCCCATTGCTCCTTCTCTTAGAAAACAATCCTGTGGGCTCCTGATGTATACCTTGTGTGTAGTTTTATCAAGATAGATCTGCCTTTTTGTAACTGCGGCAGCATAAAAAATTCCCTGCACTCCCATTCCCTCAGTAGTTTCAAAAAGATTTGTGGGGATTTTTCCGGTAACAGGTTGAAACAAACTATTTGTCCCTTCTTTTTGTGATTGAACCGCCTTCCAATAGTCAAATGCAGCCCTTGAAAGACTCATTTGCATAATCTCCACCCTGTATTTTTCAAAGAAGGTATAATAGTTTATCGGCACATAGCCCATTTCTACTTTGATAAATTTTCCATTCTTAGAAATTTGATTGTCATTTACCTTCGGCTTGTCTTCTCGTGGGGTCACCCAACATCGGCAACAGGTGCACTCAACACCCGTATATTCAACCATTTTCGTTTTAGGATTATACGCATATCCTTTCTTTAGTTCTCCATTGACATAGGCATATCCACTGCACAGCAGCGGACAATAGCGATCTAAGCAAGGGCTGATATCACATAATTTGTATTGAGGCAACGTTTCAACGACATAAGTCCCGGTAAATTTCCAGCGTAGGTAATGATCGCTGCCAGTGGCGTTGTGTGCATCAATGAAAATTCTGTACCCGTACTCTGTTGGTGCATCGGCTGGCTGATGTGATTCAAATTCGTAATAGATGCTGTCCACTTCACCCACAGGATCCATCCTGTCGGGCAATGATTCAATTACATTTCCATTATACATTTCAATTCTGATAAAGTATTCGCGGCCAATCACGCCCTGGATTCCACCAGGCTTGGTCTGATAAATTCCGTTGCCCGTTTGTTTAAGTACCTCTTCATTGCCGGCATTATCAAACAGGGTTATCTGTTTGGCATAAATAGGTTCCCCAACCTGGCGGGAGTCGTCAACTTTTATGGCCTTTGTGAGTTTAACCGTATAGGGTCCAGGCTCATCCGTAATCAGTCCGTCAACAATCAAGTCCCCAGAGTCCACGCCCAGGACGGGGATGTCAATTCTATCAAGGCAGGAACCCAAAACCAAAAGGACCGTAAATAATATCAATGAGTTTCTCATCCTCAAAAAAAGTCTATTAGTTAAGTTAACCAAATTAAGGGTAGCTATCCTCGGTCTTTGCATGCCTGCCCGGTAAGCAGGTCTTCACAGACCGACATTCTAGCAATGGTGGTGGTTTGTGAGGACACAAACCAAGGAGGAGATTTGTGTTGTCCCTAGAAAACCCTGATTGATGACTATTGCGACCATTCCGTAGGCGTTCTATCCCAACGATATTTTTTAAGCTTTAGCTTGAGGGCCTCTTCGAGTTTCTTTCCGTCACTGGTGCCAATGTTGGATTCCACATTTCTAAGTTGCCGCATTCCGGGGATAATAGTGTGAACATCATTGTTACAAAGAATAAAACGCAAGGCCATTTCAGCCATGGTCATATTTTTTGGAATAAGCGGTCGAAGTGCCTCAGCACGGTCGACACTGGAGTTCAGGTTTTCAGGCACAAAATAGGTGGAGCGCCAATCGTCTTTTGGAAAAACGGTTTCTTTGGTGAGAAGCCCTGTCAATGTTCCCTCATCAAATGGCACACGTGCGATAACACCAATATCAAGTTTTCGGCAAAGGGGAAATAAATTATCTTCTGGATTTTGATCGAAGATGTTGTAAATAACTTGCACGGCATCTATCAAGCCTGTATTAAGTGCTTTCAATACATTGTCCGGCTGCCACCGGTTAACACTTATCCCAGCGTACTTAATCTTGCCATCTTTTTTTAATTTTTCAAGACCCATTTTCCATTCATCCTGATGGGCCCAACTGTCATCCCAAACATGAAATTGCTGAAGGTCAATGCAATCAACATTCAGGTTCTTTAAACTTTTCTCCGTGTATTCAATGATATGTGTTGCCGGGTAACAATCTTTCAATGGGTAGTCAGGCCTGGCGGGCCACATGAAATTCTTTGCTGGAATCTTGGTGGCTACATAGAGCCGCTTACCTGGGTGACGTTTGAGCAAGCGCCCAAGAATTTGTTCACTTTTTCCTGTAGCATACGCCCAAGCGGTATCAAAAAAATTGCATCCTAACTCTACTGAGCGATCAAGTGCTTTTTCCATCTCGGCCTGGTCCGTACCCGTCCAGCCGGCAAGTCCCCACATGCCATAGCCGATTTCGCTGACTTGCCAATTAGTTCTGCCGAACCTTCTGTTATGCATTTTATTTAGTTCTGCAGTTATCGGTAATATTTTTCTTAAATCGATTGTCATCTTTGAGAGTTTGAAAAAATTCCTGAAGGTATTTTTTCATTGGCTCAAGTTGTTTTGGTTCAAACAAAGATGAATGCTGGTCGACTACGGCTAGTATTACTGACTCTTTACTTAAAAATTCTGCCCTCACTGCTTGCGTTATTTGGGGGGACCGGCAAAATCCTCGAAACAGACGGTCCGTCACCTTTTCAATACCCAGTGTTTCATCAACTACGGCATATGGAGGATTTACAAAACCTGCTAAATCAAAGTCATAGGCAAGAGGGATGTATTTTTTAGGTTCTTTTATTAACAGTTTTGTATTGTGCTGAAAGGTGGTGGACCAGTCTGTATTAGCCACCATGTATTGATATATTTCGTAACGCAACGCACTGGTATCTTGTAGCATCATCGGATGGATTTTCATCCCTTCACCGATTTTGCCTTTGTGCCGGTCGGCCACCAAATCATCATCTTCAATGAAAAATCCAGCGAGTTGGAAATTTTTCTCTTTTTTTCCAGTCTCAACGAATTCGATATTCACGAGCCTGGTGTTAAAGTAATAAGGTGTAATAGCTTCATACATTTGGTAACAGAGGTATTCTTTGTAAAGGAGATAGTTTTTATTTTCTGCAGTTTGGCATGGGATTACTAGCTTAAGACTTTTATTGCCCTCAAAAGGAGTACCCTTGGAAGCAGCCTTTTCAATCTTAATCCGGAGAGGAGGGAAATAACAGGTCTTCAGGCGGTAATCCCCCCTCACCCTAATGCTGATTTTTATGGAATCGTACTTTCCAGTTTCATTCTTATAATAGAGCATGGAGGGCATGAATACTGAATCATTCGTATTCTTTTTAATATCTTTGATCGAGAACTTGAGTTTGATGTCAAACGGTTTTTCATCTTTGAACAGGGAAGTAACATCAGAATTTTGGGCGAAAAGAATGTTACCGATTAGTCCAAGCAGGCAAGTGAACAATAATTTATTTCTCATAAATCTATAGTTATATGACTAAATATTTCGCTGTGTTAAATGTAAGAACATTTATTGTTCTTTTAATTTCACTTGGAAGTTGTTTTTTGGCAATAAATTTCGACATACGGTACGACTATGATACCACTTTAATAAGCATTGCGATTATATTTCCCTTAGTTTTTACAATACGGGCAGCTTTTAGCCGGAGGGAAAAAGCAATGGAGCATTTGAGCAGGTTTAAAGCTGGCCTGATGACTATCTATTATTGTTTTCAAAATACCGGAAAGATTAACGATGAGCAAAAAAGGGAAATAGCTAAGGTTTTGAAAGGAGTACCAGAGGTGATGAACGCTTACCTGATGAAGCAAAAGAATGAGGTACAAGTTAAGGTTCAGATAAAGAGCATTTTTGACTTTATTCAAGTACACAACGAAAACATCTCCGGAGGGCTTTCAATTAAAATATTCCGGTTTATGAAAGATGTACATCAGGGAGCTGAGAGTGTTATGGCCATCAACCGGCACCGGACCCCTGTTAGTCTTAGGGCGTATTGCTTACTTTTTATTTATATTTTTCCGATCATCTATACGCCAGCCTTTCTCTACAAGATAGATCTTGAAACACCACAATTTATCCTTTATATGATCACGGTTTTCAAAGGATTTATACTGATATCTTTATATAATGTGCAGGACCACATTGAGCATCCTTTTGATCAAAATGGGCTTGATGATATTCGGCTAAAGGATTATGAATTGGATATATGAGATGATCCCTCGTTAATCACCATCTTAAACCAGACTGACTGCGAGTTAGGTGTTTCCTTCCTGAATATTTACATTTGCGCCCTTAAATTTTTAAAGTGACGATTCAAAAAGAAATTGGTAAACGGAGAACCTTTGGAATTATCAGTCACCCGGATGCCGGTAAAACCACACTCACGGAAAAGCTATTGCTCTTTGGCGGTGCCATTCAAAAAGCAGGCGCTGTTAAATCCTCCAAAATAAAAGACCACGCGCGTAGTGACTGGATGGAGATTGAGAAGCAGCGTGGTATTTCGGTGGCCACTTCTGTAATGGGTTTTACCTATAAAGGCATTAAGATCAATTTACTCGATACGCCTGGGCACCAGGATTTTGCCGAGGATACCTACCGAACGCTCACTGCTGTAGACAGTGTCATCATGGTAGTGGATTGTGTGAAAGGTGTGGAAATGCAGACTGAAAAACTTATGGAAGTTTGTCGCATGCGAAATACACCTGTACTTTGTTTCATTAACAAGCTTGATCGCGAAGGGCAGGACCCATTTGATTTGCTGGATGAAATAGAGGCGAAGCTTCGTATCAAAGTGCATCCTTTAAGTTGGCCCATAAGCATGGGTAAATCATTTAAAGGTGTTTACAGTCTATACGAAAAAAGTCTTAAACTTTTTACGCCCAGCAAGACAACTATTGAAGAGGGAATTGAAATCACCAATTTGCATGATCCAATTCTGGACCAGTATGTTGGAGAGAACAATGCCAACCAATTACGTGCTGATGTGGAACTGCTCAATGGCGTCTATCCTGAATTGAACGTGCAAGATTACCTGGATGGGAAAGTTGCACCTGTTTTTTTTGGAAGTGCAGTAAATAATTTTGGCGTGAAAGAGCTATTGGATACATTTATTCGAATTGCTCCTCCCCCCATTCCAAGAGAAACAACACTTCGATTAGTAAAGCCTGAGGAGACAAAATTCAGTGGTTTTATTTTCAAGATCCACGCCAACATGGATCCCAAACATAGAAATCGAATTGCTTTTTTGCGTGTATGCTCTGGAAAATTTGAACGCGGCAGTAACTACCTGCATGTCCGGCAGGAAAAAAACATCCGCTTTTCCAATGCCACTGCTTTTATGGCACAAGATCGGGAAACGGTGGAGGAAGCCTGGCCAGGCGATATTGTTGGATTATTCGATACCGGGAATTTAAAAATTGGGGATTCACTTACGGAAGGAGAAAAAGGAATTTACACAGGTATTCCCAGCTTCTCACCCGAAATATTTAAAGAGGTGGTGAATAAGGATGCCATGAAGACGAAACAGATGGAAAAAGGGTTGCTTCAACTAATGGAAGAAGGTGTTGCCCAGATGTTTACCTACCAGTTAGGGAAGAAGAAAGTGATTGGAACAGTTGGCGCGTTACAATTTGAAGTTATCCAATTCCGTTTAGCTCACGAGTATAGCGCTACAGTAGAGTTTGTTCCCCAGAACATTTACAAGGCGTGTTGGATCAGCAGCAAAGACGAGCAGAAACTTCAGGAGTTTATCAACTCTAAGCAAAGACACATCGCGCTGGATAAAGATGAGAAGCTAGTGTTCATGGCCGAATCAAAAGCCTGGCTTCAAATGGTGCAGGATAATTTCCCGGAAATCAATTTCCATTTCACCTCGGAGTTTAAGGACTAATTTTAAGTCCAATGAACCATCAAAAACTTGATGTCGTGTTTGAAGACAACCATTTGCTTGTTATAAACAAGCCATCGGGTATCCTCGTTCAGGGCGATGCCACTGGAGATAAACCACTGGTTGAAATTTGTATGGACTACATTAAAGTAAACTATAAAAAACCAGGTGATGTATTTTTAGGTGTCGTGCATCGGATCGACAGGCCTGTCAGTGGAGTGGTAGTTTTTGCCCGTACATCGAAAGCCCTTGAGCGTATGAATGCGCTTTTTCGCACAAGAGAAACAAATAAAACATATTGGGCCCTGGTAGATAAGAAACCGGCAAGGGATGCGGATACCCTCGTGCACTGGTTAGTGAAAGACGAAAAGAAAAACAAAACGACTGCCTACAAGCACGAACATCCGGAAGGATCTCGTTCGGAATTGAGTTATAAAATCCGGGGATACAAATCGGGAGTTTATTTATTGGAAGTAATTCCGATAACAGGTCGGCCCCATCAGATTCGTGCACAACTTGCCTCAATTGGCTGTCCGATTGTCGGAGACGTTAAGTATGGATTTGGTCAGCCCAATCCCGATGCAAGTATTTGCCTTCATGCACGGTCATTAGAGTTCATACATCCAGTAAGGAAAGCGCCACTTCAAATTACTGCAGATTTACCTAAAAATGATTTCTGGGAACCGTTTTCCTGAGCCTTTCCTTTTTTTACCTTGAACTTTCAAAATTGATGGAGATGAGTTGGATGCAAAAATTACAGGTACGGTGGAAGGTCAATAGCTCTTTTCAAGTCATTATCATACTTTTAGTTTTTGCCTGCACAGGTTACACAGTTGTGTTTATGAGCAAGCCCATCTTGAATTACCTTTACAATGGGCAGACGGTACCTCTTTTAGCAAAAATTGTTTATTATATTTTAATTCTACCTTTTTATAATATTTTTTTACTCGGCTACGGTTTTGTATTTGGGCAATTTCACTTTTTTTGGAACTTTGAAAAGCGGTTTTTCAATCGAATTATTTCTATCTTTAAAAAACAATAACCTAAATAGTTAACCTTATGAAAAGAACCTTACTTTTTTTAGCAGCAGTTGCCTTTTTTGCTTCCTGCTCCTCACCAAAATACTCTTACAATTTTGATCATTACAACTACAAATCGGGTAAGAAAATGACAACTGCTATTAATGATGTGGCAGCGGATGAAGGACTTCTGGCCATCCAGGATGAGTTGTTATTGGCTTCAACAAAAGATGAAGTTAGTTTAATGGAGATGACATCGCCAATTATAGAGAAAACATCGACCCCTCAAAAAAAGGCTTATTCTCAAATGACAAATGTTGAACGCAAGGCCTTGAGAACATATTTGAAGGCGGAAGTTAAAAACTCAATAAAGTCACGGAAAGCAGGTATAGAAAGTGTATCCTCAACAAAGGGTATGGACAATGACCTTAAACTTGCCTCTGTTTTTGGCGCTGTGGGTATTGTAGGTATTTTGCTGGGCAGCGTTTCGCAGGTGTTCTTAATCATTGGAGGAATTGCCTTGTTGATTGGGGTAATCTTTTTTGTGATGTGGTTATTAAAGCAATAATCAGTCAGTGATATTTTTTTTGAATGGCCTTTTCAAGGCCTTTCTTTTTTAAAGAAAAAAATTATTTTTGCATCCACAAAATCATCCTGTTGATATCATCCTTGGATGATTCTTATTCATTTTCAAAATTTAAAGACAAACAAAATAGTTCAATGGATATACAGATCGAGAACTTATCAAAGCGATATGGCCCACAAAAAGCGGTTGATCAATTATCATTTCAGGTAAAAACAGGGGAGATCCTCGGATTCCTTGGCCCAAATGGTGCCGGTAAAAGCACCACTATGAAAATGATTACGGGTTACATTGGCATCGGTGGAGGGGAGGTGCGTATCGGAGATAAATCGGTACAGGAGCATGGGGATGAACTAAGGAAGCACATTGGCTATCTACCCGAAAATAATCCATTATACCTGGATATGCCGGTGATTGATTATCTCCGTTTTTGTGCTGACTTGCAAGGAGTGCAAAAGGAAAAAATTGAGGAACGCATTCGACTTATGGTGCGGATGTGTGGTCTCAATACGGAGAAACACAAAAAAATAGGAGAGCTGTCCAAAGGATTTCGTCAACGTGTAGGATTAGCGCAAGCTATGATTCACGATCCGGAGATTTTGATTCTGGATGAACCAACCACAGGTCTCGATCCTAATCAAATTGTTGAGATCCGAAAGTTAATTCGAGAATTGGGGAAAGAGAAAACAGTAATACTCAGTACTCACATTCTTCCTGAAGTGGAGGCAACATGTGATCGCATTCTTATCATCAACAAAGGTAAGATTGTGGCCAATGGCACAGCTGAATCCTTACGCAAACAGGCGACAGGACAGGAAATTTTAAAATTGAGGATTGAAGATGGAACAACCGATCAAATCCTTCATGAGCTAAGAAGAATTTCATCGGTTGATATGGTTGAGTTAATGGACCGTAATTTGAACCGTTTTGAACTTCAAAGCCGTACCGGAGCATCCTCCAAGCGCGAGGTGTTTAAACTCTGTGTACAAAAGGGGTGGATACTGACCGAACTTATTCCGATTGAAACACGGCTGGAAGATATTTTTAGAAACCTAACTACGAATTGATATGCATACGATTTGGGTCATTACTAAACGTGAACTACAATCTTTTTTTGACTCGCTCATAGCCTATATCATGTTAATACTATTTCTGGGCTTCAGCGGTTTTTTTACCTGGCTTTATGGGTCCGATATTTTTTTAGTTGGACAGGCGAGCCTTGAGGGATTTTTTGGTATTGCTTTTTGGACATTGTTTTTTTTCATACCTGCTTTAACCATGCGTTTGTTAGCCGAAGAAAAGAAAACCGGAACGATTGAGATGTTATTAACGAAAGCAGTCACGGATCGTCAGGTGGTAATGGGAAAATTCCTATCCACTTTTTTATTGATTGCAGTTGCCTTGGTCTTTACGTTACCTTATCCCATTACGGTGGCCAACATTGGTAATCTGGATATTGGCCAGGTGGTGTGTGGATATATTGGTCTCTTATTGTTGAGCGGGGCCTATGTCAGCATTGGATTGTATGCAAGTAGTATCACGAACAATCAAATAGTTGCGTTTTTGACGGCTCTTTTTATTGGTTTATTCCTTCAACTGATTTTCGATGTGTTGGCAGGTAATTTTACAGGACTAATTGGTCAGATATTAAACACCATAAGCTTGTCTAACCATTTTGAGAGTATTTCGCGCGGGGTAATGGATACCCGGGACCTGATTTATTTCTTCTCCATTATTTTTGCCGGGTTGTTTTTATCCGAGCTTTCATTAACTAAACGAAACTTAGAGTAAAGCCATGAAGCAGAAGCTTTATATAACAACAACGCTACTCATTGGAATTCTTCTGGTCTTGAATTTATTATCCAATGAATTTCATTTGCGACTTGATCTTACCAGTGAGCAGCAATTTACACTTAGTGACGCTACGTTAGATATACTAAGTGACCTCGAAGATCCTGTAACTGTGAAAGCTTATTTTTCTGTAGACCTTCCGCCAAATATTGTAAAGACCCGGCAGGACTTTCAGGAAATGCTAATTGAATATTCCAATAGGGCCGATGGCTTAGTTCAATATGAGTTTATCAATCCTAATGAAAAGGAGTCCACTGAGAATGAAGCCGTTCAAAGTGGCATTCAGCCGGTGATGATTAACATCCGCGAAAAGGACCAGGTGAAGCAGCAAAAGGCTTTTCTGGGTGCAATCATTTCAATGGGTGACAGAAAAGAAGTAATACCTTTCATGCAGCCTGGGGCTGCCATGGAATATGCGCTCACAACTGCGATTAAAAAAATTTCAGTGATCGAGAAGCCTTCTATTGGTTTTCTTCAAGGTCATGGGGAACCTCCCCTTTCTGAGCTATCTCAGGTAGAGGCGCAATTGGCAGTACTATATAAAACAGAGGAAGTTGTGTTGAACGATACAACAGCAATTGCAGCACGGATTAGAACGTTGGCAATCATACGACCGACCGACAGTATTCCACCTTCACAGTTAAAGAAATTAGATGATTTTCTTTCCAGTGGAGGAAAACTGGTCATTGCAATAAATCGTGTAAATGGCGATTTACAGAATGCATTTGGCGATGTAGTCATTACAGGTCTTGAAACCTGGCTTCAGCAAAAGGGAATTATAGTGGAAGATAATTTTGTTGTTGATGCGAAATGCGGTTCGATAAATGTGGTGCAACAGCAAGGAGCTTTCTCATTTCAGACACAGATGTCTTTTCCCTATTTACCCATGGTCGGAAAATTTGCTGACCATCCCATTAGCAAAGGACTGGAAAGTGTCTTATTTGAATTTGCCAGTACGGTTTATTACTCGGGTGATACAACCAAAAAATTCACTCCAATAGCTTTTACTTCAGAGCAATCGAGTGCTCTTAAAGCGCCACAATATTTTAATATTCAAAAGCAATGGACTCAGGCAGATCTTCCCCAGCGCAATCTCATTATGGCGGCAGCAGTGGAAGGGAAGCTTTCAGGAAATAGCCTGTCAAAACTAGTAGTAATAACCGATGGAGATTTTGCTATCACGGGACCACCACAACGACAGCAACGAAGACCAGATGACAATATTAACTTGTTAACAAACTCCATTGATTGGCTTTCCGATGACACAGGCCTCATCAGTTTGCGGACCAAAAGCGTCACCTCGCGTCCGATTGACCAACTTGAAGATTCTACTAAAACAATTTTGAAATACTCCAACTTTTTATTACCCATACTATTGGTGGTTGGCTATGGGCTGGTGAGGATGCAACAAAATAGAATGAGAAGATTTAAGCGTATGAGTGAGAACTATGAAGAAGCTTAGTAATACAATCCTCCTGGTGAGCCTGGTGATATTGGTTGCAATTTTTGCGGCCTCGCGCTTATTTCGATCCCCGGGATTAGAGAGCAATCTCAGGAAAGATCTTGTAAAGGTAGACACAGCGGTCATTAGTGAGATTCGAATCCTTCCGTCCAAAGATCATGTTGAAGAGGTAAAGGTAGTCCACGTAGGCAATGCGTGGAAAGTAAGCAAAGGCTCACGAACCGAATTGGGCAATACGACAATGGTAAAAAGTATGCTGAGTTCCCTATCCAATCTTCAGGCACAAAGAATGGCAAGTCGAAAAAAGGAAAAATGGTCGGATTATAATGTTGGAGAAAACAGTACACATGTTTCTGTTTACCAAGGTAATATTAGAGTGGCCGATTTCCATGTCGGTAAGTTGGGATTTACACAAAGCAGCAGTGGTGGCTTTGGAGGCGCCTATACCTATGTGCGTTTGAGCGATGAGAATGAAGTTTACACGGTTGAGGGCTTTTTGGAGTCATCTTTTAATAATTCTTTTGATGATTTGCGCGATAAAACAATTTTGAAACTAAACAAGGTTGACATCGTGAGAATTTCTTTCCATTATCCGGCAGATTCTAGTTTCGTGATGGATAAGCGTGACTCTGTATGGTTTATTGGCAATGAGATCGTAGAAGCTTCGAAGGTCGAAAGTTTTCTTAATCAGTTCAGTTCAAAGTATCTTACTGAGTTTGAGGATGGCTTTTCGGTGGAGAGACCAGCCGATATAACTCTTCAAGTAGATGGGGAAAAAGGGGGACTTGCCACGGTTGAAGCCTGGAAAAAAGATGGAGAATGGATTTTTTCTTCTTCCCTACAAAAAGGAGTGTACTTTTCAAGTAAGGGCTCAAGTATAGTTACTGACCTATTGATAGGAAGAAAGAAGTTGATTCAGAATGGAATCAAGTGATAAATTTTTCGAGCGGCATTGGCGACTTGGACTTTGTCTTTTCAGAAACGGGTGATAAAGATTTTTATTGGTCAACACGTAGAATGAAAAAACCCGGTACTTGCCGGGTTTTTTTAGTTAATTTTAGGTGTTGATTCTACATTTTACTCTGTCACTCCATCAGCCAACAAAATCACTTGATTCTTCAATACTTCTACCACTCCTCCCGTAATTTTAACTTGGTTGGTGGCTTCTTTAGACTTGTACACAACAATGCCATCTTTCAGTAAGCTTATCAATGGTGCGTGATCGTTCATAACCTGAAAGGAACCATCCGAACCAGGAAATGTGGCAATAGTTACATCGCCTTCGAATATCTTCTTTTCGGGAGTTATTATTTCTAAATGCATTTTGATCAATTTGAAATTTAATTATGCGTTCGCTTCGGCCATCAATTTTGCGCCTTTGGCTATTGCCTGATCAATTGTGCCCACCAGGTTAAAAGCAGCTTCTGGTAAGTGATCCAGTTCACCGTCCATGATCATGTTGAACCCTTTGATGGTATCTTTAATATCCACCAATTCCCCTTTCAAACCTGTAAACGCTTCCGCTACGTGGAAAGGCTGTGATAAGAAGCGCTGTACACGTCTTGCACGGTTAACTACCAACTTATCATCGTCAGACAATTCGTCCATACCAAGAATGGCAATGATATCTTGTAGCTCTTTGTAACGTTGCAACGTAAGTTTAACCCGCTGTGCGCAATTGTAATGTTCATCCCCCACAATGTCGGCACGCAAAATCCGTGACGTAGAATCCAATGGATCTACGGCAGGGTAAATACCCAATTCTGCAATCTTACGGGACAATACGGTAGTTGCATCCAGGTGAGCAAAAGTTGTAGCTGGAGCCGGATCAGTCAAGTCATCGGCAGGAACATAAACAGCCTGCACAGAGGTAATAGAACCATTCTTAGTTGAGGTGATTCGCTCTTGCATGGCACCCATCTCAGAAGCGAGAGTTGGCTGATAACCTACGGCTGAAGGCATACGACCTAAAAGTGCGGATACTTCGGAACCTGCTTGTGTGAAACGGAAAATGTTGTCAATGAAGAACAGAATATCCCGGCCTTTTCCTTGGCCATCTCCATCACGAAAATATTCGGCAATTGTAAGTCCGGAGAGGGCAACACGCGCACGTGCACCAGGAGGCTCGTTCATTTGACCAAACACAAAAGTTGCTTTGGAATCTCTCAACTTATCTTTATTTACTTTGGAAAGATCCCAGCCCCCGGAATGCAGGGATTTAACAAATTCCTCTCCATAGTCTACAATACCGGCCTCAATCATTTCGCGAAGAAGATCATTTCCTTCACGTGTTCTTTCACCAACGCCCGCAAATACCGAAAGCCCAGCATAAGCTTTTGCGATATTATTGATCAATTCCTGGATAATTACAGTCTTGCCAACACCGGCTCCACCAAACAAGCCAATTTTACCACCTTTTGAATAAGGTTCGATCAGGTCAATTACTTTAATACCGGTGTATAATATTTCCTGTGATGTAGAAAGGTTTTCATATAGGGGGGCAGATCTGTGAATGGGCAGCGACTTTTCTCCTTTGGGTTGAGGCATTCCATCAATAGCATAACCAACAACGTTAAAAAGACGGCCTTTAATATCTTCGCCAATTGGCATTTGAATAGCAGCCCCCGTGTCGGTCACTTTCATTCCGCGCACGAGACCTTCGGTGCCATCCATTGCAATTGTTCTTACCCGATCCTCGCCAAGGTGTTGTTGGCATTCCAATACTACTACTGTTCCGTCAGCCTTCGTTACTTCCATTGAGTCAAGTATGTTGGGCAATTTTGAACCCGCATCATCAAATGCAACATCTACAACGGGGCCAATCACTTGTGTTATTCTACCAAAATTTGCCATCTGAATATTGTTTTATGAATTGGATTTGATTTAAGACGAGAAGACTTTATAGAATGAAAATCCTGATGGCAAAAATAGGTTTTTATGGGGTTAATCCAAAGGTGAGGTTGAAGGATTATATACATTATTGAATAAGCTCCAGGTTTCAGAAAATCAAGCTGTTAGGTATAGTAATCTGGAATTTTGCTATGCCAAATTTTAAGCGCATTTCAGTTCAATTCTAAAAGTAGTCCCCTGATTTTCATCTGAAGACTTAACGAAAATTTTGCCTTCGTGATAAAGTTCAATGATTCGTTTCGCCAAGGCTAGTCCCAATCCCCATCCTCTTTTCTTGGTAGTGAAGCCAGTCTTGAATATGTTGGTAATATTGGATTTTGGGATGCCCTTACCAGTATCGGTAATATCAATAAATACTTTTCCTTCGTTTCCCCTTAAAATTTTGATAGCAATTGTACCCGTGACACCCATGGCGTCTACAGCATTTTTACACAAATTTTCGATCACCCATTCGAAAAGAGGTGTGTGCACTTTTGCGGTTATGGATTCAGACAAGGCATAAACCTCGAAATTAATTTTTGATGATACCCGGGGTTGCAAATAGGCAACAACATTGTTGATAATGCTGTGAATATTTTCCTCTTTTAAAGTGGGTGTTGAACCGATGCTGGAAAACCTTTCGGTGACGATGCGAAGTTTTCGGATGTCTTTATCTAACTCGTCTACAATTCCTTTGTTCTTTATTTCCGGATCATCGCGAAGCACTTCTATCCACGCCATTAGAGATGAAATGGGCGTACCTAGTTGATGAGCAGTTTCTTTCGCCAAACCAACCCATATACGATTTTGTTCTGCCGTGCGGGAATAATTAAAGGCCAGATATGAAATGAATCCGAAGATGGCAATCACGGAAAGTTGAATATAGGGATACGCCAGTAGCTGAGTGAGCAAGAATGAATTTTTGTAATAAACGAACCCTAAATTTTCAACCTCACCGGATACATTTCTGTACGTCATTTGAATGGGATTAAATAAATCCTTCATCTCTTCCACTTTAGCTTTTAAAAAGGCATTCTTTTTTTCTCTGGGAAGAGATTCGTCAATATCAACATTCGCGTACTGATATTCATTGTCTTTTGTAATCCAGATTACCGGAATGGATTTGTTCTTAAAGATGATTTCATCAGTTATAAAGAAAATATTTTCATCGGCCACGTCACTTAAAGTATATTCTAAGGCCTTTGCGAATAAATCAACTTGTTGTTTCTCACGTTCTTTTAACTGCTCAACCAAAATTTGAGTGTAGTAAATAGAAGCTATGCTGATAATAATTGAAACGACCAGGATAATCCACTTCAACTTGGCGTTGTCCTGATAAAATTCCAGGGAAGGGAAAAAGGATTTTCTGGCCATATATTTTGAAGGTAAATAAAAAACCGGGTGAAGACATCCGGTTTTACTTTTTTATTAGTGAACGTTCAAAGATCACGAAGAATTACTCCACATTGCAAATCATTCCCTCATCAGAAACCACTTGACCAACACTTTGTAGCTCACCTTGGTACCCGTCATCAATATGCCTACTCGATAAATCCTTCCCGCAATCCAGGTAGTTAGAATGAATCCCCCAATCAACAAGACCATGGAAAGGGCTAGTTCCCATGCGGGAACTCCAAACGCAATCCGGCCAACCATAGCCACAGGTGAAGTAAACGGAATGACAGAAAGCCAAAAACTGATAGAGCCATGTGGATCACGCAGTATGAACATGAATAAGCCGAAATATCCGATCAGTAGGGGCAGGGTAATCGGAAATTGAAACTGCTGTGATTCTTGTATGGATTCAACGGCAGACCCAACAGCTGCAAAAAGTGCCCCATAAAGAAGGTAGCCACCTAAAAAGTAGAATATGAAGACGAAGGCAATTTTAGTAAAGGGTATCTCTCCCAGATTACCCAAAAATTCAGTGGCTTTCGAGTTTTGGGTATCCATTGCTTCCTTCACTTCTTCGTTGTTCTCAAATTTTTTTGTGACCTGTTCCATTGCCTGCTTTTGTGGCATCTTCAATCCAAAGTAACCGAGCACAGCCGTTGATAAAACACTAATGAGGATGATCCAAATTAAGAACTGAACAACACCAACTGAAGCGATGCCAATGATTTTTCCCAACATAAGTTGAAAGGGCTTAACAGAGGAAACGATCACCTCCACAATTTTTGATGTCTTTTCATCAATGACACCTTGCATAATTTGTATGCCGTAAATCAAAACAAACATGTAAATTAAAATGCCAAGCCCGAACCCTAGCCCATAGAGAAGTCCTGAACTGCTGGACTTTTCTTCACCTGTTTCACTGAGATTTATTTGTTTCAGGTTAATGTTTGTCTTCAAGCTTTTCAGGGTCTCCTTGTCGATTTTATATTCTTCCAGTTTTAGGTCACGAACACGTTCTTCTAATATAGATTCAAGATCCCCCACTTTTTCAATACTTGGATTTTCCTGTGTATAGATAACGAGGCCTTCTGGTTTGCTAATTTCAAATGGAGGGATGTAGAGAAGAGCGAAATCTTTTGTTTCATTGTATGCTTTTTTTGCCTGTTCTACTGGCAAATGCAATGGAATGAAGATAAACTTCTTTGTATTTTCAAAGGTGAATTTTCCGCTTTCGTCTACCACTTGCACATTATCCGGCTTAGCCGACTCTGCCTCTTTTGCCATAATGTACACAAGTCCGCCAATGATAGCTGGGAAGATGAGGGGCACCAAAACGGTGGCTACTAAAAAAGATTTCTTTTGTACGCGTATTAAAAACTCTCGCTGGATGATTAACCAAATCTTGTTCATAATAGTAGTATCAAGTGGTAGATTTAAACTTCTTGCAGATGTTTTTTTAATGCCTCATCACCTTCTCCTTTTACTAAGCTGATGAAGATGTCGGCCATGGTTGGTATTTTTTCCTGAAAACTGTATACATCCGTGATGTCAATCATTTCGCGAATCAATTGGTTGCCTTTGATGTCTTTGCCGGCTTTGATAGTGGAGGTGTATAAATTCTCCTCCACTGATTCTTGTTTCATTAGTTCATAGTGACTTGGTAGTGTGAAATTATTTCCTCGATGTTCTACAAGAAATGTATTCGAACGATACTGGTCTTTTACTTGCTTTTTTGGGCCCTCCAAAATTTTCTTTGATTTGTTGATTAGCGCAATGTGATCACATAATGCTTCAACTGTTTCCATTCTGTGCGTTGAGAAAATAATCGTGCTTCCTTTCTCTTTCAGTTCCAAAATTTTCTCGGTGATCAACTGCGCATTGACAGGATCGAAGCCTGAGAAGGGTTCATCGAGAATAATCAGTTTAGGTTCATGCAAAACGGTGCTGATAAATTGCACTTTCTGGGCCATACCTTTTGATAGGTCTTCTACTTTTTTATGCCACCAATCCCGAATATCAAACTTATCCAGCCATTCCTTTATTTTCACCGAGGCATCATTCCGGCTTAGACCTTTTAATTGAGCTAGATAAAGCAGTTGGTCGCCAACTTTCATTTTTTTGTATAGCCCCCGCTCTTCCGGCAAATAGCCAATTATTTCAATATGACGAGTGTTAAGCTTTTCACCGAACACCAACACTTCGCCTTCATCTGAATTGATGATTTGGTTGATGATTCGAATCAATGTGGTTTTACCTGCGCCATTTGGGCCAAGCAATCCATAAATTGTTTTTTCTGGGATAGTAATGTTCACCTGATCAAGCGCAGTATGATTGGAGTACCGCTTGGTGATACCCCGGACTTGTAAAGCATCCACGTGTAGTTGGTTGGGTTATTGAAATCAGTAACAAAAATAGGAATAGAATTGCATAATAAATTCAAAGCCTGGGATTCAATATTAAAGATTGAAGCAGGAACTCCAAAGTAATAGGAGGATTAACACTAAAAATTCACGATCAGGTCTTTCAATTGTGAATTTTGAATTCCTAACTCAGTTTGCTTTTTCTTTGAAGATAATCTTGCCCATTGAGACGTCAAGGTCGAAAGTTACGGCAACATTAGATTTTTTTTCAATGTACGCTTCGTTGGCATATGCATTTTCTCCAATTTTCTTAAGGCTTTTGCAAAGGTTAATACTGCATAACCAGGATTCACTGATGTTTACATGCACCGGAATATCTTCCGCAGGTAATAGGATAACCATATTTCCGGCTCCCACACTTCCCTTTACTTTGTTGCTCACCAATAACTTGTCGCTAAAGTCCAAAAAGATATTTCCAAAGCCAACGTCCGCAATCATTACATGTGACCGGGAAAGATTTAGCTGCCGAACATTCAACGAACCTAAGTCCACCTTAACGTAAAAGGTATCCATATCCACTTTGTTTTCTATTCCAGAACGGTATGAAACATTTACATCGGCACTGCCCGTGTTGATATTCAATCGTTTAATAGAAAGGCCAGATAAATCGATATTGGCATTGCCCAATCCGTAGTCCAAATCAAGTGAATAAGGTTTTTTTTCCGAGAGGTAGATTTTCCAGAATTTGTCATTCGGTTCAGTATCAGCGCCAAATACCTTATACGAGATCTTCGTACCTACTCCTTTCTGATCTTCCTGTTCCAGCCAGAGCTTGACCATGCAGGTCTGGTCTTTCAGTTCATTGCTAAATGAGTGATTGTATTCATCGACTTCCTGATTGCTGTAAACGTTTAGAATATCTGAATTTTGGCTTGGACGGATAAAACAGTTACCGGTCTTCGCTTTAAGGTTGAGCTCTATGCTGGTACAATTCTCCAGATTTTCGACTGAGAATTGCTTTTTAATCTGCCCGCTGACAGCTAACGTAAGGCCGCTACTAATGAATACCAATGACATGTATTTCCACATGTAGGTTTTTACGGTTAGGTTAACCAAAAGTTTTTGTGATGTAAGAAAGGTGAAGTAATTGCAAAAAAATAACCTGTAATAGGACTTATACGGGTTATTTGGGATAGGGTTGTGTTAGATTTTAAGAAAAATACTCCTTCATTCTTTCAAAAAATCCCTTTTCGTTCTCATCAGGATGCGGCTGAAAGTTATCAGAGGACCGAAGGCTTTCTAATTTGGCCTTTTCTTCTGCAGTCAATTTCTTCGGAGTCCAGACATTGATGTAGATAAGTTGGTCGCCCGTACCATAGCCATTAACATCTTTCAACCCTTTTCCTCTCAGGCGCAGAATTTTGCCACTTTGTGTGCCTGGTTCTATCTTAATCCTCACTTTTCCACCAATGGAAGGTACTTCCACACTAGTACCAATGGCTGCATCGATAAAGTTAATGTGGAGATCGTATATCAAATTTGATCCATCGCGCTTCAATTGTTTATCTTCCTGTTCTTCAACGAGGATCAGTAAATCACCGGGTACACCGCCACCAGGTGCTTCATTCCCCTTACCTGACATGGATAATTGCATGCCATCCGAAACGCCTGCTGGTATCCGCACACTTATCATATCTTCTTTTGAAACCAATCCGGAGCTATCAACTCCGGCAGGCCGTTTATCAATGGACTGGCCAGCACCGCCACATGTAGAACAGGTAGTAGCTGAAACCATTTGGCCTAACATCGTATTTACCACTTTTCGTACCTGCCCTGAGCCCTGGCACGTAGGGCAGGTTTTAAAAGTCACACCTTCTGCCCTGACTAAACGGTTGACTTTGATTTTTTTCTCAACCCCATTGGCAATTTCTTCAAGTGTAAGCTTAAGTTTAATTCTGAGGTTGGATCCTTTTCGCTGACGCGTGCTACCACCGCCACCAAAGAAACTATCAAAGGGACTGCCCCCTCCACCACCAAAGATATCCCCAAACTGGCTGAAGATATCGTCCATATTCATATGATGGCCACCACTTCCCTGACGGGAATGACCAAAGCGATCATATTGAGTTTTTTTGTTGCTGTCGCTCAGGACTTCATAGGCTTCTGCAGCTTCTTTAAATTTCTCTTCCGCTTCCTTGTTTCCCTGATTTTTATCAGGATGATATTGAATGGCCACCTTGCGGTAGGCTTTTTTTATTTCTTCAGGTGAAGCAGATTTGCCAACGCCTAATATTTCGTAGTAATCTCTTTTAGACATGTTCTTTACGGGCTTAGGTGTTTACATGCTTATGCGTTTGAAGATGAAATAAGCACAATTGACACTTCGGATTTTATTTATCACTTCTTAATTTCCAATCACTACTTTGGCAAATCGGATTACTTTGTCGTTTAACAAATATCCTTTCTCAACAACATCCATCACTTTGCCTTTCATCTTTTCATCTGGAGCAGGTAGCTGAGTTATAGCTTCATGAAGATCCGGATTGAAATCACTTTGGTTTGTGAATTCCATTGCTTTTACCCCATTTTGATCAAGTATTTTTTTGAATTTACCCTGGATCAAAAAGAGGCCTTCTAACTCCTTATTACTTTTATCTGTAAATGATTTTTCAGCCCGTTCAAAATCGTCTGCAATGGGCAATAATGTTTTAATTAATTGCTCATTGGCCGACAGAATCATCTCCAGCTTTTCTTTTGCCGTTCTGCGTCTGTGGTTTTCAAACTCGGCATACAGTCTCACGAATTTATCTTTGGCTTCTGCCAATTCGTCTTGGAGCTTTTTTAAGGGATCCAGTGTGCCATCGGGCTGGTTTTCCTTATTTTCTGGTTCACCCACTTCGGAACTTTGACCAGTAGGTGTTTCTGTTACCGAATCATCGTGTTTTTCCAATTCAGATTCAGTTTTTATCGTATTTTCCATTTATCAACAACTTAGTTAAGCCGCAAATGACAAGAATATTGCCAATTGAGAATTTGTGCCAAGATGACGGCTTATGTATCTTAATGCAGGTTTTTCCAAATCAAATCTTTAAGCTCACTAATCCCTTGATTTGTGATAGATGAGATGAAAACAGAGGGGACTTCGATAGGCACTTCATTCTTCACCGCTTCTTTTAATTCATCATCCAGCAAATCTGATTTTGTTATGGCCAGCAAGCGTTTCTTATCAAGTAGTTCGGGATTGTATTTTCGTAATTCGTTTAACAAAATATCAAATTCCTGTCGAATGTCTTTTGTGTCTGCAGGAATAAGAAAGAGAAGCAACGAGTTCCTTTCAATATGACGAAGGAAACGGATGCCCAGTCCCTTTCCTTCAGCCGCGCCTTCTATTATACCAGGAATATCCGCCATCACAAAAGATTGACTCTCGCGGTATGAAACAACACCAAGATTGGGAGTAAGCGTGGTAAATGCGTAGTCTGCAATTTTTGGTTTGGCAGCCGATACAACAGAGAGAAGCGTTGACTTACCAGCATTTGGAAATCCAATCAACCCAACATCTGCCAATAATTTTAATTCTAAGATAATCCATTCATCTTTTCCCGGCTCACCTGGCTGCGCATGTTGAGGGGCCTGATTGGTGGGAGTGGCGAAATGAGAATTGCCTTTACCACCACGGCCACCAGGGGAAAGAATAATCTCCTGACCATCTTTGTTAATTTCACAGACGATTTCACCACTTTCTGCACTGCGGGCAACAGTACCCAGCGGAACTTCAACAATTTGATCTTTGCCAAAAGCACCTGTGCAGTTTTGTCCTTGGCCAGCAGTACCATTTTCAGCAAAAATATGTTTTCTGAATTTTAAGTGGAGCAATGTCCAAAGTTGAGAATTGCCTCTGAGGATAACATGTCCGCCACGACCGCCATCACCACCGTCAGGGCCACCCTTTTCAATAAATTTCTCGCGGTGAAAATGCAAACAACCTGCTCCACCATTTCCTGAGCGCGAGTTGAATTTTACATAATCAATAAAGTTTGGATTAGACACTGCGGGAATTTTAAATGTAGGAAGCTATATGAAAACGAGAAGCACTTAAAATTCAAAAAATCGTACAATCTTTATTTAATCAATTTGCAAATGTCTGCGAAAATTTCATCAATTACGCCAACACCATTGACCGTGTTAAGGCGTCCCGGTTTTTGATAATAAGGCAACACGTGAATGGTTTTACTAAAGTACTCTGTAATGCGCTTGTTTAGTTTTTCCTCTTCATCATCCGGCCGATTTGCAATAGTTCTACGTTTGGCAATTCGACTGCGTAATTCTTCTTCACTTACTTCAAGAGCAATCACGTAGTGAATAGCCGTACCATTTTCCTGCATGAATTTGTCCAGCGCTTCCGCCTGGGGTACTGTTCTTGGAAACCCGTCAAATAAAAAACCTTTCGCCTGAGGATTTTTATCCAGTTCTTCTTTCAGCATAGCAATGGTAATCTCATCGGGCACCAGTGCCCCGCTGTTCATGATCTCTTTTACTCTTTTACCAAGAGCGGTATCATTTTTTGTGTGCCACCGAAATAAATCTCCTGTGGAAATATGAATGAATTCATATTTCTGAATAAGTTTTTCACTTTGCGTGCCTTTGCCCGCGCCCGGAGGACCAAAGAGAACGAGGTTAATCATAAAGCCAGAAATTAAGGTCAAGAAGGCCACAAGATAATGATCAATTGAACAATTTGCCAGAGGCCGGTAAATTGTTTAATGGATTGCTTTATAGATGTCTTTGCAGTTTCTACCCAGGCCATCATAATCCAGGCCATAGCCCAGAACAAACTCTGTGTCTAACTCAAACCCAACATACTTGACATCAATATTTTTGTCACGTGCTTCCTTTTTACGAAGTAAAGCAATGGCTTCTACGGATTTGGCGCCTAGTCCCCCGAGTTCTTCCATTATTTTTTGCAGGGTCAATCCTGAATGTATTATATCTTCAACAATGATAATATCTTGATTAAAGAGACTTTCATCATGACCAATCAAAGATTTCAGTTGGCCAGTGCTGGATGTTCCGGAGTAGGAAGATATTTTCACAAATGAAACCCTGCACGGAATATTGATTTCTTTCAATAGATCGGAAGCGAACATGAACGATCCATTGAGTACGGGGAGGAAGACAGGGGTTTTGTCTTTATAGTCGATGTTCACTTGCCGGGCAAGTTCAAACACCCTCTGTGTTATCTTATCGGAGTTGATTGCTTTTTTAAATTCGAGGTCTTTGATCTTCATGCCTACAGGTAACAAGGGCTAAAGATAGTCTATTGAACGAGAGTTCGCGAATGGACAATGTAGGAGATCAGTTTTTATAAATCCCGAAATTGATTTACAGCACCAATTAATCTTTCACGCGATTAAACTTTAATGCCTTTAAGATCCAGTTGGGTAATGATTTTTTAGGATCCCGATTTTTAAGATTAAGATACCAACCTAGTTTCTTCAGAATGGGTATCCGGTGAGTTTCAACAAATTCAATCAGGGTTCCATCGGGGTCTTCTACGTAACTGAAATAGCCGGCAGCCTCGCCCATATCAAAACTTCCTGAACTATCAACCGTAAAGGGATGGCCTTTACTTTCACATAGTTTTTTCATGTCGGACATTCCGCTGATATCGAAGCACAAATGAATAAATCCCCGGTCGCCCCAAAACCTATTTTCATATATTTTACGAGGCATACGGCCTTGAACTGTCACTAATTCCAATTTACTGCTCCCCAATAATTTTGAAAAAGACCCTCTACGAGGTTGACTATGCTTCAGTAGTACACGTCTTACTTTTGTATTTCCGCCAGGGAGACAGATCAGGTCACTAAATGTTCCTTCCACATCATAAATAACCTTATCATATCCCAGAATTTCACTATAAAACGTCTTTGCCTTTTCTATATCGATGACACCAATCATACATCCTCCAGGGCCTCCCATCAGGTTTTGATTTTTATCAAACCAATCATCACCCTGAACAATTTCAAAAATATTTCCATACGGGTCGCGCATAAAGAATTGCTCAGCGCCATCTGGGGATTTAGTTAAGCCTCCCAGCATCTCCGCATTTTTGTTCTTTAAGAAGGTGAAGGCGCTTTTTACATCACTTGATTTAATTCGGGTAACAAAAATTCCAGTATCGCCCAACCGGATATCAAAAGCTGGCATGACAGGCGTACGGCTTGTGTATTGCCAAATTTCCAATCCTGCCCCGCCTTTGATGTTAAGGGCAAGGATAGCATGGCGTTTATGAGGTTTGCCCCCTGTGTAGGGTAGCATCAAATTAGCTTCTGCGACTTCGTCAAAAATCTTAATATCCATGCCAAAATGCTGGCGATACCAGGTAAATGCCTCCTGAACGTTGGGGATCCCAATTCCAACTTGTTGGATGCCTGCAATAATAGGATTCATATCTGGTGGTTTTCGGAGCGAAATATAATTAATTCTTCACTTTTGAAGGCTATAAGAAAGCAATCTAACGACTTGGCCTTCACATTTAACTGCAAAGATACCCGAACTTGACCATATGACAATTGAGTCTTCAAATACCCCTATATTGACATGAATTAGTAGGTGTCGTCTATTGCAAATGTATTCTTTCTGTTCATCCATTGCCCTTGTGTGAAATCAGGGAACTCAACACTTTCGCCTCCCATTTGAATGGAAGTTTCTGAGAGCGGGGTAATAGCACTCCAGGCTACTGCATCGTATATGTCTTGAGGTGTATTGGTTTTTCCTTTCACAGATTCAATAAAGGCATTCAGCACAAACCAATCCATACCCCCATGCCCGGCACCAGAAGCATCGTTGCCATACTTTTTCCATAATGGATGGTCGTATTTTTCAAGCCACACTTTGGCGTCTTCCCAGCTATGTGCTTCTTTGCTAAGGCCTTCGATGTAGATAGATTCGTTTACGTCCATCCAAATGCCTTTTGTTCCTTGTACCCTGAAACCCAGCGAGTATGGACGGGGTAAATTTGTATCGTGCTGTAGCAAAATGGTTTCTTCATTCGCTGTGCGGATCATGGTGGTCACAACATCACCGAGCTTAAACTTTACTTTAGCGTTGGGATGATTTTCTCCACCCGCTTTTACTACGTAATCATGTAAGCCTCTTGCTTTAGATGAATAGGAGACCAATTCTGTGAATCTGTTGCCACGGTTAATATCGATCATCATCGCCACAGGTCCTATACCATGAGTGGGGTAAAGTTCTCCATTGCGATTTATAGAGTGTTGGGTACGCCACTTTGCCTCGGAAAATCCCTTTGTGCCAAACTCGGCACCAACACCGGAAATCGTTTTTCCATCATTGAATTTTATTCCACGTAAATCATGTTGATAACCACCTTGCAAATGAACGAGCTCCCCAAAAATATTTTGTCGTACCATGTTTAGCACGGCCATGACATCGCGCCTATAACAAACATTTTCCAGCATCATCAATGGCATTCCGGTTCGTTCGGATGCATGAACCAGTTCCCAACATTCCTCTACCGTCATTCCAATATTAACTTCGCATCCCACATATTTTTTAGCGTTCAGGGAATCCAGACACATGATAGAATGCCATTCCCAGGGTGTTGAAATAATTATAGCGTCAATATCCTTATTTTCTAATAATTTTCGATAGCCCCACGGGCCGTCCAGTACAACCAAGGGCTTCGGTTTGCTTGCTTTGCTCACCAACTGCAAGCTCATATCCATCATCTGTTGCTGGATATCGCAGAGCGCAACCACTTCAACATCTGTGCGATTTAGAGCCAGTTCCAAATGACTTTGGCCACGATCACCAACACCAATAAAACCAAGCCGCACTTTTGATGCTGTTGCCTTTGGAAAAGCAATATGTGATGGGAGAATGGTAAGGCCAATTCCGGCAACTGCCGAAGTTTTAAGAAAATTTCTGCGTGTGGAGGATTTCATTGGATTGAGTTTTATACTCAAATGTAAAAATTTGAAACGTTTGAAAAACAATTTTGTATTTTTGATCTATGTCAGAATTGCTCGAACGTCCGCCCCGCACCATTATGGAAGTTTATAAAATGCTTCCTGAAGGGACATTGGCCGAACTTATTGACGGAATAATTTATATGAGCCCCTCACCTGTTACTAATCACCAAAGAATTGTTAGAAAACTTTTAAACAGAATGTCTGATTTTGTTGAGAGAAACAATTTGGGTGAAATGTTTGTGTCACCTTTTGATGTGTATTTGGATGAGGACTCCAATGCGGTTCAACCAGACGTTATTTTCGTTGCAAAAGAAAATGAAAATATTGTTGAAGATCATATTCACGGTGTGCCTGATCTTCTGATTGAATTACTTTCCCCGGGAAATAAATCACATGATACAGTAAGGAAGAAAAACCTGTATGAGAAATTTGGAGTAAAAGAATACTGGATAATTGACCCCGAAACAAAAGAATCAATTGGTTATGAGTTGGAAGGGACGGGATATAAAGAATTTTTCAGGTCTTTCGGGCAAATCTCCTCGCGCTTACTAGATACCACTTTCAACTACTAGAGTTCTGCCATCAAACTGGTGTATAACTGAATCATACTCTTAATATCATCTTTGTGAACTTTCTCGTCTGGCGTGTGTGGGCTCAATTCTGGTGCGCCAACAAAGCACCAATCAAACGGATAAGCAGTTCGTTGTAATTCACCACCATCGCTTGAGCCTGTGCCTTCTACTTCCAATTGATACATGACTTTATTCTTTTCTGCAATTGCAATTATTTCATCCACAAAACTTCTACGTGGAAGATTACGGTCTCTCAATGATATCGCAACGCCCTTTCCGTGCTCTACGCCATCCGAAATCCAGGTGATATCGGAAATAAGGACCTGACGAACTTTCCATTTTTCATAAATGAATTTTGCCAGATAGGGAACTGAACCGCCACCATGCTCTTCCCAGCAACTAAATACAATCACTCCATCCTTTAAAGTTTCGGCTACTTTCAATGCGCTGAAAATTCCCAGACGATTATCTAAATAAGCGGTCTGAATAAAATTTTTGTTTTCCCGAAAGTGGATTTTATAGGTGAGTGGAGTTCCTCTTTCTAAGGGTCTTCCGAATTTATAGAAAGCATGGTTATCTTTATCAAATTCAAGCTCACATTCAATGCGTCCATGCTTGTCCTGGCCGACCAGGGTGGTTCCCATTTCGGCATCGGGGCTTCCAATGGAAACCAATTGATTAAAATATCTCACGGTAAATCCTACAGAATCCATGTGGGCAAAGATGGCGGTGCGTGGCTTTCCAAATTTTAAGATCAGGCAATCCTGAAATTCTTCCCCTTGAAAGATTTCCGGTTCTACGCGCCACTTCTTCTTTTGTTTTTGGATGTATTCTATCAGGAATTTCTTCATGGGTGCTTCATGGCCAGACGGAGCCTGCACTTCACAGAGTTGTTTAAGCAATACCCAGTTGCCGACATCAGCTACTTGCTTTACTACTTTTTTTGTGGTTACCATATTTCCGATGCAACTTTATCTTAAATTTTCCTGAGTAAAAAATTTGCATGGAACTGTTTGTATTAGGAGAGCAAAATTCAATTGCCAATCACTTTCTAACGGGTCTTCGGGATAAAACATTGCAGCAGGACCGGATGAGATTCCGGAAAAACCTGGAGAGATTAGGGGAGATCATGGCTTTTGAGATATCAAAAAAACTTCATTATGTAATGAAAGAAATCGAAACGCCCCTTGGTAAGTCGGTTTTAAACGTTCTTGAACGTGACCCTATTCTGATCACTATATTGCGTGCTGGCCTTCCCTATTTTTCTGGCTTTCAGAATTTTTTTGATTCATCGGATTGTGGATTTATTGGTGCTTATCGACAAGAAGGTGCCCAGGGTTTTAAAATAAAGCTGGATTATCTCACGTCTCCAAGTTTAGAGAATGAGGATGTGATTCTGATTGATCCAATGTTAGCCACGGGCCGATCTGTAGTAGATGCTGTCAAGGAATTATTTAAACGCGCAAATCCCAGACACCTACATGTGGCGGCTCTGGTAGCATCACCTGAAGGAATTAGGAATTTGAGAGATAGTCTCAAAGAACCCTTCACGATCTGGACTTTTGCCGTTGATGAAAAGTTAAACCAGCAATTTTATATCGTTCCAGGCCTTGGGGATGCGGGGGACCTGAGTTATGGAGAGAAGACCTAATTGAAAATTTAGAGCTATGTGGGAGGAGATCGTCAAGGCAATACCGGTGTTTCTATCAACTATGGTCAAATTTATTTTTGGTCCACTGGGTGGCTACGCGGCAAGGTTAAATTTATTTACCACAATAATCACAACCATTTGCGGAATGATGACGGCAGTTATTGCTTTTACCTATTTCGGAAACTTTCTTCGAGAGAGGGTTTTTAGAAACTTCTTTCGTAAGCAAAAGAAATTCACCCCAAACAAAAGAAGATTGGCAATCATTTTCAAGAAATATGGATTGGCCGGAATAGCATTTCTCACCCCAATACTTTTAACACCAATTGGAGGCACTTTAATTGCTGTCAGCTTTGGCAGCCTAAAGGAAAAAATAATTTTTTATATGTTTATTAGTGGGGTGGCCTGGGCGATTATTTTCAGCTGCTTGATTTATTATTTCGGCAATAAAATCTTGCCTGACTTCATCCAGTAAATCATTTAAATTCCTTCATCCGGAAGCACTTCGATATCGCGTATCAAAACTTTTTTGGCAATAGTTTGACCTGTTTTTGTAGCGGCCAGACCCCCAAGGGCAGTTTCCTTGTACCGTGTTTCCATACTGGCGCCAATTTCGCCCATGGCTTCAATTACCTCATCTACAGGAATTACACTGCTTACATTCGCAAGTGCAATTTGCGCTGAGCTGTTGGCAATAGCAGCCGCACTTGCATTTCGTACTACGCATGGAACCTCCACCAAGCCTGCAACAGGATCGCATACTAATCCCAACATACATTGAACCGTAATAGCCACAGCGTTAAAAACCTGATCAGTGTCTCCATCCAGGCAATAGACAATGGCGCCAGCACCCATGGCGGCTGCTGTTCCTGTTTCGGCCTGGCATCCACCTACCGCTCCGGAAATGGAAGCTTTTTGTTCTATAATTAGTGCAATGCCGGCAGCTAGCAACATTGCTTCCAATATTTTTTTGTCTTCAATAAGATGGATTTCCTGAAGGGTGTAAAGTACACCTGGCATAATGCCAGAGGCGCCTGCAGTTGGGGCCGCTACAATTCTTCCCATGCAAGAGTTGACTTCTTTTGCCGCCAACGCGCGCGAAATCAAATTCTGAAATTCTTTAGACAATACCGGTTTCGGATAACGGTACACTTTCTTCGCTCCGTTGTTTATCATACCGGAACGTGAGATCATGTCTTCTTCGAGGCCGGTATGAACGGCATCTTTCATTACCGTCCAGGCATTAGCCAGGCCATCCCATATTTCTTTTTCGGTGCGGCCTCGCTGTTCTTTCTCATACTCCATTGCCACCTGATGTAGTGAAATTCTTTTTTCGATGCTGTACTGCTTCCAGCTTTCGAAGGATTCAAATAGGAATGCCATACTATGTAATTTAGGAACGCGAAGTACGATTGAAAGACCTGCTTTTCAAACGTTTAAAGACTTTATTTGATTAGCGATACCGATTATAGGAATGGTTTCCTCAATTGCCTGATTTATTCTATTTTCAGCCCTTGCAGTACCTGTCAAATCAAAATCGAATTTATTGACCATGAAAAAATATCTCATCTTCCTCCTCTCCTTAGTTTATCTAACGGGTTTATCTCAATCATCAGATGAGGCAACCATTAAATCAATTTTTGATCATGCGTTGCGCGAGGGCAAATCATATGATATGCTCCATCATCTTTCCACTAACGTTGGTTCACGGTTATCTGGTTCACTAGGTGCCGCGGCTGCTGTGGAATGGAGCCGTCAGGTGATGCAGGAATTTGGTTTTGATTCAGTATGGCTCCAACCTGTCATGGTGCCGCATTGGGTGAGAGGTCAACAGGAAATTGGACGGGTTGTCAATTCAAAAAAGATGGGAACCTTATCCATGAATATATGTGCATTGGGCGGATCGGTAGGCACGGGCTCGGAAGGTATTATTGGTGAACTACTTGAGGTGAAAAGTTTTGATGAACTGGCTCAACTTGGAACAAAAAATGTGCAAGGTAAAATTGTATTTTTCAACCGCCCAATGGACCCTACCAAGATCAATACATTTACTGCCTATGGTGGTGCGGTCAATCAGCGTGGAAGCGGAGCCTCAGAAGCGGCAAAGTATGGAGCGATGGCTGTTATCGTGAGATCGATGGGTTCAAATCCGGAAGACTATCCTCATACAGGTGGCATGAGCTATGCGCCAAACATTACAAAAATTCCAGCGGTAGCCATTAGTACAAAGCATGCTGAGTTGTTAAGCAAGCTTGTAAAAGAAGACAAAGACCTCCAGTTTTATATCGAAACATATTGCGAAACATTTGAAGATGCACCTTCTTTTAATGTAGTTGGAGAAATAAAAGGAAACGAGCACAAAGAGGAGATCATTGTGGTTGGTGGTCATCTTGACTCGTGGGATAGAGGACAAGGCGCTCATGATGACGGTGCCGGTTGTGTTCAGTCTATTGAAGTGCTTCGTCTTTTTAAAACAATGGGTTACAAGCCCAAGCGCACCATCCGTTGTGTGATGTTTATGAATGAAGAAAATGGTTTGCGTGGAGGACTGAAATATGCAGAGCAAGCTGAAAAGAAAAAAGAAAAACATATTGCAGCCATTGAATCGGACCGTGGAGGTTTTGTACCACGTGGGTTTACGGTACCTACCGATGAAAAAGCAAAGGAACGCGTACGCAGCTGGAAGCCCATGCTAGAACCTTACGGACTTTCTGATTTCAGCCAGGAAGGTGGTGGTGCCGACATTGGTCCGCTGGCCAAACAGGGAGTCGCCTTGCTGGGATTCTTACCGGATTCACAACGGTACTTCAATTATCACCACACATCTGAAGATACCATTGACAAAGTGGATAAGCGAGAACTTGAATTAGGTTCCGCTTCGATGGCTGCCATGGTTTACCTGATTGATAAGTATGGGTTGAAGTGAGTTGATGAATTTATTTTTTCCAATAAATTCAACTAACTCAAATCATGCTTACCCGGTTCCAGGTCTTCACAGACCAGGGTTGCAATTAAAAATGCTATAATGAAAAGATCGATAGTTTACATTTTTATTCTTCTGATAATAGGATCGTGTGGGAGTCCGTCACCACATAAAAGTTGGAGAGCCTACCGCGGTGATGATGGCATCAATGCGTATTCCCAATTAGATCAGATCAATAAAGAAAATGTAAATCAACTTCAGATAGCGTGGACCTATCGCACAGGTGATCACTCAGACTTTTCCAAGATAGAATGCAATCCTATTATTATTGGCAGAATTCTGTATGGCATTTCGGCCAAGATGAAGGTGTTTGCACTGGAGGCAGATACCGGAAATGAACTATGGGTATATGACCCCTTTGAGCCCGGAAGCAAAGAAAGTGGATTTAACCGTGGTCTTACCTTCTGGGAAGAAGGCGATGACAAACGGATTTTAGTATGTGCTAAAAGTAAGTTGATCGCTTTAGATGCGCTTACCGGAAAACCTTTCGCAGACTTTGGTGAAAATGGTTTTGTTGATTTAAGAAAAGGGCTTCGAAGCGATGTTGATTTTGAAAAGTATGATGTTACCAACACATCCCCCGGAGTTGTATATGATGATCTCATTATTCTAGGTTCATCATTGAAAGAAAATTATGAAGCTCTTTCAGGTGATATTCGTGCCTATGATGTACGCACCGGAAAACAGCGTTGGACATTTCACACGATACCTCGTCCAGGCGAATTCGGCTTTGATACATGGTCGGAAGAAAGTTATAAAAACATTGGAGGCAGCAATGCGTGGGCGGGATTGAGTATTGATCGCAAACGAGGGCTTGTGTTTGCTGCTACCGGTGCTCCTGCTTTCGATTTTCATGGTGGAGAACGTAAAGGCTCAAACCTGTTTGCCAATTCTATCATCGCAATGAATGCTGCCACCGGAAAGTATGTCTGGCATTTTCAAACATCTCATCACGACCTGTGGGATTACGATCTTCCCACACCGCCAAATTTAACCACCATAAAAAAAGATGGTGACGAGATTGATGTTGTTGTTCAGATAACGAAACAAGGACTGGTATTTATTATGGAGCGCGAAACCGGTAAGCCCATTTATCCGATTGAAGAAAGACCCGTGCCTCCGTCAACCATGACTGATGAATCAGCGTGGCCGACACAACCTTTTCCCACGAAGCCGTTGCCACTTACACGCACATCGTTTGATGAAAGTATCATTACAGACATCTCGCCAGAAGCTCATGAATTTATTAAAGCGGAAGCAAGTAAATATACATGGGGAAATATTTATCAGCCACCAAGTCTTCAGGGAATAATACAATTGCCGGGCTTCAGGGGTGGTGCTGAGTGGAGCGGTGGTGCCATTGATGCGGAGTCAGGTATCATGTATCTGGGATTGAACGACATCCCCAATATTGTGCAATTGGTGGCAGAGGGAAATGAAAAAGAAAGTATGCTTGGAAAAGCAGTCATTGAGGTGGGAATGAAAATTTATACTACAACATGTTCGGCCTGCCATGGTGAGGAGAGAAAAGGAAATCCTGGCTTCCCTTCCCTGGCAGATATTTCAAACCGAATGAAGCCGAATGATGCGGTCAATATTCTGAAAAAAGGTCAGAGGAATATGCCTTCTTTCCCCAACTTATCGGAGGAGCAGATGGATGCTGTTGTTTCCTTTTTGTTTAGTATAAATAAAGACAAGCTTTACCAAAGCAGTGAACCCATCGCCATCACTTCGGCAGGTAAGCCCCAACGTTATCGGATAAAGGCCTATAAGCAATTACTTGATCACTTAGGCTATCCTGGAATCAAACCCCCGTGGGGCACCCTCTGTGCATTGGATTTAAATTCAACAGAGATAAAATGGAGAGTGCCATTGGGTGAATATCCTGAACTTGTGGAAAAAGGAATTCACAACACAGGAACGCAATTATTTGGTGGCGGCATTGTTACAGCAGGCGGACTTGTTTTTATAGGTGCTTCGCAAGACGAAAAATTTCGTGCCTTGGATAAAGAAACTGGGGAAATTTTATGGGAATACCAATTGCCCGCGGGAGGTTATGCCACTCCGGCAACCTTTGAAATTGATGGCAGGCAATATGTAGTGATTGCAGCTGGTGGCGGTGGTTTTCAGGGTACAAAAACCAGTGATCATTATATTGCTTTTACGTTGAAGTGATTTTTGTGTAAAAGCTGTGATCGAATTATCGATATTGATAAATTCTTTACTGATAGGTTAACACATCCAGCACAATCTTCCACTCTGATCCCTCTTTTTTCCAAACCCGAAAATAGGTAGCTACTTTATTTTCTATTTCACCGCTTTTGTTGACAGCTTGAAACTCGCCCGTGCCATAGACATAGCCAAGGTCATTAGAAGATGCAGCCTCTCCATTGATGAACTTTAGGTGTGTTGGCAGACTTGTTTCATCAAAGAATTTTTGCTTTTCTTGTTTGGTAAGGATTGGAAGGAGACCAGTTCTGCAAATCCTTGCTTCCACTGACAAATAGGATTCAAACGCGTGGTTGCCTTTCACCTCAAATGTGCGAATAAACTCAGCCTCATTTTTTAATAAGTTGGAGATGTCAGGCGAAGACTTTGATTCGGTTTTTGGTTTCTTCAGAGGAGTTGATGAAGTTGACCATGTTACTTTTACAGATGGTTCATCATGCCGAACGCCTATATCCAAAGCATTCTTCCATGACCCATCAGTTTGTTTTTTCCAGATGGAATTAAACTCGCCAAAAGCGACTGCTTTCTCATCGGTTTTGTCTGCCCGATATTCCCATGGCCCGGTGTTATAGCCAAAGTCGCCAGAGGAGGAAATGTCTGAATAGGCAACTTCCCAATACAACCAACTTGAGTTTATCTCTTGTTTCTTAATTCCTTCCTTACCTTTGATTGGGCCATTTGGACCGGAGGTGATTACATCATCCGCTAAGAAATACAAAAAAGCATCGCGGGTATTTTGGTCTTTCGCCATTTGTGCAAAAGCACGTTCTGCGCTTACCATTTCTTGTAAATCAGGATTATCGGATTGTGCAGGAAGTAATATGGGCAGACCAATGACAAACACCATTAAAAAAAATATTCTCATATAAGCATCTTTTTTTAGAAGACTGAGCATTATTTGATAGACGTGTTAATAAATGCCAGCGTCCTGATAATAAATTATCGGTTCAAAGGAATCTCGATCGTAAAGATTGATCCTTTTCCAAACGCTGAACTCACTAAAATTCTTCCGCCAATTTTTTCTGCGGCTTCATGAGCAATATATAGGCCTAGTCCGGAGCCTATTGATTGAGTTTGACCTCGGAAAAACATGCCAAATATCTGGTTAATATACTCCGGTTTTATGCCTTCTCCGTTGTCTTGTATCACTATTTCCTGAAGTGAAGAATTCGCACGCCAACCAATTTGTACTGAGGGAATTTCGCCACTTCTTCTTTTTTGGAATTTAATGGCGTTAGATAGAAGATTGGTCAGAATCATTTTCAATCGTAATCGATCTGTTGAAATAGTGATTGTATCAATTTCTTCCAAATCAAATTTCACGGTTTGGAAATTATCCATGTACTTCAGATTTTCAATAATCTCTTCACACAATAGTTTTAATGGTATCTTCTCGGTCTGAACGTCTAGTCGCTTGTTGCGCGAATAGTCGAGTATTTCTTTGATAAACAAATCCAACTTGGAAACACTTTGTTCAATCTTTGACAAGTAATCCTCCTTATGCTCAGCAGAACTATCCAATTGACTAATATTGACTAATCCCTGAATAGATTTAAGTGGAGCACTCAAGTCGTGAGAAACACTGTACACAAAGCGATCAAGTTCTTTATTGATCTCATTCAATTCCAGATTTTGTTCATGAAGTTTTTCTTCTGCGATCTTTAAATCACTGATCACTCGGCCGGTAATGGTTGTAAAAAGATAAAGCAGTAACGAACCTAGAAGGGCATTCGTGAGTGTGTCGTTAATTACGAAGTTTTGTTTGAGCCATAAATGTTGTATCAATGCGGGTACCAGGTAGGATATAAAGAAAAGAAAGGCATTTCCAAGTACTGCCATACCAAAGCCGAAGCGAATAGCCAGATAGAGAGAGAATAGGCCGTAAACAAACCAAAATGAATCAAATGAAATAATAAAGCTCATAAGAGAGAGAGCCAGAAAAATCATGAGGACTTCTGGCAAATTTTTATTTTCTATGCTAATTCGTGACACCGTGGTGAATGTACCATTCAATAACAATTTAGCGGAACCTAGTATTGGTGTTAAAAAGAACATCGTTGGAAGGGCAACCCCTAAGTTGGCAATAAGTTCACTCAACAGATCACGAATGAATCTTTCCCAATAGAGTGCACCAGAAAACGCGCCATCCAGGATATACGCAAACTCCCATAAAGCCACTTCAAACAAAATAGGAACAAAAAGTCCGAAGACTAAAAACAATACAGTATGTCTCGTATTTGGTAAACTGGAATCGCCCTTTAATTGATGTGTGAATAAAAGCCATGAAAGAAATACGGCCACAGTTTCAATGGATCCAAAAATTGGCCATAGCCACAAGTTCTGCATATTATAAAACCAACTGTTGAGTGTACCTATTATAAACATGTTGGGTAATACACGTGCTGGTCCCCACCAATTTATCAGTACAATACCGATTGCGGTAGGAAGGTAAAATGCAGAAAACGATTCAGAGTATTTAAAAAGTAGCGACAATTGATCTCCTGCCTCTAGCAGAAAAAGTGGAGCTATCCATGTCCACCATGGCAATGATTTTGTTTCTTTTTTGGATTGAAGAGGTCCCATTCTACCTATAAAAATAGCTTCTTTTCTTAATGATCTTATATAAATAAAAAAGACGCCAATGGTTGACGTCTTTACTATTCAACTGCTTAGGTTTCTAAACTGAAATTTTCTCCTCCTTGCTATGGTAGTCTTCCGTTGGCAAACAACTGCACACCAAATTCCTGTCACCATAAGCATTATCAACCCTGCTAACTGATGGCCAAAACTTTGCTTCCTTCACAAAGGGTAACGGATATGCTGCTTTTTGTCTACTGTAAGGACGACTCCAGACATCAGAAGTGATTACTGCAGCTGTATGCGGGGCATGCTTTAGTACATTGTTATCTTTATCGGCTTTGCCTTCTTCCACTTCGCGAATTTCATTTCTAATTTCAATCAGTGCATCCACAAAGCGATCCATTTCTGCTTTCGGTTCGCTTTCAGTTGGCTCAATCATCAGTGTTCCCGCTACCGGGAAAGAAACTGTTGGAGCATGAAATCCATAATCCATTAATCGTTTGGCAATATCTTCCACTTCAATGCCAAACTTTTTAAAATCGCGGCAGTCCACAATCATTTCATGGGCACAACGACCTTGCGTACCCGTATATAGAATCTTATAATGATCATTCAATCGTTCTTTAATGTAGTTGGCATTGAAAATGGCCAACTTGGTAGCCTTGGTTAATCCTTCGCTACCCATCATCGCGACATAGGCGTACGAAATGGCCAATATGCTCGCACTTCCCCAGGGTGCAGCGGATACTGCACTAATCGCTTTTTCACCACCTGTCTTTATTACGGCATGACCTGGCAAAAACGGTTTTAATTTATCGTTGCAACAAATGGGCCCCATGCCAGGACCACCGCCACCGTGTGGAATGCAAAAAGTCTTGTGAAGGTTCAGGTGACAAACGTCTGCTCCAATATTAGCCGGTGATGTTAACCCAACTTGAGCGTTCATATTGGCGCCATCCATATAAACTAAACCACCGTTTTGATGAATGATTTCACAAATATCAATGATAGCTTCTTCGAATACTCCATGTGTTGATGGATAGGTGACCATCAAACCAGCGAGGTTATTTTTGTAGTGTTCCGCTTTGGCTTTTAAATCAGCTACGTCAATTTTACCTTCTGCATCGGATTTTGTTACCACCACATCCATGCCAGCCATGACTGCACTGGCAGGATTTGTACCGTGAGCAGAAGAAGGGATCAAGGCAATGTTTCTGTGATGATCACCTCGACTTTGGTGATAAGCACGAATCACCATTAGTCCAGCGTATTCACCTTGAGCACCGCTATTGGGTTGCAAAGAAATTCCGGTGAATCCTGTAATCTCTTTGAGCCAGATTTCAAGGTTGGAAATCATTTCACGATAGCCTTGCGTTTGGTCGCTTGGAGCGAAGGGATGAATCTGTCCCATCTCTGGCCAGGTTACAGGAATCATCTCTGTCGTAGCATTTAACTTCATGGTGCACGAACCCAAAGAAATCATGGAATGCACCATGGATAAATCTTTGCTCTCTAATTTTTTTATGTAGCGGAGCATTTCGTGTTCGCTATGGTAGGAATTGAAAACCGGATGAGTGAGATAAGGGGATTTTCGGATTAATGATTCAGATAATTTTACCTCACCCCTGCCCCTCTCCTCAAGGAGAGGGGTGCCCGAAGGGCGGGGTGAGGTAATTGTTGAAGCAAAAATTCCAATTACGGTTTGTACATCTTTCAACGAGGTTGTTTCATCAATTGAAATTCCAACGTAGCTATCGGTGAAGTAACGGAAGTTAATCCCATGTTTTGTTGCTTCGCGTTCAATTGCCTTTTTATCTGCAACAGAGATTTTTAATGTATCGAAATAATTTTCGTTGACTTGCTTAAGGTCTAGTGCCTTAATGCCTGATTCCAGAACTTTCGCAAGACCATGAATTCTTCCTGCAATTTTTTTCAAACCCTGTGGTCCGTGATACACGGCATACATACTGGCCATCACTGATAAAAGAACTTGGGCTGTGCAGATATTCGAAGTTGCCTTCTCCCTGCGAATATGTTGTTCACGAGTTTGCAGGGCCATGCGGTAGCCGGGATTTCCTTGCGCATCTTGCGATATACCGATGATCCGTCCTGGCATTTGCCGTTTGAATTCATCTTTAGTAGCGAAGAAAGCTGCGTGCGGCCCACCAAAACCCATTGGCACACCGAAGCGTTGCGAGCAACCGACTACTACATCGGCACCCATTTCACCGGGTGACTTCACCATCAACAAACTCATGAGATCAGCGCCCATCACTACGAACAACCCTTTTTCATGAGCAGCTGCAATGAATGCTGAGTAATCTTTTATTTCGCCATTGTTGTTTGGGTTCTGGATATAAACTCCAAATAAGTCAGCATCAGTAATATCCATCTTCGAAACATCGCCCATCACAAGTTCAACTCCTATCGGAGTGGAACGAGTTTTCAAAAGATCAATTACCTGCGGAAATGTATTGACATCCACAAAGAATTTATGAGCATCTTTCTTGGAGCCCTTTTTGGAAGCATGAAGTAAATGCAACGCTTCGGCAGCAGCAGTGGCTTCATCCAATAGCGAAGCATTGGCGATCTCCATCCCGGTAAGGTCAATGATCATCGTTTGATAGTTGATCAACGCCTCCATGCGGCCTTGCGCAATCTCAGCCTGGTAAGGCGTGTAGGCAGTATACCATCCCGGATTTTCTAAAATGTTTCGAAGAATGACTCCCGGGGTGATACAGTTGTAATAGCCCGTTCCGATGTAGGATGTAAAGATTTTATTTTTTGAAATCAACTTTTTGAATTCATTCAGGAATTCAAACTCCGATTGAGCAGGTGGCAGATTCAATGGTTTTTTCAACCGAATATTGGCCGGCACAGTCTGATTGATCAGCTCATCCACTGATTTAGCCTTCACTACTCTCAGCATATCCGCTATCTGCGTTTCATTTGGAGCATTATGACGTGATTCAAATTTTTCCGAGTAGGTGGGATCTATTTGCATTATAATATTTTGTCTAACTCAATTTCAATAACCTATATAGTCCATAAAAGTTTCAAGTTGCCGGTTGCAAGTCACAAGTTTTGGATTTTACCTGAAACCAGTAACCTGCAACTGGAAACTGGAACTAAAATCTCTCAAACTGTGAGAAGAAGAAACTGCCTTCAATTTCTGCATTGGCATCTGAATCTGAGCCATGAACGGCATTAGCATCGATGGACTTGGCAAACAAAGCGCGAATTGTACCAGGGGCGGCCTTTTTAGGGTCGGTTGCGCCAATCAACTTTCTAAAATCTTCCACAGCGTTCTCTTTTTCTAAGATTATGGGAATAATCGAGCCCGATGACATGTACCTGCAGAGTTCTCCATAAAACGATCTTTCCTTATGGATTTCATAGAATTTGCCAGCTAACTCGCCACTTAATCTGGTTTTTTTCAGGGCTACTATCCGAAATCCGGCCTCTTCAATCATTTTGATGATCGCTCCGCTATTTCCTGCCGCCACGGCATCTGGCTTGAGCATTGTAAAAGTTCTGTTTGTTGCCATTTTGTTTTATTTAGTAGGGTTTTGTCTCTTAAGAATTCGGGCGCAAAAGTATCAAAAGAAGCCATAATCAGGAAGTCAGGATTCAATATTCATCTACTTAAATTTGTCAAGGAATAAATCACATCCTTACGGGATTTTTTATTCCCTCATTTATAAGCATTTTTGCCGCTTCGATGAAAAACCTACCGGCCTTTAAGTCTCTTATAAGCCAGCCAAGAAACGCTGTAATCATTACGCATTTCAAACCGGATGCTGATGCCTTGGGATCTTCACTGGGATTGGCTGGTTATCTAAAGAAGAAAGGTCATCGGGTTACGGTAATCACCCCAAGTGATTATCCGGACTTCCTGGCTTGGATGCCCGGGCAGGAGGAAGTGATTATACTTTCGAAAGAATTCAGGGAACCCGACCAAAGAGCGACTGATCAAATTGGTAAAGCGGATATTATTTTTTGCCTCGATTTTTCCAGCCTGTCCCGGATTAATAATTTAGGCGAGTTGGTGAAAAAATCGACTGCTACTAAAGTATTGATCGATCATCATCTGGAACCTGAAAGCTTTGCTGAATTTGAACAATGGGATACAACTGCGGCTTCTACGGCAGGCCTTGTATTTGATTTGATTGCAGAACTAGGTGACAAGCACCTTATTGATGACAGCATTGCAAATTGTTTGTATGCTGGCCTGATGACAGACACGGGTGGATTTCGGCATAATAACACCACCCAAAAAGAGTTTATAACTGCTTCTGAGTTAGTCGGTCGTGGCGCGAATCCTTTCATGGTGTACAAATTAATTTATGACACCAACACGCTGGAGCGGTTGCGACTTCTGGGATTTGTTTTGAGTCAGAAATTAAAAGTATTGCCCGAATACAGAACTGCTTATATGACACTTACCTCAGATGAATTGAAACAATTTGGCTCGCAAACGGGTGATACGGAAGGGTTAGTGAATTACGGCCTTTCTATTGGGGGTATTAAATTATCGGTTTTGATGTATGATCGAAAGGATGAAATAAAATTATCGTTCCGCTCGCTTGGAGATTTTTCCGCCAATGAAATGGCACGTAAATATTTTGAAGGAGGAGGACATAAAAATGCTTCCGGTGGACAATCTAAACTATCGTTGGAAGAAACCCTTCAAAAATTCCTCAGTATACTACCCGAATTCAAAGAAAAACTAATTTCAAATTCATAATTAAAATTTAAAAGAATGATATATAAATCAAAATTACTGATCGGGTTACTTTTAATAGGGATGGCCTGTTCAAACGAAAAGGAAACACCTTCCGGTATTAAGTTGAGCGTATTGCGAAAGGGTGATGGGGTAAAACTTGATTCGGGAACATATCTTGTTTTGAACATGATGTTTAAGGATGGAAAGGATTCGGTTTGGAATGATACCAGGAAAGTTGGGTTACCTACGATTATGCAAATGAAGACTTTTGTTCCTACGGGAGATGGAGTACTTGAAGCAATCATGATGATGTCGAAAGGTGACAGCATTACATTCCAGGTCCCCACCAAAACTCTTTTTGAAAAGACATTTCATGCCCGGATTCCTGCCACTCTCGACTCAACAAGTTCATTTACATTCAATATTGGGTTAATGGATGTACTCAACGCTGAGCAGTTTCAGAAGCATCAGGATAGTATGAGACTGAAGCAAAATGAAATTTACGCTAAACAAGAACGTATACAGCTCAATCTTGATATTGAGGCCATTGATAAGTTTTTAGACGAAAAAGGAATTACTGCGGAGGAAACGGAGTCAGGCCTGCGATATGTGGTAACGAAGGCGGGCAAAGGCGAAAATGCACAACCCGGTCAGTCGGCTGCAATTAATTATTCCGGCTCTTTGTTGAATGGACAGTTTTTTGACTCAAGCATTGAATCAGTAGCCCGGAAGAATAATGTTTTTACTGAGGGTAGGAACTATGTACCTTATGATGTAGTTGTTGATGCCGGCTCTGTGATAAAAGGGTGGGATGAGGTCATGAAACTCATGAATAAAGGTTCTAAACTAACGGTTTATATTCCGTCACCGTTAGCTTTCGGGAATCAGAGAAGGAGTAATGAGATTCCAGAGAATTCAATTCTCGTATTTGATATGGAAATGGTAGAAATTAAATAAATCGAGTATGAAAAAACTATTTTTGATATGCAGTTTGTGGGTATTAGTCGCAGGTTGTAAGGATGAGGAAGTGGTGTTATCAGATGCCGAACAGCTGGAAAAAGACATTGCGATCATTGATAAATGGCTTACTGACAATGCCATCACTGCTTTGCCTGATGCAAGCGGATTGCGGTATGAAATCACTACGACCGGTAGTGGCGTAAAGCCCACACTGTCCAATAAAGTCACCGTGAAATACACGGGCAAATTTCTTAGGGATGGAGTTACCCCGGAACAGAGTGTGGTGTTTGATAAAGCGACAACAGCCGTTACGTTTGAACTGGCCACCTTGATTGCAGGCTGGCAGATTGGTTTCCAGTTGTTGCCAAAGGGAAGTAAGGCAACACTCTACATTCCATCAGGTTTAGCCTACGGAAAAAATGGATATGGCAGCGCCATTCCTCCCAATTCCAACATGTTCTTTGAAGTTGAATTAATTGACGTGAAGTAACTCGCTTGATGAACCTTTGTATTGCTACCAACAATCCTGATAAGGTTGAAGAGTTTAGAGCGATCGTGGGAGATAAGATTCAAGTATTGAGTTTAGCGGAGATTGGGTGTTATGAAGAGTTGTTTGAGGAGCAGGATACCCTGGAGGGCAATTCTTTACAAAAGGCAGAGTACGTTTTTAATGCATACAAGATCCCTTGTTTTGCTGATGATACCGGATTAGAGGTGGAAGCGTTAGGTGGTGAGCCAGGTGTTTACTCGGCACGGTATGCCGGAGAGCAACGAAATCCCGAAGATAATATGGCACTGCTGTTGAAAAATCTTCGGGGTGTCGTCAATCGGCAAGCCCGATTCAGGACTGTAATAACTTTTGTTCAGGAAAGTGGCTTACATCAGTTTGAAGGAATAGTGGAGGGTACTATTTTGGAGGAGAGGAAAGGAAAAGGAGGCTTTGGTTATGATCCCATTTTCTTACCTAAAGGATTTTCAAAAACGCTGGCGGAGATGAGCATGGAGGAGAAAAACCAGATCAGTCACAGAGCCAGGGCAACTCAAAAATTGGTTGAATTTCTTCTGAATTAAATTCAAGATTCAAAGTTCAAAATTCGAGACTGAACAATTAAATCATCATCCATTCTTGAATCTTGAACTTCGAATTTTTTAAAGTATGAATAAACCTTTCACAATCGGCATAACAGGCGGCAGTGGCGCGGGGAAGACTTATTTTTTGCAAGGTCTTTCTTCGCACTTTAAACCCCATGAAATTTGTTTGATTTCGCAAGACAACTATTATAAGCCCATCGAACAACAGCCCATCGATGAAAATGGTGTGGAGAATTTTGACCTTCCGGTTTCCATTGATCGGGTAGCCTTTCAAAGCGACTTGTTGAAACTAAAGGCCGGACAAGATGTGATAAAAAGGGAATATACATTTAACAAGACAAGTGCAGTTCCAAAGCTTTTGCAATTCAACACGGCCCCCATTTTGGTAGTTGAGGGTTTGTTTGTTCAGTACTTCGAGGAGATTGATAAGGAACTTAACCTCAAGATATTCATTGAAGCAAAAGATCATATTAAAATTGGCCGCAGAATAAGACGCGATCAGGTAGACCGAGGCTATGATATTGATGATGTTTTATACCGCTATCAACATCATGTGATGCCTGTTTTTGAGACGCTCATCGAGCCCATTAAACACAGAGCCGACTTGGTTATCCCTAATAATTCGAATTTTGATAAGGCACTGGAGGTTTTGGTAGGATATATGAAAAGCATAATTAAATAGGTGCGATCAGGTGGGTGCATTTCAACTTGTTGCGGTGTCTATAATTTTTATAGAGTTGATACTACTTCGTCAATGTTTTGCGTCTTCGTGTCATTGCTGCAAAACCGCAATGGCGTTGAGGCGCAAAGGAAGCACGCGCAACAATTATATATAACCCCTCATTTCCATTGCCGAAAATCCTCCAAGGTCTGATTGCTTTTCGCGAAAAGACCTTGGAGGACTCACCGACCCAGGAATGGTTATACAAACTTTGTTGCTGGCCTTGGCCCAATGCGGAGAATTTGAAACGCACACACATGAAATATTTGCGAATTTTGATCGAATCAATACCTTTGTAGCCCAAATGCGAAAAAACCTATTATACAGACCTGTAATGATGGTGGCAGGAGTGCTGGCAGTTGTTATTATTCTATTTTCGCAATCTTTCTATCAGCAGACCCAATCCAATCTCGAAAAGACCAAGACAGAGCAATCTCCGGATAAGGATACCCATCAAACAAAAATTAGTGCCCCATCGGATGCAGTTGTCAGCAGTTCAGTAGAAAACGAAAACGTGCAGGTTCCTACTTTGTTGGAGGAATTGTTCACTACAGACGAAGAGGCTCAATCCGTTTCGGTTTCCCCGGCTGTATTTGCTAATCTTTTCAAGACTTTCTTCAGGGCCGTTATTTCGCCCAACGCTCCCTAGTCAATTTCTTAATTTCATGTCTCCCTTCAGGTAGGCAAAGTTGAATATCAACCCAGTTGAATTCAACAATCTGTTTATTCTTAATTCAATATTCTTACTTCTTAATTCTAATTTATGCGTAACAAAGGACTCGTAGTCGTATTAACGATTCTCATTACTGCACTCTGTTTGTATTACCTGTCGTTCACATTTGTGTCGCGCAGAGTGCAACAAGATGCAACAGACAAAGCTACCGAGAAAAGCGGAGTGGTAAACTTAGCCCGCAAGCAAGTTTATCTTGATTCGCTCTGGAACCAACCTGTTTATAATTTATTTGGAGCTGAGTACACGTACAAAGAAGTAAAGGCAAATGAACTTAGCCTTGGCCTTGACTTGCAAGGTGGTATGCACGTGGTGTTGGAAGTTTCCCCGGTGGATATCATCAGAGGATTAAGCGACAACAACCAGGATCCGGCTTTCATTGCTTCCTTGCAAAAAGCGCGCGAACTGCAAAGGACCAGCCAGGAAAGCTATAGCGCTTTGTTTTTCAAGGCCTATAAAACGGCAAACCCTGATAAAAACCTGGCTTCATTATTTTCAACGGCATCAACCCGTGGTCGAGTTAGTTTAACGGACGCAGACGATGTAGTGATGAAGTTTCTTAACACTGAAATTGAAAGCGCTATTGAGCGTTCTTACACAATATTAAAAACCCGTATCGACCAGTTTGGAACGTCACAGCCAAACATACAGCGATTAGGATCTGGCATGATTCAAATTGAAATACCAGGTGCTGATAATCCACAGCGGGTTAGAAAATTATTGCAAGGTGCTGCACGTCTTGAGTTTTGGGATATTGTAGAATACAGCGATCCACAACTTAACCAATCTCTGGTGGGCATCAATCAAATGTTGGTACGAGAGCAGAATGCGAATAAAATTGCAGGCATCTCAGATACCAAAACAATAACTGATGATCAGCCAAAAACTCTTTCTTCGGATACTACAAAAACGGCACTGGAGAAGCAACTAAGCGAACTTAAGTCAGATACAAGCGTTAGTGCTTTGGATTCACTTACCAAGTTAAACCTGTCGCCTTTGTTTGCCTTGAGCAACCCCGGCATTCCATTTCTTTATCCAGTAAAGGATACAGCCACCATCAATGCTATTTTAAAACGGCCTGATGTGAAATCATTGATGCCGCGCTCAATTGCCTGGTTCTGGGATGTAAAAATTGAACCTGAATTAACCCCGGGGCTAGACGACCTTCGTTTGAACTTTGTCAACTCTGGCAGAAATGGAAAAGCTTTACTTACGGGTGAAGTTATTACCAATGCACGACTTGACAATGATCAGTTTGCTCGCCCCGCAGTGAGCATGACCATGAACGCAACGGGCTCCAGGCAATGGGCAAAGATCACAGCAGCAGCAGCTGCTAAATCCCCGCAAGGCAGAGTGGCGATTGTGCTTGATAATTATGTGTACACTGCGCCAACTGTCCAAGGTGAAATTCCAAATGGTAACTCACAGATCACTGGAAACTTTACAGCAGAGGAGGCGAAAGATTTGGCCAACGTGTTGAAGGCAGGTTCACTTCCTGCTCCAACACGAATTGTGGAAGAAGCAATTGTTGGTCCCTCATTAGGTAAAGTAGCCCAAAGCCAGGGTTTCATTTCCATGGCATCTGGCCTTGCATTAGTAGTGTTGTTTATGGTGGCCTATTATGCAAAAGGAGGTTGGGTTGCCAACATAGCCTTATTGTTCAACATCTTTTTTATCCTTGGTATTCTTGCCCAATTTAATGCTGCGTTAACACTCCCGGGTATTGCAGGTATTGTATTAACTATGGGTATGGCTGTAGATGCTAACGTGTTGGTGTTTGAGCGTATACGCGAAGAATTGAAACATGGGAGGTTGTTGCGTGATGCGATTAAGAAAGGATATGAACATGCATTTTCTTCAATTTTTGACTCTAACATAACCACCTTCATCACAGTCTTTTTCCTCTTTATATTAGGACAAGGACCGCTAAAGGGTTTTGCAATAACACTAATGATTGGTATTACTACCTCATTCTTTTCAGCCGTTTACATATCACGGGCAATCATCGAATGGATGGTGCGAAAAGGCGACCATGTTAATATGACTTTTAAGACACCACTCATACTAATTAAATCTGAAACTAATTTTGATTTCATAGCAAGCAGGAAAAGAGCCTACATTTTTTCAGGAACTATAATCGTGATTGGTTTAACCTTGACGCTTATTCAAGGATTGAATTTGGGAATCGATTTTAAGGGAGGGCGCTCCTATGTTGTTAGTTTTAATAAGCCAGTTGAGGCCACGAGTATGAGAAATAGTCTGGTAGAGAGTTTTGAGAACTCCAGCACTGAAGTTAAAAACTACGGAAGCAATAATGTGATGAAGATTACCACCTCCTATCAGATAGAAGATGATTCGGAAGTAGCAGATGACAAAGTAAAAAATGCATTGATCCAGGGCATTCAAAAGTTTAGTGGACTTCAATATGTAGAAAACGATGCTTCTGTAGACGAGCAACATTTTACCATTTCATCCTCATCCAAAGTAGGCGCTACTGTTGCGGATGACATCAAGAACTCAGCATTTGAGGCGGGGTTGTTCTCCATTATCGGTATCTTCCTTTATATTTTGGTGAGGTTCCGAAAGTGGCAATACAGCACGGGTGCTATCGTTGCTCTTATCCACGATTCCTTATTTGTGTTTGCAGCGTTTGCGATTGCCAACGCAATGGGCATTTCATTTGAGATCGACCAGGTGTTTGTAGCGGCTATTCTTACGGTGATAGGATACTCCATCAATGACACTGTAATAATCTTCGATCGAATCCGTGAATACATGGGCATTGGAACCAGTCACGATCGCAACAAGATTTTTAATGCGGCCTTAAATAGTACGCTTAACCGCACATTAATCACGTCTGGAACGGTTATGATTGTGGTGATAGTCTTGCTTTTCTTTGGTGGTGAAGTTTTAAGAGGATTTTCTTTCGCACTGTTTGTAGGTGTTGTTATTGGAACGTATTCTTCTATCTTTATTGCAACTCCTATTGTAGTAGATTTTGATAAACCACAGTTAGGCGGGGCGAAAGCCTAGTCGCAAATTCATTTGAAGTTGGGAAGCAGATCGGAAGGTCTGCTTTTCTTTTTAACCAATACTTCGAATTACTAGATGGTGAATATTTAGATGTTAGGCCGTGAGTAGTTGAAAGTGACAGAGTTTTAAAAATTGCCGATAGAATAACAGCATTGAGTATAAACGATTACAGTTGTTACTGAAATAAACCGGACGAATTAAGAAACGGTGCCCGTATCGGTAATAATGAGATAAATAGTATAGGTTACGTAGGAAACCAATAGAATAAAGGCTTCCCAGCGATCAAGTTTATGAGAGACTAACGTAAACATGAATAGTATTAATAGTAATGTGGATCCGAAAAGTACATACATATCAAAATTCATGGCCGAATTGTAGGGAATAGGATTCACCATCCCCGTTACGCCAAGGATCAGGAAGATATTAAAGATGTTGGACCCCACCACGTTTCCGATGGCAATGTCCGTGTTCTTGCGGTACGCGGCAACGCATGATGTAGCGAGCTCGGGTAAAGAAGTACCTGCTGCAAGGATAGTGAGACCAATTAATTTTTCACTCATGTGGTAATGCCGGGCAATTTCGATGGCATTGTGCACAACCAATTCGCCACCTCCTATCAGCATCCCTAATCCCAAGACGATCATACCGATGGAAATAGGTGTGGAGTATATTTTGATGGGCTCTCCATCTTCTTGATTTGTGGTGCCTTTCATGCTTTGGAAGATGTAAAACAAGAAACCGGCAAAGAAGATAAGCAGGATGAAGCTATCAAGCCTGCTCAAGATGTTGACAGAGGCGGGTGAAACATTACTGCGCAATAATGTGTCGTTGACTAAGGCGAACAAAACAAGAGCAGCAAGGAGCGATAAGGGTATTTCAAACTTTACCGTATTCCGTTGAACCACCAGCGGATAAATAAGTCCTGATATGCCTAAAATAAGTAGTATATTAAGATTATTGCTGCCAATAATATTACCAAAGGAAGCGTCACTTTTTCCATCAAGGGCAGCTAACAGACTTACAATCATCTCTGGCATGGAGGTACCAAATGCAACAACAGTCAGACCAATTACGAGATTTGAGATGCCATACTTTTTTGCTGCGGAAGAGGCACCGCTGACGAGATAATCCGCACCCTTAATGAGTATGGCGAACCCGATCAGGAGAAGTATAATAGTATAAATCATACAATCGAAAAGACTGGAGGAAAATTAGTGAATTGAATCCAAAATCTTAGCTGATAAAGGGATGAAATTTGCCCAGCTATCGACTACATTTCCATGGGTTTGCGAAGTGACCCGTTTTTTTTGACTACTATATTCGATCCCATTGTTTCGACTTCCTTCTGCCCAATCGGCTAGCTGCCTGTGGATCACAGTTAGCGGTACACTATTTTCGTTTCCTTCAAATTAGGCTGTGGAAATAAAATAAATAACTTTAATCCGAGTGGCTGATGTTGGCAGTCAGCATGATTCAATCGGTAAATGGAGATATGAGGCCACTTTGAAAAAAAAGTAGTTACAAGCTACAACTGTACCACTTCTGTTATTCGGCAGTAATGCTTCAAGTGAATTGTAACTCTATGCTATAAATACCGTTTTCAAAACGGTAACCTAGTGGCATCAAATAGGTATCGCAAATTGCTTTTACAATAGGCAGCCCAAGGCCAAGCGATTGGGATTTTTGATTGCCTTTGACGAACCGTTGAAAGATTTTATCAGTATTATTCGTGGGATTATTTCCTGAATTGGAAATAATCAAAAGTTTCGGGCCAAGGGTTATGGAAATGAAACCAAGACTATTATTGTGCTTGATCGCATTAACAATTAAATTTTCAAAAAGTATTTCGGCTAGAAACGGGTTCATTTTGGTGTAGATAATTTCCTGATATGATTTTCTAACCTTTATTTCTTTGATTTTAATAAGTTCGTCCAGATTCGAAAGGTGATTGTCAATCAGTTCGTTTACGCAGATGTTCCCCACTGCATGGAATTGCTGGTTTTCAATTTTGGCAAGAATAATAAGAGCTTCATTCAATTTGGACAAGCGGTTTGTGGCAGCGCTGGCAGCAGTGATTAAACTCAATTGATCTTTATCAAGACCGGACGTCTGCAGAAGTAGTTCCAATTTGTTTTTTATAATCGCCAATGGCGTTTGAATTTCATGGGAAGCGTTTTCAGTAAACTCTTTTTGGTTGTTAAATTCCTTGTTGATTTTGGTGGTCATTTTTTCAATGGCGACAGATAATTCGCTGAATTCAGTAATGGAACTCTTTGAAAACCGTAAATGCTCCGCATGGTCAATTTTGTACGTGTTAATGGTTTCCAGAATAAGATAGAAAGGCTTCCAAATTCGCCTGGATAATTGATTGTTTAAGACGGCCAGTATCGCAACAAACGCAAGGAAAAGAAATGCCTCTAATATGATGACCCCCTGGATTAGGTCTTGCGTTTCCACGAGCATCCTACGCACTTGAATTTTATAGTTTCTCCCATTGATGTTTTTGTAAAACGATAATTGACGATACCCAATTAATTTTCCTTCCACATCATCTCGCAGAACGGTGTCTGAGACAGTCTCAGTTTCATACGGCATAGCTGCGATTTGCTCAATATTAATCGTGTTAGACGAAAACTTCTGATAGAGCAACAAACTGTCGGATTCAGTTATTTGCTTAACGACATAAGCTTTTCTGCTCTGAAGTTTCGTGGTAAGGTCATTATCAATGATAAGTTGAAAAAGAATATAAAAGAACACTCCCCCGATACAAAATACAACCAGGGATGCGGCTACAAAATAGAGATTCGTTTTAGTAAGGAGCCTCATTCAGCGGTGAACTTATAACCAACACCGTAAACAGTTTTGACATAATCATTCGAGCCGTTATCGATCAATTTCTTGCGGAGGTTGCTTACATGGGTATAAATGAAATCAAAAGAATCTGTCGAGTCCATATAGTCACCCCAAAGATGTTCTACAATGGATTCTTTAGTAAGGACTTTGTTGGGATTGGAAATAAAATAGAGCAGAAGGTCGAATTCTTTCTTTGTAAGAACAACATTTGAACCTTTTACGATGGTTCGAAGTGTATCCGGCATCAAGCAGATTTCTTTAAAAGCAACTTCATTATTACCCCTAAATTTCCTTCGCCTGAGAAGAGATTTTATGCGGGCGTTCAACTCAGACAGATGGAATGGTTTTGTGAGATAGTCATCGGATCCCAAATCAAGACCATTAATTTTATCATCTAATGAATTTCGGGCGGAAATAATAATGATTCCGGTATCGGATTGCTGGGCCTTCAATTCAGCAATTAATTTTAAGCCGCTTCCTCCCGGAAGACCGATATCCGCAATCACACAATCATATTTATACCGTTGGATCTTATGGATCCCCTCCGGCAAGTCCATAGCCTCTTCGCAAAGATAGCCCTCGGATTGAAGGTATTCCTTAATTGCGTTTAAGAGTTCACGTTCGTCTTCTATTATCAGAATTTTCATTAGTCAGAAGATACACAGAAGCTTTACCATTGATTGTATGAAGCGGCTGGACAATTTTCTTATTACTGATATTCGGTTTTGTCAATTCTTCTTGCCATCATTCACCACGCTCCAAATATACAAAGCTACGATAACAAGAAAAGCAACCAACAGCCACCAGTGAAGGACATCTCCGAGATTCATTTCTTTTAGTGATGATGACAATGCTAAGCAGAGATTCTTTAGCAATTCTAAAGTGATGCTATACAGAACGCGGTTTTAGTAAAATATTACTAAAAGAAATTGATTATGTAAAAAGTAATCTGATCATTTGCGTGAGTGAAGTTTTTTCAAGTTCACAATGTCAGCATAACAGAACGGGAAATATTATTGGATCAGATGCCAGGAAAACTAATTACAGTCTCAAACCGATTACCTTATCGTTTATCAGTTTTACGATCGAAGTTGGTAACTACTCTTAGTGTGGGTGGCCTGGCAACAGCATTGTGCTCCTATTTTGAAAATAAAAATATAGTTGAGTCAGAATTTGAATCATTGCACTGGATTGGAGTTTCAGATATTTCAAAGAAATCATTTGATAATGTGTCGTCTGAAGAAGTAGTTGTAAAAGATAATATAACTATGCATCCGGTTTTCTTTAACGAAAAAATGCAGGATAAATTTTACGATGGCTTTTGTAACTCCGTGCTTTGGCCATTGTTTCTATATTTCCCTTCATTTGTAGTGTACAAGCAGGACTACTTTGATGAATATATAAACGCCAATAAAAATATCTGTATAAAAATTCTGGAAGTCTATCAACCAGGGGACACCATTTGGGTGCATGATTACCATTGGATGTTATTGCCTACTTTATTGCGCCAGGCCTTGCCTCACGCGAAAATTGGCTTTTTCCTTCATATACCGTTCCCAAGTTTTGAACTTTTCCGTCTTCTTCCCAAACCGTGGCGCACTCAATTAATAGAAGGTGTAATCGGTGCCGATGTGATTGGGTTTCAAACCGAAGATTTCGCAAAACATTTTATCGATTCTGTCCATTACATATTGCCTCATTTATGTGATGATCATGGTGCAATTAAGTTGATGGATAGGGTAAGTATGGTAAGAAGTTTTTCGATAAGCATTGATTACGAAAAATTCAGCCTCGCCAGCAGGCTACCTGAGAACATTAAAAAAGTGAAACATATGCGCGAACGGCTGGGGGTTAACACGACTATCCTGTCGGTTGACAGACTTGATTATACGAAGGCGATCTTTAACAGGCTTGAAAGCTTTGAATTATTTCTAGAGCAGAATCCAGAGTGGAGGGAAAAGGTTACATATGTTCTGTTACTTGTTCCAACACGAGAATCGATCATAAAGTACAAGGAAACCAAGCTGCAGGTTGAATCTTTAATTAGCCGCATCAATGGTAAGTATGGCACTCTCGGCTGGACTCCGATTGTCTATCAATATAAGTCCGTTGAATTTAAGGAAGTCGTTGCTTTATACGGTGCTGCTGATATCGCCCTTATTGTGCCATCGAGGGATGGGATGAACCTTGTGGCGAAGGAATACATTGCGTGCCGACAAAGCTCAGATGGAGTACTGATATTAAGTGAAACAGCTGGTGCGTCAAATGAGTTAAGCGAGGCAATTCTTGTTAACGCAAACGACCGGCAGGAAATTGCGGATTCTATATTGATGGCTATCTGTATGACAACAGCGGAGAAAGGAACGAGGATGAGGAAGATGCAGAATCACCTCAGGAAACATACAGTACTAACCTGGGCTTCTGAATTTTTGCAGTCATTGAATACTGTTAATCCAAATAAAGAATTGGAATATGCTAGTAGCTATTGATTTACAACAAATCCTCCTGGACTATCGAAGAACTAATTCAAGACTAATACTTCTCGATTTTGATGGTACGTTGGTACCCTTCAACATCGATCACACGGTAACTAATCCGCAGCGTAGCGTTCTTACTTTATTGCATTCATTGGCGGATGATCCAAAGAACAACACGATTTTGATTAGCGGAAGAGACAAAGAATATCTGGACACTCATTTTCGGGAAATTCCGATTACGTTAGTGGCAGAGCATGGAGGTTATCATAAAACATTTCGGGGAGAATGGAACTCTATGTTCATCTATTCCATAGATTGGGCTCCACAGGCGCTGGCAGCTCTTCAAGCTTTATCGTTTCAATACGAGGGGTCCCTTATTGAGCAAAAGATGTTTTCACTTGCATGGCATTATCGAGCAATAGCAGATAAAGTAAAGGATTCAGAAAAGCGTCAAATACTCGCAGCCTTAAGGTCATTGCCAATGAGCGAACACTTTCTTATCATGGACAATGAGTTCACTATAGAACTGCGCACTCCGGGTATTGATAAAGGCACTTTCATTGCCAGATGGGTGGGCAACAAGTATTATGATTTTATATTGGCGATTGGCGACAGTCAGACAGATGAGGATGTCTTCCAAATTTTGGGAAAGGATGCTTACTCCATACGAGTGGGAATGTCGCCCTTCTCATCTGCCAATTTTTATCTTGAATTGCAAAGAGACGTTTTGCCATTTCTTCAAACCCTTGTAGCTGGGAACCAGGAACGTGATAAGCGGTGACATCTCAAACGAGATGCATTTGAAGGTCTAGCATTCTTTTCAAAATCATTTTTCGATGAGAGGATTGCTTTTTTATCAAACGAGTAATTAAGAACTAATTAAACATGGAATATTTTTTCATATACACACTAGGGCTGTCCGAAAACATCTTTGCCTATGGTGTTTTGCCGGTTCTCATTTTCCTCGCAAGAATAGGGGAAGTTTCGGTAAACACGGTTCGCATTATTTATATGCTGGGTGGAAGACGTAACACAGCCACCGCGATGGGTTTTTTCGAAGCTTTCATCTGGTTGATTGCTATGCGACAAATTTTTGCGCACCTCGACAACTGGGCATGCTATGTGGCCTATCCGGGCGGTTTTGCGGCTGGCATTTTTGTTGGCATGATCATCGAGGAAAAAATCGCGTACGGTAAGGTTATTGTTCGTATTATCACCAGAAAGGATGTCAGTTTTCTTATTCAATTTTTAGAACAACAGGAATTCCGATACACCAAAGTCAGCGCAGAGGGAGCAGATGGGCAGGAGAATCTAATCTTTAGCGTTCTACACCGAGATCGATTAGACGATTTGATTGAAAAGCTCAAAGAAATTTTACCGACCGCCTTCTATACAATCGAGTATGTAAAAGCAGCTGATGAAAATGGAATTCGGCAGGTATCGAGAGGTGGAACTAAACTGTTTACTTGGTTAAATGGCGTGATCAGACATTAGGTGATCGTTAATTGTTTGACTTAATCCCATCAAAGCGGGTTTGAAATCTTTAACTTAACCTTTTAATTCAGGCAAGTCGAGTGACTATGACGTTTAGGATAATAAGTAAATCGGGGCAAGCCTTGCGATTGACGCCCTACTGGCTACTGCGCAAATTATCTAACCGTCAATTTCTGATGGTTGGAGCGGTGATCGTTGGATTGTGGGCAGGACTCACGGCAGTGCTTTTAAAAGTATCCGTTCATTACCTTCAACAAATGCTCGGTTCACTGGGGCTGCAATACAGTTGGGTGTATTTTATTTCACCAACTGTGGGAATACTGAGTACCTATTTGTTCATCAGGTTTATTCTGAATGGTGATTTGCTCAGGGGAACGTCACACGTGCTTTTAGCAATTGCAAAAAAATCTTCCTTTCTTCCCAGAAAGGAAATCTTTAGTCATGTAGCAACAAGCGCCTTAACTGTGGGGATGGGCGGATCAGCAGGGTTGGAGTCGCCCATTGTCCAGACCGGCTCGGCTATTGGTTCTACATTCGCTTCCTTCTTTCCAATCAGTTATCGGGATAGAACTCTTTTGTTGTCATGTGGTGCAGCGGCCGGTATTGCAACAGCTTTTAATGCACCCATAGCAGGTGTTTTATTTGCCCTTGAAGTTTTATTGGTAGATGTCAGTATATCCGCATTCGTTCCCTTATTGATTGCTGGTGCTACCGGGGCTCTTTGTTCAAAAATCATTCTGGCGGAAGGTATATTACTTTCTTTTAAGCAAATCAGCGATTTTAACTACCGCAACGTTCCCTATTATATTTTACTGGGAGTAGCCTGTGGGTTAATTTCTGTTTTTTACCTTAAGTCGTTTCTAAAGACAGAGTCAATTTTTAAGAAAGTCTTTAAATCAGCCATGCTGCGATTGGCGGTGGGGTGTCTATTGTTAGGGGGCTTGATCGTTTTACTTCCTGCACTCTTTGGAGAGGGATATACGTCAATAACGGCCTTGGCTTTATATAAACCTGAACAACTATTCAATGGAAGTCCGCTGAAAGATTTTTTTTCGAGTACTTCATGGAGCATTGGACTAGCAATTCTTCTGGTGGGTTTGGTAAAAGTATTTGCAGTTTCTTTTACCTTGAACGCAGGAGGTAACGGAGGAAACTTTGCCCCGAGCTTATTGGTGGGAGCATGTCTGGGTTTTTCGTTTGCCTTTATGTTCAATGCCTCCGGGTTAGTGCAATTGCCCACTTCTAACTTTTGTATGGTGGCCATGGCTGGCGTTTTGACGGGAATTTTTCATGCGCCATTAACTGGAATTTTTTTAATAGCTGAAATAACGGGAGGTTATGATTTAATGATTCCACTGATGATCGTTTCTGCACTTAGTACGGCAGTCTCCCGATATCTGCAGCCCTATTCCTTAGATGAAGCAAAGCTAAAACAGATGGATCTTTCAATAGCATTTGATAAGGATGCTCATGTACTGTCCGAGCTTTCACTTAAAGGTTTCATTGAAAAGGATTTTGTTACCATACCACTTCACTCTAAACTGAAGGACTTAGTGAATGTAGTCGCTCATTCGAAACGCAATATTTTTCCTGTCGTTGACGAACAAGGCAACCTTGTAGGGTTGATTGCATTGGAAAACATTCGGGAAATTATGTTTGATACGTCCTTGTATGAGACCGTATCTGTGGATCAGTTGATGCAGAAGCCTCTCGTGACGGCAAGTGCCACTGAGGACATGAGTGCTATTATGGAGAAATTTGATAAGAGCGGTGTATGGAATATTCCCGTTTTGGATAATGGGAGGTATCTGGGATTCATCTCCAAGTCCAGAATATTTTCCAATTACCGAGATAAATTGAAAAATGATTGAAATCAGTTGGTTGCTGCGGCAGTCTCAATCCGCACCCCAACAGCGAGCACACCTTTTAAGGTATCCAGCCTTGTAAACTGCTCAAGTTTAAGTTTGTATTTGCCTGACAGTTTAAATTCATACTCGTTGAGTAGGAGAAATTGATGATCATAAATATCACGAAGGCCACTGCTGCCAAAGGGTGTCCCTGTTTTCTGATCGAAAAGATCTTGCATACACAGTTTGGTTTGAAGTTCATGGCCAGCGGAGTCATGCAAATGATAGGTAATGAAAATACGTGAATACGGATAATCGAGTGAATTGCGAACATTGAGGTAGAGATTATATTTTTTTCCGGCATCATTAATCCGAAATTCAAATTCCGGCATTTCTTTTACTTTCCATGTCCGATCTTCGAAATCATGATTCGTTTCATAAATTCTATTGCTGTCGCATGAGGCGAACAGGCCAACCAGCACAAAAAGTGAGAGCAGTGAAGTTCTGGATATCATTGAAAAAAAGAATGGAATGTCAATTTGGTTTTTCAGGATTTGGCCTCTGGTTTGGATTGCGCGGCTGATTAGGATTTCTTTGGTTATTTGGATTGTTCGGCAACTTTGGATTATTCGGGTTATTGGGTCGACTTGGATTATTTTGGTTATTGGGATTGTTTGGTCTATTTTGATTAGATGGTCTGTTAGGATTAGGGTTTCCAGGATTAGCTGGATTCTTCGCATTGGGATTATTTGAGTTTTGATTGCGTCCATCGCGCCCTCCTCTTCCCCTGTTTTTATTTTTTCTGTTTTGGTTCCCGGATTTGTCTTTGAATTTTTTGTCGAGATTTTCCAGGTCACGATTTAAAGTCGACAAAGGTTCTTTTTGAGCAATAACATTTTCTTCCAGATTGGCTGGTTTTTTTCCTTCCTGATTCAACCGTAATATTTCGTTTACACGTTCAGCGCTGAGAGGATACCAATTGTTATCATCTTTGTATCCAAACCACATGATCTTGCGGAAGATGTCAGTTTTTTGAAGTTGAGCCTCACCTCGTTCGGTAAGCAGCGGGGCCTCCACTTTTGGGATATGCTCAAGGGCTTCCATGTACGTTTCAAGTTCATAATTAAGACAACATTTTAAGCGTCCACATTGTCCGGAAAGTTTGCTCGGGTTGAGGGAAAGGTTTTGATAACGCGCTGCGCTGGTGGCAACATTTTTAAAATCACTAAGCCAGGTGGAACAACACAACTCACGGCCACACACTCCAATACCGCCAAGGCGACCAGCTTCCTGCCGTAAACTAATCTGGCGCATTTCTACACGTACTTTAAATTCTCCCGCCAGTACTTTTATAAGTTCGCGAAAATCAACTCGGTCTTCAGCCGAATAAAAAAAGATAGCTTTGGTATTGTCAGCCTGAAACTCAACATCGGATAGCTTCATGCCGAGCTTCATCTGTTGCGCGATTTCGCGTGTTCGATATAAAGATGGAGACTCTCTCTTTTTCACCTCCTCATATTTCTCCAGGTCCCTTTGATGGGCTAGCCGATAAATTTTTTTGATCTCGTGATCGTTGGCCACTTTTTTCTTTTGCAACTGAAGTCTAACCAACTCTCCTTGCATGGAGACGTGACCCAGATGATGGCCATTTTGCACCTCTAATATGATTGGATCACCTGTGGTAAGGCGAAGCTTTTCCGTATTGCGATAGAAATCTTTGCGCCCTCCCTTGAAACGAACTTCTATTACATCAAATCTGTCTTCCACCGGCATATCCATGTTGGAAAGCCAGTCGAACACGTTCATTTTATTGCAACCGCCCGTTCCGCAGGCACCGTTATTATCACAGCCACCAACCTGTTCACCTTTTTTTGTTCCACACGCACAGCCCATCTTTTGATTTACGATTTACGATTTACGATTTTTGATCTGAACTGATCTGACATACTCTGCAAATCTACACCAATATCTTTTCTGAAATAAACGCCCTGCCAGGTAAGAGTGGCAACCCGTTCATAGGCTTTTTCGGAAGCTTCAAGAAGGGACTCTCCACGCCCGGTTACGGCCAACACCCTTCCTCCATCCGTCATTATTTTTCCGTTGGTAATTTTTGTCCCTGCCTGGAAGACCAACGCATCCGTTTTAGTCTCAAGGCCATCAATTGCTTTGCCTTTTTCATAGTCTCCGGGATAGCCACCTGATACCATGACGACCGTCATCGCAAAGTTTGGATCAGTTTCTATTTTTTTTCCTTTCAGTTCGCCTTTCGCTGCTGCGATGAGAAGTTCCACAAAATCACTTTTAATGCGGGGCATCACCACTTGTGTTTCGGGGTCGCCCATGCGAGCGTTATATTCAATGACATAAGGCCCACCTTTTACATTCATCAATCCAATAAAAATAAATCCTTTGTAAGGGATGTTTTCTTTTTTCAATCCGGCAATGGTTGGCTTGATTACCATTTCATCTACTTTTTTCATAAAAGCATCATCCGCAAAAACCACAGGTGAAACAGCACCCATCCCACCTGTATTGGGGCCGGTGTCGTCATCACCAATGCGCTTGTAGTCTTTGGCCTCAGGAAGGATAACGTACGAATCTCCATCGGTGAGCACAAACACAGAGAGTTCGATACCGTCCAGAAATTCTTCGATCAATACTTTTGCGCTGGCATCACCAAATTTTTTATCCTCCAGCATTTCGCGCAGATTCTCTTTTGCTTCAATTACCTTTTCGCATATGATTACTCCCTTGCCTGCTGCTAGTCCGTCAGCTTTGAGCACGATGGGAGGTTTACACGTTTCTAAATACAAGAAAGCTTCTTTTAATTCTGAAGCTGTAAACGTTCTGGCTTTGGCAGTGGGAACTCCGTTCCGCAGCATAAATTGTTTAGAAAAGTCTTTGCTGCCTTCCAGTTGCGCGCCTTCTTTTCCCGGGCCAACCAGAAAAATCAATTGTAATCTTGGATTATTTTCGAAATAGTCGCGGATGCCTTTCACAAGTGGCGCTTCCGGCCCCACCAGCACCAACTCAATATTATGTTGAAGGCAAAAGTCACCGATCGTAACAAAGTCATCTACTACAATAGGCACATTTTCGGCCACCGTAGCAGTGCCTGCGTTGCCTGGGGCTACAAATAAGTTATCGCACAGTTTGCTTTGTTTGATTTTCCAGGCGAAAGCATGTTCGCGGCCACCGTTACCGATGATGAGGATGTTCATATATTAAAAATCATTTCAGGACCGGATACTGGTATTTTACTTTTAGAGTAATCTTTAAGATTTCTCGTGACGATGAGTTTGATTTCATCAATGGTCAAAGCAGAAAAATGCTGAACCGCATCTTCAAAATCCTTAAAATCGGCCTTGAGAGCCTGTATCAATATTTTATGTGTTACCGGAATAATATGCACTATATCCATTAACCCGGAGACTAACTCACGAGCTTGGGCATCAGTGGTTGCTTTGCAAAGCAAATAGTAAGCAGTGGTAATAGAGTTACTTGATGTATGTAATATTATTTGCTTTTGCTCGGCTAAAATGAATAGCCTAAGGGCAGACTTTGAAAATGGTTTTCTGTCACCAAGGAAGTCCAAAATAACATCGGTATCAACAAAAACGTGAGAGGTCATTTTTGCTTAGACTGGATGATTTTTCGGATTTCCTTTTTATGATCTAAGTCCTTCGGAATAGAAACTGAGCCAAAAAGCTTTTTTATTTTTGAAGGAAGCTCGCCCTGATCATAAGAGTCTTTGTCAACCAATGAGGTTAAATAGGATTCTACAAGATCGGATAGGCTCCTACCTGTTTTCTGGGCGTATTGCTTGGCCCTTGAGATGACTCCTTTTTCTATGGTCAGGGTAAGTTTTGTGGACATTGCACGTGTTCTTTTTACAAATATACGTGCAACCAATACTAAATTGCAATACACTATCGTCCGGTGCAGTCCGGTCTTCGAACCTGACGTTCTTAAATCTGTTTTTTACTTGTGATGGTCAGTAAGTTTAGTGCCTTTCTTGCTCGCGTGAACTGTAGGTCAGGACGGAAGACAGTTGGAAGACCTGACGTCACAGTATTGGTCAATACAAAAAACCAAATAGCCAAAGTGGTATTTTGTTTTGATAGGCAGTTTCAATTCCATCCAGAACCAAATAGCTATTACGTATTTTTTTTATCTGGCTTTCGCCTTTGGATTGCCCTCCAACCTCGAAGGTCCATTTCTGGTTGACAAGAAAATCGCCATCTGAAGGTAACGAAACAGAGTAGCCTGCATTACGTAATTGGTTTAGAAAGAAGGTTTCGCGGAGGCTGCCAATATCCGGTTGATCCTTCAAGGCAAAACTCAGGTTAGTATTCTCCAGGTAGATTTTATCAGGCTTCTGTAAGGCAGCCACACCTTTCGTTTGCCGATAGATTAAATTGAAGAGTCGGGCTCTTTCAAGATGGATAATAAAATTATTGATGGTATCGCGGCCCAGTTTCATTTTATTGGCGAGCGAAGCGATGTTGGGTGTAAATGGCACCGACTCAGAAAGAACGCCAAGTAGCTTTTTAATTTTAATCACGTTACCAGCGGTGTAGCCTTCTATGGTGGCCAGATCACTTTCCAGCACAGTATTAATCACCTGGTTTAACTTGACAATAAAATCTCCTTCCGTTTCATGGTAACTAAACGGAAAGTAGCCGGATTGTAAATAGCGCTTAAATAACGGAAGTATTTTTTTAGGAAAACGCAAATGGGCTGTTATCTCTGCTGAATTTTTAACGATATCCTCAAGGTTGAGAGAAGGATAGATTTGTTGGTGAAAAAACATCAGATACTCTCGAAATGATAAACCGGTAAGTTCATACGACAAAACTCTTCGGCTCAAATCAGCTTGCCCTTTTTGTATTTCTAAGGCAGAGGAAGCCGTGAAGATGACTTGCAACCGGGGGTGCCCATCATAAATATTTTTAAGTTGGTTCGACCAATTTGGGTATTTATGGATTTCATCGATGAGCAAAATGCGCCCGTCATTTTTTTCAAAAACATCAGCCAAATCAAGCAAGGTGTGGTCATAAAACCAGGGATGGTCGGCAGTTACATACAGGCCTTTTTGTTTTAAGGTATATTTTGAATGCTGTAACAGCAACGTAGTTTTACCTACACCTCGTAGCCCTTTAATGCCTACCATACGTTGTTGCCAGTTAATAGTGCTGGCCAATGATCGGCTAAACGAATTGTCTACGGATTGGAGCAGCGCGGCCTGAAAAGTAAAGAGTCGGTCTAACATATATGACTTTGATTCAAGTCAAAAGTATATAGAAATTGACTTAGATCCAAGTCAATTTAGTCACTTCTTGATTAGAGGAATATTCCCTTTGTTGTCAGTCTCTCACCTAACATTCGTGTTTCTGTTTTCTATTTTGTGTTGATGAACAGAGTTGGTGTCTTCAAATGGAAGCGGTTGAAGTCCATACGACACTTATTTTTTTAGATTTCATAAAAAAGGGGGCCAAGACCCCCTTCCAGTCCAAATCAATTGTTCCTTAGTTGGCATACTCAGATAAGAACTTAATGCGCATCAACCTCAGATTTTCTTCGGAGAAGTCGGAGTCTTCATCTTTCATAGCGGCAACGGCATCTTCAATACTGTCAGTTTCAGAATTGAGGAAGTAGTCATAAATCTGTTCCTGCTTGTCTTCATCCAAAACGGAATCGATATAATAATCTAAATTGAGTCGCGTGCCTGAATAGCAGATGTTTTCAATTTCCGTCATCATTTCGCCAAACGAAATATTTTTGGATTCGGCAATCTCATCCAAATCCACTTTGCGGTCAATCTGCTGGATGATAAATATCTTGATCTTCGATTTGTTCACCGAAGATTTCACTACGATATCTGCGGCAGTTTCAATGTCATGTTCATCTACGTACTGCTCGATGAGTTCGAGAAACTCTTTCCCGAATTTATTCACCTTGCCCATGCCCACGCCATTCACAGAAGCAAGTTCATCCTTAGTGGTAGGGTAGGTGGTGGCCATCTCTTCCAGAGAAGGGTCCTGGAAAATAACATAGGGAGGAAGATCTTTGGATTTAGCGATTTGCTTGCGGAGTGTCTTCAGCATTTCAAACAACCTGGTGTCGTATGATTTAGTGTTGACTATCACACGTTCAGAGCCTTCTTCATCTCCAATTTCAGTAGTAAAGTCATGATCTTTGGCTAACTCAATAGCGTGTGGCTTCACCAGGAATTTCTTGCCTTTCTCCGACATTCTCAGTACGCCAATATTCTCAATGTCCTTTTCTAAGTATTGATAAATAAGAGCCTGGCGTATAACGGATTGCCAGTAATCTTCACTTTCGGTGTCACCCGTTCCGTAAATGGCCAGGTCAAAGTGGCCATAGCTTTTTACATACTCATCTTCAACACCTCTGATCACGTTGACTAAATGAGCAAGACCAAACCGTTCAGTAGTTTGTTTCACAGCTTCGAGAGCAATTCCCACCGCTTCGGTTCCATCAAAGCGCTCGCGTGGATGTACGCAATTATCACACATCCCACAATTTCCTTCTTTATACTCTTCGCCAAAGTAGTGGAGCAGTTGCATGCGTCTGCACACGGGGGACTCAGCATAAAACTCCATCTCCTGCAATAGCATGCGCGCATTTTCACGCTCTTGTACAGACTTGTCTTTATTAAATTTCTCCAGCTTGTTCAAGTCGTTGTGGCTGTAGAACATCAAACATATCCCCTCCAACCCATCGCGACCAGACCTGCCTGTTTCCTGATAATATCCCTCCAGTGATTTCGGAACATCGTAGTGTATGACAAACCGAACATCCGGTTTATCGATGCCCATTCCAAAAGCGATGGTAGCCACAATAATATCTACTTCTTCATTCAAAAAGTCATCTTGATTTTTTACCCGGACGTCAGGATCAAGACCTGCATGGTACGGTGCGGCATTAAAGCCGTTGACGTTTAGCAACTGTGCAATCTCTTCTACCTTTTTTCTGGACAAGCAATAGATTATACCTGATTTTCCTTTGTGTTCTTTTACAAAGCGGATCAATTGTTTTTTAGTTTCTTTCTTTGGTCGTACTTCATAATATAAATTCCTGCGATTGAAAGAGGAGATGAAAACATCTGCGTCTTCCATTTGTAAATTTTTTTGAATATCAATCTGCACTTTGGGTGTTGCCGTAGCCGTCAGAGCAATCACCGGCAAACTACCAAACTGGGCAATCATCGTTTTTATTTTTCTGTATTCCGGCCGAAAGTCATGACCCCACTCTGAGATGCAGTGGGCCTCATCAATGGCTACAAAGGAGACATTTACTTTTTGAAGGAAGGCGATGTTTTCTTCCTTATTGAGAGACTCGGGTGCTACATATAATAGTTTAACATCACCATTTATGCACTCTTTCTTTAGTCGTGTGATTTCCCCTTTGCTGAGGGTGGAGTTAAGAAACCGGGCATTTATGCCATAGGCATTGAGTTGATCCACCTGATTTTTCATCAGGGCAATTAAAGGAGAGATCACAATAGCAAGGCCATCCTTTATCATGGCCGGTAGTTGGTAGCATAATGACTTGCCAGCTCCGGTGGGCATGATCACAAAGGTATTGTGTCCGCTTAAAATATTTTTTATTACCGTTTCCTGATTCCCCCGGAACGTGGTATAGCCGAAAATCTCTTTGAGTTTTACTTTTAATTGATCTTTCTCTTCAAGTACCATCATAGTTCAAATCCTCCTTATATCCTTAATTGTTATATTTGCTCAACTGCACATATAACTTCGATAGGGATTGAATTTAGCAAAAAATATCAGAAACATTGCACGGAATGTATTATTAAATGAATCCAAGGCGGTCGAAAGCCTGATAAACTTCATCGACAACGATTTCGAAGCCTGTGTTCAGTATATTTTCCAATCAAAGGGCCGTGTTGTGGTGACGGGGGTAGGTAAAAGCGCCATAATTGCAAATAAAATTGTAGCAACCTTAAACTCGACAGGTACCCCGGCTCTTTTCATGCATGCGGCTGATGCCATTCATGGTGATTTAGGGATGATTCAACATGAAGATGTTGTGATTTGTATCTCAAAGAGCGGAAATACTCCTGAGATCAAAGTTCTTGTCCCTCTTCTGAAGCGTAGAGGTTCCAAGCTTGTTGCTTTGGTAAGTAACATTAATTCTTACCTGGCGAAACAGGCCGACTATGTATTAAATGCCACCATAGGTGAAGAAGCTTGCCCTAACAATCTTGCGCCTACCACGAGCACTACTGTTCATCTGGCCATGGGTGATGCACTTGCGGTTTGTTTGCTGGAGCTTCGAAATTTTTCGAGCCAGGATTTTGCACAATTTCATCCAGGGGGGGCTTTAGGCAAACAGCTTTATTTGAAAGTAGAAGACATTTTCGTTCAGCATGAGTTGCCATTGGTCCGGCCTGATTCTCCACTCAAAGATGTAATCATTGAGATTTCATCCAAACGATTAGGAGCAACTGCAGTTGTAGATGATCAGAAAAGACTTTTAGGTATAGTAACCGATGGTGATTTGAGAAGGATGCTTCAAAAAGAAACTAACCTGGCACAGCTTACGGCAGCAGACATAATGACCAAGAACCCTAAAACGATCAATCGGGATGAGTTTGCCGTGTTGGCCTTGCAAATCATGCAGGAGAATAGTATTACACAATTAGTTGTAAAAGACAGAGACATACCTGCAGGCCAAGCAGGGAAAGTGGCTGGCTTTATACACCTACATGACTTATTGAAGGAGGGTATCGTCTGATTCCAAAAGATATAGCGGATGAATAAAAATCTTTATGTGGTTTTGATGGCCGGGGGTGTAGGCGTTCGCTTTTGGCCGTTCAGTCGAAATGCAAAACCTAAACAGTATTTGGATGTGTTAGGTCTAGGCCGAACACTATTACAATCAACCTACGATAGGCTTACTCCTCTTTGCCCAATTGAAAACATATTCGTTGTCACCAATAGCGAGTACCAGACCATTACAGCCCAGCAATTACCCGAAATCAATAGCGATCAGATTTTAGCGGAGCCGATGAGGCGTAATACGGCCCCCTGCATTGCCTATGCTTGCCACAAAATTGCGTTAAGAAATCCCAATGCCATTGTGGTAGTTAGTCCAGCTGATCATATTATTTTAAATGAAGCTGTTTTTCAAGAGACGATTCGAAAATCGGTCGACTATGCAAAGGGTCAAGACAAACTCATAACGTTAGGAATTAAGCCAACCAGGCCTGAGACGGGTTATGGCTATATTCAATACCTGGAAGGAAAAAACCATCTTAAGAAAGTAAAAACATTTACGGAGAAGCCTGAACTTGCTTTGGCCAAGAAATTCCTGGAGAGTGGTGAATTTGTATGGAATGCCGGGATTTTTATCTGGGGCGTACAAGCCATTATAAAGGCGATCACCTTGCACCTACCGGAAATGGCTGAAATATTTGATGAAGCGACACCAAGCTTTAATACAGATAAAGAGAAAGAAGCGATTCAAACGGCTTATGGACAATGTAAAAATATTTCCATTGATTTTGGGGTGATGGAGAAGGCCGATAACGTCTATGTTTGGCTTGGCAACTTTCAATGGTCTGACCTTGGATCATGGGCATCCTTACACGATAACTCGAAACGAGATGAGAATAACAACGCCATCGATGCTGATGCCATGACGTATGATACACGCAATTCGGTAATCAAAGGACCGAAGGATAAACTTATTGTGGTACAAGGATTGAACGGCTATCTGGTCGGTGCGTTTGACAATGTGATTATCGTTTGTGAAAAGGATAAGGAAGAACTTTTCAAAAGGTTTGTGAATGATCTGAAATCAAAATCAAACGGCAGCGATTATTTGTAACTCATCCCCGGCCATCCACCTCATCCGGCCTTTTGCCACCTTCTCCGATGAGATGGGATATTGTCTAAAGGTTTATTTGGAGAGGGAGGGTGGAGTATTAAATAAGATCCACTTGAGATTAACGGAGTTTTTGGCGTAATACTTCATAGATAGCAATGCCGGTAGCTACCGAGACGTTCAACGATTCGATCTTTCCTCTCATTGGAATTTTAACAACATGATCGGCCTCCATCAGCAGCTGAGTGGAAATGCCATCTTCTTCGCTACCTACAATCAACGCCACCGGTGCTTTAAAATCCAATTCGTATAAAGCTTTATCAGCCTTTTCGGTGCAGGCTATCACTTGAATCCCACTTTCTTTCAGGTATTGAATGGTTTTTTTCATATTGCTGGTTCTGCAAACCGGCAAATAACTTAAGGCACCTGCGGATGTTTTCATGGCATCGCCAGTCACAGGAGCATTGCCTGTGTCGCCTACAATAATTCCATCCAAACCTGCGCATTCGGCAGTACGGGCAATGGCCCCGAAGTTTCGGACATCGGTAATACGATCTAGGATTAGGAAAAAAGGTTCACGTCCTTCGCTATAGATTTTATCGATGATATTTTCCAGCGGAGCAAATTTCACCGCGGACAGCATGCAAATGACACCCTGGTGATTTTTTGTTGAAAGGTTATTTAGTTTTGGAAGGGGTACGAAGGTAAACGGAACACTCCGGCTCTTAGCCAGATTGATCAGCTCCTTTGCCAAATCATTGTTAAGCCCGGATTGTATAAAAATTTTTTCAATATCACGTCCCGCTTTAATGGCTTCAATTACAGCCCGCGTGCCGAACATCATTTCTTTTTGTTCCATCGGGCAATATTAGCAGATTCAAAATTCAAATTTCAAGATTCCAGATTTTGAATTTTGAATCTTTCAATTTTGAAGTACTTCAGAATCGGCTCTTGCGCCACAAATCAATTGTGCTAAACCAGGTTTCAGTAAAGCGTTTTTCACGAATGAGCACATAGTAGTCAGGGTCGTACACACTACCGGTTTTTACAAACGAGAACTTTAGTCTGGAACTTTTGTAGCTCCACGTCTCCTGTTGGCCAGTTTTTGTTACTTCATCCGGAATGCCAAATATAAGGTAGATCATCCCCCGGTCGGTTTTCCATCCTTCTTTGTACGAACTAAAGTAGAGATTAGCTAGCTCCACATTGCGGAAATAGTTACGAATAAATGACCTTGCACGGTCTTTGTCGCGGGTGATGTCTAATATTACTTTGTCAAATTTAGCTTTATCACCCTTGGAATTTTTAAGCTCGGTAAACTCTTCTTTAGTACATACATAAATTAATGGATTTACGAGGTCTTCCACACGCGTGTATTTTGGAAAGGCCTCAGTTGATGACCGAAAAGCAAAGCCCTCAGCCCCGGTGGTGTCTTCCTGCAGAAGGTATAGACCCAGCGAATTAAATTTTATCTTCGCCTCGTCTTGCATGGTAAAAGTTGAGTCATGAAATAAAAAACGATCAACAGGTGATTCACTCTCTACAAAAGGTGGCGAACCTGGATTAAAAATGTCTTTGTAAAAAGAGACCCTTAAAGATTTTCCCGATCCACTTCCTTGAATTGTATATTCGTTTTTAGAGGAGAGGTAAGGCTTGCTAATCATACCATTTGGGCCAGTCAAATATCCAGTAACAGGATAATTCGCCTCGATGGTTTTAAAGTAAACCCAATTTTTTGAGGTGGCCACATGGGCAACCTTTGCTGCCAGTAACCACGGTTTGTCTGGTATTGGGAAGGTAATTACCCCGGTCTTTTTTCCATCCACAATAATGGGCGTTTCAATTTCTTCCGGAGTAATGTCAGTGCCTTCCCGTTGGCTAAAAGAGTTGAGCCTTTGCCAGGTTATAGAACAACTCTCTGTGGTAAACTGAACGGTGGCAACCTGAAGCGAATAATAAATTTTGATCTGGTTTTGACCTTTTACAAGCTTCAACTGCAGGTCAACCTCATTCTGTGGGTTATACAAATAATTAAAATTAAGTGATCCGATTGCCTGACCAAAACCTGAAAGGGCCACCATAAAAAACATCAGACTGAGCAAAGACTTCATTGGATAGGGCATGAAATGATCTTCAAATTGTAAAGATAAATGCCGAGGCATACGAATACTAAAATACAACGATAAATCGGATTCCTTCTTTTACTTTTGCGTCACAAAATTTTCATAGTGTCACAAGTCTTTACCACCGAAATTACTTCTGAAAGCATCGCCTCGGACAATCCTATTCACCAGCGACTGTTGAAAGCATATGTACTTGCACAGGATTTTGTTCAAGGTGATGTGCTCGAAGTTGGCTGTGGCGAGGGAAGGGGTATTGATTTGATCATTGATAAATGTAAGAGCTATACCGCCATTGATAAAATAGAGCCCGTAATTAATCAGCTCAGAGAGAAATATCCTGCTGGAAAGTTTTTAAGTGGAAACATTCCCCCCTTATCTCAATTTGCTGATAATTCGTTTGATCGGATTTTCAGTTTTCAGGTCATTGAACACATTGAAGATGACCACTTGTTTCTTTCTGAAATTAACAGGATTCTTAAACCTGGGGGAACGGGATTAATCACCACACCGAATAGACCCCGGTCACTTTCGCGGAATCCATGGCATGTTCGTGAGTACACCGCACGAGAGTTAACGGATCTTGCCAAAAAATACTTTGCAACGGTAGAAATGAAAGGCATTACAGGCAATGAAAAAGTCTGGCAGTATTATGAGCGCAATAAAAAATACGTTGATCGTATCATGCGTTTTGATGTATTCGATCTGCAACACAAACTTCCGGCTTCTATTTTGCGTGTGCCCTACGAATTCCTGAACCGACTCAACAGAAATAAATTAAAAGATGCTGCAGATGAACTTGTAACAAGCATCGTGCACGAAGATTATCTTGTTACGGAAGAAGCTGACAACGCGCTGGATCTATTATTGATCGTAAGGAAATCTTAACGGCAGAGCCTTTTCAGCACGATAATTAAACTATTCATTGATCTGAAGATTAGCAAGATGCTTTTCATAGGCATCTTCAAATTTCTTAGCCAGGTCATGCTCACCATTTTCGTGAAGGGTGCGTTGCAGATCACCGAGAATGAAAAGATTCTTTCTAAGTTCCAGGGTCACGCCTTGTCCTTCGGTAATCAGGTAGGTGGCCATTTCATCAGCACGGTCACCTGCAACCTTCGCTATTTCAATTGCTTTTTCTTTCTCACCTACTTTAAATAACAACTCCACCGTCCCGGGTACAGTTTGGTCGTAAGGCACAGCCTTGTCCGGCATTTTTTCAAGGCTAAACAGCACTACTTTTCGGGCCTTCTCCATTTTATTTTCTGTTGTACCTTCCACAGAAATGCTCTCTGTTACTCCATAGGTTTCGGCCTCATGCTCTGCAATCAGGGCCTCAGCCAAATCGTTCAATGTGCTTCTGTGATTGAGCACAAAGCCACGATAGTCTTCGTTGTAATATGCCTTAGGGTTATCAAGCCCCCGATATTGATATTTAGTAATCATATTATCAAACATCACCCCGGTACTTACAAAGTTCTTACGTGGGTCTGGGTTTTTAATGGGCAGCAAGCGCATGGCCATCCCTTCCTGAATCATATAAGGTGCAAGATCAATATTGATCTGAGAAAGTGAAGTATTGTTAAAATAAAGAGGTCGCTCCCAGTTATTGGTAACGATTAAGTCGATAATGGCAAGATCTTTCTTTTCCAGCGCACCATGTAAAAGTCTCCACTGCATCCTATTCACAAGAAGACTATCCATGCCTTTAGGCACAATGCCTTTTGAAAGGACATCGTCTTTGTCAATGTCTAACGTCATCAGTTTGCTTGGAATGATATTGCGATCTCCATTTCGGAGCTGAGGATAATTCTTAGCGAGCAATCCAACATATTGTTTAGCATCAATGCTACTGATTTTTAAATCAGCAAAGGGGAGATAGTCGTTTGGGCCTCCTTGCTGATAATCTTTTAGCGTTAAGGTATAAGGGAAAGCCTTCGATTCATAGGCAGGCCGCAAGGACTGGTCGATGTACCAATCTGTATTGAAATAGCTTAACACGACAACCCGAACATCAGTGCGAAAGCCTTCCACTTCTTGTACATACCAAAGGGGGAAAGTGTCGTTATCGCCACCGGTAAAGATAATGGCATTGGGAGCGCACGTAGCTAAATAGTTTTTAGCGGAATCAACTGAAAAGAAGCGATCAGAGCGATTGTGATCATCCCATCCCTGAAAAGCCATAAGTGCAGGTGCGGATAGAGCCAGCGTGGTAGCAACAACGGCAGAGGTTTTTAAATTTTTGAGATATCGGTTAAAAAATTCTGCCATTGCAATAACAGCAAAGCCAATCCAAAAGGCAAACGCATAGGTAGATCCTGCATAGATGTAATCCCGTTCACGCGGCTCCACCGGTGGGGAATTTAAGTACACAACTATGGCTACCCCCAGCATAATGAAGAGCAGGCCCACTACGGCAAAGTTTTTTGTGTCTTTCAAAAATTGGTAGAACATCCCAATGAGTCCAAGAACAAAAGGGACCATGAAGTAATTATTTCGGCCACGGTTTTCTGCCAGCGATTGCGGAACTTTCTTAAACCAATTGGGAGGAGAGAGCCAATCGGCACCCTGGTCATCGCTTTCCCGGCCCGCATAATTCCACATGAAATAACGGACATACATGGTGCCAATCTGATGACGGAACATGAAATACAGATTTTGACCAAAGGTTGGTTTTTCTCCCTCCTTCAGACCAATGATGCTCTTATACGTCTCTTTGTGTTCGGCATTCCACGCCCTTGGAAAGATGGTTTGTTGCCCTGGGTCATATTCATACTCGAATTTCCGGTCGGTGATTTCGTATTTGTCTTTTCCTTTCGTATAAATCGCATCTCCATATTTAACGCCAACGGGCTCAGCTGTGAAATAGGTACCATATACCAGGGGGCGACTACCATATTGTTCTCGTTTTAAATACCGAACAAAGCTCATGACATCTTTTGGAGCATTCTCATTTATCGGAGGATCAAAATTGGAGCGAATAACGATTGTTGCGTATGAACAGTAACCTATTAAAATAAAAGTAGTCGCAAGTAAAAACGTATTCAGAACCGGCCTATTTTTTTGATGGGTATAACGTATCCCAAAAATTAAGACGCCCACAACAATTGCACAAAATAAAATCACACCCGATCCAAATGGTAAGCCAAGGTTGTTTACAAAGAATAGCTCAAAAGATCCTGCCAGGGAGGGGAGTCCGGGCACGATAATGTCGTTAATGAAAATAACAATACCAACACTTATGGCCAATGCGGCAATAATACCCCAGCGACCAGGCTCGTATTTTTTAAAATAATAGATCAAACCCAAAGCAGGCACCGTCACCAAATTCAGCATATGAATACCAATGGACAATCCCATGATATAGGCAATCAGAATCAACCAACGGTTGGCTTTGCTTTCATCCTCAATGACATCCCATTTTAAAACTCCCCAAACAACAATGGCCGTAAAAAAAGAAGACATACCATACACTTCACCTTCCACAGCTGAAAACCAGAAAGAGTCAGAAAAAGTATAGGTCAAGGAGCCAATTAACCCGGCACCCATTAATACCCAGATTTTCTCAGTTGTTAACTCATTTGGTTTGGAGATAGCCATCAACTTGCGGCCAAACAAGGTAACGGACCAAAATAGAAATAGAATGGTAAAGGCGCTGGCCAGAACACTCATGAAGTTAATCCAATAAGCGACTTTGGTAACATCACCAAAAGAGAGAAAGGAGAAAATACGACCCAGTAACATAAACAATGGAGCACCTGGCGGGTGCGAAACCATGAGTTTATAGGAAACAGCTATAAACTCGCCAACATCCCAATAACTGGCGGTTTCCTCAAAAGTGATACAAAACGTAATCAGGGCGATGCCGAATACAATCCAGCCGGTAATGTTGTTGATCTTCTGAAAGTTCATGCAGCGTAATGGGGAAATTTAGGCGCGAAAATAAGGAAAATAGTCCGGAAGTCTGGAAGCCTGAAAGTCTAAACATCTGACTTCCTGATTTTTCTTATTTCCGGCCTATTTAGGGTTCACTCAAAAAGTCATCGATTTTGATTTTTTCAAAAAAATTGGCC
>JBBTBZ010000025.1:0-45602 GCA_038043425.1 Bacteroidota bacterium
CCCGAGTGTGTGCGTGGCGAGCCTTACCAGTGGTGGGGTAAACCTGACGGTGGACAGAATTCCAGATGCACTTGCAACTAACGCATCAATATGCAATGGACAAACAACAAATATTTCAATTACCAACCCAAATGCAGTGACAGGAGTTTCTTATATATGGTCAATTCAAAGTTCTGTAAATGTGTCAGGTGCGAGTGCAGGATCCGGTGCATTAATTAATCAAGGCATTTCATCTACTGATGGTATAAATCAAGGAATGGTTACCTATTCGATTATCCCATCCGCTGCTGGGTGTGTTGGGCCAACTTTTGCCGTAACAGCAATAGTGGAACCAACTCCATCTTTCAGCTTTACGAATCCTGCAGCTGTTATTTGTACTGGGGGCCAGACGAATATAACATTAAACACACCAATTGTAGGGGGGCAAGTAAGGCTTCAGAGCGTGACCTATGGAGCAGTAATCGGTACACTAATACCAGGAGTATTGTTTTCAAATGGGCAGAGTCTCACCGAGACTTTGTTAAATGGGACGAATTCTCCGGTTATCGTAACGTATGTATTTGAAGCAATTGTGCGTCTATGTGGTCCGAGCGCAATGCAGAGTACAACGGTGACAGTAAATCCATCTCCTTTGCTGACCAATACAGCAACCCAATTACAAACAATTATCTGCAGCAATGTGGCATTGAACTTTATGCCTACCAGTAATGTAGTTGGAACAACATATAGCTGGACAACCAGTATTATAGGTCCAATCACAAGTGGGGTCACGAGCGGAACGAGTACAGTTGTACCAATCATAGATGCGCCTATAAATACGGGTAATGTTGCCGGAACAGTTACTTATGCCATCACTCCCATTGCTGCCGGGTGTAGTGGTATTACCAGAAATTATGTTGTTATAGTCAACCCCGTACCCAACGCCACTGCAACCAATCAAATAATTTGTTCCGGCTTGGTAACAGGAATTTTAATCACCAATCCAAATGCAGTGAGTGGAACGACTTACACATGGACAGAAAGCTCAACAAATGTTACTGGGGCATCTGCAGGAAGTGGAGCGACAATAGCACAGCTTTTAACAAGCACGAATGGAGTTACCAATGGAAGTGTCATCTATACTATTACTCCTTCTGCCAACGGATGTGTTGGTGCAACGTTTGACGTTACGGCAACTGTTAAACCAACACCTGTAATTACGAACACTGCTCCTCAATTACAAGCGAGTATTTGTAGCGCTACATCACTGAATTTTATTCCAACCAGTTCAATCGTTGGAACAACCTACACCTGGACTAGTGTGTCCAGCGGAGGTTCCATTACCGGAAATGCGTTAACAGGATCTGGCACTATTACCAATGCTCTTGCAAACTCTGGAAGTGTAGTAGGAACTGTGACCTATACGATTACCCCAACTTTTAATGGGTGCTCTGGGTCAAATGTGAACTACCTGGTGAATGTGTTACCGCTGCCTTCAGCAAATGGTACTGATGTGGTCATCTGTGGTGGGCAGGTTGTAAATATTCCTCTTGATGCCAGCCCTAAGAATGTTATAGGAACAACGTTTACCTGGATCATTCAATCGACATCGGGGAATGTTACCGGAACATCTGCTGGCAGCGGTTCAACTATTAGTCAAAGCCTGGAATTGACAAATACTTCCGTTGGAATTGTTGTATATAGAGTTACGCCTTCGGCAAGTAATTGCATTGGGCCATTTAAAGACATTACGGTGACCATTAATCCTCCGGCTATTGTTTCAGCTGGACCAGACCTTAAACTTTGTGAAGATATTCCAAATATTGTTCTCACTGGCTCTATTGGGGGATCAACATCATCTGTTACCTGGACGGGTGGCACGGGTTCGTTTTCTGATGCAACTTCGGTAACTCCTAGTTATTCGTTCAATAATCCATCAGAAATTAATACGTTTTTTACCTTCACGATAACATCAAACGACCCTGATGGAGCCGGACCTTGTACAATTGTTTCCGATCAAATGAATTTACAAGTTAATCCACTTCCGATAGTATTGTTCACTGGTTTTCCAATAGGTTCACCACCTCAGATGGCGGAGAACAACCTTCCTATAACACTCACCGGAAATCAAGTAGGTGGTGAATTTACGATACAGCCCGATTCATCTCTTATTGGAGGCACATTTGTGAATGTAGTAGACAGAGTAAATTTTGATCCATCCGCAGTTATACTAGGGCCTAATTATGTAAAATATTTCTATACAAATCCCACCACCGAATGTTCCAACTTTGTCGTTCAACAAGTAATCGTTAACCCTGTTACGAATGTAAACTTCACAATTCAAAGTGGAATGTTGAATGCAAACCTTGAGTGGGAGGTTTGCGCGGACCAGGGACTGGTGAAAATTATTGGTGTTCCAATAGCAAGTACAGGTAAACCGCCTGAGACACAGTTTACGGCAGACCCTGCTTATCCAGGTCAAACTGTTCCTACTATTGTAAAAAATGGTCCTGATTATTTTATGGATACGGATGGCCTAGTTTCAGATACCTATTTAATCCGGTATACCTATCGCAATGCATTCGATGCCATCACTTTTAAGTTAACGCCCGTGCATATTTTTGCCAGCCCGATTGCGGACTTTACGTCTTCCAACAATTGCATAGCCAGCGATGTAGTTTTTAAAGATACATCCACCATTAATCCAACTCCATTCCCAACCAGTATTGCTATCTGGCAGTGGAGTTTTGGTGATGGTACAGCAAGCACTTTGCAAGACCCGAGCAAGAGATATACTATTTCAAGTACCTACGCTGTTGGGTTGAAAGTTACAACGATTCAAGGATGCTCTAATTCCAGTCCTACACAGCCAATAAGAGTTGGAGATGTACCAACTCCTGACTTTGGGTGGTCTGCAGTTTGCAATTTTGACTTGACTAAATTTGAAGATCAATCTGATCCGGGAAACATAAGCACGGTTACAAGCTATATTTGGGATTTTGGTGATGGAGATGTTGTGGCCGGGCAGGTTGCAGATCCAATACCCCCAGGTGCCAATGGAGATAGAACCACCGGGATATTTGATAAGCCTAACCATCAGTATGTTGCTTTTGGAACCTATAATGCCACTATCACAGTACAAACAAACGATGGATGTTCCAACTCTATCACCAAGAAAGTATTTATACTTCCGTATAGCACAGTTACTCCTCAGGCTTCAGCAGCATATCAGGAAGATTTTGAATCAAATGATGGAGGTTGGATTGCAGAGGCTGGCCTACAGTATAATGTGAACCCCAATATTAAAGTTCTGAGTGACACAAGTTGGATTTATGGCTTGCCCAATGGACCAACCATCAATGCAGCATCTTCAGGAACCAATGCGTGGTGGACAGGAAGGAATAATAGTACGTATTATTCGCTTGAAAATTCGTGGATGAATGGACCGTGCTTTAACCTTTCTGCGCTGGATAGGCCAATGATTTCATTAGATTATTGGTCTGATCTCGAAAGTCAGCTGGATGGTGTAGTCCTACAATATTCATTGGATGGTGGCATTAGCTGGTTCAATGTTGGATCAGGGGCTTCACCTTCTGCTGGCATTAACTGGTACAATTCTTCTAATATCGTTGGGAAACCAGGAATACAACTTATTGGTGATTACGGTTGGAGTGGCAATGATGTTAACGGCTGGCAGAAGGGAAGATTTAATTTAGATATGATAGATCCTGCTAAACGGGCTCAGGTGCGAATCAGGATTGCAATCGGATCAAGCAACGATAATATTCCTAATCCAACATTTGATGGCTTTGCTTTTGATAATGTTTATGTAGGCGAGAAGCAACGGAATGTTTTGATTGAGCACTTTACAAATTCAGGTGTTCCGGTTAATGGAGAAACGTACTTAAATACCCTTTACGATAATCAGGTCAGTTTAAATCATTTGACTTCTGATTTCAGCGCAATATATTATCATATCAATTCACCATCTCCTGATCCTTTGAATTTGGACAACCCATCCGATCCTCCTGCCCGTGCTTTGTTCTTTGGTGTGACACAACCACCGGCAACCATTATGGATGGCCGCCTAGGTGCAAAAGGAACAACGTATGATGGAACCTATGATAAGATAACCGCAGTTGAAGTGGATAGAAGAGCTTTAGTTGATCCTTTGTTTGATTTGCAATTGGATACCATTCCAACAGGGTTGAACAATACAATAACCGTGCAACTGACCATAACGGCAAGACAAGATTTCACGACTCCATTGATCGCCCACGTTACATTGGTTGAAGATAATGTGGGGGGCAACAGAAATGTTCTTAGAAAATTGCTCTTTGGCGGTGATGGTGAAACGATTACTAATACATGGGTGGCGGGTCAATCACTTGTTAAGCTAAGGTCTGATGTTGAGATCGATGTCCCTGTGGCAAACTCGGATAATTTAAGGTTGGTTGCATTTGTACAAGATAAAAATGATATACCTAAGGTACCCCTTGGTGAATCCGCCAGTACACCATTCAAAGAAATCTATCAGAGTGTAAACATTAAGGCTCCACGAAAAACTGGGTCTCCGGTTGTTGGAATTGTTGACAAAGATCCTGCTCCGCCAACCACCTTAAATGGAATACGCATATTCCCTAACCCTGCCAACGGCTCATTCAATTTTGAGTTGCCCGAAGGTTCTGCTTCCGGATTCACATGGAAGCTAGCAGATCAGCGCGGAGTAGTTCTTCAGAAAGGGGATTTTGATGATGCCTTTAATAATCGCATGCAGGTGGATATTTCTGGGGTGGCCAATGGTGTTTACTTCGTCATCATCGCTGGTCCTGGCAAATCGATAGTGTACCAGAAGTTGGTGATCATGAATAGAAACTAAGATTTGAGTTGGCTTAGTTCAAGCAAGGCTCCCTCCAGCATCCGACAAAAATCTTCAACTTGAGAAAGCACCAGGGTTCTTTGGCTTTTGGAATTTGCATTGTTTTCTATTTGAATAGATAACTCCTTTGCCGATGTCATACCCATTAAAGTAAGGGAAGGTCGTATTTTATGGGTTGCCCGGGCCACACCTTCCCAAGCATTGGATAACGCCAGATTTCGTATTTCATCAATGGTATTTGGCATGATTTCCAAAAATGCATCTACCATCTCTTTTATGAATTCAGGATTATTCTTCGATATTTTTTTCAAATAGATCAAATCAACTGCGGATGAAGAACCGATTTGAAAATTTGGGTCGTTTGCTGAAGCCACTTTTCCTGGAATACTCTTCCGGTTACCGTATTTTATTAATACCCGTAGAAGATCATCAGGTGTAAAAGGTTTGGAAATGCAATCATTCATTCCTGCAGCCAAGCATTTCTCAACATCCTTTTTGGAAGTATTTGCCGTTAGGGCAATGATGGGTATTTCTCTATTGGCTCTTTCGCCACTTCGTATGGCTTTGGTTGCTACAAATCCATCCATGACAGGCATTTGAATATCCATAAGCACGATATCAAATGATGTAATTTTTAGCTTTTCGACTGCTACATAGCCATTTTCAGCTGTCTCTACAGAACATTCCCATGCTTTCAGGATATTGATTGCATACAGTCTGTTAATGTCATTATCCTCAACTAAAAGAATATTTAGTTTCTTAAGACTATCCCGATACGACTTACTTTTTCTGGATTGATTGGATACCTGTTTAATGCTCGCTTGGCTACCAATTTCATAAGGAATGATGACAACAAAAGATGAACCTTTATCCACTTCACTTTTTACAGTTATGTTCCCTTGCTGCAGTTCGACCAATTGTTTGACAATGGTTAGGCCAAGACCGGTGCCTCCATACTTACGTGTGACACTAGCGTCTGCCTGACTGAAGCTTTCGAAAATGGTGGTTAATTTATCAAATGGAATTCCAATTCCGGTATCGAGGACTTCGAATCGTACGTAGCACTTATGCTTTTCCTGACGTTCAATAGAGCAATTCAGTTTAATTGAACCTCTATGTGTGAATTTAAGTGCATTACTAATCAGGTTGATAAGGATTTGATTAAGCCGCACTGGATCGCCAATTAGAATTTTGTCAGCTTCTTTAGTTATTTGATTTGAGATAGTTATTCCTTTTTCTTTGGCTTGCACTATGAACATGTTGATAAGAGAAGCGAGGGCTTCCTTCATATTGAAACCGATTCGCTCAAACTTCAGTTTTCCAGATTCGATGGAGGCCAGGTCCAGAATGTCGTTAATGATCACTTTTAAATTATCCGATGCACTTTTTATAGCGTTTAAATAGGTGATCTGTTCCTCGCGGTTTGGGTTTTGACTAAGCAAGGTTACCATGCCGGCAATACCATTAAGTGGAGTTCTGATCTCGTGACTGATATTAGCCAGAAATTGGTCTTTCGTCTTTTGTGCCTGCAATAGTTCTTCCGCATCTTTTTTGCGTTGAGTAATATCCCGGCAATCCAGGATAAGACCTTCAAGTTTTTCTGCTCCGTACGACTTCGGGAGGCGGGCTTGCACTCCTGAAGAGTCTTTTTGTTTAAGATTGATGGAATTGAATTCCAGGTATTTGTACGACCGGTCTTTGCATAGAAATTGAAATTCAACAGATTTTTGATATTGCTTCTTCGTGCTGATCAGATATTTTTTACGGAAGTCAGCCAGTGTTTCGGGTAAAATGAAATCAAAGAAATTTTTGCCGAACAAACTTTTGGAGCTATACCCCAGGGTCTCTTTTGCGGAAGCATTATGATAAAGGATTTTACCACCGTAGTCTACAACGAAAATAATATCAGAGCCATCTTCAACTACCGATTTATAGAACAATCCCTTTCGGACATAATTTTCTAAATTCTTCATATTTACATTCCAGCGTCTTCCATTTTTTTCAGATAGCGATAGATTGATGATTTTCCGATGTCCAGACGTTTGGACACTTCCAGTACATTGTTGTCATATTTTTCCATGAGCATACGAATAATTCTGTATGAGTATTCTTGTAAGGACATTTCCTTTAACATAGCAGATTGGTCCAGACCAATACCACTGAATGTTATATCAGATGCCCGAATTTCTCCATTGTCGGCCATTACAGCAGCTAATTCAATTACCGATTTTAGCTCTCTCACATTTCCAGGGAACGAATGTTGAAGGAGTTTCTCCTGGGCTTCTTTTGTTAGTTTAAGTTTTTGTAATTGATTTTCTTTTACAAATTGATCCAGGAAGAACTTCGCCAATAAAAAAATATCTTGTTCACGCTCACGAAGTGGAGGCAGGTGAATGGACAGGCCAAGCAAGCGGTAGTAAAGATCTTCGCGGAACTTTCCTTTCTTTACTTCTTGCGATAAGTTGCGATGAGTGGCTACCAGGATACGCACATCTAATTTGATAAGCTGATTACCCCCAACACGGGTTATTTCTTTTTCCTGAAGAACACGGAGTATCTTGGATTGCAGGTTTAACTCCATTTCACCTATTTCATCCAGAAAGATAGTACCGCCTTCCGCTTCTTCAAACTTTCCAACTCGCCTGCTGTTGGCACCGGTAAAAGCACCCTTTTCGTGGCCAAACAATTCACTCTCGATCAAATCTTTTGGGATAGCGGCAATGTTGATGGCTGCAAATGATTTATTCTTTCTTGTTGAACCGTAATGGATGGCTTTAGCAACTAGTTCCTTTCCCGTTCCGGTTTCACCGGTAATGGAGACAGTAATGTTGGTTTTAACTGCTTTTTCTAATAAGGTAAATACTTTCTTTATGGCAGGGCTGGCACCAATGATACTTTTTTCGAATTCATATTTTTCGGAAATCTCCAACTTTAGCCGGTCGATCTCCTTTACCAAAGAATTTTTATTTCGGGCGTTATTAATTGAGTTGAGGATTCTATCCTTTGCTTCTTCATCTTTGCTGATGTAATCAAAGGCACCAATTTTTAACAACTCAACGGCAGTCTTGATTTTTTCCTGGGCGGAAACAATAATAACACTAATACCAGGATCAAAATCCCGAATCTCTCGTAAGACTTTTTCACCAGCCATATCGGGCAACGAGTAATCAAGGGTGACAATGTCAGGCCTCTTGTGAAGGTTAGTTAAGAACTCTTTTGCCGTGGTGAAAAACGAGACTTCAAAATCCGGATTAAGGCTAAGCACGAACCTCAAAAATTTTGAGTAGGAATGGTCATCTTCAACAACAAAAATTTTTACCGGGTCTTTCTCGTACATTTTTATTGCATTGGGTGGTAAATTACACTTCAATTTTGTTTCTACAAAAGTTTTAAATTCTCTATTTATTGAAGACTTTTATATGGTCTACCCATTCCTTGTAAAACATGATAGCCGAATTTGATGTTCTGTCTGCTGCTGAGGTAGAATTAATGCTTAAGGCGCCTATTTTGGTTTGCATTCTGGTAGCTGGTGCGGATGATAATATTGATGAGGCTGAAATGCGGGAAGCTATTCATCTCGCAAAGAAAAAGAGCACGCAATCCCAGCCGGGGTTGATTGAGTTTTATTCTATAGTGGCTCAGGATTTTGAAGATAAACTGAAAGTCGTAATTCAAAGTTTTCCGATCGAAGCAACGCAACGTAACCCCCTTATAACTGAAGAATTATCTCAGCTCAATGTTGTGCTTCCCAGATTGGCTACATCGTTTTCCATTCCTTTTTATAAGAGCATTAGAGAAATTGCCCGAAAGGTTGCGGAATCGTCAGGAGGTATATTCGGAATTAGTTCGATTGGTTCGGAAGAGGCTACGTGGGTTGATTTGCCAATGGTTAAAAGTCCATCAACTTTTTGAAGATGCGATCTGACACTTCTTTTTTTGGAAGTTCAGTAGTGCCCTTTCGCCTGGTTTTTTTAATGTGGCTATCATTCAGTATTGAGTTTTTTTACGGAATAGATTTTGGTGTCTTAGGCATTAAACCCCGCTCTTTAATTGGCATCATAGGCATCTTCACTTCGCCCATGATCCATGGGAATCTGGCTCATCTGATTTCGAATACTGTTCCTTTGCTATTTCTTGGTTCGGTATTATTTTTCTTTTATGAACGCATCGGTAAAACTGTTTTTTTTAGGTGTTACTTCTATACTAACATTCTAGTTTGGCTCATGAGCCCCAGGGCTTCCTATCATATTGGCGCCAGTGGCCTTATCTATGGATTAGCAGCTTTTCTTATTTTCTATGGGTTGTTGAGGCATGACTTGGTGGCATTCTTAATCTCCCTATCCGTAATTTTTATTTATGGTGGGATTTTTTATGGCATATTGCCCACCGATCCTCATATATCATGGGAATCTCATCTAGCCGGGGCTTTGGTGGGAACTGTTACAGCATTTAACTTGGCGGATAAAAACGGGAGGAATTGATGGATATAGCTGCAAAAAAGATATTGACAGACCTGAAGGCCGGTAAATATGATCCGGTTTATGTATTACAAGGTGAAGAGACATTTTATATCGATTTGCTATCAAACTTTATTGAGGCCCATGGCCTTCAGGATTCTGAGAGAAGCTTTAATCAAACTATCTACTATGGCAAGGATGTAACCGTTGCAGCGATTCTGACAACAGCAAAGCGATTTCCGTTGATGGCTCCTCGGCAACTTGTCATTGTTCGTGAGGCACAAGATATACCTGATCTTCAAAAAGATACTGGGATTAAGTTAATGCTTGACTATATCGCCAGACCGGTACCTTCAACGGTGCTGGTACTTTGCCATATGCATAAAGCACTTGACAAGCGTAAGGAATTAGGCAAGAAGATCGATCAGTTTGCAACGTGTGCGACTTTTAAAAAGATGTTTGAAAACCAATTACCATCGTTCGTTTTGGAGTATGTGATGGATAAGGGTTTTAAAATTGATGGTGCCGCTGTTCAGGTCTTATGTGAATATATTGGAAATGACCTGAGCCGACTAGCCAACGAGATAGATAAAGTATTGATTGCCGTTCCAAAAGGGGAAATCATTACAGCAGATAATGTAATGAGTCAGGTAGGGATAAGCCGAGAATATAATATGTTTGAACTTCAGAAGGCCTTGATTCAAAAGAATTCCTTTCTCGCCAACAAGATTGTGAACTACTTTGAAAGCAATACCAAGAGAAACCCGTCAATCCCTATGGTGGCATTACTATATTCTTTTTATAGCAAACTTCTGGTGGCTTCTATTACATCAGACCGCAGTGAACGAGGTCTTGTTAGTTTGCTCAAAATCAATCCGTTCGCTGCTAAGGATTATAGTATGGCTTTACAGCGATATAGCACTTTGCAGATCATTGAAAACATATCGAGATTGAAACAAGCAGACCTTAAATTGAAAGGAGTTAATAGCGGATCAGAAAGTGAGGGACAGATTTTGAAGGAGTTAGTCTTTGGGCTAATGTACTAAAGCATTTTAATTTATACCCGTTGCCTTTATGGAATAGAGGTAATAGGTGAATCTGCTAATTGATCTGCAGTAATGGGATTATAGAGTTAAATTAAGTATTTTTGAGTCCATGCAATTCATTTTTTGGGTTAACGCATGGTGTAAATTTTTTAAACTGAAGTCCGCAATTTTATTGGGATTTCCCTGTTCTACCAAAAAGTTATTAATGAAGAAGATAACCTTCTTATTCATCAGTTTAGTTTTTCCAATCGTTGTACACTCTCAGGATTTATTATCTCAAAAGAAGGCTGAGCAACTATTCGAGAGTGGGATTGATTTGATGGAGCATGCCGAATATGGTGCAGCGCGCGAGGCGTTCTCCAATTATTTATCTCTTGCTGCTCGAGACTTGAAGAGTAGGGAGGCCGAATATTACAGAGCATTTTGTTCGTTGCATCTATTTCATGCGGATGGGGAAAAGTTGATGGAAGATTTTATTACCCAAAATGTAAATCACCCCAAAGCAACGTTAGCCTACTATGATTTGGCAAATTTCTTTTACAACGAAAGGGATTACGTGAAGGCCTCCGACTATTTTATGAAGACGGACTTTGCTGCATTAAGTGCGGAGCACCAGAATTCGGGACGTTTTAGATGGGGCTATAGTCTATTTAACCAAAAGAAGCTAAAGGACGCCCTGGATGAATTTAACTTCATCAAAACTCAAGGTGGTCAGTATGGACCCGCCTCCAGCTACTATTCGGGGTTCATAGAATACACTCAGGGAGAATATGAAATTGCTCTTACGGATTTAAAACGCGCAGAAGAAAGTCCTGCCTACGCGTCTATCGTTCCATACATTATCGCAAATCTATATTACAAGCAGCGCAGATATGATCAATTACTGAACTACCTCTCTTCCCTTGAGTCAAGGGAGAATCTTACCAATTCGGAGGAAATATCCTTGTTTTCAGCTGAAGCAAGTTTTAAGAAATTGGATTATAAAATTGCTCTGGAAGGTTATCAGAATTATCTGGAAGGCAGGGAAGGCAACACGGATAAAGGAGTTTTATTTAGGGCGGGCTATGCTGCTTTATTAGTGGGGCAAGATGAAACAGCGCTAGACTGGTTGAAGCTTTCTGCACTGGACACCGACTCGGTTGGATTTTATTCTTCCTATTATCTTGGTTCCATTTACCTGAAGAAACAACAGAAACCTTTAGCGCTGATTGCGTTCAATAATGCCCGTGAATTCAAGTTGGATAAGCGAATGGTGGAAGAAAGTACTTTTCAGGTGGCAAAGATTGCCTATGATCTAGCGCTACCCGACAAGGCCATCAGCGAGTTTGAATTTTTTTTGATTGACTTTCCACAAAGTGCGCATACTATGGAAGTGAAGGAATTATTATCTCATGCGTACCTCAATGCAAATAACTATAACAAGGCTATTGAATATATTGAGTCCTTTCCAACGCGAAATCAAAATTTGGACAGGGCTTATCAAAAAGCTACTGCGTTGAAAGGGATTGAACTTTTTAACAAGGAAGAATTTCCACTTGCCGTTGAATTTTTTGAGAAATCCCTATTGTTTCCAATCGATCCTAATTATATGGCAGAAGCCAGCTTTTGGTGTGGCGAGGCGTACTCGATTGGGAAGAAATATGATCTGGCCATAAAGCATTACCAAACGATTACAGGCTTTTCAGACCTTAGAAATGAAGAACTTGTGGCCAAGGCCCGTTATGGATTGGGTTATGCGTACTTCAATTTACAGCAATACGATCGCTCACTGACTAGTTTCAAGGAATTTGTCAATATGTCCGCTAAGACTGGCCCCAATTATGCCGATGGCATTATTCGTCTCGCAGATTGCTACTACGTGACGAAGTCTTATTCGGACGCCCTTTTCAACTATAAAAAAGCAATTCAATTTAGTTCGGTTGATGGTGATTACACTCATTTGCAAACAGGAGTAATACTCAGCATTCAACGCAATTATAGAGAAGCTGCCAGAGAGCTGGATCAAGTCATCAAAAATTATCCTCAATCAAGATTTTTGGATGAGGCACTTTTCCAACTTGCCCAACTGGATTTTGAGCAAGGAAATTATTCCGCCTCGATTGCCGGATACACTAAGCTAATCAATGCCAGCAAGTCATCGCGCTTTTTACCATACGGCTATTTGCGAAGGGCAGCTTCTTATTATAATCTTAAGGATTACAATAAAACATCCAATGACTACATTTCTATACTTGAACAGTTTCCTGCACATCCGCTGGCAAGTGAAGTACTGTTGCCTTTGCAGGAGGCATTGAGCCTGGCGGGACGATCGACTGAGTTTGACAAGTACATGTCTCAGTTTAAAATGGCAAATCCAGGGGCTAAAGGAATTGAAGTTGTTGAATTTGAATCGGCAAAAACGTTATACTTCAATCAGGAGTATGCCAGAGCTATTCTTAGTTTAGGAAACTATGTTACATCCTATCCTGAAAGTCCTAGATTGGCAGAAGCCAAGTATTACCAAGCAGAATCATATTATAGGTTAAAAGAGGCACCAAAGGCTCTCGAAGTGTATTATGCATTGAAACCTGATCAGACATTTACTTTGGCTACAAAAGTAACTGCGCGAATTGCAGAATTGGAGTTTAAATTAGGGCAGTATGAAAAAGCAATTCCGGAATTTCACAGGTTAGCTAAAATAGCTACCAATAAAAAAGAACAATATACTGCATGGTCAGGGTTGATGGAATCTCATTATTATTTGGCACTATATGATTCATCTGTCTTTTATGCACAACAGATTATCAAAAATGGAAATGTGAATGCCAGTTCACAAAACAAAGCATCGGTTTTCATTGGCAAATCCGCTATGGCAAAAGGAGATTATGAAGCCGCCAAAGATGAATTCATAAATACCCTAAATACGGCACAGGATGAGTACGGTGCCGAGGCTAACTATTTGCTTGCTGAAATATTCTATTTGAACAAAGACCACAAACAGAGTAATGAAACGCTCATGAGTCTTAACACTTCTTTTTCGTCCTATACTACTTGGGTGGGTAAATCGTGGTTATTACTGGCTGATAATTATGAAGCCATGGGGGAGGTTTTCCAGGCAAAAGGCACATTGAAATCATTGATTGACAACTTTCCGCTTCAGGAGGTAAAAGATCAGGCAAAAGGACGTTTGAAAAGAATTGAAGAGAGTGAAATTCAGAAGCAAGTTCAAATGAGTCAGGATACCACCGATAGTCAGAATAAATAATGGACCAAGTTGAATTGAATATGACGTGGTTAAAAGTAGTAGCAGGGGCATTACTGTTATTAATTTCATCCACGGGGTATGCCCAGGAGCAATGGGAAAGCGAAGGAGAAATTGAGAATGTGGAGATTGAGATTATTAAGGAAAGACAAATAGTGCTGCCTAAGGCTAATAGGAACTTTGAGAAAGTTCCCCCCAGGCCAATTGAACCTATTCTGCCCAAGATTACCTACGAATTTGCCAACCTGAATTTCAAAATGTCTGATTATTATCCGCAAATACGACCTCTGAAATTAAAACAGGAAGACATCAGTAAAATTTATGGCAACTACGTGAGCGCTGGTTTTGGAAATTATGTGTCTCCTTATCTTGAAGCTTGGTTTAACAGTAAGCGAGATAAAAATAAGTATTATGGTGCTCACGTATTTCATCATAGTTTTGGCACAGGACCGGTGGACGAAAAAAATTCAGCCAGTTCAAACTCGAATGTTTCTCTATTTGCCAAATCTTTTTCAAAAACTTGGGCGACTGGTGGATTTGTGAGTTATGAAAATACGGGAAGCTATTTTTATGGATATGCACCTACTTCAATTGAACTGAATAGAAGTAATTTTAAGCAGTCTTACAACCTAAGTAAAGTAGGGGTTGATATTGAAAGGATAAGTCTTTCAGATGTGAATGTGGGATTAAAAGCGAACTTAAGTTACCTGAATGATTTCTACAAAGCGAAGGAGAGTGAGGTTGCACTGAATTTTACCAGCGATTATTCACTTTCAGAGAAAAGTAAAATTGATTTTTCGGCAGACTACTACCTTATTGCACGGAAAGATTCCCTTCGGGATGCTGCTCCCAGACATTTGTTGAAGTTCAAACCCGCATTTGAATTTGAAGCGGTGGATAATCTAAACGTAATGATAGGCTTAAATACTGCGCTGGAAAATGATACTCTTGGTAATACAAAGTCATTTCATGTGTATCCCAACATAAAGGCGAACGTCAATTTGAGCAGGTTTATTGAAGCGTATGCAGGAGTAACCGGTGATATGGAGAGAGTATCACTACAAACTCTCTCAAGTGAGAACTTGTGGGTGAATAAGAATGTAGATATTTTTCATAGCAATCGGTCAATTGATTTTTTTGGTGGTATAAAGGGGAAACTTGGAAGGACCTTAGGTTTTGGGACGGGTGTTTCATATGCGAATCTCAAGGGACTTTACTTTTATCAAAATTCTATTACCAACCGTGCTAAATTTGATGTGATATACGATAATGGGAACACGCAAAGAACCAATTTATTTGTTGAACTAAATTACGCCCAATCAAATGTCATAAGGATGCTTTTACGCGGTGATTATTTCAATTATTCGACTGACCAACTTCTAGAGGCTTATCATCGACCGGCATACATGCTGAATTTTAATTCAAATTTTAATATCTACAAGAAGTTGCTTGTAAATATTGATTTTATTACTCAAGGTGGTATCAAAGCCTACGATGTAGAAACCAGCAGGGTCGTGGAACTGAAACCTGCCCTCGATCTCAACGTCAAAGTCGATTATTATGTTTCTAAACAGTTTTCAGTTTTTCTGAAATTGAATAATCTCTTGTCCAATCAATATCAGGTTTATTTGAATTACCCGGTACGCGGATTTCAAGCAATGGGAGGTATAAGCTGGAGTTTCTAATGCTATTATTTAAAAGAATTTAGGTTATTTTTGTAGTAATATCCGTTAAAAACCAAAACAATGGCAAAGCGCAAAAAGACTAACGAAGATCTTCCAGATGAGAATCTTGAAAATAGCAGTGATGCTGATAGCTTCGGCTTACCTGATATTGATTACAAACCACTGGAGAGAAACGAAGGAGTTTCTGAGGAAGCTATAGCTGCACAATCTCCCCAAGAATCGGGTTCGCAACAAGCAGAATCTTCCTCTGAATCCAACCGAAATGAGGAGCTGCCTAAGGAAGAGAAAGGCTATGGTTATTCATCCACCGTTGAAGAAAAATCAAAAGCTCCTATTATCATAGGCTTTGTTATCGCGGCAGTGGTTATTATTGCTGGTTTCTTAATTTATAATTTTGTTTACAAACCAAAGGCTGAAAAAGAACGGCAAGAACAGCTGGCTAAGGTAGCTGCAGCGAAGCGAGCTGCGGAAGAAGCAAGACTGGCCAAAGAAAAGGAAGAAGCTGAACGCAAACAGAGAGAAGCTGATGAAGCGGCTAAGGCAACGCCTGTGGTGGGAACTATTGAAATACTAAACTCCCCAACAAAACGTTACTATGTTGTGATCACCAGCGCTGTAGATGCTGACCTGACTATGGATTATGCAAAGAAACTGAGTTCAACGGGCATCAGCACTAAAATTATTCCTCCTTTTGGTAAATGGAAGTTTAACAGATTATCAATTGGAGATTATGATACGTTTGAATTAGCGCAAGCGAGTGCCGATGCAGCGAAGGCTGGCTATGGTGATGGGGTATGGGTAATAAAATATTGAATTTAAAAATAACAGAGCTGCTAGCTGTTGGCGCCAGGCTGTTGCAAACAAAATAGGCTTGAAGCTTACCACTTATAACTTCAGGCCAATTTAAACGACCTGATATTTTTTAAACTATTATGATGTTAGCTCAGATTATTACAAACCAGGACATTACTCCAGATCAAGCTATTTCCGTTTGGGAGTTGGCCAAGGCAGGTGGTGTACTGATGATCCCCATTGTGTTAGCATCTTTTATTGCCATTTACATTTTTGTGGAAAGAATTCTTACTATCAATAGAGCCAATCAACGCCCTGATGTATTTATGGGAAAAATTAAGGAGTTGGTGTTGAAAGGGGATATGAATGGAGCAAAAATCTTGTGCTCCCAATTTGATACACCCGTAGCGAGAATGATTGAGAAGGGGGTATCGCGTATCGGTAGTCCTTTAAAAAATATTGAAGCATCTGTCGAGAATGTTGCCAAAATTGAACTCTTCAAATTAGAAAAAAATCTGTCGGTCATTGCCACCGTTTCGGGTGCAGCGCCTATGATGGGCTTTTTGGGAACCGTTATTGGTATGGTGCAGGCTTTTATATCCATTGCGCAGGAAGAAGGCTCTGTGAGCCCAAAACTCCTGGCGGATGGTATTTATACGGCTATGATTACAACTGTTGCCGGGTTAATCGTAGGTATCATTGCCTATCTTGGGTATAATTATCTTGTGACCAGAGTGTCGAAGGTTGTTCATAAAATGGAATATTCGGCAATTGAGTTTATAGACCTTCTGCAGGAACCTCGCTAAAGATTATGAATATTCAAACCAGAAATAAAGTAGATGCTGCCTTTAGCATGGCATCCATGACGGATTTAATTTTCCTGCTGCTGATTTTTTTTATGCTCACCTCATCTTTTGTTACACCTTCAGGATTGCCGGTTAACTTACCTTCGAGTAAAGCCAGCACGATTGAGGTTCAGAAGGTATCCATCACCGTAACAAAGGACCTGAGATTTTATATTAACGATAAGCAAGTCACTAAGGCCTCTTTAGAATCCGTGCTAAAAACTAAACTTGGCCGTCCTGAAGGCGTGGTTATTCTTCACATTGACAAAAATGTGCCCTGGGAGGAAGGTGTTTATGTGGCGGGCATTGCCGCTTCTTTAAAAGCAAAAGTATCTATTGCTACAGTTCCAAAATAATATATGAGAGATCACCAGGAAAAGAAGAATAGAACCATTGCCTTGTTTACCTCACTGGGTGTCCATTTGGTAATATTGCTGGTGTTTCTTTTCTTGATGGCATGGCGAGCGCCTAATCCGCCATTTCCAGAGTATGGAATTGAATTAAATTTTGGTTTAGACAATCAAGGTTCAGGCGACATTCAGCCCGAAACTCCTGCAACTACTGAAGTGATTCCAACTGAAGAGCCACCAGCGGATGAACCAAATTCAGATCCTCAAGATAAACCAAAAGAGGAAGCCAAAAAAACGGTGGAGGAAGCAATAGATCAACCTGTAGCCCAAAAGGAGAGTCCTGTGGTAGTGAAGGAAACGAAAAAAGAGACAGAGATTAAACCCGTTAAAGAAGATAAGAAAGAAGAGAAAAAGACAGCAATTGTTTCTGAGGCACTACCCACTGATGCGAAAGGAAATCCAATACCGGCTAACCAGGGTGATGATAAAAAGAAGGTTGGAGATAAAGGCAATGAAGAAGGCTCATTGGATGCAAAAGCATTATATGGAAAACAAGGAGGTGGTGGCGGTGGAGTAGGGTTGGATTTAGCCGGGTGGAACTGGGATGAGATTCCGAAGCCCAACATTCCTAATAATGAATCGAACGGTAAAATAATATTTGAAATAAAGGTGGACGAGAATGGAGAAATAATCAACTATCGCGTGATTGAAAAAACACTTAGCATTGAAGCAGAAAAAGCCTGCAAAGAGGCCATTGAAAAATTGACATTCACAAAGAAATCAGGAGCCGCTGTTCCCGATGTTTCAACCGGCAAAATTACATTTGTTGTCAGGACTCAATAGTCCATTTTATTTGGTCTTATAAAGACCTTCGGCAATTTTTTCCGTTATACTTTTCGGGACAAGGTAGGTGAGTTGGACGGAGACCCAATTAATAAAACCTGGAATAATCTCAGCCTTACCTTTTAACAAACCAGCTATTGCGATTTTTGCAACAGCTTCTGGTTTCATGCTGAATTTATCGGCTCGTTCCTTCAGGCTTTGCATGCCGGCTCTGTCGACAAAGCCCGTGGAAGTTGCTCCAGGACTAAGACAAGAGACTGATACCGTAGACTGTCTTAATTCCCGCTTCAATCCTCTTGTGAAAAGCAAAACAAATGATTTTGACGCTGCATAGGTAGTTAGTGTGGGCACAGCTTGATATGCTGCTGTGCTGGCAACATTCAAAATGTATGACTTAGGCTGTTTTTTTAATTCAGGCAATAGTGAGTAACAAAGATTGACCAGAGTTGTCATGTTGAGCTGCATCATGTTAGTCAAATCTTCCAGCCGTGTTTTTTCTACTGGATTCCAAATTCCATATCCAGCATTATTAATCAGGATATCAATTTCGAAGGAATTTTTATTTATCCACAATTTAATGGTTTGGTGAGCATCGGGGGCTGAAAGGTCAATGCTTAAAAAGTCAGCGCGGATTTGATATTCGTTTTTTAATTCTAAACAGAGCCGCGAGAGTTGTTCGCCAGAGCGGGCAACCAAAAGGATATTGTGTTTTCGACTTGCTAATTCACGTGCCAGACAAAGGCCAATACCTCCGCTACCTCCGGTAATGAGTGCATATACCACGGTTTTTACTTGTTGGTGAGTGTCATCAACCGTTGATAGAGCATTGGTTTGGAATGTTCAGACTTAGGAATAAATTTTCCACAAATAATAGGGACATACATCACACGCCTGCGACTTTTTTCACCCACGAAAGGGGACTGGGCAACACGATGCCAGAGCCGGCCATCATGAACTGTTAAATCACCAGCTTCAACGTTTAAGCCAACCTCCCCTTTATCGGGTGCATGGCTGATAAAATAGACTTTTTTGAAGAGTAAGGTAGCAAGGCCCTTGTTGTGAGTTCCAGGAATAATTCGTAATCCACCATTGTCGGTGGAAGAATTGTCAAGATGAAAACCTACATTTAACATCGGCATGACTTTCTGCCCATAAAAAATGTCACGAAGAGCATCCGTGTGCCAACCAAGTTGACTATAATTACTATTCTCGGTATTAATGTAATGATTGAAAACGAGTCCGTCTTTTTCATTCTCTCCAATCCGGCATTCATGTTCTCCAATGAAATCAAACAAAGATTTAAGACGTTCATCTTTTAAGAAATTGGAGAACACGTCACTGTGTTGATTAAGGAAAGCAAATCGTTGAACAATCTTCTTGCCGTTTACATCGGTTCCATATTTAATCGGAACGCCATTTATAGATTTAATGTCTTCCCGTATCCATTGATCTTGTATTTTCGCTGCTTCGGCCAAAAGTAGCCTGACAGTTTCTTTAGGCATAAAATTTCTGAAGTGAATAAATCCATTTTGCTCAAAAAACTCTAATTGCTCTGCCGTCAGGCGCTCCTCTAAGGAAAATAGAGGGTAATTAGAAGTTGTAGTTTCTTCGATGCCGTTGCTTACCATACTTTTGTTGTTGACTCAGTATTTCCCTCAAATTAACTCAATTTTAGCCAAAAGTCCTTAATGTTAACTTGAAATAAGGCGGCTAAACATTATTTGTCAAATTTTTAACCCTTTTGGAAGCGGATAGGCCACCGTACTTAAGTATTGGGGAAATGATAGGTATGAATTTTCTGAACTAAATAAAAGATCACCCAGGCAAAGAATGGCGCAAATAGCACATCAACGGTGTAGTGAACATGCTGCCACAGAATAAAAAAGGCGACAACAATCGTTGAAGCCATTAAGATAATCCTCCTCCATACGTTTAGTTCAAGCAGGAATAGAAGAAATAGCGTTGACACGTGCCCCGAAAAAAATAAATCTTTCAGGTACACAGCGTTGCCGTAGGCAATTTTAGTGATAACTGGATCAATTAGAGGAATAATATCAAGCGGGGGTTCTAATGTTACCAGATACAAAGTAATCATGCGGATCAGATTGATGGCTACATAGGTTTCAATCCCAAGTAGAATAATGAATGGTTTCCAATAGTTAAATGTCAATGTGAGTAGCACTGAAGAATATATCAGTCCAAAAATAATCCATGACCAATCTCTAGGCTCCGATTGTTTCAGAACAAAGTCATTCAGTAAGATGCCAGGTTTTGGCAACAATATTTGGTTAAAGAAATAAGGGATAAACCAAATAATGAAGATGACTGCAAGCCCGGAAACAAAAAGATGGGATCGAAAATGCTTTTGACTCAAGGCCTGTTTCCAACTTGAATCCTTAATCATTTACAATAATCAGGTAATAGTTCTTCTTTCCTTTCTGGACGATCAGATAGCGATCCAGCAACAACGTGAAATTTAGCTTTTGATTGGGATCAATGACCTTACTCTTGTTGATACTCACACCACCACCGTGAATCATTTTACGCGCTTCTCCCTTTGAAGAAAAGATTTTGCCTTCCGTTACCTCAGAGAGTAGATCGGTTATCGTTGCACTACCCTCTAGTGCAGATTTGTTGATAGAAGTTTGGGGTACCCCTTCAAAGACGGATAACAATGTTTCTTCATCCAGTCGTTGCAGGTCTTCGGCTACTGAATTTCCAAAAAGAATATTTGAAGCCTTAACAGCACCTTCATAATCTTCCTGAGAATGAACCCTGATGGATATGTCTTTTGCTAACTCAAGTTGAAGCTTTCGTGCATGGGGGGCAGTGCTGTGTTCAGCGATCAAACTTTCGACCTCTTCTCTATTTCGTATTGTAAAAATTTTGATAAAGTTGGAGGCATCTTCATCCGAAACATTAAGCCAATACTGATAAAATTTGTAGGGGGAAGTTCTTTTCGGATCTAACCAAATATTTCCTCCTTCCGTTTTTCCAAACTTGGAACCGTCCGCTTTTTTGATGAGTTGCGTGGTTAGAGCGAACGCTTCTCCATCCTCCTTTCTTCTAATAAGTTCAGTGCCAGTCACAATGTTTCCCCATTGGTCAGACCCCCCCATTTGCAGTTTGCAATTTTTATTTTTGAAAAGCCAGTAGAAGTCGTACCCTTGAACCAACTGGTACGTAAATTCAGTAAACGACAATCCTGTATCGAGTCTCTTATGCACGGAATCCTTGGCCATCATATAATTCACGGTGATATGCTTTCCTACGTCCCTGATAAATTCCAGGAAGGTGAAATTCTTAAACCAATCATAATTATTAACCATCTCTGCTGAATTGGCACCACTGGAGAAATCGAGGAATTTTTCTAATTGCGCTTTGATGCAGGATTCATTATAACGGAGAATATCTTCCGATAACAAATTTCTTTCAGCCGATTTTCCCGAAGGATCACCTACCATGCCTGTGGCGCCACCAACTAAAGCAAATGGCTTATGCCCGCTTCTCTGAAATTGTACTAAACTCATAATTTGAGCCAGGTGCCCAATATGAAGAGAGTCTGCCGTAGGGTCAAACCCGATATATCCACTGGTCACCTCCTTCTGTAATTGTTCCTCTGTACCTGGCATGATGTCGTGGATCATCCCACGCCAGCGTAGTTCTTCAACAAAATTCTTGCTCATTTCGTACGATAAAGTTTCAAATATAAGGCTACTTCATTTAATCTGAGTCATTGATTTTAATTAATGTAAAATCTAGTAGGCTATATGTAAGTTATTGTTATTCAGTTGTTTTTATAATTGATTATAAGTTAAAAATGGATTACTTTTTTTACCTCATGGTATTTTCGTTTTTTTAGATTTTAAACTTAACCTAAAGTTTTGCATGCAACAACCTGATTCACTGCGCCTAGTTGCCGAATTTCACAGAACGTTCAAGCACCCAATTTTAGAAACGCCAGGTATTCCTGATGAATCGCGATGCAGGCTACGAGTAGCCTTAATTGCAGAGGAGCTTAAAGAACTGGAGGTGGCGATACTCGAAAAAGATATCGTAGGAATAGCCGATGCGTTGTGCGATATCCAATACGTTTTGTCAGGAGCAGTGCTTGAATTTGGGCTTGGGGATAAATTCAATGATTTATTTAATGAGGTACAACGGTCAAACATGAGTAAAGCCTGTAATTCTGAAGAAGAAGCAAATAGAACCATACAGTTTTATAAAGACAAAGATGCCACTGAATGTTACTACCGCAAAGAAGGTGATAAATGGCTGGTCTATCGAAAATCTGATCAAAAGACAATTAAATCGATAGGATATTCCCCAGCTGATTTAGACAGCGTCTTAGAAGCACACTAGACAGCACAGTCAAGTTGAAAGGACCTCCGGGCCATATAATGGTGTTTTAATAAGCAATAATCGGGGTATCTATAGCCTTTGATATTTTTGAAAATGCCGCGATCAAGGATAACTTTCTGCCTATTTTTTGGTTTTTAGTTCAGCCAACTGTTAGAATAGGAGTTTTTTGTGGCGGTTCTTTGTTTGGCAGGGCGCATCTGGCTGAGATATATAAAAGATCATAATCTTCGTTTATTAGGTATAGATTTTGAGGAAATTAAAATAATCATCACTAATAAATCCAATCTGTACTCATTACTACATTCTCGTTCACGAGGTATTCAAAATTATTTTTACCTTTAAAAATTAAATAGATTAACGTTTTTATGGATGAAATTCAAGAAAGCCCGTTCCTGACGGCCTGGCATACCGGAATAATAATTGGATCCATCATTTTTATAACCGCGGGTATCCTGATCTACCTTTTTTATAACTTACGTACATCACTGATTACAGATTTTAAAGAGAAATACGACTTCATCAATCTCAATGAAATCAAATGGTATAAGAGGGTATTTTATTCAATTGGTTTAGGGCTTGGGATGCTCATTAATCTTTATAGTGCTGGCAAAGAAGTAGGCACATGGTTTTTCGTTTTGCTGTTTATTTCTTTTTCAGGAGTTACATTAGTAAGCTATGTGGCGTATTTGATCCTTGATTATTATTACCCGACTAAGCTAAACATGAAGCTTAAGAAATGGCGTTATATGCCCCGGATCAATCCAAAGACAGGAAATAAGATGAGATTACTGAGTGAGGATGAAGAAGATGTTCACCTGAAGGAGGGTATGCAGGCAGAAGAGAATGTATTCTCTATTGATTATGATGTTTGGATAGATGAAGTAACATCTGAGGTAAGAATTGACAAATACCAAGGTCATCTAACGGCTCTTCGGTGTGGTAATTGCGGGTTTTATACCATGCGCGTTGTTAAGGAGGAAATTGTAGAAACTCATGAAGATGGTTCGCCAAGAGAGCTGGTCAAAAATTACCAATGTTCATATTGTAAAAATGTGAGGGCTACCCAATTTCATATTTCGAAGAAACAAGGCGAGGATTATCAAACTGAAAAGCCAAAGGTAAAGCGAAATACCAGAGGAATTGAATTGGTGAAGGTCGAAATCCATTCTACTCTCGCTGGCAAGATTCATTATGAATTTCAATCACTGGAACAAGCCCAGAAGTTTATGGAAGAATTTGATATTGATAAAGTAGCGTAATCTTCTCTAGCAGGCACCTCTTTTGCATATCTTTCGTTTAGTTAGTAAACTTTCAACAATGAACAGGAAAACGGTAATGGGGTTGGTTTTAATCGCCCTTTTAGGGCAATCTTTGTCATATGGTTTTGGTAGAAGAGATACGCTCGAATTAAAATCAAAACCGATTTTTGGCAAAGAGGCCAAAGTCATTGCTTTTGTTCTTGACAATAATCATTACCGAAAATTACATCTGAATGATTCCTTGTCATCGGCTATATTAGATAGGTATATCAAGGAACTGGATAATAATAAATCCTATTTTATTGAAAGCGATCTCAAGACCTTTGAAAAATATCGTTTCACGATTGATGATTTGATCCGCAACGAAAACATTGAACCTGCCTTTGAAATCTATAATGTTTTTCGCATGCGATACAAAGAGAGAATGGAGTATGTGATGAGCAGCCTGATCGATCAGGAGTTTGATTACTCTGTTGACGAGTATTACGAAACCGACCGTGACAAAGAGTCCTGGGCAGGTAACATTGTGGAGCTTAATGACATTTGGAGGAAAACGATTAAGAATCAAGCATTGGCTCTAAAACTGACGGGTAAGAAACAGGAGGAAATAGAAGAGGTTCTGAAGAAAAGATATTCAAGGTTCATTAAATCAGTTTCTCAATTTTCTACTGAAGACGTATTTAGCGTTTACATGAACTCTATTACAGAGGCATTTGATCCACACACGAATTATTTATCTCCCAAAGCATCAGCTTTGTTCAAACAGAGCATGAGTTTATCGTTGGAAGGAATTGGAGCCCAACTGCTAACTGAAGATGATTACACTAAAATTGCCAGAATATTACCAGGTGGGCCAGCCGAAAAATCGGATTTGATTCATAATGATGATTTGATCATTGGTGTGGCTCAAGGTATAGAGGGGGAGATGGTAGATATTATTGGATGGCGCATTGATGAAGTGGTGAAATTGATCAAAGGACCGAAAGGCACGACCGTTCGAATTAGTTTTCTTCCTTCACAAACTGGAGTAAAGGGCCCCCCAAAAGAAATCACATTAGTCCGTGATAAGATTAAACTCGAAGATCAGGCGGCTAAGAAGAGCACAGTGAATTATCAGGCCAATGGGCGCAACATCAAACTGGGCGTAATCAACCTCCCCACTTTTTACATGGATTTTGAGGAATACCAAAAAGGAAATCTCGAATATAAAAGCACCACCCGTGATGTAAAACGATTGATCATGGAATTGCAAACAGAAGGTGTGGATGGTATTGTCATGGATTTAAGAAATAATGGAGGTGGTTTATTGGCAGAAGCCATTGACCTCACAGGATTATTTATAAAAGAAGGACCTGTGGTTCAAGTGAAAAACTCAGTAGGGAAGGTGGAAGTAGGATTAGATGACGACAAGCAAGTATTTTATTCGGGCCCACTGGTTGTATTAACAAATCGATTTAGCGCTTCTGCTTCAGAAATATTCGCAGGTGCTATACAAGATTACCACCGAGGGGTGATTGTAGGAGAATCTACCTTTGGTAAAGGGACCGTGCAAACTGTGCTTAACCTAAGACAGTTTATAAGTGACCAGGACGAGGTGGGTGAATTGAAATTGACCTATCAAAAATTTTATCGCATAACAGGAAGCAGTACCCAGAACAAGGGGGTTTCACCAGATATTAAATTGCCTACCGCTTTGGATGATACACAATATGGTGAGAGCTCAAGTCCAAGTGCGTTACCCTGGGATGTAATCAATCCCACATCTTTTCAAAAAGTTCCGGACGTCAATGATAAAGTCCTGGCGGGTCTCACGACTTCATTTTTAGAGAGATCAAAATTTGATAGTAGTCTAAAGAAATACGTTGCGGAGACCGAGGAGATGAAGAAAAACCTGGCCCAAACCAAAATATCTCTTAGTGAAGTCAAACGTAAGGAAGAAATGGAAGAAGTTGAAAAGAAAAAGGCCACCCATGAAAAGTTGGATACTAAATTAACTTCAAAGGAAGGGCTTCCAGAAGATGAGCTCTTGAAACTCGATGATGAATATTTGCGCGAAGGCCTTTTAATCCTAACCGATCTCGTGTCCAGGCGAATTGGTTAGTGTAATTTATTTTTTAATAGGAATCGGAGAAACAGTGTATCCTTTAGATTGAAGGAGGGACAAAAGGCCTTTTTCCCCTTCCAGGTGGGCAACACCGATGGCAATAAATGATGCGCCTTCATGGATCATTCGTTCAATTTTGGGAAGTAACTCTGTATTTCGTTTTGTATAAAACTCTTCAATAAAGGCGGGGTTGTTTTCTGTTGGATGAAGGGTGTATTCAAAAACTTTATCTAAATCGCTTTGTATGTAGGCTATTTCGAGAGCATGAAACTCTTGCTTTTGCTTTTCAAAATTATCTATGCTGTGCAGCAAGGCTTTAATCTGGTCCTGCATAGGGAAACTCCTGATGGCCTCCGCTTCACGCTCAGCTGATTCCAGGCTGTATGCTTCAATCAAATTTTTCTTAGCAAATTTTAATAATTCAATATCATAATATTTTAAGTTTTCATCCAGGGAAAGTCTCGTCATGGTGATAGACAATGCCAGTGGAATCATTTTGGAGTATTTCTTTTCAAAGGTTGCCTTACTAATGCCAAATTCTTTCTTAAAAAACTGGATTACCTGGCTATATTCTTCAGGTTTAAGTTGAGTACTTAAGGATTGACCTTTAGGAAAGTGAAGTGCCGCATTGAGTTCATGCTGTGCTTTATGATCGATTTGATCTTCAATGGCAAATATCTTGCACGATGTTAGGCGGTCTGTTACCTCTTCTGGCAGGTAAAACTCTTTTTCTCCAATAAATTTTAATGTTCCCATCAGATAAGAAGAGCTACTTAATTTGTTGCCTGAAATTTCCCACAATATTGAGTTTTGTGCTATTCCTAAGTTATAACTTAGCATTAAAAACAAGGCGGTAGAAAGGTATTTCCAATTGTTCATAAGATTAAAATTTAAGTATTGCAAAGAAACACCAAATACGGAAATAATGAAATGAGATAGATCATCGTTATGGGTGGTTTAGAAAACGATACGATAAACATAAATTCTCCATTTCAACCAATAACATCTGTTTTTTACTAATTTCCTCTTACCTTTTCAAAGGAAATCCCGTATTTATAGTTTGAAATCTGTGGGCTGAAAATGAGTGAAGAACTTCTAAAGGCTATTATTCAACTTTTTGCAATTGTTGCAAAAGAACGCATCACTGAAGATGAGCGAACCAACATCAAGGAGTTCCTGGCCCTGCACCTCAACCAGGAAGCCCTGCGTTATTATCTCAACCTTTTTGATGATTTCTGTAAAGCAAACAAGCGTTTAGCTAGTTCTGAGCTTCCCAATGTAGATGAAGAGACGCTGCAGTTTGTTGACGACTGGGCGCAGATCATGACCATTTCAAAAAAGGTAAACCAGGCGCTTACGATGCAGCAGAAAGCTGTTTTGATTGTGAAGATCATTGAACTTGTATTTTCTGATATTGAGATTTCTGAGCGGCAAGGAAACTTGATTTTTTATATTGGTGAAGCTCTTAAAATACCTCTGAAAGATCTTCAGGCAATTCGCTCGTTCGTGATCGGGCAAGATATTGAAGAGTTGTCCTCCCGCCAGATACTAATCCTTGATGAAGGATCTGACACCGTCTCTCATCCCGGCCCACGGATTGTTTCTAAAAATCTTACAGGACTAATTGCCATCATTCGACTGGCTGACATTGAGACCTATTTTATTAAATACTTAGGCATTACCTCCCTCACGCTCAATGGTGTTCCATTGAAGAGTAGAAAAATTGATGTCTTTCCTACTGGCAGCACGATCCGGGGTAACAAAGTTGACCCTGTTTACTACAGCGATGTGGTTGGCAAATTCTTAATGGAAGAGAGCGATACGGATATCTCTTTTGTTGCCGAGCACATCTTCTATCATTTTGAGTCTGGTAGGGCAGGCCTTCAAAATGTAAGCCTTGCCGAGCGGGGAAGCAAACTCATTGGGCTAATGGGAGCAAGTGGCTCAGGAAAATCTACACTTTTAAGTGTGTTAAATGGCTCTGAGCGACCTTCAAGCGGAAGGGTCTTGATCAACGGTATTAATATTCACGATGATCCTGATAAAGTGGAAGGTATTATCGGGTTCATACCGCAGGATGACCTTTTGATGGAAGACCTTTCCGTTTTTGATAATCTTTACTTTGCTGCACGGCTTTGCTTTGGGCATTACTCAAAGAAGCAGACCAGAGACCTGGTTGAAAAAGTTTTAATGAGCCTGGGTCTATCGGAGATAAGGAATCTAAAAGTAGGATCACCACTGCAAAAGACAATTAGTGGAGGACAACGCAAGCGTTTAAATATTGGACTTGAATTGTTGCGTGAACCGACTGTATTATTCGTGGATGAGCCGACTTCAGGACTTTCCTCCAGGGATTCAGAAAATATCATGGACTTATTGAAGGAGTTGTCTCTTCGGGGCAAAATGATTTTTGTGGTGATCCATCAGCCTTCCTCTGATATTTTTAAAATGTTTGATACCCTGGTGATATTGGATGTTGGTGGTTTTCAGATTTATTATGGCAACCCAGTGGAATCCGTTTCCTATTTTCAAGAGATTGTAAATGCTGCCTATAAGACGCCAGGTGCCTGCCCCGAATGTGGTAATATAAATCCAGAGCAGGTTTTTAACATCATTGAAACTAGAGTGGTAAATGAATTTGGCCGCTTTACACATACACGCAAAATATCACCAGGGCAATGGTACCAATATTTTAAGCAGAAGATGAAGCTGCCAAAAATCAGTCAGGTAACAGAGGCTCTCCCCGTCACACAGCAAATCCCCAATTGGTTTCGACAGTTCTTAGTTTTTGCACAACGAAACATCCTATCAAAGATTGCCGACCATCAATATCTGATTATCAATGCATTGCTTGCTCCTCTGCTGGCGCTATTCATAAGCTATTTTAGCAAGTATAACATCAACGGTTCAGTCTATACATTCTTTGGCAATGAAAATGTTCCAGTGTATTTTTTCATGAGCATTGTAGTGGCATTGTTTGTGGGATTGATTTTAAGTGCCGAAGAAATATTTCGTGATCGGAAAATTCTCAAACGTGAGAAATTTCTGAACTTAAGGCGCAGTAGTTACCTGATCTCCAAGGTGATGGTGCTGTTTGTAATTTCAGCCATCCAAACCATAAGTTTTATTATTGTTGGAAACCTGGTATTGGAAATCCCATTAAGCGAAGTTCGGTACTGGCTAATTTTATATTCGTGTTCCTGCTTTGCCAATATGCTGGGCTTAAACATTTCCTCTGCATTTGACTCAGCTGTAACTATTTATATCCTTATTCCTATTTTGATTATTCCTCAATTGCTGTTGAGTGGTGTTGTTATCAAATTCGACAAGTTTAATCCAAAGGTGGGCACACCCAAGGAGGTTCCCCTGATGGGTGAATTTATGGTCTCGCGATGGGCATTTGAAGCATACATGGTTACGCAATTCAAGGATAATCCATTCGAGAAGCAATTTTATCAATATGACAAGGAGAAGGCGCTAGCCACCTATAAGCGTGTATACTACATCCCCGAACTGGAATCTAAACTAAGTTATATAGCGGGTCAACAAATAAAATGGAATGATATAAAAGAGGATAATCCCGTGAAAGTCGCTTTGGATATATTAAAAAGGGAGATTGAAAATGAGTTGAAGGTGGTGGGCAGGGATAAATTACCCGAAGTAGATAGATTGGTAATTGGCAAGTTTAATTCATCCGTTCAAGACTCGACTTCACGTTTTCTGTCAAAGCTTAAGAGGTACTATAATAAGAGGTTAATGAAAGCAACTGACACTGAAGAAATGTTGGTTGAAAAATTGACGAGTCCACCAAATGACCTGGTCACCTATGAGAAGATGAGGAAGGATTTTCAAAATAAAGCAGTGGCGAGTATGGTTGAAAATTCTAACAATGAAATCAAAATAGTGGAATGGCAGGGTGAATTGGTTCAGAAAGTCTATCCTATTTACTTTGACGATCATAGACCAAGACATGCCTTCGATTTTAGAGGTAATTTTTACATTCCTACCAAGCACTTTGCTGGCCTGACGTTTGATACTCTTTATTTTAATATTTCCATGATTTGGGTGATGACCATCATCTTTTATGCGACCTTATATTTTGATCTTTTGAAGAGAGGTGTGGTGAAGGGTGGCGCATATATTAAATACAGAAAAAAGAGTACTCGATTCTAGATCCATATGTTATGCAAAATCAAGGCATGAATAAGTTGTACTGATCACTGCGGATAGTTATATCTGTGCATACTTGAAAGGGACATCCTCATCTCCTACACTCAAATCACAATGCATATATTAGGGCAAGGTAATATGTGATTTCTACTTTACGTAAGGCAAACAGAAGTGTACCTTCAACGCAAAACTCAACGGAAATAAAATGAAGAGTGTAGCATTTTCATTGATGAGGATATTTTCTATCTTTCTCCAAACTAGTAGAACCTATGTCAGTTGTTAAGGAAGAAAAGAGCAGTCTTTGGTCCGTCATTACCGCTTCATCTGTAGGCACGCTCATTGAGTGGTATGACTTCTATATATTTGGAAGCTTAGCCTTGATTCTTTCTGAGCAATTTTTCCCCAAGACCAATCCAACGGTCGCTTTTCTTTCAACGCTTGCAACTTTTGCTGCTGGCTTTGTCGTACGTCCATTTGGTGCGCTTTTTTTTGGACGGTTAGGTGATATTGTAGGACGAAAGTATACGTTCCTCCTCACGCTTGTTTTGATGGGTGGCTCTACGTTTGCTATAGGAGTTATTCCAAGCTATGAGAGCATAGGAATATTTGCGCCTATACTTGTTTTGATACTGCGCCTTTTGCAAGGCCTTGCCTTAGGAGGGGAATACGGAGGAGCAGCCACCTATGTTGCTGAATATGCTCCTGTAGGTAAGCGCGGGTATTATACCAGCTTTATTCAAACTACGGCTACACTTGGTTTATTTGTTTCATTAGGAGTAATTCTATTAGTTCGTCAATCAATAGGCGTGGAGGCATTCTCGAGTTGGGGCTGGAGAATTCCCTTTTTACTCTCGGCATTCCTGGTAGCCATCTCAGTATACATCCGGCTTCGTATGCAGGAGTCACCGTTGTTCACCAAACTTAAAGCAGAAGGAAAGACTTCTAAAAACCCAATCAGGGAGAGCTTTGGAAAGAAAGAAAACCTGATGATGGTACTGCTGGCCTTATTCGGTGCTACAGCGGGTCAGGGAGTTGTTTGGTATACAGGTCAGTTTTATGCCATGACCTTCATTGAAAAAACGTGTGGTGTTGAGTTTGTGCAAACCAGAAACATCATAGCCATTGCCTTATTGATCGCTACACCCTTCTTTATTGTTTTTGGTGCATGGTCAGATCGGATTGGAAGAAAGTACATTATGATGGCGGGGCTTCTATTAGCGGCTCTGCTATATATGCCCATTTATAAACAAATGTATGCCTTGACTGATGTGACAAGGAAAACAGAACTGGCATCGGAAAAAAACATTCTTCGATCAACATCAATCAATGAGAATGGGGATACAGTCAAAACAATCATAACGAAAAGAATATTCACGGATAAAACCGTTCAGACAGAAACTACTAAACAGCTTTATGAAAACGGTAGGAATGAAGGTTCTTCTACGCCTGAGGTAAAAAGAGAGATCACACTTGATGGAATAAATGGCCTGTTAATGATTGGTTTGGTGGCATTTCAGGTTTTGCTGGTAACCATGGTCTATGGTCCGATAGCGGCATTTCTTGTAGAGCTATTTCCTACCCGGATACGATATACATCCATGTCGTTGCCGTATCACATTGGCAATGGTATTTTTGGGGGTCTTACGCCTTTCATCGCCACAGCTATGTACGAATATAGCAAAGTAGAAACCAATCCTTCAGGTGATCCTTTTGCAGGACTTTGGTATCCGATTACCATTGCTTTTATCACGTTTGTGATAGGTATGATTTTCCTTGACAATAAGAGAAAGGCAGATGTAATGTAAAGCATGGCCAAGAAATCCCAATGGGCGCAAATTGGCAAACGGAAGTTAGAACTTTCAAATCTTGATAAAGTTCTATTTCCTGAAGATGGTATTGTCAAAGCGGAAGTCATTGAATACTATTTGAAAATTGCACCAACACTGCTCAATCACGTAAAAGGAAGGGCCTTGACCCTCATCCGTTTTCCAGATGGAATCACGGGAGAAAGTTTCTATCAAAAGAACAGGCCAGAGTGGGCACCTGATTGGTTAGAATTTGTAAACCTTGGCAAAGAAGAAAAGAAGGATTACATCGTAGCCACAGAATCGGCTTCACTTGTGTGGTTAGCAAACCTGGCAGCATTGGAGTTGCATCAACTGCATAGTCGCAAGCCAAACTTCGAATTTCCGGATTACATGGTCTTTGATCTAGACCCACCGGAAGGATATGATTTCAAAAAAATCGTTTCGCTTGCAATTGATTTAAAAGAACACATTGAATCATTTGGCTATGCTGCTTTCGCGAAAACAACGGGAGGCAAAGGGATTCATATCTGTTGTCCGATAGAAGCGAGGTGGGATTTTCACACGGTATTTGAAGCAGCCCAATTAATCGCCAAGCCCTTTGTGGACAAAAACGTCAACACCACCACGCTTCAAATAAAGAAAGACGCAAGGAAGGGGAGAGTGTTAATTGATATTTTCAGGATTAGGTCAGGACAAAGCATTGTGTCTCCTTATAGCTTACGCGGAAGAAATGGGGCCCCTGTCTCCATGCCGCTTTTATGGGATGAGCTCGCAAATGTTGAAAGTCCATTAGAATTTAATATTAACACAGCCCTTAATAAAGTAATAGCCGATGGCGATGCCTGGGAGGGTATTGATGCCTATGCAGTGGAATTGCACACCCATCGATCAGTGAAAGTTGCCAGGAAATTGCCAGTATCCAAAAAACATAAAACACCAGAACAATTAGAAGCCTATTCAAAGAAGCGGGACTTTGATAAAACGCCAGAGCCAACAGCAAAAGTAATAGAAGGCAGTGGCACAAGCTTTGTCATTCACCGGCATCATGCCTCGCACTTGCATTATGATTTAAGATTGGAGCAAGGTGGCGTATTAAAATCATGGGCTGTGCCTAAAGGGTTGCCACCGCATCCCGGGGTGAAGCGACTGGCCGTGCAAACCGAAGATCATCCGATGAAGTACTTGTCATTCGATGGCAAAATCCCGAAAGGACAATACGGTGCTGGCGAAATGTGGATTTATGCCTTAGGCAAATACCAGGTAACAAAGGACAAGAAGGATGGCTTTTACTTCAGGCTGAGCAGTAAAGAAGTTTCAGGAGAATACCGGATTTATAAAATCAAAGCGAAGGAATGGCTGTTGGAAAGGGTTGACACCCCACAGATCAATTACCTGCATGATACGATCGAACCCATGCTTTCCGAGATTGTGGAAAAACCTCCTCAAAATGATACTTATGTTTACGAAGTGAAGTGGGATGGCATTCGCGCCCTTGTAACGCTGGAAGATGGTCTGATAAAAATAAAGACCCGCAACCAAAATGATGTGACCAAACAGTTTCCGGAATTATTAACTGCCGATAAAGCCTTTCGTGCCACCTGTGGTTTATTTGATGCCGAGATTGTGTGTCTCGACAATGAAGGCAGGCCACAATTTAAAAAGGTGATTCATAGGCTAATGAGCAATGGCGATAACAACATTCAAAAATTATCAAAGTCAAGCCCTGTGTATTGTTACATTTTTGATTGCCTCTACCTGGATGGACGGAGTTTAATCAATGAATCCTTTTTAAAGCGTAGAGAGTGGCTAAAAGATGCTGTTCGAACAGAAGGAGCTTATCGCCTCAGTGAGATTGTGGAGGATGGAGAATCACTTTTTGAAGCGGCCAAAGAGCTTTCATTGGAGGGGATTATGGCAAAACAAAAGGATGGAAAATATCTTCCGGGTAAACGATCCGACCTTTGGCAGAAGATTAAAGTCAGGAACACCAGGGAATGTGTCATCATCGGTTATAATGAAGGCAAGGGCAATCGCGGTCAAACATTTGGAGGCCTTCACATAGCTGAGCGCGATGGAGACAAACTTCTGTATAGAGGCAAAGTAGGGACGGGCTTTGATGATGCCACCATACAAGAGATTTCCAAACAAATCAAAAGCCTTAAGGTAACAAAGAAGCCAATTTCGGAAAAAGTGATGGATGAAAAGACCAGCAAGTGGATTGAACCAAAATTGATTGCAGAGATTAGTTACTCTATGCTTACGGCTGATAAAATGTATCGTGAGCCGGTGTTTGTTAGGATGAGGCCCGATTTAATGTAAATCTCCTTTACAGATTTTTGATTTGACTTTCGTGTTGATAACTTGTCCCAATTCTTCAGCCTTCTTCAAATCCTCACACGCTTCCTTTCCCAGACTCAATTTATCTTTATTCAAAGCTCTGTTATAGTAGGCAGCAGTATAGTGAGGATCATAAAGGATGGCAATCGAATAATCTTCGATGGCTTCCACCAACCTGTTAAGTTTTGTTAAAACATTGCCCCGGTTGAACCACGCACTTTCAAAATCCGGCTTTAATGAAATTGCTTTTGTGAAATCAGCAATGGATCCTTCATAATCCTTGAGTTTTTCTTTTACCAATCCGCGGTTTAGAAGATAGTCAGCATCAGTTGAATCAAGTTGAATCGCCTGATTGTATTCTTCAAGGGCACTTTTAAAATCACCTCTATTAAAGTTGAGGAACGCCAACTGGGCATGTGGATAAGGCAGGTTAGGATTCCGTTCGATTGACTCATAAAGTAGTTTTTCAGAATCTTCTGGCAATCCATACTTGGAAGTCAACACACCAAGGTTGTGACGGGCGAGGCTGTTTTCAGGATTGAGTGACAAAGCAAGTTGATAGTCTTCCATTGCTCCCTTTGAATCTCCCTTACCTTCTTTTGCCAAACCACGATTGACAATTTGGTCCGCGTCTTTTGGGTTTAGAAGTATGGCCGAATCAAGTACTGATATTGCTTCTTTGTAATTTTTAAGTTTTGTCTCGGCCAAGCCCAGGTAATTGAGCAAGTAGGCTTTGTCATTTCCTTGTGTGGTAAAAATCCTGGTTGCAGAATTTGAAAACACATCTTGCTGATAGAATACGGTGGAAGTTTCTCCGGGAGGAAGACTAAGCAGTTTTATGAAGTCAACTTTTGCGAGTTCATATTGGCCTTGCTTGTATCGAAGCACAGCCCGTGAGAACAATGCTTCTGTATGTTCAGGATGGAATTCTAAGTAGATATTGTAATCAGTAAGAGCTGCATCGAATTCTCCAAGCTGTTCCCCAACCAAACCTCTTGTATAGTACGCATCTTGAAAATAGGGATCAACGCGGAGGCATTCATTCAGACTTTCCTGGGCTTTCTTGAGATCCTTTTTTGCCAAAGCCTCCTCGGCTTCTTCATGATACATTCTGGCATTCTTTCTCGATTGCGGCCATACCTGGCTTGTCAAGGTTAACCACACTAAAATCAGAAGGAAAATTTTATTGGCCATATTTAAATATATCTCCTTTCCGAGTTATTTAGTTCCAAAAAGTGTAAACTTCTGGACTGAAATTGGGTTGAACGGAAACTGTTCAAAGTGTCGAAAAAACTTAAAATATGCTTTGATTAGTATTTCATTATCAATATTTTAGCACAACTATATTCATTTTTTAAACTAACTCATTTATTTCAGCCATGAGAGCCATTTGGAAAGGACACATCCAGTTTTCGTTGGTCACTATCCCGGTTAGGATTTACAACGCTATTGACACAGGGCAAACAATCAGTTTTAACCTGTTAACAAAGGAGGGACATAACCCCGTTAGCTATGAGAAGAAGGACAAGGTTACCGGCAAACCTCTTCGTGCGGAAGATATTGTTAAAGGCTACCAATACGAGCCCGGTCAGTTTGTTATTATGGAAGAAGAAGACATTAATAAAGTAAAACTTAAGAGTGAAAAAGTAATTGAGATTGAGGGTTTTGTAAAAACAGAAGAGGTGCACCCCACGCTTTTTGAAGCGCCTTATTTTATTGGCCCCGATGGCGATATTGCTGCCAAAACATATGGATTGCTATGCCACACCTTAAAAGAGAGCGGGAAGATAGGAGTGGGCAAGGTTGTCTTGCGCGATCGTGAAACCCCCGTTTTGATCACGCCTCATGAAGGAGGCATTTTAATGTACCGTTTACGCTATCCAAATGAAATCCGAAACATGAACGAAGTACCTCAATTATTGGAAGTTAAAGCTGACAAAGAGCAGCTTAAGCTAGCTAAAACCCTGGTGGACTCCATGACGACTAAGTTTTCTAAAATTGAAATGAAAGATCATTACTACGATGCATTAAAATCGATGATTGATGCTAAGATTGCCGGAAAAGAAATTGTAATGGTAACGGAAGAAGCACCTAAAGTAGTCGATATCATGACTGCTCTAAAGGCCAGCATAGATGCTGCAAAGAAGAAACCCATGGAGAAAGCCAAAGGTGCGGCAGTTAAAAAAGAGAAGGCGGAGACTAAGAAATCGGAGAAGCGAAAGGCAAGTTGAATTAGTTACCGGTTCCCAGTTTCCGGGTCTTATTTCATCGACATAATTCTATTGTTTGTTTTAGCTAGGGAAGCTCGCAGCTAAAGGCTAGCAGCTTTAATGATTAACCATTAACTTTACTTCATGGCAAAGGTTATCCAATTTCCAAGCCCTAATCCTGAAAAGTTCGGCTTCAAGCCGGTGCGAAAGAAGAGACCCACCGAATCCGAGAAACACGGGCAACTGAATCTTTTTTCGGGAGGTAAAATGGTAAGCCTTAACCCACTCTCCACATTTGAGGAAGCTCTTATGCTCGATGAGGGAGGAAATGTAAAGGCAAAAGAGGTTTACGAAAAAGCCATTCAGCAGGGAGATTCGATTGCGGATGCCTACTGTAATTTAGGCATTCTGGAATCGGAGCAAAAGAATTACACCAAAGCTATCGATTGTTTTACCCGCGGCTTGAAGGAAGATCCGCGCCACTTTGAAGCTCATTATAACCTTGCAAATCTCTATGCCGAAGTTGGCAACCTCCCACTGGCCAAGCTTCACTATCAAATGTCCATAGAAATCGAGCCTGATTTTCCAAATAGTCACTTTAATCTGGGTCTTACGCTGGCTATGAACAAAGAAATTGATCAGGCCATCCGGTCTTTATTAGCTTACCGCAGCCTTGTCACATTAGAAGAGGAAAGGTCCCAAGTCGAAGAATTGATAAACAGTCTGACCCGATCATTCCGTTAAATTCGGAATTTACAACGAACTTAAGGTGACGAAAAACAACACTGCCCTGTACACCTCAAGGGCCAATTTGAGAACAATAATCATTAATGCTGATTTTAAGAATAACTTCCAGCCTTTCTCAAAATAGAAAATTGTACTGGATCGAAAGAGGAAATACAAATTTGTGCTAATAAAAATAGCGGTCAGCACGGTTTCATCCAGGTAGCTCCCAAGCCATAGGAACTTAGCAAATAAGGTGAGTAAAATGGCATTGATAAAAAGGTTGAAGCATGCCAATTCTACCATATACCCGATATGATCTGTAAAGTAGCGGTTTCGCTTGGAGTATAACAGGTTAAGGGGCAAGGAAGCGACAACCACAAACACCATGACCATCAGTTTGGCGTAGCTTGTGGATTTTATGTTATAGATGAGGCTAAAGGAAGCTACATCCATTTTTAGCCCGATTAGCTTATGTGCTATCAGTGTTCGATACCATTCATTCAGTGGAGATAGCAACTGGGTATTTAACGAAGCATTAAAAAGTTGAATCACCGGAAAGAAGAAATACACCAGGTTAAGGACAAAGAACAATGAAAGCGGAGGCAAATGTTTAACCCTTCGTCCATCGGCAAAGTCACAGGACAATTCACCAGGGCTTTTAATAATCAACCAGAGTGTTCTGATAAATTTGCTATCGGCAAATGTAATTGCGATGAGGATATTGCTCATCAGTTTTTTAAAAGAACGATCCGAGGGGTGTAGGATTTTTTCACCACAGAGGTTACAGTACTCCCCCGTAAAGACATTGCCACAACTTTTGCAGTTGTGCTGTTGAATTGTTGAGGTGCTGATTGCTGAATCGAGATGATCAGGCATGATCGTATTTTGTTGCAAGTAACAAATTTAAGTTTCAATCAGTTGGTGCGGGTCAACTCTTTTAAGCACCTCTTGCCCCTTGAAATATATCCCGGACTCCCAAACGGTAATTGATCCTCAATAATTGGGATAAGCTCATTCTTCAATTCTGGTAGTACCCGGGAAAGGTTAGTTAGAACAGTCATTGCGAAAACCCGGATGGCGATAGGCTCATGGGTATCTAGCAAGAAGGTAAAGCATACATCTACTGACAAGCCTTGAAGGCTTCGGGGTATTTCAATGAACTGAAGGAATCGAAGTGTATTTCGTTTCACGGCATCATGCACGTTTGGCTTTTTAACAAACTGTAGTATTCTTTTTAAATGAGGTTTAATTAAGTCGGGATGTTGTTCCACACAATTACTCAATGGCCATGCTGATCGTTGTGTAATGCGATATGGTCCATTGAGAAAAACGTTGACCAATTCCTCAAAACGTTTTGGATTCCGACCCACGTACTTCACAATTTTATCGCATTGAGCCTTTGAATGCTCTTTTTCTAATAATTCTATTAAATTCATAATCAATATTTTAGCTAGCTATTCCCTATCATAACATGTTGTTTATTAGGATATTCAATATCAGTATATTAATTTAAGGTTCAACTTAAAGATGTGTGCTATGCTAGTATTTTTCGCCATCGTTTCAACTGTATTATTTCAGGTTGGCTTCAGTTATTTTTGCTTTTATTTAAAGGAAGCAAGAACTACCTAACTCAAAGTTAACAACCTCCTCTTCTTTCAACCACCGGCAGTGGCTTGTCACCTTATTGCCTGTATGGTAACTATAACCTCTGATGGCAAATTGCTTTCCTTTAAAGAAGATGTTATAGTTAGCCCACGATTGAAAACTGGCAACCTGAAACTGGCAACTAATTACTAACTTGCAGCCCAATTTTACTAAGCTGTGAATTATCTTTCTGCTGAGTCGATTTCAAAGGCATTTCATGATCACTGGTTGTTCCGGGATCTTACGGTGGGTATTTCGCATGGCGAAAAATTTGCGTTGGTCGGTGAAAATGGAACCGGGAAATCCACATTACTGAAAATTCTGACGGGACAATTGGCTTCCGATACAGGAGAGGTATCAGTGAGGGAAGGCATAAAATTGAGCTATCTTACACAACAACCTAATGTGGCAGGTCATCTGACGGTTAAGGAAATCATCTTCAATAAGGAAAATAAGATTGCCAGAGTTGTAAGTGATTATGAAGATGCCATACACGACCCTCATGTTTCTCCAGACAAGATGCAGCATTTGCTGGAGCAGATGGAGGAACTTAAAGCGTGGGACTATGATGCCAAGGTACAAGAGATCACAAGTAAATTAGGAATTACCAATCTGGAACAGCGCTTTGAAGAGCTCTCAGGCGGGCAACGTAAGCGGGTCTTTATGGCTCAAATGTTACTCACCGAGCCTGATTTGATTATCATGGATGAGCCTACCAATCATCTTGATCTGGAGGCGATCGAATGGCTGGAGAATTACCTATCGGGTCCCGACATTACCTTGATCATGGTCACCCACGATCGGTACTTCTTGGACAATGTGGTTACCGAGATTTTAGAGCTTGACCGAGGTAAACTTTATCGGTATAAAGGCAAATACGCTTACTTTTTAGAAAAGAAGTCGGACAGGGAAGAGATGCTGAAGACGGAAGTGTCTAAAGCGCGTCAGCTCCTGAAAAAGGAACTAGAGTGGATGCGAAAGCAACCGCGCGCAAGGGGAACAAAAGCCAAATATAGAATTGAGGCATTTTATGAAATTCAGGATAAAGCATCGATAAACCTGAAAAGGGATAAGCTTGAACTTGATTTAGCGGGTGCCAGGCAAGGAGGGAAAATTCTTGAACTTCATAATGTTTCTAAAAGCTATGGCAAACTGAAAATGGTTGACAAGTTTTCTTATATATTCAAGAAGAAAGATAGGATTGGAGTAGTTGGAAAAAATGGAATTGGAAAATCAACTTTTCTGGATCTCTTAACGGGAAGGATAAAGCCTGATTCCGGTGAACTTATTCCGGGTGTTACCACCCGGATTGGATACTTTACGCAAGAGACAGAAGACTTAAATCCCAATCATCGGGTAATTGAAGAAGTAAAAGAGATTGCTGAGTTCATTACTCTTTCGGATGGAAGTTCGGTTTCGGCTTCTCGCTTTCTGGAACAGTTTTTATTTCCTGCATCGAAGCAATATACCTTCATAGAAAAATTAAGCGGTGGTGAGAAGAAGAGACTTCAATTATTAAAGATACTGGTAACCAATCCAAACTTCCTTATTCTGGATGAGCCCACCAATGACTTCGATATTGATACATTGAACGTGCTGGAGGAATTCCTTGAAAAGTTTACAGGTTGTCTTGTTCTGGTATCGCACGATCGTTACTTTATGGATCACCTGGTGAATGAGCTTTTTGTATTTGAAGGTGATGGAAATATCCAGCCCTTTAATGGTAACTACAGCGATTACCGTTTGCAGGAAGATGCTCAGGAAGAACCTGCGGTTGTTAAAAAGACAGAACCAGTAACCTCAAATGGATCCAGAAAGAAAATATCCTTTAAAGAGAAAAAGGAATACGAAGAGTTGCAGAAACAAATCAATATTCTGGAAGCAGAAAAGAAGGCCATTTCTGAGAAAATGCAACAAGGCGATCTTGATAATTTTAAGCTCATTGAAGCATCTAAAAGGATATCTTCGATTGATTATGAATTAGATCAAAGAACGCTGCGCTGGCTGGAATTAGAAGAAATAATAAGCCAATAAATATCGACTTGGTTAACCATTTAGAGGTTTGAATTGTTCTATTTTGGTCTTACTTTTGAACCTAAAGACCTTGCTTTGAACCAAGCCCAAGCCATTAGCCTTTATCAACCCCTTTTGCAGAGCATTGCCTATAATTTTTTGCGGTGTAAGGCGGATGCCGAAGATATTGTTCAAGATACTTTCTTGAAATGGTTAAGCATCGATCAAACTAAAATCAGGAATACCAAAGCCTACCTTATCACTTCCGTTACCAATAATTGCCTTAATCACATTAATGCGCTAAAGAGAAAGAAGGAGGAATATTGGGATGCTATTCAATTATCCGAATTCGTGACCAAGTTCAAAGAGTCCGATTTGGCCAGCATCGACTTTGAAAAAGAGCTTTCTTCGGCATTTAAGGTGCTTTTAGTAAAACTCGAACCATTGGAGCGTGCAGCGTATCTTTTGAAGGAAGTATTTGACTTTGATTATGATGCCCTCCAAAAAGTATTGGATAAGAAAGCGGATCATTGCAGGCAACTTTTAAGTCGAGCTAAGAAGAAACTGAGCGATGAGAGTTCCAAAATAAAGCTCGAAATGCCTGATACTTCCTTAATGTTTGAAAGCTTCAGGAAAGCCTGTGATCTTGACAATGCCTCCGAATTTGTGCAACATCTTAAACATGACATTGCCAACAAATTCTCAAAAAGTCCTCAATATTGTGCCCTTTAGGTATTTCTGCCTTTTGCTTTAAAAAAGTTCTTATTTTTTGTCACAAATCTTCAGTGACTTTGTCTTACCTGTTAATTGACCTCAAATGGGGCCAGTTGAGTGCTTTTGTAACCTAAACCATTTTTGTTTCATGAAAGAGATATTGATTTTCTTCGTAGCTCATTGGTATTTGTCTTTGTTCTTTCAGACATTTTTCCTTCACCGCTATTCTGCCCACAAAGCTTTTACGATGAGCCCCTTCGTGGAGAAGGTGGTTTATATACTTACCTGGATATTTCAAGGGTCAAATTATTTAAGCCCATATGGGTATGGTGTCATGCACAGAATGCATCATGCCTTTGCGGATACGGAAAATGACCCGCACTCACCGAAGTATGATGAGACCATATGGAAAATGATGTGGAAAACCAAGACTATTTACTCCGACATTGCCAATAAAAAATTAGTGGCTGAGAAACGTTTTACAGAAGGCGTACCTAACTGGATTGCCTTTGATAAGTTCGCCCGTTCATGGCCATCTCGCATTTTTTGGGGTGCGTTGTATGTGCTTTTCTATTATAATTTTGCAACCGCCTGGTGGATGTTCGCATTATTGCCCATCCATTTTATTATGAGCCCAATCCATGGTGCCGTAATAAATTGGTTTGCACATAAATATGGCTACCGCAATTTTGAAGTGGGGGATACCTCTCGAAATTTCCTGCCTGTTGATTTTCTGATGATGGGAGAGAGCTATCACAATAATCACCATAAGTATGGATCCAGGCCCAATTTCGGGGGCATACGCTGGCACGAGATTGACCCTACATATTTGGTGATGAAAGTGTTGAATAAGCTCGGAATCATCCGTCTGGCACAGTCTAAAGAGGCTAGCATGGAGAGAATAAAGAAAGCTGCTTAGACTTAATAAATTTGAATAATTAGCCGTTAGGGCCTCTTTTCGTGGTCTGGCGGCTTTCTAAATACGTTTCGGTTCTTCTCTATCTTCTTCCTTGTTGATTTGCCCCTTCCATGGGTAACAGTTGGACACTGCCACATTAAGAAATTGGATTTTTCTCAGTACATTTGGCCTGTTAACTATTTATTATTTATTCAATCAACTATCAAATCACAATGAAAGAAGGAACAGTAAAATTCTTCAACGAAGCCAAAGGATTCGGTTTTGTAAAGGAATCAGGAACAGAGCAAGAGTATTTTGTACATGTATCAGGTCTGGTGGATAAAGTCCGCGAGAATGATAAAATTACTTTTGAACTTAAGGAAGGTAAGAAAGGCTTGAACGCAGTTAATGTGCGCTTAGCTAAGTAAGCATTCTATGTTGTAGACTTTGCAACACAAAGCCGGGCTATCAATGCCTGGCTTTTTCATTAAACAGCCAAACCAAATAAATTTTGACTTTTGATAATTTCAACTTCGATCCACGCCTGCTAAAAGGACTTTCCTCAATGGGATATAGCAAGCCTACACCTATTCAGGAGCAAACGATACCCATCATCTTAAAAGGGAAAGATTTAATAGCCTGCGCCCAAACCGGTACGGGTAAAACAGCGGCTTATGTACTGCCGATCTTAAACAAAATTATTCATACACAAGATCGTCACCTGAACACCCTGGTCATTGCTCCTACCCGCGAGTTGGCGCAACAAATTGATCAACAAATAGAAGGTTTTGCCTATTTTCTTGGCGTAAGTTCCATACCTGTATATGGAGGTGGTGATGGCGCCACCTGGGAGCAGCAAAAGAAAGCGCTTGAGTCGGGGGCAGATATTATTATCGCGACTCCAGGAAGGTTGATCGCATTACTTGCTTCCGGGGCCATGAAATTAGATCAGCTTCAGCATCTTGTTTTGGACGAAGCCGACAGAATGTTGGATATGGGTTTCTATGAGGATATTATCCGCATTATTAAATATTTACCTGGGCACAGGCAAACTCTTCTCTTTTCAGCCACCATGCCTCCTAAAATACGTGGACTGGCAAATCGCATTTTGCGTGAACCGGAACAAATCAATATTGCCATGTCCAAACCGGCTGATGGTATTTTGCAGCAGGCATATGTAATTTATGATGCACAGAAAGTATTATTAATAAAACATTTACTGAAAACCGGTACGTATTCCAGTGTGCTCATCTTTGCATCAACAAAAGAGAATGTAAAAAATCTTGATGTTTCATTACATCGCATGGGCGTGAAAGCAAAAGCTATTCACTCCGATCTGGAACAAGCAGAGCGTGAAACTATTTTGCGTGAATTTAAAAATAAAAAACTCTCTGTTTTGATCGGCACGGATGTATTGTCCCGCGGAATTGATGTGGAGGGAATTAGCTTAGTAGTTAACTTCGATGTTCCCCCCGATCCGGAAGATTACATTCACCGGATTGGAAGAACAGCACGAGCTGAAACAACAGGAACAGCCATCACTTTTGTTAATGAGCGCGATATGCGCAGGTTCTCAAGCATTGAAAATCTGATTGGAAAAGAAGTGCCAAAGATTCCACTTCCGCAAGAAATAGGAGCTGGACCTTTGTATCAGCCTGAACTAAGGCAGGTAAAACCTAAATCGTTTCACCGGCCTACGGGTGATTCAGAAGGCGGTCGGAGGTCAGGCAAATCGGGTTCAAAAAGAAAACAAAATGGGCCACACCGTGGAGGTAATAGACCCCCGGCCAAACATTAATCTTTACTCAAGATTCGTTTGATAATTTCTTCATAGTATTTGCCAAAATAAGGTCCAATCCAATTCATGGCCATCACTTCCTCTTTTTTGAGTTGATCGTAATGATCATCAAATGTGATGTAGCCTGTATAGTTCCCGTTAAAACTGGTGATGATTAACTTTTTCTTTTGCGATAAAGCGAACTCGTCCAATTTAGCGTTTACGGATAGTTCACCCGAAAAGTCGCAGGATGTTCCAAGCAAAAGAATATCTCCGATTTCAAGTAAAGTTATTTCTCCCTTCAATGGCTCAAGCAATGATCGAAACACCCAGTCCCTAAGCCTCCAGTTTTTTTCAATGCGCAGTTGAGACGATCCGTGTTGAACTGGGATATGTGCTGTAATAATAGAAACAGAATCCATTTGCTTGGAATCAACGGATTCATTTAAAATTTTCACGGCAAGTGTTTTTCCTGCTTTTGCAGTAAGCTCAAAGTCCTGTTCGGTAAAGCCACTCAACCGGTGACTACCAACCATACCGGCCATAAACATGGCAAAGTCATAGCCGTTCTTTTCCAGTTCAGTGACCAGTTCAGCAGGGTAATCACCTGACAAACTTCTACTCTTTTTGCTGATGTTGGTAGCATGCGCACTAAAACTAGCCAGTATTGCCTTAGTGCTATCGTCTCGTACGAATTTTAAGCCTCTGATTTTTGAATCTACTTTGCCGGTTTCGCCAGCTAGCCTGTTTGCTGCATAGCCTGTCGCATCGGTTTCAAAATAGGAGATTGAGCCAGGCACCATTTGCTGTTTCGTTTTCTTTAACGACTCCACTATTCCTTCACTAATGTGATGTACCCACTCTTCCTGATAATCACCAGCAATGATCTTGCCTGCAGGGCTATCGTTCCAGCCGCCAACTCCATTGTGTGTGTGAGTTGCTGAGAGATAAATAAAAACATCGGGCCATAACTTTTTTGTTTCGCGCTCGATTTTCTCTTTTATGACCGGAGGAAAAAGTAATAAGTCCAGGCTAATGATAAATATAGTTGATCCGTTGTCAATCGCCAGAATCCTTGCATATAAAGAGTCATGTACTGCATCAAAATGATAACGGGGCTTATATCCTGCCATAGGCATATCGAAAGCAGGGGTGATGTTGTATTTCCCCCAGCCTATTGCAAGCTTTTGTGTAGGCGGGCGGTTAACAAGTTTCAGAGTATCAAGTGCTTCCATCATCTCACGATAGAAAGACTGTTTGTGAAGTGATTTCCTATCGATACGGCCAATAAGTGAAAAAACAAGGGCGGTTCCGATAACCACTATATAAACCGGCCATTTAACAAGTTTTTTCATACAATAGGTTGAGCTTTCACAATGAACTACGAAACCGCAATGTTCATAACTTCAACCCAGATTACGCATTAGAAAATCCTTTTGCAATTTTGTTTAATCGAGTCTTTT
>JBBTBZ010000026.1:0-5424 GCA_038043425.1 Bacteroidota bacterium
TCAATACACATCTCATTACCAAATACTTAAAACTTAGCCTGACGGCTATGACCGGACAGGCAGGCTTCGCCCCATTACACAAATCCAGTGCTGATGCTCGCAAAGACGATACTTTTGTTTGCGTAAGTCCAGTTATTAAATATAGTATAGTGATAGTAAACATATTAAAAATAATCTTATGAATCGTAAAGACTTTATTAAAACCTCGGCCATTATGGGTGGTGCCTCCATCCTTCCTATTAACAACGCTTTCTCTCAAAGTCTACAACAAAGCGGCATGGATAAGCTTACCGATGCAGAAGGTAACTTCGCTTTACAGGCTTTGCCCTATAATGAGGACTTTCTGGAGCCATCAATGGATCAGGAGACATTGCATCTTCATTATACTTTTCACCATGGTGATGCGGTGAAGGCGGCAAATAAAGATTTGCAGATGGTAAAGAAAGCAATGGACGAGAACCTGCCTACCGGACAGGCAGGCAATTTGGAAACTGTTGACTACTGGACCAGGAAACTATCTTATCATCTTTCATCACACATTCTCCACACAATTTTCTGGACGAACCTGTCCAATAAAAAGACTGGACCAACAGGCGCTTTATTAAAGCAGATCGAAAAAGATTTTGGAACGTACGATCGATTAAAGATGCTGATTGCAAAAACATCTAAGGGCGTTGACGGAAATGGATGGGGTATTCTGGGTTATCATCCTTCCACCGATAAACTCACCGTGCTGCAATGCGAAAACCATGAGCGACTGACACAGTGGGGTGTGATACCTGTGTTGGTGATTGACGTTTGGGAACATTCCTATTATCTGAAATATAGAAACCGCAGAGCTGAGTTTGTCGATAATCTTTTCCCGATCATCAATTGGGATAATGTAGCTGAACGATTTGACATGGCGGCAAGATTCAGGTAGCGGAATCGGTTTCGCGATCTAATTATTGTTTAAAAATTAACTACCCTATCTGTACATCAACCTATCTAAATATCTACTTCTGCATCTTTTTTTGATGCCTTCGTGTAAAGTATAAACTTGGATGAGGTCTACACTAACTTCACTGGTAGTTGCCTGATCCGTTTTCCGGTGGCAGCAAATAGTGCGTTGCAAAGAGCCGGGATGAAAGGTGGAACAGGAGGCTCACCAACACCGGTTGGCTTTTCACCACTTTCAATAATGTGCACTGCTGTTTCGTAAGGGGCATCCTTCATTCTGGCTACCTGATAGTCATCAAAGTTAGATTGCTGCACAGCTCCATTTTTTACGGTGATCTCACTTTTTAATGCGAGGCTCGCTGCAAATGCGGCCCCTCCTTCAAATTGAGATTTAATGCGTTCCGGATTGACCGGTATGCCGCAATCAACCACATAATCTACTTTTGGAATTCTGATCGTGTTATTCGAATCCACAACTACTTCAACTACGCACGCAACATAGGTAAGAAAACTGCGATGTACGGCAATACCCTGACCACTTCCTTTCGGCAGGCTCTTTCCCCAATTGGATTTTTCTTTTGCTGTTTCAATTACTTTTCTAAAGCGGGCAGTGTCCCACGGAAAATCTTCAATCTTTTCGTTGTAATTCCAAAACTCAGGACTCAATGACTTGAAATCTATCATTCTGTCTTCGCCCAGCATATCAAGTAGGTTTTGTACAGGATCAACGCCCCGTGCCTTTGCAACCTCATCCAGGGTACACCCTACGGCAAACGCATGATGGATGTTGGCCACTGATCTTAGCCATCCGATTCTGATTTTTGCTTTTGCATCCTGCGATTCGCAGCAGATATTTTCAATAGCGTATGGTAAATCCACCATGCCCATGCTGAGTTCGAATCCACTCGGTTCGCTTGCATTAGGATCGGCTGTGCCGCCAATTGGTGGGAACGTAGAACGATGTAGCCACGCATTTACTTTATTATTTTCATCGATGCCGACTTTCAAATATTGTGCTGATGGGAAATGATAGAAATCGTGCTGAAGATCATCCTCACGGGTCCAAAGTATTTTAACCGGGGAACCAATATTCCTGGAGATGAGCGCGGCCTCAACCACAAAATCTGGTTTCGACTTGCGACCAAAAGCTCCACCTAAAAGAGTGATATTAACGGTAACCACCTTTTCATCAATTCCCAAAGCAGCGGCAAGTGACTTTCTTACTCCTTGCGGATCTTGTACAGGTGCCCACACGTCACACGCATTATCATGGAAATGAGCAAGAGCACAAGGTGTTTCCATAGGAGAATGTGAAATAAGTGGAACACTATAATCGGCTTCTACTATTTTTTTTGCCTTACCAAATGCCTTATCTACTTGCCCATTCTCTCTTCTTACTTTTCCTTTTGTCTTCACACGCTTCAACATGTCATTGTTATAGGCAAGGGAATTGTAATCGGCATTAATACCTTTGTTCCACGTCACTTCCAGTGCGTCACGGCCTTTCATGGCAGCCCAGGTATTTTCAGCAACTACAACTACACCGCCTAGCGGTTTGTTAAAATTTGTGGGAAACCCTGGAGCATCTAAAGAAAATACTTTTATGACACCGGGCACTTTCATAGCGGCATCCATTTGAAAAGACTTCAGGCCAGCTCCTGCTTCAGGATTGCGCCTGATCACGGCATATTTTGTATTGGGAAGTGTTTTGTCATAACCAAATTTTGCCTTGCCGGTGACAATGTCTTTTAAATCAACAATAGAACTTTGTTTAGTGATGTACCTAAAGTCTTTCGGGTCCTTTAATGAAACGGTGCTTTCTTCCGGAATGGGAAGTGTTCCGGCTTTTTCGGCCAGGTAACCAAACCCAAAAGCCTTGCCGGAAGTATGCACTACTTCATGATTTTGCGCCTTGCACTCCGAAACATCTACACCCCATTCTTTGGCGGCAGCCTGCTCCAACAGCAGACGGACTGTTGCCCCTGCTTTTCGCAAAGGCGTAAAAAACATCCGGACACTAAAGGAACCATCTGTGTTCTGATCACCGTATTTTTCATCCCCTACCGCTTGCTCTATTTTCACCCGGCTCCAATCAGCTTCCATTTCGTCTGCCATGATGAGGGGAAGGCTGGTACGAATGCCGGTGCCCATTTCAGAGCGGTGCGCAATTAAGGTGACATCACCATTGCCGTTGATGCTGATGTAAACGTTGGGCGAAAAAATGGCAGCCGGGTTTCCCGTTAACTTCTTTGACGTGTCGGTGCAACTAAACTGGATGCCCAGCAACAAGCCTGCCGTTCCAACAGATGTGGTTTTCAAAAAGTCTCTGCGACTGACTTTGAAGATTCTATGGTCGTAGGTTTCAGTTTTCATTTGGTATCTGCTTTAGCGGCCCTTTTTATTGCTTTTCTGATTCTCTCATAGGTACCACACCGGCAAATATTGCCCGACATGGCGGAGTCAATATCACTATCGCTGGGGTTAGGATTTTTTTCAATCAACGCGATGGCAGTCATGATTTGCCCGGTTTGACAAAAGCCACATTGAGGAACATTCTCATCCATCCAGGCTTGTTGCACCGGATGTAGTCCCTCTCCGGAAATACCTTCAATGGTAGTTACTTTTTTATTGCCTACTGAAGAAACCGGAGTGGAACAAGACCGGACCGCATTTCCGTTCAGGTGAACTGTGCAGGCACCACAGAGGGCGGCACCACATCCGAATTTTGTCCCCGTCAGGTCGAGGTTGTCGCGAAGTACCCACAGCAGTGGAGTATTCGGCATTGCTTCTACCTCGTGGTTTTCACCATTGACACTGAGTTGATAGGTTGCCATGTTGAATTGAGTTTACTCCTTCAATGTACTGAATTAAAAACCATTTAGCCAAGTAGGAGAGTGGACATTTTGAGTGCAGGCATTTTTTAATATGCTTGATTGGCGGCCCCCGCCTTTTCTGCTGTATCCATACCTATTGACGAGGCAATCAAGGCGGGCCGGGCTTCTTGCCTACCGGCCAGGTTTGCTCCAATCCACGCGAAGCGCGTGGGATTTCCGCTACAATCCCTGGCCGGAGAAATTCCTTTTCCCAGCGGGAATACAATGAACGTTCAGAGGATCATTTGGAATAAATGGGGAAAAAACATCAACGCTATTGTTCTGTGGAAATATTTTCAATGGTGGATAGACTTGTATTAGGTGGAAACCCACCTTGATGAACAGGTGTCCTGTTATTATATCCGATTACATTCGATTATAAACGTATGTAATCGTTTATTAAACGGTTAGGATTTTCCTTTAGTCGATACTTGAAAAAAAAAGCTATGGAACCCGCGTTGGTCATTCAGCTCCTGCCTCTGTGGCACAGAGGGGTATTGAGCATTGCTGTGCACGGCCGCTTGAATATTTACGGCAACTCGCTGGTGCGCAGGTTTCCGCATCGGCTGTATAGCAAAACACATGGATGCTGGTATGTCCATTATTCGCCAGCTACACTGGACTTGCTTTACCAGACGCTTGCTGAAGTATGCCTGGTGCAAATTCCCCTTTCGTTTGAAGATGCGGAAAAGCAAAAAGCTGTTTCTATAGGGGAGAAGTTTCCCTTACCTGAAGGCTACCGGGAATGTTTGATTCGGATTCGCTACAGCGAGTCGACCATTAGAACATATGAAAATCAAATGCGTCTCTTTCTCATGTTTCTTACTCCTCGCCCTCTGGATAGCCTTTCGACAGCGATCATTGATGAGTATATGCTTTATCTGGTGGAGGAAAGAAAAGTGTCCGTTTCCACACAAAATACGGCCATTAATGCGATTAAGTTTTATTTAGAACATGTACAAGGCGGTGAACGAAAGGTGTATTACGTAGACCGCCCGATGAAGGACTACATCCTGCCGGTGGTACTAAGTGAGGAGGAAATGCGAAAGCTATTGTGGGCATGTCCCAATATAAAGCATCGCTGCATTATGTTTCTGCTGTATTCGGGTGGGCTGAGGATAAGCGAGTTATTGAAATTGCGCTGGCAGGATATTGATGAAGATCGGATGATAATTTACATAAGGGGAGGCAAGGGCGGGAAGGACCGCATTACATTGTTATCGAAATTGGCATTGAATTATCTACGACATTATCTGTCGCTTTATGAACCGAAGGAATGGCTTTTTGAAAATCCGGGTGGTGGCCCATACTCGTCAAGGAGTGTAAACCGTTTTATCCATCGCTATTGCTTTATGGCCGGAATAAAGAAGAATGCCAGTGCTCATACATTACGCCACAGTTTTGCTACTCACCTATTAGAGCGAGGCACGGACTTGCGATATATTCAGACGCTATTAGGGCATGAGAGTAGCAGGACCACAGAACGATACACGCATGTGACCAAAAGGGGCTTTGAGAAGCTAATTAGCCCGTTGGACAATTTGAATCAAGGTCTTATCTTGGACAAGTAATAAAGGCATATCGGACACTTTGTGCCCGATATACAGACGTT
>JBBTBZ010000027.1:0-29327 GCA_038043425.1 Bacteroidota bacterium
CCTTTCAACACCTTTATTTATAGGAACTTAGTGACTTTGAGTGAACCCTAATTAACTGTGACTTGCCCCCAATCGGAGACCCAATCACCTGGGTATTTTTCTCCAACTGGAATAGTAAAAGCTATCGTTGCAGCCCGATCGAAACTCACCGATGACCACTCTTCCCTCCAATTCTTTTTCGTTTGAGCAATATCTTCTTGTTTGGTCACCGAGTCTTTGACCGCAGGACCATATGACTTAAAGCTATCTGCTAAAAAACTATCCAAAGAGGAAGTATCCCCTTTTACGAGGGCAGCAATATAGTTTTGAACAACAAGTTTGTTCTGATCACCTACCGTATCAACAACGGGGACTGGTTTCGTACAAGCAGCCAGTCCAATAAGGGCAACAAGTACTGTTGGGATGACTAGTTTTTTCATAGGTATGAGGTTTTGGTTTGGGCGATGAAACTAATAAAAATGAACCTACCCAGCTAATTTTCACCCAATTAGTTAAGTAATGCCCGATTGGCTCTCAATTTATAGGTCTTATTTTGGATGTATGCCCTTTGAAAATGTCATTCCTCCAAAGTCAATAATTACTAATTAACTATTGCGCTTCTGGAACCACATAGGTCGATTTAATCTTTTTAAGCCCAAAAATTAGAAAGATTAATGCGGCAAATTTTCTCTTACCAAAGCATACGTCCATGTTCCAAATAGGGCAGAAGCAAGCGTAACGATGGTTACTAATACACCTGATCCTAGTTGTGCATAGATTGGTCCAGGACAAGCTCCCGTTAATGCCCAGCCAAAACCAAAAATAAGGCTACCAAAAATTATCCCTTTGTGAAAGGTTTTGTCTGGAATGGAAATAGAATCACCTTCAGTCGTTTTGATATTTAATTTTCTTAATACCATAATCGATAATGCACCTACTGGAATTGCCGTCATGAAAATGCCAAACATATGAAAGCTTTGAAAGTGGAACATCTCCTGCATGCGGTACCACGAAATGGCTTCACCTTTAGTTAGTACGATACCAAAGAAAATGCCTGCCAAAATGAATTTAATATTTTTCATAACTGAAGAATGTAAGGAAGTACCCAGGTACTAATAATGATTCCGCCAGCAAAAAATAGAGCTGTGGCCAAAAGTGAAGGCCATTGTAAATTTGAAAGTCCGAATATGCCATGACCAGATGTGCAACCTCCTGCATAACGAGTTCCAAAGCCAACCATAAATCCACCTACTACAATTAATAAGAATCCTTTCAACGATAACATAGACGAAAAATTAAAAAGACTTTCAGGCATTTGCCCGCCAAATGAAGCGATACCCCAACTGTTCATAGTCGCTGCAGCTGATGTGCTTATCGCAACCGGCTCGGGGTTTCCAAATACGTTTCCGGCCAGATATCCTCCGATGAATAGTCCACCAACAAAGAATAGGTTCCAACCTTCTTTCTTCCAGTCATATTTTAAAAAATTGATGTTGGCCGGGGCGCAAGCCGCACAGATTTGTCGAAGGGTAGATGAAATGCCTAATCGCTTATTACCCAGCAATAATAACAAAGGAACTGTGAGGCCTATCAGAGGTCCAGCCACATACCAAGGCCAGGGTTTGTATAGTATTTCCATGATTGAAAATTGAAACAAACCGTAAAGATAGAACAATAGTCTATCAAATCAATAGGATTAATAGATTAATTTTACACCTGCCAGGCACCGTGCCTTTTGTCTGCCGAAATGTTCTCAATTGTCCATTCAATTCTTTCTTTAAATTCCTCCTTTCGAGCAAAACACTCTCTTTTTTGGCAGATTTTACAGGAAAAATCAAGGCATCCATCTGAGTGAACAAACAGCTCAAGAGAATCTCCGAATTTCTTCCTCACCAAAGATGCCAATTCATCAATTTCACTATGGGCTTCACGCACATTAAGGAACCAGGGGACGGTAAGGTGGGCGTCAAGATGCAGTACACTCCCATACTTAATGATACGTACATTGTGAAGATCAATCCAGTTTTCCCTTCGATTTTCATTTAAAACAATTACTAGTTGGGCAAGCAGTTTATGATCTGATTCATCCATAATGCCAGCGATGGAAATGCGTATGATCTTTACGCCAGTATAGACAATGATCATGGAGAATAGGAGAGCCACCGCACTATCAATCCATTGGATATTCGTAACATAAACGAGGGCTAATCCAACTAAAATTCCCATTGATGAATAGGTATCAGATTGAAGATGTTTACCACTTGCAGTCAAGGCGAGGGAATTATTTTTGTTACCAATTTTTATAGCAACACCACCAATCATAAAATTAAGGAATGCAGTGCCTCCGATAAGCCACATGCCAACCCCAAGTTGACTGAGAGGGTGGGGATGAATAAGATTTCTGATGGCTTCGTATATAATTATGATTCCAGCTAAGGAAATCATACTTCCTTCAATTGCAGCTGAGACGAATTCAATTTTTCCGTGGCCATAAGGATGATCGTCATCTTTAGGTTTTGAAGATAGATATAAACTATACAGACCGAAGAAGCCAGCCACCACGTTCACGATGCTTTCCATGGCATCGGTCAGAATGGCTACGGATCCTGTAAGGAAATAGGCCGTTGTTTTTGCTATCAATAAAATGACGGATAGCCCGGCAACTGTTTTTTGAATGCGAATATTTTGAATGGAGGTTTCCAAAAGATGAAAGTATTAGTTCCTATTTTTCCTGGCTATAAATTTTTATAAAGCGGGCAGGGCAATTAAAACCCATATCGAATTGATAAACCTAAAGAACTGTGAGGTTTGAATACAGAGAAAAATTGTTATTTTTTTAATTCCTCAGCTTCACGCGTAGCAGGTTCATATCCGAGGTAATAAAAAGTGTTTTATCATCAGGAGTTAATGCGCAGTTAGCAGTGGGGTCTGGTAATTTTATTTTACCAAGCACTTTTCCTTCTGGATTAAAAATCCATATCCCTCCGGGTCCTGATGCAAAAATGTTTCCTTTTGTGTCTACCTTCAATCCATCGGGCAAGCCTTTTTCTGTTTTAGACTCGGCCCCGGCATCATAAAATACTTTTCCTCTTACCACCGTCCCGGAATCACTCATTTCATATTCATACCACCTTACCTTCTCTGGATCAGAATTGGCGATATACATTTTCTGATGGTCCGGTGAAAAAGCGATTCCGTTAGGCCGTGTTAATGAATCAATAAGAAGAATTATTGTGCCATTCGCAGCAGCCTTGTAAACACCCTGGTAGGGTAGTTCCTTTAAAGAATCAGCAAGAAGTCCATAGGGAGGATCGGTAAAGTAGATGTCATAATTATAGAAAACAAGATCATTCGGGCTATTGAATTTTTTTCCATTGTAGGTATCGGCAATGGTTGTGAAATCAGGCAAAGGCTGGTCCCATGCAGCATTCATCAGTGCAACTCTTCTGTCACCATGCTGACAAATCAATAGATTCTCCTCATCATCAAGTGCCAGACCGTTCGCACCTGGCTCTTTGCTCAACGGACCTGGGCCCGTGTGACCGGATGGAGTCAGGTAAGCTGTTGCCCCCTTTTCTTCTGTCCATTTATAAATGATATTTTTTGGTACATCCGTGAATAATAACATTTTTTGACTTTCTACCCAGAGCGGCCCTTCGCTCCAATCATACCCTTGAGCCAGGAGTTCTACCGTAGCTTCCGGTGAAAGGATTTCTTCCAATGAAGGATCGAGTTGTTCAATTGACCCGGCATTTTTGGTTTCTTTCGAGGAACAGCCAATAGCAATCCACAAAAGAGACAAAAAGAGTATTTTTTTCATACAACAGTATTTTCAAGAAAAGTAGAGATAATTCCTGATTGGCCAATTGTAAAAGATGATAAACGGAGTGAAGCGCTTGTTTTATTTTTTTAATGCAAGTTGCCTTAGCGAAAAGAAGTGTAAGCCGTAGGCGAGTGGAACTAGCAAACCCGGCAGGAGTGAAACTGGGAATTGGGTAACAATCGTGTTGGCAGGGTCATTCATAAAAATTCGTAAAGGAGTGGGCATAGAGATAATAGCAACCGTTACAATGTTTATCAGTAACCCAAGGCAAACAAGATTCCAGATTACTACACCGGTCTTAGAAATGGATTGTTTAGAAATCAGGAAAGCGATAACGGGTGCCGAGATTCCTGTGAGTATGTCGAAATTGAGACCTTCAAATGTCATTTGAACCGGTGCAATATTTGTTATAAAAAGCGCCCATAATAAGACCTCCACAAAGATTCTGAAACTTTGCAGTCTGATTAAATTTTGCTGAGGTATGTGAATAATTACTTCTTTGAAGGTTTTCGAAAAGGTAATAATCAGGATGGTGATAAGAGGTATAGCCACTACCGGCATTACATTCAAAGGGAACATGCCGAATTCTCCCATCATTCCGCTGAGCGACCAGAAACTGAGAAAGAGTGTCCAGACAAGCAGTACTGCAATTGTTATTCTGAAAATCTTCTTATGGCGGTTTACATCTAGTGAACTTTTTGTCAGGCCTTTCTTAAGTTCAATCAAAAGCAGGCAAAAGAAAATGATGGTAACGACCCCAAAACCGATTTGTGTTAAAAGATAAACAGCTGAGTCCATTTCTTATTTTTTATATGGTCATTGGAATGAAGAATGTTAAACACCGATGATGGAAAGACTTATTAAAGTTAGAATTTTTTAACAACTTTGGCTCCCATAAACTGAAAAGAGAATTGAATGACTAATACATTAACTATCCCCAGGCGTCCAGCTCGAAAGTTCCTTCCCGAAGATTTTAAACTTACAACGTGGGAAGTGTTGAAACCTTTTTTTGACAGGTTGCTTGCCAACGAGTTGAGTACTGCCACCCAATTGAAAAAATGGTTGCATGACCGCAGCGAACTTGAATCAGTACTATCAGAGGACATGGGCTGGCGCTATATACGCATGACCTGCTTCACCGAGAATGAGGAATATAGGAATGCCTATCAGGATTTTGTTCAGAATATTCAGCCACGAATTGCACCAGTTTCTGACCTTTTAAATAAGAAAGCATTGGCGTCTCCCTTTTTATTTGACCTGGAGAAGGAGCCCGGTTATGATATGATGATACGAAACCTGAGGAAAGATATTGAACTATTCCGCGAGGAGAACATTCCCTTGTTTACTGAAATCAGCACGGAAACACAAAAGTATGCGCAGATTTCTGGTGCTATGACGATTGATCAAAATGGCCAGGAATTAACGCTTCAACAAGCTGCTGTTATTTTACAAGATACCAATCGCGCCAGGCGCGAAGAGGTATATCGAAAAATAAACACGCGAAGACTCCAGGATAAAGTTGCCCTGAACGACCTGTATTCGAAACTCATTAATCTCAGACATAAGGTTTCTATTAATGCTGGTTTTTCTAATTTTAGGGACTATATGTTTAAGTCCTATGGCCGATTTGATTATACCCCAGTCGATTGTTTTAAATTTCACGAAGCCATCGAATCAGAAGTTGTTCCAATCCTCAACGAATTGTCAAAGGAGCGAAAGGAGAAATTAAAAGTGACTCAGCTTCGTCCGTGGGACAAGGCCGTAGATGCGGAAGGTCGCGAAGCATTGAAAGCGTTTGCAGATGGAAAAGACCTGACTGAAAAATCCATTGCATGTTTTAAAAAGTTAGATCCATTCCTCGGTCAATGTCTTGCAATCATGAAGGAGATGGGCCATCTTGATCTTGAATCAAGAAAAGGCAAAGCGCCCGGAGGTTATAATTATCCTCTGGCAGAGGTAGGAGTCCCCTTTATTTTTATGAATGCTACCTCAACGATGAGGGACATGACCACCATTATGCACGAGGGTGGTCACGCAGTTCATAATTTTCTGACGATGGACTTGGAACTGAATGATTTTAAATCTCCGCCTATGGAGGTTGCGGAACTGGCTTCCATGTCAATGGAGTTAATATCCATGGACCAATGGCAAATCTTTTTCCCATATGAAGCCGAGTTAAAGCGTGCCAAACGCGATCAATTGGAAGACCTCATTGAAACACTTCCCTGGGTAGCCACTATCGATACGTTCCAACATTGGATTTACGAAAATCCAATACATTCTCTTGAAGACCGAAAGGTAAATTGGAACAAGACTTTCGATCGGTTTGCTGATACCATTACGGATTGGTCTGGCTTACAAGAGGCAAGAGACTACATGTGGCAGAAGCAATTGCATTTATATGAAGTTCCGTTTTATTACATTGAATACGGAATGGCGCAATTAGGTGCGATAGCCGTGTGGCGCAATTTTAGGGAGAACAAGCAAAAAGGATTGGAGGGGTACATGAATGCTTTGAAGTTGGGCTATATGCGTACCATTCCTGAAATTTATAAGGCAGCAGGAATAAAATTTGATTTTAGTCGCAGTTACATTAGAGAGCTGATGAGTTTTGTAAAAGATGAGCTAGGAAAAATATGAAATTTGAATGTTTAAAAGGGGATGCGGGTACCGAAAGTTACCTGCGGCTTTTATCCAATAAATTGCTTAGCTGAGTGGCCTCTTCAATGGTGAGAGAATCCAGGATATTATCGAGAGAATCATTTTTAATGTCAATCACTTTTAGCAATTCTAATCCCTTTTGACTGATAGAAACATCAGCCGCTCGCTTATCGGAAGGGCACTGATTTTTGACTACTAATTTTTTCAGAATCATGCGATCTAGCAGGCGGGAGACATCTGAATTTTTATCCAGCATTCGTACTTTAATATCTGCCCCAGAGATGTTTTTCGGATACTGACCCTTAAGAATCCTGAGAATATTATACTGCTGATTAGTAATGCCGAAGGGTTTGAAAAAATCTTTTTGCTTATGGATCAACCACTGGTAGGTGAAAAGCAAATTGATTCCAGCTTTTTGATGAGGGTTTCGGAACGTATTCTGCTTGATTTCTTCTTCGATCTTCATTGAAATATAAAAGCGATCACAATATAGCAATTGTGATCGCTTTCCTAAAAAAAATAATTATTGGTTTTTTTTCAACTCAACTTGATCTTTGTTCAACTCAACTTTGCACACAATTTCGACTTGATCACCCACTACAAGCTCACCCGAGGCTAGTTTATTACTCCACTTCAAACCATATTCAAGACGATTGATTTTACCACTCAGTTTGAAACCAGCCTTAATTCCTTTGCCTGTATCAATTGTTCCACCATAGGTTACGTCAAAGCTTGCAGGTCTGGTAACATCACGTAATGTTAGATCACCATTTAGTGTGTATTTTCCGTCAGCTTTTACCAAAGTACCTTTGAATTTAGCATCTGGATACTTTTCTGCATTAAAGAAATCATCTGATTTCAAGTGACCATCACGGTTGTCAATACCTGTGCTAATAGAAGCAGTCTTAATGGTGATTTCCACTTCAGCTCCGTTAAAATCGTCTGAATTGCTGATAACAGAACCTTCATACTCCTTAAAGGCGCCATTCACTTCAGATACCACCATGTGCGTAGCATTAAACTGGATGTTGGTGTGCCCTTTGTCGAAATTCCACTTCGTTTGAGCTGATGCAAGACCAGCGATAACAATAAGAGATAGTACTGTAATAATTTTTTTCATAGTTTGTTTTGATTGTTTTTAAGTATGCAAATTTAACGCATGTTCTGACATATATGTTTAAACATATAAATTATTTTTCGTAACTGTCTGATTTTCAGAGCGATTAATTTATCAAAGATTGAGCCAATAGGTAAGTTTGAGAACAACTGCCCTTAATTTAGGTTGGCCGATATAAAGGAAATGGCCATCGTTAAAAGTATACGCGAAATAGTTGTCGGTGTAAACCAGAAACAAATCCGAAACGGGTTTAAAACGCCATTGAAGCCTTGAATTAATATTAATATTCTGAATTTGGTTGTTATACTGGACGTAGGTCGTCCAGAACAATTTTCTTGAAAACGTAAAATCAAATTTAGGACTTATCAAAACGAGGTCGGAACTGTTGTAAGGTTCTGGTAGCCGTATTCTGTTGTAACTGAAATCCAATGAAAGAACAGCATAAGGTTGAAGGCGGTAATTCAATGATCCTTCAATATTCTGTCGGTGGCCATTAAAATACTGACCAATCCTGGATTGGAAATTAAAAAACAATTTTTTCCGACCATTTGATTGGTAATTTAGAATTACAGAATTCCAATGATATCCTTCGCCAGCTGGTAATTCAATTCCTCCTGATCCGGATGGATCAAAAGGTGTAAACAGGAATACATAATCCCTTCTGATTCGGGTGAAAAATGTTGCTGTATTTTGAAATCGTATCCGGTACCAGATGTTGGCATCCCAATCCAACGCCCCATAAAGCTCATTCCACAAATAGTCAATATCATAACCGGGTCCGTGGCTATTGATGATTTTTGATTTGGGAAAGAAATTATAGAAAGATTCAGGAGCAATTCTCTTATAGTTTTTTCTCGGCAGGAAACCAACCTGGGGGTCAAAGTTAGCCCCGATATCCTGAAAGAGAAGATTCATTTCCAGTTTTGGGATTTGATAAACGATTGAAACAGTAGCGGCATAGGTACTGTCTGTTTTTTGCTGGCTAAAGGACCGATGATAAAATGCCTTGCCTGTCCATTTGTTATCTTTCGAAGCCAGGTTGTAATCAAAACCCACTAAACGGTTGAAGCTATTAGTAGTGTTTGAAGCACTATCCAGAATTTCATAAGGGTCTCCATTCAATGCCTGCTTGTTGATCATGATCATGTTGATATTTGACCTTGAAAATACTTTTCGTTGCACCGCTCCAACTGTGTAATTGAGAGAGGGTAGTCCGGTATCTTCATTCTCAGCAGCCTGCATATTAAGTAATCCGACACGCCAGTTATTGTTAATTTTTCCACTGAGGCGCGCCCCACCGTAAATAGGGTTTTGTATATTTTGACCTGTAGAAGGATCGCGTGTGACTCCAATCCTACGCGAAAAAAATGGACGCGCATTGCTATATCCAAAATTTGCAAACAGGTCGGCATTCTCCAGGAAGAATTGTCTTTTTTCCGGATAGAAAATTTCAAACCGATTGAGATTGGTCACTTGTTGATCTACTTCAACTTGCGAAAAGTCGGGGTTGACGGTAAGATCAAGATTGAGCGCTGGGCCAACTGCAATTTTGGCATCCCCTCCAACATCAAGGGAGTTGGAAGTGGGTTGGTCCTCCTGAAAATTTTGATCGGTTCGTGCCGCGACATAAGGTATAACAGAAATATTTCCTCCGGGCTTTTTCAAGGGTCCATCCCAGATAAGTTCTCGCAAAGAGGCCAGGTTAATCATATCGTATGCCCGCGAGATCGGTGACCAGGTTGACCGTTCTGTCGAGTGAGTATCATTGCGATAAAAATTTATGTTCCATGAACTAAGCCCATTCTTGAATCGGATGGTCTTGAAAGGAATGGCAAATTCGCATACCCAACGGTCTTCCAAAACTTTTGCTTCCGAGTACCATTTATTGTCCCAACTCAATGAAAAATCTTCCTGTTCATTGCCGCCCCTTGATACAAGGCCTTCACGTTGCACACCAAACGGATTGATACCAAATGAAAACGCATTGGTATTATCTTTATACGTGTCAAATACTGCGACAAAATTATCAAATGCCTCACCCCGGAAATCCCTTCTGAGAGAGGGTGTTACGTACTTGCCCTTACCCTGGCTGTATAATACAGCAAAAATGTAAATGAAGTGTTCATCGTACATCATCCTTACCTCTGTCTTGGCTTTGGCATATGAACTGTCGAATGGAAAATATTGTTTGAAGTCCTTAGCGACATCAGTAGTTTGCCAATCAGGTTCATCCATCATGGCGTCCACTGTTACTTTCAGGTTTGTCTTCCAGATATGAAGTCCTGGCAATTGGGCAAAACTGAAGTCAAAGAAGAATAAGAGAATGATCAATAGCCGAAGGCACACGTTGAATAATTTTATTTTAAGAGGTAATAATAGTGCATTTAAGGGAGCTCTTTGACGTGTTTTTGACAAATGGCTTTATCTAACTAAAGATCTAGATAAAAATCCCGGGTAAGTTTTTTATAATCAACCGACCAGTCTTCACCTGTAGCATGAAGAATAAGATTTTCATTGACGATTTCAGTATGTAAAAAAGAAAATTCAAAAAGCCAACGCTCTTGTGGTTTTCCCTGGCGGGAATAAAAAGCAAGCTGACGGACTACATGAAGGTCACTTGCCCTGGCAAGCGTCTGAAATTGTTTTCCCTCTTCGAATGGGAGTACAACCGCCAATCTCCCAATTGGGCTAAGTAATTTAACGGCATACTTGATTAATTCAGTGTAGTTTAGCGAACCTGTGTGACGCGCTTGAGATCTTTTGCCGGAAGGAGGTAAGTGACTGTTGATAAAATAGGGAGGATTGCTGACAATTAAATCGAAGGTTTTGTTGGCTATAAAGGATTGTAATGACTGATGATGGATTTTTATTTTTTCAGGCCAGGGTGATCGTACAATATTTTCCTGTGCCTGTTCCGCATCCTCTTTTTCAATTTCAATTGCTTCAATTTTAGCATAGGGCAACGTGCGTTGGGCAAGTATAAGTGAGATTACGCCTGATCCGGTTCCCACTTCCAGAATAGTTTTAGTGTTCTCGATATTTACCCAGGCACCCAGAAGGACGGCATCGGTGCCTACCTTCATGCTGCACCTATCGTGATGGACAATGAATTGTTTGAATTTAAAGGGGGTATTCTTTCTTCTCATTCAGACCTTATTTTTTTAACCACTAAGCGCTAAGATTACGAAGTAGCACAAAGCTCTTCGTGGTACTTAGTGTTTTTGTGACTTTGTGGCCAAATTAGTAATCAAAGTAATTAGATTTACTTTATGATAGCTGAATGACATTGAAGTCCCCGGTACAACATATTCAAATTACAAAAATCATACACTACGATGTGCAAAGCAACCCCGACTTGCTTGCCGTGGAGGAACCGTTGGAAATACGCCTTGAATTTGGCCGGCTTGCTGAACGCCAGCAAAGAAGTTTATCTGTAACTATGCGCACCCCTGGCCACGATTTTGAGTTAGCTCTCGGCTTTTTGTTTACAGAAGGCATAGTACGTTCAGTTCAACAAATCGATACGATAAAATATTGCTTGAGTACTGGCAAGCAGGAAGAATTTGAGAATGTCTTACGAGTTGAACTCAAACCGGAAATTCAATTAGATTTTGAAAAGTTTCAGCGAAATTTTTATACATCATCCAGTTGTGGGGTGTGCGGCAAATCTTCAATTGACTCTGTTAAAATGCAGTGCAATCCCATCCAAAGTAACATCAAAATTACCTCAAACAGTATCCATAATCTGCCGCAAAAACTAAGAGAAGCCCAACATGTTTTTGAGCATACCGGAGGACTGCATGCTTCTGCTTTGTTTCGTCCAGACGGTGAATTGATAATTCTGAGAGAAGATGTTGGTCGCCACAATGCCCTTGACAAAGTAATTGGGGCTATGCTTTCCAAAGGCGAAGTCCCATTATCAGATTATGTTTTATTGGTGAGTGGCCGCACCAGTTTTGAGTTGGTCCAAAAAGCAGCCATGGCCGGTATTCCGGTTATGGCTGCAGTGGGTGCGCCATCAAGTCTGGCGGTTGAGTTGGCAAGGGAAACCGGAATGACATTGCTTGGATTTGTTCGCGGAGGAAGTTTGAATGTATATTGTGGGGAGCAACGAATTTCAGGCGTTTAGCGGCAGATTTGGTCAACAGCGATAAAGGAAATATATTCAATACATATATTCACTAGTTGGTGGCAATGCTTTGACGAAAATATCTGCTAACGATTACCGAGACATAGTTTGACAATGAACTTGAAGACTGCATTATTTGTATACATTGGAGTGTTTTCAGGATTGAGTTCTTGCTGTCTAACCATCAAGGAAGAACATCTTGGAAACAATTTGTACTTGTCTGAATACGATAATGTCGATCGAGCAATCCTTTATTCCAAAAAGAGTTGTACAGGTTCGGGTGTAACAATAGTTCCAATTACGGTATTGGAATATGCGTACAATTCGGAATGGATTATATCAAAATCTGGAAATGGGCGAACAAATTCTGAATTTCAGTATTGGATAATTAAGAATGACTATGACGTTGAACCGACTGCAGACGTTATTAAATCAAACGTCCTTGGCCCCATGGACCTCGAGTCATTTTCTAAAGAATTGATAGATAAACAAATCCAATTAACACTGGAACGAATAGAATGAACAAACTGACATTTGAAATTCAGACTCATCAGGACTTTTATAACAAACTAATAGAAGAATACAAGGACTTATTAAATCAACCTCTTTCGTCAAGACATGCAATTAATTTCTCAATGACAGCATATCATTTAATTGAATGGATTTACCATGACGACAATAAAACGAAACCAAAGACACTAAACGACTTTAGACAAGAGATAAAGAACAAATGCCCCGAAATGCAAATTGTGCATGACATTGCAACAGGTGGAAAACATTATAAACTAACGACACATAATCCAAAGACGGAGGACACAAAATTAAAAGGAGGAGCATTTAGTAGAGGTTTTTCAAAAGCATTTGACATCTGCCTTTTAAAAGTTGAAATGAAAGACGGACAAATAATAGACTTTGAGGACGTAGCAAAAACTATAATGACATTTTGGGACTCCTATTATAATGAGGAGTGAAAGCACAGCCACCAAAATGGCGCAAAAGCCATTCATTCGTCACCTGCCTACTGGCAAGCCGGTTTGGCTTTGGCTCCTATGCCCCGCCACGCTTTAAACAAGGACGATATCTATAATTATGACAAGACTCAGCTTCGATATTGTGAACTCGAAACAATTCTTTTCGAAACTACTCGAAGATTCAAAAGATTATCAGATTGACAAGACATCATCAAGACTGGCTATCAATTGCGCGATGACTGCATGGCATTTGAGCGACTGGATATACTTTGAAGAAGAATATGACAAAATTTATAAGCTTGTTGACTTTCAAGAACGTCTCAAAAAATTGTGTCCTGCCTTACAAATCATGCATGATATTTGTACCGGATCAAAGCATTTTCACCTCACCAAACACCAATCGAAAGTTGAAGAATCAAAATTGCATAGTGGAGAATTTAGTAGTGATTTCTCACGTGATTTCGATATTTCTGTCCTAATCTTAGAAATGAAAGATGGAACGAAAAGCTACTTTGAGGATGATCTAGAAACCGTAATTGATTTCTGGAACAAAGTGTTTGCAAAGGGTTTAGAGACCATGTTATGATCACTGCACACAACAAACATGTTCTGCAATGGGGAGGTGATGTGTAAGCTATAAGTTTTTATCTTCGCTCAACGTTTGGTCATGATAGACAAATACGATTGAATATTTGCAATACCACCTGCTAAAAATTTCCTAAAAAAAGTATATTCGAAAATCAAACTAACCCCAACTAACTATGAAGCGTTTTTTAAAAATCGTGGGGATCATAGTGGGGGGTATTCTCTTGCTTGTTGTTGGCTTTGCGGGGTATGTGCAGATGAAAGGGATACCCACCTATGATCCGCCTCAAGCCTTTGAATTAAAAGTAGAGGTAACTCCGCAACGAGTGGCTAATGGGCAGCGGATAGCCACGTTACTGTGCATGCAATGCCATGCCAATGACAATGAAAAGCTTACTGGGAAACTGATAAAAGATGTGCCGAAAGAGTTTGGAGTGATTTATTCCAAAAATATTACGCATGATCCAGAGGTGGGCATCGGCAACTGGACGGATGGCCAATTGCTTTATTTCCTTCGAACAGGCTCGCGGGCAGATGGCACGTATGCACCTCCCTACATGCCAAAGTATCCGCTAACAGCAGATGAAGACCTCAAAGACATTATTGCCTGGCTCCGCTCGGATAGTTTTGGATTGGAAGCCTCAAAAGAAGAAGCGCCTCCTGCCGAGCCTTCGTTGCTTACAAAAATTTTGTGCAATACAGTCTTTAGTCCTTTGCCGTTTCCGAAAGGACCTATTGAAAGACCAGATACGACAGACCTGATAAAGTATGGGGAGTATGTGGCTGACAGGCTCATTGGTTGCTATGGTTGTCATTCCCGGGATTTTAAAACCAATAATGATCTGACACCGGCATTATCAAAAGGATATTATGGCGGAGGTAACCCACTCCTCAACCTGGAGGGTGCCACTATTCCCTCCACCAACATTACCTTTGATGAAACCGGAATCGTAAAATATTCTGAAACGGATTTTGTAAATGTTGTAAGACTTGGGAAAAGATTGGATGGAACAGCAACGCGCTATCCGATGGTGCCTCACTATACGCTCACCGAAAATGAGACCCGCGCAATTTATGCATTTCTTAAAACCGTGCCGAAAATCAAGAGTGAGGGAAGCATTAGAATTGCTGGTGATGAATGAAAGGGAGAAAAAATTAACCATTGAGGACCCCAAAAAAGTAGCGGGTGGCTTTGAAGCTGTAGTCAGTTCAGCGCAGCATGTATTCAAAGAGATCGGAGTTATAGAAGGAACAAAGGCCCTTTTAAATCTTAATCAATTTGATGGCTTTGATTGTCCGGGTTGTGCATGGCCTGATCCGGATGACAAACGCTCTTTTATTGAGTTTTGTGAGAATGGCGCCAAAGCTGTTGCCGAAGAAGCCACGAACGCTAAATGCGATCCGGAATTTTTTAGACAGAATTCTATTTCAGAAATGCTTCAGTGGTCCGATTATGAAATCGGGAAGAGTGGACGCATTACTCACCCCATGATTTTAAGAGAAGGCAAAGATCACTATGAGCCAATTGACTGGTCAGATGCTTTTAAACTCGTCAGCGATAAATTGAAGAGTTTGGCTTCTCCTCATGAGGCCGTATTCTATACCTCTGGCCGCACCAGTAATGAAGCTGCTTTTTTATATCAACTTTTTGTGAGAATGTATGGTACAAATAATCTACCGGATTGTTCAAACATGTGCCACGAATCAAGTGGAGTGGCCTTAATAGAAACCATTGGAATTGGTAAAGGATCGGTGACACTTGAAGATTTTAATAAAACGGAAGTGATTGTGATCATCGGACAAAATCCGGGCACCAATCATCCTCGCATGCTAACTGCCTTACAAAAGGCAAAACGAAATGGTGCAGCTATTATTTCCATTAACCCCTTGCCTGAAGCAGGGTTGATCAGTTTTCGCCATCCACAAAATCCCCTGGACTTGATCGGAAAGGCATCACCCATCACCGATCTATGGCTTCAGGTAAAAATCAATGAGGATGTGGCCTTGCTTAAAGCTATTTTGAAAATTCTGGTGGAGAAGGAGCAAGCCAAGCCAGGTTCTGTATTCGATAAGGATTTTATCTCCTCTAAAACATTGGGCTTCGAAGCATTCGTAAAAGATTTGGATAATTATTCCATTCCCGGGTTGATTCTAAAGTCCGGAGTTGAGGAACAGAAGGTTTGGGAGGCAGCTTTAATTCTTGCGGAGAAGAAAAAAATTATTGTATGCTGGGCAATGGGTTTAACTCAACATGTGAATGCAGTAGATAACATTCGCGAGATTGTGAATCTATTGTTGTTGAAAGGAAGTATCGGAAAGCCAGGAACTGGAACTTGCCCAGTGCGAGGCCATAGCAATGTACAAGGTGATCGAACGATGGGGATCTATGAAAAACCCAGGCGTGAATTTCTCGATAGCTTAAAAAATATTTTTGATTTCGAGCCCCCACGACAAGATGGATACGACACAGTCGACTCCATCAAAGCAATGGCGGAGGGTAAAGTCAAAGTTTTCTTTGCCATGGGTGGCAATTTTTTATCGGCAACACCCGATACGGAATATACTGCACAAGCCATGCAAAAATGTGATATGATTGTTCAAGTTTCCACAAAACTCAATCGCAATCACCTGATTCACGGTAAGACCTCATTGATCTTGCCTTGTCTGGGAAGAACAGAAATAGATGCCCAGGAAAGTGGAAAGCAATTTGTAAGTGTTGAAAACTCTGCTGGTATTGTCCATAAGACAGAGGGAAGTAAGACACCTGCTTCTCGGCACTTAATGAGTGAATCAAAAATTGTTGCGGAGCTAGCTAAAGCAACTCTGGTTTTTTCAAATAGGGTGCATTGGAGTGAATTGAGTTCTAATTATGATCGTATCCGGGATCTAATCGAAAAGACCATTCCCGGCTTTGAAAATTTCAATTTGCGAGTCCGGAAAAACGGAGGTTTTTATTTACCAAATGAAGCACGGGAAGGGAAATTCAATACCTCATCAACCAGGGCCCATTTTACTACTAATGAATTATCGAATCATCAACTTAGGGACAAAGAGTTTTTGATGATGACAATACGAAGCCATGATCAATACAATACTACTATCTATGGTTTGGATGATCGTTATCGCGGCATTCACAATGGAAGGCGAGTGATTTTTATGAATGAAAAAGACGTTCAGGTTTCGGGATTAAAGAAAGGGGATTTAGTTGACATCATCAGTGAATACGATGGTATTCAAAGACGGGCTGAGAATTTTGCTGTTGTTCCGTACCCTATACCATCACAGAATATAGCTACTTATTTTCCAGAGGCCAACACCGTTATACCTCACAATCATTTTGCGAGAGGTAGTCAAACTCCCATCTCAAAGTCGGTGGTTATTCGCTTGATGAAAAAAACCAGTTAGTTAGCCTTGGGAAGGTCAGCCTGATAAACTTTCTTTTTCCACTCCTGTAATCTGTGATTCATTACTTTAAACCAATGGGGAATACGTAGTAAAGAATCCAATTTTCTTCAATATTTTCATATAGCTAAATTTAATTAATTGAATGCTATTTCGCAGGTAGCAGAATAAAATAGAACTCGATGTGAGGATGTTACATGATAAATTCTGCTGATGACGGAATTAAGACTACTTCAGTCATTTTCAATTAATTAGGCTACCTTTGTGGATTATTTAACAACATTTAATGAAATCATTTGATGAACTGGGCCTCTCTGGTGAACTATTGGCCGCCATTACCCAATTAGGTTTTGAAACGCCAACACCCATACAAGAACAAGTAATCCCGATTCTGCTGCAAGGAAATACAGACTTAGTAGGCCTGGCCCAAACGGGGACCGGTAAAACTGCTGCCTTTGGCTTGCCGCTTTTGCAATTAGTTGATGAAAACAATCGTATTATCCAAGCCCTGATACTGGCACCTACACGCGAATTAACCGTCCAGATAAGTACAGATTTAGAAAATTTTTCGAAAGGTAACCGTAACTTAAACATTGTCACCGTTTATGGCGGAGCAAGTATTTCAGATCAGATCCGGAAAATAAAGCGAGGTGCTCACATTATTGTGGCGACACCGGGACGCCTTATTGACTTGATCGAACGCAAAGTGATTAACCTTGGGACAGTGAAGTACCTGGTACTCGATGAAGCGGATGAAATGCTCAACATGGGTTTTAAGGAAGCTATTGACGATATCCTTTCAGGTACTCCGAAGGAAAAAAATGTATGGCTTTTTTCGGCCACTATGCCTAAGGAAGTCCGGGAAATCGCCAAAAATTATATGAACTCCCCCAAGGAAATCACGATGGGCGAGCGCAACCAGGGCAATGAGAACATTGAACATCAGTTTATTGTGATTGACGAGCGCAGTAAATATTTGGCACTAAAACGAATAGTGGATTATACCCCTGATATTTTTGCTGTCATTTTCTGTCGCACAAAAATTGACACTCAGAAGATTGCAGAACACTTAATTAAAGATGGCTACAATGCCGATGCCTTGCATGGTGATCTTTCGCAGCAGCAGCGCGACAAAGTGATGCGAAGTTTTAAGAATAAAACACTTCAGCTTTTAGTTGCTACGGATGTAGCGGCCCGCGGAATTGATGTAAGCAGCATTACCCATGTTATTCATATGAACATGCCTGATGAAATGGAATATTACACGCATCGTAGCGGACGAACTGCGCGGGCAGGTAAGAAAGGTATTTCGCTTGCCATCGTTTCCAAACGGGAAGTGGGGCGCATTCAACAAATAGAAAGGAGTTTGAAACGCAGATTTACTAAAATAAATATTCCCACAGGGGATGAAGTGTGTCAAAAGAAATTAATGGAGTTTGTACATAAACTTCGCACAGTAGAAGTTAACGAGGAGGAAATTGACAGCTTTTTGCCAGAGGTATTTCACGAACTAGTGGATTTTAGTAAAGAGGAAATTATTAAACGTTTTGCCTCCATCGAGTTTAACCGCTTTCTGGAATACTATCGCGATGCTCCGGATCTCAACAAAGCAGATAGGACCAGAAGCTTTGAGGATGGAGGATTTGATCGGGGGACTGGTAGTACGACCAGTGATCGTATTTTCATTAATGTTGGAAAGATGGATGGTTTAGATCCTGGCTCATTGCTCGGATTGATTTGCGACTTTGGAGAAGTGAATAAGGCACAGGTTGGCAAAATAGATTTGAAAGGAGCTTATTCATTTGTTGAAATCGACAAGGCATTTACTCAAAAAGTGATGCAAGGGTTTGATGGCGTTGAAGTGCGAGGCCGGAAAGTGCGACTTGAACTTACGGGAGCACCACGGGAAAGGGACTCCAGAGATTCAAACGCAGGCGAAAGAGGAGAACGAAAAGAACGCGCCTGGGGAGGTAAAAAACATGGCGGTGGTGGTAGTGGCTATGGCGGAGGTTTAAGAGGTGGCAGAAGTGCTGGTGGCCGTAGCCGAGATGGAGCAGGACGAGAGAAGAGAAGATATTAATCTGTTTCTTCAGTGTGCATTCTCAATTAATTTTCGGAGGCCATTTGGAAAAGTGGCCTCTTTTCAGGTGTTGAACTTTGGTCCAGGTCTTTCAAATAGATTTTATTTTTCTCCAGAAAGACATTAAACTTTTGGGCAACAGAATCGTAATTAGAACGATAGTAATTGACCCGTTGATCTGCCTCTTTAATATTATCAATTAGGGGTTGTAATTCTTTTGTTTGAATAAATGCTGAGTTTGATTCAACCAGACTGATAATTTCAGAAATCAGTGAGTTGGAGGCAAAATCATACTCCTCCACCAAATGCGTATTGAACATAGTTTTTTGATTGAATCGTATTCGTTCTACCTGTTCTAATCTTTGCTCCAACGTCACCACCTGACTTTTATCAAATAAATCGGACCCATTCATGCTTTGCAGCAAGTCATGCATGGATCGTAACTTTTCATTCTCATCTTTCACCATAACGTTCCAGGTGATCAACAGACTGTCTTGTAAGTTTAAATACGTATCGGTAAGTGAATCGAGCTGCGTATAGGCATGGGTTTCTGTAACAGGTGCTCGCTTGTTGCAGGATATCCATCCTGTTACGCAGCAAAAAAGAAGCAACTTAATTCTGTTATTTATCATACGACATTTTATGACGGGCCATTTATAGACGCAAGTATAAAAGTTTAGATTTAAAAGTTTAGTCGATGTACTATTTTACAGAGGTTTAAACTGCTCGAAAGCTTCCCGGCAATCCTTGCAGAAGTATATTGACCGGCAAAGAGTCGGTCCAAATGGATTTTTAAGCTCTGTTTGTAGGCCATTACAACGTGGACAAGTTGCAGTTTCCAAAATTTCCAGGTCCGTGAAAAGTTTATTAGATGGTGGCGGGGCGAGCCCGAATTCCTTCAATGCGTTTTTTCCTTTCTCTGAAATTAATTCTGATGACCACGGAATACGAAATGAAATTTCTACTTGCGGATTTATTATCCCGTTGCTTATCAATTTTTCATGGACTTCATTTCTCATCATTTCCATTGCCGGGCAGCCAGTAAATGTGGGGGTCAATTCCACTCTCACATGATCACCATTAATTTCCACTTCGGTAATAACACCCAGGTCTACCAGCGAAAGAACAGGTATCTCAGGATCTTTCACTTCTTCCAGCCACGAATAAATTTTGGATATGGTTAATCCCTGAGTCATATCATTAAGGATAAGTTATCGGGAAAGACCCAGGAAGAATTTGGTTAAGGTGATGTTTTAAATGCTTGACATAATCTTCGGCAAGCCAGGCAATGGAATGAACTTGGACTTCACCATTTCCGGTATTACAAAGTAAATTAGTGTTTTGATCAGGCATATTTTGAAGTACCTCACAAATTTGGTTATTCAGTAGCCGCCATAGTACAATTTCGTCTTCCTTTCGAGAGCTTTTATAATTGTTTGCCTTTACCCAGAAGTTCTGATCATAAATGATGTTAGGTATGGGCTCGTATTGGCCACAAATAAATCTCCTGTGATTATTGAGTGCAGAATCAATAAGGTGGCCGAGAACTTCTTTTTTACTCCACTTTTCTGGTTTTGGTTTTGCCGTAAACACGTCATCCGGGATATTGTCAAGTTTTGGTGAAAATTCCTTAATGATTTGCGAAAGTTCGTTGATTATATTTTTCATCGTTACCATTCTGCAGTTGGATCAATTTTTAAAACTTCACTCATTTCATCCAGTAATGGCTGAAGATGTTCGCTGTGTTTTCCGCTACGCCCACCCATTATCGGAGCTTGTAATTTCCAATCGGGTAGGTGCAGATTAGTTTGACTAATTATCAATTCAACCTTCATTTGCCACTGACTTTTCAATTCTTGTTCGCCAGCAAAGATTCCTGATTGAATCAAGTCTGGCTCATTTGGAGATTCTTCAAAAATTCCTAAGGCATAAGGAATTGTAAAATCTAATGACCGTTGTAATCTTGAGATGCTTTCTTGGGTTGCCACTCCAAGTTGCTTAATCCAGGTATTGGCGTGAAGAGTGTGATAGCGCAATTCGCCTCTTACTTTTCGGGCAACTTGTGCCAATGGCTCGAAGGAGGAATTCTTCAGTAACTCAAACCGCAGTGCCTCAGCAGTGTCAAATAAAAAATGGCGAATTAAACTAAAATCATATTCGGCATTTGGAAGTTCTGTTAAAATACAATTATGAAATTGATTGTTATTTCGAGTAAATGCAACTTTGTCTGGTTCGGGTTCACCTAGTTGATGAAGAATTGTATAGAGTGCAAGGCTATGCCCTAATTTATCCTGAGCCATGGAAGAGAATGCAATGTCCTCTTCGAGTAAAGGACCCAAACCCGTCCATTCGGAATTGCGATGCCCTAAAACCAATTGGTCATCGGCCATCTTGTATAGAAGCTCTTTTAGGGCCAGGTCACGCATCATTTTTAAGTAGAATTACGTTGATTTTCTAAGAATACCTTCAATTTGTCACCGCCTTTATATTCTGCTGCATCTCTGAATTTTTTTTCTGGCAATGTAAACCACAAATCATTCTCTTCGACTGATGTAAAGCGGATGCCTGATGAACGTATCGCCCAAATATTGAAAATTACTTTTCCTTTATTTAGTTGGCTCTTTGCTATACTCATGGCTTCTTCTGGACTTGTTGCTTGTATGCTCCCGGCATGAATATGTTGCTTTCCTCTTTTAAGCAAATGATAAATTTCATAGTTTACTTTCGGACCATCCTGGCCGAAAATTTCAGGAATAAGATCATAGGCATTTTGATTTCCTTCTGTAAATGGGGAAGCAAAGACCTCACGAGTATCCACCACACAAAGTGAAAAACAGGTGAACCTTCTCGTAAATGTTTCTTTAGCCAGCACAAATGCTAATTCCAAATTAGAAGCATGAACAATTCCTTCGTGTTGAAAAGATTTTCCTTCAGCGGGCTGCACAAATACTTCGAATGTTCCAAACTGATCCAACGCAGCTTTGGGTTCTATTTTTCCGAATTCACCAATTTCTGGAAGCCGTATTACGCGAGGATCTAAGGAAGTCATGATTAGATTGAAAATTCAAAGTTCAAGATTCAAAATTTGAGTCTATGCGATCTCGAATATTTTAAGCTAACGGAGTAACGTATTTTTGTTTCGGTGCTTTCATGGCTTCGCGCACCCACTTGCCACGCTCTTCTGCAATCCTTCGTACTTCCAGTCGTTCCTTGTTACACGGTCCGCCACCATTAATCACACGTTTGAATTCTTCCCAATCGGGTTCAGTATACTCCCAACGAGAAGTTTCTGTATTTTTTTTGAGGTTATAATCGGGAATAGTAAATCCAAGTTCCCAAATCTTTGGAACATACATGTCGAGAAACTGATTTCTCATATCATCGTTTGTGCCCATCTTCACTTTCCATTTCATCAACACCTGCGTGTGAATTGAGATTTTGTCAGATGGACCAAAAAAGTGCATCATGGGAGGCCACCATCTGTTTAGTGCATCTTGAAACATATCTCGTTGTATTTTCGAGCCAGTCGCAAGAAAGATAACACAATGATGGCCATACTTTAAGTGAAAGGACTCTTCTGCACAAATCCGGTCAAGCGCCCTGCAATAGGGTCCATAACTTCCCTTGGCGTTTGCCAGTTGATTGACAATCGCACCGGCATCGACTAACCACGATATAAAACAACAATCTGCCCAGGTGAAAGTAGGATAGTTAAAAATGTTGGAGTATTTTGATTTGCCTGTGATTAAATCATCGATCATTTGTTCGCGTGATTTGCCTAAGGTTTCTGCAGCGCTGTAGAGCAGTTGTGCGTGACCAACTTCATCCTGCACTTTCGCCATTAATGCCATTTTACGCTTGAAGCCTGGTGCCCGGGTAATCCACGTTCCTTCCGGAAGGGCACCAATAATTTCGCTGTGCGCATGTTGCTCAATCATACGAATGAGTTGCTTGCGATAAAGCTGTGGCATCCAATCAGAGGGTTCAATTTTTTCTCCACGTTCAATTCTTGCTTCAAATTCAGCAAGCTTCACGGGGTCTTCTTCTTTCAGTCCTTCTGTTTTAATTCCTTCGAATGTATTCCCTCCACCGTACATAAAATCAAAATTACATCCACTAACAAGCGTTTGGCAAATTTAACAAAGAAGAGGAGGGATAGTTAAATCCTTTGGAAAGAAATGTTTGCCAAAAAGGAGGAAGAGGAGATTAGGCTATTTTTTTAGCCCATTAACAAGCATATCAGATAGTTGTTGTCCTAATTCTTTCGGTTGGATCACTGATCCGGGATCATACCATTGAGGCATCCAATTTAATGACGAAAATAAGGTCATGACAGCCAATTTTGTGTTGATAGTATCTTTGAATTCGCCATTTTTTACCCCCAATTCAATTATTGCTTTGAATCGATTAATGTAGTTGATGCGCAATAAGAGAAAGTCGCGCAGGTAAGGCTGACTCAAATGACGGTGTTCATTCATAAATACTGCCGATGCGGTTAGGTCTTTGGCCATCACCTCCACATGTCCTATGATTCCCAGACGAAGTCTCTCACTTGCCGAAACATTTAACTTCTCTACTTCTACCAGGGATTTTCTGAACTCCGCAGCCATATCGAAGCAAAGGCTATGTAGAATTTCTTCTTTTGATTTGATATGGGAGTACAGACTGGCAGCTTCAATACCAAGTTTTTGTGCCAGGTCGCGCATGGATGATGCGGCATAGCCCTTCTCACGGAAGAGTTCGGCAGCCTTGCGAATAACTTGTTCTTTACGGGATAGATTTACCACGGCCTCCATCAGCAATTAACGTTAATAAATAACCGAAGATAATTAATTAATTTTGAAATATTACGAATTACTAGTGATTTTCGATTCTATCAAAGGCTACTTCTATAAACTCTATAACATTTGCTATGCTCTTGTTCTTATCCCTTTGGTAATATTCTTATTCCTATACTATCAGGCGCAAGTTGAAAAGTCCTTACCCATAGTTCAAAATCAGGAGACGCTACTTCTCCTAAGGTGGAGTCTTTTTCTTACAGCCTTAGGTGGACTAATAAGTGTTCAGTTGTACATTCGAAAGCAATTGATTAAAGTGGGCCAGGCGGTCAGTCTTGGAGAAAAGATGGACCGTTATTTTCCCCTTGCACTCGTCCGAACTTGCCTGGGGTCCTTTTCTGCCTTCCTTATGAACATTGGTTTTTTCCTAACCAGTAGCATTTGGTTTGCTATTACTTTTGGGCTAATCATGCTATGGATATGGTGGCAATGGCCAACACCTAAACGGTTTTGCAAGGATCTTGCCGTGCGAAAGGACGAACGGGAATTGATGTTAAACAGTAAGGATTCGTTTTAAATTCTTGCTGAGGTTCAACTTCAGATTTAAACGTTGGAACCTGAAACGATGAGCCTGAATTATCCTACAATGTTATTCCAAAGCTAAAGGCATTAAGTTGCGGCCCTTTGCCGGCAGCAAATAATTCATTCATGTCATAGCTAATGAACAAATCAATGTCGTTAAAACCAATTTGCGCACGTAAGCCATAGCGCATATTATTCAGGTAAAAATTGTCACGCTCCCGGTTTTTGCGTTTATCTCCTTCCTCTTTATAAACTTGCTTTGCGTAGCTGTCAATTCGGTAGCCAGCATAGGGACCAATGCCTATTCTAAATGAATCTGTTCCATGGCCGTCAAAGAGTGATGATTTTCTCCTATTGCCTCCAAAGTCAAGCAATGGTATAAGAGATGCATTAAGATACGCAGCGGTTAATTTACTTTTTATGAAGGTGACATCACGGGCGTCTTCTGAGAAGATAACACCTGAATCATCCTTCGACATGGTGGTGCTTTCATTCTGGAACTTGAAATTGTACCAGCTTACCCCACCTCCCCATTCTATAAAAAATTTACCAGAAACCCGCGTACGCTGAATTGAGTTCAGCCCAACGAACCAGGAACCCCAGGGTCTTACGCTGTACAGCTCATTTGTATCATCCGGGAATTTTCCATTTGATAAATAATTATTAGTACCGAGGTCTATATTAATGGAGTGGTAAGTTTTTCTACCATGGTGACTTTTATGCTTGTGACTATCCCAAGTATCATCATCCCAATTTTCAGTCACTTCTGTTGGCTCAATCATGGTAACTTGTCTTTCTGTTTTCACCGAATCTTTCAGATATTCTACGGAAGGCTTTTTATGCGTTGAAGTATCTTTATTTTCCAACCTGGCAATCATATCTTCCATCAAAGCCTGAAAATTGTAATGTTTGAGAGTCTCTAAGTCTTCTTTGTCTTTAATTGCGAAGATTACTTTACTACCTTCTCCAACACGGATTATTACAGAATCGGCTGCTTTAGTTTGTGCGTGCGGCATCTGACTGAAGGTGAGTACCAAAATCACTAATGCTATACATTTCTTTTTCATACTATTGGTTTTTCTGTTTGTCCTTTTTGAAATTCAATGCAAATAAATCGTCTTTAGCATGCCGAAGCCCGCCTAAAGGACTATCACTGTTCTTAGCCTCTCTTGCAAATTCGAGTGCCTTTTGTAAACCGTTTTTCTTTTCTTCAGCTACAATGGGCGCTTCTTTTTTTTGAGGAAAGATTGATTCAAGTGTATACTCTATAACAATTGGTTTTTCTTTACTTGTTACCAGGGCAACGGTTTCGTTGGATGGTGCTTCAAGGCTTAATGGTTCAACCTCAGGTTCCTCAATTATTTGTGGAGTAATCCTGGGCCTGGTTGTTTTTTTGGCTATTGAAATTGAATTTCTTTTTACCGCATTCTTAGATTGGCTTATGCTGTCTTCATTAAATTTTGTTTCACTGGACAGGTTAGGTGAGAGTTCACTTTTCAATTGCTCTGCCAATTGTGGATTTTCTTCACCACTCTGTAGCCAAACGATTGATGCTATCAACAAACCTATTACGAAGAAGACAGCAGCAGCTCTGAACCAAACCAGGCTTTTATTTTTTTTTGAGAGATTTGCATCGAGTTTGACCCATGCTCCGGATCCTGGCTCAAGTACCAGATCGTAAAGTTTTTCTCTGAAAAATCGGTCTATCTTATTCATATATCATTTTCTTTTGATTTTTTACTTCCGAATTCATCCAACTCCAGCAATCGTTTTTGAAGTAGAGACCTCGCGCGGCTCAATTGTGATTTGGATGTGCTCTCATTAATTCCAAGTTGTTCACCTATTTCTTTATGCGAATACCCGTCTATTGCATACAAGTTGAAAACTACCCGATAGCCACTTGGTAATTCTGAAATCAACTTCAACAAGTCAAGAGCCTCTAATTGATTTTCAAGCCTGTCATAATTTGGTTCCTGATCCACAACTTCAATATCAGTCTCTAAATACATGTTCTTATGCCTGCGCAGATAAGATAAGGATTCGTTAACCATTACCTTTCGTACCCATCCTTCAAAGCTTCCTTCACTTTTATACTGATCAATCCGGTCCAGAATTTTGGTGAAGGCAATCACCAATACGTCTTCAGCTTCCATTTTGTCTTTTATATAGCGACAACAAAGGGCATGCATTTTCCCTGAAAACCTATCATACAAGAGCTTTTGCGCATGATGGTCGCCTTTTTTGCACCCTTCGATCATTTCAAGTTCACGGGACCGGTAAATCTGGAATCGCATTTAAATGGTTTCAATAGCAAGATGCTAAACGGCTATCAGGGGTTGCATGAAGGAAAAAAAATGATGCCGGAGGCTAGATTCCTGTGGCATTTAGCCAAATAAAAGGTGACCTGTTAAAAAGCCAACATCTGGTATCGGGTAGGCAGCTATACCTTAATGAAAATTTTCTTTTTAAACATCCACCAAAGAATGCCCAAAAAGATTCCTATTAAACTTAATGCGAAAAGAAGAGAAGCATTATATGGATTGAGCCAACTTGCGTATAGATTATGATACAGATAGGACCACAAGGAGATTTCCTGGCCTTCTTCATTGATTATTTTTATCCGGATTAATACCTTAGCCAGCAATCCTGACGCAACAAATACGAATATGGCATTCATTCCGTAATAGACAAACGGTGTTGACCACCTTTTAAAACCTTGCACATCAATTAACCAATAGCAGGCAGCCAGAAATTGCATGGCAATGCCTGCCGAATATAAAACATAACTGCTTGTCCATAATGATTTATTGATCGGGAACACCAGGCTCCACAAAAGACCCAATACTATCAGGCCTGCTCCAATAAAAAACAGCCAACTTGTTTTTAATGCAGGTTCTTTAACTTCTGAAAAAAGTTTTCCGGTTAACATCCCCAATATCCCTGTCGCGATTGCCGGGATTGTGCTTACTACACCTTCCGGGTCCCAGGTTTTACTTGACGCCCATAGATGTCCTTCCAATAAAAATCTATCAAACCACGCCCCAATATTTGTCTCTGGCTCTAGGTTGGCCGGGCCGAAATCGGGAACAGGAACCAAGGTCATCAATAAGAAATAACCCACTAATAAAAAAATAGCGATTCGGATTTGAGCTAACCAATTTGTCTTAAAGTAGATGAGGGAACAAAAGAGGAACACCAGGCTAATGCGTTGGAGCACTCCCGGAATTCGAACTGTTGAGAAATTGAATTTTGGAAACAGGCTTAGGAATATCCCCAAAGCAAAAATAATCAGTGTTCGTTTCAGGATTTTAAAAAAAACTGCTTGAGTGAGCCCATCAGAAAGTTTTGTCAGATAGGCAAAGTGAATGGAAACGCCTACTATAAATAAGAAGAAAGGAAATATCAAATCTGTTGGAGTACACCCGTTCCATTTGGCATGAAGCAGGGGAGGGTAGACGGTATCCCAGCTTCCCGGGTTGTTGACGAGAATCATGGCTGCCACTGTAATGCCGCGAAAGACATCAAGGGAATAAAGGCGTTGTTTTTCCATCTATATATTACTCATCGCAAAAATGAAGTTGTTCTTTTGAGGAATCTCCAATTAGTTTATCGTCATCAAGCGAAACGATCATTGTAAAGCTGCAAAGAAAAAGTTTAAATCCCTTGAAACAAGTCAACCGTTTCCAAATAACCAGGTATGCTTGTTGGCCATCCAAATTGCTGCTCTACTAACTTTGAAAAAGTTGTTGCACTTTCCATTTCTCCATGTGTGATAAATGTCATCTTCGGTCTTTTTTTAAAATTGCCTAGCCATTGCAATAATTCCGATTGATCGGCATGAGCAGATAATCCATGAATTTCTCGCACCTGACAATTTACAGGAACATCTTCACCAAAGATTCTTATTATCTTTTCGCCATCTAAAATTCTTCTTCCTCTTGATCCCAAAGCTTGAAAGCCTGCAAATAAGATTGTGTCATTTTCCCTTCGCAACCGATGAAATAAATGGTGCAATATCCGGCCACCAGTGGCCATTCCGCTGGCAGATATTATTATGCATGACTTATTTATTTCGTTCAACGCCTTTGAACTTTGGCTAGTATTGCAATAGTGTATGTTAGGTGAATCAAAAATGCTGATAAGTTTATTCTGCTCCTTCTTCACTTTGATTTTGTGCATGGCACTGTGGCGCTCATATAAATCCGTTACGTTGATGGCCATGGGGCTGTCAACATAGATTGACAACGTGGGGATTGCACCGGAAGTCATCAATTTAGTAAAGTAGTGGATCAAACTTTGGGTGCGGCCAACGGCAAAAGCGGGAACGATTATAGCTCCATCTTGTTGATTAGCTTCATTTATGATCCTGGCGAGGTCTTTTTCAACCTCTTCCATAGGATTTACCCGATCTCCATAGGTTGACTCTACCAGAAGAATGTCCGCTTCTTTAATCGATACAGGACCATACATGATCGGGTCATTATACCGGCCCAGGTCTCCAGAAAAAACTATTTTTTTTTCCTGATGTGTTCCTTTCAATTTAACTTCTACGAACGCGGAGCCAATAATGTGGCCTGCATTGTGAAAGGTGGCGGATACGTTTGGCAAAAGCCGTATTTCCTTTTCATAGGTATAGCTTTCCACAAATTGAAAAACTGATTTAGCATCATCTGTACTGAAAAGTGGTTGAGGTTTTTCATGTTTGGAATAACCTTTCTTTGAGGCAAACAAAGCTTCTTCTTCCTGAAGTTTTGCAGCATCCAATAACATGATTCGAATAAGATCTTCAGTTGCATCTGTACAGATGATCCTACCTTTAAAGCCATTTTTTACTAATCGCGGAAGATATCCTGTGTGATCGATGTGGGCGTGTGTGATCACTACTACATCAATCTTAACCGGATCTACGGGTAGCATGTCCCAATTACGAAGCCGCAACTCTTTTTGGCCTTGAAACAATCCACAATCAATGAGTACTTTTTTAGAATCGATGGTGAGCAGGTATTTTGAACCAGTTACGCTTTGTGCTGCACCAAGAAACTTAATGGAGACGTTCATAGCTTTATTCAGATCAGAAATGTACCAAAATAAAATGTATGATCAGAAAGGGTGCATTTCAAATTGTCGCGTGTATAAAATTGTTAATATAGTTGAATCCAAATAACGCATTAGGATTTTCGAATGAAAAATTGCTGTTGGCGTGAAACTTATATTTTGATT
>JBBTBZ010000028.1:0-41160 GCA_038043425.1 Bacteroidota bacterium
AAGGTCTCGTGGCCGAGTGGCTAGGCTGAGCTCTGCAAAAGCTCCTACAGCGGTTCGAATCCGCTCGAGACCTCACATAATGCATAAAAGCCCCTGATTTGGGGCTTTTTTGTTCTCAATTGTCGTCATACTTTAGGTAATCTCACCCTTTAGAGGCACCCTGCATTCCTGAGTTGTAACTCAGGACATTTCGGACTCACTTATAATTGCCTGCCCTGAAATGTTACGGTACCTTTCTGTCTATGCGAGGTATATTTATGCCCTTCGATTCATTCACCCAACACCTTAAAAAAAATGATTTATGAAACCGCTCACCTACATCCTCTCCCTTTGCTTAGTTGAGCTGCTTTCATCGGTGACTTACCTAACGGTCAAACCTGAAAAAAGTCCTCCCCAGAAAGTGGATCAGGTATTTAATTTAAATGCCTGAAATTCATAACTGATGTAGTCAATATTATAAGATTCTTAGTTGAATTAAGGCTTTTTTGTTCTATGTGGCAGAAGTCTGGGTAATAAATAAATGATAAGGCCAATTGCAGTGAGTATGACTCCAAAGGGGAAAAGTACATTGTGAAATTTTTCTTCATCACTTGAGAGGAGATCCCAAATGAGAACAGCCGCACCTACTACACCAAGAGGAATACCAATAATTCTTAAAGCTCTTTCTGTAAGTTTCATTTTAATAGTTTTTGCGAAGTTCAGCATTCTCCATTCCAGGAATCAATGATTTTCGTCATTCCCCGCAAATGAAAAAAGTCAACACTGATGATAATTACTGACTTTATACACACTTTGTGTTTTCCTTTGCCTATCGGCACTTTTGCAGTTAATTTCTTATTACTGTACATGCGGACGCAAAGAATATGCGAAGTACTGTCAACGATTATATAAGCAATAGCATACGCATTGACAATTTGAAATGCTCCTAGTAAAAACTAAAAAAGAATGTTTTATATTTATCGTTCGATACCTATAAACTTTTAACTGACAAACTATACTACACTATGGCAAATTTAATTTCAAAAGGAACCATCGGCATTCTCACCGGTGGAGGTGATGTACCCGGCTTGAATCCAGCCATTCGGGCGGTGACCGTCAGGGCTTTACGGGAAGGATATAGAGTGGTGGGAGTGAGAAGAGGCTGGGCCGGCCTTATTGATGTGGTGCGTGATGCAAAGGCCAACAATGACGAGAACTTTATTGAACTTTCGAAAGTGGTTGTTGACAGAGCCTCCCGGACAGGCGGTACATTCTTACATTCTTCGCGTACTCGCCCCAGTCATGTGGCTAAAAATCGTGTGCCAAATCATCTGAAAGAAGAGTATAATGCGGAGTCAAATGATCTTACAAAGGAAGTCATCAAGAATCTGGAATGGATTGGCATTGATAACCTCATAGCGATTGGTGGAGACGATACGCTTAGCTATGCTGTTCACTTATTTAAACAGGGCGTCAACGTCAATGCTATTCCAAAGACTATGGACAACGATGTGCCCGGCACAGATTATTGCATTGGCTTTAGTACGTGTGTTACGCGTACCATCTCCATGACCAATGCATTGCGCACGTCCGCAGGCTCACATGAACGCATCATGGTACTGGAGGTTTTTGGCCGCTATGCGGGATTTACAGCAATGGTACCTACAATGGCGGGCGCAGCCAACCGGTGTGTGATCCCTGAGTATCCCTTCAACATCGATCGGCTGACACAGGTGCTGGTGGACGATAGAAACCAAAACCCTAGCCGTTACTCAATCCTCATGGTTTCGGAAGGGGCCATCTTTGAAGGAGGAGAAATGATGTTTGAAGGCGCGGAGAAAGATGCCTACGGTCATGCCAAACTGGGCGGCATTGGCGATATGATTTCCGCCAAGCTTAAAGAACTTACTCCGAAGTACAACAATGGAAGAAGCATTGATACGATTAACCAAAAGTTGGGTTACCTGGTGCGTTGTGGTGATCCGGATGCGATCGATTCCATTGTGCCGATGGCATTTGGCACCATGGCCCTTGACCTGATCCTGAAAGGCATTCACGGCAGGTTGGTGGTACTAAAAAATGGACGATATGATCATGTTCCACTTGATGTGGTGACCAGTAAGAAGAAGCTGGTAAATGTGACCAAGCATTATGATACGGAACGTCTCCATCCGATCTATCAGGATTTCGAGATGCTGCCGTTGTTTCTCATGGCCAGCGATTGAGTGGGTGAGATAAGAGAACAGTATTTTGTTTGAAGGGAATTGTTGTCTACTTTGAATACAACTTCTTCTTTTTCTCCCACACTTTCATTTTACGGATCATGGCTTTTTCATGCGGAGTGAATAGGTTCTCATTCATGGACTTGCTATGTTCTTTGTGATACTCTTCTACGCTGCCGTAAAAACGTAGACGATATTTAAAAATAGTTTTAGCCCCGATAGCCTTTTTGAAGTCGCGGAGTGTAGCACTATCGTTTACCCAATAGAGAGCCAAATCGCTTTCATCGGACGCGCCCGGTAAAAACCCAAAACCAGATCTTCCCAGTTGATGAAGTACTTCCTGTTCAAAATCCGGTTTACCTGAAATATATAACGTTACCCAACCCATACTTTAATTTCTGTTTACATGGACTACACACTTTTATATCTGAATCTCGCTGAAACCCCGGAATTTGCTTCGGGTAAATGAGAGTTTTGGAGAATTTACATGGAAAGATTTAATCAATCCAATAGCTTAAAAAATTGGTAGCCTGCTCAATTAACGGTTTATGGGCCACTTAGGTTCAGCGTCCCTAATCCTTAGTTATGGACTGGTGTAGGTATGCTAGATTTATTGTACTATCTTTGCGGCAATATTTTAATAAAACAACAAAATGAAAGAAGGAACAGTAAAATTCTTTAATGATGCCAAAGGTTTTGGTTTCATCAAAGAAACAGCAACAGGTCAAGAGTATTTTGTGCACATCTCAGGTCTATTAGTAGACTCATTGAGCGAGAATGATGCCGTAACATTTGAACTGAAAGAAGGAAAGAAAGGATTGAATGCGGTTAACGTTCGTTTAGCCAATTAATAGATACCATTTTTTCGATTGAAGCCTCGTTTTTTAACGGGGCTTTTTTTATTTCTGTTTTCTGGACCAGCCCTCAGCTTACGTCCTTCTTTTGAAACTCACGGATCATCTCAGAAAAACTCTGACTTTTCGCCAATGCATTTACAGCCTTTGCAATCCGCTTCGCTTTAGTGAGTTCTGTCTTCGCACTTTCAATCCATTTACTAAAATAGTTTTGAACTGATTTTGGTATTTTGTTAAAGAATACGAGGGCTTTAGGTTCATCCTTCAGGCACGTCATAAAATCTTCCGATAGTTTTAAGGGCTTGTCATCTGGCTCAAGTTGAACTTTTAATTGAGCCCCGTGTCGTTTACCGATAGCTTTGCGCATGGCACCATTGAGCGGCATAATGAAATTTCCTCCACCCATGGGAAGCAAGGCAACAGCGGCAATTGAATAATTATCCAGTTTTCCTTTTACCCGAAATGATTTTTTATGGTTGGGCTTAAGTTGCTGTGCAATATCAGCAGGTACTTCCATGTACGTCCAGCCGGTTTTCTCGCCTTGCTTTTCAAACTTAAGTATGATGGTGGTGTACTGAACCATGAACCATTTTCTTTCAGTTAAAGGAGAGAATGGGGAGGAAAAAAAAGAATTTTGACGAAGTGCTAAAAGAAAATTTGTTCCCGCACCATCTTATCAGGGCGGGAACAACCAAAGGAATTACGTTCTGTTTGCTTTTTTAGCTTGCTTCTCAGCCCGCTTTTCTTTTAAGGTTTTCGTAGCGGGCTTTTTAGTTTCCTTTTTTTTGTCTTGTCCTTTTGACATAATTGAAAAAGTTAGGTTTATTCAAAAGTAACAAAAAAATTGCTGTCTTGTAGAAATTTAAGATTCGACTTCAGCCGGCTACACATAATCAATCGTTGAACCACCCTGTTAATTTATAAAGTTCACCTTATTGTTCCACCAGTAGGCGTCCAGAAAGTACTTTTTAAGTATATATCAATTTGTAATGATCCTCTCCCAAGATCATCGCTCAAGTAAACTGACCAATCGTCCCTGCCAGTTTCCGTAAAATTAAATGTAACGGTCCCGGCTGCATCCTTTCCAACCCAAGCGGTTCCAGAGGTTTTATTAAATGAGCCGCCCTTAATCAAGATCGTCCATACAGTTTAACAACGGTATCACGGAATGCACTTCCTTGATCAGAGCAGAGATAGAATATCGTATCTGCTATGTCTCCAGCCTTCACCCAATCCGAAAAATTAGCAGTGGGCATAGCAGCCCGGTTAACTTGTGTATCAATAATGGAGGGAACAATCACATGAGAGACCACATTGTTTGAGGCACCTTCTGCATTGAGAAGTTCCGCCAGTTTAAAAACTAATGATTTAGATAATGCGTAGGCCAAAGTGGATTTACCATCTGCAGGATTCAATGCCGGTCGCGCCCCCACAAAAACAATTCGTCCACCGGATTGCTTCATCATCTGGAGAAAGATAGGTCGTGCTGCAAAGTAAGCGGTATCAAAATTTAGTGAAAACATTTTCTGAAGACCTGCACCATTGGTGTCTTGTATGGTGCCCATTGCAAAACCACCTACAAGCAAAAGTGCTGCGTCAATTTTGTAGTTCGAAGCAATTGTCGTCACCACATTTTCAATAGAGGTTTCATTTGTTAAATCAGCTTCGAAAGTCTCAACGCCAGTTATATCAAATCCCAATGATTTACCTGGGCTCACGATGGCCAATACTTTGTAGCCTTCAGCCAGAAATTTTTCAACGGCCGCTTTTCCAAGATTACCGGATGCACCGGTGATGAATACTGTTTTCATCGAGAAGTCGTTACTGGTTATTCATTGTTCGTTGATTGTGAAGTAATTGTGTGCCCCAATATCGTAATGATCATTATCCGAATAACGGACAACGAATAACCATCAACGATTTCTTTAGGCATAGAGCGCTTCTTTCTGTTCTGCAACTTTTTCACTCTCAACATACTCGTCATATGTCATGAGTTTATCGATGAAACCGTTTGGCGTGATCTCCACAATTCGGTTCGCAACGGTTTGAGTGAACGTATGATCGTGTGAAGTAAATAATACCGTACCGGGAAAATCTTTCAACGCATTGTTGAAGGCCTGTATGGATTCCAGATCAAGGTGATTGGTGGGCTCATCAAGAATCAGAAGATTAGCTCCTGCCAGCATCATCCGGGAAATCATACAGCGTACTTTTTCACCACCGGATAGAACACTGCATTTCTTAAAAACTTCCTCGCCAGAGAAAAGCATTTTGCCAAGAAACCCCCTGATATAAACCTCATCTTTATTGGCTTCCTCTGCAAACTGCCGCAACCAATCCACCAGGTTATCATCAGACTGAAAATATTTTTCGTTATTACCCGGCAAATAGGCAGTGGTAATAGTTTGTCCGTATTTGAATTCGCCTTTGGTGGGCGTCAATTCATTCACCAAAATTTGAAAGAGAGAGGAGATCGCCAGGCTGTCTTTGGAAAGGAAAGCAATCTTGTCGCCCTTATTGACAAATAGTTCAAGGTCTTTAAAAAGCGTAGCGCCATTTTTCGCATAGGAAAGATGTTCGATATGCAAGATCTGATCACCGGCAGTGCGTTTCTGTTGATAGATGATAGCAGGATATTTTCGCGTGGAAGCCTGGATTTCATCGATGTTAATTTTTTCCAAAAGTTTTCTCCGACTGGTGGCTTGTCGCGATTTGGAAGCATTGGCACTGAAACGCATAATAAATTCCTGAAGCTCTTTTTTCTTCTCTTCTGCTTTTTTATTGGCCGAAGATCGCTGTTGTAATGCAAGCTGGCTCGATTGGTACCAGAATGTGTAATTACCGGTGAACAAGCGGATGGCATTGTAATCAATGTCGGCCACGTGCGTGCAAACTGTATCTAAAAAGTGACGATCGTGCGATACAACGATTACAGTGTTTTTGAATTCAAGAAGAAAATCTTCCAGCCAACTTACAGTATGAATGTCCAGGTCATTGGTAGGTTCATCCAAAATTAATATGTCGGGGTTTCCATAAATGGCTTGCGCCAATAGAACACGCACTTTTTGATTACCACTAAGTTCCTTCACCAATTTGAAATGATCTTCTTCTAAGATGCCAAGACCACTGAGTAAAGCAGCGGCATCCGACTCCGCATTCCATCCATTCATTTCTGCGAAATCGGCTTCAAGGTGTGAAGCTTGTATGCCATCTTCTTCTGAAAAATCGGGCTTGGCGTAAATCGCTTCTTTCTCCAGCATAATGCTCCAGAGCTTTTCATGGCCCATCATAACCGCATTTAACACGGGCACTTCATCAAATTCGTAGTGATTCTGACGTAAAACCGCCATTCGCTTACCAGGGTCGATAACGACATTCCCGGAATTAGGCTCAATATCTCCAGCCAGAATTTTCAAAAAAGTCGATTTTCCTGCTCCATTGGCACCAATCACTCCATAGCAATTGCCTGCGGTAAACCGGATGTTAACCTGATCAAAAAGAATCCTCTTCCCAAAACGGAGGGATATATTGTTGGCTGAAATCATATCTATTTAAAAGTGAGGCGCAAAGGTAAGTTAATTTGACCAAAAGACTTGGATCACCCGCAATCAAATAGCTGTCCGTAAAAGGCTAACAGGTTGTAATAGTTTTTTTATATTGACGACATGAATAATGTCATCATCAGTGCCTTAGTTATTATTTTTTGTTCAAGCTGCTCTGAAAAGAAGAAAACTGCCATGGAGAAAACCAGAGATACTACTGCCCTTGCACCCACCTTGGAGGTGTACACCTTACGTAATAAGAATGGCGCGATGATGACGGTTACCAATTTTGGCGCGCGCATTATGACACTCTGGGTTCCTGACAAGACTGGAAGCCTTGGAGATGTAGTGTTGGGTTATGATTCGGTTAGCCAGTACCCGGAAGGGAATTCCTATTTTGGGGCAATGATTGGCAGATATGGCAATCGCATTGCCAATGGAAAATTTAATCTTGATGGGGCAGAGTTTTCACTGACAACCAATAATGGACCAAATACATTGCATGGTGGCCCTAAAGGTTTTCATAATCAATATTGGCTGGCGAAGCCTTTCAAAAATAAGGGAGCCGATGCGTTGGAGTTCCGCTACAAAAGCCCGGATGGAGAAGAAGGTTATCCGGGAACATTGGTTGTTAGAGTTGTATATACATTAACTGATGAGAATGAATTGAAGATTGACTACGAAGCAACCACTGATAAAGCGACTGTCTTGAATTTAACGCATCATTCATTTTTTAACCTGGCAGGTGAGGCTAGTGGCGACATACTAAATCATGAATTGCAAATCAATGCCGATTACTTTACTCCCGTAGTGGCTGGATTAATTCCAACAGGGGAGTTGAGAAAAGTGGAAGGCACACCTTTCGACTTTCGCACAGCTTATACCATCGGAGCCAGAATTAATACGAATGAGGAGCAATTGAATTTCGGAAAAGGGTACGATCATAATTGGGTGCTGAATAAAAAGGACACCACCATTTTTATGGCTGCAAAAGTCAGTGAGCCAACAACGGGTCGTGTTATGGAGGTCTGGACCACTGAGCCGGCACTTCAATTTTATGCAGGCAATTTTTTTGATGGCACCAATACAGGCAAGGGAGGGAAGCCCTATCAGTTTCGTACTGGTTTTTGTTTAGAGGCCCAACATTTTCCGGATTCACCTAATCATGCGAATTTTCCCAGCACCGTTTTGAGGCCGGGGGAAAAGTATAGTCAAAAAACGATTTACAAATTTGCAGTAGTGAAATAGGTGATGAGAATTAATAGCGGCTTCGGTTGGCTATAAATGTGTTTGGTACGATGCTTCATTTTGGCAGCGATGCACAGAAATATTTTAGTTTAAAATACAAAACAGGCTTAATCACAGAAGGATTTTTTGCTTGCATGCGGAATGTGAATTATTTGGGGGAGTTTTTGATATACTCCGGCTTCGCACTTTTGTCGATGAGTTGGTTGGGATTCGTTGGTATTACAATTTTTCTTGCCGGAGCATTTGTTCCCAACATGATAAGAAAGGATAAGTCGCTTTCCCGATATCCAGGGTTTGTGGAGTATAAAAGGAAATTAGGTTTTTCTTCCCAAAACTTTTCTAAAACCCGCTGTTAAGGAAGCTTGTTTAATTTCGGTATTAGCTTCTTGAAGGATAGCAGGTGTCAGATACCCTCCTCCCTGTTTTGTTTGGAAGACGCATTGATTACAAACAAGGCACTAATGATCACAATGTTTTTGATAATGTATTGACCCACTAAAGTCAGCGCCAGCGGAGCGGATGTGAAGGAAATACCCGGAAGTAGAACCAATGGAGCAAAGGTACAGATCATATGTACCAGCACAATGCGAATGACCATCTTCAGATATGCTCCGCTCATGAGTAGTATGCCAATGGAGGTCTCCCAAATGGCGAGCAGCAACAAGGAAAGATCAGGACCGATCAATCCAAAGGTGAGAAGATGTATGGTCTCTTTTGCTAACTCCTCTGCCGGGCTCACTCCTGGGAAAAATTTTAAGATTCCAAACCAAAAATAAATAATGCCGATACTAATTCGGAGGATTGTAAGCCACCGTTTAAAACTATCGTTCACCGTTGTATTCACTTTTTTTTTACCCGAAGATGAAAGGCAGTAAAACAATAATCTATGATTTTAGTCATGATTGTTTCGGTTTATGCAGTCTCCGGTTTCATCATTGGCTGTCTATTCGAGTCATTGGTATTTCACAGGAAGAGTTACCCTTGATTTCATCCCATCTTATTCAATAGGAAAAAGAGTATTTTTCATTGACTTACTATTTCATGACTGATCTTGCAAAATCAACCTGTGGTATCTTTAGTTAGGTCTGTTTTAGGCCAATGCAGTGGGTTTGTGTGGACCTTTGTACGGTGTTTTCCCCACTCAAAGCATTTTCTCTCCTTCTATAATCTATTTTTAATAAAAAAAGCTAGCTTTGGAAGGATAGATGAAATAAGTCGCTCATCACTAGTGGCCATTTCATTTGTTGCAAACCAAAACCAAATAATTATGAGAAAAATTTTTCAGACTGTAGCACTATTGCTACTCATTAGCCAATGGGCTACGGCTCAGGAGCGCATTGTAAGTGGTACGGTTAAAGACAAAGCTACAACCGATCCATTTCCAGGTGTAAACGTGAGTGTTAAAGGCACCTCTATTGGGACATTATCCGATGCCTCGGGGCAATTCAGACTAACTGCGCCAGCTTCCGCCACCATCATTGTATTTTCGTTTGTTGGATTTTCTACTCAAGAAATTCCTATTCCTTCTTCGGGCACCTTGTCAATTGACATGGAAGAACTGACGAGCCAACTGGAAGAAGTGGTGGTTACTGTGGGTCGTGGTTCTCAGCGAACCCTAACAGATACACCACTACCTGTGGACAATTTTACCGCAACTGAGTTGAAGACCTCGGGACAGATTTCATTTGATAAGGCGCTCCAATACAGAGTTCCGTCATTTAACACAGTAAACACCCCTGTTAATGATGCTACTTCTTTGTTTGACCCTTACGAAATCCGTAACATGGGACCAAGCCGGACACTTATTTTGATCAATGGAAAGCGCAAGAACCTGACCTCTTTGGTGTATACACAAACAAGCCCAGGACGAGGCGAAACGGGGGCTGACCTTTCTGCCATTCCAATTGATGCCATTAAACGTGTTGAAGTTCTACGAGATGGTGCATCAGCTCAATATGGATCAGATGCCATTGCGGGGGTCATGAATATCATCCTGAAAGATAATTATGATGCTACTTCCGTTTCTATCAACACAGGATCAACTTTCAAATACGGAGGCATGAGTTATGGAGTAAATTATAACAGTGGAGCTAATTTTGCTAACAAAGGCTTCATCAACTACCATATTTCATTCAATCAAGCGGAAGCGATCACCAGAAAAGATCCAATTGACGCACTCAGTGATGCCAGAGACCTTACCAATAATTCTCCATTTAGTATTTCTCAGGTTCAAAAATATTTGGCGCGTTTCCCGGATGGAAATAACCAGAACGGCACTCCAGAGAATACTTCTATGAAGTCTTTAATCAACGGAGCGATCCCGGTAGGGGCAAATTCTGAAGTTTACTTTAATGCCGCCTATGTATTTAGAAAGTCTCAAAGTGTTGCTAACTACCGTCAACCTTACTGGAGGGCAGATCATGTATTGTTGCATACACCGGATCCAAGTCAACCGGATTATACAGTAGATGCGGATAGTTATGGAGATCCAGGTACTCCTGATGATCCATTGACACCAGCGGATGAGTTTGTGCCTCCTTCTGCAATTTATACTGAAATAGCTGCTGACCAGGCAGCCGGTAATTATAGAGGGTACATTGGCTACCAGCCCTCTATGGAGGGTGATCTGAATGACTATAATGGTACAATCGGTTTCCGTTCACAAGATATAAATGGGTGGAAACAAGATCTGAGTTTGACGGTGGGAGGCAATAAAATACTCTTTACCGTTGCCAATACTGTCAACCGTTCTTTGCGCAAGAATAGCCCTATATACTTCAAGCCAGGAGGATTTAACTTTAACCATGTCGTTGGTAATATTGACTTCTCTAAATCTGTGGCGGACAATTTCTTTGTTGCATTCGGATCTGAGTTTCGTAGTGAAAACTGGCAATTGATAGCTGGTGACACTGCTTCCTACTCTGGTCAGGGAGCTAACTCCTTCTTTGGTTATCTTGATATCAATGCCATCAAAGCGACCCGCTTTAACCTGGGCGCCTACCTTGATTTAACATGGGATATCACGGAAGACTTTTTGGTTGGTGGTACGTATCGCGTAGAAAAGTACTCTGATTTTGGAAATGCAAATGTGTTTAAAGTGACCTCGCGTTACAAAATAGGAGATACCTTTACCATAAGAGGTTCTGTATCCTCAGGCTTCCGTGCACCAACACTTCATCAACAATACTTATCGTTAAGTCAAGCCTCCTTCTCTGGCGGAGACATTGTTATTACCGGCTTAGCTAATAACTTTAGTCCTCAAGCTCGTGCTGCCGGGGTTCCTAAATTAAAGGCAGAGACATCAAATAACATAACTTTTGGTTTTGGGTTTACCCCAAGCAGGAACTTCTCGTTAACGGGTGATTTTTATTCAATTAACATCAAGGACAGAATTGTTTACAGTAACGAGGTGAACAGCATCTCCTATTTCATTAATGCAGCCGAAACTCAAACCCAGGGTTTTGATCTTGTTGCTGGATATCGAAATATTAATGTTGGTTCTGCAATGCTTGGATTAAGTTTAGCAGGTAACTATACTATCAAGAATGAATTGGTAGGTGGTTGGGAGGAAGTTAATGCTAATTTCGGAGGTCAGCCAATTTTCAACCAAACTCAGGAGTCGTTGATGACCAGCAGCCGTCCGAAGTATAAGTATATACTGGGTGCAGACTTAGCAGCCGGAAAATTTGCTATCAATTTGTACAATACCCTTTTTGGGCCAACCAAATTTAATAACGGGGATTTGAGCAGAGACTTAAGAATAGAGTTTGATCCTAAGGTTGTTACAGATTTAAACCTTGCCTATAGTTTCAATTCGCATACCGTCTTTTCTATAACGATTCAAAACCTCTTAAATGTATTCCCTGAATACAAATTTAAGGCTGAGAATTCTGCAGGAGAGACATTGTTGAATGATCCTCAGGCGGTAAAAGACCAGATCAGCTATATCACATTTAATGGCAGATATCCTGTCATCACCTATGATGGATCACATTTTACCCAGTTCGGAACTTCGTACCTGGCACAGTTGACCTATAAGTTTTAAGTAAGTATCAATCTTGCGAGTTGTTATAGGGGCTGACTTTTAAGTCAGCCCCTATTTATTTCAAAGAGAATAGGTTTGGATATTCTCCCTGGGGAAATAATTCAACTGTCCTAAAAAATGCAAGCTCAAAATAGGTAGGTATGGTTTATTCTAAAGGTCAGGTCCAATTTTTAAATCCCGGACAATCATGCTGGCGAGCAAAACTGCATACAATAGAATCACAATCACTTTGTGCAGCCATTCTGCTGTATAATTTTTGTAAACGATGATCCCTAGCACGAGGAGGAGAATCAATTGATTGAACTGATCTTTAAATTCAAAATGGCTTATGAAAAGATTTTCCAATAGGGCTAATACAGACAGAACCATCACGCCTGCAAAGAATTTTTTGTAATTATTAAAATAGAAATCCTTAAAGTCAGTCCCTGACTCATTGGATCCAAATGGAAAAAGTATGCGGGCCAGGATGAAAAGATTAATGGGATATAAAATAACGAACAAAAATCTTGAGAGTTCCCAGGTTTCAATTTCACGCAAATCATAAATAACCCACCATTCTTCCACGTGAAGAAAGAACACAAAAACTATCCACAACATATGTGGCCAATACAATTTTATCTGTTCCCATTGATGAATTATGTCAGCTACACCTGTAATGATCTGTGTGATCCCTAACCCTAAGATGATGGAAATGAGGACAGTAACATATTCGAAGGGTGTCATATTCGCAAGCTACTTTGTTGTCAATTTATATTCATTCTAAATTGTGGAGTTTAAGAAGGATCACGAAAGCAACGTATATTTTATTAAATTTTCATGAGTTCTTACCTCTCAAAATATCCCCCACCTCCTTATAAATAAATTTGAAATAATGCATTCTCAGTGTAGATTTGTGGATTCCGCATAAAATCGGGAACCTAACCTTACCACGATGAAGTTACAAATCTCTGGTTTAGCAAAACTATTCTCATCATTTCTATTCATCACCATCAGCTTTTTAACATCCGCACAGGAAATCTCAACAGACCCTGCTGCAATTAGTGCTGGCGAGGCGATCTTTAATGGTAACTGTAAGGCCTGTCACCGGGTGAAACAAAAATTGATAGGCCCCGCATTAGCAGGGGTTGAAAAACGGGCACCCTCCATCGATTGGATTAAGGCGTGGATTCGAAATTCTGCCAAACTGATTGCCAGTGGGGATGAATATGCCAACAAAATATATAATGAGAATGCTAAGAGCCCAATGTTAGCCTATAATGGTTATACGGATGAGCAGATCATGAGCATTCTGGCGTATGTCAAATCTGAAGCAGAGAAGCCGGATGTGGTAGCCACCACAACGCCAACTGGTGGAACAGGTCAGTCTGGAGAAGGAGGAGTTCCTGCTACGTATCTGAATGCCATCCTGATCGGAATGGTGATCATTCTTTTTCTCCTCTTAATCATCTTAGGATTAATCATCAATGCACTGAAGAAATACTTAGACCAAAAGCCGCTCAGTGCAGAAGAGAAGGAAGTGGTTAATTCGCCTTATTCGTTCGGTTCTATTGCACAAAGCACCGGCTTTATTTTTCTGGTGGTCTTTCTGGTATCTGGAATTTCTTTAAAGACTGTGATTGACGGACTTTATTCCATAGGTGTTCAACGAGGCTATCAGCCAAAGCAACCGATTGCCTTTTCTCATAAAATACACGCTGGCACCTACGAGATTAACTGCAAGTACTGTCACACCGGAGTGATGAAGAACAAAAGCGCTAACATCCCATCTCCTAATATATGTATGAACTGCCACTCTCAAATTAAAGTAGGCACCAATACAGGAGAGACCGAGATTGCCAAGATCTATGCGGCCATTGAAAATAATAAACCAATTGAATGGGTGAGGATTCATAACCTGCCGGACTTGGCCTATTTCAATCATGCACAACATGTGAACGTGGGCGGCATTGAGTGCCAAACCTGTCATGGTCCAATACAAGAGATGGATGTAGTGAAGCAATACTCATTACTGACCATGGGCTGGTGTATCGACTGCCACCGTAAAACAGATATCAATTCAAAGGGAAATGCTTATTATGATAAACTCCTTGAGCTTCACAACAGCAAGAAGCCCATGAAGGTGGAAGATAACGGTGGCTTGGAGTGTGCTAAATGTCATTATTAATATAAACGATTACTATTCTTCGATTCTGAAAATATGAGTGAGACTAAAAAGACATATTGGAAAGGCCTTTCGCAGCTCAAGAACGATTCGGACTATGTAAAACATGCCGACAAGGAGTTTGTGGATATGAGTGTTGAGAATGATCCCAGGCACAGCCGAAGGGACTTCTTGAAAATGATGGGTTTCACCGTTACCGCTGCTTCTTTGGCAGCTTGCGAAGCACCTATCAGAAAAGCAATCCCTTATGTTAATAAGCCTGTCGATGTAGATCCAAGTATCGCCAACTATTATGCTTCCTCTTATATTAATGGAGGAGATTATTGCAGCATTGTAGTGAAAACCCGCGAAGGTCGTCCTATTAAAGTAGATGGAAATACTCTCTCAAGTATTACAAAGGGAGGAACAAGTGCTCAGGTGGAGGCTTCTGTCTTGAGTTTATATGATAACTATCGTCTGCGTGGACCAAAGATCAGAGAAAAATCTGCCGACTGGGAAACGATGGACAAAGAAATCATTGCCAAACTTGGTGAAGCTTCCGGCAAGGGCGGACAGATTCGTATTGTTAGTAATACCGTGCTTAGTCCAAGTACGAAAGCCGCTATTGAAATATTTAAAACTAAATATCCAACCGCCCAACACGTTCAATACGATCAGACCTCTTATTATGGCCTGATGAAAGCGAATGAAGAATCTTTTGGAGGGCCATTTATACCTTCCTACGATTTTTCTAAGGCAAATTTGATTGTAAGCATTGGGGCGGATTTTTTGGGCACGTGGCTTTCGCCAATTGAATTCACAAAGCAGTATGCCGTTAATCGCGAAGTGACTGAAGAAAAATCAGGCATGTCTCGGCATTACCAGTTCGAATCGAATCTTTCTTTGACAGGCGCCAACGCTGATTACAGAAGCATGATCAAACCCTCTCAGGAAGGTCTGGTTGTGGCACAACTTTATAACATCGTTACCGGCAAAACGGAAACGGTTATAGATAAAGTAGCAAATCTCGAAAAGGCAGCCAAAGAACTTCTAGAGAACAAAGGCAAATCATTAGTGGTCTCTGGCTCCAACGACAAATCCGTTCAGTTGATGGTCAATGCCATCAATGATGCTTTAGGAAATTATGGAAGTACAATTCTTCCAAATAATAAGGTGAACTTCCGTCAGGGAAATGATGAGGCTATGGACGCTTTCATAGCGGATGTAGAAGGAAGCAAAATAGATGCGGTTATCTTTTATAACTGCAACCCGGTTTATGATCACCCGAAAGGAGAGCAGCTAGGAAAGTCATTGACGAACGTTCCATTATCTGCTTCAACCTCTATTACTCCTGATGAGACCGCTTCATCTGTGGGGTACATGGCCCCCGATCATCATTATCTCGAATCATGGGGTGATGCGGAGCCTAAACCCAATTTTTTCAGCTTATCTCAACCTGCCATCACTCCAATTTTTAAATCACGCCATGGCCAGGAAAGTTTAATGGTATGGGCTGGTGAAATTAATGTTGATTATTTCTCATTCGTAAAAAATAATTGGAACAGCTGGTTCTACGCAAAGCAAAACAGTGGCCTGGATTCCGAAACATTCTGGGATAAATGCCTCTATGATGGCGTTCTTGAATTTGGCGTGGATGCATATGTTCCATTGTCATTTGCTGGTGACGTCAATGCTGCTTCTGCTGCCATCAATTCAAATTATAAAGCTACGAATACCGGGTTCGAATTAGTAATTTATGAAAGTTATGGGGTAGGCAATGGCTCTCAGGCGAACAATCCACTGCTACAGGAGCTTCCGGATCCTATAACCAAAGCAGTTTGGGATCACTATGTGACCGTTTCGCAAAAGGATGCAAAAGATCTTAACATCAGTAATGATTCAGAAGGTAACACTCAATATTTGACCATCACGGCCAATGGCAAAACCATTGAACTTCCGGCAATTATTCAACCAGGTCAAGCTCCTGGCACTATTGGATTGGCAATTGGTTACGGCAGAACGAAAGTAGGTGCGGTAGCTGAAAGTATTGGAGGAGCAAATGCATATCCATTGGTCACAATGGTGAATGGATCACTTAACTACAATATTTCATCAGGAGTTAAGGTAGACAATTCAGGTAGAGCATTCCAGGTAGCTCAAACGCAAACCCACCAGACCTACATGGGCCGTGAAAGCGTCATCCAGGAGTCATTACTATCAGAGTACACAGAAGACCCCGATAAATGGAAGGAAAAAAGTCCTAAAATAACCCAGTGGGATGAGAAGGTTGAAGCAAGTTCCCTTAGTATGTGGAAGGGCTATGACTATAAGGACCATCATTGGGGAATGTCGATTGATTTAAATACGTGTACAGGTTGTGGAGCTTGCGTGGTTGCGTGTAACGTAGAAAATAATGTTGCCATTGTAGGCAAGGATGAAGTGGTACGCAGAAGAGAAATGCATTGGTTGCGTATTGACCGTTATTACAGCAGTGAAGGAAAGCCAGGCGACTACAAAGCATTGGAAGAAGCGTCTGAAAACCCCGAAGTTGTTTTCCAACCCATGTTGTGCCAACACTGTAATAATGCCTCTTGTGAAACGGTTTGCCCGGTAGCAGCTACCACACATAGTTCGGAAGGGCTCAATCAAATGGTATATAACCGCTGTATTGGTACCCGTTATTGCGCAAACAATTGTCCTTATAAAGTGAGACGGTTCAATTGGTTTAAATACCATGATAATCAACAATTCTATCAGTCAAATCCGGCTATGAATACTGACTTAGGAAGAATGGTCTTGAATCCGGATGTAACTGTTCGTTCACGTGGGGTAATGGAGAAATGTTCCTTTTGTGTACAACGTATTCAGGCGGGTAAACTAACCGCTAAAAAGGAGAGGAGACAATTGAAGGATGGTGAAATTACTACGGCCTGCAGCGCAGCCTGTTCAGCAGGTGCGATCGTATTTGGTGATATGAACGATGACCAGAGCCGCCTTAGCAAACTCCTGAAAATAGAGCGTGATCCTAAACGCCACTATGGAGTTGACAAAAGCGCGGCCAATCCTCGGGCCTATCGTGTGTTAGAAGAGATTGGCGTGAAACCTAACATCTACTACCTCACAAAAATAAGAAACAAGGACAAGTCAAAAGAGAACGCCTAACACCAATAAAAAAGTTAAACTCTAAAGTATAGTATGCAAGTTACTTCATCGATACGCGAGACCTTAGTTACAGGGGGCAAAACCATGCATGATGTGTCGGAAGACATTAGCAAGCAGGTAGAAGGAAAGCCAGGCCGCCTCTGGTTGGGTGCATTTAGTTTTTCATTCATACTTCTTGCCCTGGGATTTTACTCTCTATGTGTCCTGCTTTGGAATGGAGTAGGTGTCTGGGGTCTGAATAAAACGGTAGGTTGGGCATGGGACATTACAAACTTCGTATGGTGGGTTGGCATCGGTCACGCAGGAACATTAATCTCAGCAATCCTTTTATTATTCCGTCAAAAATGGAGAATGTCGATCAACCGAGCGGCCGAAGCCATGACTATTTTTGCAGTTATTTGTGCAGCCAGTTTCCCGTTTGCTCACATGGGTCGCCTATGGCTTGGTTTCTATTGGGCTTTTCCATTACCAAATACATGGGGTTCTTTATGGGTTAACTTTAATTCACCTCTGCTTTGGGATGTATTTGCCATCTCGACTTACTTCTTAGTATCTCTGGTCTTCTGGTACATGGGTCTCATCCCGGATTTTGCGGTAATTCGCGACCGTGCTGTTCGATCAGGCAGTAAACTACGAGCACTTATTTATAATGCCCTGAGTTTTGGATGGGCTGGAGGTGCCAGGACATGGAGTCGCTACGAATCGGTAGCATTGATTCTGGCTGGCCTTTCTACCCCGCTGGTACTTTCTGTGCACACCATTGTATCCATGGACTTCGCTACGTCTGTCATCCCCGGATGGCACACTACAATCTTTCCACCTTATTTTGTTGCCGGTGCTATTTTCTCTGGATTTGCTATGGTGCTAACGCTGCTTATTGTAACACGGAAAGTATTTCATTTGGAAGACTACATTACCGTATACCACATCGAGTTAATGAACATCATCATTATTATTACAGGATCGATCGTGGGTATTGCTTACATAACAGAGTTTTTCATTGCCTGGTACGGACAAGTGCCTGCCGAATACTATGCTTTCTATAACCGTGCTACGGGACCTTATTGGTGGGCCTATTGGTCCATGATGACGTGTAACGTAATTTCGCCCCAACTCTTCTGGTTTAAAAAATTACGCACCAATATTGTTTCTACATTCGTCCTCTCCATTATCGTGAACATTGGAATGTGGTTTGAACGATTTGTCATTATTGTTACATCACTTCATCGGGACTATCTGCCATCAAGTTGGTCAATGTTTCATCCTACCATTTATGATGTAGGGGAATACCTCCTGACTTTCGGTTTCTTTTTCTGTGCCTTTTTGTTGTTCGCGAAGTTCTTCCCGGTAGTTAATATGGCAGAAATGAAAAGCATTATTAAATCGACATCTGAAAAGAAACATTGATCATGGAGAAAAACAAAAACTTTATAGTAGGAATTTTTGACGATGAGGATATCCTTCTCGATGCGGTTGAGCAAATCCGGGAAAAAGGAGTGAAGATTGATGAAGTATACTCACCCTTTCCTGTTCACGGATTGGATGATGCGCTCGGGTATAAACGTTCGCGTTTGCCCATTGCCGCTTTCCTTTTTGGTATGATGGGAACTATCCTTGCAACGTTTACTCAAATCTGGATGATGGGGTTTGACTGGCCGATGATTATTGGTGGAAAGAATCATGCTTCTTTGCCTCCCTTCATTCCGGTAATTTTTGAATTTACCGTGTTGCTTTCGGCTTTTGGCATGGTGGGTACTTTCTTTATTGTGTGTGACATGAAACCATACAAGTGGCCACGCCAATTTGATTTGAGAAGCACGGATGATAAACATGTAATGGCAATTGACCTATCTTCCAATAAGTTGAACAAAGATGAGATCAGCAGGATATTAAAGGATAGCGGGGCCACGGAAATTAATGAGAAGAACTTTTAACGCTTATGCGAATGAAATTGATTAAGACATTTTTCTTCGGATCTACTACAGCTGTATTGCTGACGGGGTGCATAGCAGGTGGTGATAATCCCGGCAAAGAATTTGCGCCCAACATGTATCATTCAGTAGCGTATGAACCACTTTCCCAAATAACGGACGAAACGGCCGGAAGCATTGTAAACTCCCTGGACAACAGGAGCGGAGAATATTTCAATTCGAATAAATACAATCCACATCGAATGACCATGCGTGAACCGGCACCACACACTGTAAAAAGAGATCCTCATGGTTTTCTTCCCTATCGAATATCAAATGACACAACTGGTCTTAGAAAAGCCAATAGTTTAGTAAACCCGTTTGAAACGACAAAGGAAATATTAGGTCAGGGCAAAATACTATATGAATACTATTGCCAGCATTGCCATGGTGTAAAAGGAGGTGGCGATGGAAAGGTGTCTGATAAATATGCGGGTGTTGCTAACTTGAAAGGGGATGCCTATAAAAACATCACCGAAGGACATATCTTTCATGTGATTACATACGGTAAAGGTTTAATGGGAGCACACGGTTCGCAAGTGACCCAGGACGATCGATGGAGAATTGCCAAGTACATTAAAGAGTTGCAGAAGAATTGATATTTATCTTTAAGAATAATCATACACATGATAGCTGACGAAAAATATATCTTTACACCAGAAACGAAACGAAAGTTATTTATTCTGGGTGGCGTTGGAATTTTGCTTTTTGCAATTGGAGTCTTTGTGTCGATGAAGGGTGTAGGACATGAAGCGGAAGGTGCTCATGCTTCAATTGAGCTAACGAAAAACCTGGTGGCCAGTGCTGATCAGGCGATAGCGGCAGAAGGTCATGCAACTGAAGCAGGTGAGCACCACGGAAGCCCTGTTTGGCTAAAGAGAATTTACACTTCTCTGTGGCACAATAACACATTCTTTGCCGGGATTGGATTAATTGGCTTGTTCTTCATCGCCATTCAATATGCAGCTCAAGCGGGTTGGTCGGCACCCATAAAAAGGATTCCCCTGGCAATAGGGCATTGGATTCCGTTTGCTGGTATTTTGATGTTACTACTATGGTTCGTGGTGAAAGCCGATGTGTTTCATTGGTCTCATCCTGATTTGTATGTGAAGGGTGGTGCTGATTATGATCCGATAATTGATGCGAAAGGGGGATTTTTCTTTTGGCCATTAGGCAGTGGCGGGTTTCCATTTTTCTTCATTTTTAGAATGGTTGCTTTCTTCGGCTTGTGGTACTTATTCTTTGTATGGATAAAAAAGGAAATGCTGGCCGAGGATATGGATGGTTCCACAGAGCATTGGTATACATCTCGCAAACTCTCAGCCATATTTCTCGTTATTTTTGGCTACAGTACATCCATAGCAGCATGGGATTGGGTAATGAGCATTGATACCCACTGGTTCAGCACAATGATGGGTTGGTATGTTTTCGCGAGTTGGTGGGTAACCGGCTTGGCTACCATTACCCTTATTGTTGCCGGGTTAAAAAGTTCAGGATATTTGAAAATGGTTACCCCTAATCACCTTCACGATTTAGGAAAATTCATATTTGCCTTTAGCATTTTCTGGACGTATATCTGGTTCAGTCAGTTTATGTTGATTTATTATGCAAATATTCCTGAAGAGACCGTCTACTTTATTAGCCGACTTCAAAATAATCCGTATAGTTGGATATTTTATGCCAATCTTATCTTAAACTTTGTACTTCCATTTTTGTTGTTAATGACAAGAGATGCGAAAAGGCATATGTCTATGTTGAAAGTGGTTTGTCCGATCGTTATTACGGGTCATTGGCTTGACTTCTACAACATGATAACACCAGGCGTTATGAAAGGAGATGGTGGAATCGGCTTCCTGGAGATTGGTGTTGGATTGATTTTTATGGCGGTTTTTCTATTCGTAGTGTTGAACGCTCTTTCCAAAGTGCAGTTGGTGGCAAAACACCACCCGTTTATGGAAGAAAGTTTAAACCATCACATATAAGTTTTTGATCGAACTTGATAAATAGATAATAGTATGATGAGTCTGATAATTGGGTTAGGAGTAGTACTGGTACTTGCCATCTTGTACATGATTTTCAGGATCGGCAACCTGGTCGGTTTAGTTAAAAAAGATGAAGAGGATTTAAGTTCTGGTAACAGTATTCACGCGTATCTCTTCATGGCTTTTTCCATTTTAGGCCTAAGTGGCTTTTATTGGTATTCTTACGTGCATTTTGATAAGTACGTCCTGCCGGTAGCGTCAGAACACGGAGCCATTACTGATTATTTGTTTTGGGTAACCATGGTAGTTATTGTGGTTGCATTTACCATTATCTCGCTTGTCATGTTTTGGTTTACATTTAAATACCGATACCAAAAAGGCCGTAAAGCGGAATATCTTGCGGATAATCATGTTCTTGAAATCATCTGGACAATCGTTCCGGCCGTTGTGCTGGCGTTATTAATTTTTACAGGATTAAAAGCATGGAATGATATTACCAGCCCAGCTTCTAAAAACGCAGAGATAATTGAACTTGTTGGACAACAATTTTACTGGACAGTGAGATACCCGGGTGAAAGGGATCATCAACTTGGGCATCATAACTATAAATTGATTGATGCGTCTAACGAGTTTGGGTTGGACCTCACTGACAAGAATTCATTTGATGATTTCAAAGCGCAGGAATTGCATTTACCGAAAGGCAAGGAGATTTTATTGAAGATACGCGCAAAGGATGTGTTGCACAGTGTTTTCCTGCCCCACTTTCGTGTGAAGATGGATGCGGTGCCAGGTATGCAGACTACCTTTAAGTTTATTGCTACCAAAACGACTCAGGAGATGCGTGACGAAACGGGTAACGCAAAATTCAATTATGAAATGGCATGTACGGAAATTTGCGGGAAGGGTCACTTCTCTATGAGATTCCTTGTAATTGTGGATGAACCTGACGTATACGAAAAATGGAAAAGTGCTCAAGATACTTGGCTCAAACTTAATCCAGATTATTTGAAACAGGTTCCGGCTGCATTGAAAGAAGCGGCCATGATTAATGCCGGTATAGAAAATCAAACAAACGCAGCAGCCCCGGCAGCTGTCAGTGTAGTTTCAATTGCTAACTAAAGACAATACAACATGGCGACCCTAGATATACACGCAAACGCAGATGTTCATCATGATGATCATGAACATGAGCACGAACATCATGGAAATTTCTGGACGAATTATATTTTTTGTCAGGACCACAAAATAATTGCGAAACAGTTCCTTATTACAGGTATTTTCTGGGCTCTACTGGGAGGAATGCTTTCGCTAGTGTTCCGCCTTCAGTTAGGTTTTCCAGATGCCAACCTGGATTGGTTAAGACCAATATTAGGAGGATGGATTACGGCAGAAGGAAAACTGGATACCGAGTTTTATTTGTCACTGGTAACCATGCACGGAACCATAATGGTGTTCTTCGTGCTAACGGCTGGATTGAGTGGAACATTTAGCAATTTCCTTATACCATTACAGGTTGGAGCTCGTGACATGGCCTCTGGATTTATGAATATGTTGTCATACTGGTTCTTCTTCTTGTCAAGTGTGATCATGTTCACATCACTTTTCCTTTCCACCGGGCCAGCCAGTGGAGGATGGACGATCTATCCACCTTTAAGTGCTCTTCCTCAGGCGATCGAGGGTTCGGGATTAGGAATGACGCTTTGGTTGGTGGCTATGGCCTTGTTTATTGTAAGTAGTTTATTGGGCGGCATAAATTATATCACTACGATTATAAACATGCGAACAAAAGGGATGGCGTTTACAAAAATGCCTCTGACTATTTGGGCATTTTTCTTCACTGCCATAATTGGTGTGCTTTCTTTCCCTGTCCTTTTCTCAGCCGCATTGTTGTTAATCTTTGATCGCAGTTTTGGTACAAGTTTCTTCTTATCCGACATTTATATTGGAGGTGAGGCTTTGCCCAATCAGGGCGGCAGTCCGGTTTTATTTCAACATCTATTCTGGTTTTTAGGTCACCCCGAAGTTTATATTGTACTGTTGCCAGCTTTAGGGCTTTCATCAGAAATCATAGCCACCAACTCCCGCAAGCCGATTTTTGGATACAAGGCCATGGTAGGCTCTATGTTGTTTATCGCAATCTTATCCTTTGTGGTATGGGCACATCACATGTTTGTAACGGGTATGAACCCATTTCTTGGATCAATCTTCACGCTCTTAACCTTGATCATTGCGGTTCCATCGGCCGTAAAGATCTTTAACTACGTGACCACACTATGGAAGGGTAATATCATATTTACACCTGCTATGTTATTCTCCATTGGTCTGGTTTCTTTCTTCTTAACGGGTGGAATCACCGGTATTTTCCTCGGTAATTCTGCGGTGGATATCCAACTGCACGACACCTATTTTGTAGTAGCTCACTTCCACTTGGTAATGGGTAGTGCATCGTTCTTTGGAATGATGGCAGGTGTCTACCATTGGTTCCCAAAAATGTTCGGACGCATGATGGATTACAAATTAGGTCAACTCCATTTCTGGATAACATTTGTTGGAGTTTACATGGTGTTCTTCCCTATGCATTACATCGGTATTGCAGGTTTCCCGCGGAGATATTATTCATGGACCAACTTTGAGACTTTTAATTCCTTTGCGGACTTAAATATGCTGGTGAGCGCAGCGGCTATTCTCACCATGATAGCTCAGTTTATTTTCTTGTTCAATTTCTTCTACAGTATTTTCCGTGGGAAAATAGCACCGGCCAATCCATGGAACTCGAATTCACTGGAGTGGACAACGCCACGTAACCCTAAACATGGTAACTGGCCTGGGGAAATACCAACGGTTTATCGTTGGCCCTATGACTACAGTAAGCCAGGCTCAAAAGAAGATTTTATTCCTCAACACATTCCATATTCTGAAACCCCGGAGTCAAATCTTCCCCATGAGAATGATTTGATAAAGCTGGAAATGGGAGAAGGTGCGATTGTGGTGGAAAATAAGAAGCACTAAATTTTTTATTCTTTGTCCATTGGACTCAACAGCGATCAGGAGATTTAACAAGTTTTGCTTGTCTACCTTGGTCGCTGTTTATTTTTTAATTTTGGTGGGGGGAGTGGTCAGGAGCACGGGCTCAGGTATGGGGTGCCCCGATTGGCCTAAATGCTTTGGACGATGGGTTCCACCGACTTCGGTTGATCAACTTCCGGAGAATTATAAAGAAGTCTACTCTGCTCATCGGGATAAGAAGAATCAAAAATTCGCTCACTACCTTAGTATCATTGGCTTGGAAGAAACGGCCAGTAAAATCAAGGAAGACAAGTCTATTTTGAAGGAAGCGGACTTTAATCCAGCAAAGACGTGGGTAGAATACATTAACCGATTGATAGGGGTAATAATAGGAGGCTTTATTATTGTATTGTTTCTGAGGTCACTGAAATTCAGAAAATCTTTACCCTCGCTATTTATTTATTCAACTCTCACCTTGATTACGGTGATTATACAAGGTTGGTTTGGGTCAATAGTCGTCTCTACAAACCTTACCACCTGGACAATTACGATCCATATGCTGGTGGCATTATTGATCGTTGCCTTTTTGATCTATTTATATCACAAGAGCGGCAAGACGGCAGAGTCTGATGAAATAAAGATTCCAACCAATTTAAAAATACTTCTCTTAATTAGTTTAACGGTCCTTCTCGTTCAAATCGTGTTAGGAACCGAAGTAAGAGAGGCTATTGATGTCATAACCGCTTCCATTGACGATCGCTCATTGTGGATAGGGAACGTTGGATTGGAATTTTTGATTCATCGTTCATTTTCGTGGGTGGTGCTGCTTGTAAGCCTGGTTTTAGTAGTTAAATTAAGGAAAACTAGTTGCGATAAAGCTTTATCACGAAACCTAATAATCTTAATTTTGAGCACATTAATGACAGGTGCGGGGATGGGTTACCTCGGTATTTTGCAGGTTCTTCAGCCTATTCATCTTTTGTTAGCAACAATCACTTTTGGAATACAACTGTTTATTTTTTTTGTAGTGAACGGTCAGAGTCAAGTAGCGTAAATGAAATAGCATGGTAACAGGACTACTCGATAATTTGTCAGGATTCACGTTGGCAATCGCCAAAGTCAGGTCATTTATTGAATTGCTTAAGGTTAGGTTATCGTTTTTGGTGGCATTTTCATGCGCATTCGGATATGGATTAGCTACTCACGGAAGGATTGATTGGACTGTATTAAGTATGATTACTCTAGGAGGCTTTTTATTATCAGGGGCTTCGGTTACCATCAATCAGGTAATTGAAAAGGACCTCGATCGATTAATGAAGCGTACTATGAACCGTCCATTGCCCACAGCTCGATTGACAGTTCAGGAAGCCATGATCTTCGCTCTGATTTGCCTGCTGATAAGTATAGCCTTGTTATGGTTTTTTACCAATCCGTTGACTGTTATTCTTTCTCTGGTTTCAATGGTTTTATATAGTTTTGTTTACACACCCCTAAAAAGGGTTGGCCCAATAGCAGTTTTCGTTGGTGCCATACCAGGCGCACTACCCCCACTCTTAGGTTGGATTGCCGCCACCGGTTCTATATCCCATGAGGCAATGATTATTTTCGGCATTCAATTCATCTGGCAGTTTCCACACTTTTGGGCAATTGCCTGGGTTGCCGATGAAGATTATAAAAAAGCTGGATTTAAGCTTCTTCCTTCAGGAGGTGGTAAGGATTTGAATACATGTATTCAGATCATGATGTACACCATGTTCCTTATTCCACTGGGTTTGCTACCAGCGTTGTTTGGAATTACAGGAATCAATTCCGCCATTGTGGCCACGGTATGCGGAGCAGCGTTTTTTTCCCAAACATTTTCATTGATGAAAACGGGTAGCCGCAAGTCTGCTCTCCGGATAATGTTCGGGTCATTTTTATATTTACCAATTGTACAAATTGCTTACTTACTCGATAAAGTAAATTGATATGACGACTGATTTTAAGATTGTGGAAGAACCCAAGTTGCCAATTTCCATGCACCCTAAAAAGTTTGCGATGTGGCTCTTTATTGCCAGCGTTGTTATGGTATTTGCATCGCTGACATCCGCCTATATTGTGAGGCAGGCGGAAGGCAACTGGCTATATTTTGACTTACCTGGAATGTTCTACCTTACTTCAGTGGTGATTATCGTTAGTAGCATTTCAATGCAGTTAGCCTATTGGTCCGCTAAAAAAGACGACCTGAAAAGGGTGAAACTATTTATTTCAATAACGTCCATTTTGGGGTTCTTTTTTTGTGTTGGGCAAGTACTCGCCTGGGGCGATTTGGTAATGAATAGTATTTATCTTGTGGGCAATCCATCCGGATCATTTTTGTATGTGATCACGGGGCTGCACGCTCTTCACCTGGTTAGCGCTATTGTTTTCCTGTTCATCGTTTTTATTGCCACATTTCGCAATAAAGTCAATTCTCGCAACATGGCACAGATAGAAATGTGCACAACTTATTGGCATTTTTTGGGCGGACTTTGGCTATATTTGTTTGTCTTCTTAATATTGAACCGATAATCAAATTTAACTATGTCACAAAGTACCGCCACGGCAATTACAAGTCCTGAAAAAAACGAATGGGATGGAGGAGTTTCCCCCATGGGCGTAAGCTATGGAAAACTCATGATGTGGTTTTTCCTGCTTTCAGATGCCTTCACCTTTTCCGGGTTATTAATTACATACGGACTAGTCCGTTCATCTCACCACGCCTACACAGGTTCTCCTTCTGACTTTATTTTTTCAACTGAATATTGGCCAATTCCTGAAAAAGTATTTGATGCTGTACCCTTTTTGCATGGCGTGGAGTTGCCATTGGTGTTCGTGGGCTTCATGACTTTTGTTCTCATCATGAGCAGTGTTACTATGGTGTTGGCTGTTGAAGCTGGTCATCGGATGGATCGCAAAGCTGTAGAAAAGTGGATGCTCTGGACTATCCTTGGTGGTTTAACGTTCTTAAGCTGTCAGGCTTGGGAGTGGACCCACTTTATTGTTGGACTAGAGTCACCTACATTGGTTAAGGATTTTGTAAATGGTGAGTGGATAACAAAGGAGGTTTTTGGAGCCAGCCTCGTGATCAATCAATACGGTCCGGCTGATTTTGCAGACTTCTTTTTCTTTATCACCGGGTTCCATGGATTTCATGTTTTCAGTGGAGTATTATTTAATTTTTTGATTTATTACAATGCGGTAACAGGGGTGTATGAGCGGAGGGGTCATTATGAAATGGTAGAAAAAGTTGGATTGTATTGGCACTTTGTGGATTTGGTTTGGGTATTTGTATTCACTTTCTTTTATTTGGTATAACGACTAATCATAAAATATAATGGAACATCATTCTCACGAACCTCAGGTTATTGTTCTTCCTCCGAATAAGGAAAAAATAAAAAAACTTTGGACCGTTGCAGGAATTTTAGGCGCTATAACGGCTCTTGAGTTTATTGTAGCCTTTAACATGGAACATGGTGCGATGAAAACATCAATTTTCGTGGTCATGACTATTATCAAGGCAGCTTATATTGTGGGTGAGTTTATGCACCTGAAGTATGAATCGAAAGTATTACTGTGGTCGATTCTCATTCCATTAGCCTTTGTAATATGGATGTTGGTAGCTTTGGTATATGAGGGTATGAAAATTGTACGTTTCTGAAATAGTTCGTTGCATAATTTGCAATAACGGGAAGGCTAAAGTTGATGGAAACTTTAGCCTTCTTTTATGTCTTTTAGCTGATGAGTAAAAAAATTGTTTTTCTTCTGCTTGCACTGATTCTACCTGTTTTGGTCTTCCTCTTTTTGAAATTTTACGGAAAGAATGAATTTACTGTAGAGCCATTGTTTCAGACGGGAGAAGTGAAACTGCCTGCCGGATGCTCCACCATCCAGGTACCCTACATCATTCCTGATAGTACCTACTTTTATCTAAAGAGAGAATATGAAACCGATAGTTTGTTGGTTATTTTTTACGAGGGCATGACCAAGGATTTAGATGCTTCGGATACTCAACTTAGACGCCTGAATGAATCTTTTCGACCCGGTACCAGGGTAAGCGTGAAACGTATGTCAGGAATAGATAAATGGGTGGAATGCGCACTAATTCTTCATTCGCCAAAAGACGTGGTATTACTGGATAACAAAAGACGAATACGCGGTCAATACATTTCGGAAGACAGAGATGACATAGATCGGTTAATGATGGAGCTTGATATTATTCTTAAGAGGTATTAAATGGTAAAAAAGGAACCCTATCGCAAGCTGATTATCACCCTTTCCATAGTGATCCCGCTGTTGGTTGCTGTTTTATTTAAAGTTCAGATTAAGGGTTATGACTTATCCTTTTTGCCACCCATTTACGCATTTATAAATGGAATCACAGCCATACTTTTATTGACAGCGATTATAGCCATAAAAAAAGGGAAGAAGCTATGGCACGAGAGACTCATGAAAATTTGCATAGGCCTTTCTGCAGCATTCCTGGTGATGTATGTACTCTATCATATGACAACCGAATCTACACCCTTTGGTGGTAGTGGTCCGGTTCGCTATATTTATTTCATTATTTTGGTTAGCCATATATTACTTTCAATTGTTGTTGTTCCGATGGTTTTGTTCACCTTTTCCAGGGCACTTTCGGGTAATTTTGAAAGGCATAAAGCTTTGGCTAGATTTACATTTCCAGTTTGGTTATATGTTGCGGTTTCTGGTGTAATTGTTTTCCTGATGATCAGTCCTTACTATAGATAACGAGCTATGCGAGTGTTGGCAGTATTTCTGATTTCTACTTTTTCTTCGACCACGGCAGTCATGGCTCAATGTGCGATGTGCCGTGCTACTCTGGAGAACAACGTGAGTAATGGAAATCCAGGCATAGCCCTTGGAATAAATTTTGGAATAATGTATCTCTTTTTTGCCCCCTATCTTGCAATAGGTGTGATTGCATATCTTTGGTTCAGAACTAGTAGGTCAAATGTCAGAAAAGAGTTGGAAAAGCGCACTGCTTTCCGGTAGATGCCCAGCCTGTAGAGAAGGCTCCATTTTCAAGTATCCGTTGAAAAAAATCAACAGGTTTGCGGTGATGAATAGAAACTGTCCTAACTGCGGAGCTTTATTAGAGCCGGAGCCAGGGTTTTATTTTGGCGCCATGTTTATAAGTTATGCTTTAAGTGTAGTATTGTTTATCACCTTGTGGCTCGTGATCTACATACTTTGGAACCCCTCTGATACTACTTACGTACTAAGTATAGGTCTGGGAGCAATGTTGTTCACGCCCATATCATTTCGGCTTTCACGTATATTATTTCTTTATTGGTTTGGGGGCATTTCCTATACGAAGCCCCAAAAGTAAACCTTGATTATACTAACTTTAGTAGTTAAAATTCCACGTGAATGTTTAATAGGAAGACGATTATTTTTTTTCTTCTATCATTAGTCACTCTGTTCGGATGCCTGGGTAGTTACTTTTTTGTGGAAGACAATTCACCCAAGGAGAGGGCTAGCATAATAGAGAAGAAACTGGCCGGAGAAATACGAAGTATAGACAATGAAGCCAATCACTTGATTTCTTCGCAGGAGGAATCTGCTTGGGAAAATATTTCTCATCCCTTTTTTTTGATGGATAGCGTCACAGTGGTTAGGTGGAATCAGATCGGATTTCTGCCAGACCCAGACTGGATGATGCAAGACGATTTTGAAATGAGACTTTTGCAATATTCGCGCGGAAGTTTTCTCATTAAGAAATGGAAGCTAAAGGGTCAACTAACACTCGTATTTGCCCTTCCTTTGCAGCAAAAGTACCCTATCTCCAACCGATATTTTAGTCCATCGTTTAACCCTCAAATCTTCTCAGGTGCGGATGTTGAAATTTTAGAGGCCTCTTCCCCAGGCGGTTATCCAATAGCCTGGAGGGAACGAACATTGTTTAAAATTCAGTTCACCTCACCGGAGCAGCATTCAGCCCGGGATGTGGTGACTTTAATGTTAGGATGGATGACTCTCCTGTTGTTTGTGACAGGGCTATTTCTATTAACGCGTGCCTACCATCATGGCAGACATTACGGTTTAGTCTTTTCATCCATGCTGGCTGGATTTGTATTTGTAAGGACCCTAATGATTACATTCAGTTTCCCGCGTTCTTTTAGCTCACTTTTTATTTTTGATCCACTGCAGTTTGCCTCTTCTTCATTAAATCCTTCAATTGCCGATCTGCTCTTCAATTCTGTTGCAGTTTTGGTTTTGGCCGTGTACTTTTTTTATACTTACTATAAGTGGAGGTGGATACGGAATATCTGGAAATGGAATCGCATAGCTAGATATCTATTGGCAATAGTCTCAATTCTACTTACCTATTTTTCAATTCTATTTCCATTTTTATTTTTTGAAACGATCACACACAATTCCAGTATCTCCCTTGATATTACTCAAACAATCAATTTTGATCTGATTAGAATTTTAGCCTTATTTTCTATTCTATTAGGAAGTGTGTCGGGCTTTCTCTTCAGTCATGCCTTCTTTAAGATGGCGGTGATTTTTAGTAACCGTTCAAGATTGTCTTTTTATATAGGGTTGATATCCGCCTCACTTTTGTTTTTCATGTACTATTCAATTTCTGAGAGAAACTATTGGATTACCCTATTCATTGGCTTTATTTATTTCGTACTACTCTACGAGTCAGGTCTAACTGCCAAATTGAGACGTTTCACCTTCATAACCTTCCTTTATCTGTTTTTAGCAATTTCCACACTGGCCATTCAAAGTTGCCTTAGCATTAAGCGATTTGTTGAGGAGAAAACAAGAGAGGATCAATTTCGGTATGGAAGTAATTTTCTTGTTGACCGGGATATTCTGGGTGAATTCTTACTTAATGAAGCCACGCAGCGGATTTCAAACGACCCGTTTATTCAATCTCGCATGGCCACTCCTTTCCTTGCCAAATCCGGAGTTCGGCAGAAGATAAATCAGCTGTATCTCAACACGTATTTCGATCGATATGATGTACAGATTTACTTATATCATGCAAATGGAAAATCGCATGATAATCCGGCAAAGGAAGATTTTCCAGAGCTGATCAAAGCACTACAACTGGAAGCAAATAAGACAACCTACGATGGGATTTATTTTATCGAAAGTTCAGCCCCAAAAGCAGCAAAGCAATATCTTGCCATTATCCCCATAGATCAACCTGGTTCAGGCCGTTTGCGCATATCATCCAGAGGACAGGCTGGATTTGTTGTTTTGGATTTATCGCTCAAAAAATTAATTCCGCAGAATGTATTTCCTGAGTTGCTCGTTGACAATCAATTTATAAATTACTTTAAAAATTCTGATTTCAGTTTTGCATTTTTTAACGATAAAAAATTAATAGGTAATTCAGGTAATTATAACTATGACAGGAACTTTGATCCTGAGCTTTTAGGAAATAGCAATCTGTATATAAATGGTTTGTCGGTTGGCGGTTATACTCATATCGGCATGGAAGATGAGTTAGGGAAAGTGGCTATTGTTTCGGCATCGGACTATCCACCTTTTAGTCTTTTGGCAAATTTCGCCTTTTTGTTTGTCCTTGGATTGTGCTGTGTTCTATTGCTGTTGGTCTTATATGCCATGGTGGTATGGATAAGAGGAGAACGCCTGAATTATGCCACACGTATTCAGGTCTATGTGTATCTGGCTTTTCTTTTACCTTTAATAGCAGTAAGCATTACCACACTAACAATGATTAGCAAATCTGCTGAATCTGATCTTAAGAATGAGTTTCTAAATAAGTCTAAGGTGCTAGGTGATAAATTGGGAGCAGGCCTGGATGTATATCTTCAAAGTGATGTCACTCTTAAACCGGAGTTTGAAAATCAACTATTAAGCCTGACTAAGCTATCAAATATTGATGCTTCTGTTTTTTCTACCGAGGGGAAATTAATTGCTTCGAGTCAGCCGCTTATTTATCAAAACCAGTTGGTGTCTACCCTGATTAATCGAGAGGCATGGAGTAGAATTGTGGAGGGCAAGGAAAGTTCATTCATTAAAAATGATGCGATAGGAACATTAAATTTCAATACTTCGTATGCTTCTTTGAAATCGCCTAACACAGGGGAACTAATTGGTATACTAAGCATTCCCTTCTTTGATTCTGCCCATTCCCTGGAAAAGACAAAAATCTCCGTGTGGACAAATATCCTTGTTATTTTTATGATGGTCTTTTTACTTTTTTCATTGGTTTCTTTTTTCATTGTTAATTGGCTCACGTTCCCTTTGCGTTTTATAATTCGAACCCTTGGAAAAACCACTTTTTCCGGAAAGAATATGCCACTCGCCTGGAAGTCAAGTGATGAGATTGGGTTGATGGTAAATGAATATAACCGGATGCTTGAAAACCTGGAGCGAAGTAAAATGGAATTAGCCAGGAACCAGAAGGAAAGCGCCTGGCGGGAAATTGCCAAACAGATTGCACATGAGATCAATAATCCACTTACACCTATGAAACTTACCTTGCAACGCATGCAACAGGCCTACCTGAGTGGAGCTACGGAAAATACTGAAAAATCGCTTCAGACTTTGTTAACACAGGTAGAAATTCTAAATCAAATAGCTTCCTCATTTAGCGCCTTTGCCCGAATGCCATCCCCGGTTTTGCAGGAGGTAAATCTTGCCCAGGTGCTAAAAAAAGTTGTTGATCTTCATTCCAATTATACGTCCGCTACTTTCCAATTACATTCTCCTGAAAACATCTTGATTCTTGGTGATGAACAATTACTGATCAGGGTATTTTCTAATATCGTATTGAATGCACTTCAATCAGTACAGGAGGGGCGACCTGTGAAAATAGAAATAGCAACAAAGGTTGAAAGCGGTTTTTGTTTAGTTTCAATTGCCGACAATGGAAATGGAATTGAGGCGGAATTGCTAGATAAGGTCTTTTTACCCCATTTCAGCACAAAGAAATCCGGATCAGGTATTGGCTTGGCCATCGCGAAGCAGGGAATTGAACTTGGCGGTGGTGCAATTTGGTTTGAATCACACGTGGGATCGGGATCCACATTCTATATAAGACTACCATTGAATGTGTAAGCATTCAAGGCGCTAAGACGGTTACTTATCCCGAAGGGCACTCATCACTTTATTGGCAAACACAAAGGCATCAAATTCTTTCACGCCTGAGTGGGTAATATCTTCTCTGCTGCCTTCCCATAATTTGCATCCTTTGAAGAGGAACATTATTTTTTCTCCTATACCAAGCACGGAATTCATGTCATGGGTAACCACAAGGGTTGTGATGTCAAATTCCTGGGTAATTTCCTGAATGAGCTCGTCAATGAGGATAGAGGTTTGAGGATCAAGACCCGAGTTTGGTTCATCGCAGAACAAGTAATTGGGATTATTGACAATCGCGCGCGCAATGCCCACGCGTTTTTTCATTCCACCGGAAATTTCGGACGGCATTTTTTTATTGATATTTTCCAGGCCTACTCGCTTCAAACAAAAATTAACACGATCAAGTTTTTCCCCTTCGTGCATTTTGGTCAGGATGTCCAATGGGAACATTACATTTTGCTCCACATTTTTAGAATCGAATAAAGCACCACCCTGAAAGAGCATCCCTATTTCCCTTCTGATCTCCGCTTTGATCTCTTTATCTGCTTGAGTGAAATCACGACCATCATAATATACTGAGCCGGTATCGGGTTGCACCAGGCCAACAATGCATTTCAATAAAACACTTTTGCCCGTTCCGCTGGCACCTATTATCAGGTTCGTCTTTCCTTTTTCAAATGTGCCATGAATATCACTGATGATGATTTTATCAGCGAAGGTCTTTGAGATATTCTGAATTTCAATCATTATTTGAGCAGTAATTCAGCCAGAAAATAATCACCTATCAATACAGCTATTACACTGCTGGTTACTGCGGCAGTGCTGGCGATGCCCACTTCCAAGGCACCTCCTTGCGTATAATATCCTTTGAAAGAGGAGATAGAAGAAATCATAAAAGCAAATACAAAAGATTTAATGAGTGCAAAGGTGATTGTAAATTCATTAAAGGAAGACCTGATTCCATAGATGTAATCGTATGGAGTTATGAGGTTGCCAATTGATCCAACCAAATAGCCACCCAGCAATCCACAGAAACCCGCTACGATAACAAGTAACGGATACATGAGAAGTGAGGCAATAATTTTTGGTAACACCAGATAAGAGGCAGAATTGATACCCATGACTTCAAGCGCATCAATTTGTTCGGTTATCCGCATGGTGCCTAACCCACCGGCCATGCTCGACCCAACTTTTCCTGCATAGATAATGGCCATAATGGTAGGTGCTAATTCAAGTATAACCATTTCACGAACCACCTGTGAAATTACAAACCTGGGAACAAAGGGACTGACCAGATTAAACGCTGTTTGCACAGTTGTTACAGCACCCATAAACGCGGAGACCAACGCAATTAACAAAATTGACTTAATGCCAATTTGAATGCTTTCTTCCAACACTAATTTATAATATGTCTTAAAGGATTCTCTTCGCACAAACAGCGATCCTATAAACATCACGTAACGTCCAAATTCTTTCATGCTATGATGTGAAATGCTGCTTAAACCTGTGCCTGAATTCCAATGCCTAACCTGCTTTTTATTATATTGCTCAAAGATAAAAAAATCTCTCATGAATAAATTAATTGTGGTTACGGGAGGAACAAAGGGCATTGGCAGAGCCATTCTTGAGAAATTCGCATCGGAGGGATTTGACCTGATCACTTGTGCCCGCAAGAAAGATGAACTTGATACATTAAAACTACACTTTGAAAAGTTAGGAGTTAAAGCATTTGCGGAAGTAGCTGATATGGCAGATCGGAACCAGGTAAAAAAATTCACTGAATTTGTGAAATCACTAAATCGTCCGGTGGATGTATTGGTAAATAATGCCGGCTTTTTTGTTCCAGGCTTAGTGACCGAAGAGCCAGAGGGTACGCTGGAAAGCATGATTAATTCTAATCTCTACAGTGCCTATTACACTACCCGTGGCCTTGTTGGCCTGATCAAGTCAGGCACGGCCGGGCACATCTTTAATATGTGCTCCATTGCGAGTATCAAAGCGTACCCCAATGGTGGTTCATATGCTATATCAAAATTTGCTTTGCTTGGATTTTCAAAAGTTTTGCGCGAGGAATTGAAACAGATTGGGATCCGCGTGACAGCCATCTTGCCTGGGGCCACGTTCACGTCAAGTTGGGAAGGAGTGACACTACCGGAGGATAGGTTCATGAAAGTAGAAGATGTGGCTGATACTGTTTATGCCTCCTATGCCTTGTCTGGGCGGAGTGTAGTAGAGGAGATCATAATTCGTCCTCAGTTAGGGGATTTGTAAATCAATTCCGGTCAGGAGCAGGCAAAACAATAGTAATGTACTTTTCTGCCACAGAGCTGCGTTTTATTCCAAAAAACCTCAAACAAAATCATCGGGATTCTGGTTAGTTTTGTGTTAAATAAACTTTTGTGAATAGCTCCGTTACCTCGTTAAAACTATATTGTAACAGTCTTGTCGAGTATAGTCGAAGACAGGCGATAGAAGTGAACATTGGTGAAGTGCCGATGGGCGCTCATCATCCTATACGGGTGCAGTCCATGACCACTATTGATACCATGGACACGATGGGCTCGGTTGAGCAAACCATTCGAATGGTAGATGCCGGTTGCGAGTACGTGCGGATTACAGCACCAAGTATTAAAGAGGCGCAAAACCTTGGTGAAATAAAAAAAGAACTTCGCAGACGAGGGTGTAATGTGCCGTTAGTAGCCGATATTCACTTTACACCAAATGCGGCAGAGATAGCTGCTCGCTTGGTTGAGAAAGTCAGGGTTAACCCAGGCAATTATGCCGATAAGAAGCGATTTGAGACGATTGACTATACAGAAAGTTCTTATCAGGCTGAATTAGAACGGATTCGTAATAAATTTGCACCCCTTGTTAAAATTTGCAAAGAGTATGGAACCGCCATGCGAATCGGAACAAATCATGGCTCTTTGTCGGACCGAATTCTAAGCCGCTATGGCGATACGCCACTTGGAATGGTGGAGTCCGCTCTTGAATTTCTACGTATTTGTGAAGACCTAAGTTATTACAATATTGTCCTCTCGATGAAATCGAGCAACGCACAAGTAATGATTCAAGCATATCGGTTGCTGATACAGAAACTAGACGAAGAAGGCTTTAAACCTTACCCTTTGCATCTGGGTGTAACAGAAGCGGGTGATGGAGAAGATGGTAGAATCAAATCTTCAGTAGGTATTGGAACCTTGCTGGAAGATGGACTGGGTGACACCATTCGTGTTTCACTTACCGAAGAGCCGGAGGCAGAAGTTCCGGTAGCTCGTACATTAGCCAAACGATATGACAATCGATCAGGTCACACACGCATTTCCGCGATCGACCAGTATCCCATCACACCTTTTGAATACAACAAACGCCATTCACGTGTGGTCAATACTATTGGTGGAAACCATAATGTACCACGGGTAATTGCTGATTTATCAGCCCGCGATAAAATTACACCTGCTTCTTTTTTCTCCTTGGGGTATCACTATTCAGTGCCGTTGGACAAATGGAATCTTACAGACACGGCTTGTGATTATATTTTTCTAGGTGATCAAATTGCAAATTTTGAAATTCCGGGCACGCTTGGCCTCATTTATAATTACGAAACCTGGCGTGCAGTAAAAAATAAAGATCGTGTTTACCCGTTGTTAACCATCGAAAAATATCTGAAAGAGGTGGAGCTATCGCAGGCGATTAATTTTATCTATACTCTTCTAAAGGACGTAACGGACGAAGTGATAACCAAACTCAAAGCTGACACCACTGCGGTTTTGTTAATTGATACACAAAACAATCACGGTCTGGCCGAGCAAAGAAGGTTGTTTGTTGAATTGATAAATAAAAATTGCGAGGTTCCCGTTATCATTGGCAGGGCCTATCGAGATCTTACACCAGAGCAATTGCAAGTGTATGCGGCTACTGATATGGGTGGCCTATTAATTGATGGGTTGGGAGATGGCGTTTTTATAGCAGCAAAAGAATGTGGCCATGATAAAATGGTGAATGAAACTGCATTCAATATTCTGCAGGCTACGCGTACGCGTATTTCCAAGACAGAATACATTTCATGTCCATCCTGTGGTAGGACGCTATTCGACTTGCAGGAAACAACCGCAAAAATTCGTGCTCGAACCAGTCACCTCAAGGGCCTGAAGATTGGAATTATGGGGTGCATCGTAAATGGGCCAGGGGAAATGGCAGATGCCGATTATGGTTATGTTGGCGCTGGCCCAGGTAGAATAATATTGTACAAGGGCAAGGAGGTTGTAAGAAGAAATATACCCACAGCACAAGCTGTAGATGAACTGATTGCATTAATCCAGGAAGGTGGAGATTGGATTGAACCGGATAAAGTAACATACTAATATGGAGCCTCAAGAACAGAAGAGAAAATCAGGACTCAAGGAGTTTTTTAAAATGGGGGAGGTAGGAGAATATTTCTTCCGTAAAAAAGATCCTTCCCGCCCTTCTAACATTAACATTAAAATGATGCATGGGGTAAACAAATTATCCATCTTGATTTTCTTGATGGCCATTATCTATTTGATCGTGAAACGTTTTTTCTAGAGTAGGAACGTGAGGGGATAATTCAAAAACGGGATATGAGTCTGGGCAGTCAAGGGTAAAATCACCTGCCAGTTGAACAAAAGCATGGACCTAATCCAGACCGCAAGTAAAAATTCAGATTAAATGCTCTTGTAGCTTGATTTTCAGTATCTTATATTTAAGGTTACAATTCTTACATCCCCTGTTTAACGTGAGGATATTTCGTTATTTTTGTTGATTGCGGTAAATCGTGCATGAATAGGCTGTTGCTTCTTTCCGTTGGCTTTGTCTTGTCGTTGGGGTCTTGTACCCAGCGCCTGATATGCCCTGCCTATCAAAGTGCTTTTATCTATGACAAAGAAGCACTGCGAAAAAAATTTACCTACCTACAAGAGGACTCTACCCCCAGGATTTTCACAGCCAGCAGTAGTAAGAATAGGTATCTGGTGGCGGTTCCGGAGTCGTATCGCAAAAAACTTCGGGCGCTGCAAACTGTGGAGATGAAACCCATCTATCCGGAAATACCGGATTCACTGAAAATTGATGAAGAGGGAGATTTACTATTAGCAGAGCGGGATGTTGAGGATAGTGTGGAAACAAAACGGTCGAACGGATTGGATCCTGCAGATACCGCGTATGCCATTACAAAAGCAAAGGAGAAATTTAATGTTGATCAGGATAACTACATGTGGTATTTCCGTGATGCTCTGGTATTGCCCGATGTTAGGGCTGCTTTGTTAAGCAAAAATAAGAAGGAGGAGACTTCAGAATCCTCAGCAAAAGAAAAGAAGGGCTTCCTCGGGTTCTTTAAAAACCTCTTCAACAAAAAATCAAATGATTCAAGTGCAGTCCTCTCTTCTCAAATCCCATTATCTTCCGATTCCACTGCGGTGACCAAACAAAAGAAGGATTCGAAAAAGAAAACCAAAAAAGAAAAAAGGGTAGAGGTGAAGACGAAGGATCCTGTCAAAAAAGAAGAGGAGGATGGCTTCTGATGTATCAGATAAGTCTAATCAAAGAGGGTCAGGTTTCCGAATTGATCGGAAGATGGAGTTGGCGCAATAAGCGAGGGGCCATCATTGGAGACAGAATAGATTCTGGAGGAAATAGTGTAGCAATCCATATCTTCATCGGAAGGAGCCACGAGAATCTTAAATAAATCAGCCTCACTACTGTTTTTATCTAACCAAATCTTTTCAGCAACTGAATCAAAGATGGCGGGCATGGTTTCCGATGCTGTGCGTACCATTTTAATTGCGGGCAAGGTGATAATCGAAAAGGTATGGAATAGGTTGCCCTCATCGTCATCGTATTCTTCCCAAATGCCGGCAAAGGAAAATGGTGCTTTCGACTTTAGAATAAATCGGTAAGGGATGACGGTTTTCTTGCCTACTTTTTTCCATCCATAGAATCCGTCTGCCGGAATTAAGCACCTTCTCTTTTTAAGGTTCTTCAAAACAGCAGGTCTCTCTGAAAGATGTTCTACCCTAAGGTTAATAAGGCGTTCACTAATGGGTTTGTTTTTAGCCCAAACGGGGGCAATGCCCCAATAAAAAAAAGAAATTCCCTGCGGACTGTCAGTCGTTATGACGGGGAGCAATTGAGCAGGAGCGGCATTGTATCGCGGCCTATACTTCTCAGGATCAACCGAAAATCGTTCGGCTAATAGTTGAGAAGATACTGTTATGGAATACCGATCCAGCATTTACGTTTTGGTTTGAATGAACGCCAACGCTTTGAGTTCGGACCAATATAAACCATTTTGCGTGAAAAGTGTAAATCCTACGTGCCCACCGAATTCAGAATAATCCATTCTCAGACTTGGGTTTTGGATGGCATCATACGATGGAAAGCATTCCTTGCTCAGGAAAGGGTCATTTTTGGCATTTATAATCAGCGTGGGGATTGCAATTCCGTGAAGAAAATGGATGGAGCTGCTCTTCCCGTAATAATCAATCGCATTTTTAAATCCGTGAATAGGGGCGGTGAATTTATCATCAAATTCCATAAGGTTGGTGATGACGTCAATTCCGTGGGTGTTGAGTTCTGGCAGATGTTTAGATTTTTGAATTACTTTCCGCTTCAGACTTAGTAGAAACCTCTTTGAGTACATCCAGTTAGAACGAGTTGATATTTTCAGACAACTCATGTGCAAATCCATAGGTACTGAAAATACAACTGCTTTTTTTAATGAGGCTGGAAGTTGACTCCCTTTTTCACCGAGGTATTTCAAGGTAAGGTTTCCACCCAGGCTAAAGCCAATCAACGATATTTCGGAATACACTTTTTTTTTATTGACATACTGAATGACCACATCCAGGTCATCCGTAGCACCGCTATGATAAAAGCGGAGGTTCCTGTTCATCTCTTCGCTGCACCCCCGGTAGTTCCAAGCCATAACATCATAGCCGGCCAAAAAAAAGGCCTTCGCCATTCCGCGGACGTAAGCCCGTGATGTATTGCCTTCCAAACCGTGTGAGAGAATGACCAACCGGAATGATCCTTGTTTTAACCAATCCAGATCAAGAAAATCCTGATCCGGGGTAGTGATGCGCTCTCTTTCGTAGGGAATAAAATCAACTTTTCGGAGTAGCGCGGGGTAAATGGTTTCAAGGTGTGCATGAAATAAGATGGAAGGACGTTTGTAAAGTGAAGTGGCCTGATTCAAAATGTGAGGTTCAAAATTCATTGTAAAGGTAATCCGGATATAGGCTAATCGGTAATGAATCTTCCAATTACGATTAATCGCAATCGGATAACGATCTGATTCACCAGCCCATTCTATTTAGTAACGAAGTGATATGCGCAAGATGATGATCACCATGCCAGGCATACAAACCAATCAGATTCTCCAGTCGGATGTGCTTTTTAGAATCGGGGTGAATGAATTCTTTTTTTAGGTCAGTATCCGTAAGCTGCTTTAGCAGCACGACCCATTTTGCGTGCAAAGCCTTCAATAACATAAGGGATAATGCAGGATCGGCTTTGGTCTCCGGTGTCTCTGCCCACAATTTTTCGTTATAGGTTTTGATGACGGGAGTTTCTTCTGTCAAGGACCATTTAAAGCGTATATAGGAATTCATATGGCTATCCGCCAGATGGTGGATTACCTGGCGCACTGTCCATCCTCCTTCGCGATAAGGGGTATCAATTTGAGTGGTCGTTAAAGTGGCGACTTCTTTTTCAAGCCTGGCAGGAAAGGTTTCAATACGACTAATCAAATGATCAAGTTCAGAGCGGGTGTACACGTCTTTCGGAAGATATTTTCCAATCGGATAACGTAAAGTTTCTTCCATGATTATTTAGGGTTCACTCAAAAAGTCATCGATTTTGATTTTTTCAAAAAAATTGGCC
>JBBTBZ010000029.1:0-35792 GCA_038043425.1 Bacteroidota bacterium
AACCGCTGTAGGAGCTTTTGCAGAGCTCAGCCTAGCCACTCGGCCACGAGACCTTGATTTTTTCCTCAGCCTATCCGCCAACTGGCGGCCACGAGACCTTATTTTATTACTCGGCTCTATCTACGCGAAACGCTCCGGTAGACAGGCACGAGACCAATTTTTGGCCTTGGGAATTGAGCCTTAGGAAATCGGAGTAGGTTTTTCAAAGTTACTTCCTAAGTCCTAATGCCCAAGCCCAAATGCCTAAGTATTAAAAATTATTTAGCCTCGCCTTCTGCAGGCTTAGCAGCTTTAGCAGCGCTCATTTTTTCCTTCAAAGCACTCAATGCTTCAATATCACCCAATGTTGATTTCTCAGCTTGTTGGTTAATGTTGTCAATGGTCTTGCCTTTAGGGGCTGCTGCTTTCTTCTTAGCCACAACTGGTGCAGCCGGCAGTACTTTCTCTTCGTCTGTTGACCATGTTGCTTTGTGGCTTAACACAATGCGTCTGTCTTCCTTCGAAAACTCCAAAACCTTAAAGTCAAGGCTTTCGCTTTGCTCCGCTTTACTTTCATCTTGTTTTGCAAGATTTCGTGTTGAGCAGAAGCCTTCAATTCCATAGGGAAGTTCAAGCATGGCACCCTTATCATTCTTGCTGACAATGGTACACTTGTGGACTGACCCAATGGTGAAAATATTTTCGAATGTATCCCAGGGATTTTCTTCCAGGTGTTTGTGACTTAGCGCCAATCTACGATTGGTAGAATCTAACTCGAGGACCTGAACTTCCAGACTGTCGCCTACTTTCGTAAACTCAGATGGATGCTTGATCTTCTTCGTCCAGGATAAATCAGATACGTGCACCAGACCATCGATACCTTCTTCCAACTCAATGAACAAACCGAAGTTGGTAAGGTTGCGAACGATACCTTTATGCCGTGTACCTACAGCATATTTGCTAAGCACGTCCTGGCGTGTCCAGGGATCTTCTGTCAGTTGTTTTATGCCTAGTGACATCTTGCGCTCTTCGCGATCGATGGTTATCACCACACCCTCCAATTCATCTCCAATTTTTATGAAGTCTTGCGGATTACGTAAGTGCTGAGACCAACTCATTTCCGAAACGTGTATTAACCCTTCCACGCCAGGCTGGAGCTCAAGAAATGCTCCGTAATCAGCTACGTTTACAATCTTGCCTTTTACTTTTGATCCTATTGTAATCTCGGGAGCGAGAGATGCCCATGGATGAGGCGTAAGTTGTTTCATTCCCAAAGAAATCCTTTTCTTATCTCCATCAAAATCAAGAACCACCACCTTCACCACCTGATCAAGTTTCAACATCTCTTCCGGATGGCTGATGCGGCCCCATGAAATATCCGTGATGTGTAGTAGTCCATCCACACCACCCAAGTCGATGAATACACCGAAATTGGTCATGTTCTTAATCACGCCTTCTAATACCTGACCTTTCTCAAGGTTGGTCAGGATCACTGCCTTCTGCTGCTCGAGATCTTTTTCTATCAACACTTTATGAGAAACCACCACATTATCATTGGTGTAGTTGATCTTCACCACTTTCACTTCAATAGATTTATTCACATAAATATCAAAGTCGCGAATAGGTTTTACATCAATTTGAGAACCTGGCAAGAACGCCTCGATGCCAAATACATCTACAATTAAACCTCCTTTGGTCCTGCGCTTTACAAACCCTTCAATGATTTCATCTTTATCAAGTGCTTTCTGAACATATTCCCACCCTTTGAGGAGTTTCGCCTTTCTACGGGACAGTATCAATTGCCCCATGGCGTTTTCGCGTTCTTCAATAAACAGATCTACAATGTCACCTATTTTCAGATTCGGCATGTCCTTGAATTCAGCCAAGGGAACAAGGCCATCTGACTTAAATCCAATATTCAAAATCACATCACGGTCATTGATGCCTACAACAGAACCTTTTACCACTTCACTTTCGTTGACCGTAGATACAGTACCGCTGTACTTATCGAGCATCTCCTGACGTTCGGTGTTCGTGTAGCCTTCGCCAAATCCCTTGCGGTCGAAAGTTTCCCAGCTGAAATTTTCAAGCGAGACATTTGAACTTGTTGCTGCTTTCCTGGTGGTGACATCTTGCACCATGCGGCTAATGCCTTCTTCTTCCTCAGCTTTCTTGGCAGCTTTAAATTCTGTCAATTCATCTTTTTCGAAGAGCTCTTCTGCTGCTGCGCCTTTGACCGCCTTTTTTACAGGAGCATCATCTACCACAGGTTTTTGTGATTTGACTTTTAATTCTTCGGTTCTTTCTCTTTGTACTTTTGCCATAAAAAATGGTATACCCTTATTTTACATGCAACAGACGGGTTTTCTGCTACAACTTGGTTATTAAATCACCCTTTTAACTAATAAAAGAGCCCGTTCACTCGAACGGGCTGCAAATGTAAACAGAATTCTTAAAATAGAAGGTTAACACCAAAATCGTGCTTAATCGAGATCTTCAGGTTTTAATGTTCCTATGGCATAATCCAGCAAAATCTTTTGAAATAGTAGCCTATATTCGGCTTGAGCCCGGTCGGTTTGGGCCTGCACTAATATCCGGTTTGCCTGCGTAAAATCGACCAAGTTAGTGATCCCCAAATTATACCGCTCCCTTTCGAGTTCAAAGGCCATTTCAGCTGCGATAAGTTGTTCCAGCGAAACCGTATACGTTTTTTTGTAAAGGTTAAAATTCTCGTATGCCCGAACAACATCAGTCTTTACTTGAATTTCAGCATTTTTAGTGAGCGTCTGTGTATTGAAATAGTTCACCTTTTGCTGGACGTATGCCGTTCTGTTTTGCAGATTTTGATTCCCTCCAAAAACTGGAATATACAGCTGAAGTCCGTATACCTTTCTCAGGTTGTCAGTTCTGAACTGATCTCCAATCGGTCTTACGTTTGGATCGCCATCTGCTTTATTATAGGCAGAATAGAGTGTACCAAAAGCACTCAAGGTGGGCATCATCCCACCACGACTGGCATTCATGGCATATTTTGCAGCTTGCTCACTTTTCTTTGCCCTTAAATAGTCTCCACGATTTTTTAGAGCTGCCTCAAACAAAACATCCAACTCAATCTGCCGTGATCCAATCATATTTACATCCCAATCCGGTTTTGCTACATCAAATTGCTCGGTTGGCTCCAGCAACAAAGTCTGAGTCAACGAACCTTTATCGGTGATCAGGGTAATTTCGGCCTGCAATGCTCTAATCTCAGCCGCCTTCGTTTGTGAGTCCTGCGTATAGCCATCTACTGGCGATCTACTTCCTAATTCTACTTGTGCCCGAACTTGCTCCAGTTGTTTTTTCAATACGTCAAAGTTCTCTTGTGCTATCCTAAGCAATTCTACATCTACAAGAACCGTCAGGTATTGTATGGATACCGTGTTAATGACATCCTGCAACGTGCGATTGATATAGTACGATTGTGCGTCCAGTAGATTGACAGACCGTTTGACCTGATTAAACTGGCTTAATCCGCTGAATATATTAATATTCGCATTGATGGAACCCGATAGTTGCTCAAAGACCCCATTCACCACTTCTCCGGTATTTTGATTGAAGGTATTACCATTTACTTTAGTTGCCCCTCCATTAACTGAAAGTGTTGGACCCAATCCGGCATAACTAGCAGTGCGTTGCATTTCACTCAATGTTAAATTATTTTTTTGCTGGTTCAATAGCACGCTATTTTTTATGGCAATCTGTAAAGCATCCTGAAAGGTCAGGACTTTCTTTTGTGGCCATGCTGGTTCTGATATGGCAATACATCCAAGCGTTACTACTATGAGAATGGCTCTGTTCATCTTCTTTAAATTCTATTTCACTAATTCGTCAGCGCTTATGGCTCCGTCTACCACTCGCAAAATTCGTTTTCCACGTTTTGCATTTTCTTCCGAATGGGTTACCTGAATAATCGTTATCCCTTCTTCATTCAACTTTTGAAAAATATCCATAATCTGCTTCCCCTGGTCAGAATGAAGATTGCCAGTTGGTTCATCCGCGAGTAAAAGTTTGGGCTGACCAACAATGGCTCTCGCAATACCCACCAATTGTTGCTGTCCACCAGAAAGTTGCTCTGGAAATAAATCTTTTTTGGCTACCATATTGAACCGGTCAAGCAACTCAGCTACCATGCTTTTGCGCTGACTGCCGTTCACTCCTTTGTATAATAAAGGTGTTTCAATATTCTCGTAGACCGTTAACTCATCAATCAGGTGATAGGCCTGAAAGATGAAACCAATGTAATTTTTATGCATCTCTGATTTCTGCCGCTCCTTCATTTTGTGCACAGGCTCGTCAAAAAAGAAATACTCACCGGCCGAAGGCTCATCCAGCATGCCAATGATATTCATCAAAGTAGATTTGCCTGCACCACTTGGGCCCATAATGGTCAGAAATTCGCCTTGCTGGACTTCCATGTCCACGCCTTTAATAATGAATGTTCTTTGAAAGCGGGTATCGATGTACTTGTCTACGTTCTGCAGTTTAATCATGGTCGATAATATTAAAGTTCAAAATTCATTATTCACAATTCAAAATTGCCTTCCCTTCTAAATTTTGAACCTGGAATTTTGAACTCTTAGTGGCCGTTGTCTTCATTGGCTAATAATATGCCAAGGATATTTACAGGCTTAGACGTTAAAAAACGAATATAGTTGCATGGAAAGTCGTCCGCAAATGCAAATAGGTGTCCGAAAGCGGATATCAAGAAATTGGCAGTTGGAAATGGGCAGTAGGCAAAGCTCGGAGAATATTTGCCTACTTTCCAAAACGATCTTACTTTTCGAACTTAAAACACAATGGGATGCAGAATAACATCCACCCTTCGATTCATGACCATGCCACGGAAGTTGTCATTAGAGTATACCGGGTTTTCCAAACCCCAATCTTTCCTATAGATGATCGTTTCAGGAATACTTTTTTGAAGCAGCAATTCAAATACAGATTCACTCCTCATTTGGGAAAGCCACTCGTTGAAGTGCTGGCCACCGATGGGATCAGTATGGCTAATTAATTGAATCTGGTATTTTTCAGTAAGTCTTGGTATCGAATCAAGCCAATGAAATAAATCCAGCGCCTGGTCCTCATCAATATAATAACTTCCACCGCCAAAGTAGATGCTTTTACGTAATTCCTCCTGCATCGCTTGTGCGTGCGATGTGAATGAAAGAACGGTACATACTATCGCTAATTTCAGTCTACGCATCTCGTAACAACGACAACGAAATTACAGTATTCTTTTTTAACCTACTTGCTGTTGCCCTCCATCTTTTTTTAAGGAGTCCAATCCTATACGGCAAGCACTTTTAAGGTCATCAACAAACTAGTCTTCCTTTGGAGCCTCTGCGCAACTATTTTTTTCCTTTGCTACTATTTAAACTGCTCACTGATTTTCGTGGGCACCTGGCAACCCTCTTTCTGGCGTGTGTCGGACAATTGAAAAATCTTCCATGTACCCTCGGCACCTTTGAAGAGTTGAAATGCATCAACGCCACAATGGCTAAACTTTTTTCCAACATAAAAGGCGTAAGGCGCCCAGGCCTGCGCCAAGCTTCCATCGATTTCAATTTTGGTATCCCAAATCACCTCATTCCAGACATCAGGATGCGGGGTGCCTACCGCTTTTAAAAACTCATCCAGGGTTGATTCAAATCGTATGGAAGGTTTTCCATCTTTACTCAAACCAATGGTCGCCATCGACACTTTTTTAGTAAACGTAGCATGCACGATGGAACTGTCCCCTAATTTCATTCCATTAAAAAGCTGATCAATGGGCTTCATCACCTCTGCCCTTTCGTCTAACGTCTGACCCAATGAACAAATGGAACCCATTAATAATCCAATCCCACCTAAAATTCGTTTCATTTTTTTCCGGCCACTTTGGGTACAAAAATCACGAATTAATCAGAAAATAACCGCTTCTATTACCGGAATTGTAAATTTCAAGATTTCACTTTTAAATCTTTACTTTTGAGGTGTAAAATCATCCTATGAGAAGGTTAATGACGGTGTTTTGTTCACTTTATATAATGGGGCTATCACTTTATGCCATGCCTGCGGACAGCCTTGAAACAGCGCTAAAAACAGCTAAAGGGGATTTAAAAGTAAAAACATTAAACGAGTTATTTCGAGCATACTTCAATTCTGACCCAATAAAAGCAATTGGCTATACCCGTGAAGCCCTTTCGCTCGCCACCGAAATTGACGACCGGAAAGGGATGGCCGCTTCGTACAATAACCTGGGACTTGCCTACAAAAGCCAAGGCGCATTGGACAGAGCTCTGGAGTATTATCTTATTGCTCTTCGTATTTATGAAAACCTTGCAAACAAAGAAGGTATTGCGAATACCCGAAATAATATCGGTACTATCTACGCAATTAAAAGGGACTATGGCCAGGCTATGAAATACTTTGAAGAATCACATAAGCTATTTCTAGAAGTGGGTGACCAGGAAAAGATTATTAGTTCTATGAATAACCTTGGAAATCTCCATAGCGATTTGCAACTCTTTGAACAAGCGATGAAATATTATTCACAGGCTTTCCAGTTAAGCGAGAAGAGTGGCAAAATTTATTCAGATCCGTTGAACAACATTGGCAACTTGTACTTCAAGCAAGGCAACTATCAAAAAGCTGTTGAGTTTTACGAACGAGGTCTTACCTTGGCCAAAAAAGAAAATAATAAGGTTTCAGAACTTACAATTATTGCCAATCTGGGAGAAGTCTATGCGCGTGCAAGCAGAAACAAAGAAGCTCAACAATATCTTGACCAGGCGATGGCATTGAGTCAGGAATTACAGGCTTTTGTTTATGAGCCACAAATTCTTAAAAGTATGGCGGGGAATTATGCCCGGCAAAATAAAATGAAAGAAGCCTATGATCTGATGCTGCGTTATGATGTTTCCCGAGAGAAGATTTATGGTGAAGAAAGCAGCCGCAAAATTGCCCAAATGGAGATGGCATTGAATATCAGCGAAAAAGAAAAGGAAGTTGAAGCGCTTAAAATGGATGACGAGATCAAAACACTACAGCTACACAACACCCGAATGATCATTACCAGTGTGGTACTGGCCATTGTAATTACCCTTGCAGGAATCAATCTCTTCATGCAAAAGAAAAAACGCACTAAATAGTAATGAGTCGAGAAGAAGCGCGAACCCTGCTTGCTTCCATGACAAAGAGCGTGAGTCTGTTGCGCCACATGCGCACTATTGAATTGGTGATGGAAGCATACTCAGAAAAGCACAAGGAAGACAAAAACGAATGGGCAATTGCCGGCTTACTGCATGATGCGGACTATGAAGCCTTCCCTGAACAGCATCCAAACGTAATAGTAGCAAAACTCCAGGGTCTTGGGGAGGCAAAAATTGCGCATGCTATTTCCGCTCATTATAGTAAGTGGAACAGTCCTTACGAAACTTTGCTCGATAGAGCATTGCTTGCCTGCGATGAATTAACAGGCTTTGTTGTGGCATGCTGCCAGGTAAGGCCTGATGGCATTTCAAGCCTGGAAACAAAATCAGTTGTTAAAAAATTGAAAGACAAAGGTTTTGCAGCGAAGGTCGAACGGGATGAAATTTACAAAGGTATTGAGCTGCTCGGTGTTGATCTAAACGATCATATTGCCTTTATTATTGATGTCTTGAAAAAGAATCGTATAGAATTGGGAATTTAGACTCAAGAAATTACATTTGTTGTACTATAAAAGAGGAAGTCATGTTTGAACAAAATGTAGGAGACGGAGCCAATTTATTTGTTGTCATTATGGCGATCATTATCGGTTTTGCCTCTGCTTTAGGCTTTACCGATTTTCTTAGAACCAAGAAAGAAGATAATAACGAACCTGAATAGATAGATTTATATACCCGAACCGAAACAAAAAAGCTCCTGGCAAAACCCGGAGTTTTTTATTTGATCAATAACAAATTTTCTTAGTTGCCCGATGCGTATGGCGACTTATAGGTTGCTTGCCACTCCTCCCATTTTTTCGTGCGGAAATGGTCTTCACCTATGAACTGTATTATTTTGTGGAACGCCTCTGCCTTCTGATACCCAGGCAAAGGTTGAATCATCCGAAATTCTTCATCTAGAAATACCACTGTGGGGTATGACATCTGATTGTTTAAAAGAGCCGCAGCCAGTTGGTGAGTTCCTTTGTTCCCTGAGGGAATAAATTTGAAAGTAGTTCCGCTGAACACTACATCTTCGGTTTGCTCTGCGTTGAATTTTACAGGATAGAATTTTTCATTAAGAATTTTAGCGACCTGTGCCTCGCTGAACGTATTCTTGTCCATCACCTTGCACCAACCACACCAATCGGTAAACACGTCTATGAATATTTTACGCTTTTCTGTTTTCGATTTTTCGATGGCTTGTTCAAAAGTCAGCCATTTTACAGGGCTTTCCTCTGCGATTAAAGAAGTTCCGGTTGAAGCCGACTGACCATAGGAACAGAAAACAAATCCTATTAAAACCATGACGCCAATATATTTCCTCATAATGTGCAATTCTTTGACAGTACCGATAACAAATTTAAGCAGAAAACTAGTTCCAATTAACCTTAATAATAAAATATGGCTGTGATGTAACCTAAATGCGCATAAAGGGTATTTACTGTACGGAAAAAAGACCATCTGTTCGTAATTGAACAGGCTTGTGGGGCATGGAAATTGAAATTACCCCACTTTGGTCTATTTCAAATCTGGCATTGCCTTTGGTAATTTAGAAGTTCAAAATGAAAAAGTTTCAACTATCGGACAAAGATTATCTTCTAGCCTTGGGCATACTGGTAGCCGTTATTATCATGCTTACCACCCTGGTGTACACAGATGTGCCAAAACCTGAAACGAAAAACGGACAACCACCTCAACAAAAAACTGGTCTTTACCTCACCCCTTCCGTTCTGCTTAAAAAAGTTGTTGAAAAGGTTGATTTCAAGTCTTTGATACAAAAGAATCCCTAGTTTCGATAAGCATAATAATGCAGCACAGACTCAATGGAGATCTGAATCGCCTTATTGATGGGATAAAAATCGCGTGTTAATTCAAAATCAATAGCGTGTAGCTGCATATAAAATTGATTCATCACCGGTACATGCTCTCCCATTGCGATTTTCGATTCTATATTTTGATAGGCTTCCACTTGCTCTGTCTTGATAATCTGACACGTTATCAATTCTTTTTCACCATACTTATTGGTGCGGGCTGAGTAACCGAATAAGCGACAAATAAGGCCACGGTATTGGTATTCTGAACAAAGGCCTGCACCAGGTTGGGATGGATTAAGAATGTGGCAGATAGATGAGTCGGATGCGTTTAGTCTATCAAGCCATTCATTAGCTTTGCCTGCTTTGTATAGATAATGAGCAAACGGAAGGAATTCCAAAATGGTGGCTTCTATATCAGGTTTGAAACAGCATTTGCCGCAGCCCATTTTACATTGGAGTGTGGAGCTCTCTTGGAAAGCCTTTATCTCACCATCCAGCTTCATAAAGACTTCTTCAACCGCTCTAATTTTTTCAAGTAGCATCACGGCACAAAAATAGCATCCTAAAGTTGTAAACGTTGAGAAAGAAAAATTACTTAATTTTTGCGCTATACAACCACAAGGCTAAAATCTTAACTTGACCTCATTTATATGAAACAACGGTGTTCCTATTCATCAGTAACCTTTGTGTTGTTGATCATTCTCTGTGCAACCCCAAATTCTCACGGGCAAGACTATATCAAACTTAGCAAGGATTTCTTTATGGCCGTACGGAATAAAAATACGGATGCCTCCTTTTTTGCTGCTCATCTTGCCAAGGCAAATCCAGACAAACTAAAATTACAACTTATTACTGAAGATAAAGCGAAGGCATTTTGGATTAATCTGTATAACAGTTATGTGCAATTCGCCTTAACCAAAAATCCTAAACTATTTGAAGACAGAGGAACATTTTTTAAGACGGCAGGAATTGAAGTCGCTGGCCAAATGTTAAGTCCAGATGACATTGAACATGGGATTATTCGCCATTCCAAGAATAAATTAAGCATGGGCTATTTAGACAAATTTTCAATTTCAGAATATGAAAAGAATTTCAGACTAGAGAAAATAGACTATCGTGTCCATTTCGCTCTAAACTGTGGTGCTAAAAGTTGTCCTCCTATTGTCTTTTACGAATCTGAAAAACTGGAAGAACAACTGAATACATCTACCCGGTTGTATCTTAAGAAATTTGCATCGCACGATGCCAAATCCAATGTGGCGATGGCACCTGTATTATGTTCCTGGTTCAAAGCTGACTTTGGTGGAGAAGAAGGGGTCATAGACATCTTAATAAAAAATAAGATTGTACCGACTGGAAATTCTCCAGACCTAAAATACCTTGATTATGACTGGACCTTAAGCCTGGGTAACTATACCAGAGAAAACTGACTGGCAGACACACATGAATGTTTTAAACTACAGCTACAAAAGAAACATCCTCTTATTTAACCTTTTTACAAAAAATCACTTTTCCAGCATCCCTTTGATGGTGTTGATTACCATTTGCCAGTTTTGCTCAGAATGATCACGAGCCTCTTCCGAACGACAATTGTTCTGTGTGATTGTTAATCGTGTGTTACCATCTTCCTGAGAAAGGGAATAGGTGATTACCTGGTAATTATCAGGCTCATCTTTCTCACCCGACATACTGCTCCAATAGTTGTACTGAAGTATCCTCTCCTTTTCCATCTGAAGAATGGTTCCTTTATCTTCATACGGCTTGCCTTGCCACTCACCTGAAAATGTTATGGGGCTGCCCACCTTCCAATCAGATTTAGTAGTAGTGCCAAAAAGATATTTTTTAATCTGTTTCGGGTCCGTCAAGGCATTCCAGACCACTGGGACGGTGGCATTAATATGAATTGACACGTTGACGGTTATCGTTGTATTCATAGCTACAATGTTTTTTTACTCTTCCTTCTTTTTTTATAGACATATTTCACTGAAACATATCCTGTACTGGGCATCGCTTCACTGATTGAAAAGTATTGCCGCTGCTTAATGTCTTGAAAGAGTGGCTTACCACTTCCTAAAACTACGGGTACCAAACCGAGCCACATTTCATCCATCAAACCTTCGTTGATAAATGTAGTTACCAGGCTTGCTCCTCCAAACAACCAGATGTCCTTACCTTCACTTTTTTTTATTTCGCGAACTTTTGAGGCTATATCCCCGCTCATCAAACGTATATCTTTTCTCTCTTCCAGTTTCAATGAATTAGAAAAAACATAGAGAACTTTTCCTGGAAATGCTGATGATCCCATCATTTCAAAGCTCTTCCTGCCAAGAAAAATAAAATCAATCTTCGACATAAAATCATCCATGACTTTTTGTGAAGGTGGTGGACACCAATCATATTCGCCATTAGGCCCTTCGATAAAGCCGTCAAGGCTGAGGGCTACACTAAGAATTACCTTTCGCATTGGGCCTTGTGTTTATGAGCTTGTTATTTGGTAAGGAGGTGTGGTTTGTCTTTACAATGATAATTAAGGTGCTTTCACCCACCAAATAATTTCCAAAGGGAAGTTCTTATTGTTCCAGAATTTTAAACTCTGTCCGCCTGTTCATACGCCTTCCTTCCTTGGTTTGGTTGCTGGCAACAGGTTTGGAGATGCCATAACCCATAGCCGTTATTCTGCTGGCATCAGCCCCTGATTTGACCAAATAGTTTTTTACGGCATTTGCTCTCCGTTGACTCAGAATCCGATTATACTCTTCCTGGCCAAAGTTATCTGTATGCCCGCCTATTTCTACTCTCATCGACTTGTTTGTCATCAACATGGTTAGTAGATTTTGCATCCCTCCTGTTGAAAGGGGCTGATCACTGTTAAGCGCAAAATAAATATTGAGTGCATACGGCAAATTGGTAATCACTTTTTCAAGACGAATAGTATCCTGAATATTGGCATCTGTGAGACCATAGAAATAAAGAGAGGACGAAAAAGTACTATACTCATTTGAAACTATCTTGAACTTATACACAGTATTTGAACCTGCCTTGCTGGTTAAATCAATTTCAAACTGACCTATGGAAACCTTTTGGACCTGTAGAGAATCCCCTTTTTTGTTTCTAAAATTTACCCTTGCATTCAAAGGCGCGCCAGTAGCATCGTCTACTACCAGTAAAGTCATTTTAAATGAGCTTGTCAAGAGAACTGGTTTTATGGGTTTTATGGGCTCAGTGAAATCCTTCATCCTATCTGGCTGGCTGAGTTGAACAGGCTTCCAGTTTGTCATATCGATTTTATAAATATCCTGTTCACCTATATTTTCATCTCTTACGGATGAGATATAGGCAAATTTTTCATCTGCGTTGAGTACAAAATAGATATCATTTTCGACCGAATTAATGGGATACCCTAGATTAACCGGATCTAACCAACTGGATGTTGTGGAGTCATAAGTCGAGCGATAAATATCGAGATCACCCATACCGGCAAATCCATTCGAACTGAAGTAGAGGTGTTTGCCCTTTGCGGAAACAAATACTCCGTCCTCGTCCTTTTCAGTATTTACTTTTGGGCCAAGGTTTTCGACATTAATCCATCGTCCGCTTTTTCCCAGTTCGCAGGAGTAAATATCCGTGCCGCCATATCCACCTGGCCTGTCACTGGTAAAATAGATATGTTTATCATCCTCTGTAATAGTGGCAGAATTTTCGAGGTATTGTGAATTGATTCCCTCTAAAGGCACAGGCTTTGACCAGGTTTGTGTTTGGTCCCGTGAAGAAATAAATAAATCCCCTCCATTTGAATCGTGATATAATAGCATCTCTGTTCCGTCAGGAGAAAGGTTTACGCTTGCATTGTGGAAATTAGTATTAAGCGGAGCGCCAATATTCCGTGCCTGTTGCCATTCGCCATTTATTTTCAGGGAGTAAAATATATCTTCATAATACTCATGGTCGGCCGCAACTTTTACATTCAGGTTTTCATCTGGTCTGCGAGTTGTGAAGACCATTTGTGTCTCATCCTCTGTGATAGTTGGAGCGTAATCAGGGTACTCGGAATTGATTTTGGCACCTAGCGGAGTAATGACAACATTCACCGGGTTGGTCATATAAATCTTGGCATTTCTACATTCGAATATCTTCCGGTTTACCTCATTGGTTTTTATTGATTTATTAAGATTCATTGAACGGGCCAATACCCTGTTATAACGGTCATAAAATCTGATGGCGCTGTCAAACTGCTCGTCATAGTGATAGGCTTTCCCCAGAAAAAACAATATTTCTTCATTTACTTCCGGATCAAATTTCCAGGCTTTGAGAAAGTACGGCAAAGATTGCTCTTTGCGAATAGTCAACATGATTGATTGGCCAACCATAAATTGCGCCTTCGCACTTTTTGGATTCATCTGGGTTGCCAATACAAATAATTCTGTCGCCTGCTTCCGGTGAGAAAAGTCGAATACTTCCATGCCCAAGCGGTAGTACTCTTCTGAAAGAGATAAAGAGTCATTTTGACCAACAACAGGTGTGAAGCTGAAAACAAATAGATAGACAGGGATAAGGAAAGCCAACCGAATTTTGGTCATTACAAATGTTATAATCTTCAAATTTACTGTTTTATTGGATTTATGACCAAGACTATGAAACAAGAAAATCTAACTTTCGATTTACTATTTTATGATCCATTGGAATCCCAACTACTAACTAAAAAACTGTTTACACGGTTCTTTACTGATGTTGAAGTCAGCGCTATCAGAAGACTTCATCAAAGCGAAAGATAGCAAACAAAAAAACGAGACCTGGATCTCCGTTTACATATGACTCATTTCGTTGTCGATCCAATCTTAACAAGGGGTCTGTTATCAACTTATAAACTCTTCGATGTTACTTCACGTATCCATCAACCTTATGACCACACCTTGGACTTTCTTTAAATTTTCAACCAGTAGTAATTCTTCATTTTCCATAGCAGTTGTCAGCAATATCTGTGTGAAGTCGAGAAATTCACTTAAATCGATTTCAGAATCCGTTAAAAATTTTTTAATCTGATTTTCCTGCAGAAAAAGGACATCTCCGCAAAGAGTTTGATAATCTGCTTTCATGCTACCATCATTAAAGCGAGTTCTTCGATATTTTATCACAAGGTCTTCTATACGCCTTGCGTCTGAAACAAAATTAACTATAAAGTAACACTAAACAGCCTAAACCCTTGTTTAGTTACTCCAAATCTCCTGATATTTCAATTCAGTGGAACCTAAGGCACCGTTTTTTAGAGTACCTAATTTGCCGCCAGATGATACTCTGAGGCATGAAGCTTTTGCTTGTATCAAGAAGTAATAATTGAAAGTCAGAACGATGTCTAGCTCGTAGTTTATATTGTAGCTATTTGATGAACGCCATCAGAAAGGTGAATCGAGTAAAAATCAGGTTCTTTTTTGTAAGCAGCCATATATTTCTTTTTAATCTTCGTGGAAAAGTCTTCGACACCCTCCTTTTTCACAAGATTAATGATACAGCCGCCAAAACCACCACCCATCTGACGGGCCCCAATCACAACATCAGCAGATTCACTTGCTACCGTAACCAACAAATCAGATTCCGGACAACTTACTTTGTATTCTTTGCTTAACGCCCAATGTGTCTCATACATGATTCTACCAAAACTCTTGAGATCATTTGCTACTAAATATTGCGCACCGCGGTGCGCGCGATCTATTTCCTGGATAACAAATCGGCATTTTACAAAAGTGTCTTTTTTTAGCAATGACTTAACCTGCTCTAATGATTTCAAATCAGCATCTCGAAGGGATTGAATATTCGGGTTGCTTTGTTGCAATACACGAACCCCTTCTTCACAAGAGGCTCTTCGCTCATTGTAGGCAGACGAAGCCAAAGAGTGCTTGACCTTTGTGTCGATCAGTAAAACCTCAATATCATTAAAATGGAACGGCAGATACTCATGGGTCAAACTTTTACAATCAAATAGAATGGCGGAGTCTTTCTTCCCAAAAAGGCTGGCATACTGATCCATCAGACCGCAATTAACACCTGCAAATTCATGCTCCGCATATTGCGCGATCATTGCAAGGTCCAACCGACTTAGGTGAAAGTTGAAAATGGTATTTAATGCAAAAGCGAAGCCGCAACACAAAGCCGCTGAAGATGAAAGTCCGGCACCGGTAGGAATATCTCCTCCAAATATACAATCTACACCTTTTACAGGAAGACCTTTGCGAATAAAGCCTTCCAACACGCCCATTAAGTAATTCACCCACATCTCACCCGGATTAAGGTCCAGAAGTGAAAAAGTTGCGCCCTCATGAAAATCATGTGAATAAATATTGCATCGATCATTTTCATTCGGGGCTATGGCAAAAACCATGTACTTGTCCACGGCCGCTGGCATGACGAAGCCCATGTTGTAGTCGGTATGCTCCCCAATAAGATTAATGCGACCTGGGGCCAGAAAAATAAAAGGATCACGGTTAAATTTCGATTGAAAGGACTGCGACAAAAGTTGGGTTAGACTTAACATTGCTACAAGTTTACTAAACACTGGCAATGAAACCCAAAAACTGAAAATTTGTTTTTTTAATCACCAGGGTGTGCATCAATAGGTTTTTTAGCTTAGACCTTTTAGAGTTGACTTCCCTCTGAAAGGCTGTCAACCCTACCTAATCTCAAAGAAGTTTGATGGAGTTTGATAGATTTGAGTGGCTTATTTCCATTCACAAGACCCCAATCGTTGCTGTGAGTACTAAACTGTCGAAGATATTTCATAAACATGTCAGGTATTTCAAGCCTGTACTCGAAAAGCATTATCCTATTCAATCCAATTCTATCCTGGCTAAGATGAAGAAAGAATTTGACGCCTTAGATAACGATCTTCATTTTGCTATTCATTCAAAGAACCCGATGGACCGAAGAATCCCATTGTGTGGCCTTTTCCTTTCCCTCGTTAAAGTTTTGGACATTCAGGGTGAAGGTTACGAAAAGATCCGGTCCACTTGCCTGGAAGTAGCCATGGAATTTGTGACGCCAAAAAATAGCTTTCAAAAAAAAATCAAATCCCTCCAGGGCCGGTTAGCCAAGAGTTGGTTATTTCGTTTGATTGTTCGACAATTGAAAAAGAGAGTGAAAAACAAAGCATATCCGGATGGGTTTGCCGTAGACATAATCACCCGGCCGGAAGACACTTTCGGACTAGGCTACGGGTTTGACATCCTGGAGTGTGGAATCTGTAAATTGTTTAATAAGCACCACTTCGGTCATTATACTAAAATACTTTGTGAGGTGGATTATCTCACTTCAAATTTAGCGGGCCTCGAACTGATCCGGACCGGGACGATTGCCAACGGGGCAAAAAAGTGTGATTTTCGATTCAAGCAGAAAAAATAGGTCCTCTTAGTATAATTTCCTGGTGAAATCATCATGATCTGGTACCTGATAATTTGCTTTATCAGAAGTATTTTCTAATATTAATCATACAATTCGATACTATTCCAGCACCAAAAGAATAGTGAAGCCTGCCATTTTTTGCTGGAAGTAAAAGCGATATTAAGTGAAGTTGATGAGACGTTCAAAATTCGTGATCGATTGGACGCGATCTTACAGTAAATGCATTATTCAGATGAAGTATTTCATTGTCATTCACTCTTAATATTAATAACACTATAACCTTTAACCTTAACCCAAACTATTATGAAAAAACTAATGCTTTCCATTGTGGCCGTTTTGTTATTCTTAGCGGGCACAACATTCGCACAGACTGCTCCCGCTAAATTTAGGGTTCACGAACACGTTGTTAAACCATCCATGAATAGCAAGTTTCGCGATGCCGTGAAGAAACTGAAGGCAGCATGTGAACAGTACAAACTCAACTTAAGTTGGACTACGGTGGGCTATGATGATAATTCTTATATCCATGCATTGCCACTTCAGAATTATGCCGATTTGGATAAGAACCCTTTTGCAGATCTGGAAACTAAAATGGGCCAGGAAGCACTCGGAAAGATATGGGGTGAAATGGCTGAGTGCCTTGAGTCGGAACGGGATTACGTAATTACTTCACTGCCACAGTTTGCCTACCTGACACGTGGAGCGGAGGAAAATCATCGCGAAGTTACGTTTTGGTATATATTGCCAGGCAAGGATGGAGAGGCCGAAAATGTTCTGGCCGAGTGGAAAAAGTTGAATGAAAGCAAAAAAGTGCCTGGCGGATATGAGGTATACAAAGCGATTTTTGGAATTGAATCCCGTTATGCCATTGTGCACTTCGCAAAAGATGCAGTTGACTTAGCCACAAAAAACCAAAAGACGAATGAATTGAACGCTGGTGAAGAGGCCAATGCATTATGGACCAAAACCATGGCTATTTCAAAGCGCTACTTCAACAAACGGGGAAATGTGCAGCCTGATCTTAGCCTTAACTTACCCAAGCGAAAAATGTGAAATGTCAGTCAGAACAGTAGAGTTCTGAAAACTTTTCCTATGAATTTGACCACCTCAGCTTGGTACAACAAGTGGGGGTGGTCTTATTTTCATTTAAATACCTGAATTCATAATCGGACACATATCTTCACAACCGAACACACTCATTATTGCCATGGGCCGATTCAGTTACAGAAATCAATTAACCGCCATTGGTACATAATTTGTCAACCTGGTGGAAAACAAAGACCTCATGGTTAAAAATTACATAGTTCTTTTCTTCCGCAACCTGCAGCGCCAAAAACTATTTTCATTCATCAACCTGCTGGGCCTCACCGTTAGCATTGTCAGTACATTGCTGATTTATTTGTATGTACGTCATGAGTTTAGTTACGATCGTTTTCATCCGCATGCAGAGCGGATCTTCCGTGTTAACCAGACATTCATTTGGGGCGAGAACAGTAACAACCAGTTTGCCAGGACGGGACCGGGAGTGGCCTATGCTGTGAAAGAAGAACTCTCAGAAATTGAACTGATCACCAGTGTTCATACACCCGGGGATTTTATTATCTCTTATACCAATCCGGCAAAAGAAGTTGTGGCGTTTGAAGAGAATAAAATTTTTGCCGCAGACTCTAACTTTTTTAAAATGTTCCACTTCCCTTTTGTGAAGGGAAACTCAGCCTCTATTTTAAAAATAGCCAATACCCTGGTGATGACAGAATCTACCGCAAAGAAATATTTTGGAAATGAAGATCCCATTGGGAAACTTGTTCGGCTGGGCGGGCTAAGCGGGGATGACCAAAAAACGTATGAGGTCACCGGAGTGGTGAAAGATCTTCCGGATAATTCGAGTATCAAATTTGATGTGTTGCTGTCTCTGAAAGGCTTTCCTATTGAAAGATTATACTGGAGTTGGGTATGGACGCAACTGGAAACCTATGCAAGGCTGGAGCCTACAGCCAATATGGCAAATGTTAAGGAAAAACTAACCAGGATTCCCCGCAAACGAGCGGAAGAAACATTGCAGCGCGCTATGAATATGTCGTTTGATGATTACATCAAATCTGGAAAAAAGTGGGAATTATTTCTGGAGCCTATGACAAGCATCCATTTACCATCCGATATTGTGCTGGGCAATTCCCTTATGGATACAGGCAGCATAAAAATCCTTTATTCTTTTATAGGGGCTTCCATCTTCATTGTTTTGTTGTCGTGCGTAAATTTCATGAACTTATCCACCGCGCAATTCACCCGTAGAATCAAGGAGGCCAGCATCAGAAAAATACTGGGTCTCGGAAGGGCGGAATTAAGTATAAGCTATTTTATTGAAGCCTTTACCTTTTGTTTGATTGCTTTGATTACCGCTTTGGCCATTACACAACTCTTACTTCCCAACTTTAATATAATTACCGGAAAAAACCTGGACATCAGATTATTTACCGATCCCGGATTATCCGTAGCATTGCTTGCCCTTGTTTTGTTGATGGCTGTCATTTCCAGCAGTTATCCGGCTTTATTTCTAACCACCTTCCATCCTGTACAGGCCATAAAAGGAAAATCTAAAGTAGGCCGGGAAGGAAAATCTTTCAGGAATGGATTGGTTATATTTCAATTCAGTGTTTCAATTATCCTGATTATTTGCACGGCCATTGTATTTCAACAACTCAATTATGTCTCAGAAAAAGATCTTGGATTTGATAAAGAAAACCTGATGGTGCTCCATCATGTTGAAGCCGTGAAAAATGGTGAAACATTGGCCAACGCAGTGATGACTGTGCCAGGGGCCGTAAATGCATCGTGGTGTACGTCAGCCCCGCCCAGAATATATGGTGGCGATACATTTAGTGCAGAAGGTTTAAATGGAAAAACATTCCCCCTCAATTATGCAAGGGCCGATGAACAGTATATTCCAACGTTGAATGTAAAATTGAAATTAGGACGGAACTTTTCGAAAGACAATCCGGGTGATGTAAACCGTGTAGTCCTCAATGAAAGTGCCATTAGGAAGATTGGCTGGAGCATGGATGATTCTATACTGGGCAAGAAAGTAGAATATTACGAAGCTACGTTTGAAGTGATTGGCGTGGTAGCCGACTTTAATTATTGGTCGATAGCAACACCCATCGAGCCGATGGCTATTTTTCATGTCAAAAATCCAATCGTGAAGGACAGTGACAAGGAGTTTCTTGTGTTACGGATCAGTCCGCAAAGCAGCGCCTCGTGGGAGACAACGTTTGCCTCCCTGAATAAGATTTGGAAAGAAAATGCTGGCGATTCACCTTTTCAATATTCATTTGTTGACCAGACTTTTGCGGAAACATTTAAAACACAGCAACAGTTTGGAAAGGTATTAACCGTTATGGCCACTCTGGCCATTCTTATCGCCAGTTTAGGCTTGTTGGGTATGATCATTTACTCACTGGAGCAACGCTCCAAGGAAATTGGCATTCGCAAAGTTTCAGGTGCATCTGTTTGGAATATCCTGTCGCTGATTTCAAAAGGATACACAAAGCTGATTATCATTTCCTTTGTGATCGGTGCACCGGTTTCATATGGTATGATGCAGCAGTGGCTTCAGGATTTTTCTTACCGGATCACACCTTCGATCTGGATTTTTGCACTGGTCGGTGTAGGTACATTGATGGTGGCCATACTGATTACCAGTTACCACTCCGTGAAAGCTGCGTTAACCAATCCGGTGGAGGTGTTGAGGGACGAGTAACTATATCCTAAAAGTTTCTTATCTTTAATGAGTTTTTTTATGAATACGCTAACCATTGATAAAACCAGGGAATGGACAGTTGATGATTATCTTTTGCTGGGAGAGATAAAAACACCTTGTCAATTAATAAATGGAGAATTAGTTATGAGTCCTGCACCCACGCCTCATCACCAACGTGTTCTAAGGAAATTATTTAAAGTACTTGATGCCGCCAGTTTACCCGGAGAAATTTTCTTTTCGCCAATTGACCTTCATATTGATTCCAAAAATGTATTTCAGCCAGACCTTGTGTATTTGCCAGATCGTAGTAAGGATTATCTGACTGAAAGAGGAATTGAGGGGCCTCCTGACTTAATTGTCGAAATAATTTCACCATCCAATAGTTATACGGATCGAAATCAAAAAAAGAACAGCTACCTGAAGTTTGGGATTAAAGAATATTGGATTATTGATCCTGGAAATGAAACTATAGAAATTTACACGCCCGAAGGCGGTATTGATGTTCCGGTCTTTTTCGCATCCAAAGATGGAGAGGTAACTTCAAGCATTTTGAAAAACATGTCGTTTAACCTGAAAGAAATTTTTTGAATTCCCCCAGTTTCTGCAAAACTTACTGTTTATCCCCCGCCTTCAATCGTGCAAGATGATTCAGCACAGCTCTAATTTCACCAAAAGAATATTCGTCTCCTAATTTCTGTTTAACCAGTGTCATTGATTTGCCATCTGTTTCCAGGATCGCGTGTTGAATTATCTCAAGCCTCTCTGAATTCATCAATTCATGAATGTCAAGCTCCCCTGATTTAACTAACAAAGCCAGATGTCCTTCAATGGTTGTGTACGCCAGACTCCTGGCTTTCGAGATTTCATCTATGTTTTTACCCGCTCTATAATACGCCAGCGTTTCTTTAAGACTGCTTCCTTTCTCAGCTTTCTCTTTCTTTCGAACAACTGTTCTTTTTAAATTAAGGATTTCATCCTCCTCCCCTTCAGTATGCGGGTTAAACTCCAAATCTCCATAATGGGCCTTGAGAAGCTTTTGAAGGTGAATCGTGACGGCATACTTAACATCACCCACCGTCTTCAGATACTTCTTAACTTTTGCCACTTTGCTAAGGGAGGCTTCATGCTGTAGCAGTGGTTGTAATATCTCATTCTTGAAGAATCCTGAGAAATAAACAATTGCTTTTTTTACACGCTCTTCTAACAATCTTGTACCTGATTGCGGAACGCTGTTTAATAGCTTATTTAATTCTGGTTGAAATTTTCTGGCAACTTCCTGTATTTCTTTTGCCTTCGCCTGCAAAGAATCTCCGAGTGCTATTGCCGATTTAACATCAGGAAGTTTCTTGCCGGGCAAATCCTCGAGAAAATTCTCAACTACCGCAATTAGTTTTTTGAAATCGAAAGTTTGTAATAATTGTTCGGCCCAATATTTCTTTTGTTCAAATTTTAATAACGTTTCGAGTTCATCCACTTCATTCTCTTTTCGGGCAAAAGCAATTACTCGTTCATCAGTGGAAATGCTCTCGGGTTGAATTTTCGAATGCAGTACTATTCCATCCAATGAAGTACAGCGGCTTAAGGCAACATACACCTGGCCTGCTGCAAAAGAATATCCGGCATCAAGTATCGCTTTTTGAAAAGTTAATCCCTGACTCTTGTGAATGGTGATAGCCCAGGCCAACCTTATTGGGAATTGACTAAATGATCCAATCTCTTCTTCCTCCATTGCTTCCTTCTCACGATCGTAGGCATAACGGATGTTCCTCCATGTCTCACGCTCAATCTTTAGCTCTTGTCCGCTATCAGGGAATCGCACCCTTATCTCATCTTCACCCAATGACTTAACGACAGCAATCTTTCCATTGTAATATCTTTTTTGCTGATCAGAGTCATTTTTAATGAAGATAACCTGTGCGCCTTCTTTTAATTGAAGCTCCATCTCAGTGGGCAATGCCTTTTCTGAAAAATCACCTTCTATGCTCCCGCGAAAGCGGTGAATAGGTCCTTTTAACTTTCCAAGCTCAGATGCATTGACAGTATCGGCTTTGTAGTTGTGGGTGCAAAGCGTAATATAATTTTCAGCAGCCAATGGACTGAACCGGTGATTGAATTTACTATTGAGCAGATGCAAATCTTCACTAAGCACCTGATTGTTCCGGACTCTGTTCAATAATTCAATAAAATGCTCATCGCTTTGGCGGTATATTTTTTTTAACTCAATATACAGTGGAGGTGAATTTAATACTACCTGACTATTAAAGAAAAACGGGCTCTCATAGTAATCTTTCAGAATTTCCCACTCCTCATTTTTAGCAACAGGTGGTAATTGAAATAAGTCTCCGATGAAGAGTACCTGAACCCCACCAAAAGGTTTGTCAGGAGTTTTACGAAAAAATCGAAGGACAGCATCCATGGCATCTAACATGTCGCAACGTACCATGCTGACCTCGTCAATGATCAATAGCTCCAATTCACGAAGTAACTCACGCTTGTCTGCGCTAAAGCGGATATTCTTAAACAAACTATAGGAATCAGAGACCTCCACTCCGTTAAATCTCTTTTGCGCTCCGGAAATAAAAGGACCAAATGGCAACTGAAAAAAAGAATGCATAGTCACACCTCCCGCATTAATGGCTGCCACTCCGGTTGGGGCCACCACCACACAGTTCTTTTGTGTGGTTGAAACAATATACTTTAGAAAAGTTGTTTTGCCGGAGCCGGCCTTACCTGTTAAAAAGATGGAGCGATCGGTATGATTAACAAAATCAGACGCTATTTTAAAAATAGGATTACGATCATCAGGACTGATCATGGGAATATTTAATGCGTGCAGTTTTATTTCGGATTCTTAAAGCTCCAACCTAAACATCCGATTACTAACAAAATTAATACCCAACTTGACGCCATTGCTATTTTATTACCTATAACATAAGGCTTGGGTTCGAACTTAAATTCGATCACATGTTTCCCGGATGGAACTTCCAGCGCACGCAAAACATAATCCACACGAAGAATCGGAACTTCTTTACCTTCAATAAGAGCATGCCATCCTTTTGGGTAATAAATTTCTGAGAAAACCGCCAGGCTATTGACTGAGGATTCAGATTCATATTTTAAATAAGGAGGTTTTGACTCTATTAGCTTAATTACACTAACGCTATCGTATTTTAAAGGCAGGAGTTTAAACTTAGACCCATCTATCACAGCAATATCATTTGTATTTACTTCGGCCACTGTTCGCAGTTCTTCCATAGGTGAATTAACACGTATAACTTTCTTTGCAAACCAGGCAGGGCCTGAAGCTTCTTCATTCAAAATAATATTATCCCTATCTGGACCAAACACCAAATATTTTGCATTCAGCATATTCATCACCCCATAATTTGTAAAGTCAAGGTTTCCCGTTTGTACCTCCGCGATTAGTTTATTGGTTTCGCTATACAAGCAAGAGTCATACAAATCCTGATAGCGTCTCAGTTTTGCACCGTGATATCCACCTAATGAATTATGATAGTAGGACGTGCGCGCTTCACTCCAGGAGTTTTGTAAATTCAGATTATACACCCGGTAATAGCTTTTATCCTTCCGGATTTCTTCGTCAGCCGGTGTAATGGCAAAAAACGAACCATCTCGCTTTCGCTGATAATTCTCTTTTGTGAAATATCGTTTGTCAACCACGGAAAGATCAATCGCGATCATGAAAATCAGAAAGGCAAAGAAACCAAACTCAGAAACTTTCTTACGAACATCGAAGTACAATAATATAAAAATGGAAAAAATAAAAGATAAGGAACGAAAAGCATCGCTTTGCAGAAGGCCCTTCCTATCCGCACGCAAAGCATTTAAGAACCATGTGGGCAGTTGACCTTCACCCTCTCTCGTAAAATTTCCCATACCCGCAAAAAGCAATAACATCAGGCACATACCGCCAGCAACAGAAAACGCAATTATTAATTTTTGCTTTGTTCCCTTTGTGACGCCTTTTTGAAAAAACTCCTCCAATCCAAGCATGCTCAGAAAAGGCATCGAGAAAAGGATAATGACCAACGCAAAATTTACAGACCTGAATTTATTGTACCCCGGAAAATAGTCAAACATGAAATAATTAAATGATGAAAAACTGTCGCCCCAGCTTAGCATAAGACTGAGCACACTCAAAGGCACCAGCCACAAAACATATTTTTTTTCTGCCAATAAGATTCCTGCCACAAAAAGAAAAAAGATAATAGCTCCACCGTAATAGCCTCCAATGGTAAAAGATTGTGGCCCCCAATAGGCAGACGAATAATTCGCAAGTTGATTGGCCAATTGGTTATCATTGGACTGTGTCAATGCCTTATAAGTAGCGCTGCCCTCATCCTGCACAAAAGATTCTCTGCTGCTACCTCCGTAAAAATTTGGAACGATAAGAGTCATAGGCTCCCAAATGCCATAGTTGTAGGCAAAAGCATATTCTTTACTCAAGCCTTCTGCCCCTGATGCAAGTCCAGGTTTTATTAATTCCGATGGCCCCCGGATAGAATAGCGCGTATATTCGGTTATCGCCCAGAACTGTCCAAAGAAAGTCCCTGCTGCTATCACGGCAGCGGGCACCAGAATGCCGAGTGTTTTAAAAAAATCTGCAAGCTTCTTTTCTCTGGCAGCTACTATTAACTGAACCAACCCATACCCAGCAACAATCAAGACGAGATAATAGGTAATCTGTAAATGATTTTCACGCAAATGAAGTGCAAGACCTGCTGCAGTAACTCCAAATCCCAAAATCCTTTTTCCGCTAAAAGCCAGATGAATGCCTGCCATTACGATTGGCATGAAAGCAATGGCGCCAATCCGTGCATTATGCCCGGCAGATAAACCGATGATCATGTAGGAAGAAAGACCAAAAGCTAACGCTCCGGCAATGGCCAGGTAAGGCCGAATGCGGAAGGCCAGCAACATGATATAATACGAAACAAAGGCAAGAAAAATATTGCAGATGGGATGTGGTAAAAATAGAGACAACATCTTCTTAAGGCCAACAACAACACCATCACTCCAGTCTAAATTGACGAGATAAGCAGGCATTCCACTGAACATATTGGGAACCCATAGACCTTCATCACCCGTGACATCACGAAAGTCACGCAACGTTTTGGACGAGCCTAAATGCTGCTGAATATCGTGTTGATCCAGTGTTTTGTTATCAAAGAATATCGGGCTGAAAAAAAAGAGAGTCACCAGTAAGAAAACCAGCAAGGCAAGGCCATGCGCCAGAACATCTTCTTTAAAATTGATTTTCTTCATCATTTGAATTTATACAGCTGCAAAATAGGAAGGATTGGGCAAATCGTAAGGGCTTTTTTAAGTTCATCCTTCTTACTTCTGTGATGAGGAATTTTTAACCCAAATAACGCAATAGGATTTTTGAATGAATAATATGCTGTTGGCATGAAACTTATATTTGATTATTCTATCAATTTAGTCTTATGTTCTTTCGACCGTAGGGAGAAATCTTATCTAATGGAAACAACTTGTCAACCGAGAAGATTTCTCGCCTGCCTACCGGTCAGCAGGCGAGAAAAGACTCGATTAAACAAAATTGCATAAGGATTTTCTAATGTGTAATCTGGGTTTAAAGATGGTCCTTCAGGATGTTCAATCCCGCAATTAAGATGACGACTGCTGTGATACGCTTTATATACAGCGGATTGAATCTTCGGGCTCCCAATCGAGAGCCAATTTGCCCACCAATTAGAACTGCTAGCAACAGCGGAACAAGAAATTGCCAGCTAAGTTCAGGGATACCTCGCTTGAATTGTCCGGCAAGACCCCCAATGGAATTTACCAGAATAAATAAACTTGCCAGTGCTGATATTCTTTTGGCTTCGGACCAGCGCATTATATGAAGGATAGGCGAAAGAAAAATTCCGCCACCAATACCAACCAGACCGGAAAGCAACCCGATGGCAGCTCCTAAAGTGATTTTAAGCGAATTGGTCTCAGGCAACATAACTGCTTCCTCTTTTTGTATGTCTTCAGGCTGGAACCACAATAGAAACGGGACAACAATCAATGTACACCCCAACAAAATAAAAAAAGTATCCTGCTGAATGGGCCAAAGGCCACCGATAAACGCCATCGGTACACTGCTTACTAAATAAGGCCAAATTTCTTTTAAGGAAATCTTTCCCTCTTTATAAAAAATAAGCACCCCGCCCGTCACTACGATAATGTTGCAGAACAATGCAGTTGAACGAATAACTGGAAACGCCAAAGCAAAAACCGGAAGTGCCAGCAACGCCAGGTAACTTGATCCTCCACCAAAGCCGACAGATGAGTAGATCAAGGCAATAATAAAAAAGGAAAGAAGCAGGATGTAGAATTCCATTTATTAATGTTCAATTAATTCATTGGGTTTGAATCAAAATAGATTGAAATGTATTCTTTGAAAGGGTGTGGTTCTGTCTTAATGCATTAACTAACTCCGTTACCCAATGATCACCCTTGTTATCTTTTTGGCGATAGCTGATGAAGATGTCGTATTCGAAGCCGGGAATTAGCGAAGGCATGTTTATTTAATTAGAGATGAAGATCTGCCCCGATGTTTCGGGGTGTCGACTGCCTGCCGAAGCGACAGCTCAGGCAGGTATTCGAATCCGGGAATCAACGAAGGCGTGGTAATATATAATTTAATGAAGACGTATCCACTTGCCTTCGCGAAGCGCATTGGTGAAGTAAGGCCAAAGCAAAGCGCAGGCAGGTATTCAAAGCCTGTAAGGACGGGAGACATCATCAAATTTATGATTTAAACTTCCTGAATTACATCAAACCCTTTAAAACTTCCCGTTATCGCTAGTCCGATAACTGTTTTTACCAAGTTGTTATCCTTGAGTTTCAGGGCGGTCTCATTCATTGTGGCGCCTGAGCCAACGGCATCATCAATGAGTAATATTTTATTAAATTTTCTTTTCTCTGTTACCATAATGCTGAACCTGGCGTTACTCACGCGGTCTTCAATTTTAGGTAATGCCTTTTGTGGTATCGCAATCTCACCCCTGACTTTGACCAACCCAATGTGGGGAAGGGGAAGATTCAGTTTCCGCTCCAGCACTTTCATAAACTGCACCTCTCTTTTTATAGTGGGAGGTATATAACCTACTGCATCCACGCGCTGCTCCAGAATTAATCGGTTTATCCGTTCGTGTGAAAGCTCAATTATTTCATCCATCAACTTCCTGTTCTGTCCCTGTTTGGCCAGATGCAGAAGGATGCCCAGGCGGGTTTTGCCAAACCGTTCAATGGCGTAAAAGTCGAGGTAATAAATGGCATCCAGGCCAATTCTTTCTAACCCTTTGGTGGAGTGGATTTTGTCATGACCATCAATCAACCCGTTGGGTTGGAAATAGGAGAGGTACTTTTTTCTGGTGGCAATAAATTCAGATGCTGTCTTTTCAATTGGCAATTTTTGCCGGCTGCACCAATGGATCAATGCATCCACACCGATCAGGCGCAATCCTCTTTCCGTTACCAGTAAAAAATGTTCCTCAAGAAAACGCTGATCGGCTTCAACTAATTGGTGGGCTTGTGTCGAACTGGATGGCCTAAGCCTGTAAAATGTTTTGGGGGCCGACCCAATTTTCTCTATTCGTTTTTTTTCCAGGAGGTCCTTGATGGCCCGGTGCACCATTTGCCTCGATGAGCCGGTCATCTCCACCAGATCGTTTAGCCTGGTTTCTTGTGTTTTATTTAGAATTTCCAGGATTTTTGATTCTGTTGACATGTTTACAATTGACTGTAAACTGTAAACATACTTGAATTGAAGGAATTAATAAAATTCAGAAACTTTATTTCCGCCTACCCACCAATCGTAGACATTGACTCCGAGACGGAATGTTGCTTTCGGTTACCCTCTGCTTCAAATCCATCTTTCGGGCGGTTGGCAAAGGCTTTCAATAAATACACTTTAACTTCGGCATCACTTAATCCCGACCTCATCAAATCTTTCACATTCAAAACCCCATCATCATACAGGCATGTCTTGAGTACACCCTGTGCTGTTACCCGTATGCGGTTGCATGTTCCGCAAAAGGTTCTGCTAAAGGCCGCGATGATACCAATGTCTCCTTTAAATCCGGGTATCTTATAATGATAGGCTGTAGAATTTTCAGGATCTTGTACTTTTTTTATAGTGGGAAATTGTTGCCGTATGTGCTCCAGAATTTTTTTGTACGTCCAGGCCAGGATAGGATAATGACTGCCTTCACCGTTGAAGGGCATCTCTTCAATAAACCGGACTGAAACATTTTGATCCTTCGTCAACTCAACTAATGATAAAATATCTTCCGTGTTTTTCCCATCCATCACTACGGTGTTGATGTTGACAGGTATTTCATAGTCCAACAAGGATTGTAAGGTCTCCCGTGTTTTGTTAAACTCATCCCTTCGGGTGATCATTTTAAAGCGTTCACGGTCCAGTGTATCAAGACTCAGGTTAACAGAGGCAATGCCCAGTCGCTTCAACTCAGGAATATGTTGAGTGGTGAGAATTCCATTGGTAGTAAGATGCACATCCCGGATGCCTTCAATGTTCACAATCCTCCGGATTAATTGCATGAGGTCTGTCCTCACAAAAGGTTCGCCACCTGTTAACCGGATTTTGGTGATGCCCATCTGTGCGAGCATGGTCACCAGCCTTTCAATTTCTTCGAAGGTCAGCAACTCTTTTTTGGGAAGATATTTGATTCCCTCTTCCGGCATGCAATAAAAGCACCGAAGATTGCAACGGTCGGTCACCGCCAACCGCAAATAGCTTATGGGCCTGCCATGATTGTCAAAAAGATGTGTAGTTGCCATTCTTTCGCTAAGATCGGAAAAAATCAAACGTGTTAGATGGGTTATACTAAAACCTCCAGTAAATCGAAAAAGATCAAATACTTTTTGCCATCACCATCCGCATGGGGTACAACTCACGCTTAAATGGATTTAAGACCAAGCCGATGCTTTCGAGAGTTGTGGCACCAAGAAGGGGTTCATCATCTTTTTCACCAAAAATTACAGGGGCCGAGCCACCCTCTCCCTGATATTCGAAATAAGCATCACCCACTTTGCGAGTGAATTTTGCGCCATCGGCTAAAATAAATTCCATTTTGCGATAAGGCCTTATCCCCAATTTCTTTAAAATCTTCTGCGGGACTAAACTATACACTGCCCCTGAGTCAATCATGAAATCAACCAAAGCCCTTTTAGAGGACCTTCTGGCTTCCTTAACTACAAATTTTTTTATTGTTATGCCCATGGCTTAGTAGGTACCTATGTAAAAATATCGAAATTCATAAGAAATACACCTGTCTTTGCTGAAAATAGATAATCTTGGTCAATTAAGGTGCTATTTTTAACATTGGAAAGTTTTGAAATGTCCCTTCCCTTACCAAGCATAAAATCCTACTTCCCGATTTTCACACATCGGCCAGAATTAGTTTATCTGGATAGTGCCGCTACCTCACAAAAACCACAATCCGTCATTCAAACCATCACAAATTTTTACGAAAAAGAAAACGCCAATGTCCATCGTGGACTTTATGAGCTCTCGTCTACTGCAACACAACGTTATGAAGCAGTGCGCAAAAAAGTTTGCAGCCTTATTGGCGCCTCTGCTTCGAAAACAATTGCCTTCACAAAAGGCACTACAGAGTCGATAAACATTGTCGCTCAGGGCTTTTTGAAAAAGAATTTGAAAGCAGGAGACAAAGTGGTGATCACTGCTATGGAACACCACGCCAACCTCATCCCCTGGCAGCAAGTTTGTAAGCAAACAAATGCGTCACTCGGGATTATTCAGGTCAATGACAAGGGCGAGTTGGTTTTAGAAGGACTAATTCGCTTGCTGGACAAACGAACCAAGTTTGTAGCAGTGACTCACATTTCAAATGTATTGGGGACCATCAATCCTATTGAAGAAATTATTTCTGCAGCTCATAAAAAAAATATCCCGGTATTGATCGATGGCGCTCAAAGCGTAGGTCACTATCCTATAAATGTAAAAGAAATGGACATAGACTTTCTGGCTTTCTCTGCCCATAAAATGTTTGGTCCGCTCGGCACAGGTGTTTTGTATTGCAAAGAAGAATTCGCCTCGCAAGTTGATCCTTTCATATTTGGAGGTGGCAGTATTAAAAATGTTGAGTTTGGTAATACTGAATTTTTAGACTACCCGCACAACCTGGAGGCCGGTACAGCCAATATTTCGGGCGTTATCGGGTTAGGCGCTTCCATTGATTTTATTCAGGAATTAGACTTGAATGAAACAGTGGATCATACCAAAAATTTAAGTGTATATCTTAAAGAAAAATTGAAGTCGCTGGGTACTATCAAATTAGTTGGTAACCCTAAACATTTCAGCGGTATCGTTTCCTTTAATGTGGAAAATATTCACCCGCATGATGTGGCCGGTTTCTTAGCTAATGAGAACATCGCAGTCCGGGCTGGCCATCATTGTGCGCAGCCCTTGCTGGAATCAATTGGAATTCCTGCCACCGTGAGAGCTTCTTTTTCGATTTACAATACAAAGGAGGATGTTGATAAAACAATCAATGCCTTAGTTGAACTTAAAAAATTCTGGTCGTGAATAGTGAATTAAAAAAATTATACACTGAAACCATTAAAGCCCACAATGATGGGCCCTTTCATTTTGAAAAAATAGGTGATGCACCTTATACCATCAAAGCTTACAATCCAATTTGTGGTGACCGTTTTGAAATTTTTGTCGACAGTAGTTCAACTAAAATTAATACACTTCATTTTCATGGGTTCGGCTGCGCCATTTCAAAAGCTTCGACCTCTATTTTAACGAAATCAATAGAAGGAAAAAATTTAAGGGAGGCATTTGATATTATTTGTAAATTCCTCCGTTTCATTGACAAAGGATTAAAAGACAATGAAGCTTTATCACCCGATTTCCTGGCGTTTTCAGGGGTGCACGATTTTCCTGAGCGTTATGATTGTGCCACACTTTCGTGGCGGGAGATGAAGAAATTTTTAGAATCCAAAATAACAATAAGATGAAAATTAACTTGGTCGCTTTCGGAATCGCAAAAGAAATTCTCCAATCGAAGCAGCTGGAATTTGAACTGAAGCCAGGGGACACAATTTCCTCGCTCAAAAAAAACTTATTTCAACGTTATCCTGATTTTTCCAAATTGAAATCCCTGGCATTTGCCATAGGGGAAAATTATCAGGAAGACTCTTACGGCCTCCAGGAAAACGATGAGGTCGTCATCATCCCTCCGGTAAGTGGTGGGTGAAAAAAGAGTGGTTAGCGCGTGAAACGCTAATCTCCATCAAATAAAATAAAGACCTTAAATATTCAATAACAGATGTTACATATTGATCTTAGGCTATTTCGTGAAACCTAAGGACTTCGTGTCTTGGTGGCCAAAATATCAGGAATTTGCTTTGCCACCAAGGCCCAAAGTCACAAAGAAATCACGAAGTGCATAACATCATTCAATAAATATTCTTACTTTAGACTCAGTTATTTCTCCCATTTCTTACCCTTCCGGGCCATTAAAATTTATATTCTATGAATGTGAAAATCAAAGTTAAGGTCAACGGAGTGGAATACAGCCACGAGGTTGAGCCCCGTCTGCTTTTGGCACATTATTTACGCGATACCCTTCGACTCACCGGCACACACATTGGCTGCGATACAAGTGGCTGTGGCGCTTGTACGATCCATGTCAATGGTAAAGCGGTAAAAAGTTGTACCCTCCTTGCTGTGCAGGCCGATGGCTGTGACGTTCTTACTATTGAAGGCCTCTCGGCCAATGGTACACTTCATCCCTTGCAGGAAGGCTTTCACCAGGAGCATGGGCTTCAATGCGGCTTCTGTACGCCTGGCATGATCATGACGGCTGCCGATTTGTTAAAAAATAATCCGAATCCAAACGAAGAAGAAATTCGCCACGCCCTCGAAGGTAATCTCTGTAGATGCACCGGCTATCACAATATTGTTAAGTCTATTCAGTACGCAGCCGAAAAAATGTAAACCCTAAGAACATGAGCGCAACAACAGCATATATAGGAAAATCAGTAAAACGGGTTGAAGACAAACGCTTCATTACCGGCAAAGGAAAGTATACCGATGATATTATTTTGCCAGGCATGGTACATGGCACATTTGTACGGAGCCCTCATGCCAATGCCAACATCAAAAAGATTGACATCACCAAAGCGAAGGCCATGCCGGGTGTTGTGGCCATTTTCACAGGTGCCCATGTAGCCGCAGTAAATGGTGTGCCGTGTGGGTGGCAGGTCAATTTTAAAAATGGTGCTACTATGAAGGAACCCAAGCACCCGTTGCTGGTTGCCGACAGAACAAAACATGTGGGGGACCCTGTAGCATTTATTATTGCCAATACTCGGGAGCAAGCCAAAGATGCCATTGAAGCGGTGAAAGTTGATTATGAAAAAAAGGGATGTGTCACTAATCCCGCAGAAGCGGTAAAACCAGGGGCGCCTTTAGTCCATGACGATGTACCCAATAATATTTGTTTCGATTGGGAACTTGGAAACCCAAAAGCCGAAGTGGATGAAGCCATATCGAAATCTGCGCACGTCACAACATTGGATTTTGTAAACCAACGATTAGTTCCTAATGCGATAGAGCCGCGTAGCTACATTGGTTCGTATGACGAGACCAGTGACAAATACACGTTATACACAAGCACGCAAAACCCGCATTTGATACGGCTCCTGATGTGTGCATTTGTTTTGGGAATTCCTGAACATAAAGTGCGCGTAGTTGGCCCTGATGTGGGCGGTGGTTTTGGAAGTAAAATTTTTCACTATACCGAAGAAGCATTAGTGACCTGGTGTTCAAAGCAAATAGGAAAACCAATTAAATGGACATCCGAACGTGCGGAAAGTTTTCTCATGGATGCACATGGTCGAGATCATGTGACCAAGGCCGAAATGGGTTTCGATAAAGAAGGAAAAATCATGGCGCTAAGGGTAAAAACGTTTGCTAATCTGGGGGCTTATCTTTCCACCTTTTCAACCTGCGTGCCTACCTATCTCCATGGCACATTGCTGCAAGGACTTTACACCACACCAAAAATTAATGTGGATGTTACAGGAGTGTTTACACATACCAATGCTGTTGATGCCTACCGCGGTGCCGGCCGCCCGGAAGCTACGTATATATTGGAGCGCCTGCTTGACCTGGGAGCATTGGAAATGGGGATGGATCCAGCAGAACTGCGCTTCAAAAATTTCATTCCACCTTTTGATGGTGTGAAACAGCCCGGTTATCAAACACAGGTGGCACTGCAATATGACAGTGGAAATTATGAAGGGGTTTTAAAAAAGGGATTGGAAATTTTTGGCTATAAAGATTTTCGAAAGCAACAAAAAGAAGCAGCTAAAAGCGGTAAATTATTGGGGGTTGGTTTTTCTACTTATATCGAGGCCTGTGGCATTGCGCCCTCAGCAGTGGTTGGCTCCCTGGGCGCACGGGCAGGTTTGTATGAAGTAGGCCAGGTGAGGGTTCAGCCAACGGGTAAAGTGAGCGTGTTCACTGGGTCACATTCACACGGACAAGGACATGAGACTACCTTTGCACAAGTGGTGGCCGATAAGTTGGGAATACCGATGGAAGATGTTGACATTATTCATGGTGATAGTGATACCGTAGCCTTTGGTATGGGAACATACGGTTCGCGCAGTATAGCAGTAGGCGGCTCTGCCATCGTAAAAAGTATAGATAAAATTGTAGAAAAAGGAAAAAAGATTGCCGCCCATAAACTCGAAGCCAGTGAGAAAGACATTGAGTTTGCTGATGGAAAGTTTACTATCAAAGGAACAAATAAGTCCTTAAGTTTTGGAGAAGTGGCACTGACTGCTTATGTGCCTCACGTTTATCCTAAAGATCTGGAGCCTGGACTTGACTTCAGCAGTTTCTACGATCCGGCCAACTTCACGTATCCGTTTGGTTGCCACATTGCGATGGTAGAGATTGATAAAGAAACCGGCAAGGTAACCCTGAAACGTTTTGTTGCGGTAGACGATGTGGGCACAGTAATCAATCCTATGATTGTTGAAGGCCAAATACATGGCGGTGTTGCGCAGGGTGTCGGACAAGCATTGCTGGAAGGTGTTGAATACGATGAGGATGGTCAAATTGCAAATGGCTCTTATATGGACTACTGCATGCCGAGGGCCGATGATATGCCGATGTTTGAAACCGGAAGCCAGGTAACACCTTGTCCTCACAACCCACTTGGCGTGAAAGGTGCAGGCGAAGCGGGTTGTATTGGCTCAACTCCTGCTGTTGTGAATGCCGTGATTGATGCACTTTGGAGTAGTGGTAAAAAAGTAAAAGACATCCGTATGCCGTTGACACCGGAGCGTGTTTGGAATGCTATGAATTAATCGGATGCTGGATTCTAGTTGCTGGATTCTCGAAGAGCGAGTTTCAGGCATCCAGAATCCAGTATCAAGAATAAAATCGCAAATCTAAAATCTAACGTATGATCCCTTCATCATTCTCTTATCAAAAAGTAAATTCAGTTGAAGAAGCCATAAAAGCTTTGTCAGCAGATTCAAAATTATTAGCAGGGGGACACAGTCTGATCCCTACCATGAAGCTTCGCCTCAATACACCTGGCAAGCTTGTAGACATCGGGGCCATTGCCTCCTTGCGAGGGATAAAAGAATCAGGTTCGGAAATCATCATTGGTGCCGGCACCACCCATCAGGAGATCGCCTCCAGCAAAATCGTTCTAAGCAAGTTGCCAATGTTTGCACAAGGTGCTGCATCCATTGGTGATGTGCAGGTTCGCAACAAAGGAACTATTGGCGGAAGTTTAGCCCATGCCGACCCGGCTGCCGATTGGGCTGCCATTGTTCTTGCAGCCGATGCCACCATAGCCGTCCAAGGCAGTAAAGGATCGAGAAAAATTAAAGCAACTGATTTCTTCAAAGGCATGTTTACAACAGCACTCAACGAGGGTGAAATCATAACAGCAGTGCATGTTCCTGTGTCGGCTGGTAGTAAAAGCGTTTACCTTAAATTCCCGCAACCGGCCTCACGATTTGCGATTGTCGGTTGTGCGGTAATGAAAACTACTGATGACAATATTAACATTGCCTTTACAGGTGTATCGCAATGTGCCTTCCGCGACAAGGCTGCTGAGAAAGTGTTAGCCGGAAAAAAATTAGATGCCTCCTCGATTGAAGCTGCTGCCAAGGTTACAGTCGAAGGGATAACGATTTTAAGCGACCATTACGCTTCAGAAAAATACAGAAAGCACTTAGCCAAGGTCTATCTGAAGAGGGCATTAATAGCAGTTGCTTAGTATTTATAATTACCAATGCTGAATGACTACAGTACGGTTTTTTGTTTTATCTACTTCCGTGTTGCATAACCCATGAGGCCGCTGCCTAAGAAAATAAAGACAATCCCTACGATACTTCCTATTCCAAGCAAAGGTGCAAAAGTCAGACCATGACCTACGGTACATCCCGATGCCATGCTTGCTGATGCACCTAATCCAAAACCACCCAATAAACGCTTCATAATAATAGCAGACTTAGGCAAAGTAAAATGCTTTTCCTGTTTTCAGCGTTGCAACACCCTAGAAATTTTTTTGTGCGATTTGGTAC
>JBBTBZ010000030.1:0-7952 GCA_038043425.1 Bacteroidota bacterium
CATGCAATTATAGATATTTTAAGTCTTTTAACACAACCAATTATAATTTAAAATAGCCCCGTAAATTAAGGATTTCGCCAGGAGAAGATGCCAATTGAAACAGGCCGTGCATGGTATTGGCTTTCATGGTTTTGATTTCGGCCTCAGAAACAAACCTAATATCCTGTATGATTTGGTTTTTATCATCCATTTCGGGGTCCTTTCCTTTGATTGCAATGCCTGCTATTATTGACACCTCAAAAAAAAGCTCAATAGCGTGAAGCGGAGGCTGAATTAATTCACAGGCAAAAAGAAATTGGCCAACATTGATACTAAGGCCGGTTTCCTCTATAAATTCTCTTGCAATGCAATGCTCAACGCTTTCACCAAATGAAACACCTCCGCCTGGTGGTGCCCAAAAATCATTTTCGGTTAGTGATTTGTGATTTATCAATAATATTTCTCCATTATTTATACAAATACCACATGCCCTAACCCGAAGCCGGTTTCCGTATAAAGCGTTTATCGAATCATCCATTTACCTAGATTTTACGGAACTGTAATAAAATACTCCATTTTTCATGCTCAGAATGAAAAGGAAAGGCTGAAAAATTGAATCGTTTGTTATAATTAAAACCTGAATGGAATAAACTTATAAATTAGTTATTTCGTTTACAGGTTTGGAGATTTCTAAATTATTAAAAATTTTAGCTATGAAACGTTTTTTTGTATTGATGTTTGCTTTGACTTTAACTGCAACTGTGTTTAGTCAGGCCATTGAAAAGGTTACTGGTCCTGTTGTCGCCTGGGAGAAATCTACCCACGATTTTGGCGATATGGCCCAAGGGGATAAAGTCGAACATGCCTTTAAATTTACAAATACTGGGAATGAACCCCTCGTAATTACCAATGTGGAAGTTACGTGTGGTTGTACACTGCCGAAAAGCTGGCCTCGTGATCCTATCATGCCCGGCAATAATGGCGAAATTGTTGTGGCTTTTAATAGTGCAGGTAAGATTGGAAAGCAAAATAAGGTTGTCACAGTCGTTTCAAATGCTTCCAATCCTGACGGAAAGCAAATAATATTTTCAGCTAATGTTCTTGAAAAGAAACTTCCTAACAAGTAATTATTTACGTAAGGGAAAACAATACAAAGCCTGAAGTAGGTTCAGGTTTTATGTTGTCTTTTGATAAAAGAAAGTAATAACAATACCCATCCGGCTATAAGTAATACCCCTCCAATCGGAGTAATTAAAACTACCGTCTTGTGGATTTTAAAAGCATGTGCATACAGACTTCCGCTAAACAGAATGACCCCAAATATGATACAAGCGGATGATAAACCTAACGCTTTATTAGCATATTTCCCCATAAGCAAGCCGATAATCAATAAAGCAAAAGCATGATAAAATTGATACCGAACAGCCAATTCATAAGTATCCAAACCATGGTTGGCAAGCAGAGTAGATTTAAATGCGTGAGCACCAAATGCACCGAAGGTAACACCAAGTGCCCCAAAAATTGCACCTGCGATTAATGTCTGTATTTGGTTCAACATTATTAAGAGTTAGTGTTATCAGAATAATCGCGGTCTCCGAAGATGGCGGTTCCAATACGTACCATTGTACTGCCTTCTTCTATGGCTATCTTGTAATCTGAGCTCATGCCCATTGAAAGTTCTTTAAATTCACTTGTGGGTTTAACTCTTTCTTTCAATTTATCAAACAGATTTTTTAAGTACTTAAATTCGTTTCGTATCCGATTTGCATCTGCCGTAAAGGAGGCCATACCCATGAGTCCTTGAATGGTTATGAACTCCAGAGTGTAAATAAAATTGCTTTCGAGTAAGGCTATTAATTCTTCCTCGCTAAATCCAAATTTGGTCTCTTCAGCAGTAATATGTACCTGCAGCAAGCAGCTTATTTTTCGTTTGACTTTCTTTCCTTGTTTATTTACTTCTTCTAATAATTTTTTACTATCCACTGAGTGGATTAAGGAAACAAAAGGTGCAATATATTTTATTTTGTTGGTTTGCAAATGTCCAATCATGTGCCACTCAATATCTTTTGGAAGAGATGCCCATTTGGCTACCAGGTCTTGTGCTTTGTTCTCCCCAAACACCCGTTGGCCAGCCTGATAAGCTTCCAGTATCTTTTCGATGGAGTGAGTTTTACTTACTGCGATTAACTTACAGGGTTTTGATTCAATCTCCAGTTTATATAATGATATGTTATTTTTAATGCTCATTTTATATCTTAGCCATTCAGGTTAACAGGTTTCGGTACGTATTGGTTTGATTATTTGATTCATTCGCTTATTTACAATTCCTTTGTGCCTTAATTGCTTGGGCACAAGGTAGTGACCATGACCCTTTTGTAGCGCTAAAGCAATTGAATAAAAGTTCAAACCGGTTCATCCCGACTGTGAAATTAATGTAGGTCAAAATTATGGCGATAATCGGAACCTTGCTCAAAAAAGGAATAAAATTGCGTGAGAATCTTGAGCAGGAATACTCTTCTCCCATTGAATTACAGAAACGTGAATTAAAGGACCTGCTGATTTCTGCAAGTCAAACTGAATTTGGCAAGTATTATAATTTCAATGATATATTAAGTCATTTTCGAAAAGGTGACAAAGACTTCTACGAGTTATTTAAGACTTCGATCCCACTACATGACTACAACAAGATTTATAAGGATTGGTGGCAGCTTGCGCTGAAAGGAGCAAAAAACATATGCTGGCCCGGTAGGGTCAAATATTTTGCACTTAGCTCCGGTACCTCGGAGGCTTCTTCCAAATATATTCCCGTCACGAAGGAAATGACGAAAGCTATTCAGCGAACCAGTATTCGACAGATAATTTCCCTCTCAAAATATGATCTTCCCGCAGAACTCTATGAAGCTGGCATTCTTATGATAGGAGGGAGTACTCACTTAAACAAACGTGGCAGTTACTTTGAAGGTGATTTAAGCGGCATCCAAGCTGCTGGGCTTCCATTTTGGTTTCAACATTTTTATAAGCCAGGAAAGAAGATAGCCAAAACCCGTAACTGGGACGCGAAGCTCAGTGAGATTGTGAGGAAAGCAAAGGATTGGAATATTGGGATCATCGTAGGCGTACCTGCATGGATACAAATTCTCTTAGAAAAAATCATTACCTATCATAAACTTGAAGACATACACGAAATATGGCCTAATCTGCGCGTTTATGTTCACGGAGGTGTTTCTTTTGATCCCTATCGAAAGGGTTTTGAAAAATTATTAGGTCGGCCCATTTATTATATCGAAACGTACCTGGCCTCGGAAGGCTTTCTAGCCTATCAGGCTGTTCCTAAACGCAAGTCCATGCGCCTGGTTCTGAACAACGGTATCTTTTATGAGTTTGTGCCTTTTGACGACAAGAATTTTTCACCCAATGGGGATGTTAAACCAGATGCGGAATCGTATTTGGTAGGCGATGTAGAGGAAGGAAAGGAATATGCACTGTTACTATCAACCTGTGCCGGGGCATGGCGGTATCTCATTGGCGATGTTATCAAATTTGTATCAGTAGAAGAATCGGAAATTATTATCACCGGTCGTATTAAACATTTTTTAAGTCTTTGTGGCGAACACTTATCAGTCGATAATATGAACAAGGCCATTGAACTAGTGGCAGATGAACTGAACATTGACGTTAAAGAATTTACAGTGGCAGGCATTCCATATCAGACTTTATTTGCGCATCATTGGTTCGTGGGCACTGACGATAATGTGGATACAAAAATTTTTAAAGAACGATTGGACTTTCATTTAAAAGCTTTGAATGATGATTATGCTGTAGAACGAAGTGCGGCTTTAAAGGAAGTTAGGGTTGACATTTTTCCGGTTCAGACTTTTTACCGCTGGATGGAATCAAAAGGTAAAGTAGGGGGTCAGAATAAGTTTCCCAGAGTAATGAAGAGCGCTATGTTGGATGAGTGGTTAAGTTTTCTTGCAAAACGGCACTGATGGAAATAGCCTTAAATGGTATCAAGTTTGGCGTTGTTCTGGCTCTCCTCATCGGACCTGTTTTTTTTACTATCATTCAAGTCAGTATTGAAAATGGATTCTGGCATGGTGTGATGGTATCATTTGGCGTTTCCGTAAGTGATTCGATTTGTGTAGTAATCTGTTATTTTGGACTCATAGAATTAATTACTAATCCTCAAGTCCGAATGGGTTTGGCATATATTGGTGGAGCGATTCTGGTTTTATTTGGGCTTTATCATTTGCTTTTTAAGAGTATAAAAAATACCCATGAAGAGTTTAGACACGGCAAAAAACAGCCTATTTATCGCTATTTTTTTAACGGATTTATAATCAATGGACTTAGTCCAAGCGTACTTATTTTTTGGGTGGGGACAGTTAGCCTGGCATCAATTGACTTTGGATATTCGACTGGATCACAATTTTTTAATTTCTTCTTTGCTCTACTTTGCACGGTTTTATTTACTGACATTTTAAAAGCTTACCTCGCAAATAAATTACGAGCTCTGGTAACTCCCCATTTCTTAATGATCATGAATATCGTTCTTGGAACGGCTCTGATCATTCTTGGCACTCGGCTTATTTTTACTCAAAATTGAGTACTACCATCCTTACTCATACTAATCCTGTAATACATTGCTCATGAAACTGGATTTAAGCATGAGCCAAATAAGAAACAATACAGTTGCCCACCTTAAGTAGATGAAGTAATAATCAGAAGTATCTTTGAATCGGGTCTCTTTTATTTCAGCTTTTTCATACTGATCTATTTTCTTAAACACCTGAATTAGAGCTTGAGTATCCGTTACACGGAAAAATTCTCCTGAACCAATTTTAGCTATTTTGCGCATAGTAGATTCATCGACTGTATTTTCTACCATGTGCGGCCGACCAAAGTAATCTTTTCCAAAAGGCACTAATCCCTCTTTGCCAACCACGATGGTATAGGTTTTAATGTTGTACGCGGCTGCCAACTCTGCAGCAGTAATGGGATCGATATTGCCCGCGGTATTGTCTCCATCACTTAGTAATATACATACTTTGGATTTTGATTCAGACTCGCGCATTCTGTTGGTAACTACTGCCATGGCGCTTCCAATGGCAGTGCCTCTGTTTTCAATCATATCAAAACTGATATCGTTTAAGTATGCGTTAAGTAATTCATAATCGGTAGTGAGGGGTGCGAGGGAAAATGCATCTCCTGAAAACACCACAATTCCGATCCTGTCTTGGCCTCTTCCTTTTATAAAATTGCGAGCAACGTCTTTCGCTGCTTCCAAGCGGTTGGGTTCAAAATCCTCGATTTGCATAGACTGAGAAATATCTATAGCCAACATGATTTCAATTCCCTCTGTCCATTGTTCAACCTTATCATTTGTTTTTTGGGGGCGAGCAAGCGCCATTAGAATTAGAATGATGACCATACTCAGGATAATTTCCGGAACCAGGCGAACCAGCGTTAAGACAGATGCTCCAAGATCACTTTTTACAAGTGCTACTGGTAACTTTTGATTAAAGAAATAGCGGAGAAGCCAACGGGCTGTAAACAGCAAGGGCACAAATAAAATACAAAGCAAGAATATTGGATTATCCCATGTAAAACCTCGCAAAATGAAAGGTGAAAACCATTGCAATGAATACCATGGACCGGATATGTTATCCATTTTTTGTCTTCTCAAATTTAAGTTGAAATTCATGGTCACAATACGTGCGAAGACTATCGAACGATTGAACAGCGGAGGAAACGACTCCCCCATAGATAACTCTATCAATTGAGTGCAGGGCGTCACCTAATTGCCCATCTTTTTCAAATTCAATTATTTCTTTGGAAGTAAGCTTTGGATATGGTGTTTGCAGTAAACTCTCCATATAGTACTTCCAGAGAACTAATGCCGCTTCTGCCCGTTTAGCTGAAAAATCGGACTGCAATTGGGAAACGATCTCATTGAATTTAGCGATAAAGTCGCGATGATTGCGATTGAGTTTTCGCAGTAAGAAATATTTACGGACCCTTTTTCCGAAAATCAGAAAACAGGCAATTGACAACACTATTAATATTCCAGAAACTATAAGTGCAATTGGATAATTGAACAGCCGATGGACATTAAGGTAATTCGTATTCGTCTTTAAAGGAAGATCTTTTGCCGCAACGGAATCCGGAATGTGACGGACTAATTGTTTTAAAACGATCTCATCATCATTTGGTAAAATGGCTGTGCAGTCTTTTCTATGCACAATAAAAACAGGTATCGAAAGTCTCTGCACGCTATCAATCTCATACGTGGAAAGCGAATACACGACACTGTCATAACTCTGGCCATCGGTAGTCTGAGTCGTAAAAAATCTCTTTTTTTGAAATTCAAATGGCTCAAAAGCGAAGGTTGAGTCAGGAAAAATGATGGTGAGGTTTTTAGGATAACGAGCAGTAAGGGTATACTGGACTGGCTCTCCGATTTTTACACTGTCGGCAGTAAAACGTCCATTAACATTCACTTCTTGAGCAAAGACCAAGGAGCTTAAAAACAGTGAGGTTGAGGTGAGAAAAATCCGACTAAACACTTTTTAACGTTTTATTTCTCACTTTAAACAATTTGAGAAGTTTGGGAACATAGTCCTCATCGGTATCAACATTTAGGAAATTAATCTGGTGTTTCTTGCTAAACTCAGCGAGTTCAGTTTTCCGGCTTCCATGATGTTCCTTTATCCTATCCCGAAAATCTCCAAACGAAGTATTGACCCAAATTGTTTTCTTAGTTTCCTTATCAAGTACAGGTATGATGCCAAGCTTAGGTAAGTTTGTTTCGCGCTTGTCACTAATTTGAATCATGACCAGATCATGTCTTCGGGCAAGGGACTTCAGGTTGTGATGAAAGCCCTCATCTATAAAATCAGAAATTAAAACAATGACACTTCTCCGCCTGATAGAATTGAGCGCAAATACAATAGCCTTATTCAGGTTTGTTTTTAACGATTTAGGTTCAAGTCTAATTAGATTGAAGATCAGTTCGTAGGCCTGACCCAAGCCCTTTCTTGGTTTAATAAATTTTTCGCGAACATCAGAAAAGCAAATTAAACCTACTTGGCTTGACTCTTTGGCGCCTGAAAGTGCAAGCACACCACATATTTCACGGCCTATGTCTACCTTTGTTTTTCCAGGGCTGCCAATCGTTTGAGATGCGCTGACGTCAAGAATAAAAAATATAGTCTGTTCCTTTTCCTCTTTAAAGGTTTTTACAAACGTGCCATGGCCTTTAGCCGAAACATTCCAATCGATTGTGCGGATGTCATCACCATACTGGTAAGGCCTCACATCATCGAACTCCAGACCTGATCCCTTAAAAATGGAGTGAAAGTCGCCTTGCATCTGGCTGTTGATAGCTTTACGAATCTGTATTTCGTATTTCCGAAGTTTTTTTAGCAGTTCTTTCAAAGCTGGCACTCTATTAGTGACTCAAAAATAGGCTAAATATGATTATTTTGCGACTTGGTCAGACTAGTGAAACAATAAATTGTGAAAAGGTAAATCAAAAATGAAGGTTAAGGGAGGTTGGTTTGCTTTCGTGGTGGTTTGTTGGTTCAGTTCGTGCAATTTGGACAAAAAGCCTCCAGGTGTTTTGGGAAAACAAGAGTTGGCTGAGGTGCTGGTGGAATTATATGCGGGTGAGGCCAGGATGTCTGGTCTAGCCGTAGTGCCCGATTCATCGCTCAAATTGTTTCAACCCTTTGAAGAAGAATTGTTAAGGAAAAGGGGTATCCCGGATTCGATTATGAAGATAACCTATCGCTATTACGTTGCCCATCCGGTTGACCTTGAACAAGTTTATGACGTGGTTATCGATACCCTCACTTTGCGAGAGCAAAGGGGCAGGGCTGGCAGGTTGAGGCCAAAGAAGGAAAGAAAAACTCCTTAGTTAGGGTTCACTCAAAAAGTCATCGATTTTGATTTTTTCAAAAAAATTGGCCAGA
>JBBTBZ010000031.1:0-37963 GCA_038043425.1 Bacteroidota bacterium
GAAGCACAAGTCCGCACATGCCAAGGCACAAGCCAAGACTTGCGCCAGTGGGAGTTAATCCTGGCGGTGTCCGAGGCGAGACTCCGCTAAGAAGGGGAGTGGATTTATCCAGTAAAAAGACATAAATTGAGGGAAAATTTAGGAAGAGATGAAAAGGGAAAAAGTAATAGACGCAGTTAAGGAACTTCCTCAAGAATTTGATTTAGAGGAATTAATGGAAAAGCTAATTTTTGTTGAAAAAGTAGAACAAGGACTTAAGCAACTTGATGAAGGTAAAACTGTTGACCATGAACAAGTAAAAGAAATGGTTAAGAAATGGTAAAAGTTGTTTGGACGGAGTTAGCTATAGAAGATCTAAAATCAATTCACGAGTACATCTCAAAAGATTCGAAGTTTTACGCGGACAGATTTGTAGCAAAACTTATCAATCGAGTCGACCAACTTGAAAATCATCCCCAATCCGGACGAATCGTTCCTGAATTTGCCAAAGAAGACATACGAGAATTAATTGAAGGTAACTACAGAATTATCTTTCGAATTAAGGTTGATCATGTTGGAGTAGTTCGCGTGCATCATTCGGCACGACTTTTAAAGGATGTGTAACATGCGCCAGCAGCCAACACTGTATTAATCAATGGTGGGGTGCAGTGTAAGTTTTAAATATATATCTTCGTCCAACGCTTAGTAACGGTGGACAGGACACTTAACTGGACAGTGTCCTTTTCGGCCGTGGGGAGAAATCTTACCATAACTTTTTGTCAGCTTAATTGAGCGAAGATTTCTCGCAACTTCTTTTGTGCATTGCACAAAGATTCACACACTCGAAAAGACCTGATTCTCTTTTTTTTAGCTGTGCCATTCTTATTATAGTCGCATGCTCCTCAATTGAAGGCTAAGTCTTTTCGACCCTGCCTGCGCGTAGCCGCTTTGGCAAAGGCAAGCGTTGGGAGAAATCTTACTATAACACTAGTCAGTTTAATTGAGCGAAGATTTACGTCCACTTTACACACAACTTGCAGAGTTGAAACCTGCCATGAATATTCGACACAAAAAACCACACGTTAAAAGGGATTGTTCCAATCCTTCCAAAATGCCCCTTCCTTAGGTAGTTTATTTTAAGTTTTTACATCAAAATTATTTCAAAATGATTATTCCTTTACAAAGACAAACTCCTTGTTGATCTTTACTGATTAATCTCTAATTTTAAGCAGATTGACTTAATCAGTTCATGCGGAAATTTCTGGTTTTATTACAGCTCGTACTCAGCTTTATTGCGCAAGCTCAGGTCCATCGCCTCACTGGCAAGGTAACTTCGGCTGGCCTGAGCGGTCTACCGGGAGTAAACGTAGTGATCAAGGGCACATCACAGGGAACCATTACGGATATTGAGGGACAGTTTTCCATGGATGTTCCACCAAACGCTGTCATTCAATTCTCTTTTATAGGTTATAAATCACAAGAACTTCCCTATTCCGGTCAAACCAATATTTCCATGGTTATGCAAGAAGAAGCAAGGGAACTCAGCGAGATCATCATAGTAGGTTACTCATCGGTCCAAAAAAGAGATGTCACCGGTTCGATCACCACCGTCAATGCTGAAAAACTTAAAGGTATTTCTTTCAATGGCCTGGATCAAGCTTTACAAGGTCAAGCTGCGGGAGTGCAGGTAACACAATCATCGGGTACGCCAGGTGGTGGTGTATCGGTAAGAATAAGAGGCGTCACTTCCATCAGCGCTGGAAATACTCCATTATATGTCATTGACGGAATCCCGGTAGAAACAGGTGGCTTATCCGCCCGCAGTTTTGGTGGACAAAATGATAATGCGCTATCGCTGATCAATCCAAATGATATAGAGAGTTACAATATATTGTCGGATGCCTCCGCGAAAGCGCTATATGGATCAAGGGCATCCAATGGCGTTATTGTCATCACTACCAAGCGGGGCAAAAATTCGGCTACCAAGATCACAGCCGACATTCAACGCGGAATTGTTGATCCTGTCAAAACTCTTGAACTGCTTAACGCATCACAATTGTTGGAATTACAGCAAGAAGCTGTCAGAAATGCTGATGAGAATCCTGATGCATTGGGTCTTATTACCGGGGTAACGGATGGTGTAAATATGAATTGGCAGGATGCTGTCTTGCGCACAGGCATTATGCAGCAATATCAACTATCAGCAACCGGAGGCGATGATAATACAAAGTTCTATATAAGTGGAAGCTTTCGTGAAGAGGAAGGAGTTCAACTCAATAATAAATTCCAACGAGGAAGCTTTACCATCAACCTGGATCAGAAACTTACTGAGAAACTTTCATTAGCTACCAACATGACCCTATCAAGGGCTTTAAACAAAAGAGTGAAGGGTGATAATTTTCTGGATGGCGTTTTCTCGGGAGCGGTGAAGAGTTTACCTTTCTACACACCGTATAATGAGCAAGGCGCCCTCGTAGGACCTGGATCACCTTTGTATGCCTCCTTCCCGAATTTTAATCCGGTAGCCCAGGCATTGTTGCCCAGGTTCAATGCAGTGACGGTGAAAGGGCTGGCGAGTATTAACGGCACCTACCAATTTAATCCCAACTTTAGATTAAAAGCCCAGGCAAGTTTGGATTATAATGACGTAACCGAAGACCAATACGAATCTTCTCAAACCGCTATCGGGGGATTTCTTCCGAGTGTGGGAGGTCAGGGTTATGGCGTGTTCAGCGCTAACACATTCAGTAACATCGATACCTATGTTACGTTGTCGTACAATACGGATTTCCGGATTAAGCATAAAATAAGTGCAGTGCTTGGCTCAGAACTGTATCAGAATTATTCGACAGGAGGCAACGTTCAAGGCCGGCTATTTCCAAGTGATGATTTTACCTATATTACTTCTGCCGGTATTGTTGACGCAGGATCATCACTACGAGAACCACCTCATAGCATCCTGTCTTTTTTTGGAGAAGCCCGATACGATTATGACGATCGCATTCTGGTTACAGCAAGTTTAAGAACGGATGGATCTTCAAACTTTGGGGAAAATAACCGTTTTGGTTTTTTTCCAGCGCTTTCGGCCGGCTGGCGAATCTCGCAAGAAAAATTCTTCCCCTCCACTTTTGTCAATGACCTTAAATTAAGATCAAGCATTGGCCTTACTGGAAATGAAAGGATCGGTGGTTTCAGGTATTTAGGTACCTGGAGTACTGCTACCTATAGTGGAAGCTCTGGTGTAACTCCAAACAATGTTCCCAATCCAGATATCAAGTGGGAAACCACACGTGAAATAAATGTGGGCATTGATATCGGCATGTGGGAAGGAAGAATTCAATCCACCATAAACGCATACTATAACAAAACAAGTGATCTGCTTTTAACGAGGCCTTATCCATTAACAACAGGCTTTGGTGGGATAGCCGACAATATTGGTGAAATGGAGAATAAAGGACTTGAGTTTAGTGTGACTTCAGTAAACATTGACAAGGCCTTGCACTGGACCACTACCTTGAATGTTTCCAAAAACCTTAACAAAGTCCTGTTTCTTGCTGATTCTATTCCCTTGTATAGAGGATATAGTGGCGAAGGTGTAGATGGTACTAATATTATTAAGGAAGGTGAACCGCTCGGTTCCTTTTGGGGATTAAATTATTTAGGCGTTAACCCTGCTACCGGGAATGCAATTTATGATGATCTGAACAAAGATGGCCTTATCAATAATTCAGATGCCATGGTCATTGGTAATGCGCAACCTAAATTAATCGGAGGCATCACCAACCAATTTCAATTCAGTCGATTCGATCTGTCCATATTTTTTAATTTTTCTGTTGGAAACAAGGTGTTAAATTTTTCAAAAGTATCTTTGGTCAATATGGGTGGTGATATTCAAACTAATCAATCTGTGGATGCGTTGAGACGATGGCAAAAGCCTGGTGATGTAACGGACATTCCACGTTATGAGTTAGGCAGCACGCTTAACAATTTACACAGTAACAGGTTATTGGAAGACGCTTCCTACCTACGGTTGAAGAACTTAAGCCTTGGCTATAGTCTATCCTCCAAGATCATTGACAAATTAAGACTCAATCAAGTTAGAGTATATGCCTCTGCCACCAATCTCTGGACGCTTACCAGGTACACAGGATCTGATCCTGAAGTAAGCACACTGGATGGATCAACAGCCGCACAAGGAATAGATTTTTTCACCCTGCCTCAGGTAAGGACTATCTCGTTTGGCATAAATGTGACACTAAAATGAGGAGCCTGAACAAACTTTTAATATATGCGAAATTAGCTGCGACCTGCCTGTCCGGTAGGCAGGGCTACAAGCTACTACCTGCCTGGCCGGTAGGCAGGGCTACTAGCTCATTTAGGCAAAAATTTAGCTCGAAGCTAGTAGCTCGAAGCTGGAAGCCAATATTCAATTTAAAAAGTTTCCTCGCTGCTTTAATCCTTACCAGCACTTCCTGTACAGATTTGCTCGAACCAGAACCAATCGATCTACTCACCGATGATGTTGTTCTCAACGAGCCTAAAGATGTTCCTAATGTAGAAATTGGTCTTTACAGTGCCTTCCGGAACATCGTGCCAGGTGCTGTCATTGCGGGAGATGCCACAGCCGACATGTTAATACACAACGGCACGTTTACTCAATATCGGGAATTGGGTACTAAACAAATTACCTCTGCCAATGCTTCTGTTGCCAATTTATGGGGAAGTATTTATAACACCATTTACTTAGCCAACTTCATTTTGGAAAGACTGCCATCCGTACCAGGGGTAAAAACTTCTGATCGGGATAGGGTAATGGGAACTGCACACTTTATTAGAGGCTATTCTTACTTCATGGCGCTTAATACATTTGGTGGTGTACCTAAAGTGACTGAAACCACCATCGATGCAAATCGAAATATTGCCAGGGCTGCCAAAGCAGAAATCCTACTTTTCATAATTGAGGATCTTACGGAAGCGCTGGGAAAATTACCGGCAGAACCACCGAGTGCTGCGTATGCAGGTGAATATACAGTGCGTGCCCTGTTGGCAAAATTATACCTGTATCAGAAAAATTATACTAATGCTGAACAATTTGCTACAGAAGTTATTGCTTCCGGGTTATACGCGTTAGAGCCAAAATTTGAAACCCTGGTGACAGAAGACTTTACAGAAGAAGCCATTCTTGAGGTAGGCTATACGCTTTCAGACGACCCTGGCACAGATGGCAACATTGGTCTTAATAATCTATTCGTGGGAAGAAGGGAAATTATTCCTTCTAATCAAGCTGTGGTAGCCCTTGCCTCTGTTGAATCAGGTGATCGGTTTTCGTCCATATCGTTTAATGTCAATCAACTCAATGGTAATGATAATGGTTGGTCTGTTGCTAAGTATGGAACGGCAGACCAGGACAACAACAATGTGGTGGCATTAAAGTTAGGAGAAATGTACCTCATTCGCGCAGAGGCAAGAGTCCAACTCAATAAAGTTTCAGGAACAGAAAGTGCACAAGAAGATATTAACGTGTTGCGTGCGCGCGCCAATGCACCTTTGATTGCTTCTGTGACTCAAAGTCAAATGATTCAACTTATTGAACAAGAAAGAATATATGAGTTGGCCTATGAAGGAAATCGTTGGTATGATCTTGTTAGAACAGATCGGGCAAAAGACGTGATGCCGGCTTTTTCAAGTAATTGGAAAGATAAATTTGAACTGTGGCCGATTCCACAAAGAGAGATACTCAACAACCCCGCTTTAGTTGGAAATCAAAATCCTGGATATTAAGAAGATGAGATTGGTGTTACCTGAAAATAATAATTTGTCGTCATCGCGAGTCCCAGCGAAGGAATGCGAGGAGGGCGAAGCGATCCCTCAAAAAGGAGATTACTTCACTCCATTACGCAAATCTCTGCACAGGTGCTCGCAAAGACGTTCATCGTTTTACTTAAATCCATTTGTTTTAGTATACATACTTTCCTTTGCGGTGATCATTGGCTGCGAAACTGAAAGAATCATTTTCAATGGACCTTATTTTGTCCGCTTCACTGAAGAAGCCAGATCAGAGAAGGAAAGCTACAGCACGTTAGTGGAAATAGAAGTGCACAATGCCGGGCCGGCATTGGAAGAAGACATAATTATTACCTATAAAATCGGGGGAAGCGCCCGCGAAGGAATTGACTACACCATTGTCAGTGACAATGAAAAAGTGACAATCAAAAAAGGTGAGTACGTTGGCAATATTGAAATTCAAATCATTAACAACGCAAACAACATTATTCGGTCTCAAGACATCACATTTACACTGCAAGCAGTAAGCTCTGGAAAATTACAAGTGGGTCAAGGCGAAAGCGCAATAGGCAAAACTTTTACGCTCACTATTGTTGACGATTGTATTTTAGGTGGTACGTATGCTGGCACGAGAGGCTCTTCGGCTCCTATCGAAAATCTTACCATCACCAGCTCTGATTGTGAATCCTACACGCTTTCCAATTGGAATATCTTTGTGTTTAACACAGCCAGTGAAATGGATTTAAAGTTTATAGATAACGGTGACAACACCTTGACCATTCCTGAACAGGAGGAAGAAAACCTCGACCAGGAAGTAGCCACTATTAAAGGTAGTGGTGTGGTGGATCCTACTACCCGAAAAATTATCATGACCGTAATCCTTATCGACTTTGAAGAACAACCAGAAGTTTCTTTTACGTTAACCCCAAATTGATATGGGTAAATTTCAAATAACAATCGTAAGCGTACTGGTCCTGATCCTGGGAGCTTGCACGGAAGCAGTAACGCCAATCCCGTATGAATACACCAAGATCTTTACCGGGGAGAACTCGAAGACTTGGCAAGTAATATTTCTGGAACAGACCCTGAATGGTGAAGTGGAAGTATTTAATGTTTCCTGTGCCCTTGACGATGAGTATGTTTTTTATGCCAATTCGGAACGGATTTTTAAAGCAGTGACAGGTAGTGAAAAATGTTCAACTGATGAATCTGATGTCATTACGGATTCCTGGGGTTTCAATAATGCAACGGCCACACTCACCATGGTCCTTCCGTTCTTTACAGAGTCCAGTTTGCCCTTCATCGTACGTGATGCGAGGAAAAGTAAACTAGAACTGGAGTTTTTTCTGGATGAAGAAAATACGACCAGCTACCGCATACATCTTGAATCAACCAAAGAAAATTAAAAATAATGCAACGTATGAGGCACCGCATTCTTTTTATCTTCTGCCTTATGATAGGCTTAGCGAATAAAAGCCTGTCGCAAAATAATGCAGGGGTTTTACATGCAGATACTCCACGCACCTGTGCCACTATGACACAGGATAGCCTCAATAGGATTCGATTTCCGTTGCGACCTACCCTGGATGAATTTGAATATTCAATCAATAAAAAAGTCACCGAGATAAATGCAAGAAATGCGGCAGGAAAAACAAAGGCAGGAGTGGTGACCATCCCCATTATCGTGCACATTATTCACAATGGAGAATCAATTGGGTCGGGTTTGAATCTTAGCCAGGCCCAAGTTCAAGCGCAGATAGAGGTCCTCAATGAAGACATGCGTAAGAAAGTAGGAACGCCAGGTTTTAACGACAGCGCGGTTGGAGCGGATATCGAAATTGAATTTTGCCTCTCACCAGTTGACGAAAATGGAAAACCTATGAGTGAACCCGGCATTGATCGCTTCAATGGAAACAAATCAAGCTGGACACGCGAAGAAATCGAAGGCTCGTTAAAATCTACTACCATCTGGAATCCTAATCTATTCTATAACATTTGGACTTTAAAATTTGGTGGAACAAGTTCTAATTTGTTGGGCTACGCGCAATTTCCAGATCAGTCTGGTTTAAGTGGATTAAACGAAACTGGCGGACCCGCCTCAACTGATGGGGTAGTTATTCAATACACATCGTTTGGCTCAGCGGATAAGGGAAATTTTCCAATCATGCAGGCCCCGTATAACAAAGGCCGGACGTTATCACACGAAACAGGGCATTGGCTTGGGCTGCGACATATCTGGGGTGATGGTAACTGTGCGGATGATTTTGTGTCGGATACCCCTCCTCAGGCAAGTTCAAGTTCAGGATGTCCGATTGGGAGATTTAGCTGTGGGGCTACCAACATGGTTGAAAACTACATGGACTATACAAATGATGCTTGCATGAATATTTTTACGAAAGGACAGAAAACTAGAATCCAGGCTGTAATTGAATTAAGTCCAAGGCGTAAATCACTGATCGATGCGAACCTTTGTAGCCCAATAGTAGCAGATGTTCCAACACCTAACTTTTCCTCTGATAAACAACTGATTTTACTGGGGGGCGAGATTAATTTTACTGATCTCTCCTCTAATTTTCCAAGTGAATGGAGTTGGACATTTGAAGGGGGAGATCCTGGCACATCAACCGAACGTAATCCACGGATTAAATATTCTACATCGGGGATTTACAAAGTAACCTTGCAGGCATCCAACTCGCTGGGTTCGTCAATACTTCTGGAGAAAGCTAATTTCATTACCGTCTCGGCAGAGGGTTTGTGCAACACAACAACAAACTTCCTTGATAATTATACCCCCTCATTCATCCCATTGTCTAATTATGGAAATTACACCGGCCAATTAACGGGCAATAATAGTCTGGAAAGCAAAGCCATTTCTGAGTTTTTTGCAAACTCACTCGGATATGAATTTATAAGTGGGGTGAACATTCAATTCGGGCAAGTTGAATCAGTAAGCGAAGAGGCCACGGTAACGGTCATAGTTTGGAACGCCCGCGGCCCCCAGCGTGCTCCGGGCTCCGTGATCGAACGGAAGGTAGTATTGTTAAAACAAATTCAAGAGGACCTGGCCAACAACAGGCCAACCACTATTATTCTTGATCGTGAAACACCTGTGTTTAGTAAACCCTACCAGGTAGGTATCGAACTGAACTATGCAGATGGAAATACAATAGCTATTCAATCGTCAGCAGATGGAGAATCCACCAATGCAACCTCATGGGTTCAAGATGCAGCCGGTACCTGGCAACCTTATGCGATCGCACTTGGTGCCAACATTGCAATGAACATTCAACCTATTATCGGAATGAATCCATCTGTCCAAATTTCTGCTTCCAAACTACTTGTCTATCCGGGCGAAGAGGTTGCGCTAAACGGACGTGGGGCCAGCATTTTTGTTTGGAATGCTGAGGATGGAACGGTGACCAATTATGCCGGGCCGCAATTGATTGCCCATCCAACATTAACCACTACTTATACGGCTGCGGGTTCAGGACTAGACCTGTGCAACAAGACTGCGAATACCACAATATACGTTAGAGACGAAATCACAGGCATTGACGAGGGTTCATCATATTCAGGAATTAACCTATACCCCAACCCTGGAAGCAATAATCTAAACATTGTTATTGAGAATAATGTTTTAGGTCCAATTAATATTCAGATATTGTCCATAATTGGAAGCGAAGTGATCGACCCAATAGTGGAACAAAAATCAGAAACAAGAATTAGTAGAACGATAGATACCACAGACCTAAGGCCAGGTTTGTATCTTATTGTCGTAAAACAAGGTGGCCAGCCAGTTGTTAAAAAATGGGTGAAGTACTAGTTCTTTGCCGGGACTGCAACCGATAAAACCATGCTTATTTCTCAATAAAAGACTTTTGAGGATGCCAGACTAAAATATGTGTAAAGATTCTAGTAAATTTAAAATATTAATCTACCAACAATGAGAACATATTCAACACTCCTTGTCATTTCTGTTGTTACACTCTTTATATCCGGTTTACTGCTATCCTCTTGTAATAAAGATGAGGTGCCACCGGCTAAGCCACAACTCTCCTTTACTGAATCAAGCATGACGGTTAACGAAAGCGATGGGGAAATCGAGGTTAAACTGGCGCTTGATAAACCAACTTCTGAACGTTTTTACATTACGTACGAGTTGGATGGAACGGCTACAGATAAGGTGAATGCAGGAACAAACCCGTATGACTATGAAATCAAAGACGACTACCTCGAAGCTAAAATTGACAAAGATGATACGGTAGCCATTATTAAGATCCAACTATACTCGGATTCTGAATTGGAAGACGATGAAACAATTCAGATATCCATTAAGTCAGTGGACAGCGAAAATATTGAAATTACCAGAGAGGACGATATTAAAATTACCATTAACCAGGAAGATGGTATGATAGTAGTTCTGGAATGGCCGGCCCAGAATGATACAGCTAAAGCAGATATGGACCTTCTTTTGAGAGCGGGTGCCAACACTTCTACCTGGGATGGAATTTTGACTGGTTCAGTAAATCAAAGCTTTGACTCTCCGGAATTTATCTTCATTCCCATAGCTGTTAATTTTGCGGCTTATGGCCTTAGCTATGTTTACTATGATGGATCATTCGATCCGCTTGATTTTACAGCTACCTTCATTGATGTTGTAAATGGTACACCTGAGGCTGCCAATCTAAGACAATCTTTCGATGGAGAATATACCATTGCTAATATCAATGCATGGACAGACCCTAGCACAACTATTGTAGTTCAGACGTTTGAAAAAGTAGGCACCGAATTCAAGAACATTTCAGACATTGATGAACCCGCAACCGGCAGCCGGTTGAACACTTCATCCACAAGTGGTCTAATGCAACCAAGTCTGGTTAAGAAATCTGGAAATCCAACCCCAAGCAAACTTATGCTTCAGTTGATAAACGAATTGAAATAACAAACTAATTTGGATTACAATAGGTCCGGCAATTTGGCCATCACTCAGATTTAAGTTAAAAAAATCAGGGTCAACAAATTACTTATTCATACTTTAAAGTTTCCGCGGGATTGATCGTGGCTGCTTTAATGGCGTGATAACTTACGGTGGCCATCGCCACCAGAAGACCAGCCAACATGCTGAAGGCAAACAACTCCCATCCTATTGCAATCTTGAATTGAAAATCAGCCAGCCATTTATTCATCACATACCAGGATAAAGGCGCGGCCATCACAAATGCAATCATTGACAACCAGATATACTGCCTGTTCAACAAAACAAATATGTTGGATACCTCCGCTCCCATTACTTTCCGTATACCAATTTCTTTTGTCTTGTTCATGGCATTTATTCCCGCAAGGCCAAATAATCCCAGACATGAAATCAGAATGGCAAAGCATGTTGCCAATCCCATGATGCTCATCCAACGCTGATGTGATTCATATTGCTTGGCAACATCCTGATCCAGGAAAGTATAGTCAAATGGCTTATCCGGGGAAATTTCCTGCCATGCCTTGTGGATCTTATCTACAGATCCTGGAATGTCTCCCGGAGCAATCTTCACAAGCATGCTCACCAGATAACCAACGTTCTTTTTATTCATCGAAAGAAACATGGGTTCAATTCCCTGCTCAAGTGACAAGAAATGGTAATCCTTCACCACTCCAATCACTTTTGAACCCATTCCGACCGTATCTTCCTGCCAGTTTAAATACTCGTTCAGTGGATCTGTCCATTTCATATCCCGTACCAGGGCCTCGTTTACAATCACTGTATTACTGTCGGAAGGAAGATTAACATCAAAATTTCTGCCCAGTACAACATCAACACCAAGCGTGGACAAGTAAAATGGATCTACTGCAAACACATACGCTGATTTTTGCTCGTCCTTTATTTTATAGCCATATCTGGAATACCCTTGATTGAAAGATGAACTGGTACCAGCGACAGATAAAACCGATTGCTCTTGTTGTGCGCGTGACCTGAATCGCTCTACCGTTTTATCAGCTTCAGGGTTCCAACCGGTTTGCGTTGGAATAACCAGTATCTGTTCTTTATTATATCCTAAGTCTTTCGTAGTGATGAATCGCATTTGACGATACATGATGACTGAACTAATAATCAGAAATGCTGATAGAGCAAATTGGAGGATAACCAGAGGTTTGGTAAATCCTGCCTGCAATTTTGAGGTGAACCCTCCCTTCAAAACCAGCGCTGGGCGGAAACTGGATAAGAACAAAGCCGGATAGCATCCTGCCATCATGCCTACGAGAAGTGTCAATCCAAAACTTATACCCATGAGCTGAAACATATTAGTGTTATTTAAACTCATGCCCTTTCCCGTAAACTGGTTGAAGGCGGGCAAAAATAAAACGACTAATCCAAATCCAATCACCATAGAGATAAGGGCCAGAGCCAATGATTCAAAACCAAATTGATATATCAACTGTTTTTTCTGGGCACCTACTACTTTTCGAATACCAACTTCCGTTCTGCGCGAAGTAGAAGTGGTGAGTGCTAAAGAGATGTAGTTGATACACGCGATTAACAAAATTAAAATAGCAATCCCACCCAGAATGAGAGAATATTGAGGATCGCTCACTTTATCCCATCCAATTGATTTTTTCAAATGCCAGTCAGGCAGCTGCGTGAATTCAAGCTCAAACATCTTTACATCTGTTGGAACCGGTATGGCTGATTCCTTTCTCCATTTTTCTAACCTGTCACCCATATACTTCTGAATGACCTTGTCAAGGTTATTTTTGAATTTTAAGACATCCGTTTGGGCGACCAATTGTACAAAAGTTGGTGTGTTGAAATTTCCCCACTGTGTTACCTGTCGATTATAGTAAGGACGATTTTCCTGCGGCAAAAGAATTTCAAAAATTAAACTTGAATTGGCAGGAGGTGCATCAATGATTCCGGTCACGGTAAATATTTTTTCGCCTTCATTATCGATGAGGATTGTCTTCCCGATGGGGTCTTCATCGCCAAAATACTTTCTTGCAACGGCAGGGGTGAGTACCACCTCTGACGTATTCTGAAAAAGCTTATCGCGATTTCCTTTCTGCAACACAAAAGAGAACATCTTAAAAAAGTCCGCATCCACATACGTTATTTTCTCGGTGAAGACTTTTTCACCCACTCGAAAAATAGCTGAATTACCGCCATTGAACCGTGTCGCCAGTTCTACTTCTGGAAGTTCATCTTTCAACGCTTGCTTCAGTCCCGTCTGAAGCCAGGCCGACCGCTGGTACGGATTCTGGGGGTCCTGTTGCCACGTGTCAAAACTTTTTTCTTCCATTCGATAAATCTGTGATTTATTAACATGGAATTGATCAAAGCTATTTTCATCCAAAATGAACATGTAAATGAGAATGCAAAACGCGATGCCGATGCTCAATCCAAATGCATTGATGAAAGAGTACAGCTTGCGTTTAACAATGTTGCGTGTGGCAATTTTGAGGTAATTATATATCATGTAGCACAGAAGTTTTTTTCATGGTCCGCCTGAATTCGGTACTTAGTCCCGCTAGCTATGATGCAGTAAACCTATAAAAAGTTGTTAGACTACTCATACTTCAATGTATCCGAAGGATTTATCAACGCTGCCTTCAATGAATGGTAACTCACCGTAATCCACGCCAACACAAGCGCCAATACAATAGATCCGCCAAAAATCCATATCTGAAGTTCCGCACGGTAAGCAAAACCCTCCAACCATTGCAACATAAGGTAAATTGAAGCGGGCACAGCAACGGCTACAGCCATAATCACGAGGCCGGTAAATTTTTTATTCAGCATAATCACAATGTTGGATGTTGTGGCGCCCAACACTTTGCGAATGCCAATTTCTTTCGTTCGCTGTTCAGCCGTGAAAGCTGCCAGGCCGTAAAGGCCCAGGCAAGAAATAACTATGGCAAGGGCCGTAAAAAAACCGATAGCTTTTCCGAAGACCTGTTCTTTTTTCAGTAAATCACCGAAGTTTTCATCCATGAAATGGTACTTCATCGGATCTTCCGGATGGAATTGGGCCCATTTCTGTTTGGCCACTTCCAAAAAGTCAGAAGGTCTGCCTGAATTTAGTTTTACCGCCAACTGATAGCCGGTGGACTGCAGGATGATGGCCACCGGTGTAATGGAATTGCGCAAGGACTCCCAATGAAAATCATGAACGATACCTATCACCCGCACTCCTTTATTCACCTCCGCTCCAATGGGGTTTTCGCCTAGTCCCAATGCCGCCACAGCTGCCTCATTGAGGATAACAGAAGTTGTGTCTGAAGTCAGACCTTTAGGGAAAGCCGTGCCTTTTATGATTCTATAACCCATCACATTTAAATAATCCTGGTCACCGAAATAAGTATTGATTGTAAGATAGTTCTCACTCGCTGATGTCTTGAATGTATTAAAGCTCATGACCGCTTTGCTGCCTGGCTCACCTGTATGGATACTGGCATTGACCACGCCACTTTGTTTCATTAATTCATGTTTGAATGTTTCCGCAGACGCTCCGAGTAAATCAATATTGTCAATGGTAACAATATTTTCCTGGTCAAAGCCAAGGTCTTTGTCTTGGATAAATCTATACTGTTGAAAAATAATGGCCGTACAAATGATCAATCCGATACTAATAGCAAATTGAAACACTACAAGTGCATTTCGGAAGACCATCTTTTCCCCTCCGGCAAACGAACCCTTCAAAACACTTACAGGATTAAATGAGGTAAGATAAAAGGCAGGGTATACACCCGATAATAATCCTACAATAATCGCAAAAATTAAAATATACACTAAACTCCAACTGTTGGACCACAATGAAATAATCAACTGGTCCCCGGTAATAAATTGAAAACCAACAACGAATATTTCCGCCAATCCAAGTGAAATGATTAATGCGACAGACGTCACCATCATTGATTCTAACAAAAACTGGTTGATCAATTTTGATCTTGAAGTTCCCAGTGCTTTGCGGATACACACTTCTTTCGCCCTTCTTACAGCACGGGCTGTGGTAAGGTTAATAAAGTTTACGGAGGCAAGCGCCAAAATAAAAAGTGAAATAGCGCTGAAGATATAAAGATTGGCTTCATCCCCTCCGGGGGACAGTTCATAATTCAATCTGGATTTTAAGTGGATGTCTTTTAACGGTACAATCAGAAATTTTACAGAATTTTCATTTTTCCGATAGTCTTCAAACGAAACTTTAGATAGGTCCGCCCCTGACGAAGGGTATACTTGTTTCTCCAAAATCAGGTCAAGCGCCTTCTCCAGGTCGCGCTGAGTATTTTTTTCCTTCAACAATACGTAATTATAAAATCCAGCAGAAGTCCAGATAGTTTCATTGCTCAGTTGGCCTTCCATGGAGAGCCAAATCTTTGATTTTAAATGTGAGCTATGATTATCATCCTTAACAATGCCTGTGATGACATACTCTGTACCCTCCTTTCCAATTTCCAGGGTTTTGCCTAACGCCAATTCATTTCCAAAATATTTGCGAGCTATACTCTCAGTAAGTACTATGCCTGAAGGGCCCTTCAAAGCTGTTTTTGGATTTCCCGCCACAAAGGAGTATGAGAAAACTTTGAAGTAAGATGAGTCGGTAAAGTAGGCCCTCTCAGTAAATGTCTTTTCATTGACTTTTATTAGAAGTTCACGGTCATTTTTGACCCTGGTAAAAGCGTCTACTCCCTCAAACTCTTTTGGCAAAACATTTCCAAGCGCTTCTGGTCCGATGGCGAAGTTGCCCATATTAAAAAATGAGATACCAATCCTGAATATCTGACTGGCCTTTTTGTAATGACGATCATAACTCCATTCGCTGTATACATACATGAAAATCACCAGACTGCAGGCCAGGCCTATCGCCAGACCAATTATATTGATGAATGAATAAACAAACTGTCGCTGAAGGTTACGAAAAGCGATGAGTAGATAATTGCGAAGCATAGGCTTTTAATTAAGGCTTTCGTTGTTTTGCAATATTAATGCCATAGAAAGAGCGGATTTTGCTTAAAATTTTTAAAACTTATAGACTTACCTAAACCCACTTTCGATCATTTTTGACCGTATACGCACATCAAAACTATTCATACTTTAAAGTCTCTGCTGGCGTAATCCACGCAGTTTTGATCGCCTGATAGCTGATGGTGGCTAGCGCAACGAGCAAAGATAATACACCGGACAACACAAATACTTCCCAACCTATAGCCACCCGATATTCAAATGACTGCAACCAGGTATTCATCAGATACCACGTAAAAGGAACAGACAGCATCAATGAAATTCCAATCAGATAAACATAGTCTTTTGAAAGTAACATCAATAATGATTGTTCAGTAGCACCCATTACTTTGCGGATGCTGATTTCCTTAGTCCGGTTTTGCATGGCCAAAGTAGCAAGAGCATATAAACCCAGGCTCCCGATAATCATGGCTAATAGTGTTGCAATACTTACAATCTTACCCAGGTTTTGATCATTGCGATATTGCGCAGCCAATGACTGGTCCACGAAAGTGAAAGCAAACTCTTCTCCTCCCGTTAATTTCTCCCATATGTCTTGTATCTTATCAATTGTAGCTGACATATTTCCAGGCTTCAGGCGTATCATTAACTTAGGAATTGGCGAATTATCAATGCTGATGTTTTCCATACCACTCAATGGGATAGTTGCATCCATTGTTAAGACAAGTGGTTGCACTTTGGTATAAAGGGAAGCATAATTAAAATCCTTTAACACCCCGATTACTTCGTGATCCATAAACTCTTTGCCTGGGATCCTTTTACCAACAGGATCCTGCCATCCATATTCTTTTGCAAAGGCTTCATTAACAATGATTGCCCTTCTGGCATCGGAAGTATTAGAATCTGAGAAATTCCTACCCTTAGCCAATTCCATTTTCAATGTAGGGATGTAATCATCATCTGCTATGTTCACGTCAAACGTGCGATACGTACCCTTGTCATCCGTATACCCGATATTGGTCCAACTGCCATTTCCAAAATCATGGGAAGCTACACAGACCGTGGACACATCACTGAGTTTTGACAATTCAATTTTAAACTGCTCCCCTTTTTCAAATCCTTTCTTCACTCGCTCTGCCAGACGGCCACCTCGCGTAACATTTAATTGCACAATAGCCAATTGTTCGCGATTGAATCCCAGATTTTTGTTTTGTAAAAACTCTAGTTGTTGTCTCATCACGAGAGTACTTGAAATGAGAAAAATAGATAGTACCAACTGAACCCCTACCAGCACCTTACGTAAACCTTGTTTACCTGCCTGCCCGACAGGCAGGCTGCCTCCTTTCAGGATGGCGATGGGCTTGAAATTAGAAAGTACAAAAGCCGGATAACTGCCGGCAATCAAACCAATGATAGCAGTCATTACGGATGCGATTAAAAGCATAAAACCATCAGGCTTTAGAATAAGATTTTTCCCGGAGAGATCATTAAACAATGGAAGCCCAAGAATGGAAAGTAACAAGCCAACGGAAAGCGCAATCAGGGTAACAATCACTGCCTCACCAATAAATTGAAATATCAATTGGGCACGTTCCGCTCCCACCACTTTTCGGATGCCTACTTCTTTTGCCCGCTTGATTGATCGACCAATTGAGAGTGTCACAAAATTTATACAGGCCACAAATAGCAAAAGCAATGCTATGGCTGACAATATGTAGGAATATTTTGGGTTACTTATAGGTGCTATCCCCACAGGGTAATCTACGTCTAAGTGAATTGATGTGATGGGTTGTAACCCCGGAGTATACTTACTGTTCGTATACTCTTCATCACCTAGAATCGTACGAAAAATGGAAGGGAATTTTTTCTCCACTTCTTTCGGATCCGTTCCTTCCCTTAATAATATATAGGTCTCAGGAATAATATTAAACCAGGCTGAGGTTAGTGTTTGAGCATTGTACAACTTCGGATAGTTCAGGTCTGAAATAAGAACGCCAAACTGAATACTGGAGTTAATTGGCACATTTTCAAGCACCGCCTTCACCACAAACTCCTCAAAAGTTTCGCCCAGTTGAATTGAAATAACCTGATCAATTGCGTCAGAATCACCAAACAGTTTATGTGCAAGTAATTCTGTCAATACCACATTATTTTGTCCCTTCAAAGCGCTCTGGCGATCCCCAACCACTGTTTTAAAATCAAAAACGCTTAAAAAATCCTGACCTCCAATGGAAACGGTTTCAGTAAACTGATTTTCACCTACTCTAATAAGTGTTCCAATTTGATTGAATCTCACTTGAGTCTCAACTTCAGGAATATTGTCCTTTAGTGCGGGCCCCATTGGAAAAGGGGTAACGGTGTTAAAAAACTGCTCTTTTTCACCCCAATCTTCACGGGCATAAACCCGATAAATACGATTAGCCTTTGAATGAAAGGCATCAAAGGTCCACTCATCCTTGACAAAGAGTGTAATTAAAATGCAACACGCAATGCCAAGACTTAGACCCAATACATTAATGGAGGAATGCATCTTGCTTCTCAATAAGGAGCGAAATGCAATCTTTAAGTAGTTTTTCAACATAGTGCTAAAATTGAGATTTCTAAAAAGTCAACTATTTTCACCTGGATCGAATATACCCAATCCACAAGCCCTTTTCTGCTTACCTTATATTGGATGTAGTGAAGTGAGGAAAAGTTGTAGTGAACTTATAGCGTCCTTTACGATTAAATTGCCTGGCGCAAAGGTCACGGAGAATTCACAAAAAAGTATGGTAAGCCTGACTTAGATCTGCCCAACCAACTTAATTGAAAAAGAATTAATGCAAAACCTCAAGCCTGTTGGTTTAGGCCCATCCGGGAAAACATGGCCAAGATGACAATCGCATACACTGCACTCTACCTCTACTCTTGTCATACCAAAACTAACATCTTTGGTATACTTGATCACATTAGGTTCAATTGAATCTGTAAAACTTGGCCAGCCGGTGCCCGACTCAAATTTAGTTCGCGAATCAAATAGTACTGTTCCACAGCAGCGGCAGGCGTAAAGACCTGGCTCATGGGCCTGGCAATATTCACCTGAAAAAGCTTGTTCTGTTCCTTTTTTGCGTGTTACATGAAACTCCTCAGGAGTAAGAATTTTTTTCCAATCTTCATCGCCCTTCACAACTCGCTTTGGCGGAGTGAGATTGCCTTTACCAGCAAATTGCAAAACATCTGACCACTTCATAGAAAGAGAATTGAATGTTTGTTAAGGAACTAATGTTACGCATGAATTGGATTTCTTAGTGTTTCTTTATTGCCACCAAGTCTCAAAGACACTAATAAATCACAATGTGCGTCACATCGGATAAGGAAACAATCTACCTTGAAATTGGTTCTACTTTCTAAAGACCTATTGGTGCCACTTCCCGCCATGCCAGGTTCAGGGCATCCTTAAACATACCTTTCCTGACTTTCCTCAATTCAATAAACGTCCACCCTTGCTTGCCCCAGGCATTGTTAACAGGGTAAAATATTTCAGAGTTATACTCGGCAAACACGGATTGATCCTCCAACGACAATTTCAAGACGGCTCTTTTTTCTGCTGGCCAAATCGTGGCAAATATTCGTTTCTTCACCCTAAAGGAAGGCCTTCCCCAATGATTCTGCTCCACTGTTTCTGGAAAGGACAACGCTAATTTGCGGACGGTTTCAATATCAACCATTTCTAATAAATTGACAGTTGACAAGAATCAATTGACAATTGTTTTCGCTTTGTCAATTGCCGGTTGTCGATTGTATTTTTATCATTAATCGACCCAGGGCACTAGCTTCGATCTATAAAAATCTATATCCAATGCCTTCATCCTTTCACCGTGTTTTCCTAACCGAACTTTGTATTCATCCCAACTTCTATTCGCAACTGGCGTCCATCCGATTTCAGCATAGCCGGGCAAGCGCGGAAAAGCCATGTATTCAATTTCATCCATATTAGTAAGAGTCTCTGACCATAGTGGTGCCTCCACGCCCACAATGTTTGCCTGAGTTACACCTTCAACGTTTGTAGCAGGATCCCAGTTATAAGCACTGTCAACTTCAATATAAGCCGCCCAATGTTGTCCAAGCTTTGTTGTGCTGTCATATTGCATATCGATGTAGGTTTTCTTCGATGGTGACATCAGCACCATAGCTCCTTTTTCAACCGTCATCAATGCATATTTGGGAGAGGTCCAATGCTGTGCTATCGCATCACTATTGATGTTACCCTGGGCAATCTCTTCCCAACCAATCATTTTTTTACCGTGTGCCTTCACCATCTCCTGAAAACGGTTGATGAAAACAATGTAATCCTCTTTTTTTGTTACGTGCGCTTCATCACCCCCAATGTGCAGGTAAGGACCAGAAGTTATAGCTGCGAGTTCGCGAATCACATCATCAACAAATTTAAAAGTAACTTCCTTTTCAACTCGTAATGTACTCCAACCCACCTCAATGCCCATGTATAATTCAGTTGGTTTATTTTTTATTCCCAGGTCATTTTTGGGGGATACATCCACTTTCACCCGGCCTTCTATTGGCACGATCGTTCCGCCATTCAACTCTCCATAGGAGGCCAATGCTGAATTGATATGGCCCGGCAAATCAATCTCAGGAATGATGGTTATGAACTGATTTTGAGCATAAGCAACAATATCAGAATATTGTTCTTGGGTATAGAACCCACCTTTGCCACCGCCCACCTGCGTGCTGCCACCATGAGTTGCTAAATTGGGCCACGACTTAATCTCAATGCGCCAACCCTGATCATCACTGAGGTGAAGGTGCATAACGTTCATTTTATAAAAACTTATTAAATCGATATATCTCTTTACGTCCTCCACACTAAAGAAATGGCGGGCCACGTCTAACATAGATCCGCGCCAGGAGTACGTTGGGTAATCGCGAATCGTACCTGTCGCAACCTCCCAAGGACCTTGCTGAACAGATGTAAGCTCAATCTTATTTGGCAATATTTGTCGAATGGTTTGTATCCCACGGAACAACCCCGCAGATTTTGGAGCGGATAGTTTTATGAGGTCTTTGGTGATGGTGAGTTCATAGCCCTCTTCTCCTAGCTGAGCATCTGCTCCTGAAATGGTGAGGTAAATGTTGCCTGACTCAGGAGCACCTTTAGTAGCTGAAACCTGGATATCGAAGCCTGTTGAACGATTTAATTTATCGGCCAGGTATTGGCCAATTTGCTTCAGTTCTTCACCTTCTACATAAATATTAGAATCATCTGTTAAAGAAAATCTGCCTCCGGTAGCTACTACGGAGACTGGTTTTGGGATAACCCCCTCCTTAGTAAGATCGGTCGGAGGGCCAGAAGGCTTACATGATAACAATACTAAAAAAACACAGCTTAAAAGCAATGCTAAGATGGGCCTTGTACTCTCTTGATTCATCAGATTAAAAATTATAAGTAGTGAAGCCGAAGTTATAGAAAAATTCAATCTCTATTTAAAACTTTATATGGCTGGTTATAAAATACCAGCAATTCAACTGGCCATGACAAGAAAACTAAAAAAAGTGGGTCTTGAACCCGCCTTATCCTGATCTACTTATAAACAACATGGATAGCTGCCAGAGCAATCCGTTCATCTTCATCTTGCGACAATCCGCTAACGCCAATACCGCCAATGACATTTCCACGTTGTGAAATTGGAACACCTCCTCCAAACCCCGTTATTCCAATATCTCCCCAAAATGCTGGCGGGCTCTCCTTTTCGCGCATATACTTACCCATTTCCCGTGTGGTCTTTCTATCACGTGCTGCCGTGTACGCTTTGTTCTGTGCAATCACGGCTGAAGCTGCATTTGCACCATCCATGCGAAGAAAAGAAATCAGCTCTCCTTCCGGACCCGTAATGGCCACAGCAACCGCTTTATCTATTTTTTCCGATTCTTTTACAACGTGCTCAATCAACTTGATCGCTTCCGAAGAACTCACTTTTTCATATTGATACATATTGGTATTTTATTATTAATTATTGAATAAATCCACCCGATCTGGTTGCAAATTATTAAAGAATTCCAACCCATTACAATTGTGTCTCCCTAACCCAGCTAATCATAGTATTTTTGCTATCTTTTCCAACAATATAAACACAACACTAAATATCTTGTCTAAATATAAAATACTTCTTTTGTTTACCCGCTATTATCAGAAGCTTCTTATTGTTAATCCAGTGCGATATTACCTTATGATGTTATTAAGAGTATTGAAAAGCGAATTGAAGAGGAGTCAATCCGGGTATTGCAGTGGAAATAAATCAACTTTTTGCGATTGCTCAGCCATAACTACAATATTGAAGTTATATTAAACACTTGAGCCTCCTAAAATGATGACTTTAAAAACCGATCCCTACATCATTTCAGATATCACCATAAAGGAACCGCCCACAGCATTCTTTCGGCAGCTTGCCTTCCTGGGTCCTGGATTTATTCTTTCGGCTTCAATTGTAGGATCGGGTGAATTAATTGCCACCACCGTTCTTGGGGCAAAAGCCGGCTTTGCTGCGCTTTGGATTATTTTGATCAGTTGTCTTGCAAAAGTTGCCGTGCAACTCGAGTTTGGAAAACATGCTATCCTCACAGGCGAAACCGCCATGCAGGCCTTCAATAAACTTCCTGGCATGAAGCTCGGAAAAGGTAGATGGATTGTCTGGGTGATATTTTTGCTGGCGACTCTTAAGATAGTGCAGATAGGCGGAATCCTTGGTGGAACGGTCATTGTATTAAATATGCTATATTCTGGTTTCTCTATTTTCACCTGGACGATTATCACAGCACTTTTTGTTGCTGGCCTTATTTTCAATGGGCAATACGGGTGGATCGAAAAATTATCTCTCCTCATGATCGCGATGTTCACTATACTTACGATTACCTCTTTGGTCTCGCTCAGGTATACGATCTATAGTTTTTCATTTTCTGATATCATTGATGGGTTTAGGTTCCATCTCTCCGGAGAAATTGTAGGAATTGCTATTGGCGCTTTTGGAATTACCGGAGTAGCCAGCGATGAAATCATTGCATACAATTATTGGTGTAATGAAAAAGGATATGCCTCATACACAGGTCCGCGCAAAGAAACACCGGAATGGAAAAGCCGGGCAAAAGGATGGATTAACATAATGTACCTCGATGCTCTTGTCGCCATGATCATCTACACGCTGGTAACTGTAGCTTTTTACTTATTAGGTGCGGCCGTATTGCACAACCGCAGCGAAATACCACAAGGAAATGAAGTGATTGAAACCATTGCCCTGATCTACACTCAATCGCTAGGGCCCGGTGTGAAAAACGTTTACCTCATAGGCGCTTTTTTTGTTTTGTTCTCCAGTTTGTTTGCTTCCCTTGCCGCATGGACCAGACTGTTCACTGATATTTTCGGGCAAATGGGCTGGATTAATTTTTTCAATGTCATACAACGCAACAAAGTAATTGCTGTTCTGGCTTGGATTTTCCCTCTGACGTGGGCAGCCGCTTACCTGTTTATTGATAGCCCCGTACTTATGGTACTCTCGGGTGGTGTGGTCGGATCATTCATGCTGTTCATCGTAATTTTTGCTGCACTTCACTTCAAATACACCAGAACCACGCTTGTCAAATCCGGTCTTCTTTATAACATCGCATTTTGGATCAGTATCATTTCGATATTTGGTGTTGGGGTGTATGGAGTGGTGAAAGTTTTCTTTTAGACAGGTAAGAATCAGAGTTATCTTCCAATAACACGGTTTGCATCTGTCCCACCAGCTTTGTGTGAAAGTCAATAAATTTACTCGTAGCTTTACTTAAGCTGAAGTTTATTGCTATGATTACCGCTTCCTTCATCTTCTATTTCTTTTACTACCTCCCGGTCATATTTATAGAACCTAAATTTGAAACGCAGGTCATCGACACTGCTGTTGCTATTGGGTATGGCCTTGCCATCGGTGATGTGGACGGGGACCGCAAACCGGATATTCTTCTGGCTGATAAAAAACAATTCGTCTGGTATCGCAATGGAGACTGGAAGCGATTTGTGATGGTAGAGAATCTTACCGAATCGGATAACGTATGTATAGCTGCCCGTGACATTGATGGCGATGGGAAAGTTGAAGTGGCCGTTGGTGCACAATGGAATCCTGGTGAAACATCTGATACCCTAAAATCGGGTTCGGTTCACTATTTAATAAGGCCAAAAGATCCAACTCAAAAATGGACACCGGTTGGGCTTCATCATGAGCCTACCATTCACCGGATGAGGTGGGTAAAAGTTACCGAAAACACTTTTCAGCTGATTGTTTTACCACTACATGGCCGGGGCAACAAAGCCGGTGAAGGACAAGGTGTAAATGTAATTGCCTATGATATTCCAAAAAATCCCAATCAAAATTGGAAGTACGAGGTCATTGACAATACCATGCACCTGACACACAATCTGGATGTCGTTGAAAATGGAAAAAGTGAACAAATTTATATTGGCGGCAAAGAAGGCATAAAAGTATTTTCGTTTGAAGGCGGAACATGGGTTGCTTCATCTGGTGGCTGGCTTGTAGACGGCAAAAGTTTTGGAGAAGTCAGGGTAGCAAAAGGGCCAGGCGGAAAACGAATTATAGCAGGCATTGAACCCATGCATGGCACCGAGCTCACGGTTTATGCGCAAAACACTAATCAGTCCTTTCAACAAGCAGCAGAAGCGCGTACCGTACTAACATCTGATCTTAACCAGGGTCACGCACTTGGAGTTTATGATTTATTAGGGATAGAAAATAACCAGGTGGTGGTAGGCTGGCGGGAACCTAATGCTGAGAAAAAAGTAGGTATTAAGATTTTTGTAAACCAAGGTGGCAGTTGGAACAACTTTTGGGTTGACGAAAATGGTATGGCCTGTGAAGATTTGCAACTAGCCGATCTGGACGGTGATGGCAAGCAAGACATTATTGCCTCAGGAAGGTCAACTCATAATCTGAAAATTTACTGGAATAAAAGCAAGTAAAATATCTGCTTCCATTGGCTTTCACAGCTCTTTTCAATTGAGTATTTTGTGCTCTCGTACCGAATGCTTCTGCGCTCGGGTGTGAGACTTAATTTAAAAAGCACATACTATGAAAATTAAGAACCTGGTACTTCTTCTATTATTTCCGATGGCTCTCTTTGGTCAAAAGTTCAATGGCATTGAATCCGGCATGTCAAACCTCTATCGCCTCTCAGATGCTAAGAGCCGTTCCATCTCACCTGAAAACTTTAGCGGGGAGAAAGGAAAAGGCGGAATGGCCACCGAAGGCACTGGATCTAACGCGTCACGCGATCTTGGTCAAGGATGGAAAGTTAGTCCTTCAGTAAAGATAAAATCCAAAACAACATTCACAGTAGCCGAGATCACCGGCCCCGGTTCCATCCAACATATCTGGATGACGCCCACAGGAAATTGGCGTTATTCCATTCTTCGCTTTTATTGGGATGATGAAGCAGAACCATCCGTGGAAGTGCCTGTCGGTGATTTTTTTGGTATGGGGTGGGGAAAATACTCTCACTTAAACTCGCTTGCTGTCAGCGTGAATCCAGGTAGTGCTTTCAATTGTTACTGGCCAATGCCCTTCCGCAAGAAGTGCAAGATCATGATGGAGAATATTAGCGAAAGTGACATGGTACTTTATTATCAGGTCGATTACCTCCTCACGGATGTACCCAGTGATGCAGCCTACTTTCATGCACAGTTCAAACGTGTGAGTCGCTTGCCGTACAAACAAGATTATACGATTGTTGACAATATCAAAGGCAAGGGGCACTATGTGGGCACATATATGGCGTATGAAGTGCATGACAACGGCTGGTGGGGAGAAGGTGAAATAAAATTCTTTATGGATGGTGATCAACAATACCCAACAATATGCGGAACCGGAACCGAGGATTATTTTTGCGGCTCTTATGATTTCGACACAAAGAGGAAAGTGGTAGATGGTTTGGAAGTAACCGAGTACACTGAATTCTCAACACCGTATGTCGGACTGCATCAGGTGATTAAAGGCGATGGTCACTATAATATTATGCAAAGATTTGGTATGTATCGCTGGCACATAACAGATCCTATCCGCTTTGACAAAGATTTGAAGGTCACCATTCAGGCGTTGGGTTGGCGGCCAGACGGTCGGTATTTACCCTTACAAGACGACATTGCAACGGTGGCATACTGGTACCAATCAGAGCCACACACTACATTTTCAAAACTTCCATTGCGTGATGAGCTGGATGTAAATTGAAAAAATCATTGTGAGTCCACTTGTGACGTTTGACCGTAGACGAATTCAATCTTTCAACTTTCCTTTGTACGTCCTCTTAAATGATTCAAACCGGGGAATTGAAACCCCTATGACGTAAGGGCTGTTAGGGTTATGCTCAATATAATTTTGATGATAACCTTCCGCTTTATAAAACTCAGTGAGCGGCTTTATCTCTGAAACAATTGGGTCCTTAAAATATTTAGCAAAATCCTTTTTAGCTTGTTCCGCTAAAGCTTTCTCTTCTGCTGTTTTGTAAAAAATAATAGATCGATAAGAATTACCACGATCTGGACCTTGCTGGTCTTTGGTGGTTGGATCTTGTGACGTGAAAAATACTTTTAATAATTCAGCATAACCAATCCCTTTAGGATCGTAATACACAAGTATAGACTCAGCATGCCCAGTTGTTTCGGTATTAACCAATTCATAACTGGGATTAGGTGCCGTTCCCCCGGCATACCCAGATACGGCAGAGTCTATCCCAACCACGGCTTCAAAAATATGTTCTGAGCACCAGAAGCAGCCTTCGGCAAAGGCTGCAATAGCCTTACCAGCCGGAGGACTGAGATTAATCTTAGTATCAAGACCTTTCTTGCTTGTTTGCGCAGTGCATGAAAAAAGTATTAAAAAAAAAGATACTGCTGTCAGTGTAGAGAATAAACGTTTCATAATTTTAAAGGTAATGTTATAAACTCAAATAACGTTGAGAAGGACTAAACTGTTTGACAAAATACCACAACTTGTCGTGTACAAGTCAATTCAAAAATAGGAAGGTTATCTACCTGTTTCTCAATACAAATTGATAATTTTATTTAATGAATTAGACCTATGGGCAATCGAAATCCTAAATTTGATGCGTATATATCCAGGGCTCCGCAGTTTGCGCAGCCAATTCTAAGTCATCTTAGGGAAGTTGTTCATCAAGGTTGCCCAGAGGTCAAAGAAACCATCAAATGGGGTTTCCCTCATTTCGAATACAAAGGCATTCTTTGTAGCATGGCGGCATTCAAACAATACTGTGCCTTTGGCTTTTGGAAAGGTTCTATCATGAGTGATCCGAAAAAAGTAATGACCCAAGTGGGTAGGACTTCTATGGGACATTTCGACCGCATTACATCCCTGTCTGACTTACCCCTGGACAAAATATTGATTTCCTATATTAAAGAAGCGATGAAACTAAATGATGAGGAAATCAAAGTTCCGCAACGCACCAGACCTAAAAGTGATAAAATCCTCAAAGTGCCCGCCTACTTTCTGAAAAAACTAAAAAGGAACAAAGCAGCTTTAAAGACATTTGAAGGTTTCAGTTATAGTAATAAAAAAGATTATGTGGAGTGGATAGAAGAAGCAAAAACGGAATCAACGCGGGAAAAACGAATGGTGACCGCAATGGAATGGATGGCTGAAGGAAAGATTAGAAACTGGAAATATGTTAGAAAATAGGTGACCTTAAGTTCCAGTATGACTATTTAATATAAGGACCAATCACTTTTGCCCAGATATCATAACCTTTCCTGTTCATGTGCAGGCTGTCTTCAAGGAAAAGGTCTTGCTTCACATTTCCATCCGGTTCCAACATAGGTGTCCAGACATCAACGAAGGTTACATTTTTCTGCTGCTTTGTCCAGGCTTCAAGTTTTTGGTTGTAGTCTTGATACTTGTCTTTTAATTTCCAACGCAATAGGCTTGGCTTAGGAGAAATAAATAAGATCTGGGTTTTCCTGGGAAGTTTCTCACGAATCAGCAAAAGCAATTTGTCGGCTTGTACTAGAATCTCTTCCGGACTTTTTCCAACACCAAGGTCATTATCGCCTTCATAAATAAAAATTTGATTGGGATGATAAGGTACGATCAACTTATCTACATAATTGACAAGATCGGTCATCTCCGAACCACCAAAGCCCCTATTGATTACGTTGCGATTGGGAAAATCCTTTTTGAGGCTAGCCCAGAGGCGTATGCTTGAACTGCCGGTAAAGAGGATTACATCCTTTTTGTTAACAGCACTGTCTCCTGCAATGAGTTTAATGACTTCCTTTTGAAACCGAAGGGAATCCTGCGCCCATAGCGGAGTAGTAATAAGCAATACAAATAGAAAAACAAAAAATCGAATCATTGATTTTTTCGAGTGTTTCCTCCAATTCATCAAATGCAGTCTACAAATATTTCATCATACAAATACTCTCCTCAATGTTCACGTATGGGTCGAAATTAGGAATTCGGGCATACCCTGATTTCTCATACGCAGCGATTGCTTCTGGTTGATTAATCCCCGTTTCTAATTTGGCTTGAACAAAACCCTCATCAGTCGCCCATTGTTCCAACTTTCGCAAAATCATTTTCCCAACCCCTTTGCCACGGAATGAAGGAATCACATACATTCGTTTGATTTCAACCACCACTTTTTCCTTCATCGGCCGAAAGCAGCCACAACCAGCTAACGCTTCACCCTCCTTAGCTACAATAACACGGAAGCTGTCATCGACAAAATTAAACGGAGCAAAATTTTGCTGGATATCAGGATATCGCTCCCAAAGTTCCTTATCCAGATCAATGATAAGTTTATGAAAATCAGGATCGGTAGAAGATGTTCGTATATAGGTCATCATTATTCGACCCAAAAGATAGCATCAACACATTATCCAAACAAATCTGAACTAAGGTAACGGTCTCCTCTGTCACAGATAATGAAGACAACCACACCCGACTTTAATTCTGCGGCAACCGTTAAAGCGGCAACTAACCCACCACCGCTGCTCATCCCAGCCAGTATGCCTTCTTCCTTCGCTAGTCTGCGCGTCATTTCGCGTGCTTCTGCTTCACTCACATCAATTATTCGGTCGACTCTTTCGCGTTCAAATATTTTTGGTACAAATTCAGGTGACCATCTCCTAATGCCCGGTATGCTCGATCCATCAGTGGGTTGCGTCCCTACAATTTGTATGTTTTGATTTTGTTCTTTCAAATAGCGAGATACACCCATGATCGTACCGGTAGTACCCATCGCAGATATGAAGTGCGTTACTTTTCCATTCGTATCTTTCCAGATTTCAGGGCCGGTAGTTTTATAATGCGCTTTATAATTATCCGGGTTGGCAAACTGGTTGAGAATGTGATAACCTTCCTTCGATGACATCTCTTCTGCTCGTTCCCGTGAATATTCAATAGTCTTCTCGTGGGGAGTCAAAATTACTGTGGCCCCATACGCTTCCATGGCCAGCACTCGTTCACGTGTTGAGTTATCAGGCATTACGAGTGTCATGTTCAATCCCATAATACGCGCAATCATAGCGAGTGCAATTCCTGTATTGCCACTGGTAGCCTCAACAAGTTTATCTCCCGGCTTTATCTCCCCCCTATCCAGCGCTCCTTTGATCATGCCAAAGGCGGCACGATCTTTAACGCTGCCACCAGGATTATCACCTTCCAGCTTTCCGTAAATGGTGACACTCTTATTAAGGGGAATATATTGCAATTCAACTAAAGGTGTGTTGCCGATCAATTCAGAAAGCTTCATTCAACCGGGTGATTTTGATTTATAAGTATAAGGCTTGCCTCTGCTCAACAAATGTTTGTTAATCTGCCTACTTTTTCCTGTCTGCTTTAAATACTACAAGGTCAGTTTCTTCCGTGTCACCATTGTACATTTTAGCCTGGTAATATATTTTAGAATTCGATGGAACACTTCGGGTCAACCACACATTGCCACCGATCACGCTATCCTGACCAATAATTGTATCGCCTCCTAAAATAGTTGCACCTGCATAGATCACTACACGATCTTCTATAGTCGGGTGACGCTTTTTCTCGGCATCATGCTTATCCACACTTAAAGCGCCCAGCGTAACACCCTGGTAGATTTTCACATGATTGCCAATGACGGCTGTTTCCCCAATCACAATTCCTGTTCCGTGATCAATACAGAAATGGTCTCCAATTTTCGCAGCAGGGTGAATATCAATTCCAGTTTTACTATGGGCATGCTCGGTAATTACCCTGGGAATGCCAACTACTCCCAAGCGGTGAAGCTCATGCGCAATCCGATAGGCAGCAATGGCGTAAAAGCCTGGATAGGTACGTACAACTTCGCTTGTGCTTTTGGCAGCAGGATCACCTTCGTACATGGCAAGAATGTCATGCTCCAGCCGATGATGAATTTTAGGAAGCATTTCAAAAAATTTGTCAGTCACCTCTTTTTCATTCATCTGTATTTCACCAGAAGCAAACCCAATTATTTCCACTAAATCACTTTGAAGTTTATTGAAATGCGTTTCAAAATCTGTGATTGTCGAAAATGATTTGTGTGAAAAGTCCGGAAAGAGAGCCCCCATTAACCGATCAAAAATCTGAGATACTTCTGCAGGTGACGGACACGAAGGGCACGCCTGATGAGATTGATAGAGCTTTTGTAAAAAGGTTTTGTTCATACTACTTAAATGAGATTTTAAGCTATTAGGTTCAAACCATGTGCTATTAAATAAACTACCAACTACAAGGTGAGCCCAATCACAATTCTCAACGTATTCACGCAGTCACCTCCATAAGGTTGTCGAAAGTTGACTAACGGAAATAGAATTGCAAGGTTTTTATCAAAAATCAACAAATATTCTGGATTTGCCCCAAAGTCAAGCTTGACTTAGAATAACATAAAGACCGCGGCAACTAAGGTCATGGAGATAATAAACCAACGATAAATCCTTTCCGATAATTTTCCGACAATGATAATCCCTAAAAAAGCACCTAACACTATTACCGGCAAGGTGACCAGGCTTAGCAACACGGTATCGAGTGTGATCGTGTGCCATACGAAAACATGAAAAGGTACTTTAAACCAATTCACAACTAAAAAGAACCATGCCGCTGTTCCTATGAATGAATTTTTGGGAAGACGAATGGACAATAGGTAAACGGCCATAACAGAATTGGCCAGATTGCCCACCATGGACGTAAACCCACCTGCTATCCCTGTTGCCACTCCAAACCACTTCTTGTGTGGGACGTCTTCCTTATGCCTTTCCAACCATATCATAATTATAATGCTTACCATAATCGTGAAAGCCATTATCACTTTGAAAACATTATCATTGATATAACTCCCTGTAATAGTTCCAATAATAACGCCCAGTCCAGCCCACGGAAATAAAATTTTCAAATGCTCCCAGGAAGCATGGCGATGGTAGTACCATACTCCCATCACATCGGCCAGCACCAATATAGGGAGCATGATGCCGCTTGAGATTTGGCCGCCAAAAACATTAGCCAGAATTGGCACGGACATCATACCCGCTCCGTGTATACCAGTCTTAGCCATTCCAATCAACAAAGCAACGATCAGGATGAGAGCGAGACTTGAAAAGGAAAGATGAAATGAAAAAAGTGAGATCAATGGATAGCTTTATGAGGTTAAAGCTAATGAAAGGATTTAAAAAAAATTATCCGGGTCTACACCTGGATAATTTTTAGGCGTTTATATAAAAAGGTTCTTAAAACTTACCAAACTTAAAGGTGGCATTATAACTTACTTTACTTAGATCAGAATCGGTTAAACCGACAGCCGAACTCCCAAACGAAGCACGATAAGAAACTCCGGGGCTAAATCTCATCCACTTGAATACATTTATTTCCAATTGAACACCAGGCTCCGCCACAAAAAAGCAGTCTTCTCTACCTCCATAGTAATCGTAACTTTCATAATCATGTGATTCTTGCGTCCACTCAGGTCGGTCATACTGCATTGTAAATCCACTACCAGCAAAGAGACTGAAGGCCACATGCAACGTCTTGTTAGAACTCATCACATACTCTGTCACTAAACCAGCCTGGCCATATTGATAGCTCATTCTACGTAAAGGATCCATACTGTATTGTAAAGGAACGGGAATAAAGTTGGTGGTTCCTCCACCGCTCAAACCGATCATAAATTTTTTATTGATAAATACCCCACCGTATAGTTCCACCATATTTGCGTAGTTATTTCCCAGGTAGGTGAAATTGTTGGAAATAGCACCATATCCGGTAACTGAGCCATTTTTTCCCCTTTTAAATAGGGTTTGCATTTCTTCTTGTCCGTTAGCTACGCCTACTACCAAAAGAAAGCCAGTCAGAAATAATAGATGATAATGTGTTTTCATACCTTTTAAGTTGTTATACCCTAAAGACAATTAGCCAAAAAGGTACCCCTATGCGTCACAAAAGATTTTTTTCATTGGAATAACTATTTCTCCAATTTTTTCAGTCCGTTATCAATATATGCTTTGGACATCCACTGGCCACGAAGCATTACACCTTCCACTTTTTTAGTTTGGCTAATATCAGATAGTGGATTTCCACCAATCAGAATCAGATCGGCTACGGCCCCTGGTTTAATGATTCCTGCATTGGGTATATTTAAATAAGTAGCAACATTGACAGTGCCCGTTTGCAAGGCTTCGTAAGGTGTGAGGCCGGCAGCTACCAAATATTGCAGTTCGTTGTGCGTTGAAAAACCCGGCACATTAAATACTTGTGGAGCATCACAACCGAGCAACAATCCCACTCCATTTTTCTGGCATTCATAAATCAATTTTCTGCGAAGTTTTATAAAATTCTCAATTTTTGCAGGGACATATTGTGCATTAGCCATCAGGTTTTTCTTACTATCGATCCATTGGTTCACAGTTTCTATTTTCATGTATTTACTGTCAGGATCATTCTTAAAACTGTCGCCTGTAAAATTGGGAGCAAACCAGCGATCAGCAAGTGACTGAGTAGGTACGACCCAAATATTTTTCTCTTTCAGGCCCTTCATCAGCTTAGGTATCAGAGTCTCATCTGCGCGGTCAGCAACAAACATGGCAAACAGGCCAGCCTGCTGCTCGGTCATGGTTTCGATGTTTGGCACCAGACCTTCAATAAAACCATCAAGGTGATCAATGGAAGAATACTTTGCATCAATGGCACGCCACACACCTACACTAAATGAAACGTGCCCGACAAAAGGAATACCCACCTCTTTTGCTGTAGATGAAATTGCACCAAAGGTTTCCTTCGTAAGCCCAGGATGAAGTTTTAGAAAATCATACCCTGCATCTTTCTGCTTGCGAACCATTTCGGCTCCATACGAAGCAGTCTTAACGCTTGATCCACTAAACGAAGGCCCGGTGGTAAAAAAGCGTGGCCCAAGAATTTCACCGGTGTTGATTTTAGTTCGCAATTCAAGATGTTTTGGGTGGCCCAGCATGCCTCTGATGGTGGTGATGCCATTCGCAGCAAACAAGAACAACACTTCCTTCATCGGTTCGATATCGTCAATGGGCGGAACATGAGCATGCATTTCGCCTAATCCTGGAATAAGGTATCTACCTTTTGCATCAATCACCAACGCATCTTTGCTGTACGTCAACTTTTTACCAATGGCATATACTTTACCCTCTTTAATAATAACGGTCTGGTCATTCAGGATCTGCTCTGAATCCATCGGCACCACGTTAACGGATTGAATAACAATTTCGCGTTTGCGCGAATCAATAAGTTCCTGTCCGAAGGTTATCTCAGTGATGAGTACAAGAAGTATGAATAGATTTTTCATGGAGTTCAGTTTTTAACTCCACTAACTTACTGAAAAATGGGAAGGGATTGAAATAGTTATTGGTTACCGGTTGCCAGTTACAGGTGATCGGTAACTGGCAACCAGTATCACTCATATCGAAGCGATTTCACTGGATCGGTCATTGCTGCTTTCAGCGTATGAACGCTGACGGTCACCAACGCAATCACAATAACCGTAAAGCTTGGCAGCGCGAATATCCACCATGACAATGGAATACGAGTTGCAAAATCCTGTAGCCAGGAATTCATAGTCCATGCAGCTAAGGGAACGGACAAAACGATAGCCACTCCTATCAATACAACATAATCTTTACTGACCAATCTGAGGATGCCGAACAAAGACGCCCCTAACACTTTGCGTATGCCAATCTCTTTCGTGCGTTGCAAAGCAGTAAGTGACGAAAGACCAAACAACCCGAGGCAGGCAATGAAGATGGCGAGCCCCGAAAAAATACTAAACACATTACCGAACTGCTGATCAGCCTGATACTGTTTGTTGTAGTGATCATCCAGGAAAAAATAATGGAAGGGATTGCCTGGAAATACTTCTTTCCAAACATGCTCAAACATGGCCATAGACTCCTTCACCTGACTGGTGTTGAATTTTACAGAGTAATAACCATTCGGAGCCTCGCCATAACGGAATATCAACGCGTCATAGGCTTTCTTTAGCGACTCTTGATGATAGTTTTTAACAACACCCACGATCTTAAAGGTATCACCCCAAAAATAAATCTGGTCGTTAATGGCATCCTCCGGTTTCTTAAAACCCATCAACCGGCTGGCCGACTCATTCAGTACCACATTTTGGTCTTCACGAACGCCTTCATCAGAGAAACTGCGACCCGCTGCCACTTCCAATCCAAAGTTCTTAACAAAGGAGCCATCCATCAAAATGATGCGATATTGATTTTGCTCGTCTTCGCGCTGACTTAGCCTGCGTATACCTCCTGCATTCCAATCCGGTTGACTGCCTGGCACAGAAGTGGAAGCACATACGGAAACTACTTCGGAGTACTGTGAAATTTTTTGCTTAAAAACTGTAAACTTACTTTTATAGGTAGAGTCAGTTACCGTTGGTGAATTAATCACTACCGTTTGATCGATGTCGATACCTAGTTCCTGATTTTGCATGAAGCTGATCTGACGATACACGGTGAACGTTCCTACCATTAATGTGATCGAAGCAATGAACTGGGTTACCACCATTCCTTTGCGCAACCAAACTCCCTGATCAGAGTTTTTAAATTTACCTTTCAACACTTCCACAGGACGAAAAGAAGATAATACAAACGCAGGATACAGGCCCGACATTAATGCGCCAGATAAAATCAAACCGGCAAGTACTAACCAAAACATAGGTTGTTGAAAAAGCTGATACCCAAGTTCTCGACCTGTGAGGCCACTAAACCAAGGCGTTAGCAGGAATGCAAATGCCACTGCCAGCATCACAGCCAGTATATTTAAGAAAAGTGATTCCGTTAAGAATTGCTGTACCAGTTGCGAACGAAATCCGCCCATGACTTTACGCACACCCACTTCACGGGCTCGCTCAATGGATTTGGCAGTAGAGAGATTGATGTAATTGATCCACGCAATGATCATGATCAGGATAGCCACTATGGAAAGAAACTTAATAGATTGCCGGCTTCCATTCGGTTTAAATTCCATTATAAAATCAGAATCAAGATGAATATCTGTAACGAGCTGAAGATGGAAGATCATATCAGCATTGAACTGTTTCATCTCTTCACCATTTTGCTTCTGCACAAAAGCAGGAAGTTTGGCTTCAAAGACTTTTGTATTGGTTCTTTCATCCAAAAGAATGTACGTCATGAAACCGTCCCAATTCCAAGACGTGATTGGATCATCCCATAATTTTTGCAGGCTGACAAACGAACCGAGTACATCGATCTTCATGTGCGTATTGACAGGCAAGTCTTCAAATATTCCCGATATCTCATACTCCGTCCTTCCGTTGGCTTTTAATATCCGTCCCACAGGGTTTTCATTCCCAAAGTATTTCCTGGCCATAGACTGGGATACTACTATTTTGAAAGGGTCTTTCAATACAACAGAATCAACACCTACAATCAGTTTAATGGAAAATACTTTAAAGAAATCTTCAGAGGCGAAGTACACATTGTCTTCTTTAAAAAAAACATCGCCCGTAGAAAGTGTTGCGCTTCGCTTAGTAAGTCTTACATAATTTTCAACCTCAGGAAAATTCGTATTCAGATCAGGGCCTACTCCAGCCGCCCCGGAAGCCCAACGGGTCGAAAGCTCCCCTTTATCATAACGATCCAATTGCAGCCGGAATATTCTGTCCTTCTTGTCCAGAAAATTATCGTAACTCAACTCATGCAATACAAACTGGGCGATGAGCATACAGGCCAGCATGCCGATGGCAAGCCCTGACACATTGATAAACGTGAAGACTTTATTTTTGGAAATGTAGCGCCAGAGGGAGGTAAGGTAGTTTTGGAACATAGGTCATTGAATTATCAACAAAATACTCTGAATTTTTCAAAAGGTTACAAGTTACAGTTTCCAGTTGCCAGTAACCTGTGACTGGAAACTGGTAACCCTTTATTCGTATCGCAACGACTTCACAGGATTTGAAACCGCTGCCTTTATGGTTTGTGAACAAATTGTAAGTAAACCCAGCACCGCTATCACCGATATGCCTGTAAGAATTAAAAGTGGTGTAATTTGAATTTTGTAAGCGTACAAATCGAGAAAGAATCCTCCTAGAAAAATACTGACCGGGACACCAATCACAACCGCCAAGCCGATCAATAGCATAAACGATTTACTGAGAAGTACGACAACATCTAAGACGGATGCACCCATTACTTTACGCACACCTACCTCTTTCACTCGTATTTGTGTAGCATACATCGCCATACCCAACATACCTAAACAAGCAAGCGTAACCGCCAGAAAGGTAATGTAACCAACAATAATAAGAATGTCCTTCATTCCGGCCTGGCGGTAGGCATCGTCTATCTCTTCTTCCAACATCATGTAATCGATGGTGTGGATTGGGTCAAGCTTTTTCCAGATAGTTTGTATAGCGGCTATCACAGTTTCTTTTTGCGAAGGCGCAATTTTAGCACTCAGGAAATTTAACTCGTCCGTTTTATAACGCAAGGCCAACGGACCGATCTTGCTGTTCATTGGACGAAAATGAAAGTCCTTTACCACTCCAATTACCTGTAGCATAACCGAGTCATCAACAAAAATCGTTTTTCCGATTGCCTCCACCCTGTCCGCAAAACCAAATTGTGTAAGAGCCGCTTCGTTTAGGATAACATGTTTTTCGCGCTGGCCTTGCTCAGTCGCATCAAAGTTTTTTCCCGATGCGAATGTTAAATCCAGATTGCTGATATAATTATCATCCACCAGAAAATCGCGCATGACGAACGACTCATCTTCTTTGTAACGCTTATAGTCGCTGGATCTGTCGCTCCAGGTACCCAGCTTGTGAGATACCCCGCCAACACTTACCACACCAGATAAGCTACGCACTTCATTTGCTATTTTTCCAAAATCAACACCTTGTAGCCGCACGTTCAAAATATCTTTTTGAGTAAATCCATAATCTGCTGTCAACATAAAATCAATTTGACGATAGATGATCAACACCACGATAACAAATATTACGGAAAACGAAAATTGGGTTACCATCAGTACTTTGCGGAAAGTAAGTCTGGAATAGACTTTAATATTGCCGGAGTCTTTTAGCACATTCAGCGGACGGAAAGCAGAAAGATAACCAGCAGGGAGCAGCCCGGCCATAATCCCAACTACAATTGCAAAACCTATGAATATAAAATAAAGAGAAACATCCTCCTCCAGGCTCATGGAAAACTCTTCGTTAAGTGGCAATTGAAGATACCCCGTTTTTAAAAATTGTAATAAAAGATAAGAGAACACCAGCGAGATAAGAGAAAACGTAATTGTTTCGGCAACAAACTGTATGAAGACCTGGACACGCTTTGCTCCTACTATTTTGCGAACGCCAATTTCACGGGCGCGTGTGAGCGATTTTGCGATCATCAGGTTGGTAAAATTGAAAACTGACATAATCAACACAAGGCCGGCCAGAGTTCCCAAAAAAATCAACAAAAAGGTTGGCATGCCCGATCCCATTTGATTGGACAATTCAGGGCCAGGAGTTATTTCATTCAACGGATGCAAATAAAATTCATAGCCTTTATCGCGAGTTTCAAGTTTTAAATCTGAATAATACTTTTTATAAATAGCGATCAGAGCCTGATTCGCATCATCCGTAGACCTTCCTTCCTTAAGTTTGAAATACACATAATTAGGGTTCACTCAAAAAGTCATCGATTTTGATTTTTTCAAAAAAATTGGC
>JBBTBZ010000032.1:0-78590 GCA_038043425.1 Bacteroidota bacterium
CTGGCCAATTTTTTTGAAAAAATCAAAATCGATGACTTTTTGAGTGAACCCTAAAATAGATATGCACTTAGCTCAACAGGCCGACTATGCAATTCGCAACGATCACAGGCCAAAGCATAGGAGAGGTGGCATAGAAAAACCTAATGATGGTGCTGCTGATTACAAAAACCATCATCGTTAGGCTAAGGTCGCCTTCGCTTTTTGTTTTCCATGCCAGTAAACTTTGCGGAATAAATGTATTTCCACTGAGGACTGCACCGCGCTGACCAGCAATTTCAATCCAATTCATCTGTGCGCATAGTTAAGGACTATCAATCGTTATAACTTAAAGTCATGAAATGTAGGTCACCCTACTGAAACCCGCGTTGTCGTTTTGCTTCAAAGATCACTACCGCGGCACACGTGGATACGTTCATTGAATCAATTTTACCACTCATAGGAATAATGATGTTAGTGGTTGAATTTTTTACCCAAACACCTGAGAGTCCGGTAGCTTCCGTGCCCATCACAATCGCGCAGGGTTGCGTAAAATCAATTTCATGATAGGGCTTGGATGCTTTAAGATAGGTGCAAAAAATGGTAATATTTTCTTTTTTCAGCCAGGCAATCGTTTCTTCAGAGGTAGCGCAAGCAATTTGTCGCGTGAACACACACCCTACGCTGGAACGGATGACGTTAGGATTATAAAAATCAGTTTGAGGATCGCAGATGATCACCGCATCAACACCGGCTGCATCGGCTGTTCGAAGAATTGCACCCAGGTTGCCCGGCTTTTCCACTGATTCGAGAATTAAGATTAAAGGAATTTTACTTAGTGTAATCTCTTCCAGCCGATGGGTTTTCTGTTCGGCAACGGCAACCATTCCTCCAGAGCTTTCGCGCACGGCTATTTTTTCAAACACCTCTTTTGAAACAGGGATCAGTAGTTTGTCCTGGGCTGATATAAATTCAGCTCCTTCTTTGTTGATAATCTCTTCGCAAAAGAATATGTTCCCGATTTTGTAGCCAGCCTCCATTGCCAGCTTAATTTCTTTGCTTCCTTCCACTAAGAATAGTTGCTGTTTCCTTCTCTCTCGTGGCTTCTCAAGTGCGAGCAGACTTTTGACTTTAGGATTTTGGGTGCTGGTAATGAGGAAATGCATAGAGGTTCAAAGTTCAATGTTTAAAAATTTTGCCTTAATTCTTATTCCAAGGCAAGCTTTTTCATTTGTCATAAGTATCTTGTACAGATAAACGGATGTTCAAGAGTTATTTTTTTTCAAGCCCGTAGGGCTGAAATTTTGGTAGTAGTATTTGGTAGTTTCAAAAGCTAAGCCCCATCGGGGCGGTATTATAATTTTTTTCAATCGTAAAACTCAAATAGGTATTTATCCTGATAGATCACATCAAAATCAGTAAGCATTTTTAAATATTCCTCTTTAAATGATTTGGTTCGATGATGTTCTTCCTGGTTAATGATGTATTTGATTACGATATCCCTCTGGCTTTTAGCATACGAAAAGGCACCATAACCTTCCTGCCATTGAAACTTTCCTTTTACATAATGCTGTTCATTTATCCATTTACTGCTATTTGCTTTTACGGCACTCATAAAATCCGCTATGCAAGTCGTAACTGGCATGCCAAATAAAATGTGTACGTGGTCTTTCCATCCTCCGACAGCTAAAGATTTAGCTTCCTTGTTTGTGATAATGCCAGAAATATATTGATGTAAGTTGTCGCGCCAGTCTTTCGTTATGAAATTTTCGCGATACTTTACTGCAAATACGGCATGGATAGTAATTTGTGAATATGTATTTGGCATCGAAGTGTCGCCCCTCCGGGGCTTATCCTATTGTCTATTCAACTTTTTTACCAAAATATTGCCCCTAATGGGGCTTTTAAAAATGGAAATGACGTTCAGTCTTTGGCATCCTTGTAGGTGAAATAGAAAGTGAAATTTTAGCGGTGATCATTTTTGGTGCAAGCTTAATTTTCCGAGCAGTTGCTTGCATTTTTTTTGACGATCAAGATAAATTTCCTTTGTGTTCATGGTCCAAAGATATGAAATCAAATAGCATGGATTAACTGATTCCTCAACTGAGGGCTCAAATTTAAGAACAAAGTTCCTCATTCTTGTTAATTTTGAATCTTGAATTTTGAATTTTGAATCTTGAATTTTGAATCTTAAGCTATTACACCCTTCCTCCTGGCAAGATTACGAACTGATAGACTCTGGTAATTTTGAAAAGCTGGAACGCTTTGGAAGGTTCACGTTGATCCGGCCAGAGCCACAAGCTATTTGGGAACGGAAATTATCGGGTGAAGAATGGAATAAACTAGCACATGCCCGCTTCGACCGCGAACAAAAGGACATGTACCGTTCCACCGAAGATGTAAAAGGTGGCTGGGGCAAAAAACCAAACATGCCCGAGAGTTGGAATATCAATTATCAATACAATGACCTTCACTTGATACTTCGACTTGCACTTACCGGCTTTGGCCACGTAGGTATTTTTCCTGAACAGGGGACAAACTGGAATTTTATCTATGACACCATCAAAAGTTGGAAGAGTGAAAAGCCCAAAATCCTGAATTTATTTGCCTACACAGGTGTTGCTTCGATAGTTGCTAAATCGGCAGGTGCTGATGTAACACATGTTGATGCCTCGCGACCAGGCATTAACTGGGCAAACGAAAACATGCGCCTCAATAATTTGAATGACATTCGCTGGGTGTATGAAGATGCGCTCAAATTTGTAAAACGTGAAGTAAAACGTGGAAATAAATACAATGGCCTTATCATGGATCCACCCCCCTACGGTCGTGGCCCGGATGGTGAAAAGTGGACACTACAAGAAAAGTTGAATGAACTAATTCATCTTAGTAGTCAGTTACTAGAAAAGCAAGACAGCTTTTTTATTTTGAATATGTATGCAGTCGGTTTATCTGCATTAGTTGGACTTAACGTGGCGCAAACTCATTTTAAGATTTCTATTGCAGAATATGGAGAGTTCTTTCTCAAGTCAACAAATGGAAATGACTTGCCAATGGGTACATTTTTAAGATTCAAGTTGTAGCGTTCACAACCTAAAGCTGACCCCAGCGGAGAAAATTCTGGAAGGTAAATAGGTTCCTCTTGATTCAATACCAGAGATAAGTGGACTTTGATTAATAGGGTAAGTTTGTTTGCCCCTTCAAGATTGGATCTCCATACGCTACCTCAGGATCCATGCCCGTATATTTGGTAAGAGTAAATAGGTTTTGCGCGGTGATGCTAATGGTGATCTTAGAGGCAGACGGAACATGATACATCAAAGAAATATTATCCAATTTTATAAACCCAGCATTTTCAACGTACAAGCTGGAATAGTAGGCATACTTTAAATTGGAATCGAAATAGGATGTCTTAACCAAATTTGAATAGTTAACTGTTCCTGTTCCCTCGTGAAATACTCTATACGAGTTTACTTTCTGATGCCCTCTTGCACCCCGTAGTAGGAACCTAAGGTCAAAATTCCTGTACGAAAGTTGGTTGCCCCAACCAAAATTGAATTTAGGGAGTGCATTACCCAGGACCTTGAAATCATCTTCACAATAGCAATAGTAGCCATCGTTGTTTAAATCAGAATAAGTGCCTCCACCATTTGTATCAATTCCATTAAAAACGGGTCCATATAGTTGGCCAAGGGCCGAACCTTCTGTAAAAGGAGTTTGTCCTGGAGGGCTTTCTGCTGCATATTGATCCTGGAATTTACCTGATCGAACCCTGTACCAGTTAGCGTTCCATTGGCCTTTCTATAATTGATAGATGCTCTAATTGAAAAGGCTTTAGATCCACCAGAAATTGCCAGGCTATTGACATTTGAAATTCCGTTCTGAGTAATTTTGTCAAGCCAATTTGTTGAACTACCTAAGTCAACCGAACCCGGATAGCTTTTATATTCTGAGGAGGAAGCCGGAGCGATGTTATGTAGAGGTTTCTCAATTCCAAATGTGGTATTGAATGAAAAGGAAAGAGGTTGGTCATTTCCTTTTTTAGTTGAAATTAAAAGTACGCCATTGCCACCTTGAACTCCGTAAATCGATGCGGAGGCTGCGTCCTTTAATAAGGTTATTTGTTCGATGTCCTTTGGATCGACTATCAACAAATTGTCTGTAATAAAACCGTCCACAATGAGAAGTGGCCCAGTATGAATTTGCAGCGTGGAAAGCCCCCTTACGCGAAGGAGAAATTCACCATTTGGGTCATTACCTAATCCCGACATGCCCAAACCAGTCATTCGGCCATTGAATAGTTGGTAAGGAGAATGGATCACCCCTTTGTTAAAATCTTTTTGATCGAGTTTTGCGCTGGAGGCAGATGTTAACTCTTTCAACTCAATAGGATCTTGAATTGCGTCTTGTCCGAAAGCCGAAATACTTAAGCTAAGAATCCAGTAAATTATAAAACTCGTTTTTTGCATTGATATTAAAATTCCTTCCTCTACAATTTTATTTTAATCAGTTTATAATTCAAAAAAGAACGCAGGCAAGTTAAATATTGGCACATTGATAAAAAATAAATGGAAATGCGTATGGCCCACGTGGCAATTGCCCGATCGTCTGCCGAGTGCTTAATTTGATAACCAAAATTGGCTTATCTACTAATCGATAATTAGCTTATCTTTGCGGCCTCAAATTCAAGAATAGTGTATTATGGAAGTTGAAAAGATCAGAAATATCGCAATTATCGCACACGTTGACCACGGCAAAACTACGCTGGTAGACAAGCTTTTGCATGCAGGACACCTTTTTAAAGATCATGAGCACCCTGGAGAATTGATCATGGACAGCAATGACCTTGAGAAAGAGCGTGGCATTACAATTTTGGCAAAAAATGTATCAGTTCACTACAAAGATTATAAAATAAATGTTATTGATACGCCAGGTCACAGCGACTTTGGTGGTGAGGTAGAGCGTGTCCTTAACATGGCCGATGGTTGCCTTTTATTAGTCGATGCATTTGAAGGCCCTATGCCTCAAACCCGTTTTGTGTTGCAAAAAGCTTTGCAACTTGGCCTTAAGCCTATTTTGGTAATTAATAAGGTAGACAAGAAAAACTGTACACCCGATGAAGTACACGAGTCGGTCTTTGATTTGATGTTTTCATTGGATGCTTCAGAAGACCAACTTAATTTCCCCACGTTCTACGGCTCCGCCAAACAAGGTTGGATGAGTACTGATTGGAAAGTGCCCACCACAGATATCACTGCACTAATTGAAGGTGTAATTGAACACATACCCATTCCTAAGGTTGATGTTGGGTTGACCCAAATGATGATTACTTCATTGGAATACTCTTCTTATATAGGTCGTGTTGCTATAGGTCGTGTCCAACGGGGTACAGTAAAGGCAGGCCAGCAGATTGCATTAGTGAAGCGTGACGGCAAAATAGTTAAGACACGAATTAAAGAGGTTTATATTTTTGAAGGATTCGATAAGAAAAAAGTTGAGGAAGTAAAGGCGGGTGAAATCTGTGCGCTGGTTGGGTTAGAAGGCTTTGAAATTGGCGATACGGTTTCTGATATTGAGAAACCTGAGGCGTTGAAGGCGATATCAATTGATGAGCCTACCATGAGTATGCTCTTTACTATTAATAATTCACCTTTCTATGCTAAGGAAGGAAAGTTTGTTACCTCTCGTCACATCAAAGATCGTTTAGAGAAAGAACTTGAAAAAAATCTTGCCCTTAAATTGGGCGATACTGGATCTGCCGATAGCTTCATGGTATACGGCCGCGGTGTACTCCATTTGTCTGTGTTGATTGAAACGATGCGCAGGGAAGGATACGAACTGCAAATTGGACAGCCTCAGGTAATCTTTCGTGAGATTAATGGTGTTAAATGTGAGCCTATGGAAGAACTTACCATCGATTTACCTGAATCGGTGGCAGGTAAAGCCATTGAGACCGTTTCGATGCGCAAAGGTGAAATGTTGAACATGGAACCAAAAGGGGAACGCATGATTTTGAAATTCATGATTCCATCCCGAGGGATAATGGGCTTACGGAATTATTTGTTGAACGTGACTGCAGGTGAAGCCGTAGTGACTCATCGCTTCAAAGAATATCAACCGTATAAAGGTGAAATACCAGGACGTATCAATGGGTCACTGATCGTTATGGAACAAGGCGATGCAATTCCCTACAGCTTGCACAACCTGCAAGATCGCGGAAAGTTCTTTATCAATCCTGGAGAATCTGTTTATGAGGGGCAGGTAATTGGAGAGCACAGTCGAAGTGGAGATTTGGTAATCAACGTTACCAAAACGAAAAAGCTTACTAACATGCGCGCATCAGGTTCTGATGAGAAAATGAAAATCGCGCCTCCCTTGAAGCACACCTTGGAAGAAGCATTGGAATACATTCAAGCTGATGAGTATGTTGAGGTTACCCCTAAGTCCATTCGTTTACGTAAGATTAACCTAAACGAAAATGAGCGAAAACGTGACCGCAACAAAGCGGGAGGTGTAGCTGTTTAAGATTTTCACGGAATTTACATCGATGCAGAAATTCTTCTTAGGAATAGTCTTTGTTATTTTTTCTTCCAACGTGGCATGGGCTCAAAACCCAAAGTGGCAGGCATGGGAAGCGGAGGCGGATACACTCCTTAATAAACAAGACTATATAGGGGCATCGAAACTATATACTAAAATCATTAAAGATTCAAAACTGAACGATCAATCGGTCTATGGAGCGGTATATAAGAGGGCGATTTGTTTTTACAGCATAGGTGAATTTGAGAATGCTCTTAAAGATCTTGAAGTTTTTATTCCGCTTTATCCAGGTTCACCACAGGCGTATTTGCTAAAGGCGTTTATATATCGGGAGTTAGGTGACTCTGATGGTCAATTAATAAATTTGAAAGAAGCAATTGACAGACGCCCTGGTGATCCTGATATACTCAAGTGGAGGGCAACTTTATATCTTGACAAAGGAGATTTTCTCTTGGCTAAACAAGATATTCTGGAGGTAAAGAAAAATCAGACGGATCCTGAAACTGAAACCTACCTTGGATTAGCGTATTATAATTTGAATCATGCGGATAGTGCATTAATGGCGTTGAAGAAAGCTATGGAGCTGGATGTTACTTATTTGCCGGCCTATTTTTATGCGGTCTCATTCTGTTTGCAGGAAGCCCAGTATGATCTGGCTCTGACTTACATCAACCTGGCGCTACGACTTGATCCTAAAAACCCAACTGCACTTTTCTATAAAGGAGTAGCCTTGATTGAAAAAAAGATGATCGATGCTGGCTGTAGTTGTTTAAACAGAGCCTTTTACCTTGGCAATGATGATGCAGGCGACTATTTGAAGGAATACTGCTACAACGTGGAGGACTAGCTTGATGCTGGATTCTTGATGCTGGTCTCTCGATACTAGTCTCTTGATGTTAGCCTGATCAATTCAACCACGTCTACCATCTCACATTCGAATCCAGAATCTAGTCTAGAATCCAGAATCTAGTATCATTATTTCTTGTTCTCTGGCCAGATCAGGTTATTTTTGCACATGCCTGCGTGCCGAAAATGCCGCACTCCGGCATACAGGCATGGCAGAACAAATTCTAATACTTGACTTCGGTTCGCAGTACACTCAATTGATTGCACGAAGGGTGCGTGAGTTAAATGTATATTGTGAAATCCACCCGTTTAATAAAATCCCATCTATAACGTCCAGTATCAAAGGTGTTATTCTTTCGGGTAGCCCATGTTCCGTTCGCGATGTGGGTTCACCTGATGTAGACCTTACCGCATTTGGAAAAATACCAGTACTGGGTATTTGTTATGGTGCTCAGTTAATGGCCCATAAAAGTGGTGGTTCTGTGTTGCCTTCTCAAATGCGGGAATATGGCCGGGCTAAACTCACTTCAATTGATCATCATAGCGAACTACTAAAAGAAATTTCACTTGATTCTCAAGTATGGATGTCACATGCAGATACGATCGCTTCCATTCCAGATAAGTTTGAAATTATCGCCAGCACAGCATCTGTAAAAATTGCTGCTTTCAAGCTAACTGGTGAAAATCTTTATGGAATTCAATTCCATCCAGAAGTGACACACACTACAGAAGGAAAGAATCTATTGCGAAATTTTGTAGTACAAATATGCGGTTGTATTCAAGAGTGGACCCCTGATCAATTTGTTGAATTAACGATTGCGGACCTGATGCAAAAATTGGGAAATGATAAGGTAGTTATGGCATTGTCTGGTGGTGTTGATTCTACTGTGGCGGCCATGCTCATACATAACGCGATCGGAAAAAACCTGTATTGCATTTTTGTTGATAATGGATTGCTTCGTAAAAACGAATTTGAACAAGTGCTTACTTCCTACAAAGGAATGGGCCTCAACATTAAAGGAGTGGATTCGAAGAACAAATTCTATACTTCCCTTCACGGTCTTTCTGAACCTGAAGCAAAACGGAAAGCAATAGGAAAAACGTTTATTGAAGTTTTTGATGAAGAATCTCACCTGATCAGTAAAGTGAAATGGTTGGGGCAGGGAACCATTTATCCGGATGTGATTGAATCTGTTTCTGTGAAAGGTCCGTCCGCAACAATTAAATCACATCACAATGTTGGCGGATTGCCGGCCAAGATGAAGTTGAAAGTTGTAGAGCCACTAAATACGCTGTTTAAGGATGAGGTGAGATTAGTGGGGAAAACACTAGGCATTGATCCGGTAATTTTAGGCAGGCATCCGTTCCCTGGACCAGGATTGGGAATTCGAATTTTAGGCGAAATCACGGCTGAACGGGTACGGATATTGCAGGAGGTGGATAGTATTTTTATCAACGGATTACGCAAACATGATTTGTATGAAAAAGTGTGGCAGGCAGGAGCAATGTTATTACCTGTTTACTCGGTAGGAGTGATGGGTGATGAACGCACCTATGAGCAAGTGGCGGCACTTCGGGCTGTCGTGAGCATTGATGGCATGACAGCCGATTGGGCACACCTGCCTCACGAATTCTTAAGCGAGATTTCATCGGCTATAATAAATAAGGTTAAAGGTGTGAACAGAGTGGTGTATGACATCAGTTCTAAACCACCTTCTACCATCGAATGGGAGTAAAATAATGAACCATGTTTGAATATTATGTTTCAGATTTTAAAGTTCAATACCACATGTTAACGCTCAAGTTCTGATCTCAGGATGCCATTGAAAAAGAATCTCCACATAGTGTTGCTAGTGTTAATCCCGTGGCTAGGTAATGCTCAGGATTTTAAACGTCAGTATAATTATGCAAAAGAACTCTTTAATGCTGGCAGCTATAACCTTGCCATGGAAGCCTTCAAAACGCTGATTCCGTACGATAGAAATAATCCTTATACTGAATACGCCTCCTTCTACTATTCAATCTCAGCAGAAAAGCAAGGTTATCACGCTGTAGCTAAGGAAATGCTTTTATTGATCAGACGTCTCTATCCGGAATGGGACAACCAAGATGAAACCAGCTACTGGCTTGCTAAAATCTACTTTGACCAACATGAGTATTTTCAAGCTCTAAGATTACTGGATGAAATAAGGAGTGCCTCTTTCGAGCAAGATGTAAAGGGAATAAAGCGAAATTACCTACGCACCATCACGGATGTGGAAACCTTACATATGATGCTGGAAGAGCACTTATCGGATGAAGAAGTTGGGTATGCGTTGGCTTCGGCTATCTCCCGACAACCTTATTTACTGCAGGATCATCAACTACTGGATGAAGTGGTCACAAAATTTAACTTCTCACGCGATGAATTTAGTTCAGGTTTGGGACCTGTTTCCGTAAAGAAAGACCGCTATAGGATTTCGTTGCTTTTCCCTTTTTTAGTGAGCACGTTGGAACCAACTCCTAAAAAGAAGAAAAGTCAATTCACGCTGGATTTATATGAAGGTATGAAATTGGCGGTGGATACATTAAAAGGAATGGGAATTGATATTGAACTATTGGCCTATGATACCGAACGCAACCCAGACATAATAAAAAGACTTTTAGAAAGTGATGAATTAAAATCTACTGACCTGATGGTCGGGCCGCTTTCGCTGGAAGAATCAAAACAAGTTCATGATTTCTCTATCAACCACAAGATCAATATCATTAACCCGGTTTCAAATAACTCCGAATTCCTTGCTGGGAATCCTTTTGCGTTCTTATTTCAGCCTAGTTATGAAACAATTGGAATCAAGTCTGCCGAGGTAGCCATATCCAAAATCAAAAACAGAAACTGCATTGTTTATTTTGGCGATACCCCAAAAGATTCTGTGACTGCTTTTAATTTCATGAAACGTGCTACTGAATTAGGAATAAAAATAGTTTTAGCAGAGGAGCTAAACGGTGAAACCTCTGCACGGATTATGACCACACTCACTACGGCCACCGAGCGAGATGAATTTAGAAATCCCATACAGTTCAATTTAAAGAGAGACAGTATTGGTAGTATTTTTGTAGCGTCTGATAACCCTCTAATCTATACCAAAGTAATAAGCAGTGTTGAAACCAGAAACGACTCGACCATTATTATCGGTTCGGAAACATGGCTTGTAGGGGACGCTAATTATGAAAAATTTGAACGCCTTCGCATAGTATTGGCAGCTCCTAATTTCACACCGCTTACAAATCTTAACTACCTCGATTTCAGGAGAAAATTCATCAGCAAACATGGTTCATTTTCATCAGATTACTTCAGCTATGCAAAGGTAGGGTTTGAATTTATGATGTTCGTTGGTCGCGCCCTCCATAAAGATGGTGTTTATTTTCAACAGGGATTTAACGGGCAAGATAAAATTGAAGGGTACCTCTTCAAAGGGTTTAACTTTCATCAGGCTCATGACAATCAATATGTCCCTTTCGTATACTTTGCGGATGGTCAAATGACTCCTGTGGATGAAATTGATTGAGAGAAATTACACTGTAGGTCACTAAATTCCAATCAAATTGTACCAGAAGTTGAAATTTCTTACACTGACATGAGTACTACGATTCGTTTTGCTAATTTTCCATGGCAAGAAGGATATCATTTAAGTAGATGATTAATCCTTCGGAGAGAGAAACTAAAGTGCCATAGTATTAACCTTCCCATTATATCCTTACTTTTGATTAACTTTAAGTTTGAATAGCTTACATGAAGGAGAGAATATTTTTAGTGATGTGTTGTTTGATGCTTAGGTTTCAATTGACCCTTGCTCAGGATCGTCCTGATAATGATAACACGGCAGTCACTTTCGAAGAGATTTATGATGAGCCTTATTCGGTGAATAAACTGTTTGTGGGGTTTCAACCTTTGTATGGAGAACTTTTTGCTACCAATGTAAACGCTGGCTTTGGTGTAGAAGCAAGATACTACCTGAAAGATAAGGTAGACTTCAAAGCGCATTTTAGGAAAACCTATAGCAGCAGTTTTTATGACTTTAGTCGCGAATTGGCCAAAGAGAATAGTAATGTAGATAACAAAGCAGAGATTTACAATTATTATGAATTTGGCGGAACGTATCATATTAAAGATTTTGAATCCACATCAAAGACAAAAATGGTATTATACAAAAGTGCCTATAAAGGCGACTCATGGGCTGCCCGTGTACCCTTGCGTGCAGAGGTACCTTGTAAATTGAGAAAGATATACGGTGGTCGCCTGGGCGCGATTATCTGGAATAGCACCACGGATATTAGTAGGGCACTTGATAGGCAAGGTTTAACAAATGCGGATCTTGTCAACAGTGAAAATATTGGATTGCCTGTTACCTATATCGATCCTATTACCTCCAAGAGCAGAGACTTCAAAGTCTTTAGCAATATCTACTCTACGGGTTTATACATAGGGGGTTCCATGACCTGGATTAGAAATATTGCCGTAAGTTTTGATAAGTATGAAGAAGGAGTTGATGATGGCATCATGACACTCTTTTTTGATATTTTATATTCTCCAGGGCTGAAAGTGGATGACATTTTATACAACAATGACATTTATTCTGTAAGTGCTTTAAAAAAATCTCCTGTTGGATTAAGGTTGGGTATTGATGGAAAATTCAACCGCCAATTGAGTTGGGCCTATGGTGGAGAGATTGGATACCGCCCAAGTATTCAAGGACAAGGTGTCTTCGCCATGTTTAAAATTAGTTTTCCCATCTACGGGACCAACCTTGAATACAAAGTGGAGTCCTTCGGAAAGTAATTTTTCTCATGGCCGCAGATATACTTATAACCAATATCAAGGGCCTTGTTCAAGTTCGTAATTCCACTTCCGGATTCATTGCGGGTGCTGCTATGGGGGTGTTGCCCGTTCTCTCGGATTCATATCTTCTGATTGACCAAGGCCGTATAAAAGATTATGGTCAGATGAGCGCTTTTCCGGCTCAGGCTAAAGCAGCTCAAACCATTGATGCCTCCGGGCGATTTGTTTTCCCTAGTTTCATAGACTCTCATACGCACCTTATTTTTGCGGCAAGTCGTGAGGAAGAGTTTGTGATGAAAATAAAAGGTGCCACGTATGAAGACATTGCCTCCAGGGGAGGGGGTATCTTAAATTCTGCAAAGAAACTACAACAGGCCAGTGAGGATGAACTTTTTGAAAGATCGCTAGAACGCGTAAATGAAATCATACAAACCGGTACGGGCGCGGTTGAAATTAAAAGTGGTTACGGGTTAACCGTAAAAGATGAGGTGAAGATGTTGCGCGTGGCGAGAAGAATAGGCAGGGAAACTTCGCTCACAGTGAAGACTACCTTTTTGGGCGCTCATGCTGTTCCGAAGGGAATGAGTAAGGAAGAGTACATCCGCTTGATTTTGGAAGAAATGATTCCGGCAGTAGCAGAAGAGAAATTAGCCGACTACATTGACGTTTTTTGTGAGCAAGGATTTTTCACAGCCGATGAAACCGAAACCATTGTTGAAGAGGGTAAAAAATTTGGGATGAAGCCAAGGATTCATGCTAACCAGTTACACCGCTCAGGGGGTGTTCAGGTGGGGGTGAAGACGGGAGCGATCAGCGTGGACCACCTTGAAAATATCGGTGATGAGGAAATAGAATTGCTTAAACACACTGCAACCATGTCAACTGCCTTGCCAGGTGCAGCGTTTTTTCTGAACCTCCCGTTTCCGCCCGCCCGAAAAATGATAGCAGCTGGTTTGCCTCTTGCCATCGCATCAGATTACAATCCTGGAAGTGCACCCACCGGTAATATGCCTTTGATGATTTCTCTTGCATGCATAAAAATGAAAATGACTCCGGAGGAAGCTATCAACGCAGCCACGATTAATACAGCCTATGCCCTTGAACTGCTCACCACACACGGCAGCATTACTAAAGGGAAAGTGGCAAATGTCTTTATTACCAAACCCATATCTTCCGTATCGTTTCTGCCCTACAGTTTTGGTGCTAACCTGGTGGAACACGCTATTCTGAACGGAAAGATCATTTCAGCTCATCAGAAAGGTAATCTCTGCTTATAAGGATCGGCAACTAAGCAATACTATTTAAAGGGATAATTGAGCCACTTTATGAAGTTCTTTCGGTGTAATATCAGGGCTCAAGATACAGAAGTTGCAAATGAATTTTGGCAAAAGCATTCGTGTTTCCTCTCTTGGAGTTCCATCCGTTTCAATTTGGAAATCCATGATAGTCTTCCTCCTTTTCTTCAACATTAGCACAATGTCTACCGCTGGATGCGGATAATGATGAAAGTAAAATCTCAATGGTTTTGCCCTTCTTAAACCCTTCGCATATCGATGGTAACTTTGTGGTTGGATTCACCCCAGGCTTCATATACAATCTTCGGGCATGTGTGTTATTATATTCATATTATTATGGAATTATGTCTGCATCATCGAAATTAACTATTTTGCATAATGACATTTGAAAAAAGAATTCAATCTTTATTGCGTGACGTCCCAGATTTTCCAAAACCCGGAATCATTTTTAAAGATATTACTCCATTGCTGGCGGAGCCAGGTACCCGAAGAAAGGTAGTCAAAGCCATCGGTAAACATTACCAAACACAAGGTGTAGAAGCCATTGCAGCTGTGGAGGCAAGAGGATTTATTTTTGGAATGCTCATCGCGCAGGAACTTGGTGTTCCGTTTATTCCAGTGCGTAAATTGGGCAAGCTTCCATTCCGAAAGATCTCAGAAGAATATGTGTTAGAATATGGAACCGCATCGATTGAAATGCACGAGGATGCCATTATACCAGGCTGTAAAGTATTAATACATGATGATTTACTTGCAACGGGCGGCACAGCAACGGCTACAGGCGATTTGATCAGAAGGCTGAAAGGAGAGGTAGTAGGTTTTTCCTTTATTATTAACCTTGCTTTTCAGCCTGGAGAACATAATCTTATGGAAAAGTTTGGCGTAAAACCTCACTATTTAGTGAGTTATTAGTATAACATTTAGCGTTGTATACTGTTTATTAACTGTGGCTGACGTGATGAAAATACCAATGTTCCCGCTTGCAATCTTTCCTCTTCCGGGTGAGATAGTGCCTTTGCATATCTTTGAACCTCGCTATATTCAACTTCTGGAAGATGCGGAAAGCCGGGATATTTCTTTTGGTATTTATTTCAATCACACCTCCAATACCTCCAAAATGGGCTCTTTGGTGAAACTGGAAAGTGTCATCAAACGCTACCCTGGAGGTGAATCGGATATCATCGTTAAATGCAATGATCTGTTTGAAATGATTACGATGTTTCGCACCTATCATGATAAGTTATACCCGGGTGGAGAGGTTAATTTCTGGAATGTAGATTTCAAAGAAAAAGTTAGTGAAACTCTCCATAAGGAGTTCATCGCCTATTTGGCCCTTCTTAAAATAAAGCGACATTCAGAGGAATCATCGGTTTTCGGAATTGCCAATGAATTGAATCTTGATTTTGATGATAAACTGAAGTTTGTTAGGGCTGAAGCAGAAAAACGAGAATCTTTCTTACGTTCACGACTTCGTTTTCAAAAGCATGTGATGCTGGAAGCGGAAAAGGTAAAAGACGTTTTTCATTTGAATTAGTTACAGTGAGTGTAACCATTTTTTATTTTTCTGAAATATTCGTCTTATACGAATCTTTTATCGCCTGTTACGCGTTCACAGGCATCTTCATTCCTTAATCATTAAATTATTTTTTGTACATCAAATAACAAAGGCGATGCAACTTAAGTTGATTCGCAATCGTCTTATGATAAACAAACAAACAATTAGTTATGAAAAAAATTTTAGCTTTATCACTCAGTGTACTTTTATGTACAGTAGTGTTCGCTGGTGGGACGGATAACGCGTTCAATGATCCTGGTATGGGAATTATTAAGAAAGATGCAAACACCTTCAAAATTTATTACAAAGCTGCAAAAGCGGGTAATGTAAAAGTTTCCATTCTGGATTCGAAAAATAATATTGTTTTTCGGGAACATATAAAAACAATTGATGGATTTGTTCGTCCTTATAATTTGAGAAAATTAGATGAAGGTGAATACACAATTGAGATTAGCGACAGTTTTGGAAAGCAAGTTGAAAAAATTCACAATTATGCCGACAAGGTTAAGAAGGTTTTTAATGTCGTGAAAATACAAGGTGAAGACAAATTTGTGTTGACGGTTTCCGGAAAGGGAAGTGAAACTATCCACGTAAAGATATACGATGGCTTCGATGCACTAGTGTATGATGAAGACAAACTGGTATCAGGTGATTTTGCGCAATTGTTTAATTTAGAGAACCTTAAAGGCACCTTTAAATTTGAAGTAACTGGAGAAAATGGCGAGTCGAAAACAATTCATTATTAATGTTCTTACCACCTACCTGGTGATGATAAAGAAGTCTCTATGTAAAGAGGCTTTTTTGTTTTTAGTCTTATTGCAAACGTTAGCACTTTTTGAACATGGCAACTATCATCAAATGGTATAGTAAGCAGTAAAATTTTGGCTTAATGGTTAGTAAAATTTCCGCAATCGTTTTTTCATGAAAGAAATGAGGTTTCCTTACAACTCACAACATCGAGGCACTGGTGACCGTATATTTACCATATAAACAAACGACAAAAACAAACATGAAAACAAAATCATTTCTTACTGCAGTGTTGATGGTAATCGGTGTTGCAGGTGCAAGTGCACAATCAGTAGCAGTTGAAAAGAAAGGCCCCAACGTATTTAAAATTACGTATAGGGATGAGACTGCCGGAAGGGTAAAGATGAGCATCTTTAATGAAAGTGGTAGAGAAGTGTTCTCAGAGACCTTTTCAGATGTAAAAAGCTTTGCGCGCCCTCTCAATTTTATAGAGATGGAACAGGGCGAGTATACCATCGAATTGGTTGGTAATAGCGGAAAGAAGGTTGAGAAGATCAACTACTTTCTGGAGCCTAGCCTGAAGAATGTGCACCTGACTAAAATTGCGAACGAATCAAAATATTTGCTAGCCGTGACAAATGAAGGTAGCGAGCAAATTACCGTAAGGATCTTTGATAGTGCCAATCAATTGGTATTTGATGAGAGTAAACAAAGCAATAACGGTTTTGCACAGGTATATAACCTGAAAAATGTGCAGGGTGCATTCACATTCGAAGTAAGTGACCAAAGTGGCAATACGAAGACCATCCGTTATTAATTCACGATTAAACTTGTTAACTAAAAAGACCTGTCCATCGGACAGGTCTTTTTTGTAGGTTACTGAAGATTGGTTACTATTTCTTTCCTTTCGCAAAATCACCCGCTTTCACAATATTAATTAAGTCAGGGTTTAGGTGTCTTTTTATGGCAGCATTGATCTGCTCAGCTGTCATGCTGTTGACCATTTTTTCGTACTCTTCATCCCATTTCAAGACACGATTGAGAAAAAGGTAATTGTTTAGTGTTCCGGACAAGGAGGCATCTTGCGACCTGTTTACTTGCCTGGATTGAGTCCAACCGGATTTGGCTGCCGTTATTTCTTCAGTTGTGAATCCATCGGTAATCACTTTATTGATTTCTTCCTTAAAAGCTGCTTCAAGTTTTTCTACATTTTCCGGTGCATAGATGGCGTAAGCCATAAAACTTCCTACAGGGTCAAGCGAACCTGCAGTAAATTGAGACCCCACTCCATAACTTAGCCCTTCTTTTTGACGAATGCGGACGGCAAGTCGTGAATTGAGAAAGCCACCTCCCAGCATATAATTGCCCAGAACAAGAGCAGGATAATCAGGGTTATCATCACGCATCTCAAAATTATAGGCCGCCACAAAAAAGGCGTTTGCTTTATCGGGCGTTTCTACCGATTCATTAATAGTTTTAACTGGTATGGCTTTGTTGGTAATACGGGAATAAGGAAGAGGACTTTTCCAGTTGCCAAGCAGCTCAGTAACTAACTTGCTCGTCTCCCCATTATCAAAGTCACCTACTAAAGACATAGTTGCATTTGAGGCTCCGTAATAATCTTTATAGAATTTTTTTACATCCTCCAACTTCAATGCCTTTATTGAAGCTATGGATTCATCAAAGTCTTCCACATAGCGTGGATCTCCTTTTGGAAAAGGTGAAATGTGCTTCTGGATTTTGGTGAAAGCTATGGACTGAGGTTCACTTCGTTGAGATTCTATTTGAGCAATCTGCTCTAATTTATATTTCTCAAACTCCTCTGCCGGAAAAGAAGGATCTTTAAGTACTTCTGCTACAAGTTTCATGGCTTCCACAAAATTCGGCCGGGTGGTAGTTATATTGACAAAGGCTTGCGTAGCGCCCCCTCCAATAAAGACATTGGCTTTCAATCTGTCAAATTCATCTTTTAGCTGTTCGCGCGTGTGCTTAAATGTTCCTTTGTTGAGCAACCCTGCTGCATACTGGCTAGCTGTTGCTTTGTTAAACACAGCTTTCTCATCGCCAAAGCGAAGTGTGATGCGTGCCTCGATTGATTCGCCACGGGTTTTTTTTGAGAGCATGGCGAGTTTCATGCCGTTTGGAAGTTCTGATCTGCTTGTTCGCAATTCAATATTGGATGGAGAAGGATCAAAAGCCTCGCCCTCTGCAATGGTCTGTGTTCCTTTATAGTCCCTTACCAGTGAATCAATATTAGGTTTGTTAGGAATTTCCGTACGATCGGGTGTCGCGGTGGGGATGAAAACTCCGACTGTGCGATTATCTGGCTTTAGATATTTTAGTGCCACTCTCTTTACATCTTCCAGCGTCACTGCCTTGATTTGATCACGCGAAATAAAGAGCAAACGCCAATCTCCCATACCTACAAATTCACTTAACTGTAAACCAATCCGCTCGGATGAATTGAAGGATAATTCGATTTGTTTTATCAATTCATTTTTAGCGCGGTCAACTTCGGCTTGAGTAGGAAGATTTTTTCCTATATCATCGATTGTTTTGAGCATGGTATTCTTAGCATCATCCAGCGAATTTTCTTTGAGGACTTCTGCATAAGCTAATAACAAGCCCGGATCTTTAAACTGAAAGTTGAAAGATCCTGAGTTTGTGGCTTTTTTTGTTTCCACTAATGCCTTGTAAAGCCTTCCCGATGGCTCGGAACCTAAGATATTTGTCAATACATCAATAGCAGCAAAGTCAGCGTGAGAGCCTGGAGGTACATGATATGCAACCCCGGCCAGTTGTACATCTCCAACGCGCTTCAGAGAAACAAAACGTTCACCATCCTGTGTAGGCTCTTTGGTATAGGTGGGCTGAATTACGCGTTCAGGCTTAATAGTAGGACCGAACTTTTGGTTGATCAACTCAAGTGTTTTTGGCTCATCTATTTTTCCAGCCACCAAAAGAACTGCATTATCAGGTTGGTAATGTTTTTTATAGAAAGCCTGAAGACGATCGATTGGCACATTTTCTAAGTCGGCCCGTGACCCAATGGTTGATTTGCCATAGTTATGCCAGAGATACGCGGTAGACATAACGCGCTCCAGCAATACACCGAATGGATCATTTTCTCCTGATTCAAATTCATTTCGGACGACCGTCATCTCACTATCCAGATCTTTTTTAGCGATGTAAGAATTTACCATTCTGTCTGCTTCCAGATCGAGCGCCCATTTTAGATTTTCATCGGTAGCAGCAAATGTTTCAAAATAGTTCGTGCGGTCGACCCATGTGGTTCCATTGGGTCGTGCACCGTGTTCGGTTAATTCTTGTGGTATGTTGGGGTGGTTTGGTGTTCCCTTAAAAACCAAATGTTCCAGCAAATGCGCCATCCCTGTTTCACCATAGTTCTCGTCTTTGGAGCCCACCATGTATGTAATATTTACCGTGATGGTTTGTTTGGATTGATCGGGGAACAATAATACCCGTAAGCCATTGGCCAGTTTGTATTCTGTGATCCCTTCCACGGAAGTAACTTTTACCGGGGCAGGCAGAGCGGGCTTATCCTGTAACTTCGAAGCCTCAGGTGACTGTGATTCAGCTTTGGCTTTTCCTTTTTTCTGAGCGAAGGAGGGAATGGCCAAAATCAATACAATAAACAATAGAATCGATTTAATTTGCATATGTAGGGATTTAATTGAAATGAATTGTTTTGTAACGAAAATAGTGGTTAGCCAATAAAGAGACAAGAAATCTTCGCTGATTTAAATATTTGTTTATATGTGTTTCAGTCATGTTTCGGATAGGAAATGAACCTTACGTCCTTTCGAGCGTGTAAACTTAGGAACAAATTACAAATGACATTGCGAGAAATCTTCCCAAGGTTATAGGACAGGTTGCTATCGGTAAGATTTCTCTCTCTGCTATCGCTACTTTCGAAAGGAAGGAGTGGCGTTTACATATTCCTCCTATACTGTCCACCCACTTCAAACAATGCTCGCGTGATTTGTCCGAGTGAACAAACTTTACAAACCTCCATCAATTCATTAAAGATGTTTTGATTTTTGACGGCTGCATCCTGTACATGCTCAAGACTTTCCTGCGCTTTCTTGCCCTGGAATTCATGAAGCCTTTTTAACATCGTAATCTGATACTCTTTTTCTTCGGTAGTAGCTCGTATTACTTCCTGTGGAAGGATAGTAGGAGAGCCCTTCGAACTTAAAAATGTATTCACACCGATGATTGGATATTCACCTGTATGTTTTAAGGTTTCGTAATATAAACTTTCTTCCTGAATCTTTCCCCGCTGATACATAGTTTCCATGGCACCCAACACGCCTCCGCGTTCGGTGATGCGATCGAATTCAACAAGTACAGCTTCTTCAACAAGATCTGTTAGTTCTTCAATAATAAAAGAACCTTGAGTCGGGTTTTCATTTTTAGCAAGCCCCAGTTCTTTATTAATGATCAGCTGAATGGCCATTGCTCTTCTTACCGATTCTTCTGTGGGCGTGGTAATGGCTTCATCATACGCGTTCGTATGCAGCGAATTGCAATTGTCATAAATCGCATATAAGGCTTGCAACGTTGTGCGGATGTCATTGAAGTCAATCTCTTGTGCGTGTAATGATCTGCCAGAAGTCTGAATGTGATACTTCAGCATCTGGCTGCGGGAGTTCGCACCGTATTTATTCTTCATCGCCTTTGCCCAGATTCTTCTCGCTACACGACCAATGACTGCATACTCCGGATCAATGCCATTGCTGAAGAAGAACGACAGGTTAGGAGCAAACTCATTGATGTCCATGCCGCGGCTCAAATAGTATTCCACAAACGTGAACCCATTGGAGAGCGTAAAGGCCAATTGACTAATTGGATTAGCACCTGCTTCTGCAATATGATAACCTGAAATGGAAACCGAATAAAAATTGCGAATACTTTTATTGATAAAATACTGCTGCACATCACCCATCATGCGCAACGCAAACTCAGTGGAGAAGATACACGTGTTCTGCGCCTGGTCTTCTTTTAAGATATCAGCTTGTACGGTGCCGCGAACTTGTGCTAACGTGTCAGCTTTTATCTTGTCGTAAACATCTTTTGGAAGAACCTGATCACCCGTTGCACCAAGCAACATCAAACCCAACCCATCATTTCCTTTTGGAAGCGGACCTTGATAGGAGGGAACCTCACCCCCTGCCTTCGTTGAAACTCCGGCAGGCAGGCGACCCTCTCCGGAGGAGAGGGTGGAGTACATCAATTTGATTTTATTTCTGACTTCTTCTTCCAGTCCGTTCTTCTTAATGTACAGTTCACATTGCTGATCAATAGCTGCATTCATGAAATAACCCAACAACATTGGCGCGGGCCCATTGATGGTCATCGACACAGAAGTCTTTGGATCGCATAAATTAAATCCACTATATAGCTTCTTCGCATCATCCAGGCAACAGATGCTCACACCCGAGTTGCCGATCTTTCCATAAATATCCGGACGATAATCCGGATCGTTGCCATACAGCGTTACCGAGTCAAATGCTGTGGACAAGCGCTTTGCCGGCATCGCCAGACTCACATAATGAAATCTTCTGTTCGTGCGCTCTGGCCCGCCTTCGCCTGCAAACATGCGCGTTGGATCTTCACCCTCGCGCTTGAAAGGATAGATGCCTGCCGTGTAAGGAAATTCTCCCGGCACGTTCTCCTGCAAATTCCATTTTAATAAATCACCCCACGCTTCATACTTCGGCAACGCAATCTTCGGAATCTGAAGATGCGATAAGGATTCGGAGTGTGTTTGAATGCCGATCTCTTTGTCGCGCACTTTGAATTTGAAGACGGGCCCTTTGTATTGTTCCACTTTTTTAGGCCACTCTTCAATAAGTTTGAGGTTTTTGGGATCGAGGTTTAGTTTGAGTTTATTCACCTCACCCTCTAACTCCCTCTCCAGAGGAGAGGGAGAACCGTGCCCCTCTCCTCCGGAGAGGGGTTGCCTGCCTGCCGAAGCTTCAGCGGAGGCAGGGGGTGAGGTCTTTACATGTTCTATTGTTTTATCGATCGCATATAACTTCTGCGCAATCTCCGCTTGCTCTTTTACCCACGCATCATACTTCCTGTTGTTCTCCGATATTTCACTGAGATAACGTGTGCGGTGCGGAGGGATCACAAATATCTTTTCCGACATCTCGCGGGTGATGTGGAAAGTAGATTTCAGGTTGGCGCTTGTCTTTTCTACAATCTTGTTCATCACCTGCACGTAGAGCTGGTTCGTGCCCGGGTCGTTGAACTGCGAAGCGATCGTGCCAAACACCGGCATGTCTTCTACTTTCTTATCCCACAATTGATGGTTGCGCTGATATTGTTTCTTCACATCGCGCAACGCATCCAGTGCCCCACGCTTGTCAAACTTGTTAAGAGCAATCACATCGGCAAAGTCGAGCATGTCGATTTTTTCCAATTGGGTAGCCGCACCATACTCAGGCGTCATTACATAGAGCGACACATCGCTGTGATCCAGAATTTCTGTATCGCTTTGGCCGATGCCCGATGTTTCAATAATAATTAAATCATAACCAGCAGCCTTTAACACTTGTATCGCCTCTTTCACATAAGCCGACAGCGCCAGATTACTTTGTCGTGTTGCCAACGAACGCATGAACACACGTCCCGATGAAAAATCGGGATTAATCGCATTCATACGAATACGATCGCCCAGCAACGCGCCACCTGTTTTGCGTTTGGAAGGATCAACAGAAATCAATCCAATGGTTTTACCTGCCCCGCCATTTGCGGGGTCTTTAAAGTCAATCAAAAACCGTCTCACAAATTCATCGACCATCGAGGACTTACCCGCACCACCCGTTCCGGTAATCCCCAACACAGGCGCTTTCGACAACGCAGCTTTTTTATGAATCTCCTCGAAAACACTTTTGTGCTTATCAAAATAATTCTCCGCTCCTGAAATCAACTGTGCAATTTGCACGTGCTTGTCCACCGTCAACTGTCGACTGTCGACAGTCTCACCCGTTGCATAATCACTCTGCTGCACCAGGTCATTAATCATTCCCTGCAGGCCCATGCTGCGGCCGTCATCGGGTGAGTAGATGCGCGTGATGCCGTAGGCCATCAGTTCTTTTATTTCTTCGGGCAGGATCACGCCACCGCCACCGCCAAAAATTTTGATGTGGCCCGCGCCTTTTTCATGCAGCAGGTCATACATGTATTTGAAATATTCCGTGTGGCCGCCCTGGTAGCTGGTGAGCGCGATGGACTGCGCATCTTCCTGTATGGCAGTGTTCACCACCTCTTCCACACTCCGGTCGTGACCTAAATGAATGACCTCAACGCCCGTGGCCTGGATGATCCTGCGCATGATGTTGATGGCCGCATCGTGCCCATCGAAGAGGCTGGCGGCCGTTACGATGCGCACTTTGTTTTTGGGTTTATAAGGCGCTGGGGCCTGGTGCCCGGCCATGCTTGCCTTGCCGGCAGGCAGGGATGCCGCTTTGGGAGTGGTTTTTTCTGCACTAATCGCTTCCGTACTCATCGATAGAAATTAAGAGTTCAAAAATACGGAACGGATTAAGATTAAGCTAACGGGTGGTAGCCCCTCCTCACCCCTCTGAATTTACCGAAACTTGAAGGCTCATATCACCCTCTCCTTAAGGAGAGGGTAGCGAAGAGTTTAGCTATTTGATAGGTTTGGATGGGTGAGGTAATGGCGGCATGCCGAGGCGTCACCGGACTATACGCTACAAGTCCTCGCCCCACCGCACTCCCGATAGCTATCGGGACCCACTTCGGGCTCCAACAATGCCTCCATCCTTGCCGTACGCGCAAGTGGTGAAGACCTTTCAAATCGAACAAGATTGTTTCTTAATAAGGAAACAATTATTTTTGACAAAAAATGAAGCGTGACACCAAAGTTCAGAGTTGAATTCTTAGAAGAAGCTGTTGAGTTTCTCGAACAGATTGATGACAAGGCGAGGGAGAAAATCATTTACAATATCAGGAAGGCACAGGTTACAAATGACAATGAATTATTTAAAAAGTTAACCGGTCAGATTTGGGAATTCCGAACGCTTTACAAAAATATAAAGTATAGACTCTTTGCGTTCTGGGATAAGTCCGAAAAGACGGAGACCCTAGTTGTGAGTACGCACGGAATAATTAAGAAGACAGCAAAGATCCCAATGGCTGACTTAGAAAAAGCAGAAAGACTTCGCAGGCAATATGTGGAACAAAAATCTAAAAGAAAATGAAAGAAGGAAAAAAACTAAAAACCTACTCGTTGGAAGAAGTGACCGATAAATATATTGGCAAAGTAGGTACAAAGAAACGAGACGCATTTGAGTATGAATTGAGACTTGACTTACTCGGAGAAGCCATCAAACAAGCCAGGCAAGAACGCAAGTTGACACAAGAAGAACTTGGAAAGCTAGTAGGTGTGCAACGCGCCCAAATTTCAAAAATTGAAAACAGTTTGACGGATGCAAGATTTGAGACGATTATAAAAGTGTTTAAAGCATTGAATGCCAAAGTGAACTTTAACATTGAGTTGTTAAATCAAAAGGTACATATTGCCTGACAGATGGGAACCAACAGTCGCCAACCTGCCGAACATCCCAAGGAGTTTATCCCGCCCTTAAGCGGGAGGCTTTCCGCTTCTATCCCTAGCCGATAGAGCAAGTGTTGAAGACTTCTTTTTCAGAATGAAGAGATGAAGATGGTGATTCTAAAATTGGTGCCTTGATTCAAATATTATTTTTTTTGTTATTGCCTCCTTTTTCCATTAAACAAAGAAATATGAAAGAATATACTTTTCGAATCGTAATTTTCATTGGCAATAAAACTTATGATTATTCATTTGAATCCAAAGCTTTTACAGTGAGAGTTTCCTTAAACAATGAAAATGAATATTGTCTCCAATACAAAGTAGATGATGAGTCGTCTCAGAATAATGCTTTATATTCTTTGGTACTTGAAGTTTTAAAGAAGGTATTGGATATTGTTCCTACATGGGTATCAGTAAAGGGCTTAGAGCAAATAGCTAAACATATTTACTATGAAATCGTGCAAAAGAATGTTATTAAATTAACCTTAATAACTGAGTCAATTACTGATATGGATAAATATTTAATTTCAATACCACGAATATCTTCTAAAGTACGAGGTCGCTCAAAATAGCGTCATGCCCAACTGACACCTGATTGCTTACTGTTTGTGCGCGTTTTTAACGCGTGCAAAACAAATTTTTAAAGAGTAGCACGCGTTACAAACGCGCACAAGCTTGGGTGAACGTTTGTGTTTCTAAGAAAAAAATCATAGTCTAAATTATATTTTATGTCTACCCGTCATTTCTTCGCAGAGTCTCCGCCTCGGGACTCCTGCGGAGAAATAAATGTCCCCTTCATTTTTTTACCTTATTTATTAAATCTATCCTCCATCCAACTGAAAAATAGAATGTTAAAAAACTCTTAGAGGGTAATTAGTTGCAGTATTTTTTTATTGTCTCATAGGCTGTCTCATTTCCTAATTCTCCAGATTTACTGAAATCTAAACATCCGCTGTCTTTTTGACCGATTTTCAACTTGGCTAGTCCTCTGCTAAAATAAGGTTTTGAATCATCAGGATTAAGTTCTATTGCTTTATTGAAATCTTCTATAGCGCCCCTGTAGTCTTGGAGAGCAGATTTAGCAAGTCCTCTCGCAGAAATAACATCTGCAGATTCAACAATTTTTCTTTCAATAAAATCCTCTGAAAAATCTGGCCTGTGTTCAAAAAATGCCCCGTGCCACTTCATCTTTTCAATTGCTTTATTGTAATCTGCTATAGCTCCTCTGTGGTCTTGTAGATTAGACTTAGCAAGTCCTCTCTTATAATAAGAAGGTGCGTGATTGGGGGCAAATTTAATTGCTTTATTATAATCTACTATCGCTCCCCTATAATCTTGAAGATGAGATTTAGCAAGTCCTCTGTCAAAATAAGCAAGACTATCTAGCCCCAATTCTATTAATTTACTATAATCTGCTATAGCCCCTCTGTAGTCTTGCAGTTCATATTTAACCTCTGCCCTGTTAATATAAGCATTACGCTTTGTGAGAACCACTAGGAAACTCACTTTCTCTGGTATCAACAGAATTGCTTTATCATAGTCTGCTATCGCACCCCTGTAGTCCAGCAGATAATATTTAGCATTTCCTCTACTAATATAGGTATCATATTGCTTGGGTTCAACTTCAATAGCTTTATCATAATCTGCTATCGCTCCCCTATAGTCTAGCAGTTTATATTTAGCCTCTCCTCTTAATACATATTCATGCGCTGTTTGACTGTAGCAACTAGAAATAGAAATAATAGCTGCAATTAGTATTATGGTCTTTTTCATGTTCATTATTTAACAACTTTGATTAATAAATAATTCCAGCTAGCGCGCGTTTGCAACGCGTGCTACTCATCACTCCAATAGTTCAACCTCTAATAGACCTTTATGCTTAGTATAATAATCCCTGGCACTGCTGTACCAATAATATTCTGGTTCATCCACAAACTTTTCTCCGCAGAGTCTCCCGCCTCAGCTTAGGTTAACCCACATTTATGGTGAAGCTTGCATTTCATATCCCTCTAACAGGGTGTTAAAATAATTCATGCCTTTCCATAATGTTTGCCACCCTGGCATGCCCTTGCTTTTAAAACCCTGATGACCTCCCATTCTTCCAAGTAAAAGTATCCACCATAACATGGTGCCCTCTTGGGCAATAGTCAGATCAATGGGTTTCAAATATTTTTTGGCCACTTTCCTTGCCAGCTCTTGTGCTCCCTTTTGAGGGACCACTGTTTCAAAAGAAGATTCGGGGTTCACTCTTGCCAAATATCTACTGCGAAGTAATTGAATGGCCAAGAGTCCTAAAAATCCAATTACAGTACAGAGCGGCTCTCTACTATCAAATTGTCGCTTCTCTATGCTACAACCTGTCTTATAACATTTATGAAAATCTTCTACAGTCCATCGCTTGGTATAATTTTCTACAACCTCTTCGGCTTCTTCAAAATTTTGCACCGAAAGATTGGTCAACAAATACCATCCCGTCATTTTAGATTCTTCCGTAGAAGAAACTTCTTCCAGGAATACACACGTGATGACTTTTTCTATCCCTCTGAATTTATACGCCTCATAGCGTAGCCAACACTCGGCTTCGTAGGGCTTACCATCTTTATTGCGAAGTGTACGTTTGATTTTTTTATACTGAATGCTCTCTTTAATTTGTTTGAATAACCGAAACAGACCTACATTTTCCTCACGATCTCTTTGGCTGTGTGTCAGAGTACTGCGATCATGGCGCGCACGTATAATAAAACCAGAACCTTCAGAGCCGTTACTCAGAAATAAATTGATCACATCGGCTATGTCTGCTTCCCTATCCAATAGGTGGATAAGTTTCCTTCCCGTAAACCCACTAAACTCTTTTCCTGATCCTATCCCATCTAACCACTTGGAGGATTCCTTTTCGTCAATGACTTTCTTCTTACAATCCTCCCGCTTTCCAAAATTCTCCCGATCCCGGTGGAGTATGCCTTGGTGAAGCAAGCCTAGTGGAACATGATCCTGATCCAACAATAAACCATGATGTAACAAAAATCCATTAGTGTCTTCACCCTGCGTGTAACCCAAATCTAATTCACGATCATTGAACTCTACGTACATCGTGTCGTGTATCAAATACCACTCGCTTTCTTGATCTGACTGTTGCTTACTGTAGCAGGCAAGACCACTTTTGTAACCTTCTATAAAAGTCGACTGGGTCACTCTGGCGTTATTTATAAAACGATAAAATCCCTTTAACGCATAGCTGTTCTTTATCAACATGGGAAAGGATTGACTCCAGTCACTTGACTCAATCATAGATAAACACGACTCGTAGCGTTGTCTTAACCGATCATCCGAAAAGGTAAGCCCCCTGATTTGTTCATCGATCACTGAATTATCCATCCTCATTTTTCTTTCCAAATTCACCAATATTTGTGGGTTAACCTAAGCCCGCCTCAGGGACTCTGACGGACACGAGCATTTGTCTCGTGGCAACTAATTTTCAAAAAGTGATTTTGATAACCCAGACTGCCTGATATAATTTTAAGCTTACCCAATGGCCACTTCAAGGCGAGTTACAAAAACCTCTTCGTGCAAACGTTGACTGATTTCTTTGGTCGATGCGTGTTCAAAAAAAAGTTCAACTGCTTCTTTCAGATTTGAGGTAGCTTCTTCAACAGTGGTACCTTGGCTGGCAATATCAAGCTCGGGGCATAAAGAAACATAGCCTTCGTTTTCCTTTTCGATTACAGCTGTAAACTGAAATTTCTTATTCATACTGCAATGTACGCAAATTGACCCTAAGTCTCCCATCCTAGCGCGCGTTTGCAACACGTCCTTTTCTTCAATTTTGTACTTTTAATGCTAGCACTAAGCGACTTTGTAAAATTGCAAACACGCATTAACTTCGCCAAAAAATCAACAAAATCGAGTCATGCTCTCGGGTGAAACCACCTTATCTAAAATTCTAAAAACCCTCTCACCCGAGTTAAACCATGGTGAATACATTTTCCATAGCACCAATGATCCCTCTCAGTTTGATGCGAAGGATGTTATTGGCCTTTTCAAAGAGAAAGAAGGTGTCACTGTAATCATCTCAAAGGACCTTGCCGATATCAAGAAGATTTCCTACAAATTCATTGCTTCGTGGATTACGTTGAATGTTCATTCATCACTGGCGAGTGTTGGTAACTTAGCGCGCGTTTGCAACGCGTGCTATTCATCAACTTAACTGTAGGTCCCTCCACTAAGTCACTTTAATTATTGAAGTCTGTGCCAAAAGGAAAAGGTAGGGGGCACGCGTTACAAACGCGCGCCAGCTAATTTGCAACGCGTGCTACTCATCACTCCAATAGTTCAACCTCCAAAAGTCCTTTCTGCTTAGTGTAATAATCCCTTGCACTGCTATACCAATAATATTCTGGTTCATCTACAAACTCAGCTACAACTGGATTCATATGTATATAATCCAGCTTTTGCTGTAGAAATTCATTTGAAAATAATAGTTCCGGATGGTTGCCATCCTGCCACACTTTGTAATTTTTGACTCTTTTTAATCCATCGGCTACATTGGAAAACATTTCGAGCATCCATTCTCTTCTGCTTTCATGGATCCGACCTATCACATTGACAATCTCTTTAGCGGTAAACTTTTTGAAATCACGCATTATATCCGATAATGGAACTTTGGAAGTACGGACAATCATATGCAAATGACTTGGCATCAAGCACCATGCATTGATGACTAACCCTTTTTCTTTTTGGCAATGCTTTAAGGAATCTACAATCACATGTTTTAGCTCCGGCCTTGTAAAAACATCAACCCATCCTACCGTAGACATGGTAATGAAGTAAGTGCCTTCGGGGTCATGGAATTTATATTTTTCTGACATTGAGCTAAGATAGTGGAAAGAAAGGTTATTTGAAAAAGTGTAGGTTGCACGCGTTGCAAACGCGCGCGAACTTCGAATCTGCGAGCACTGTTTGCTGAATAGATAAGAAGTTTGGAAATTGGCTCGGAAATAATAGAAACACGCACGCTCATGTCCCCCGGTGAAACCAACCTATCCCAAATTTTAAAAACCCTCTCGCCAGAGTTAAATTCCGGTGAATATATTTTCTACAGCACCAAAGACCCATCTCAATTTGATCTGAAGGATATTATCGGTCTTTTCAAAGAGAAGGAAGGTGTTACCGTAATCATCTCAAAAGAGCTTGCCGATATCAAGAAGATTTCCTACAAATTCATTGCTTCGTGGATTACGTTGAATGTTCATTCATCACTGGCGAGTGTTGGTCTTACCGCTGCTTTTTCAAATGCACTTACCAGAGAAAATATCAGTGCCAATGTGATAGCAGGTTATTATCACGATCATATCTTCGTCGCTAAGGAAGATACCGATAAAGCGATGAAAACGCTAACCAAGCTTTCAGAGACAAACTGATCTCAATAAAAATAATAGATAAACAAGATTCATTAAACCCTTGACAAGTATTGGACATTTAAAGGCACCTTATCTTAAATCACGAGGAACCATGAAAACATACTGTCAATTCAATAATTCGATCTCCAATAGACCTTTTTGTTTAGTGTAGAAAATCCTTTTTTACTCAATTATATGAAGAGTAAGTTGTACGCGTTGCAAACGCGCTTTAACTTGAGGATGTTTGAATGGACAAATTGCCAATTGACATTTTAGTAGAAATATAGTTTAATGAGTACTACACTGATATTTTTTATCATCCTGAGTTACTTTTCAATCTTGATGCTGATCTCGCGTCTCACATCAAGGCATACCAAAGTCAACACGTTCTTTGATGGTGACAGGGAATCACCCTGGTTTTTGGTCGCGTTTGGTATGATTGGTTCTGGGATCTCAGCTGTATCGCTGGTATCTATTCCAGGCAATGTGGGTAATAATAATCTCCACTACTTCCAATTTATATTAGGCTCTATCGTTGGATACCTCTTCATCGCTTTTGTATTGACACCCATCTACTATAAACTTAAGCTCGTTTCAATTTATGCTTATCTCAATACACGCTTCGGCAACATTACCTATAAGACGGGCTCCCTCTTTTTTTTAGTGTCCCAGTCCTTTGGTGCAGCGCTCAGGTTGTTGCTGTCCATCAAAATCCTGCAACTCGCTTTTTTTGATGCCTTGCACATTCCCTATTTCATTACAGTCATTGTCGTTTTGGCTCTCATTTGGTTGTACACAAACAAATCAGGCATTAAAACGATTGTATGGACAGATGCACTGCAATCTCTATTCCTGATATCCGTAATTGTTGTTTCAATTTTTGCTGTCAAAAGGTCGTTGGGCCTTTCTATATCTCAATTGGGAACTGTCCTTCTGAATCATCCCTACTCCAAAGTATTTGATTGGAATCTGGATACAGGGTCAAATTTCTTCAAACAATTTATTTCGGGCTTATTGATTACTGTAGCGCTGGTAGGCCTGGACCAAAGCATGATGCAAAAGACGTTGACTATTAAGAATGCAAAGAACGCCAGGAAAAATGTATTGACGTTCAGTTTTTTTATTGCCTTTGCCCAAACTATGTTTTTAGGATTAGGAGTATTAATTTATATATATGCCGAACGAAAAGGTATACATCTGGCGAGAGAAAATGGACAATTCCTGAATACAGATGATCTGTACCCATTGCTTACCTTGCATTATTTTGGAGCGACAGGCGCGATAGCGTTTTTGATTGGTGTCATTGCTTCCACTTTTGCCAGTATTGATTCCTGCATTGCTGCTCTTACTACCGCTTTCAGTTATGATTTTATGAACATCGAAAATCAGCCGCATGAAATAAGAAACAAAATTAAAAATAGAGTTTTGCTGGGAGTAAATGTTGTGATGTTTCTTATAGTAATGTTGTTCTGGAATAGTAAGGGAGCTATTATAAATACCATTTTTAAAATTGCCGGCTATACGTATGGACCAATTTTGGGATTATATATGACCGGAATATTTTCAAAAATTAAATTGAAGGAGAGAGGAGTTCCTGTTGCCTGTGTAATGGCCGCTCTCACGACATACGTATTGAATGAATATTTTATTATGGTGTATCATTTTGATTTCGGGTTTATGAATATTTTTGTAAACGCGGTTTTGACGGTTCTATTTCTTTTGACGATTAAACGGAAAGACTAATGCCAGCTAAAGAAGAACATAAAATCAACCTTACAACCGATTTGCATAAGATTACAGTTTGTGCAAAAATGATGTCGGAGTCGGACCCTTGGATTACCTTGGGCCTGGACTATAATCAGTGCCTTAAAGCATTTGAGGGAATCTGTAAGGAAATTTATGTTGTAGAGGATGGAAAGGAAATTACAGGATTTGTTATACTTCAGATCTGCGGTACTTTTAAAGGTTATATTCAAACAATCTGTATACGCGAGGGCAGTAGAGGAGAAGGATTGGGAGGAAAGTTGTTGATGTTTTGTGAAGAGAGAATTTTGAAAATTTCACCCAACATCTTTATCTGTGTTTCCTCCTTTAACAAAGGCGCCATCAGGCTTTATGATGAATTAGGTTATAAGCAAGTGGGAGAACTAGAAAATTTTGTGAAACAAGGCTTTACTGAACTATTGCTTAGAAAAACGGTAGGCCCGATGGAGGGCGAAAGTAATTAGGGAACAATCTGATTCCTATGAATATGCTTTTCTAACAATTAGTTCGTTTGCACTATTACCAGTTGACGACTATTCAATTAAAAAATTCAACGTCTTTAAATTAGATTTAAGCTATGAAAACTTTAGGAGTCATGCACGTGCTCTTTGTTCAGGACATGGATAGGGCCATTGAATTTTATGTAAAAGCATTTGATTTCAAACTCGATTCGAAATCGGCATTCTGGTCAAACCTGGATTCTGGTTATGGTCGCCTCGCGCTTACTTCCTATGGAAATAATGCGGAGAGAAAAGAAACCATGCTGATCATTGAAGTAGACGATCATCTTCAAGCGGCAGAGCGAATCAAGCAATGCGGAGGCCAGGTGTTAAACATTGCCATGCCTTATGAAGGAGCACCTGTTTACAATGTAATCGCTATTGATACGGAGAACAATCAATTTACGGTTTCCCAAATGGTGTCTTAAAGTAATGGGCTTTCTGTGATGAAGAAAACCTTTTTCATGGCTAACCAATTTAACTGATAAAAATGCAGAATAATTATCTGACAAACCGGCTTCTTCTAACTGAATTAAATCCCGATGACCAGGAAATTATACTGGAATTATTAAATACACCGGAATGGATAAAATTTATTGGTGATAGAAATGTCAAGACAAAAGAAGACGCAAGAGAATACATTCAAAAGATAATAGATAACCCAAAAGCTAATTATTGGGTGGTCAGGTTACGACACCTGCAGGTTCCAATAGGCATTATTACGTTTATCAAACGAGATTACCTTGAACATTACGATATAGGGTTTGCCTTTTTCTCAAAGTATGCAAAAGCGGATATGCCTATGAGGCCACAACAACTGTATTGAAAGATGTAGCCAACAGCTCTACTCATACCCACATTCTGGCCACGACAATAAAGGAAAATGTGAGGTCAATAAAGCTCCTCGAAAAATTAGGGCTCCGTTTTGATAGAGAAATTAATATTGAAAACGAAGTATTATGGGTGTATTCAATTGCCGTCAATAAGTTATTTCCTGATCAAATAATTGCCGGGTAGGGCATTATGGCAACATGAGGCACATAGCTTTCCATTACATCTCCTTTTTAATTTGTATCAGTTAAGTCTTGCAGGAATAGGTATATTTAGGAGTGCCAATTAAAACAGCTATCAAATACTAATGTCTGTCAAACTGAATCAGCTTTATGATGAGGTAAAACGCCATAACGATTTAACTTATAGATCCATCCCATTTTTTGTAAGGACCGTAAGAGAAATAAGGGTGGAATTGCTGAAGGTGGCAGCATCTCAAGCGGAACAAACCTCCCGCGATGTAACTGACGCGATACGGCTTATTCATATAACAGAGCGAGAAGATTTGAATGGCATTCAAAATTATCCAAAGGAGATCCCTAAATATCTTGGAAGGGTTAAGGATGCCGTCATGTCAAGCTTATCCTTTGTAAAAAAGTAAATTGCACAGTGTATACTCTCTTAAACAAATTCGAAACTGTAAGGAATGTGAGGAGCATTCAGGTATTTGGACATTGCCCGTTAACCTCAAAATAAATGTAGTTGGTTAGCGGAGTGACCAAATGAAATGAGATTTAATGTACTATATTCCGCATAATTAACCAGCCATCTCATGAAGCAATTCATTAAAATATGTACTGTAGTTTTCTGGGCACTTATGCTATATAGTTGCAGTAAACGATCAGCCGAATCAAAATGGCTGATATTGTTTAATGGTCAAGACCTTTCTGGTTGGGACACTTATCTCGGTCCTACCTACGATACGATACGTAATAAATTTGACAGCCTCTCCATTCCGGGATTAAACAATGATCCCAGGAAGGTCTTTAGTGTGGTTCAGGAAGATGGAGCTTCTGCAATACATATTTCAGGAGATGGTTTTGGCGGGATATCTACCTTGACTGAATTTGAAAACTTTCACCTGAGAGTGGAATTCAAATGGGGAGAATTAAAGTGGCATCCGCGAAAAGATAAAAAGCGGGATAGCGGAATATTATATTATGCAGTGGGGCCGCAAGGCGCGGCATATGGGAACTGGATGCGATCGCAAGAATTCCAGGTGCAAGAGGGTGATTGTGGTGACTATTGGAGCGTTGATGGTAGTATGGTTGATGTTCCTGCAAGGGGTTCAAAAAAGGAGGAATATGTGTATGACCCCGATGAACCTATGCTGCCATTTAGCTACACTTCTGAATATGGAAGGAGGATTATTAAAAATCCGGATGCTGAAAACCCGAATGGCGAATGGAACGTTGTGGATATATATTGCCTGGGGGATAGAAGTGTGCATATGATCAACGGAAAGGTGGTGATGGAACTCTTTAAATCCCGACAACCTTTTGAAGGAAGGGAGATTCCTCTAACCAAGGGGAAAATCCAAATACAAACGGAAGGGGCAGAAGTGTATTACAGAAACATTCAGTTGCAACCTATCAGCGAAATCTTACTTTAGCAACTAGTCAATACTTACTTTGAACTGGAATAGTGATCAGGGAGATTGATAATTATTTTTTACAAAAAGAAGAGCCGGTAAAGAGCTGCTTGCTCTTTTTACGCGATTATGTCCTTTCCTACAATAATGGGATTACAGAAGTCTGGCATTATAAGATGCCTTTTTATTTCTATAAGGGAAAACGGTTTTGTTATTTATGGGTGCAAAGTAAAAACCAACTTCCATATCTCGGCATTGTAGATGGTAAATTAGTTAATCACCCGGATCTTATTCAGGAGGACCGTACACGAATGAAGATTTTATTGTTTGATCCGAAAAAGGATATTCCAATTAAAACCCTTCGCTCAGTGTTGGCCGCTTCCCTTAAAACTCATAGAAAAATTGGCAGGTAATGATTTACATCACTCAGTTAATCTACATTAATCAACATCAGGAAGAAACATTCGATGAGTTTGAGAAGGTGGCCATTCCTATTATTTCCAGATACAATGGAAAAATGATGCTGAGGATACGACCTGATAAGAATTCTATTTTGGAATCATCTATTGAGCAACCGTATGAAGTGCATGTGGTGAGTTTTGATACTGAAAATGACTTTGAACAATTTATGAGAGATGAAGAGCGAAAAAACTATTTACACTTAAAGGAGCAATCTGTAAAATCGGTTTTTCTTTTTAAGGGTAAAAAAATATAAGGATTGATTTATTTTTGGCTGAGTAATCTTTACTCCAGACTTTTTAACTTTCTTTACAAGTTCCCAGTACTCCTTTCCGTACCTCACAAAAATTTCTTCTCCATTCTTAATATTTTTTGTTGCTGTAATAAAACAACGACTGCCCACTGTTACGTATTCGGAATTATTGCGAAGGCCATCGATTCGAACAATGCCATTGGCATCATTTGCGTAACGTCCTAATAGTTTAACAGTGCCTTGCGCGTTAATAACGACATTGGGGTTTATGTACAAGAGGTAACCATTGTGGCCATCCTCATGCTTTATATCTTTCCAGCGGTGTAAACGACCTTTGTATTCAACAATGCGAGTGCCTTTTTGAATATCAATTTTTGTAAATAGTCCTTTACCGGCACATGGCAATTGTGATTTTTGTACTTGCAATTGCCTTTCCAGAAAAGACATGTATTGATAAGAATTGAAGATGCGGCCTATGGCTAATCTCATTTAAAATGATAGAGAAAAACCAGTAACGCTGTAAAAGCCGGTTTTGGATTGTCTTTGATTTCCAATGTAACATCCACTTCAAACTTGGTGATGCCTCTCAAATTTACTATCGAATACAACTTTGCCCGAAGTCGGACTTCACTATTGACCATAACGGGTTGATTGAATTTCAGTTTTTCGATCCCATAGTTGATCATCATTTTTATATTTCTAAACTCGGCAATTTGATCCCATAAATGTGGGACGATGGAGAGTGTCAGATAGCCATGGGCAATGGTACTTTTGAAAGTGGTCTCAGCTTCAGCACGCTTTGGGTCTGTGTGAATCCATTGATGATCCAGTGTGGCATCTGCAAAAATATTGATTTGTTCCTGCGTTATTTTCAGGTAATTGGACACGCCAAGTTCTTTGCCTCTATAGGCTTCAAACTCTTCAAAACTGCTGATGATTAATTGGCTCATAATTGATTGTAAGGTCCATATTTTCTACGAATTGTTTGGCCTGTAGGTAAGGCTTAAAAGCTCTAATGTAAAGATTAGGATTCTGGTATTTGAATTATTAATCTTGAATTTTAAGTAGACGGCAAAGATGAATAAGCTAGTTTTTATTTTTTTACTGGTTTGTGTAGGCTGTAAGGACGAAGATCCAGGCCTTTCGTCACCGGAAGGGAAGTGGGCGTACACAACACCTGACAATAAAATAGCGGTTACTTTTGAAGTAATCAAAACCCCATCTGGCGACTTTGATATTCAAAATCAAACCATGAAAATCAATGGTGTTGCGACCAATGCGGAAAAGGAAGTGGTAGGATTTACCGCAACATCTTTCGAGAAAATAAGGATTAACGCCAATGATGCTCTAGCCGTCTATCCCTTTAACATTGTATTTGATGATGGCAAACTCAGCGGAGATTTTATGAGTATTACTGTGCCGACTGCTACCTATACCTATCCTTGGGGTACAACCAATAGTCTGGCAGACATCACTATACAAAGATTTTGAAATTTATACTGAAGGAAGGGGATATTGTATTGTTTGAATTAAGTGTTGTGGTAGTGGAAGGGGATTCCATTTCTCATGTATGACAAGGGCTGCTCCCAGTGACGAAGCCTGAGGTAATGAGGCAGCATTTACTTTTGTTTTCGGAAACGCCTGGGCCAACAGATTCATATAAATTTTATTCTGACTAAATCCTCCGTCCACAAAGATATTCTTCACCGAAGCGTCTTGTATAACTAATCCTGTCTTAGCTTTTTGTTTCTCCACGAGAGTCATAACTAACAGGTGATACGCTTCTTCAAATGACCCTAACGATGTGAGCGCCTCATTGTGAAGATCTGTTTGATTTAGTTTGAGTTTTTGGATGGCAGCATCATCATAACAAATAGTTTGATAGTACTTTTTTGATTTATTAAAATATTGCGAAAGAAGATTAACTCCCTGATCATGTTCATGTCCCGCGAATTGTCGTGAAGCTTTCACGGGCTTGCCTTGATACGTTAAATAACATAAGCAATCTTTTTCTAATTCTTCCGAGGTTAAAGGCGAATGATTGAACGGGTTAAGGCTGATGCTCCAGGTACCTGTTGAAAGCAGGACGAAAGGTCCAGTAAAGTATTTCAGATAGGGGATAAGGGCCGCTGAACTATCGTGTAATCCTATACCAGATAGAATTTCGTGACCTTTAAGATTTGCTTGAACAACTTCGTTCGAAGGATGGATAGGGGCTAGTTTTTCAAGAATTCCTTCTTGGCTAACCCACTGGTGGTAGTTATTTTCTTTGAAATCCCATAGGTTAGTGTGACAACCAATGCTGGTGATGCCGGATGCCGGTTTCCCTGAGAACAAGTAACTGATGTATTCCGGCAGGTGAAGGGAGTATTTTATTCTTTTGAAAATTTCGGGATGTTCCTGTTTGAGCCAATACAACTGCATGCCAGAATTAAGATTACCTAAAACAGGCGAAGCGGTGATTCTTGAAAATTCATTTTCTCCTCCGTAAGTGTTGTAGAATTTTTTCTTTAGTTCGTCCGGGTATGGTTTCAGGTAATTATAAAGTGGGGCAACTGGATTCCCGCTTTCATCAAGATGTACAAAGCTCGCACCGTGCGCAGAAATATTAATTGCGTTGATCTTATATTCAGATAAACTCAATAGTTCCTTGAATGAATCCTTTATCCATCGGGTAAGTGAATGAATATCCTCGCATGGAAAACCGTCTTCATCTTTGATCTCAGCTAACTGAATTGATTTCTCAAATCGGATTTGATAATACTCGTCAAAGAGAAATACTTTCTTGTTGGTTTTGCCGATGTCGAAGATGGCGATGACAGGGATAGACATAAGACTTTAGACGTAAGATATAAGACTTATAGTCCGGTAGCTATGGTTTTTAGTCCACGCTCTGAAATCAAATGCTTTCTTACATCCAGATCGTGGAACAATTGAATGGGTTGCAATGCGGCCCCTGCTTTCAATCTTGATTCTGCAACGAGTGGACGCACATCGGTGCGATAGGCTTGTTGTAAAATTTCCTGTGCCCTTGCTACATCATTGGCTTCCTGGGCACGGTTCAGTTCTCTGCGATCAACAAGTAAAGCTTGCGCATAAGCAATCTTGATAGCTTCTACGGACTGCAATAAATCTTCGAGAGGGTCTTTCACATTGTGGGAAGCATCTATCATCCAACCTAAATCAGTAGCGTGATTCATTTTTCTGGCATCCATACCTTCTACCAATTCATTAAAAATCAAAAAGAGTTGATAAGGATTGATGCTGCCCACGGTTAGATCATCATCACCGTATTTGGAATCATTGAAATGGAAGCCTCCGAGTTTTCCTTCCATCAGCAACAGCGATACGATCTGTTCGATATTGGCATTAGGTAAATGATGGCCAAGATCAACCAGGGTGAAAGCTTTTGGGCCAAGCTTGTTTGTATATAAATACGATTGGCCCCAGTCACCTACCGTCATGGAGTAGAAGTTGGGTTCAAAGGCTTTGTATTCAACAAACATTTTCCAATTAGAAGGAAGGGCTGCATATATTTCCTGTAGTCCCTCCAACGTGCGTTGAAATGCTTTTCTGAAATTCAATTGTCCGGGGAAGCAAGAGCCATCGGATAGCCATACCGTAATTGAATTGGAACCTAGCGCTTTACCATGTTTGATTACCTCAATATTGTGGTCAATCGCCTGCTGACGAACTCTGGCATTGACATGTTGAAGTGATCCAAACTTATAACTTAGTTTTTGTCCAGGTTGATCCTGAAACGTATTGGAGTTTACCGCATCGAACAGAAGCCCATTCTCTGCAGCGAGCGCTTTGATTTTGCGTGTACTGGCAGGTATATCCCAGGGAATGTGAAGTGAAATTGCACCGCTGGATTTATTTAGCGAATGAAGAAGACCAACATCCGAGATTTTCTCCTCCAGATTACGTGGTTCACCACCTCCTGAAAAGCGACCGAAGCGGGTGCCACCCGTTCCCAATGCCCAACTCGGTATGGCAATCTGAAAATCAACGAGCTTGTTGATTACTCTTTTTGCGATGGGATTTTCATTGACAAGTTGCTTTACTTTTCTCTGATGAGCTGAATAAAGATTGTCGTTGTGTTTTTGAATTTGGGTTTTGTCTATTTTCATAGGTTAGTTTTTTTGAACCACGAAAGCCTAAGGCTCAAAGTTGCACAAAGCACTTCGTGTTTCTTTGTATTCTTGGTGACTTCGTGGTGCATAAAATTTACTTTAAATAAAACACTTCCCTCAATGGAATACTCACCGGAGAATTATCGGGGTTGCTATCCATAATATCTTTCATATACGCCCACCACTTTTTCATTACCGGGTGATTGGGTAGATTATTCATCGCATCTGGATTGTTGATTTTCAAAACGGCAAACAGGTAATTCGTTTCCTCATCTAAGAAAATGGAATAATCTTCAATACCGGTTTGCTTCAAAAGTTGCTCGAGTTCTGGCCACAGCTGATTATGCCTGCGCTTGTATTCAGCTGTTTGACCAGTATGGAGTTTCATTTTAAAGGCAAGTCGATGCATCGCTATACTATTTGGGCAATACCGTTACAATCACTCGTTTATATCGCGTTAACACAGGAGTTCCCTTGTCAGTCACTTTCAAAATAAAATGAATGGTATGTGGTGCAGTCACTATAGGTGCATTCACTGGAAGATTATACAAGTTTGGTGAATAGGGTTTGAAACTTACCACTTCCTTATACGTTCCTGCTTCCCTATATTGAAACCACCAATAGCTCATCGAGTCTCCGTCCGGATCGGTGGTGCCATCAGCATTCAAATGAAATTCTTCTCCCGATTTTACGGAAAAACTTTCAGGATGTGCGAGGGCTGGAACAGGAGGGTGGTTTACTTCACTGAACTGTTTCGCGTTCCAATCCATTCGTGCAGCGAAGTCGTTTTGAAATTCTTCGCGCCAGCGCCAGATGGTTTCACGATTTCCACCATAACTCTTTTTGTCTACAGTTGATACAATGGAATCATTCGCGTTTGTCCAGATAGCTCGCGTCTCCGGTTCATCCTTCGGCCAGTTCTCTCTTTTGAAGCGGCCTACATTAGAATCATCAAATTTGGGTTTGTACAATTCATAGCGCCCGCCCCAGCCACCGTAGTTAGGATGTTCTGCATCATTAAGTCCATTGTTTATCAATGATAGATATGCAGGTGTATCGCCTTCCATACCATAGGCAACATCGGGATAGACAGCACCGAGCGGGCCATGACCTTGTTGAATATTTTTTGCCAGCCATTCATTGGAAGTAACTTCTACATTGGAGCCGGGTAGCGGAAAAGCAATACCCAACCACGTTGCAAATGAATAGTTGTATCCCGGTGTTACAATGAAGAATATGGTGGGAAAATTTTTCCTGATCCACGGGCCGGAGTCATCCTGGTCGGAAATGGTGTACACTCTTAGTTTGCAATAGAGCTTCTCAGCTTCTTTAGCGAATTTTGTTTTTTTGATTTTCCATAACGCCTGAGCCAGTGTGTTGGGGCCGCCCCAAACAGAAACCCAAACAGGCAGGTCATCATTTTTCTCCAATACGTTAATAATCCATTCCGAACCTTCGGAGTCATGACCTTCACCTACGCCTTCCATACCATACAGGGCTAATCCTTTTTTTACTTTAGACTTCAGTTCGTCTGCTGATGGAAATCCCTTTTCATGTTTCAGCAAATTGGGCTGCACTTTTCCGTAGGCGTCCAGAATTTTATGAATCGATTCAGGGGCTACTCTCTTTTTTTGATGAATGGAAGTAGTAGCGATCAGTCCTTCGATATCCCATTGATTGGAATACATCAAAAAACGAATTAAGGATTGCGCATCATCAGGATCAGCTTCAATATCAGTGAGCACAATGACTCTGTGTCTTTTACTTTCCTGTGAATAGCTCTCAAAAGAAAATAGGACTAGAATCGTCAACGAAATCTTAAACCACAAAGGCACGAAGGCTCGGAGGTTCACGAAGAACACTGTGTTGCTTTGTGTCTTAGGTGTCCCTGTCTGCCGACAGGCAGGTTGGTGGTTCATAATTGATATTTTAAATTTTATCGAACAAACGCCATGGCCACCCCGCCATCCACATTCAATACATTGCCGGTTGATTTATTCAGCAATCCTCCCACATAGGCGAAGCATGCATTGGCAATGTCTTCCGGTAGAATGATTTCATTTAACAAGGTACGCTTTGCATAGAAGGCAGGCAACTCTTCCACTTTCACACCATACGCTTTCGCGCGGCCTTCTGCCCACGCACCTTCCCAGATTTTACTGTCGGAGATTACGGCATCAGGGTTTACTACATTCACGCGAATTTTATCAGGACCCAGTTCCGCAGCATTCAATCGGCTCAAATGAAGTTGGGCTGCTTTCGCGGAACCATAAGCGGCATTGTTAGGTCCGCTCACGAGCGCATTTTTACTGACGATGTTCAGCACATCACCACCCAGGCCTTGCTTGCGCATGATTTCCACACCACCTTGTGTGACGAAGAACTGGCCTTTTACCAGAATGTCATACAACAGATCCCAATCTTTTTCGGTGTGCTCTTCCAGTGGTTTTGAAATGGAGATGCCGGCACAGTTCACTACAATGTCAACTCCACCAAAAGCAAGCGATGTCTTGGCATACGCTTCTTTTATGTTTTCTGATTTCAATACATCCAACAGGACAGATGCATACGCATCTTTACCATATTTGGATTTAAACTCATCATCCGCTTTGACAAGACGATCGGTATCGTTGTCGTTGATGATCACGCAAGCTCCTTCTTCCACAAACTTCTTAGCAATGCCTTTACCAATTCCTCCTGCACTACCCGTGATCAGTGCAATTTTTCCGGTAAGAGGTTTCGGCTTCGGCATGCGTTGCAGTTTGGCTTCTTCGAGTAACCAGTATTCGATGTTAAAGGCTTCCTGACGTGGGAGCGAGGTATATTCAGAAATAGCTTCAGCTCCTTTCATCACGGTGATGGCGTTGATATAAAACTCTGCGGCTACGCGTGCCGTCTGTTTGTTTTTCGCGAACGTAAACATCCCGACACCGGGATATAAAATCACTACCGGGTTTGCATCGCGTATAGCCGGACTATTTTCATGCCTGCAAGTGAAGTAGTAGTCGGAGTACATCTTGCGATAGGCTTCAAAAGCAGGAAGTAGTTTTTCTTTTGTTGCTTTTGCATCACTGAGGTCTGCATCGGCAGCAAGGTTCACTACCAGTGGACTGATCTTCGTGCGCAGGAAGTGATCGGGACAACTCGTGCCCATCGGTGCCAGTTTGGTCAAGTCGTGTGAGTTCGTAAACTCAAGCACGCGTTCATCATCAGTGAAGTGACCAATCATGCGCGTATGACTGGAACAAAGTCCACGCAGGATAGGAGCGAGTGCTGCTGCTTGTTTCAAGCGATCTTCTTTTAATAACGACTTGATGTTCATTCCACCGAAGACGGGTCTTTTCTTCCCGTAGCTCTGTTCCAGATATTCAGCACACTTTTCAATTACTTCCAACGTGTTCACATAGCTTTCATAAGCAGTGTTGCCCCACGTGAACAAACCATGTGAGCCGAGCATAATGCCTTTTATTCCCGGATTATCATCCAAACATTTTTTTAGCTTCAAACCAAGATCAAAACCGGGACGTTGCCATTCTACCCAGCCAACAGTGCCGCCAAATAATTCCTGTGTAATCTTCTTTCCATCTTTTGCTGCCGCGATGGCGATGGCTGCATCCGGATGTAAATGGTCGATGTGTTTGAAAGGCAGAAATCCATGAAGCGGTGTGTCGATGGACGGAGCTTTGGAGTTCAGATCATAAATGCAATGATTGAACAGTTCTACCATTTCATCTTCGTATTCTAATCCACGGTATACGTTGGTTAAATTTCTCAATCGTTCCAAATACAAGGCGGCAAGTCCGCTGCGCTTGAGCGTACCAATATCGCCACCCGATCCTTTTATCCACATCACTTCCTTCTCTTTTCCTGTAATGGGATCACTTGCCATGGCTTTGCAGGAAGTGTTGCCACCACCATAGTTAGTGAGACGCAAATCGGCACCCAATAAATTAGAGCGATAAATTAATAATCCTACCTCGTCACCTTTAAGTAGTGCTGCTTTGGATTCGTCCCAGTGGTAGCTTACGTGTTTGAATTTTGTTTTCATATTCAGTCTATATTATGAACCACGAAGCGCACGTACACGAAGTCCTTTGTGTTTCTTTGCGTCTTCGAGTCTTTGTGATTCAAGGATTATTTTATTGCATTACCATATCCCACCACCAATACAGAAAGTAAAATCGTAGATATTCCCAGTATGATCGTAGTCTTTGTTTTTTTACATACTCCCTTCCATTCTTTCAGCGCAATTCCCCAACCGTTAGCAACCAAAATGATAAATGCCATGTGAAGAATCCATGAGCTCGCACCGTTTCCCAACTTACTTTCGCCCATTCCGTAAAAGAAGAATTGCATAAACCATGTTGTTCCAGCCAATGCTGAGAAAAGATAGTTTTTCGCTCGCGGACTATGTTTATTGGTGTAATCGCCATAACTGTTGTTACGCGCATTCAGTATCATGCACCAGATAAAATTGGTAGCCAGTCCGCCCCAAAGTAAAACTACATACGTAACATTATTTTGAAACAACGGATTTAATCCCATGTTCACCGCAGTTTCAGCCATGGGTTTACCGGCTTCAATACCGAAATTGAAACATGAACTAAGTATTCCTGATGCGATTGCTACGATCAATCCTTTAATAAGACTAAACTCTGTCACACTTTTTTTCTTCTCCTCTTCCGATAATTCTTTTTCTTTCATCATGCCTGCACGTCCGCTGATGTAGATCCCTGACAAACATAATATCACCCCCAACAACACCACCTGCCCCCATGTATTTGTCATCATGTCAATAATGCTGGTTTTGCCTTCAGTAGGAACAATAGCGTAATAGATAGAGGGAACAATCGCACCAAAGGCAGAACAAAAACCCAGCACCACAGAATTTCCCAATGACATGCCCAGGTAACGCACGCCTAGTCCGTAGGTGAGGCCACCTATGCCCCACAATATTCCGAATAGAATGGTGTATTGAATGGATGATGCAGATGCGTTTCTTATAATTTCCGAAAATCCGGGGAGGGTTAACCACGCTGCCAGGGGAGGAACAATCAGCCATGAAAATAAGCCAGCGATGATCCAATAACTTTCCCATGCCCAGCCTTTCACTTTTTTAAATGGCATGTAAAAACTGCCGGACGCAAAGCCACCGATAAAATGAAAGATTACACCGAGGACTATCTGCATGAGCTAGGATTTAGGTGTGCTAAGATAGTCCAATCTTATGGAATTATTGACCAAGTAATTGTACTGTAAACCCACCTAACCCCAACATGCTAACTTTTATTGTTTCTCCTGAATTGAATTCCCTCTTGTCATGTGCAAAGCTTTTGTATCTATGCCATCGGTAATCAGAGTCATACTATAATGTCCCTGAAAAACAAAGGGCAGTTCATTTGTAATTTCTTTATTTATTTTCTTGCTATTGATTCCGGTATATGAAGAGGAATAATTGATGTTATTGGATGAAATGAATACAACTACGTTCAATCTGAAATAACGCCAGTTTAGTATTACTTACGGTTTCATTGTCCCGGAACAAACTGGTTGGTGACAGTATCCTGAGCTTTTCCTGTCACGTTTTGCCAGATTTTTTTTGGACAACTTGCAAGAAGGTATCAGTCTGCCAACAAGGATTCAAGATGCCAAGACGTTTTCTTTACCCAATCAACACTTTCAGGTTTTTGTAGCTGGTAGCAATATTATCCATTGGTTGCGGGGCAGCATCCTGTTCCACAAAGAAGTATTGCATTCCTGATGATTCGGCTGCATCAAACACGCGTTTTAAATTCACATACCCAGTACCTATTTCTACTGGTTTCTGTGTAATAGGACTTAAGTCCTTCACATGCCATAGTGGGAAACGGCCAGGGCTCTTTTTAAATAATTCGACCGGATCGGTTCCAGATTTTGTAGCCCAGCCCAGATCCAATTCAAACTTCATCAAGTCAGCGCTAACTTCCGAGAGGAACATTTCATAGGGTACTTTGCCTTCAATGCGGTCGAATTCTTTGGTGTGATTATGGAACACAAAACCGATTCCAGCTTTCTTGCTGGCTTCACCCGCCTTGTTAAATACTTCGATCGACTGTTTTATTTCATCCATTGTATCAATCGGAGTGCTGGCACATACAAGGTATTTCACTCCGCCTTCCGCAGCAAGATCAACGGCTTCCTGATAGTTATCACGAAGGTTCAGCATTTTAGGAAATTCAATTGGCTTTCCGTCAGGGCCGGTAGGAGGTTTGGCACCAGCAGGCATCCTAAACGGTGCTCCTCCGATATGGTGTGCTCGCCATGAAAGTCCATATTCCTTTGCTTTGGAGGCAAACTCTTTGGGCTTCAATCCATAGAATCCGCCCTTGCGACTGAAGGCCGTCTCCAGATCTTTATATCCTATTTCTGCAACACGTTTTAAGGTGGCATCAAGATCGGTGTCCATGGCATTGGTAATGGTGTAAAGTTGCAGTCCAACATTTTTTGTGTCGGCAAGATTTTTAATTACAGGCATGCCAGGTGTTGGCTGGGAGATGGCTAAGCCACCAAGCGCCAGTACTCCGGTGTTTTGGAGAAATTTTCTTCGGTTAATCATTTTTTTTTAAATTTTAGTTGTCATGTTTAGCATGTCGAAAACAAGTTTATTTGTCAGTCTTCGACAAAACTCAGACTGACAGGAGTCAATTTACTTTTTATTTCTTGTACTTCGCTTTCCGCTCATCACTAATTACGCCTTTCCAATTTAATCCAAAGGCAAAATCATATTTATTACCCTGATCATCTCCATAGCATTCCAAATCCCCGGGCATATCTTCGGCTTGTTTTTCTACTGTCTCCATGTTGGCTGGCATCTGTAATGGCAACAGGGCAAAAGGTTCTGCGGCACCGGTAATTAAATCTAGCAACGCCTGGTCTTGCACGCCAAAATGAACGAGTATCGCATTACTATTCTTTTCAAATTCAGAGAAGATCATAGGTGTATTCATGTTAATGGCAACAATCACGGGCTTTCCTTTCATCTTTTTGTAGGTATCATTAATCGTGCCCAGGTCAGTAATGTTAATGGCTTTGTTCTTTTTGTTCTTATAGCTGCGGTTAGTGAATTTTTCTAATGGGTCACCACCGGCAATGCTAACTTCTCTTGCTTCTTTTGCTGTGTACTCGGCATATTGCAAGGAGATCGGCACATATCCATTGCCTCCTTTCTTCGCATCTTCACCGTTGTATCCAATGCCGGAATTCGGACTGCTTACAAATACCAGTGCATAATCTGCTTCATCTGGATTATCGGTCACGTTGAAATATTTTTTCACAATATCAATGCTTACCGGATACTCCAGTTTTTCCGGAGTTTCCATGCCTAAAAAGTTTCTGCCTGCAGGCGTGAATTTCTTAGGAATATAAACTGCTTTATTTTTCTCCAATGGAAGTATATTGGCTTTGTTCTTTAACATCACCACAGCTTTTAACTGCGCGTCATAACCTGCTCTCATAAATTCAGGTTTGCCCACAATGGCTTTTGTTTCCTCCAGATTAAGGTAAGGGTTCTCAAACAAACCGGTTCTGAAAATATTTTTCAACAAGCGAACAGCCGATTGTTCGAAGCGTGCGCGTATGAATTCTTCACCATGTTCTTTTGCGCCCATATTGTATGCTTCAATTACTGGTTTCATATCGTTGTTGCCGCCAAACTGGTCGACACCAGCCATCAACACTTTGTAATGCCTTTCGGCAATCGACAGACTTTCTACGCCCCACGATTTGCCGGTAATGAAAACATCAATCGCTGTTTCGTCTCCGGTTACCAGCCAGTCTGTGCACACCACTCCATCATAGTTGTATTTATCGCGCAGCAAATCCTGAATGATGTATTTGTTGTAGCTGTTGCCCACATTCTCTTTATTCTTGGTGTCTTGATTGTACGAGATGGTGTAGTAAGGCATCACTGCGGAAGCCATGCCGGTTTTGCCTTTTAGTTTGAATGCGCCTTCAATAAATGGAATCATGTGCATGGCAAAATTATTTCCGGGATATACCGCATACTTTCCAACACCATAATGTGCATCACGGCCCCCTTCCCCAGATCCACCACCGGGCCAATGCTTCACCATTGCATTCACACTTTCATAACCCCAACCATCAGCAATTTCTTTGTCGCCCGTTGAAGTTTGAAATCCATCGATATAAGCGCGGCCAATATCCGTAGAGAGACCAGGGTCTTCACCAAACGTTCCGCTCGTGCGATACCATCGTGGGTCAGTAGAAATATCAACTTGGGGAGAGAGTGCAGTAGCAATACCTAAAGCACGATACTCTTTACCAGCAATGCTTCCGAATTGTTCTACCAGCTGTGGATCGAAGGTAGCGGCCAGGCCTAATGAACTTGGCCACATCGAAATTTTTCCACCTGCACCTGCATTATATTCCGCATTGGCGATGGTACCATGGCGTGGATCTGAACTGTTGTTGGCAGGAATACCCAATCCGAAACCTTCTACCAATGCTTGTGCATTATTATTCCATTGTGCTGCTACTTCAGGACTTTCCACGGAAGTAATGAGCACATGACGCACGTTGTCTTTGGTGAGAAATTCTTTTTGCTGATCTGTAAGATCAAACGCTTTTGCTCCGCTTTCTTCAAAGCCCTTTCCGTTGTAGGTTGCAGCCATAAAGCCACGACTGGCAGCTGGAATAGATTGATGACGGCTATATAACATCAAACCAGCAATCTGCTCAATACTCATTTGGGAGGCGAGATCTTTTGCACGATCGCCAGCTGACAAGCGCCAGTCTTCATACTTATCGAGTTGACCATTTTTGTTAAGGTCCTTAAAGCCTAAGCGATCAACAGTAAGAAGCGTTACTCCTGAGGTGGAAGAGTAACCAAGTGTTTTGCCGCCTTCATTCTTTACGGTTTTAATTCCGTTTGATTCTGATTCGGTCCACTTAGGGCCGCAGCTAACCATCCCAACAAGGAATGCGCCTGCTAGGATAACGTGTAATACTTGTTTATTCATGATTGAAATTTAGTTGATTGAATTTTATTGATAAGGTAAACCGAAACTCAGTGCAGATAAAGTACACTGTAATATTTTGGATACATTTTTCATGGAGGTCAAATAGAATTTTCAATGTGTAAAAAGCACACAATAATATCAATTTTGCATTGACTTTTCAATGACACTCTATAGATTGCCAAAGAAATTCGACCGATTACCCATTTCTATGTTTCTTGATTGAATGAAGACTATGGATTCTACGCTTTTAAAGGACTTTTTTCATCGTGGGGATCGTGTTTTTTTGCCCCATGTCTCGGTAGATTGCGCGATTTTCGGCTTCCACGAAAACCAACTTAAAGTACTCTTGCTCAAGTGGAAAGATGGCCCCTGGTGTTTGCCGGGCGGGTTTGTGAAGCATGTGGAGTCGGTGGACGATTCGGCCATACGGATTTTGCAGGAACGCACCGGGCTGGATAATATTTACCTGCAACAGTTCCACACGTTTGGAGATCCTAATCGGGAAAAGGGTAAGAAGATTCCGGATACTAAAAGCTGGATGAACAAGCGATTTATTTCGATTGGCTATTATGCCCTCGTAGAATTTTCTAAAGTAAATCCAAAGCCAGATATATTAAGTGACGATTGTACTTGGTGGGATATACATAAGGTTCAGGAGCTGATTTACGATCATAAACAGATTATGTTGAAAGCCCTTGATTCTCTTCGGCTTGATTTAAATGATCACCCTGTGGGTTATAATCTTTTGCCGGGAAAATTTACCATGCCGGAACTTCAAAAACTGTACGAAACGATTCTCGAAGAGAAATTGGATCGGAGAAATTTCCAAAAACGAATTTTGGCGCTTGAAATTTTGGAGAGGTTAAAGGAGCGTAAAACAGGAGGCGCTCATAAGGCACCTTTCTTTTATCGTTTCGATAAGAAGAGATATACAAAGGCACTGAAACAAGGACTGAAGCTGAGTTGGTAACTCATAATGCTTTTTATTAATTCATGTTTACTTTGTGCAATAACCTTGCATCCACATCCATTCGATAAATTGCTCGACCCAGGAATCAACCGGAAGATTTTGTCTTCTCATCCCAAATCCATGACCTCCTTTTTCATACATATGCAATTCGGCAGGCTGGTTTGCTTCAAGCCATTTAGAATAAATTTGAACACTGTGACTGGCAAACCCTAAATCATCATTACTGGCAGCGGCAATGAAAATGGGTGTTCTTACTGATGGAACAGCGGAGCCGATGATGGCGTTCGCATAGGCATAAATTGGAGCCACAAAGTTTGGACGACTTTCATCTGTGGCACTATATACGACTGACATTGTTAGCGTGGCGCCTGCAGAAAACCCCATAAATCCGATCTTATTAGGATCGATGTTATTTTCTTTGGCATGTTGGCGAACATATTTCACGGCAGTCAAGCCATCCTGCAATGCAAGTGGTACTACTGGGGCATTAATGGAGTCAAGTTTCTTGTAATTTCTAGATGCCATCAAAGTCATTATGTTATTTTCTGGCTTCGTTGGGTCACTATGAACCAATCGGTATTTTAAAACAAATGCGGTGATACCTTTTTCATTTAATTTTTTAGCTACCTCATTTCCCTCACTTTCGATCGAAAGAATATGAAAGGCTCCACCAGGCGCAACAATTACAGCCGTGCCGTTTGGTTTTGCAGGAACGAAAGGCGTGAGAGTGGGCTTTGATACATCCACCAGCAACACGTTGCCATTGGCATTGATTTTTTGTTCAGACCAGGTCCATTTTTCTGAGCCTGGCGCAACTCCCTCGTATAATGGAATTTCCGTTTGCTGCGCTTGAGAGTAAATCGCAATGATTACAGCGATGAGTGTGAATGACTTTTTCATATCAAATCCGTTTTGGTATAAATGTTACTTGAATAGAAGCGGGGCGAATTCAACCAGGTTATGTCGCCAGGTAATGAAAGTATGCCCGGCCGGATAGTCATTCGTCACGTATTTGATTCTATACTTATCAAACATAGCCAATACATTCTTGCCGTTTTGATAGGCAATGTCTTTTTCGCCACCCACCAAACACGCTGTTTTGCGCATTGGGCGGACTAACAAATGAATTGTAAATACTGTCTTGTGCTCTGTTTTTGGACTGACCAAATCCGATTAATGCATAGAAAAATGCCAGGATGTAGAGGAAATATTTTTTCATAATTGTGATTTATCAAATAAATCTCGGAAATCTTATTTAATAAGCCGTCATGCTCCATCCTGTATCGTACTCGTAAACTTTAGTTTCTTATTACTATTTTAGCTATTTCAAAGCTAATCAATTATGAAAGTCAAATTCTTGTTCGCTCTTCTTTTATCAATATTGTTATTGATCACCTGCAAAACTCCAGAGACAATACAGTTAACCTGGTATAAGGGCAATTTGCATACACATACCTACTGGAGCGATGGCGATGAGTTTCCGGAGATGGTGCTGGATTGGTATAAGTCGAAGGGCTATGATTTTGCGGCACTTTCTGATCACAACACAGTGGCGCGCGATGAGAAATGGGTAGTGATTCAGAAGAGTCCGCTGTATGAAACTAGTTTTCAGAACTATCTGAATAAGTTTGGTGCAGAGTGGGTCCAATTCAAATCAGACACTGGTCGCACACAGGTTAAATTGAAAACATTCGCGGAGTATAAAAGTAAGATCGAAGGCGATGGTTTTTTGATAATTCCATCAGAGGAGATTTCGAATTATGTTGATAAAATACCCGTGCATGTAAATGCTACCAATATTCGGAAACTTATTCCGGCTCCAAACGGAGCTACGGTAGGAGAAGCGATGCAACAATCCGTAGATGCAGTGCTAAAGCAACGCGAAGAAACGGGTGTGCCAATGATTCCGCACATCAATCACCCTAATTTCAGATGGGCTATTTCGTTGGAGGATATGATCAATCTCAAGGGAGAACGTTTTTTTGAGGTGTATAACGGACATCACCTGGTAAACAATTATGGTGATTCTATTCACATGAGCACCGAAGCCATGTGGGATAAAATCAATATCGCCTATGTGAATAGAAATCAACCACTTATGTTTGGACTTGCAACGGATGACAGTCATAATTATCATCAGTTCGGAAATGCTTTTGCCAATGCGGGAAGGGGATGGGTGATGGTGCAAGCGGAAAAACTGGATGCGGTTTCGTTGATTGCTGCCATGGAAGCCGGCAACTTTTATGCAGCTAGCGGGGTGAGCCTGGAAGAGGTCTCTTTTGAAAATAATGAATTGAAAATTAAAGTAGCAGCGGCTGAAGGTGTGAATTATAAAATTGAATTCATCGGTGTAGGCAAAAATGAAAATGAGTCACGCGTCTTAAAGTCAATAGATAGTGTTAATGGGAGTTTCACGGTCACAGATGAATACCTGTTTGTGCGCGCCTTAATAACTTCGAGTAAACTGCAGACAAATCCTTTTCAGGACGGAGATTTTGAAAAGGCGTGGACGCAGCCGGTTTTTTCAGAAGTAGGCAGTAAGCAGTAGGCAGTAACAAGTAGAACTGCTTATTTTCTTTCTCCTAGTTAGTTATAACTAAAACTGCCAACCGCCTACTGCAAACTGATTTTATTACTTCTTCACTACAAATGAATACTTACCCGAACCCATTTCAAGTCTGATGTAATTTCCTTCTTTTCCTATCGCAGAAATTTCTTTTGCAGTAGAAAGCGCTTTGCCTGATTCTGAAATATTTTCAGCGGCTGCGGCCGGAACAAATACGGAAGCTTTTGTATTGGCAGGGATTTCAACATCCAACGTGATAGCCTGATCCGTGGTTTTCCATGAGGACTTTACCAAACCATAACCGGTTTTATATTCAGACGAAGCTTGCGTCAGCCGCTTATCAAGATGAGGCTTGATAACAATGGACTTATATCCTGGAGCTAATTCGTCAGTGTCAATTCCAGTTACAATACGATACATCCAATCACCAATGGCGCCATAGGCATAATGATTGAATGAGTTCATGTCCGGAGTTTGAAAGTTGCCATCCGGCTTAATACCATCCCAACGTTCCCAGATAGTAGTTGCGCCCACCTTTACCGGATATAACCACGAAGGATAGTTTTCCTGGAGCAATAAGGTATACGCAACATCATCGTATCCAAATCGGCTAAGTACATGACATAAATAAGGAGTGCCCAGAAAGCCTGTGGTTAAGTGGTTCCCATAGCTCTTTATGTTTTCAACTAGTTTTTCTGCAGCATAGGCACGAAGGTTTTCGGGAAGCATATCAAAGTTCAGCGCCAGCACATAGGCAGTTTGTGTGCTGCTTACTAATCTTCCATTGGCCGTCATGTATTCTTTCATGAAGGCATCTTTCACATTTTTCAGAAGCGCAGAATACTTTGTAACATCGTCTTGTTTGCCTAACACTTTCGCAGTCTTTATTACCAACTCGGTTGAGTGAGCAAAGAAGCACTGGGCAATCAGGTATTTATCCGTTACAGCCGCTCGACCATCATTGTCATCAATAGGTCTGTAGAAAAGCCAATCGCCAAAGTGGAAACCTTTATTCCATAAGTAGTTGGTGCTGTTGCGTTCCATAAAGCCAACCCATGCTTTCATGCTGGCAAACTGATCTTCCAAAACTCTTTTATCGCCATAGGCGAGATACATATTCCATGGAATGATCGTGGCGGCATCGGCCCAACCGGCTGATCCTGCTGCTCCGGCTCCTAACACATTAGGGACAACAAACGGCACGTTGCCATCAATCTGATCGGCCTCTACATCTTTCAGCCATTTAGAAAAGAAGTTGTGTACATCATAATTAAAGGTGGCGGTTCTGGCGAATGCCTGTGCATCGCCTGTCCAACCTAAACGTTCATCGCGCTGCGGACAATCGGTGGGTACATCCAAAAAGTTTCCGCGCTGGCCCCATTGAATATTATGTTGCAACTGGTTGATCAATGGATTCGAACTGGTGAAGGTTCCTGTCGGTTGCATATCTGAATACAAGGCGACTGCTGTAAAATTGTCCGGATTGATTTCTCCTTTGTAGTCTTCAATTTTTATATATCGAAAACCCTGGAAGGTGAAATGTGGTTCAAAGAATTCTTCACCGCTTCCTTTCAGGATGTATTCGTTCTTTTGCTTTGCCGGACGAAGATTTTCAGTGTAAAAATTCCCTTCCTTATCTAATACCTCGGCATGATAGAGTGTAATTTTATCACCGGCATTTCCTTTAATCTTCACTTGTACCCAACCCACCAAATTCTGTCCGAAGTCTAAAACCTTTTCACCTTTAGGTGTAGTGATGGACTTGATGGGTTTGAAAGTTTCTTTCTTCCGGATTGGTTCATTGTAGGTAGCGATCAGGGGTGGAGTTCCGCTCGATTTAATTATTACGCCTTGCCAATCCGCGTCATTGAATGATGAAGTATTCCATCCTGACTTTTCTTTACGGGCATCAATGGTTTCGCCATTATAAATTTCGGAGGAAACAATAGAGCCGGTCGATGATTTCCAGGAGTCATCGGTAACAATTGTTTCTCTTGTGCCATCGCTATATTGAATTTCTATTTGTGCCAGCAGCGCTAATTCTTTTCCATAAAAATTCTTCTGACCAGAGAACCCGATAAAGCCGCGATACCAACCATTGCCCAAGGCCACTCCAATTGTATTATTGCCAGAGGTTAATAAAGTTGTTATGTCATACAGTTGATATTGCAACCGCTTATTGTAACTGGTCCAGCCAGGAGTAAGGTAAGCATCTCCTACGCGTTTGCCATTGATAAACGCTTCATATAAACCTAAGGAAGTGATGTAAGCAGTAGCCGAAGCAATCTTTTTTGCGGTACTAAATGTTTTTCTAAAGTATGGACTGGCCTGATTGACTGTATCTTCTTTGTAGCCGGGTTGAATCCATTTTGCTTTCCAATCGGAGGCATTCAATAATCCCATTTGCCAATACGAAGCTTCACCCCATGCAGAGGCTTTTCCTGAATTGTCCCAAACATGTACTTGCCAGAAATATTTTTTACCTGACTGGAGAAGTTTTCCTCCATAGGGCACAAAGAGTGATTGATCGGAACTCACTTTTCCACTGCTCCAGATGTTTCCTTTCGACAAGGAAGCCAGTGCATCGCTTACTCGGATTTCATAAGCGGCTTGCATCGCGTTTCGTTTCTCTGAAATCAATTGCCAGCTAAAGCGTGGCTGCTTTTCATCCAATCCAGTAGGATTAGTTCTATTCTCGCACAATAGATTTTGAATTTTTACCTGGGCATTGGCAACCAGGTTAATCAGAGTCAATACAATAAGCAGGGTAGTTATTTTTTTCACTGGAGTTGATTTATGGAATTTAAGTTACAGTTTTTTTTTAGATAACCATGATGAATTATCGTAATTACTAATTTAAAAGTGATACTATTTTTTTGCCATGTCCAAGTGTTTATGACAAGTGAAGTTTCAACAATCACTGGAATAGGTCATTATTCACAGCTGTTCTTATAAAGTCCTCAATTGATTTAATGTTACCTCTACATCATCGTGCGTATTATACACAGAAAACCCTAGTCTGGTTACACCACCTTTTTCCAGCAGGCCTAATATTTCTATGGCCCGGATGGCGTAAAAATGTCCATCCCAGGCACAAATGTTAAATGTTTATGCAATTGCGGGGTAAAGTGTAAGCAGCAAGTTTTATCTTCGTTCAACGTTTGGTCACGTGGGAGATTAGTTTTCAAAGTCCCGCAACTGCATAAACGCAAACGCAATTGGATATGGATAAAGATAGACAAATACGGTTCTTGTATTCTCCTTTAATTTTCCTTCTTTCATTATCACTAGGACTTGGGTTAGATTATCCTGACCCATTTTGGGATAAAATTTCAATATTATTTACAAGTGATAACAAAACAAGTATTGTTGTTGCATTATTTGGCTTAGGATCACTTGTTATAGTTCTTGGTTATTTAATCGGAACAATAACTATATTATTATTACGGTTAGTTTTCTTTTTCAATGGATTTAGTTATGAATTTAATCTCTCGGAAAAAACTTATGAGAAAATCGGTAAGCTTATATTGCGGAAGAAAAGTGATACAATTCAGAAGCATGATAAGATGTATGCGGCAGTAGTTTTTGATCACTCATATATACATGAGAAGATTCATAGTTGGATCGCCAGGAGGTGGAATGCTTTCCTTATTGCTTCATTTTCAGTTGTAGCACTGGTAGCTTCATTATTTTGTGGACATTCATTAGGTATTGGATTTACTCGTGGATGGGTTTTAACAATAATTATTTTTTGTATTTGTTTCATTTTGCAAGGCACTCTATCATGGATTGAAACTATGAAGATGGTTACGTTCTTGACAAGAGTTAAAAAGAATGATGACTCTAAAGTCACAGATGCACGAAAAGATAAGCCAAAAGTAAATTACGCTGATTAAAAAGCGGCTGCTAACACTGACATAAGCCTAACATAAGTAATCTATGAACCATGGATTTAAAAAGACAATCGCGAGCGAGGTCATCATACTTCTAATAATTGCTGCTGGAATCGGATTGACATCAAAAATAAATTACTTTTTCTGGAAATTGTTTTGCCCATGAAGTTTCATAGGCAAAGAATATACTAAATTTGAAATACGTAAGTTTGAAAGATCTGACAGCACTGAATAATGAAACTATTAGTATCACAGAAAGACCAGCTATTTGACATAATTGAAAAGGAAGGCTTATCACCTTCTCAATTTGAATTTACTGAAAACGCAAGTCTGATTTCACATCGACAGGTGGCGACAAGTTTAAAATATATTAACACTGACTACTTTTTTTCATTCGAAACTGGTCCTAACTCTGAGACCAGTCACTATGCGATTTATTGCCCAGGTATTGATATCTATAAACAATCTAACATTTCTGTTGATTGGCCGTACCAGTTGCATTGCTTTCAAGCTTGGTTATCAGCTCTATCCAGAGAATTGACTGCACCAAATAAATGGGAAAGACTTAAAAAGGAAATAGCTGAAATCAAAATTACCTTCAAAGACGAGGGCGGAAAATTTTCGGTTCACGAGTTCGAGGATTTAATGAAAAAAATTTCGACACTAAAAGGTAGTATCGCGATTATAGGCTTGACAAATGAGCAATTAAAATCCATTCAAAGTAAACTTGATCATCTCACCGATTTAGCAAGGGAAATGGACAAATTTGACTGGAAAGGACTTTTTATTGGGACAGTTATAAGTTTAGTTATACAATTAGAGGTTACCCCGGACAATGCCAAGACGTTGTGGGTTCTCATAAAGCAAATTTTTAGTAATTACTTATTGCCGTGACGCAAAGCTAGCTGCCAACAATGGTGACTTTTGCACGCCTACACTGTGAGACTTCTTAGCCACGAGTGTAGTTAGTTTTGCTGATCTCCACATGCTGTCAAGCCTTCCAACCTGACACATCAAAGAATAAGAGTACTTTTCCGGAAATTGGTTAGTCCGTGAAGTTTCATAAGTGAAGAATATCATAAATTTTCTTACGTGCTGTGGCATGTCGCTAAGCCACAATGTCAAAGACCCCTCAATTGATTTAATGTTACATCTACATCATTGTGTGTATTATACACGGAAAACCCCAGCCTGGTTACACCACCTTTTTCCAGCAGACCTAATATTTCTATGGCCCGGATGGCGTAAAAATGTCCGTCCCAGGCACAAATATTCTTGGTAGCAAGATGGGCACATACTTGTTGAGGAGTTTTTCCTTCCAGCGTAAATGAAATGGTTGGTGCGCGATGAGCAGAAGAAAAATCCTGGCCAATTACTTGTATCCCCGGAATTTTCTTTAACCCTTCATAAAGTTGTATGGCAAGTTTTTGCTCATGTTCACCTATGTTTTGATAAGCACTGACCAGTCTTTCCCGAAGAGTTGTTCCTTTTCCCAGGCTCGCGAGGAAATCTACTGCAGCTGTTACACCCGCAATAGCTGCATGATTGAGTGTACCAGTTTCAATGGAATCCGGAGCAATTTGTCCGGCAGTACGCAAGCGATCCGTTGGGATGCGATCGAGTAAGCCAGGGCGGCTGTATAAAATACCCACATGCGGGCCGTAAAATTTGTAAGCCGAGCACAACAGAAAATCGCAACCTAATTTTTGCACATCAATTGAAAAGTGAGGTGCGTAGTGCACCGCATCCAACACCAGCCATGCGTTATGTTTATATGTAAGTTCTCTGGCTCTTTGCACGTCATTTATTGTACCAATTGAATTGGCTGCCATTCCCATAGCCACCACGCGTGTGTTCTCGTTGATCTTCGCTGCGAAGTCATCGTAATCCAATACTCCGCTTGGAAGAAGTTTTACCTCACGCACTTTAATTCCGAAATCACGAAGCATTAACCACGGTCCACGATTGCCCTCGTGATCAAGTTGTGTGATCAGCACTTCGTCTCCTGGTTTTAGTAGCCGTGCGATGCCTCTTGCGAGGGCAAAATTGAGTGTGGTCATATTTTGCCCAATTGAAATAGTGTTCGAGTTCTCTGCGCCTAGCAAAGCAGCCATAGATGTGCGCATAGTGGTAACTACGATATCGGTTTCGTGCGTTGTAATAAATTCACCATGCGTGTTGGCGTTGGAAGTTTTGTAATAATTCGAAATGGCAGTAATTACCCGGTCAGGCACCTGAGTGCCACCGGGGCCATCGAGGAAGGTCATGGGAATGTTATTGGGTTTGCGAAGCAACGATGGGAATTGCGCACGTACTGAACTTAAATCGAACATGGTATAAGAATTAAATGATCAAGTTAGAAAAATAATAATATGTTTTCACTTACCGGATCGGTGTATTTGGCTATGATAACCCACATTCAAAAAGATGACGTGGTCGTAATTGACCAGTAAGGACATTCGTCCGGATGATTGGAAATGCATAAACCTATTGTGATAAGTCTCGTTAAAAAGAGAATTACCAACTAACTTATTCACGATGACTTTGAAATTCTGGAGGAAGGATAAAAAGACAGGTCCTAAATCCTTCGTCCGCGAATGGTCGGACGCAATTATTTTTGCCGTCATAGCGGCAACGCTAATCCGATGGACAACGGTAGAGGCATTTGTTGTACCGACCGCTTCTATGGAAAACACTGTATTAGTAGGCGACTATCTGTTTGTGAGCAAATTCCATTATGGAACCCGCACGACACGAACTCCACTACAAATTCCTTTAACCCATCAAAAAATCTGGGGAACTGAAATTCCGTCTTATCTGCCGTGGATAAAATTGCCATCCTATCGTCTGCCAGGAATCAGCGAAGTAAAGCGGGAAGATGTTGTTGTTTTTAATATACCGCCAAAAAGCTTAAGTAACGGAATTGATTATCCTATTGACCTAAAAACATATTATGTAAAGCGTTGTGTGGGAATTCCGGGAGACCTATTGGAAATTAAGAGTGGACAGCTCATTGTGAATGGCCAGCCGATTTCAAACCATGAAGAAATGAAGTTTAGTTATCTTGTTTCAGCCAAGGATGAAATTAACAAGCGAAACCTTATCAAATTAGGATTGGATTCAGATGATTATTATTTCTTGGGCCGATCACCCGATAAAAATGCCATTTATAAAATGTTGCTTACCAAAGAGCAAATCAAAGAGTTAAAATCTGTTCCTTATATTATCTCTGTTCAGGAAGATTACACTAAACGCGAAATTCCTGATAACGGAATATTTCCAATAGCAAAATCCAACCAATGGACCGGTGATAACTATGGCGCCATTGTGATACCAAAAGTAGGAATGGAAATAATCGTTAATGATTCTACGCTTGCATTTTATGAAGAAATCATCGTGAAGTATGAGAACAATGAAAATGTAGTGATTGAAGGTGACGCCCTCTCCATTGATGGTAAGGCAATATCAAACTATACTTTTAAACAAGATTATTATTTCATGATGGGAGATAACCGACACAATTCTCTTGATTCACGTTATTGGGGATTTGTTCCGGAAAATCATATTGTAGGAAAAGCGTTATTTATCTGGATGTCACTGGATAACGAAGCGGATATCCTTCATAAAATTCGGTGGAACAGAATTTTCAGCCTGGTTGAGTAGGGATGCGGTATGCAGTTAATTATTTTCTACTCACAATTTACAATGACCTTAACAACGCCATTTGCCGGATTTAGCCAGCTTTCAAATTCATGTTTAACTTGATCAAAATTAACCCTATGCGTGATGTAGGCAGTGGGATCGACTTCCCTGGTCTTCATTGCTTTAATTACAATTTCAAAATCCTCTCGCGTAGCATTCCGGCTGCTCATCAATGTTGCTTCTCTCTTGTGAAATTCCGGATGGCTGAAACTGATCGCTTCTTTTTGCAGACCCACTAAGACATATCGTCCACTATGGGCTATGAATTGGAAAGAATTATTTATGGCTTTCAAACTCCCTGTGGCATCGATCACAAGCGTTGGCATATCACCACTTGTAATTTCTTTCAAGCGTTCGACCACATTGACGACACTGCCATTGATAGTATGAGGTACTTTTATTTTTTCTTTGCAAAAGGCCAGGCGGGCTTCATTAATGTCTAATGCAATCACCTGCGCACCGGCAAGCCTTGCAAATTCCATCGTGCCCAACCCGATGGGTCCAGCGCCCACCACTAAAATGTATTCTCCGTGCTTCACATCAGCTCTTCTTATGGCGTGTGCACCAATAGCCAGTGGCTCAACAAGAGCAAGGGCATCCATGCTCAATCCGTTACCGTGTACCAACGCATATGATGGGACTAGCAGATACTCTGACATTCCTCCATCGACATGAACCCCACAGACATTAATGTTCGTGCAACAATTGGGCTTCCCGTTTCTACAGGCAATACAAACTCCGCAATTGAAATACGGAATGATGGTAACCATTTCTCCTCGCCTAAAATCCAAGTGGCCATCAACTTCCACGATTTCTGCACCGAGTTCATGCCCCAGGATTCGAGGATAACTGAAATAGGGTTGGGTGCCTTCAAAGGCATGAAGGTCGGTGCCACAAATTCCAATTCGCTTAATACTAAGGATAGCATGATCCTTAATTAATTCAGGTTTGGCTGAATCGCCATATTCAAAATGTCCGGGCGAAGTGCAAATCAGGATTTTCATTTATGATAAGATGAGAATCGAAATACTGCTTGTGGTAATGTTTATATGCCTAAGCTAAAGTACGGATAATCAAAAAGGTATTCGAAGCAAAAAAGGCAAAAAAATGATCCCGATGTCATCGGGATCAGAAAAAGACTGTGCGTCTTAATACAATGTAGCGTTTACTGAGTTAATTTAACATCAACAGCATTTGGTCCTTTGTGACCCATTTCGACTCTAAAACTTACTTTATTATTTTCTTTGATTTTGTCAACTAATCCATTGAGATGGACAAATATACTTTCTTGCGAGTCTGAATCTTTGATAAAACCGTATCCTTTGGAATCATTGAAGAAAGTTACAATCCCCTTTCTATTAGGATCCGCCTGTTCGATTACTCTATTTTTTGGAACACCAATTTCAATGTCCTCTTCACGAATGGCCACCCTTTTGCTTGGATCAGGGGGTGTGGAAGTGAAATTCCCGTTTTCATCCATATAGGCGATCATATCTTCGAAGCTTTTTGTGCCTTTATTGGCTTTTCTTTCTTCCTTCTTCTGCTCCTTCTCTTTCTTTTTCTTCTTCTTCTTGTCTTCCTTCTCTTTTTTACTCCAAGTTTCTTGTGATTTAGCCATAGTTTACTTTTTCATTGTTTTGGTTAAACGAAGGTGTAAAGGTAGTACTTTTTCCCTGCACGGTCACCAACCGTTAAAGAATGGCTGTTACGGGGAGCTCAATCATAGGATTTTAAAACTTATGTACAATTAATCCGCTTCTAAGTTTAGGTTCAAACCAGGTGGTTTTAGGTGGCATGATCTCACCACTATCTGAAATATCAATCAGTTGCTTCATGGAAACAGGGTACAGTGCAAAGGCAACAGCCATCTCACCGCTGTTCACTCTCCGCTCCAATTCTTTCAGGCCTCGCATACCACCTACGAAATCAATGCGCTTGTCCGTTCTCAGATCGTGGATATTAAAAAGTGGTTTCAAGACTTTTTCCGAAAGGATAGTGACATCCAGCACCCCAATAGGGTCATGATCGTTATACGTACCCTCTTTAGCTATAAGCGCATACCATCTTCCATCCAGATACATACTGAATTCGTGCAATCGTGATGGTCGATAGGATTCCTTTCCTTTCTTCACCACCTCAAAAGAAGTGGCCAAACCGTTATGCAGCGATTCAATGCTATGACCATTCAAATCTTTCACTACACGGTTATAATCCATAATGGCCAGCTGATTATCGGGAAAATGCACAGCCAAAAAATAGTTGTATGCTTCCTGGCCAGTATGGTTCGGATTTTCTTTCTTTAGATCGTTGCCTACTAACGCAGCCGCTGCAGTACGATGATGTCCATCGGCAACATACGTAGCTGGCATTTTTTTAAATGCCGCGATAATAATTTGGATTTGCTCCGGTTTGTTCACCACCCAGAAGCGGTGTAGTATATTGTCATCAGCAAGAAAGGAATAAGCCGGCTTGTTTTGCTTAATTGATTCTACCGTTTGGTCGAGGCTTTTGTTTGCAGGATAGGCAAAGAACACTGGTTCCGCATTCATCATTGAAACGCGGACGTGATTTTTACGATCGGTTTCTTTGTCTGGTCGCGTGAGTTCATGTTTTTTAATGTGCCCATTCATGTAATCTTCAACAGAGGCGCAGGCAACAATTCCGTTTTGGGAGCGTCCATCCATAACTAATTCATATATATAAAGACAATCTTCTTTATCCTGAAAGAAGACACCCTCATTCACCAGTTTTTGAAAATTATTTTCCCCCGCTTCATAGACGGCAGTGCTGTAATGGTCCGTTTCTGGTGAAAGCGTGATCTCTGGCTTGACCACATTTAGAAAAGACCATGGATTACCTTTTGCTTCTTCAAGGGCTTCCTCTGAGTTCAACACATCATAAGGACGGGAGGCTACTGCCTTTGCTTTTTCTGCTATTGGCCGGAAGCCTTTGAATGCTCTGATCTTCATACGTTATTTTATAATGATTGTTGACAGTTGGCAAAAATCAATTGACAAAACTTTGCCTATTGTCAATTGCCCATTGTCAATTTTGTGCTGGCAAAACCCTGGCTAAAATGATACCTTCGATCTGTCTTATTTTCGCTATTTGCTCTTCGTTGATGCTGCCATCAATGTCAATAATATTGTAGGCCAGTTCATCACGGTGTTTATTAAGCATGTCGGCAATGTTAATATTTTGTTCGGCCAAAACATTGGTGATTTTGCCCACCATGGCAGGCACATTTTTATTGGCAATAATAATTCTTAACCCACCATTTCGTGGCACATCAGCGGAGGGAAAGTTGACCGAGTTTTTGATGTTTCCATCTTCCAGAAAATTTCTCAACTGATCTACCGCCATCATGGCGCAGTTCGTTTCACTTTCAGGGGTGGAGGCGCCCAGGTGTGGTAAAAGAATAATCTTATCATGTTGTATAAAATCTTCTTCGGGGAAATCCGTAACGAAGCAATCCACTTTCCCACTGTTCAATGCATTCAGTACATCTGTTTTATGGATGAGACCTTCGCGTGCAAAATTCAGGATTCTAACACCGTTTTTCATCAGTGCCAACTTGGACTTATCAATAAACTCTTTTGTGCTGTCCATTAACGGAACATGGACTGTGATGTAATCGGAATCCGCTAAGAGTGCATCCAGACTTCGTGCTTTCTCAACATTTTTTGACAATTGCCAGGCGGCATCAACCGAGATATACGGATCATATCCAATCACGCGCATGCCGAGGCTTTCCGCTGCATTGGCTACCAGCATTCCAATCGCACCCAATCCGATCACACCTAATGTCTTGCCTAAAATTTCCGGGCCGGCAAAATTTGATTTTCCTTTCTCAACAAGCTTTGGCACTTCATCACCCTTTCCTTTTAAGGATTGTGACCAGGCAATACCCTGATATATTTTTCTAGAAGACAAAAACAAGCTGGCCAGCACTAATTCTTTTACCGCATTAGCGTTTGCCCCTGGTGTATTGAAAACCACAATGCCTTGTTCTGTGCATTTTTGAATTGGAATATTGTTCACCCCTGCACCCGCCCGCGCAATTGCTTTTACGCTTGTTGGAAGTGCACGATCATGCATTGAGAAACTTCTCAACAGCAACGCGTCCGGGGTTATGAATTCAGATGCAACTTCATAGCTGTCCATCGGAAAACGTTTTAGCCCTTCCGATGCAATCTTGTCGAACGTCTGAATTTTAAATTTGGCACACATAGCTTATCCGTTTTCTTTTTCAAATTCCTTCATGAAACCAACCAGTGTTTCAACCCCTTCGCGGGGCATGGCGTTGTAGATACTGGCACGCATACCGCCAACAGATCGGTGGCCCTTCAACTGCTTCAAACCTTTTTTACTGGCCTCAGAAATAAATTTGTTATCCAACTCATCTTTTCCAGTCACAAATGGGATATTCATCAGCGATCTTGATGTTGGTTCGACTGTGCCTTTGAACATTCGGGACTGGTCAAGAAAGTCATAGAGAATAGCAGCTTTTTGTCTGTTCTCTCTTTCCATTGCTTTTATTCCACCCTTTTCCAGTAACCATTCGAAAACAAGTCCAGCTATATAAATAGCATAGCAAGGAGGAGTATTGTACATCGAACTTTCGTCAGCATGGATTTTGTAGTCCAACATCGTGGGTGTAATACTCATGGCACGTCCAATCAAATCTTCACGCACAATAACGACAGTAACACCGGCCGGCCCCATGTTCTTTTGAGCACCCGCATAGATTAACCCAAATTTTGTAACGTCATACTCTTGTGACAAGATGTTGGAAGACATATCTGCAACCAGCGGAATTTTTCCAGTTTCCGGCAATTCCGAAAAACAGGTTCCGTAGATAGTATTATTAGTAGTAATGTGTACATAGTCAGCATCTCCGGAGAACATCACAGAGGAAAGCTTCGGGATGTAGTTAAAATTTTTGTCTTCTGATGATGCCACAACCTTTATGGTGCCATATCGTTTGGCTTCCGAAATTGCTTTTTTGGACCATGCCCCGGTGGATACGTAGTCTGCTTTTTTGGCTGCCGAAAACAAATTCAGCGGGACCATAGCAAACTGCAGTGATGCACCACCTTGTAGAAAAAGGACTTTATAGTTTTGAGGGATATTCATCAGCTTGCGTAAATTTTGTTCAGCACCACCGATGATAGCCTCATATTCTTTGGAGCGGTGGCTCATTTCCATCACCGACATACCAGTGCCACGATAATCGACCATTTCCTCCTGGGCTTTCTTCAATACGTCAAGTGGCAGCACTCCGGGACCTGCTGAAAAGTTGATAGATCTACTCATAAAATGTAAGGGATTTAAGGATTCCGTAAAATTAAAAGTTGTGAGGGGGCGAATATGAAGGTATTTCACGAAAGACCCAAAAAAGATAAGAATGGATTTTGGGGCGGTCAAGGTATGTCTTCAGTGAGAAAGTAGGAGTTTAGAATAGAAGTTTGATCCAAAAAGGATGGCACCATTAATTTGATATTCCGGTTGACTAGCCTTTATTGGGGGCAATTGTCTTAGGAATTCTCATTTTTTTATTGCAAGTGAGTCAAAAACTACCCTAACCAGGCGATAGGTACTATAAATTTTATAAGTTGCCCTACAACATGTTCAATCCATAACTTCCTGTTAGTATATTTAGCCGCCCATTAACCAATTGGATAAAAAATGAAAATCACAATACGAATTTTACTTTTTGCATTCGCCTTCACATTGTTGCCTATCTCAGGATTATTTGCTGCAGATTCGCCACCAATAGACACAGGAACAACAGCCTGGATGCTGACCTCCACTGCGTTGGTGTTATTGATGGTTCCTGGACTCGCTATGTTCTATGGAGGGTTAGTTCGGACGAAGAATGTTTTGGGTACCATGATGCACAGTTTTGCGGCCATGGGTATAATGACCGTTATGTGGATTATTTGCGGATACAGCATGGCATTTGGCGGAAATATTTTGGGGGGCTGGTTTGGTTGGAATCCAGATTATTTCCTCCTATCCGGTATCGATGAAAAAGTTATGGATGCTGGAATTCCTGAATATGTCTTTTCTATGTTTCAGGCGAAATTCGCCATTATAACGCCAGCCTTGATTGCGGGAGCTTTTGCGGAAAGAGTCTCTTTTAAAGGCTATTGTTTTTTTATTGCGAGCTGGGGTGTATTGGTTTACAACCCACTATGTCATTGGGTATGGGCATCTGATGGTTTTTTATTTAACCTGGGAGCGAAAGGCGCAATTGATTTTGCCGGGGGAACGGTGGTTCATATATCGGCTGGTGTGAGTGGATTGGTTGCTATCCTTTTCTTAGGCCCCAGAAAGTTATTTCCACATTTGCCGATGAGTCCTAATAATTTAGTAATGACAATGATTGGTGCAGGGTTGCTTTGGGTTGGATGGTTTGGGTTTAACGCGGGTAGCAGTATATCGAGTGGACTCAGCACGGCTCAGGCATTAACGGCCACACAGGCAGCCGCAGCAGCAGGTGCGTTGGCCTGGGTAATTATTGAAGGTATTCATCAGGGAAAGGCAACTGCGATTGGGTTTGTAAGCGGAGTGTTGGCTGGATTGGTGGCGATTACGCCAGCTGCAGGTGTCGTACAACCTGGGGGCGCCTTGTTATTGGGAGTACTTGCCACGGTAATTTGCTATTTGACCATTATGCTAAAAAATAGATTAGGGTATGATGATACGTTAGATGCTTTTGGAATTCATGGTGCCGGTGGAGTAGTGGGCGCCATTTTCCTAACATTCTTTATCCGCGAAAGCTGGATGGGAGATGCGGCTACAGTGGCTGGTGGCAGCTGGACAATTCTTCAGCAACTGGGCGTTCAGGCAATGGCAGTAGGCATTGCTATTGCATACTCTGCCGCGGGTACATTCGTTATTTTATTTGTATTGAATAAATTTATAAAAATCCGATCAAGTGAAGAAAGTGAAATGAGGGGGCTGGACAATTCCTATCATGGAGAAAGAGGGTACGGCATGATCAATCCAAATTAATCTGACTATGAAACTCATTATTGCAATCATACGGGAAAATCAACTGGATCAGGTGCGTGAATCTCTCATTGACGCGGGCATCTCCAGAATAACAGTTAATCATGTTTCTGGACATGGCCGTGCCACAACGGAAGAAATTTACAGAGGACAAAAAGTAGTGCCGAATCTGGTACCGAATATACGGCTAGAGATAGCGGTCAATGACGAGTTTGTTACCGTCACGTGCAATGCAATCCTTCAGGCAACCAAAGCAAATGATGGTGGCCTCATTGGCAGCGGAAAGATTTTTATTACGCCACTGGAAGAAGTTATTCGTCTACGCACTGGCGAAAGAGGCTCTGAGGCGATTTAGCTCCACCAGTAATGGCAAAATTTACAATGCCAATCATGAAAGCCATTGTCATAACGGCTCCAGGCACCCCAGATGTACTGCAGTTGCAAGATCGACCCCAGCCAACACCCGGGAAAGGCGAAGTGTTGGTTAAAGTAATGGCTGCCGGAATAAACAGACCAGATGTTGCTCAACGTAAAGGTCATTATCCTGCACCTCTTGGTGCATCTCCGGATATACCCGGTTTGGAGATTGCGGGGACTATTGTTGAGACAGGTGAAGATTGCATACGATGGAAAAAGGGCGATAACGTCTGTGCATTAGTAAGCGGTGGAGGTTATGCTGAATTTTGTGTTGTGCCAGAAGGACAATGTTTACCTATTCCTAATAACTTAAATTTTACAGAAGCAGCTTCTCTTCCAGAAACTTTTTTCACTGTATGGAGTAATGTAGTCGATCGCGCACACTTAAAACCCGGTGAAACCTTTTTAGTCCATGGAGGTTCAAGTGGTATTGGAGTTACCGCCATTCAATTGGCCAAAGCCTGGGGAGCTACCGTGTATACCACTGCTGGCACGGAAGAGAAGTGTTTATTTTGTGAGCAACTTGGGGCAACCAAGGCAATCCATTATAAAACTGTGAAATTCAGTGATGTGATCAAAGACTTTACCCAGGGTAGAGGTGTAGATGTAATTCTCGATATGATCGGTGGAGACTACACTGCTGCTAACCTGGATTGTCTGGCTGAGGAGGGGAGATTGGTTTTGATTAATTTCATGAGAGGAGATGATACCACCATCAAGCTTTCTCAAATCATGCGAAAACGATTGACAATAACAGGTTCTACGCTACGTGCCCGGGATGTTTCATTCAAGACAATTGTAACGAACCAACTGGAGAAACACGTGTGGCCTTGGCTTATATCTGGAAAAGTTAAGCCTATTGTGTATAAAACATTTCCATTGAAGGAGGCATCAGCAGCTCATCAACTCCTTGAAAGCGGAACACATATTGGCAAGATAGTTTTGTTGATGGATCGGTAGCGGCTGTCACTTATAAATATAAAAAAGAGAACCAGGACTTTCCTTCTTTTTGATTTATTAAGGTGATTATTTATCCCACTTCCAGTCACCACCTATAATCAATGGTTCTTTCAGGTTATTGTCGATCATAAACTGTTTGGTGGTTTCACTGTCCATTTTTTCAGCCGGAAGTTTTTCAGCATCGGCCACAGCATACAAAATCATTGTGCCGAACCGTGCAGTATTGACCATATGTTGTTCGTTAACCAAACTAAAATCATCGCAATCAGAGTGATAGCATTTGTAAATGGAACGATCCAGATTACTAATCACGCCAAGAATTGGAACCCCTTCGAGCATGAACGGTTGATGATCGCTATGAAGACCTGAGCCATTATCAAATTTGTTAGAAAAGATCGTGTCTATTTTATTGATTTCAGCCCCAACTGTTTTGAAAAAGGTGGTGTCACTTAGTTTTCCTCCTGCATTAATGCCAATTGGGTTACCAGTCATGTCAAGATTCATCATGTACTTGATGGAATTAATCGAACCGTCTTTCACGGCCTGCTGGACCATATGCCTCGACCCCAGCAAACCTTCCTCTTCGCCCATGAACATGACAAACTGAACTGTCCGTTTGGGTTGAAGTTTGTTGGCTTTGAAAGCGCGAGCGATATCCAGCACAGAGAATGAACCAATTCCGTTGTCAATTGCTCCGGTTGCTAAGTCCCACGAATCTAAGTGTCCTCCAATAAGAATTTTTTCATCAGGAAATTGTGTTCCCTTCAATGTAGCCACTACGTTTCTTGCCTTTATCAGGTCGCTATGGTTAGTCATTGTAATTTGCGCCTGAACTTTTTTTGTCTTCAGTTTTTCTTTCAGAGCCATGCATTTTCTTTTCCAATACAAACAGCCGGAATAGCAATTAATTCTCCGGACACAGAAGCCGTACCGGTTAGCAGTACACCGCTATCTACCTGGTTAAGAATGATGAGCCCTTTTGCGCCATACTTAATGGCAATTGCAGCCTTTTCGCTGCGATGTAGATTACGTAATCCTTCTCCGCTTCCCTCCAGAATACCAATATAAACCAATGCAATTTTATCCTTAACAGAAGCGGGCTTACCCTCATAATCCTTTTCGAGACCATTGCCCATGTCTATAACTTCTCCGGTAATATCAGCCGTTACAGGAGAATGCGCGAGCGTAACCGCTGGAACGGATGCGCCATCAATCGCTACGTTTATATCTCCCCTCGACCAGGCAGTGACTTCAAATTCCTGATAGGCAACATCCGCAAAGCCATATTCTTTGAATTTATTGAACGTATATTCTTCTGCTTTCTTCCCGTTTTCTGATCCCGTAAGGCGATGGCCGATGGTGGAGGTAGCCTCACCAAGCGTGGCATATGCTTTGGAGTTTTGAAGAACCTCAGTGTTGATGCGCGTAAAAACTTCCTGACGCGTTTCAGTTTTGCAGCTTGCTAATATGCCTGCTACAAGTAAAGACAATATAATGTTCGGGTATAATTTACTCATGGTTTTTGAAAATAAATCGTGGCAAGGTACTCACATTGGTGTGCTTACGCGCTTAATTTATATGAATGGCTGATTACTGTGCATTCAATAGTTAGTTAAAATAAAAGCAAACCCCGACACCATTTTGAACTTACTCAGTGGAGTGATTCCAAGTATTTTTTCCAGGGCTTCCAATAAAAATCTGTCCAGCCTTTTTTGATTCCGTCAGAATGTTTGTCTGGAACGTTGGCATGTGTCATGGTAATAATGGTGTTTTTGCCCTTTTGCTCGAAAAGTAAGATGAAGGTGGAGTCCAGTTCACCTGAAGCCCAGTCGGAGGCCGACCACGCCTGTACAATTAATTTCCCTTTTACCAGTTGAAGGTTTCTACCTGTAATGTAGTCATCATAAACAGAAAAGGTTGCGCCTTCCTTTGCGGAAATTTTTGTGGTTCCACCACCCGTAATTGCACTGTGATGCTTGGAGTTAAGAAACATGTCGTACAGTGTTTCCGACTTGGCGTTTTTAAAAACGATTCGTTGTGTGAGCGTCTTGGCCATATAATAGTAGTTTATAAGTTGAAAATTTTATTGAAAGACGAAAGAAGGTACCAAGACAGGACATGTGATAAAAAAATTAAAAAATTCCGAGATAATGAAAATGGACCTAGGAACAACAATTCTTACTCTCTTGCATGGGCGGGCACTTTACCGTCCCATAGCTGCAGTAAACGCAGCAATCTCCCGGTAATGGTTTTAATATCGCCTTGCAGTTTTCGCATTCATAGAAATACTGACATGCATTGGTCGGCATTTCTTCACTTTTTTTATGACCACAATGGGGACATGTTATGATTGATTCTGTCACTATTTCCATTTTGCATAACTCTAAGTACTTGATTAATCAAGACATCTATCCACTTTTTTCCCAGATTTAAAAACCAGTTCAACGAGTATTTAAATAACCTTAGCGAAGGTTCAAAAAATAATAATTCCTCGCAACTATGTTTAATCTTTCGCTTAAAAAATTAAACCATAAATCCTATCCACTGACCGAAAACAATGATGCAAAATTCATGCGAGAACCAAAACCTGAAAAAGTTTTGTTTGTCTCGCTATCTATATGATTCGGAATACGGCAACCTAATTTTTCCTACCTTTTCGGATAAGTGCTATGATGGAAGCTTATCCTATTGACGATGTTATTCCCGAGCTGAAGAATAAATTGATAACAGAAAAGATTGTCATTCTTCAGGCTCCGCCAGGGGCAGGAAAATCTACAATTCTTCCACTGAAATTGATTAATGAACGTTGGCTTTCCGGAAAGAAAATCGTAATGCTGGAACCACGAAGGTTAGCTGCACGGGCTATTGCCATTCGTATGGCGGATTTACAAAAGGAAGAGGTAGGCGCAAGTATTGGCTATCGTGTAAGGTTTGAAAGCGTAGTGAGCGCGCGTACAAGAATTGAAGTAGTAACCGAAGGAATTCTTACAAGGATGATTCAATCAGACAATACTCTGGATGATGTTGGGCTGGTGATTTTCGATGAATTTCATGAGCGAAGTCTTCAGGCGGATCTTGCCTTGGCGCTGTGTTTGCAAGTACAGGAATTGTTGAGAAGTGATTTACGAATACTCATAATGTCTGCCACATTAGATGATGATAAGATTTCAGGATTGCTTAACAATGCCCCGATCATCACGAGTAATGGAAGGCAGTACCCGGTAGAAACAATATATGTTCCGGTTGATAAAAACGAATGGTTAGCTGTTTCAACAACACGGGCCATTCGCAAAGCAATTCATGAACAGAGCGGTGATATCCTGGTTTTTCTTCCGGGTGCTGGAGAAATAATTCGGGTAGTGGAATATTTGGAAAAGGAAAACCTTCCCGTGAGTCTTTTTCCCTTATATGGTGATCTTTCTTTTAAAAAGCAGCAAGAAGCAATTCTTCCTCATCCTCAGGGTTTGCGCAAAGTGGTATTGGCAACTTCTATTGCAGAGACCTCTTTAACGATTGAAGGTATCACAACGGTAGTCGATTCAGGTTATTCACGGGTACCCAGGTTTGATCCAAGAAGCGGATTGACGCGATTACAAACTATCAGGGTCACCAGAGATGCGGCTGACCAGCGTTTAGGTCGTGCAGGACGCCTCGGTCCGGGAGTTTGTTATCGATTATGGTCAGCGACAACGCATCATATGCTGCAACCTGTTCGCTCACCTGAAATTTTAGAAGCTGATCTTACCACATTAATGTTGGAGTTGACAAATTGGGGTATACAAAGTATCACAGAATTAACCTGGATAACTCTGCCTCCGTCAGGAGCCATACATCAGGCAAAGGAATTATTGCACGAACTGGAAGCTTTGCAGGAGAATAAAATTACTTCGCGAGGTAAAGAGATGTTGAAGTTGCCAACGCATCCCCGGATTGCGCATATGTTGTTGTCTTCCTCCCAGGCGAGCGATTCTGCCCTGGCCACCGATATTGCTGCGGTACTGGAAGAACGCGATCCACTTTCAAAAGAGTCCGGAGCAGATTTATCATTGCGGATAGAAGAGTTAAGGAAATGGAGAAGCGGTCAGCGTGTTTCTGCTGAGAGAAATGTGTTAGAAAGAATTGAACGACTGGCTTCTTCCTGGCGAAGGAATTTTAAACTACTGCAAGACAATTCAAATGTCAAGGACACAACAGTTGGGAGACTTTTGGCAGAAGCTTATCCGGAGCGAATTGCCCGGCAGATGGAAAAGTACAGCGTAAGATACAAGCTGACCAACGGAAGAATAGTTCGCTTGCCAGATCATGATCCTTTATTGCGCGAAAGTTGGCTAGTGGCTGCTCAACTGGATAGTGGTGGCGGTGAAGGAAAAATATTTTTAGCGGCACCGCTTGATGAAGAGGACTTAATCCATCGCGCTAAAGAATTCGAATCCGTAAGTTGGGATGGTGAAAGAGGAATGCTAACCGCTGCCTTGGAAAAACGAATAGGTAATGTGATTCTTTCCAGCAAACCCTTGTTAGAAATCGCAGATGAATTGCGTACTAAAATTCTGTGTGATGCGCTACGTCAGGAGGGATTAAAACTTTTGAATTGGGGCGAAGCCCAGGAGGAATGGCAAGCGCGGGTATTAAGTTTACGAACGTGGCGGCCCGATGAAGGGTGGCCTGATGTTAGTGAGGAGAATTTATTAACGTCATCCAATGAGTGGCTTGCCCCTCATCTCATGAATGTTTCAAAGCGAATTGACTTTCAAAGATTGGAACTGGCAGCTATTTTGATGGGTATTCTTCCTTGGCAATTAGGTAATAAACTTGATGAACTTGCACCATCACGATTACCTGTTCCGAGTGGTTCTATGATCAAATTGACGTATTCTAAGAATGGGGAAATCCCAATAATGGAAGTTAGGCTACAGGAGATGTTTGGGTTATTGGAAACACCGACTATAAATGAAGGTCGGTGCAAAATAGTATTGCATTTGCTTTCGCCAGGTTATAAACCTGTGCAGGTAACCCAAGACTTAAAAAGTTTTTGGCAAACAATCTATCACGAAGTACGCAGTGAGCTTCGTAGGCGTTACCCGAAGCATTCCTGGCCGGAAGATCCCTGGACAGCCAAGGCAGTAAAGGGAGTCCTCAGAAGAGGATAGGATTTAGCCATCGTTGAAATGGAAATGCACCGACTCATTGTATCATATTAAACGGTGGAGAACCTGAATGGTGGAATACAACCATTGGAGAGGATACAACCGTTTGTGTATTTCTCTCTAATAGACAAGGGTGAGAGCATGAAAAAGTTTTAGTTTTTTCGGATTATGGCTATTTTGCCTGCTAACAATAGAAGATAAGTGAGATTTTTTCTAATTATAATACTTTGGTGTGTAGCCTTCATCGCCTTTAGCCAATCTGAACAAGTGGATAGCCTTCAACATCTCCTTGATAAGGAAGGCGATTCAAAAAAGAAGGTAGAGCTTCTTAATAAAATGTCCTATATACTTTTTGGCTTTGATGTTGAACAAGCCGACTCAACTACCCGGCAAGCCATACGTGTAGCTCAAAAGATAAATGACCAATCAGGAGAAGGGTGGGCAACGGCTTATCGTGGAGTTTACCTTTTATTTAGCGGGTCTTTACAAAGTGCTCAAGAGAATTTTACCAGAGCACTTGAGCGTGGTCGCGACCTTGATGAGAATAATCTTCAGGCCTACTCACTAAACCAGTTGGGAAATGTTTTTCGGGATAAAGGAGTATTTGATTCGGCCATTTATTTCTACCGGCAAGCTGAAGCAGTTATTAGCAAAAAACCTGACCCCTATTACCAATCTGTGGTGAAGATGAACAAAGGCAGATATTACCTGATTCTGAGTAAACCTGATTCAGCACTTCTTGAGATTAATGAAGCAAGGAAATTACGGGAAGATTTGAATGAGCCTGACCTGACAGTGGATGTCTGGTTGGCATTAGGAAATTGCTTTCGGCAAAAATATGAATTTAAGGAAGCTGAGCAGTACTACAAAAGAGTGTTGAAAAATTCATCCAGGGAATCAACTATTCATGCACAATATCTCCTAAACATGGGGGAAGTTTCTTTTAGCCGGGGAGATTTTCCAGGGGCACTGAATTACTGGAGGCAAGCGCTGGCATACCATCGTAAGTTGAATTACAAGTACGAGTTAGCTTTTATCCTATTAAGGATGGGGGAGGCATTTGAAGAGCAGGGGTACTACGACCTGGCTATAGAATACTTGACAAATTCGTTAAAGATCTCTGAAAAGGCGCGATATGGACTTATCTCTGCAGATGTTTACTATGAGTTAGCGTGGGTATTTTATCGCAATAAAAATTTGGAGCTGGCTACCCAAAGCATTCACAAGGCCAGGGAGTTGTATAAAAACATGAAACAGGATTTAGGGCTAGCCGGATGTTTGAATGTAGAAGGACTTGTTCAGCTAAAAAAAGGCAACTATGACTCAGCATTATTTTACCATCAGCAAAGTCTCAAAGATCGAGAGCGCATTGGAGATATGGCGGCCGTTTCTTCAAGCTTGTATAATTTAGGGGAATTATATAATGCCAGAAAGGAATACAAAAAAGCATTATTGTTCCTGGGGAGAGGGGTAAAACTTGATGAAACGATCGGGGATGATTATGGGAAGAGTTTATACTATTATCAAATTGGAAAATCCTACAATCTATTGGGCATGATGGATTCTGCTATATTTTATTTAGACAAATCTGTTCGCATTGCTATTCCAACTTCTGCCACGGATGTCTTACGCAACAGTTATTTTGAAATAGCAACCTATCTTCAAAAAGTTGGTAAGCCTAACGAGGCAATTAATTATTACAAGAAATTTATTCAATTGACGGATACCCTTTTCAACAAACAAACGTCTGAAAGCCTGGCATCCTACAGAACACTTTATGAGGTTGAAAAAAAGGAGCGGGAAATTGAATTATTAAATAAAGATAATCTCCTGATCAAAACACAGGTACAAAAACAAAGAATTTTATTTTACGTGGCAGGTACTGGTTTGCTTATCTTGATAGGGATGGCAATCTTCTATTACCGGTTTGCAAAACGATTAAAGAAGTTGAATTTTCAAATCCTTGAAAAAAGCCAGGAAGTGCAAACTCAATCCGAGGAACTTACGGGGGCCAATGAAGTACTTTCCGATCTTAATCAGGAATTAGAAAAGAGCAACAAAAATTTGAAAGATGCTTTGGATGATGTGCGAAAAACGCAAGAGAAACTTATTCAATCAGAGAAGATGGCATCTTTGGGCGTGTTGTCGGCAGGCGTAGCGCATGAATTGAATAACCCGTTAAATTTTATTAAGGGAGGTGTTAACGCCCTGGGCATTCAAATACAAGATTTGAATGAAGATAAACAACGCGAAGTCAAAGTGTATATAGATATTATCAATGAGGGAGTAAATCGTGCTTCCGTTATTTTAAAGGGGTTAAGTCACTATAGTCGGCAGACTGACCGGCAAAACGAGCCGTGCGATATCCATAAAATCCTTGATAATTGTTTGCTAATATTAAGCAATACACTAAAACATCGGATTGTTATTGAGAAGGATTATTCAAGGAGCGTGATCGTGATGACAGGTAATGAAGGCAGGTTGCATCAAGCCTTCCTCAATATCCTTTCGAATGCTGAGCAAGCCATACCGGGCATGGGCACCATACACATAAAGACAAACGTAATGAATGACATTGTTTCTATTTCCATTGCCGATACCGGAAGCGGCCTATCGAAGGAGAACCTTCTAAAAATTAGTGATCCCTTTTTCACAACAAAGCCTCCTGGCGAAGGAACCGGCCTGGGGCTTTCGATTACGTATAAAATAATTGAAACCCATGGTGGAAAGATTTCTGTATCCTCAGAGCCGGGCAAAGGGACAGATTTCTTAATTTTGTTTCCATTGTCATAGAATCAGAAGGATATGAATAAGAAGATTACCATATTGTATGTGGATGATGAGGACATTAACCTTTTTTTGTTTGAGCGTTCTTTAAGCTCAACATACAAGGTTCTTACAGCCAAATCCGGAGAGGAGGGCTTACGAATACTTGGTGAATCTTCGGATGAAATTGTTATGGTCATCACGGATATGCGAATGCCTGGTATGGATGGATTACTCTTTATCAGAAAAGCAAAAGAGAAATTTCATAACATATCGTATTACGTATTGACGGCTTTTAATTTTAATGAGGAAATAAATACGGCTATTGAAGATAAATTGATTAATAATTTTTTTACCAAACCATTTGATATAGAAACAATCAAAGCGGAAATAGGACGAGTGGCCTCGAAATTAAATTTGATAGGATAATGGCTATTTTGAGGATTCATTAATCCAAACACTATATGACTTTTTTTCCAGAAAGTATTATTGTGACATTGAGCAGCGCGATCATTTAAAAATTGAGCTCGAAAGCGCTCTTATAAAACTTTCCGGTTTGCACATACTCAAGTAACTCAACATAGAAAGGATGTGAGCCGAGTGTAGCACTGTCGCCCACCATAATCAGTTTTTTCCTCGCCCGTGTCATGGCCACATTCGTTCTGCGGATGTCCCCCAGAAATCCAACTTCCGCTTTGTCATTACTGCGCACAAAGCTAATAACAATCACATCGCGTTCTTGCCCCTGAAAGGCATCGACTGTGTTGATGGTAATCAATTTATGAAGTGGCTCCAAAATAGGAGAGGCTTCTGCCAGTTTATGAAGATGGTCTACCTGGGCGCGATAGGGTGTGATAATACCCATCGTGATATTTTGTTGGAGCCATTCCTCAGTTCCGATTTCTTCCACTAGTTTTTCGGTTTGATGGATGACCAATGAAGCTTCCTCCTGATTAAATCGGCTAAGCGATTCAGAATCTTGCTTTTCAGTATAACCACATCCTGCAGTATCGATAAATTCTACAGGTGATTGATTGGCTCGAAGAAGTTCCGCCTTTACGGAGGTATGTGCAATGAGTTCATTCTTATAAAAATAGGAGGAGGAAAATTTCATGATAGACTCGTGCATCCGATATTGAACAAGAAGCATAGTGGCCATTTCGGGGTGGTTTTCAATTCCTTTTTCAAAAAGTGTAACGGCCAATCCTTGCTGGGCAGCTTCATTTGATTTAATAGTAGGAGGGAGTTGGAAGTGATCGCCAGCCAGGATGACCCGCTGCGATTTTAGAATAGGAATCCAACACGCAGCCTCCAGTGATTGAGCAGCCTCATCAATAAATACAGTCTTAAATTTTCTTCCTCTGAGAACAGGATGTGAAGAGCCAACCAGTGTGCTGCAAATAACTTCTGCTTTTTGAAGTAGATCATTGATGATATAAAATTCCAACATGTCGGCATCAGATTTGAGCGTGCGAACTTCTTCCTTCAACGCTTTACGTTGCTCTCTTTCATTGTATCCAAACTCGCGTTTGTACTTAAAGGCCATGGCCCGTACTTGTTCCATTTTTTTTCTTAATGAACGCAGCTCTGGATAATTATGGTGTGAAGCAATGCGCGCGTCTAATGTCTTGCTTAAAGATTGCTCAGTCACTCTGGCAGGATGCCCAATTCGCACCACGTTTAACCCTTGGTCCGTTAACTTTTCCACCAACAAATCAATGGCAGCATTACTTGGTGTGCACACAAGAACCTGGGTTTCTAGTTTTGAGGTCAGACGTATGGCTTGAACTAACGTTGTAGTTTTGCCTGTTCCCGGTGGTCCATGAATGAACGCTATATCTTGTGTATCCAGGATTTTATCCAATGCATTTGCCTGACTATCATTTAATACATTGGAAGCAGCCAGGTAGTCAGCATTCGATTCATCATATAAAATACTTGGCTCTTTCTTCTTACTTTTCTCTTGGCCCAGTAATATTTCCCTTAACTCAGAAACACGATTGTCTTCTGCTTTCATCACGCTTTTCAAAGCATGCTCCATCTCCTTGTAGGTCATTTCATCAAACATCACATCAACGCCAAGTTGTCCATTGTCAATCCAGTCCGGTAGGTCATCACCATTAAGTGTTATCACTAAGGTATTGTCGCGAACATAGTTAACCACCGCATTAACGTGTTCCTTTTCAGGTCTCCCCGATGCATTGCAAAACAAGCTTACCAGCTTGCCGCTTTGAAAGCTGTGCGGCTGATCAAGGTTATGCATTCGTTCCAATTCGACAATGATTCTTTCACCGGTGCCGATGTAATCTTTTCCCAGTCGGACAGGATACCACGTTACTCCTTCTTTTGTACGCTGACTAAGCGAACGGAGCAACACCTTTTGACGGTATTGTTCCAGATCGGCCTGACGTTCGAGCTGTATGAGGGTAAGTGTTTTCTGAAGTTGTTCGCGAGAAGACATGGAGGCAAGATACTTGATTAGTTTTAGTCATTTGCATTCTCTTAGTCCTTTGGAACATAGTTAAGTTCAGAATTATCATCCCAGTCTAAGTCCTTTCAAACGCAGCGGCAGCGGAGAGAGAAATCTTGTTGAAATGAAATTGCTCTTAATCATGGGAAGATTTCTCGCAATGTAATTAGTGCCTATTCAAAAAGGTTCGCACGCTCGAAAAGACTAAGTGCCATGTTTCGTCTAAGCCCTTTCGAACGTAGCGATAGCGGAGAGAGAAATCTTACTCACTATAACTTGCTAGTTCTGACATGGGAAGATTTCTCGCAATGCATGGGTACCCGTCCAATGTTCGCACGTTCGAAATGGG
>JBBTBZ010000032.1:78690-113535 GCA_038043425.1 Bacteroidota bacterium
GGAGAGAGAAATCTTATTCACTATAACTTGCTAGTTCCGACATGAGAAGATTTCTCGCAATGCATGGGTACCCGTCCAATGTTCGCACGTTCGAAATGGGTCTACGTCTTTTCGAACGTAGCGATAGCGGAGAGAGAAATCTTATTCACTATAACTTGCTAGTTCCGACATGAGAAGATTTCTTGCAATGTAATGAGCGCCTATTCTAAAAGGTTCCCATGCTCGAAAAGACTAAGTGCCATGTTTCGTCTAAGTCTTTTCGAACGTAGCGGCAGCGGAGAGAGAAATCTTACTCACTATAACTTGCTAGTTCTGACATGGAGGATTTCTCGCAATGTAATGAGCGCCTATTCTAAAAGGTTCCCATGCTCGAAAAGACTAAGTGCCATGTTTCGTCTAAGTCTTTTCGAACGTAGCGGCAGCGGAGAGAGAAATCTTACTCACTATAACTTGCTAGTTCTGACATGGAGGATTTCTCGCAATGTAATGAGTGCCTATTCTAAAAGGTTCGCACGCTCGAAAAGACTAAGTGCCATGTTTCGTCTAAGTCCTTTCGAAAGTAGCGATAGCGGAGAGAGAAATCTTACCGAATACAATTCCCTATTTGTAATTTACTTAAGGACTATACTATATTCATATTATTAATTATCGGTATGTGGAATTCTAATTACTTTGTCTACATCACAACCAACCCAGATAAAACTGTATTGTACGTTGGAATGACAAATGATCTATCCAGAAGAATATTTGAGCATTATGAAAACCGTGGCAACAGGAAGACTTTTGCCGGGCGATACTATTGTTATAATCTGATTTTTTGGGAAAGATTTGATGACCCTTCTCATGCGATTGAACGCGAAAAGGAAATCAAAAAGTGGAGAAGAGAGAAAAAGGAAATCTTGATCAACACACAGAATCCTGGATGGAAGACGTTAAGTCCGGATTAGTCCTAAGTCTTTTCGAACGTAGCGAAAGCTGAGAAAGAAATCTTACTCACTATAACTTGCTAGTTCTGACATGGAGGATTTCTCGCAATGTGATGAGCGCCTATTCTAAAAGGTTCGCACGCTCGAAAGGACTAAGTGCCATGTTTCGTCTAAGTCCTTTCGAACGTAGCGATAGCGGAGAGAGAAATCTTATTCACAATAACTTGCTAGTTCTGACATGAGAAGATTTCTCGCAATGTAATGAGTGCCTATTCTAAAAGGTTTCGTACGCTCGAAAAGACAAGACTAGGTCTGAGGAATTCTGAACTTTTGAAGGTAATCACTAATGTATTCATCCAACTTCTTTCTTCGGTACTGCATGATAAACCTTGGATGTGCCAATGGAATAATCTTTTTAAAGAAATGATGTTCTTCATTGAGCCCTGAAATGAATTTAAAATTCTTCCCTTCACCAAGGCAAAAGGCGTCATCTGTATTAATTCCAAATTTGATTTGACTATTAAGCGAATGGATCATAAAACCTTTTACAGCTTGCTCCAACTCCTTTATGTCGTAATAATTTAGGTTTTTCCCATCCTTCATAAAGCCCAACGGGCAAATGGAGTTGAAATAAAACCGATTGTAAAACTTTTTGATCCCACCATATCTGTAAATCAGCTTGTAGATAAAATCAGCAGAGAGTTCCGATTTCTTTTCCAACGTATTGGTAATACCGCAGAGCTTTTCCAGTTTAACCGGATCTGTAAACGGGATACCCGTTAGCCCACCGCCCAATCGCCCGGGGTTAATACCTAAAATAATATGACGCTCCTTCGAATCGTTATAATATTGCGCATAAAACGCCCGACATAATGAAAATGTATAGCTATCCTTAAAAGGATTCATAACCACCACACCTTTGGGTAGTTCAGTCACCAGAGTGAGGGTTTTGTTAAAGTTCAATACCTTTTCTCCAAAAGTCATGTAAGCAAATGTATCAGTATAAAGGTCAAATAAATTTTCTTACTTTTAAGAACAATAAATATTCTACCTATGAAAAAGCGCCTCCTCACATTGATCTTTGTTTTGTCTCTGGGTTTTCAGCAACTGGCGAAAGCAGACGAAGGCATGTGGCTGGTGTACTTATTGGGCGAGCAGGTCTACAACGACATGGTGAATCGCGGCCTTAAACTGAGTAAAGCGCAACTCTATAGTTTAAATCAGCCATCGATAAAAGACGCCATTGTTATTTTCGGAGGCGGGTGCACAGGCGAGATAGTGAGCAATCAAGGGCTGATCTTCACTAACCATCATTGTGGCTACAATGCTATTGCCAGCGCCAGCACCGTGGATCACAATTATTTGCAAAATGGTTTTTGGGCCAAAGGAAAAAATGAAGAGATTCCAGCAGGAACTTTGTCGGTTCAGTTTTTGGTTCGAATTGATGATGTGACGAAGCAGGTAGAAGAAGCATTGCAAGGATTGACGGGAACTGAGCGCACGACCAAACTTCAGAATGTCACAAGTGAGATTGCTAAGAAAGCAACGGAAGGCACTGGCTATGAGGCCCGGGTGTCTTCATTCTTTAAAGGAAATCAGTTTTTACTATTCACTTATGAGCGTTATAAAGACATCCGGTTGGTGGGCGCTCCTGCAGAGAGCATCGGAAAATTTGGTGGTGACACCGACAATTGGGAGTGGCCACGCCATACGGGTGACTTCTCCGTGTTTCGTGTGTACATGAGTAAGGATGGCAAACCTGCCGATTATTCAACAGAGAATGTGCCGCTAAAACCCAAGTATTATTTACCCATTTCAATCAAAGGCTATCAGGATGGTGACTACGCTATGATCTACGGCTATCCGGGAAGTACTAATCGGTATGCAACTTCTTTTGGGGTTAAACTTAAGACGGACATTGAAAATCCATCGATTGTGAATTTGCGCGATGCGCGTTTGAAGTTGATGTTTGAAGAAATGAAAAAAAATCCTGCGGTAAGGTTGAAGCTTGCGTCCTCCTATGCGGGCATTGCTAACTATTGGAAATTCTTTGATGGAGAAACCAAGCAGTTGCTAAAGTATGATGTCTTAGGCCAAAAGAAAGCGGAAGAAGAGAAGTTTACAACCTGGGCCAAAGGCAAACCGGACTACGAAAACATTTTTACGCAATATCAAAAAACATATGATGATTGGAAACCCTACGCCAAACACCGCATTTATATGAATGAGGGAATACTAGGTTCACCGTTGACTACATTTGCCGTTGGTCTTCAGGCTCTGGAACGGGCGCTCACCAAAAAGAATGCGACAATCGAAGAAGTGAATAAGATAATTGAAAACTTTAAGACGGCCAGAACTACTTTTCTGGCTGAAGGAAATAGACAATCCGATCAGAATATTATGGCAGTAACCTGCCAGATGTTTTATAATGACATTGACCCAGGCCAGCACCCGGAGTTCTTCAATACAATAAAGGCTAAGTACGGAGATTTGAAGGACAAGGCAACCTACGATAAATTTGCGAACGATGTTTTTACCAATACAATTTTACTGAGTGACGAAAAATGGAATGCCTTTGTAAGCAAGCCAGACTCGGTAACGCTTCAAAATGATCCTGCTTATCAATATGCCACAGCCTTCGTAAGAAACTACACAAATAAATTTGGATCGTTTTCAAGTGCTTTCACTGCCCAAAGTAACGAACTGGGGAGAATGTACATGAAGGGGATTATCGAAATGAATCCTGACAAGAAAATGTATCCTGATGCTAACTTCACCATGCGCACTTCATTCGGCAATGTTAAGTCCTACCGTCCGCGCGATGCTGTGTTTTACAATTATGTGTGTACACTTTCGGGTGTGATGGAAAAATACAAACCCGGTGATTATGAGTTTGACTTGCCATCTAACCTGATTGAGGCCTATAAGAAAAAAGATTTTGGCCCCTATAAAGACGTAAAACTAAATGACATTGTGGTGGGGTTCATCACCACCAATGACATTACAGGTGGAAACTCCGGCTCACCTGTCATCAATGGAAAGGGTGAACTCATCGGACTTGCTTTCGATGGAAACTACGAAGCCCTCAGTCACCAGATTGCTTTTGACAAAGATCTGAACCGCACCATTTGTGTTGATGTTCGCTACGTATTGTGGTGCATCGATAAGCTAGGCGGTGCCACCAACATCATTCAGGAGTTGACATTGAAATAATAACTGGCCCCTACCTATGAAAAAGTTAATTTTAATGGCCTTACTTTTTCCTTCTTTCTTATTTGCGCAAAACACAAAGCAAGATAGCATCTGGATACCCTTAAAATCTTTTATAGGAACGTGGAAGGGTGAAGGAGTTGGGGAACCAGGTAACGGAAAATACGAACGAAGTTACCAGTTTATTCTTAACAAGAAATTTATTGAAGTAAAAAATAAGTCAATTTATCCACCATCCAAAGATCATCCGAATGGCGAAGTACATGAAGATGTTGGATACATCAGTTATGATAAGGCCAGAAAGACTTTTGTGCTCCGGCAATTTCATATCGAAGGATTTGTGAATCAATATAAGTTGGAATCTATCTCGCAAGATGGCAATACTCTGGTGTTTGTTTCGGAGGCCATAGAAAATATTCCGGACGGGTATCGTGCGCGTGAGACCTACCAGTTTGGCAGCGAAAAGGAATTTACGGAGGTATTTGAATTGGCCGAGCCAGGGAAAGGATTTGAATTGTATTCTAAGGTTACACTTAGCCGATGAGCAGTACTAGATATACTCAATACGTATAGCCACGTGCCGTGGCTAATGCCAAGACAAATGACAGAAGACAATTTAAGGCAAGCGACAAAGGAATTTTTCAGATGCTACTGGTCTATTGACAACGGTGAGCAACCAGAATGGTCTCACCATTGGAACTTTAATGGTTCAATTCCAAACAATAACAAAAGAGGATGTTACGTACTTTTTAGAAACAAAGATGTTGTTTACGTTGGCATTGGAATAGGGAAGGGTACTGGAATGTATCAAGGATGTGGATTGGGATTTAGGTTAAAAAAATACTGGGCAGTAAACAGGGACAAGGATAAGAATACAAAATATAAACCGACTTCTAACTGGACAGAGTTAACAAGCGTAATGACAATTGGATTTGAGGAAAAGCATTATCCCTTGGCAGCTGCATTAGAAATCTATTTGATAAACAAACTAAATCCACCAAGAAATTCTCTACATAAATAAAACATCTGATGTGACCCATGATAAGCAAAAAAAGATATGAAAATAGCAGCAGGTATAATTGGATTAATAAGTGGGATATTCGGAGTGATTGGAGGATTCCTTCAAATAGGTCTTGGAGTAATAGGGGAAAATTTAAAATCTGGGAGTGCAGAAACTATTGCTGAGCGGGGAGTAGTTGCATTTTGGCTTTCGTGGATTGTCATAATATTTTCAAGTATTGTTTTTGCTAAACCTAAAATCCCCGGAGTTATTTTAATTATTATTGGTGTTTGTTGCTTCTTATCAGGTAATGTTTTTTCCGGTCCATTTACAATTGTCTCAGGTGTAATCGCAATTCTGTCTGAGTCACCGAATGAAAAATTAAACAAGCCAGATGTTACCTTGATTCTATTCGGAATAGCTTTAATCATCTCAACATGGTTAATCATTTCGAGACCTGACATTCAGACCCAAGTCAGCGAGAAAGCACCAGTAACAGACTTGTCTATTGATAGTTCCGGAAATGCTAAATCATTGGAAAGGGAGATTGAGACATATGACGTAATAACAAAATTGGGATCAGAAGAGATAAATTTTGAAACATATTGTAACCAAAAGTTTGGTTTTTGTTTAGACTACCCATCAGAAATTCTTTATCCACAAGGTGAATCAGACAACGGAGATGGTCAAGTGTTTAAATCTAAAGACGCTGATAACACTATGTGGGTTTACAGAGACGTTCGTAACTATGTGAATTCTGAAATACATTATACAATTGAGGACGTGTATAACGAGGATAGCCGGGGAAATAATCCTGACAAGCCTCAGCGAGTAATTACTTTCCAAAAACTCGGAGAAGACTATTTCGTTGTTTCGGGTTACAACGCGGGAAACATTTTCTATCAAAAAACTATATTAACAAATGGAGAGTTTATAACCTGTTTACTTGAATACAAAGAGCGAGACAACGAAGTTTACACACGAATCTCGTACAGAATTTTTGTGTCATTTCAAATGATGGATGTATAACCTAGTCGGCACAGGCCATAATGATGAGTGTTTAAAACATTGAGAAGGCCCTGTATGAATTTATAGTTTTTGTTTCTTGCCAAACGCATGACTTTATCATAATTTCGTTCCGGTCATGTTTTGCCGTTCGCTGAGTCAGTTTTGGCAAGTAAATGTGACCACCTTCAATCCCAACCCAAAGATTCTTGTAAAAGGAGGGTTGCAGACTTTAAAATGAAACTGTAAATACTTATGAAAACACTTCTTTCTTTGCCCGGATTTTTGCTGGTATCAATTTTTGCAATTGCACAAACCAATTCACAAGATTCATTATGGATTGTTGAGAACTATTATAAAATCGAACGCCAGATCTCTATGCGAGATGGAATAAAATTGTTTACCAGTATTTACATCCCTAAAGATACTACAGAGAAGCACCCCATCTTACTAACCAGGACACCCTACTCTTGTGCTCCTTACGGGGAACAGCAATGGCCCAAATTCTGGAATAATCATAAAAAATTTTATTTCCGTGAAGGCTATATCATGGTCATGCAGGATGTGCGTGGCCGATGGATGAGTGAAGGTGAATTTATGGATGTACGTCCTTTCAATCCTTCCAGGAAAAATTCTTTAGATGTTGACGAAGCCAGCGACACCTTTGATGCTATTGACTGGCTCATAAAAAATATTCCTAGCAATAATGGAAAAGTTGGGGCGCTCGGGATATCGTACCCTGGCTTCTACGCTACCATGGCAGCTTTATCAAATCATCCTGCTTTAAAAGCGGTGAGCCCGCAAGCGCCCGTCACGGATTGGTTTATGGGCGATGACTGGCATCACAATGGAGCTGTTATGCTGATAGACGCATTTAATTTTTATTCGGGCTTTGGCCAACCGCGTCCAAAACCTACAACAATTGGTCCTAAGGAAAAGGATTTTTTGGTGAAAGACAGTTATAAATTCTTTCTGGAAATGGGCGCTTTAAAAAATATTAATGTGAAGTATTTTCATGACAGCATTGCGTTTTGGAACAGCATGTTGAGTCACCCCAATCTGGATGAATGGTGGAAAGCAAGAAACCCAAGAAATTTCGTCACCGATGTGAAACCTGCCATGCTCATTGTAGGAGGATTGTTTGATGCGGAAGATTGCTTTGGTGCCTGGCGACTGTATGAAGCGATTGAAAAGAAAAGCATTAACGCGGATAACCGATTAGTAATAGGTCCATGGTCTCATGGGCAGTGGGCGCAATCAGAAGGTAGCTTTTTGGGGAATGTGAAATTCGGATCCAAAACTTCCTATTGGTATCAGAACAATGTAGAAATACCTTTCTTCAATTATCACCTTAAAGGAAAAGGTGCGATCCGGTTATCGGAAGCAATTATATTCTTCAGTGGAGAAAATCAATGGCACCAACTCAGTCAATGGCCACCCAGAGAAAAATTGGATAAACCAATTTATTTACAACCTGATGGCAAACTAAGTTGGACAAAGCCTACAACCATCAAAAGTTCAAGTGAGTACATCAGTGACCCGGCTAAACCAGTTCCGTACATGGAAGACGTGCATGATGGCAGAGCATCCAAATACATGACCGATGATCAGCGTTTTGCCTCGCGAAGACCGGATGTGCTGGTTTTTGAAACCGATGTACTGGGCGATGACTTAACTTTGGCAGGAACATTGGTAGCCGATCTGTTGGTAAGTATTACCGGAACGGATGCTGATTTTATAGTAAAAGTGATTGATGTTTTTCCGGATGACTTTTCTTATTCAAAAAAAGATGAATATCCTATGGGTGGATACCAGATGCTGGTACGTGGTGAAGTCATGCGAGGACGATTTAGAAACAGCTTTGAAAAGCCGGAAGCTTTTATACCCAACAAAGTGGAGCGCGTAAAATTTGATTTACCCGATATAGCCCATATGTTCAAGAAAGGCCATCGTCTGATGATTCAGATTCAAAGTTCGTGGTTCCCATTGGTGGACCGCAATCCACAAAAGTTTGTGAATATCTATGAATGTGACGATAGTGATTTTCAGAAAGCCTCCATTGAAGTTCACCACGATACAAAAAATGTTTCCAGTGTTCTATTACCAGTTTTATCAACAAAATAGAGAGCACATTCGTAATGCTGTCTAATAAAACAAATTCATGTAGATGGAGTAGTCCGCTCATAACAAATAGGACCAGAAGTAAATTCAATCAACGATATTCCAGTAACTTTTTCAATTTCTTCAGCTCCTCCTTATTCCGGGTGGAATTAATATTATTTACTATCCCATCTTTTTCCCGCGTAGTTAACCTCCAGCTAAGGGAAGCGCGTGCACTGTTCTGCCGGATGCTATCCATTTTCTGAAGTATAGGGGTGTAGCTTTCCGCCTGATATTGCAAATCAATCCGGTCGATGGGAATCGTTAACCAGGAATGGGCCTGACCAATAAGCATGTCGCTGGTGATATCCTGAAAATTTTCAAAGTTGTTGTACACACTGCTGATCGGCTGAGTGATATCATCCATAATGGTCTGACCAGATTTGGCCATGATAGTAGCAAGTTTTGGAGAATCGCGGATGGAAATGTAGATGACCCCAGAAGTGTTTTCCGAAATCCAGTCTTTGAACGCATAGGTAAAGCGCACAGCATCTGACATACCAAAATTATCTGAGATTCCGGCATCCATGATCTGGATGGGAGGTTCGGTTGGCAAGGTGGTATTGGGCGTTATGTAGGGGAAAGTAGCACTCATGCGCAAAGCAGAAAGAAAGCGGAGATTAGCTGATCCTTGATGTTCGAAAAATCGATTGAAGTCAACTCCACTTATTTTAGAAGCAGTGTAATCAGAGAAATTTGTAATCTCTTTGTTCATAAAGGAAACAGGTCTTGAGGCGATATACATTTTTCTTCCGTCATTGATAACCGTTGGAGTCAGGATAACCATGGGAATGATTCCTTTACTTTCCGGAGAAGTATAGGCGCTGATGGGTTTGTCCATCAGTTTTTCAGTAATTTGATTGAGCTGATCTTCAAATGTGAAAGCACGGTCGCGTTGGTAAAAGTTTTTTGCATATTCAAATTTGGTGAAGCCAACAAAAAGATCATTCGCGAGTAAACTAAAAATGAGTGGATTTAAATTATCTGTTGAAATCTTTTGACGATGGATATTGGCATACGGTTTTACAGGCTCACCAAGTTTTTCCCGCAATTTCAGTTCCCGGAAGTAGCTGGCACCTATCAATCCGCCCGAGGCTCCGGTAATTAACACACTATGTTCCATCAACTGACCCCGTGTCAGGCTATCCGCTGTTTGCAGCGCGTTGAGTGTCCACAAGGAGGCTCTCTTGCCACCACCACTGGCACAGAGAAATATCATTTTTGGTTTTTGACCTTCCTGAAATTTGTTTCGCCAATTTATTAATTGATGCAAAACAGCTTGCCGATCAGTTTCAATGGAAAGGCTGTCATTTTGATTTTGAATGCTTGCCACAGAATATTCTGCTGACGGTTTGCGGTAATCAAGGCCGAAGGCTTCATATTTTTTGCTGAAGAAATCTTCCCCTACCAGGTGATTCAACACTAAAAATAATAAGAGGGCAGTGGTAGCAGACCATCCTCCAAACCAATAAGAAAATGCCCCCGACATCATCACAAAAATGGTAAGGAAAATCATGCAACTGGCAGCTGCGGGAAGTTGAAAAGTGGGAGAGTCTTTGAAAATGCCAAGAACAAGCACTATCGCAAAGATTACCAACTCAATAATGACGAGGTTAAAGTGATTTTGATCGAACACCTGAATAATTGTAGCCCGATCATAGAAACGTGTATCTTCAACTTCTTTTGCCCGGAGATAGCTATCCAGATAATAGCTCACCTTTACTTGTTTCTTTTGTGCGATGTCCAGCTTTTTCATAGCGCTGGCGCGAGTCACTTTTACATTGCTTTTAAGTTTTTCATCGATCCTGCAGATGACATACTTGAAAATGTCTTTGTTTGTGAACCGAAAATATAGCGAGAAAAAAGAAATCATCGCGGCATAACCCCCCAGCAAACCTGTCAGGTTCCATACAAGGTCAACCCCTGAGCTGTACTCATTGTTGATTTGAAAGCCAATGATTTGATAAATATAGGTCCCTAAAAAAAGGAGTGGGATAAGGCTATTGTTGAGTGTAAATTTTTTGAACGGACTTTGCAATGTTCCAATAAATGAAAAACGATGACTGTCAGAAATGTAGCAGGTAATGTGGAAGGCCATAGTAAAACCGGCTGTAAGGCAACCCATTATGAAAAAACTGGTGAAGCTGACTTTGTTCAGATATTCCGGATCTAGAAACAAATAGGGAATCCCCAGGTATTTCCCAAAGTTGCCGGTAATCATAGCAAAGAGAATGATCCAACACAGGATCATCAAATGATTGCGCATGATATTGTTCAGTAGGAGCTGAATAGGGAATGAGTAGGCGATATTCCGAACTAGAAAATAAAGTTTGCGCATGACTGGATGTCAAGTTAATTAAATTTCCCTATTAAAAATCAGAGCCAATGGAGTATATGGATAAAACCTCCTAATCATTTGATGGGTATTGAGTTGAGGCCGGTAAAAGGAGTTCATCGTCATGACGTTCATCAAAAATGTTAGATTCTGATTGTAGATTTCCAATGCAATCATCACTTTTATTAAAATCAGTAGAATATGCTTCTGGTTATGCAGATTTAGTTTGACATAATAAATTTGGAAAAAACTTTTTCGATATATCGCTCCTCAGCCGGTTCGGGCAAAACGCGCACCTTGGCCAAAGAATATCTAAAGTTGGCATTGCGATACAAAAACGACTACTTCAAGTATATCCTGGCCGTCACGTTCACTAATAAGGCCACTCAGGAGATGAAGGACCGGATACTTGCCTACCTCGATAAATTTGCAAACGGTAAGGAAAATGACCTTTCCAAAGAGCTGCAGGACGAGTTGAAATTCGATGCCAGCACTTTTCAAATGCATGCTCATGAAGTTCAATCCAGAATATTGCATGAGTACAATCTATTTTCAATCAGCACCATTGATGCTTTTTTTCAAAAAGTAATTCGCTCGTTTACGCGCGAGGCCGGCTTAGCGGGGGATTATCGTCTTGAAGTAGAGCAGGAGCCTGTTCTGGAAGAAGTTATCAATAATTTGATTGATGAACTCGGTACGAATCAAGAACTCACGCAATGGGTAGTGGATTATGCCAACGAGAATCTGGAAAATGATCGCCCCTGGGATACCCGTAGAAGCCTTCTGGAATTCGGAAATGAGATTTTTAAGGAAGAGTTTAAAGTCATCGAAAGTGAAGTTAATACCTCCACGGCACAAAAAGATTTCTTCAAAAACTTATTGGCAGATTTAAAGAAGAAAAAATATGAGTTTACAGGACTAGTAAAGGCAAAGTCAATTCAGGCACTTGAAGTCTTTCATCAGCATGGTTTAGAAAAATCGGACTTTAAGTATGGCGGTGGGATCTACAACTTCTTTACTAAATTTTCTAAAATCACAAGCGTTAAAGATTTTGATGAAACTGCCAAAGGGAAACGATCTGAAAATGAATTTCAGAATTCAAGTAATTGGCCGGATAAGGACACCACCCACAGGGCGATTGTTCTTAAACTCGCCAGCGAAAAACTCATCCCTCTATTAAATGAAATCTTAGCGTATCGAAATAAGAACTTTAGGCAAGCACTTTCGGCTGAAATTGCCTTAAGTAATTTTTATGCATTTGGGCTCATTGCCGATATTTCCAGAAAGCTGAAAGATTACAAAGAGGAGAATGGTATCATGCTGCTAGCAGATGCTCCCAGGTTTTTAAATGGTGTTATCCAGGATAGCGACACACCCTTTATTTATGAAAAAGTGGGATCGTTTTATCGAAACTATCTGATTGACGAATTTCAAGATACTTCTGGCTTGCAATGGAAGAACTTTTTTCCGTTGCTAACCAATGGACTCGATCAGGGTTATCCCAGTATGGTGGTGGGCGATGTGAAGCAAGCGGTATATCGTTGGCGTGGGGGAGATCTAAAATTATTGCAAAGCGAAATTGAACAACGCATCGGAAAAGAGAGAGTATATACAAAGGAGTTGCAACAAAATTTTAGAAGTGCCCGAGAGATTGTAACATTTAATAACGCCCTCTTTGAGACAAGCGCAACGATAGTAACCGGTGATACAGGCAAGAGCATAACTTCAGAAGCCTATCGTGATGTGCCACAGTTGGTCTCTAAAGAGGTACAAGGATTTGTTCACGTTTCCTTTTTGGAAGGCGAAGCCGATGAGAGTTGGAAGGAATTGGCTCTGAATCAAATACCAGTTTACCTGGAGAAGCTACAATTGTTGGGCGCTTCCTTGAAGGACATTGCTATTCTTGTTCGCACAAATGATGAAGGTCAAGGGATAGTGGCCCGCTTATTGGACTTTAAGAATTCAGGGCAGGCCAATCCAAATTACCGGTACGATGTCGTCTCCAATGAATCGCTGCGCCTGGACGGTGCAAGTACAGTAAATCTATTAATCAGTTCACTTCAATACTTGCATAATCCGGAGGATGGAATAGCCAGGGCGCATTTAGGTTATGAGTTGGCAAGACTGCATGATCCTGGCAAAGATTTTAACGAAGTTTTTATGGGAGCCAACCAAGCTACATTTGAAAGTACATTACCATCCGCTTTTACATCACAAAAAATTTCTCTTAAGAAACTACCACTTTTTGAATTAACAGAAACGCTTATTGAAATCTTTGGCCTTGGAAAAGTGGTGGGTGAATTGACCTATCTCCAGACGTTCCAAAACCTGGTATTGGATTTTACAAACCGTGAACGCAATGACCTTGGTGCATTCCTAGAGTGGTGGGAAGAAAACAAAAGCAAGAAATCCATTCAGGTTTCAGGTGATGTTGATGCAGTTCAGTTAATGACCCTGCACAAATCAAAAGGCCTGCAATTTAAGTATGTCATTATTCCATTTTGTTCATGGAGTCTGGATCACGAAGGTAACAAGAGTCCAAGACTGTGGGTTACGTCAGACGAATCACCATTGGATAAAGCGGGCTATCTGCCCATCAAGTATTCCTCGGCACTCAAGGAGACTGCCTTTGCTGAATACTATGAAGAAGAGCGTTCGCGATGTTACCTCGATAATTTGAATCTGTTGTATGTTGCGTTTACCCGTGCTGAGCATGGCATGATTGTAATGGCGCCCGTCAATTATGGAAAGACAGTGGCAAAGCTTCTTGCAGAAAGCATGACAACTTCTGATGTACTCAACCCAAAATGGAATAAGGTCACACAGGAATGGAAGTCTGGAGAGTGGTCGTTGTCCGAATCTTCAGGTAAAAAAGATAAAAATCCAGCGATTGCTTTGAAATTTTATCCGTCCACACCATGGAGGGATAAGCTGGTAATTAAGCAAACAGCAAGAGGTTATTTTGGGCCTGACGATAATCCTGTGTTTGAAAAAGTGAAGTATGGTATCCATCTTCATGCTGTGCTTTCACGTATCAAATATGCAGATGAACTGGAGGGAGTTATTCAGCAAATTATTTTTGATGGACTGATGACGAGAGATGAAAAGCCCATGATAGAGAAATTAATTGGAGAGCTTTTGCGCAATGAAGTTATTGCTTCTTGGTTTGGGCGTGATTGGGATGTTCGGACGGAAGTGCCAATACTCTTACCCGCCCGCCTGCCGGAGGCCCCCGGAAGGCAGGGGAGTGGTGATAGCCGCATTGACAGACTTATGTTGAAGGAAGACAAATCAGTTGTGGTGGATTTTAAAACGGGTGAGCCTAAAAAGGAAGATCAAAAACAAGTGGCCGAGTATATGGAAATACTAAAGAAGATGGACTTCCCGGAGTTGGAAGGATATTTACTGTATATTAAAACAGGTGATGTGGTTTCTGTGCCTCCCGGTAAATCAAGCATCGGTAAAACAAAAGACAAAAAGCAATTGGGTTTAGGTTTTTAAGAGAGAAGGTAGATTAAGGTAGAAAGTGTACGCATGAAATCGTTTCTTAAGGAACTGGCAGAACAGATTTACAAAGAACATCCTCAATTGGATCGCCTCACGCTTGTCTTCCCAAACCGCAGGGCAGCATTGTATTTTCAAAAACATCTAAGCTCCATTCTCTCGAAGCCAGCATTTGCCCCACGGCTGATTACTATTGAAGACTTCATTTCAGGTTTCTCTGCCCTTAGAGTTCCTGATAAATTGGAATTGATTCACCGACTTCATAAGACCTATCAGGCTGTAGTACTTACTGGAAAAGGTGATCGCCCCCCTGAACCCTTTGATCAATTTTATTTTTGGGGAGATATGCTGCTACGCGATTTTGATGAGGTTGATAAATATTTGGTGAATGCCGGGCAGCTTTTTAAAGACCTCCGAAACCAGAAAGAGCTTGACTCCAGTTTTGATTATCTCACCGAACAGCAACGAGAGTTTTTAAAAAGTTTCTGGTCAAACTTTGAAGAAAATCTCACTGACAATAAAAGAAAATTCTTAGATGTGTGGAGCAGACTCTTTTTGCTTTATAAAACATTCAGGCAGGAGCTCAAATCGGAAGGTCTCGCATACGAGGGCATGTTACATCGCGAAGTGGCCGAGTATTTTGCTTCCGGAGAAGGGAAAGGCCAATCACCGAAAGAACTTAAATTTGTTGGCTTCAACGCGTTAACAAAATCAGAAGAGAAAATACTATCTCATTTTGTCCATCAAGGAAGCAAGATGTATTGGGATGGCGATGAATATTATGTCAATAGTGATCAGCAAGAAGCGGGTAGGTTCCTCCGGGAGTATCAATTGCATACCGTATTAAAGGAAACTTTTCCTCCGGCATTTCCATCCAACCTTCGTCAACCGAAATCCATCCGGGTATTTGGTGCGGCACAGCCAATCGGACAAGCTAAGTTGATGTCGCAAGTTCTACATGATGAGTTGCAAAAAGGGATTATACCCGAGGATACCCTCATCGTATTGCCAGATGAAAAATTATTAATGCCGGTGTTGCATGGAATTTCCGGTAGCGTGGAAAAACTTAATGTCACCATGGGCTTTGCTCTGAGTAGCACGCCTCTTTTTAATTTGGTAGAGTTGTTAATTGAGCTACAGATAGGGATTAGAAAAGATCAATTTAGCCACCGGCACGTTTTGGCCATTCTAGGGCATCCGTATGTGGTAGCGGCTGATACAGTAGCTGCTAATACCAAGCGCAAAGAGATTTTACTTTTCAATTGGGTGTATGTATCACAGGATTTTCTGGGTACTGCTGTTGAACTGCACAGGATGATATTTAGCAAAAGCGAGCGTAACACTTTGCATTACCTGACGTCTATTGTTAATGAAATCGGGAAACTCGAAACCATTTCAACACTAGATAAAGAGTATGCGTTTCAATTTTTAAAGCTGCTTAATCGAATAAGTGAGGTGCTGAATTCCGCAGAGGAGAGCAAACAGGTTACTGCAGGCAAGGAAGGAGATATAAAGGAAAGGAATAAGGCATTAAAATCTTTTCAGCGATTGTTGCGTCAACTGGTGCGAACCCAAAAGATCCCGTTCACAGGAGAACCGCTGGCCGGCTTACAGGTGATGGGCGTATTAGAGACCCGTAATCTGGATTTTAAAAATGTATTTATTCTTTCCATGAATGAGGGGGCCTTTCCGGCTTTTGGCGGTAAGGGCTCTTATGTACCATTCAATATTCGCAAAGCATATGATCTGCCGACCGTGGAGCATCAGGATGCAATGTATGCCTATCTCTTTTATCGCGTACTACAGCGTGCTGAGAATATTTTTTTGTTCCACAACTCAGAAACGGATGACCTGGGGCAGGGAGAAATGAGTCGTTATTTGCAGCAGCTTATTTATGAGAGCGGTTTGAACATTGAGCGGGAGATTCTACACGATCCGATCAAACCAGTACCAGTCAAACCGATCAGGATTCAAAAAGATGCTCACGTGCTGGAAGCGTTGACAAAACTAAATTCGGACACCGCTCGCTTTCGCGGGATTTCGCCTTCAGGTCTCAATTCTTATATCGAGTGCAAGCTTAAATTCTATTTCCGATATGTTGCCCGCATTAAAGAACCCAAAGAGGTGGAGGGATTGGATGCTCGCATGTTGGGAAATATTTTACACAAGGTGATGGAGTCCTTTTATAAGAATCTTTTCGAACGAAAAAATAATAAAGAAGTTGAAGCAGGTGATTTTGTTGAGATAGACACAAACCTTGATCATTTGATTGACAATACATTCAAGGATACGTATCGGCTTGAGCCCGGAAAAAAAGTTGAGTATGAGGGACAACAACTCGTGGTGAAAGAAGTAGTGAAGAGTTTTGCCAGACAAATTATGAAGGCTGATCGGAAGTACGCACCATTTGTAATGGAAGCAGTAGAACTGGAGGGTCTTTTATATACCGTAAAAATTGGGCATGCACCTGGTTATGCCGTTGTGGGTGGTAAGATAGACCGCGTAGACCGAAAGGGTAATGACGTACGGATCATTGATTATAAAACGGGAAAGGATGAGTTGGATTTTAATAGTGTTGCCTCACTCTTTATGCGTGAAGAGAAGCGTAACAAGGCAGCTTTTCAGACATTGGTGTATGCGTTGCTCTACAAAACCACCCGGGAGTTCAGTGCGGATACCAACCTTATTCCCGGTCTTATCAGCCGGGCAAATCTATTCGAAGACGCATTTAAGTTTGGATTGATAATTGGTAAAGAACCGGTTACCGATGTAAATAGCATTTTGCCTGAATTTGAAATCTACCTCAAGACTTTACTGGAGGATATTTACAATCCAGATGAGGTATTTGAACAAACTACCCTGATAGAGACGTGCAAGTTCTGTCCTTATCGAAGCATTTGTTATCGGTAGACAATATCTTTGACAAGCGATAAGAAATACTTTTTTTAGAAATGGCTTCTGTCCTTCAAGGTTGCGGCTACGACACCTGCCTACCGGGCTTCATCTCCTATCACACAACGATAAGTACAATGATGCGTGACGGTGTTTGACTGAAACCTAAAATATCTTAACTTTCGATCACAATGACTACGGAAGCAAAAACCATCAAAAAAAATCACCTAAAAGGTCTAATAAAGAGGGTCTCTACTAAATCAAAAAAAGATCCTTCTGCTTTTTTTGGAAAGGTGAAAGATGGTGTCGATGGATTAGCCTATCAAAAGAAACTTCGCGATGAATGGAAGTAATTTCCTGGTCGATACAAATTTCTTAATTTATCTATTGAATGGACGGGCAGTTGTAACACTATATTTAAATAGTAACTTCTTTATTTCAGAAATTACCGAAATGGAGATGTTAGGTGTCAAGGGATTAACCGCAGAAATCCTAAAAATCAGAACCGGCCTAATTGAAAACTGTTACATCGTCACTTTCAATTCAGACATCAAGGAAATTGCAATCCGGTTAAAGCAACAGACTACACTAAAATTACCCGATGCCATTGTTGCGGCCTCTTCCTTATATATGAGCTTACCTTTGGTAACTGCAGATAAAAGTTTTTTAAAAATACCAGGGCTTGATCTTCACCTATTGAAACTCTGAGTTTATGTCAGCTATAGTTTCCGTCTACGAATATGACACCCCAATTTATCAGGGCAGGTCTTCATCCCTTAATAGATCCGTATGCCTTCGTTGATTCAAGGATTCGAATACGACATATTTATCTCCTACCGCCAGAACGATAATCTCGATGGCTGGGTAACTGATTTTGTTCAGAATTTGGAGAAAGAGCTCCGGAGCACACTCAAAGATATAGTCACTATTTACTTTGATAAGAATCCCCACGATGGCCTGCTCGAAACCCACAACGTTGATAAAAGCCTGGAAGGCAAACTAAAGTGTCTGATTTTCATTCCTATCATCTCCCAAACCTATTGCGATACAAAATCATTTGCATGGCAGCATGAGTTTTGTGCGTTCAACAAACTGACGAAAGAAGATCTGCTTGGCAGAGATATTCGGCTAAGCAATGGAAATGTAGCAAGCAGGATTCTCCCCATAAAAATTCATGATCTGGATACGACAGATAAAGAGCAATTGGAAACTGAATTAGGCGGAGTGCTTCGGGCGATTGAGTTTATTTATAAAGAGGCTGGTGTTAATCGCCCCCTCCAGTCAAACGAAGAAAATCCAGGAAAGAATCAAAATCAAACCACTTACCGGAATCAGGTAAATAAAGTAGCGAATGCGATAAAAGAAATCATCATCTCACTTAGGAGTCCTGTTCGGAAACCATTTAGCGAAAGGGAAAGGCCAATGGCTGATGCTGGCAGAATAAGTAGAGCACTTCCACTAGCAATTGCTGCACTTCTATTGATCTTCGCAGCGTACTTCATCTATCCGAGAATATTTCCATCGGAAAAGAAGGAAGAAGTAATCCGCAAATCCATCGCGGTGCTTGCCTTTACGGATATGAGTCCAAACCATGATCAGGATTGGTTTGCCGATGGTATTTCAGAAGAGATTATTGACCGACTCACTCGTGTGCCTGAGCTGAAAGTTATAGCGCGAACGTCTTCCTTTTACTACAAGGGGAAGAATGCTAAGATTGATGAGATTGGACGCACATTGGGAGTCAATCACATCTTAGAAGGATCCGTTCGTAAGATTGGAGATCAATTGAAGATTACTGTGCAGCTCATCAGAATAACGGACGACTCTCATCTCTGGTCTGAAGTTTTTGAACGTTCCGCGGACAAATTGTTTGACGTTCAAGCTGAAATAGCCGAGACAGTGGCCACTAAAATACTGCAGGTTGATTCAAAAAAAATCACGATCGCTGATGAAAGACCTATTTCAGTGGAATGCTATGAGTACTATTTAAGAGCTATGAAAATAGTGCAGAAAGGGAATAATTCCAACGAAGCAAAAGAGGCAGAAGAACTTTTGCTGCAAGCAATCAAACTTGATCCCTCCTTCGCTTCTGCCTACATGGCCTTAGCTGACTTGTATAACACATGGGGGAATTACCCAGGTGGGGGAATTACCCGGAATGAAATTAGAGCTAAGTATCATGGACTGGAAGATAGCTTAAGTCAAATTGCCTGGAGGATTAATCCAAACTCCGCCTATGTCCTGAAGGGTCATAGTGGTTCTTTTTTCAAAACCCAAAATTATGACAGTGGTTTTTATTATATGAAAAAAGCATATCGGGCTGACCCAAACAGTTCCTACTTGGCACGTCTTTTAGGATCCAAGCTTTATCATATGGGCCTTAGTGATCAAGGGAGAGAATTTTTCATGAAAAGCCTGGAGGCAGACCCCCTGGCACTGGTTTCAAAAAGAGTTCTGGCTACGGAACAAATGTTGCTTGGAAATTTTGATAATGCAGAAATCGGCTTGAAGGAGGTCCTTGATCTTGACACCACAAGTGAGCTTAGCCATAGGTCGATGGCTTTCATTTACATTCACAGAAAAGATTTTGCAAATGCTGAACGTGAAATAAGGGTGTGCCAAAAAATGCAGGGTGACAAAAGGCAGTTACTCCTTGAGGCTCTACTCTTAGCCCGAAAGGGAAGGAAAAGCGAGGCATTACAGTTAATTTCTATCAGCGAGGATAAACCTGGCATTGCATTCTATTCCGTTCTTGGAATGAAAAAAGAAACACTACATGTACTGGATAGCTTGACAACTAGTCTGTTAAAAGGACAAATTTATGGCAGCGCATCATTGTCAAGTTTCGTAAGTCTTCATGGTTTAGATAATAGCACTTTCTATGATTTTATCCGGGCTGAGCCAAAGTTTAAGGAGATCAGGGAGAAAGTGAAAAAAGACCACGATGAAAAATTGAGTGCGTATAGAAAGTATTTTTAACATGGAGCGGGATCAAAATAATATGGGTCACTCCTCATAAAACTCTCTGATTGAACCAAAATAACTCTCCATCCAACCTTCTTTAATATCATCAAAGTCTTCATCCGGAATATTGGTGTGTTTCAGTTCAACAGAAGTTCCTTCCTGATGGGGATGAAGGATGATAGTGACAATTGATTCAGTGGCCTGATCACCAAAGTACCACTGCTGTACGATCTTCTTGTCTTTGATAAATTCCAGGTTCTTTCCTACAATACTGCCATCCCATAATGAAAACTCGGTGCCTGGTACCGTGCTCATCTCTGCTTCTTCTCCCGACCAGAGATGGATTGTATTAGGATTCGTCAAGGCCAGGTAAACATCCTCTGGAGGGGCAGGAATGATAAAATACTTTTTGAGGTCTTTCATGATAGATGATAAACTGTAAAATTAAGCGATATTACTTTATGAAGATTAAAGTTAATTTTGACAGATGACAAAAACTACCCTCGATCAACTCTTAGGGATTGACTACCCCATCATTGTAGCGCCCATGTTTCTGATCTCCAATACAAAGATGATCAAAGCCGCCTTGCAGAATGGAGTGAGTGCTGCTTTCCCGGCCCTCAACTATAGAACAGATCAGGAGCTGCGAGCTGCTATTAAAGAGATCAAAGCATTTTCATCCAAACCATTTGGGGTGAACTTAATTGTCAATAAGTCCAATCCAAAGTATAAAGGTCAGATGGATACGTTACTTGAACTCAAAGTCGATTACATCATTACTTCTCTAGGCAATCCAAAAGAAGTAATTGAAAGATGTAAGCCATTAGGTATAAAAGTGTTTTGTGATGTTGTCGATTTAGCGTATGCGAAAAAAGTGGAGGAACTTGGAGCCGATGGAATCATAGCGGTGAATTCCAGGGCCGGTGGACATGCAGGCAATATTGACCCACAAACTTTAGTCAAACTGTTAAGTGAAAATTGTAACATCCCGGTTATTTCTGCAGGCGGGATTGCGAAAGGAAAAGATCTGAAGGATGTAATGAGTTGGGGTGCTGCCGGAGCATCCATTGGTACTATCTTTATCGCCTGTGAGGAGGCCGACATTTCTCCTGAATACAAACAGGCCATGGTACAGTATGGTGAAAAAGATATAGTAAGAACCAATAAACTTTCGGGTTCGGCTCTTACGGTAATTAACACACCTTATGTTCAGCAGCTCGGCACGAAAGCTAATTTCCTGGAGTGGATTTTAAATAATAATAAAACATTAAAAAAATACGCGAAAATGTTAATTGCTTTTCGCGGAATGAAGGCAGTGGAGAAAGCTGCTTTTGGTGCTACCTATAAAACAGTGTGGTGTGCCGGTCCTGCCATTGAACATGTGAAGAGTATTCGTCCTATGGGGGAGATTATAAAAACACTGACTAAGGAATACGAACAAGCTAAAGGTTAATAGAAAGACAGGCCGCTAGCCACAAGCCGCTAGCCTCAAGCTAATTTGTGCCAAATTTGCTAGCAGCAAGAAGCGGTATCTGGAATCAAAATAAAAGATGGATTTAACTCGTTTCAGCGAAACTTCTAAAAATAAGTCTGCGGAGAATAAAAAATTTCTTAACAGTCTTAAAAAGAAAGATACACGCAAGGTCGATAATGCTTTTCATATCGTGCATGACGAGGTCTTTGAAGAAATTAATTGTCTGGAGTGCGCCAACTGCTGCAAAACAACTAGCCCGATTTTTTATCCAACGGACATAGAGCGAGTGGCTAAATCTTTAAAGGTGAAGCCTGGCGACTTTATAGAAAAGTACTTACGGGTAGATGCGGACAGAGACAATGTATTGAAATCTTCTCCATGTCCATTTTTGGCGGCAGACAATTATTGTTCAGTTTATGGTGATCGCCCAAAAGCGTGCCGCGAATATCCACACACGAATAGAAAGAAGATGGTTCAAATAATGGAACTAACCCATAAGAATACGTTGGTGTGTCCAGCCGTATTTGAAATGGTGGAGCGGTTGAAGAAATTATAGACTTCTATTAACGATCTAAAAAGAATTTTTTAAATTCTTCCAGTTCTTTTAATTCTTCGATAACGTATCGCTCAAAGAGGTTCTTCCCGACCTGTGATGCTAAGGCAGAAATGCCGACATCAATTAATCGCATACCATTATTCGTAAGAAAGATATTATCGTATCGTTGACCCGGTACATTGGATGGACGATTTAGATCGCGATGAACAAATCCCTTTTTATGAAGCTCTTTAAGTTCATCTTCAAAGACTTCAGCAAGCAATACTCGCTTTTCAAATTCTAGACTTCGGTAGTCCATCGGGTAAAGCCTCTCCATAACAAGTCTTTCCCAATTGTTTACGTCATCAAAATCTATGCGGATAAATTTGGCAACCAGTCCATTTATAGCATTAGCAAACTTCATTTTTTCTGCTTCAGAGCCAATATCAGAACGGGTGTCACCTTCATATATTTTTGCAACCTCGCTTTCCGAAAGCGCAATAACAATGTTATTCGCACCAGCAGAAAGTTGACGCGAATAACGTTTAGTCATAGATTCTTATTATCCAAGATTTACATTAATTGGTCAACGATGGAGTGAATGTAAAAAAAAATTAGCCAGTAATGGAATGTCACGGGCTAATTTTAAGAATTAGAATCCCTCTCCAAATGAAGAGGAATTAAGCCTGCCTGGAGGTAGGCCCGGGTGAGGTTAAGCAACTTGTGCTTCAATTTTTTTGGAAAGAACAGATTTAGGTACGGCACCTACTTGTTTATCAACCACCTCACCATTTTTGAATACCAGGAGGGTGGGTATAGAGCGCACACCAAAGCGAGCTGTTACCTGAGGATTTTCATCTACATTTAGTTTTGCAATTACCGCCTTACCTTCATAGTCTCCAGCCAACTCTTCCACCAAAGGGCCAATCATTTTGCAAGGTCCACACCATTCTGCCCAAAAGTCAACTAAGACTGGTTTATCACTTTTGAGGGTTTCGTCAAAATTCGCATCGTTCAATTCTACAGTTTTTCCCATTTTATTTCGTTTTAAGATTCAATTAAGTCCAACACAAAGTTAGAAGAAATTGTTCCAACTTCGGAATTTAAGAGTGAGGGTTGCATAATCGGCTGGTCAGTCAGCCACCGGACCTCCATTTTGTCTGTCACTACCCCAACTTCTGCCAGTTTTTTTAATTCTTTAACAAAAGCGTTACTTGGTTTTATCCGGCTTGACCTGGCCAGGAGTTCGGTTTGAATGGGTTCAACGTCATCTTTCAGATAAATCCGCAGCGTTGCGTTTCCTGAATTTTTTTTGCACAGCTTTTCCAGAGAATTGATAAAATCTTCTGTTACACTTTGCGCTGAAAACCGCAGGGCTAATCCCTGGACTCGTTTTGAGGCGAGTTCATTCAATAAGTCAATGTTGCGGATTTTGAATTCCAGGTTTTGTTCACCCCAGCTTTTTCGAAGTATGTTTCCTTCAATAAACAAATTAAGACTTGGCATAAGGAACGATTTATATTTCAAATAGTCATCGCTCCATAACATGAATTCGCCTTTACCACTATAATCTTCCAGAATAAGTTTGCCGAACGGTCTTCCCGTCTTCGTCATGCGATGTTCTACAGAAGCAACAATACCGCCCACTTTGCATTCTTTGCCTTCTTTTCCTTCTAACTCGGTAAGGGTATTGACGGGAGTATTGCAGAAGGTATCAATCTCAAATTTGAAATTATCCAATGGATGTCCTGAGATGTAAACGCCAACCACTTCTTTTTCAAAATTAAGTTTTTCAATCTCTGTAAAAGGTTCTATCGGATCAACCTTGGGAGGAGGCATGGTTGTTCCTGTTGATTCGCCAAACAGACTGGCTTGTGCACTTTGTGAATCTTGCTGCATTTTATTTGCATACCGGATGGCCTTTTCTGTTAAAGTGATTTCGCCTTCTTTCGCTGCAATGTACTGCCTGCGATGATATTCAGTGAAGCAATCAAATGCTCCGGACAGGGCAAGGCATTCAAAGGTTTTTTTATTGACGGCCCGTTGACTAAATCGTTTTGCGAATTCAAAAATATCTTTGAAGGATCCATGGGCATCTCTTTCCAGAATAATACTTTCAACAGCGGCATCCCCCGCACCCTTAATAGCTCCCAAACCAAAGCGAATCTGACCCGTTTTATTTACTTCGAAGAAAACACCGGATTCATTCACATGAGGCCCCAGAACTTCAATGCCCTGCTTGCGGCAATCTTCAATGAAGTAGGTGACGTTATCCAGGTTGTTTTGGGAATGCGTTAAAACAGCAGCCATGTAATCTGCCGGATAATTAGCTTTCAAATAGGCTGTTTGGTAAGCAATCAATGAATAACACGTAGAGTGTGATTTGTTAAAGGCATATTGCGCGAAAGCCTCCCAGTCTTTCCAGATTTTCTCAGCAATACGTTCGTCATGATTATTTTTCTTACACCCCATGATGAATTTGTCTTTCATCTTGTCAAGCACGTCTTTCTGCTTTTTACCCATCGCTTTCCGCAATACATCGGCATCACCTTTGGAGAAGTTGGCAAGCTTCTGCGATAACAACATTACTTGCTCCTGGTAGACGGTAATACCATAGGTGTCTTTCAAATACTCCTCCATTTCGGCTAAATCATATTTGATCTGCTCCCGGCCATTTTTGCGGGCAATGAAATTCGGAATGTACTCCATGGGGCCAGGCCGGTACAAAGCATTCATGGCAATGAGGTCTTCAAACTTATCCGGCTTTAATCCGCGCAAGTAATTTTGCATGCCATCTGATTCAAACTGGAAAGTGCCTGTGGTGTCACCGTGTTGATAAAGCTGATACGTTTTTACATCATCGAGAGGAATCTTATCAATATCAATATCAATTCCATGACGTTTTTTTATATTTTTTATGGTAGTCTTAATAATGGTCAGCGTTGTCAGGCCCAGAAAGTCCATCTTCAACATACCGGCACTTTCCACAACACTGTTATCAAATTGGGTTACCAGCATTTCCGAATCTTTTGCTGTGGAGACAGGGACAAACTTGGTCAAATCATCTGGTGTAATGATGATACCACAAGCATGTGTCCCTGTGTTTCGGAGGGAACCTTCCAACACCACTGCCTGTCGTAGTACCTCAGCTCGTTTATCAGAGCCTTTTCGAATGTCATTTAACTCTTTATTTTCTTCGAATGATTTTTTCAAGGTGGTGCCGGGTCTCTCCGAAATCATTTTGGCCAGGATATTCGATTCATTGAGTGGCAATTCCATCACACGCGCACAATCCCGAATGGAAGATTTAGCGGCCATGGTACCATAGGTAATGATCTGCGCCACCTGGTTATGACCATATTTTTCAATTACATATTTTAAAACCTTATCACGGCCTTCATCATCAAAGTCTATGTCAATATCAGGAAGCGATACACGGTCAGGATTTAGAAAACGTTCGAAAAGTAGATTGTAGGCAATTGGATCTACATTCGTAATGCCAACACAAAAGGCAACCGCAGAGCCGGCTGCCGACCCACGACCGGGCCCAACAGACACGCCCATCTCACGGGCTTTAGAAGTAAAATCTTGTACAATCAGAAAATATCCTGGATAGCCGGTTTTTTTGATAGTCTCTAATTCAAAATCGATTCGTTCCCGTATCTCAGGTGTGATTTCCGGATATTTTCTTTTTGCGCCTTCGTAAGTTAAATGCTTTAGATAATCATTCTCTGTTTCAAATTCTTTAGGGATAATAAACTTTGGTAAAAGCACATCGCGTTTCAATTCATACTTCTCTACTTTCTCAGCAATTTCACCAATAGTTTCGATCGCTTCCGGGAGATCGTGGAAGAGTGATTTCATCTCGTCTTGTGACTTAAAATAGTACTGATTGTTGGGGAGTCCATATCGTGTACCACGACCAAAACCAATTGGAGTGGATTGAAATTCTCCTTCTTTAATACACAGGAGAACATCGTGCGCATTCGATTCTTCCTTCTCGACATAGAAACACTCGTTGGCAGCAAAATATTTTACGCCATATTTTTTCGCAAACTTTAGCAAGGTATCATTCACCCGATCTTCTTCGCGCATGTCATGACGATTCAGTTCGATATAGAAATCCTTTCCGAATAAAGTATGCCACCATATAAATGCTTCTTCAGCCTGCTTTTCACCAATATGTAAAATAAGATAAGGTATTTCGCTATTCAGCCCTCCTGTAGTTGCTATCACGCCTTGTTTATATAGAGTGACTAGCTCTTTATCAATTCGCGGATGAATCCCGTAAAGGCCTTCGATGAAACCAATTGAACTGAGCTTGGCTAAGTTTTGATAGCCTGCTTTGTTCTTTGCTAATAAAACCTGGTTATAGCGTTTATCAGGATTATCTTTTGTGAACTTCAGTTTTTTCCGGTCTTCAGAAACATAAAACTCACATCCTACTATGGGTTTGATGTCATGCTTCAAGGCCTCGCTAACAAATTTGAAAGCACCATACATATTGCCAAAGTCAGTGAGAGCAATAGCTTTCATGTTGTCGGCTTTTGCTTTGGATATTAATTCTGACACATCGGGTACAGCTTGTAAGACGGAATATTGAGAATGAGTATGAAGGTGATAAAAGGGTTTGTCAGATAGTGTTTCGCCTATGCCAATAATTCCTCCCAGCCTGCCGTTCGTTTCTTTTTCTCGTTTGGATGAGTTGCCGGCTTCCAGAATGGGCTCTTCATATTCGATTTCGTCAACGGGTGTTGTGTCAAAGGGTTTTACTACTTTTTTACTTACTAACCCAAAAAATGAGCGGGCTGTTGCAGCCACATCATACGAGGCATCATGGGCATCGATAAAACTTTTCCCAAAGAGTTTTTCATACAATTCGGTAAGCTTTGGCATTTTCAACTTACCACCTAATCCTCCTTGCAACTGACAGAAGTCGATAGAAACAATTCCCGTATCTACTTTTGGAAGAGCAAGGAATTTTTCCGTTTCCTGCGATTCACGGAATAATTCAGCACCTATAATGTTAATATCAAATTCAATATTATGGCCGACAAGCACGCTGGTCTTATCAAGATCTTTGGTGAAAAGGCCAAGCACTTTTTTTAAATCATGGCCTTCCTCCAGCGCCCTTTTGGTAGAAATACCGTGTATCTGTTCTGCTTTGAAAGGAATGTCAAATCCATTTGGCTTGATAATGAAACTGTTTTGAGAAATCAGTTTGCCTTTGCCGTCATGAAGTTGCCAGGCTATTTGCACCAAGCGGGGCCAGTTGTCAAGGTCAGTAATAGGCGCATTTTTATTACGCGGAATACCGGTAGTTTCTGTATCGAAAATCAAATACATCTAAAAGGAGATCAGTGATTGTTCCTGTAAAAATAGACCTAAAGAACCATCGGCCAAACACGCTTAACTCGCGATCTAATCTATCCCAAATCGGGAATTCCGTCTATAAATTGGAAGAATTCGAGATTAATTTTTTAATTAATCATCTGATTATCAAATGAATATAGTATGGGTGCGTGCTTTGTTTAATAGTAATGAGCTAACAAAGCATAACAATAACCTATATGAAAAAGATGTTCAACAAAGTGGTAGCATTCGGAAAGAAAGAATGGTTTCTTCTCGTTATGGTGGCTGCCATTACTCTGATCATTATTTTGTTTGAAAATCTTTGAGTCCTTTTTTTGCTCGTAATTGATCCTTATTTAGAGCTATTTAAAATTTGATACGCTTGCTTTGGTGATCCTGTTCAGAAAAACAATTCACAGCCTTTAGGCTTGTCGAATTGTTTGGTAAAGCTTTGCGAACTATTTTTGATTCCATTGTAAAACACGCAAAGCCTGCTTATGAAATGGTTCTTTGAACTCTTCTCCAGCACACTGGGAAGAAAACTTTTAATGGCCCTGAGCGGCCTTTTCCTCATCCTTTTTCTGGCGGTTCATCTCGCTGGGAATCTCCAGCTTCTCAAACATGATGGTGGTGAGGCATTTAATGTTTATGCAAAATTCATGACTTCAAATCCGCTAATTAAAACAGTATCATACGGCAACTATTTTCTGATTTTACTACACATCTTCATAGCATTTGCCCTCACATTGAAAAATCGGGCGGCAAGAGGAACCGAAGGATATGCTGTTAGTAGTGGAAAATCCTCAAGCTTGGCATCCCGCAACATGGGTATACTTGGCACGATCATATTAATTTTTCTGGTTATTCACATGAAGGATTTCTGGGCACAAATGCATTGGGGCGGTATACCAACGGCCACATATGATGGTGTTGAAGTGAAAGATCTTTACAAGGTGGTTGCTTTATCTTTCGTTCAAGGATGGTATGTTGCACTGTATGTCCTATGTATGATAGCACTATCATTCCACTTGTGGCATGGATTTACCAGTGCATTTCAAACCCTGGGTTTAAACCATATGAAGTATAACCCTGTTATTAACTTCGTGGGAAGGGCTTTCGCGATTGTAGTGCCCTCATTATTTGCTTTGATTCCTATTGTGATGTTTTTCAATTAAGAACAGAATAGACCTTATTTATAGATATGAAGCTCGATTCAAAAATTCCGGAAGGGCCATTGGCCGAGAAGTGGAAAAAGCACAAGTTCAATGTTAAACTGGTTAACCCCGCCAACAAGCGAAAGTACGATGTGATTGTTGTGGGTACTGGTTTAGCCGGATCTTCCGCAGCTGCATCGCTTGCTGAATTAGGGTATAATGTAAAAGCATTTTGTTTTCAGGATAGCCCGCGAAGAGCCCACAGCATTGCTGCACAGGGTGGCATCAATGCAGCCAAGAATTATCAGAACGATGGGGATAGCGCATTCCGTCTTTTTTATGATACCATCAAAGGTGGCGACTATCGGGCACGCGAGGGAAATGTTTATCGGCTTGCAGAAACGAGTGTAGATATTATAGACCAATGTGTTGCCCAGGGTGTTCCCTTCGCACGTGAATACGGTGGATTGTTGGCGAACCGTTCCTTTGGAGGTGCGCAAGTATCCAGAACATTTTATGCGCGCGGCCAAACCGGCCAACAATTATTGCTTGGGGCATACAGTGCGTTGAATAGACAAATCGCCAATGGAAAAGTGAAGATGTATACCCGTAGTGAGATGCTCGACCTGGTAGTGGTTGATGGGAAGGCCAGAGGTATTATCACTCGTGATCTGATATCAGGAAAAGTGGAAGCACATAGTGCTCACATTGTGCTGCTGTGTACGGGTGGCTACAGCAATGTTTTTTTCTTGTCAACCAGCGCGAAAGGATGTAATGCCACCGCCATTTGGCGAGCTCATAAGAAAGGTGCCTTTTTTGGTAACCCTTGTTTTACCCAAATTCACCCGACTTGTATTCCGGTATCAGGAGATCATCAATCCAAACTTACATTGATGTCTGAATCACTTCGAAATGATGGACGCGTTTGGGTTCCTAAAAAGGCAATGCCAGGACTGAAATCAATAGACGCGATGAATCTTCCTGAGGCCGATCGTGACTATTTCTTAGAAAGAAAGTATCCTTCCTTTGGTAACCTAGTACCACGCGATGTGGCTTCCCGCAATGCCAAGCAGGTGTGTGATGAAGGAAGAGGCGTTGGTTCGGGATTAGCAGTATTCCTTGACTTTACAGATGCAATTAAGCGCAATGGTGAAGATGTGATCCGGGCCAAGTATGGTAACTTATTCGACATGTATCAGCAAATCACCGGAGATAATCCGTACAAAGGCCCGATGATGATTTATCCCGCTGTTCACTATACAATGGGTGGTTTGTGGGTGGATTATAATTTGATGACAACGGTACCGGGCCTATATGCCTTGGGTGAATGTAATTTCTCTGATCACGGTGCTAACCGTTTGGGAGCGTCTGCCTTGATGCAAGGTTTAGCTGATGGTTATTTTGTAATACCATATACCGTAGGAGATTATCTGGCAACGATAGGATGGGATGATAAAGTTGGAACGGATCATCCAGCCTTCAAGGAAGCTATGGATGGCGTAAATGAGCGTGTCAATAAATTAATCAACATAAAGGGAAAGAAGACAGTAGATGAGTTTCACCGTCAGCTAGGACTTACCATGTGGGAATATTGTGGTATGTCGCGCGGTGAGGAAGGCCTTAAGAAAGCGAAGAAAATTATTCAAGGGATAAAGACAGAGTTCTGGTCTAATGTAAACGTGCTGGGTGGATCAAATGAATTAAATCAAGAGCTTGAAAAAGCGGGTCGTGTTGCAGATTTTATTGAATTGGGTGAACTGATGGTGGATGATGCTTTGAGCCGCTCAGAATCTTGCGGTGGTCATTTCCGTGAAGAATCTCAAACCCCAGAGGGCGAAGCCCTGCGCAAGGATGATGAATTTGCCTTTGTGTCTGCCTGGGAATACAAAGGTGAAAATCAGCCGGAAGTTCTGAATAAGGAAGAACTACGATTTGAAAATGTAAAACTTACTCAACGTAGCTATAAATAATATGAAGATTACGTTAAAAGTCTGGAGACAGAAAAGTAAAGACAGCAAAGGTGCTTTCAAAACCTATCAGCATGAACATGTTTCCGCTGACATGTCTTTTCTGGAAATGATGGATGTACTTAATGAATCATTGGTAAAAAAAGGGGAGGAACCTATCGCTTTTGATCATGATTGCCGCGAAGGTATTTGTGGTATGTGCAGCCTTTACATTAATGGACATCCTCATGGCCCGCTGCAAACTACAACTTGCCAGTTGCACATGCGTTCGTTTAAGGATGGTGAAACCATTACCATCGAGCCCTGGAGGGCAACTGCGTTTCCGGTTATTAAAGATTTAGTGGTGGACCGTTCCTCCTTTGAGCGTATTCAACAAGCCGGTGGCTATGTTTCGGTGAATACGGGTGGAGTTCCTGATGGTAATGCAATTCTTATTCCCAAGAAAATTGCAGATGAGGCTATGGATGCAGCAGCCTGCATTGGCTGTGGTGCCTGTGTAGCCGCTTGCAAAAATTCATCTGCTATGTTGTTTGTAAGTGCCAAAGTTTCTCAGTTTGCGTTATTGCCTCAAGGGAAGCCAGAGCGCAAAGAACGAGTTGAAAAAATGGTAGCACAAATGGATGCAGAAGGTTTTGGGGCGTGTACGAATACCGGGGCTTGCGAAGCCGAATGCCCGAAAGGAATTAGCCTTACTAATATTGCCAGAATGAACCGCGAATATTTCGGAGCGATGCTAAGTTCTTATGAGGTGATGGTGAAGGGAGGTGATTGATTATAATTACCCACTTAGAATAGACGTTGAAAAAACCCGGTCATTGGCCTGGGTTTTTGTTTTTAAGCCAGCTCGGCCTGGTGGTGAATACCTGTGAAAGAAAGGGCTCAATCAAAGTAATAAATAAAAAAGACAAGCAACCCGATTGTTACGGATCTATACATTACAGATCTTTTTCAATCTCTTCCATAGCGGTATCAAAATCCAATGCTCGTTCAGGATTTTTTTTGTAGGTCTCCATTCTTTCTCTCACAATAGCTTTTTGCCATTCTGGTACTTCTAGCTCTTCTTGACCAATACTTTTAAGCTTGGTTTTAAGATCGTTCCATTCCTGGATAGGGATGAATACCCCAGTGGTTTGACCATTATCGTCCGTGATATATTGTAAATTCATAAAATGAAGCTGTTAGATTGATTTGAAAATAATCTATTCGCTCTTACAAACCGAAACTCCTACTCGTCCCCCTGCAACATTCTTCGATACCGCAGTTCCAATATTTCCAGCAGCAAGAATGATGTCTCGTTCTGCTCCTGTATCCGATAAATGTATCTTAACACAAGCGTTGATTTTAATTAGATCAGCGTAAGTTATAGTAGTTTCATCTGCCAGTTTGTCAACACGTGTTTCGCTTTTTCCTGTCGAACCAATAACAGGGCTTAACAAGGCAGCAACATCAGCACCCGGTACCGATAGATCCCCTAAGTGTAGATGCACAGGATGCTTCACCGTGCCTTCAGTTCCACTGAGTTCAACCAAAACAGTGGTTGTTCCATCTTTTCGTTCTTTCAAGGTCAAGATCCCACTGACTTCATAGTCAGAGCCCTTTTGAAGGGCGTAGATTGTTTCATTTCCAGTAAATTCAGACACCTGTTCACTTTCCTGACAGGCAATCGCCAAAAAAAATATTGCCAAAAACCCCACAACCGTTTTCATATCGATTTAAAATTATACGTTAAAAATAAAGATTTTAAATGTACACTCTCAGAAATTTCGAATATAGATTTGCGAGTAGAATTGAGTCATTTATGGCAATACCAACTTACGTCTTTAATGAGATGTCATAAGATTGTTGCATTTTTGGCATAAAAGTAGCTTGGTTAAAACGTATACTTAATTGAAATATTCTGTGAAGCAAATACTTATTCTAGCAATCTTCCTAATGGGTTGCAGCCCTTCGATTACCAACAAAGGCCCGAAGACAGAATTACAGAATACAAAACCAGCCTGGTTAAACGCAAAACCTGTTCAGGATAGTTATTATGTAGGAATTGGCCACAGCAACAAAGACGGCCTCAATAATTACATTCAATCAGCGAAGCAAAGTGCTTTGGAGGATATGATTTCCGAGATAAAAGTCAATGTTTCTTCTACTTCCGTTTTAAGTCAGATTGATGCGAACAAAGAATTTCAGGAAAGATACGAGCAGATTATTAACACAACCGCTACCGATGATATTGAGGAATTTGAGCAGGTAGACGCGTGGCAGGATGATCGAAATTATTGGGTCTACTATCGGCTGTCGAAACTGCGATATAAAGAAATCAAAGATGAGCAAAAGCGAAATGCCGTAACGCTGGCATTGGATTTTTTTACAAAGGCAAAGCAATCCGAACGGTCTGGTGAAAACGTTCAGGCGTTGGGATTTTACTTTCAAGGGTTCCGCGCCATTGAAAAATACCTGGCGGAGCCAATTCGATTAGAGTTTGAAGGCAAAGAGATTTTGCTGACAAATGAGATTTATGCCAACATTCAACAGCTCCTGGACAAAATTCAGCTGAATGCAGATCCTTCAGAAATAATGGTCAACCGCAGAATTGCAGAAAGTGGTCAGACGGTGACTGTCAAAGCCACTTATAAGGAAGGGAAAAAAGTAATTGCTGATTTGCCATTATATGCGGCTTTTGAAAAAGGATCGGGAGATGTGTTTCCAAACTATAAAACGGATGTCAGCGGTCAGTCTAAAATGTTAATTACAAAAATCAGCTCACGGGATTTGGAACAAACCGTTTCTGTGAAAGTGAACCTCTTAAGCTTTGCGGGCGATAATCCATCAGATATCTATAAGTTGGTTGCTCAAAAGTCAGTAGTACCCAAAGTAAATATTTTATTAAAAGTGAAACGTCCGCTTGTATTTGTATCGGCAGCTGAAAAAAGTTTGGGAGTAAACAGAAGCAACCAGCAAATTTCCAATAAGCTTAAGAACTTTTTAACTAACTCCGGATTTGAGCTTACCGAGGCTAAAGAGAAGGCGGAACTATGGGTTGATGTCAACTCTGATTCGGAAAAGGGAGCTGTGTCAGGAAGCATCTATATTTCGTATGTAACCTCAGTGATTAAGGTAGTGAGTTTAAAGGATAACAAAGAGATTTATGCCACTACGCTGGACCGCATTAAAGGGTATAGCCTGGACTATGAAAGGGCGAGTCAGGAAGCGTATAATAAGTCATTGGAAACGCTTGAAAAAGAGAAAATGCCTGAAATATTAAACTCAATCTTACAATAACACTTAAAATCAATGAAAAAATCAACTTTTGCAACCAAAATAAGATTAACCACGTTGGCCTTATAATTGCATTAGCTAAATTGCTTAACCAAATTTATCCCAATTGTATATGAAAAAGTTAATGAATGTATCGTTTTTAGCCATGATGGCTGCTGCTGTTTTGATCAGTGGCTGTAAAAGCAAAGAAAAAACCCCTGCAGGTGAAAAGGAAGTATTGGTTCCATGCTCTGGGCCTGACTATTTCACTAACAACAAAGTATTCAGAGGAAACTCAATTGGAGAAAGTATGGATCAGGTGACCTCAAAGAAAAAGGCGTTGACCAATGCGCGAAACGAACTTGCACAAGCCATCAACACTACCGTTAAGACCGTTACCGATAACTATGTTAACTCTCGTGAGTTGAACAGGAAGGAAGAGTTAGAGCAACGTTTTGAGAGCCTCAACCGTGAGGTAGTAGACCAGACATTGACAGGTGTTCGTACAATCTGCGAAAAATTAGTTCAGACGAAAGAAGGAAACTATAAGACTTACGTTGCCCTCGAGCTTTCGGCAGATGAGTTGGTTGCCAAGTACAATGAGCGCCTTTCTAAAGATGATCGTCTTAAAATCGATTACGATTATGAGAAGTTCAAAGACACCTTTAATAAAGAGATGGACAAGATGGGGAAAAATTAATCCCTGAAAATCAATTAATAAAAATCCTGGTTGATAAGCCGGGATTTTTTATTTTTAGCCATGGCCGGTTATTCAGGGACACCCTTGATAAAGAAATTAGGTATCAAGTCTGATTTTACGATCTTCATCCAAGGAGGGCCCTCCCGTTATTTTGAGTGGATAAGCCCACTTCCAGAGCGAATAAAAGTGATGAAGAGAATTACAAAAGAACAGGTTGACTTCATTCACCTTTTTGCGGTAGAGAGAAAAACCTTTGAAAAGGAATTTATTACTCTAAAAAAGATTTTGAAAAAAGAGGGTATACTATGGGTTTCCTGGTCTAAGAAAGCCTCCAAAGTGCCAACCGATGTCGATGATAGAATAATTAGGGTTCACTCAAAAAGTCATCGATTTTGATTTTTTCAAAAAAATTGGC
>JBBTBZ010000033.1:0-91202 GCA_038043425.1 Bacteroidota bacterium
CCATTTGAGTATCAGGTACTTACGTCATGTTTTTGAACGAGTGCGGAAAACAGGAAAGAATGCCCAACAAAAAAGACAGCCAAGGGTTTACCTGGCTGTCCACATGTCTTTTTTAACAATGTGTTATAAAGAAGAGAGTCTTGAGGGGTCGGTTATAGATACTTTTTCCGCATCAGTGTTATTGTCATACAATTCTTCGATTAAAATTTTGTACAAATCCACATTATGTACACTGATCTGTTTGGAAAAGAAAGCGAATCTTTTGCAATGGCTGACAATAAAAAATTCATCGTCCAGGATGTCATTAATGGCAGGGCCCAGATTTTTTGGTTCACTCCAATTTGTATATGATTCATCTAACCGCTCGGTGACATAGATATCATAACCGCCATATCCAAGGTGACCTTTTGAAGCAAAGTACAGTTTTTTCTTATCGCATGAGAGGTAAGGTGATGATTCCTCCAACGTTGAGTTGATCACCCCACCCATATTAATCGGCTCGGTAGCTTCCTCGCCATTCCAAAAGCTAACGTACAAGTCACGGTCACCGTGAGTATCTGTGCGTTGAATGGCGGAAATAATTATACCCGAATTCAGGGAAACGTACGAATTACCATGCTCGGAGATATTATAATCATTCTTGATGTGAATTGATTTCGGCTGAGACCATTGTCCTTCAATGTTCACACTATACGAAAGCCCATCTCTCATTTTTCCGTTCTTAAGATAACGGTTACCAAGTATAATCGTATCTCCCGTAACGCTCACACCGCTGACGAAGTTCGGGCCATCATTATTAAGAATGCCAGGTAAACGCATGGGCTCTGACCAGACTTCTGCTGTACTGTCAAATTCGGAGTACCAGATGTCTTCGCGGTCAATCGCTCCTGCCGTATTGTTCGGGTGCAAAGAACGACTGAAGTACATGCGCTTGCCATGGGGAGCAACGTTCGGCTTCCACTCAGCATATGGACTGTTGATAGACCAACTCAAGGGAGAAGCTTTAGCATCCAGGTTGAGGTTTGCCGCAAGCTGGATGTTGTTGTCTGCATTTTTCTCCTGGTTTAATGTTGGTCCCTGGGCAAAGCAGGAATAAATTCCAGTTGCCACGAATAAAAGGGTGATTAATGCTGCATTTATCCCCTTTTCAATGAATCTGTTATGTAGTACCATTTTATTTGTTGTTTAAGTTTATGTTAATAGTTTTTTTCTCTTGACACATCAAAGGTGGGGTACCACAGGTCGTGAAAAATCAGCATCAACCTGATTTGCAAAAAATCAGGAAAACAGGGAGTAAAAGCCTCTTTCAAGGATGAATGAAGGGAAGCCGTAAGGTTTTGCGGGAGATATGAATAGCGTTAGCCGCAATGAACCAGAATGGACGTGGAGAAATCAACTCAGGATATCCCCAGGGGAGTAGGGGTAATTCCTGAGTTTTATAAGCTATCGACCGATATAATATGATTCTTGATGGCGTACTTCACTAACTCTGCTGTGTTTTTGAGTCCCAACTTTTCCATGATGTGCATTTTGTGGGTTTCAACTGTTTTTATACTGATGAATAATGCCTCTCCCAATTCCTTATTTGTTTTCCCGGATGCCACAAGGGTCAAGACCTCAAATTCTCTCTTGGTGAGGTCGTTCGGCAGCTTTTTATCAGTGCTCTTTGCCTTCTCATGTGTATAGAAATCCTCAAATACGAGCTTCATAATAGCATCATTGAAAAATCGAGCGCCTCCATGGACAGTACGAATCGCCTCCACAAGGGTCTCTTTATCTACAACTTTTGGGAGGTATCCATCCACACCAGATTTTATCCCGGCTGATACATATTCCTTGCTTATTTCCATGGAAACCAAAATAATCTTTATGGTTGGATCAATATCCTTTATCCAGCGGGTGGCCTCAATTCCTGTCATCCCGCCCATCATGATATCCATCAATATCACATCGGGTCGGTTCTCCCTGACCGAATTGATGGCTTCTTCCCCGGAGGACACCGAGTCGATTACCACCATGTCCTCCATCTTCTCAAGGAAAGATTGCACACCGTCACGGATTAGTTTGTGGTCATCTGTCAGGAGAACCTTGATTCTTTGGTTAGATGCCGTCACTGTCATATTCAGAGTTTAGGAAAGCGCGCTGTTAAGTAAGTTAAACAAAAGGAGTTTTTAATTGCTAATGCCTCCCTGGCAAACCTATAATTTGAGGGGTGACGAGACAAATATTGGTCGTTGCCAAAAACAAAAAGATCAAAAAAGAAATAAAGAAACATATTGTGAAATATATTCTTCATAGCAATTTGCCACACAACAAGAACTCAATACGGTCTTTGATTCAACAATACCCAAAACATCCCCATCGTTTTTACAGCTTCAATAAAATTGTGAAATTCTACCGGTTTTAGCATATAGGCATTCACGTGTAAATTATAGGCATTGGTAATATCCTGTTCTTCTTTGGATGTCGTTAATACAACAACCGGAATATGTTTCACCCGGTCATCCGCCCGGATCCTGCGCAAAACTTCAATTCCATCCACTTTTGGCATCTTCAAATCCAGCAAAATTAATTTGGGTCTGGATTCAATATTTCTGTCTTTGTAACGGCCTTCTGCGAAAACATATTCCAGGGCCTCCTCACCATCTTTGACCCAGTTAACGACATTAACAAAGTTGTGTTTTTTTAATGCTAGTAAGGCCAGTTCGGCATCTTCAGACCTATCCTCAACCAGCAGAACGTCCACGACATGTTGATCTTCCATTTTTTAGTTCTTGATTTATTTTAATATTGGGTCCAGGCCTCCAACAATTTATAAGTTACTAGATTTATCATTAATACGGCCTTTGATTCAGCAACACCCAAAACAATCCCATCGATTTAATGGCTTCCACAAACTCATCAAAATTCACAGGTTTTACCATGTAACTGTTCACATGAAGATCGTAGGCCGTTTTAATATCCTTGTCATCTGCAGAAGTTGTTAAAATAACTACCGGAATATTTTTAACCCGGTCATCCGACCGGATTTTTCGCAATACTTCAATGCCACCGACTTTTGGAACATTAAGATCCAGCAGGATTAAACCCGGCATTTGTTCAATGCTTCGATGGCTGTATCGACCCTCTGCAAAAACATACTCCAGCGCCTCTTCACCATCCTTAACCCAATGGATATTATTAATAAGATTATTTTTTTTCAAAGTCATCATAGCCAATTCGGCATCTTCAGGTCTGTCTTCAACCAACAGGATTTCTACCTTAATATCGCTCATTTTAAAGGTTTTTCATATTTTTAGCTATTATTCTCAAATTTATTTTCAACTGGCAAAGCAAAAGTAAATTCAGCACCTTTTCCAGTTTGGCTGCTTGCCCTTATCCATCCATTGTGTTTTTGAATGATCCTGTCTACGATGGCCAGCCCCACACCGGTACCTTCAAATTCCTTGTTGGAATGCAATCGCTGAAATACGCCAAACAATTTGTTTTTGTATTTCTCATCAAAACCCACTCCGTTATCTTTTATGGAATATACCGTATAATCATGTTCAATTTTACCGGTAATGTCAATCGTGATATTTTCATTTTTGGATGAGTACTTTAAGGCATTTGAAATCAGGTTTTGCCATACTTGCTTCACCATCGCTACGTCCCCAAAGGAGTCCGGTATATTTGCTAAAGTGAAGCTAATGTTTTTCCCGGAATAATGCATTTTATTGGTTTCAAAGCATTCTTGTGCCAGTACTTTCATGTTTACAATGGTACCCTTAACATTTTCTCTGTTTATGCGTGAAAAATTTAACATGTCGTTGATCAACAAATCCATTTGTTTGGCATTCGAGGTAATAAAACCAAGCCAGCGGCTGGCATCTTCATCAAATGTGTCCTTATACTTTTCTGATAAGGCTTTGCCAAATCCTTCCAGGGCCCGGAGTGGCGCCCGTAAATCGTGGGATACGGAATAACTGAAGGATTCGAGCTCTTTGTTCAGATTTTGAATTTCGGTCTCCTTTTTTTTGCGTTCAGTAATATCAGAACGAATAGCAACATATTGGTAGGGTTTACCTTGTTCATTCAGGAAAGGGACAATCGTAGTATCCACCCAATAAATAGTTCCGTCTTTGGCTTTATTTCTCAATTCTCCCCTCCATACTTCTCCATTGGCAATGGTTACCCATAAATCGCGTATAAATTCTTTCGGGTGAAAACCGGAATTGATAATGCGGTGATCCTGGCCCAGCAACTCATCCTTGCTGTATCTTGAGATTTTGCTAAAGTTATCATTTACATATTTGATAATTCCTTTTTGATCGGTAATCGCTACGATGTTTGATTCATCCAGGGCGTACTTATAATCGGCTATTTTCTTTAGGCTTTCCTGCAAGTTCACTTCTGCTTTTTTGCGTTCCGTGTTATCAAACACAGTTGAAAGGCTTTTAACAAACTTGCCTTTCTCATCCATAATGGCTTCCGAGTTAACGATTACAGGAAAAGTTGTTCCGTCTTTACGCTGGAATTCAAATTCAAGATTGCTAACGCTGCCTTTGTTTTCATATTCTTCAAAATCTTTTTCGAATGACCTTAGAAATGCCGCTTTGCTTTCTGCTGACAATAAATCCTCATATTTCATCCTGCCAATAACCTCTTCGTGGATGTATCCCAGCCAGTTGAGCAAGGTTTGGTTGATATTGGATAATAAAATATCAGCATCAACGGAAAGGTATCCGCAAGGGGCGTTGTTATACAAATATTTGATTTCATCGGAAGTTTTTTGCAATGCCCCCTGCGCTTTTGTCCGGAGGTTCATTTCACGGATAATGAAATATGCAAAAGCGATGGCCAGGAGAATTGCAAAAAGATAAATAACCGAAATAAGAGTCAGACTTTTATCTGGTGACAAAGCCGTACCCGCTTGCTTCTGAACGATAACCGCCCAGTCGTAACCCGGAATCTGCTCGAATGCACTTAAACGGTTTTCTTTCTCTATGGGATTATACAGCACCTCCACATTTTTTTCTCCTCTCAGTGCTTTTTGTACAGCGGGAACAGAGGAGTAATCGATTATCGAATCGGTGAGTTCGTATTTTGGATTAGCGGCTATGTGCCCCTTGTGGTCAACGATAAATAAAAAACCTGATTTGCCAATGCTCACACCTTTACTCCATTCGAGAAGTTCGGCTACCCTCACCCGTAAAACGAGAATACACAGCACTTTCCCTTCTTTATTTTTTACTGGGCATGCTAGCGAAGTTACAATATTCTTATTGCGCACATAAACTTCTGAAAGGTAGGGCCGCCAGTTTCTTGTAAGTCCTTTAAACCAGTCAACCTGGCTGTGACTCTGTCCTCTCGCACCCGCAGAGGCAGGTAAATCCGCCATCAGTGTACCCGCGTTGTCGGTAATAGTAATGTGATCTATGTAAGTAAAATCCATAGGTACTTGTTCCATGAGTGCAATGGCTTCGTCCCATTTTTTTTCCTCCACATATTGGCAAAACACCGGGCGGGTAGCCAATGCAAGCCCCAGATCACTCAAGCGATCTAATTTTTCTTGCAACACTCTTGCCGAAAGAGTGGCAAAGGAACGCAGGTCTTCATAAAGACTCTCAATTGTGTTTTTCCTGATCTGGATATAGCTGTAAACAGCCACCAGCAAGACTGGTACAATGCAAAGAAAGATGATTGTTTTTCTTGTTAGGGTCATCTTTTCACGATAAGGCCAAATTACATTCTGCCTTCCGGTTTTCTGCCGCTATGATACTCTTCTAAGTAATGAGCCCGATGTCAATTTCCTGACGAAGAAATATCTCAAGATAAACGCGGACTTACAGCTGGTATTCCCATTGCGGGAAGGTCATCTATAACTCTAGTTTTTTATCAAAAGGCAATGCAAAAGTAAATTCAGCGCCTTTTCCTGATTGGCCGTTGGCGTTTATCCAGCCGTTATGTTTTTGAATGATCCGGCTTACAATGGCCAGCCCCACACCGGTTCCTTCAAATTCTCTACTGGAATGCAATCGTTGAAAAACGCCAAACATTTTGTCCGTATATTTTTCGTCAAAACCAACTCCGTTATCCCTTATGGAATAGACCGAATAATCACTTTCAATTTTGCCGGTTATGGAAATCGTGATATTTTTATTTTTGGATGAGTATTTCAGGGCGTTTGAGATCAGATTTTGCCAAACCTGCTTGACCATTGCAAAGTCCCCAAATGAGTCCGGTATATTTTCTAAATTAAAGGTAATGATTTTTTCAGGATAATTCGTCTTAGAGCTTTCAAAACATTGTTGTGCAAGTACTTTCATGTTTATACTGCGGTTCTTAATGCTTTCTCTGCTTATGCGTGAAAAGTTTAGCATGTCGCTGATCAGTAAATCCATTCGCTTGGCATTCATGGTAATAAAATCGATCCAGCGGTCGGCCTCTTCATCAAATTTGCCTTTGTACTTTTCTGATAAGGCCTTGCCAAATCCCTCCAGGGCCCGGAGTGGCGCCCGCAAATCGTGCGATACGGAATAGCTGAAGGATTCGAGTTCTTTGTTCAGATTTTGATTTTCAGCTTCCTTTTTTTTACGGTCTGTTATATCGGAGCGAATGGAAACATATTGGTAGGGTTTGCCCTCCTCGTTCAGAAAGGGAACGATGGTTGAATCCACCCAATAGATAGTTCCGTCCTTGGCTCTATTTTTTAATTCTCCTCGCCAAACTTCACCTTTGGCTATGGTCTCCCACAAATTGCGGATGAATTCTTTCGGGTGGTAGCCTGAACTGACAATGCGATGGTCTTTGCCGAGCAATTCTTCCCGGCTGAATTTTGAGATTTTACAGAAGTTGTCATTTACAAATTTGATAATTCCATTTTTGTGGGTAATAGCCACGATGAGTGATTCATCGAGGGCGTATTTATAGTCCGATATTTCTTTCAATGTTTTAAGTAATATTTCTTCCGCTTTTTTGCGTTCAGTGATATCGCGTGCAATCGCATAAAGTTTCTTCGTAACCGGATCGGGTGTTGCGTTCCAGTCAAACCATAAATACTCCCCGTCTTTCTTGCGGTAGCGGTTCACAAAATTAATTGTGAGGGATCCTGCTTTTAGTCTCTCAATTTCCTGAAGCGTGGCCGGGAAATCATCGGGATGGACGAAGTTCATAAATGGTATTTCGAGCAATTCCTTTCGGGAAAAGCCCAAAACCTTTTCAAAATTGGGATTAAGAGTTTCAAAATAGCCCTGCATATTTGCAATGCAGCAAAGGTCACCACTGTTATTGAAAAAATACTTGAATTCTTTCAGCTGATCTTCAACTTTTTTACTTTCTGTGATATCAACACAGTTTCCCACCATCTCAACTGGTTTTCCCTGCGCATCATAATTCAATTTGATGTCATCACGCATCCAGTGATAGGTTCCATCCTTAAATCGCAATCGATACTCACGCAGGTAATTTCCCTTTTCAAAAAGCAGGGGAAGTTCTCTTAAAATACGTTCTTGGTCTCCGGGGTGAATATGGTCTGCCCAGAAAGCCGGGTCTTTGGCGAATTCCTCAGGGGTATAACCGGTGAGCGTTGTAACATTTTCACTTACAAAAGTTACACGGTTAGGAGGCTCTGTTTCAACGGCATAAGTTATTGAAGAAGTGGAATTAAGTAAAAAATGAAGTCTGTCTTGAGAAATCAGGAGAGTTTCTTCTATTTTTTTTCGTTCGGTAATGTCTCTTACGGATGCAACCAAAAATGTTGAATCGCTAAAATGGAATGAACGCAAAAACACCTCCACATCAAATCGGGTTCCATCTTTCCGCCTGTGAACGGTTTCAATCCTGCCAAATTTGCTATCTGAGTGAATGATTTTATCAAATATTTCAGCCAGTTTATTGCGTGACATCAGGGGTTTAATGTCAGGAGGCCCCATTTTCAGAAGTTCTTCTTTAGCATAACCGAGACTTCTCAATGCAGAGGCGTTAAAGTCAATAAATAACATTTTTTCCCTGTCAATAATGTAAATGTCATCGGCTGATGAATCCACTGCTTCTTTGAATTTTAACAACTCAAACTCCGCTTTCTTACGCTCGGTTATATCCTGCACAAAACCCACCGAACGGATCACGCTGCCGGATGCATCCCGGTCATGTTTGCATTTCTCGTGCACATACCGTATTTCACCGGTGTGCTTGCGCACTACACGGTGCTCAATCTCATAGCTGTCTTTACCTTCCTTTATAGAGCCAGAGTATGCTGCGTCAACTGCGGCACGGTCATCCGGATATACCGCATCGAGAAAGCCCTCGTAAGTGGCAGTAGATTCCTGTGGATGCAAGCCGAAAATACGATATACCTCGTCAGACCAGGTGAGCAGGTTGGATGTGGGATCAAACATCCAACTGCCGAGGTGGGCTATCTCCTGGGATCTGTTTAACAGTTCGGTAAGTTCGCTTTCTTTACTATTGTTTTTCATAGTGAACTATCTGTACTGTAAACTTCACGGGCTGTGTGATTACAGGAATTACCGGGAAACATATCTATATTCCATTATCAGGAATCTATTTCCCTTAAGGAAGCTTCCAAATACGCATTGCAATGGCAGCCATTTTAAAATCCAGCGTACGACCAGAAACACCTTGGGGCAGATTCAATCAAGGATTGGGAATCAATATATAACAAAATGGACAATGTCTTATTATTTTTTTTCCGGATCAAGCCGTAAAGATGATTGACTCTGAGCCCACCATCCGATATACTAACTAAAGTTAGCCATAATCCCCAGGATCTCAATGCAGATAATGATCACGTCTTTCGCTCTGGATTTGCCGCCATGTTTCGATGGCTTTTTCTTATTGGCTTTCATTGGATGTTTGTTTTAAAAATAAAGGAGCAACTCTCTCTTTGATATTTAACGCTTTTGAGGGATTTTACAGGATTCATTGAAATGGAATTAAACAAGGTTATCCTCTTTTTATCAATTGTGTATTATACCTGGTGCAGAGGATCAGCCTCTCCGGAGAGCTGGTTCATGCTGATGAATTCTTTGATCAACTGTGAATTTAATTGGACATTTAGTCGTGCCACCATCTCAACCAGTTGTTCAGGCATATATCCGTGATCACGATCAAAAACAGAAATCAGTTTTGCGATAGCCGTGATCTTATCCTGGATCGCCATCCTGGAAAAAATCTTGGTCTTGAGAATGGATGTCACAAAGGCTTCGTGTTTCTGGATATCTGTTAGGGGTTTGATCCTGAGAACAAAGCATTTCAATTTTAGCAAATGGCACTTCATCTTTGCAAGGATATTTGAGGTTTTCATAATAGTTAATTTAGTATTCTCTAATTGTTTTGCTGATGTAAAATTGGTGCATCGGTGACCGAAATGAATCAGGGAAAGACTGATTTGAGAAAATTCAGTGGAACTGGAGTAATCCGTTCAATGGCCGAAACAGAAACGTCTATTGGACCTACCCGGCATACATTGTGTTGTCTCTCCGATCTCAGACAGCCAACACATGGAGCACCCCTATCGAAAACAGTTACTGAATCAGGGATTACCCTGATCCTTCGGTTGGACTATTGATAAAATGTTATTCTTCACGGGACCCCTGACAACTCAGCCGTATTTCCCTGGCAGATGACCTTCACTATTCTCTATTTTGGCGTCAGAACACAATCTCATCTATGGTTTGCCTTATAACCGTGACCAAGATTCAGACCTTTTTTTGACCTTATTGGGATTGCCTGGGTATAATGATAATAAAAGTAGATCCCTCACCCAATCGGCTTATCACTTGTATGGTTCCATTAAGCAATTCCACTGTTCTCTTCACGATGGAAAGACCAAGGCCGGTTCCATCGATTGATGACACATCTACACCGCGGGTAAAGGCATCAAATATCTTTTTAATTTCATCTTCAAGGATACCAATGCCCTCATCGCGGACAGAAATAGTCAACTGCTCATCATTTCCTTCAAGTTTTAAAAAAACATGATTCCGACCAGGTGAAAATTTAATTGCGTTTGTTAAAAGATTGATCAAAATATTTCGCATCAGGTTTTCATCGGTCATAAATTCAACTGGCGCATTCCCATATTCTAAATTGATGGCATGTGTGTTTTGGGTACTGTGTCCCACTTCTTCTGCAATTTTGTTGACCAAATCAGCCACCTTCAATTTTGAGACCTTTAAACGTATTTTACCCCGTTCACTTTTTCCATAGTTTAGGACATTATCCAGTAAATGCCTCATATGGTTAATTAGGGTTTGCACTTCGTCAATTTTTCTATCAAAATCCTCCTTCCTCACTTTTCCAAAAGTCTCTTTCAGATAATTGGTTGTAAATTGAATTGAAGATAACGGGGTGCGGAATTCATGGGAGGCTATAGAAACAAAACGCGTTTTGAGTTCTACGGCCTCCTGTTCAACCTTAAGTGAGCGTTGTAATTCATTTGTTCTTTCCGAAATCTTTTTTTCGAGCGAGTTTCGGTACTCCATCAATTCCGTAATGTCATGTCCCACAAAGGTAACACCAATGATTTCTTCTTTTACTGACTTGCGAGGTGTACCGCTCAACAGTAAGATGAGTGCCTGACCTTCCTTCGTTCGTACATGCAATTCCTGGCGCTCAATGGATTCATTATCTAGTAATCTCTTCATCATATCGTCAAAGAGAGGTCTTTCGTCTTGTGTCAGAAGAGTGCTTGCCAGTTTCTGTGCATAGACTTCGTTTTTTTCGAAACCAGTAATTTTGCAGGAATACGAATTCCATTCGGTGATATACCCACGGGTATCCACGCCAAAAATGATAGCATTTGCCTTCTCAATGAGATTGGAAATGGACGAAGCTAGTCCTGTTAATTTACTTTCAAAGATCTTTTGCCGGGTTATATCACTAATAAAGAGGTAGGTGTTGGCATCATCTTGCTCATGATTGACGACTTCACAGCAATCTAATTCAAGAACAATCCTGGTACCGGAATCATTTGTAAATTCAATACATGATTTTGCTTGTTTATTTATCTTTACACCGTTGATTATTTCACTAACAGCATCCCGAACTTTTGGTAATAGAATATCCGGGATGTAATCACCATCACGGATAGGATTTTTCATAAATTTCTGGCTGATCTGATGGGCATTTTTATTAAAAAGAATTACCCTGCCTTGACCATCGAGGACAATCACTGCTTGTTCAATATTGTTCAGTATTACTTCTAACTGATTCAGAAAGAATCAACCGGTTTTTTAGCTTGATTTGGTATCCTAAGAGTGACACTCGTACCCTCAAATTGCGTAGAAGTAATGTCTATTGACCCTCCGATTCTTCCCATAACCTCCCTTGCAATGTAAAGACCAAGGCCAGCTCCTTGACTTTTTTCGTTTGCTCGATAAAACATATCGAAAACTTTGGTTAAAAGTTCCGGGCTAATACCCACGCCATTGTCTGTAATAATGATTTTGGCTAGGTCAGGGTCCACAGTTGCAACGATGCGCAGATATGCACAGGCTTTGATTTGGTCCCGATACATAATTGCATTTGCAATGACATTTGTTAAAGCGATTGAGATCCTATATGAGTCCGAGACGAACGGGAAGTCACCTAAGACGGTAATGTTTCTTTCAATCAAATCGTAACCATCTAAGTATTTCAAACGCTCAACACATTTTTGAATAAGAGGCTCAAAGTGAATCTCTGAGTTGACGATACCGGTTCGCACATTTTGTGAATAATCCAATATTCCCCTGATGGTCTCATCTAACCGAAGAATACTATTTTCAATCATTTCAAGATAATACTCTGACTTTTCTTTACTCTTCTCCTTGTCCAGTTTGGCTATATTCAGAACGCCCAGTATAGAAGAAAGAGGTGCACGGAGATTATGCGATAAGTTGTATACAAAAGAATCCAGTTCAGCATTGATTTTAATAAGTTCCTCGTTCTTTTTTTGCACCATCACCTCCTGATCCCTGCGAATATTCTCAAGCTCCTTTTCCCTTAGCGCATGGCGTATGGCAGATGGCAGGCGGGAAAGGTTGGACTTCAAAATGTAGTCATCAACACCTCTTTTCAAACAATTCACCGCGAATTCTTCCGAAACGGCCCCTGTAACGAGTATAAATGGGACATTGACTCCTTTGTTTTTAAATATTTCCAGCGCTTCAATTGAATTCAATTGAGGCAAAGAGTGATCAGAGAGCACAACATCAGGTTTATAGTTATCAAGAGCGGCAGTAAAATGTTCAGGGCTATCCACTCGCATTCTTGTAAAATGAATATTCTCCTTTTCGAGGGCCAGATCAATAAGTACGGCATCCTCTTCCAGATCTTCCAACATCAATATTCTAAACTTTTCTTCCATGTTGTCAGTTAGTGTCTGTTCTATATTATCTATGCCTAAGATTCATAATAGATCAAAAGAAATGATATCGATTTTTACGAATATTAAGAATATGGTACAGATGTAAGAAAACGAGTGTATGATAGTATTTGTATTTGGTTGCACTATCTTAAAATTAGAACAATTTCAAAAGAAGGTATAGCCATAACTCTCCAACTGTGATAGCAGATTCTGAGGCGCATCGGTTGCCGTGACCCTTCCTTCCATTCGTGGAGCTATGGGCGAATGCACTTTTAAATACTCAATAAGCGTCTGGTGCATATCAACATTCAGGTAGGTAGGGTTTATCACATTTCCCAGGCGACAGAGTGTGTCATCAGGGTCTCCTTCGCGCTCGCAAGTCGCCACAAGATATGACCGGCTTAGATCAATAGGCTCGTTGTTGATCTTTACCCAGTTGAGTCTTTTACCAAATTCATTGTTCATGGTAAAATTAATATGCATCCCCTGCATCCGCACCACCCAGCCTCCCAGCCGCTCGGCAGGGTTTTTGGCGAATACATTGTGAAGCTCTTTTTCAAGCCAGTCCCATAACTGTTTACCACCAACAACACCAGATTTGATTTCTGCATTGATTGGAACCATGCTCCATAAATAATCCATTGTGATTAAAGCTTGTCGTGTTTTTCTGTCTGGAAACAAGGGGGGACAGAAACGGAACCCGTTGCTGATGGCAATGTCGGGTTTAAATTTCCACATCAGTGCATCGGTGATCATGTTGTCCATGGGAGTCTCCAGCACATAGTAGCGGACCAATGGGAGTTTAGAGGAACCAATAACTTTGTCAAGTTCTGCCTTGTAGGGTGTACGTTCCCTTTCAATCAGGGCTGACATCTCCGGATCGGCTTTGTACTTCCTGGGGTCTACATCCAGTAACTCATAGTTTTTATCCTTTACCTGACCGTTTTCAATCACCAAATCCAACCTGGCTATGAAAGAACCGAAGGCGCCAGGCTCTGTCACCCGTGCATATTTTCCTTCTATGGGTTTGCGAACACGCTCGTGCGTATCGGCACCCAGTATGTAGTCTACACCCTGAACCTGAGGTTTATTTGCCAAATCAACCTGTTGTGCTAACCCAAGATGAGTAACCAAAAAGATCATGGCACATTGTTCCTGCTCTTTCAAAATAGTAATGTACCTGGCAACATCGTCTACCGGCTTGGTGAAATGAATGCCTTTGCTGAAAGCGGGTGGCTGCCGTTTCGGAATGTTAGAGTCAGTATAGCCGATAAATCCGATTTTTATGCCAGCAATATTTTTCGTCCAGTATGGTGCGAAAATAAGGTCCCCTTTGCCTCCATTCCCGATTTCATGAAACATGTTGGCGCATATCTTTACAGCATTATATCCATCCAAATCGTTCATCATCATCTCCTTCTTATACACTACTTCCCAATTCCCGGGAAGCACCAGGTCGTAGCCGATGTTATTCATTAACGGCACAAGCGCTTTCCCCTGGCTTAGGGCCGCAACACCACTTCCCTGAAAGCAGTCGCCCCCATCTATCAAAAGTGTATTGTCCGGATTTTCAGACCGGAGCTTATTCACCATGGTTTTCAAAACTGCTAGCCCACCTCTCTTTTTATAAATTACCTGTCCGTCCTCAATGAAAAATTCATCATGTGTCAACAATTGTCCATGAATATCGGCTGTGTGCAGGATAGTCGCCATCTTTGCGTTACTGCTTCGTACACTGTGCCACATTTCATCACGGTGGCGGGCATCTCCATAAGCCGAACTGGCAAAAAGAGGCGAGGCCATTGCCCCTATAGCAAGGGCAGTGACTGACTTACAGAATTCCCGCCTTCCCTGGTGATGTGCCAACTCAAACGAATCCGTTTCGTGATATTGGTTGCAACTATTTGAATCATGTAGTTTGCTCTTTTTCGACATATATGCATTTCAAATCTTCTTATTCTTTCTTCTTACTTCCTTATATTCTACTGAAATGGTATGACTCAAATTGTTTGACTTCATCAATTTAATAATAACCTCAAGATTTCCATCTTGTAAGTGTAGCAATTCAATTTTTTCCTGCTGATATCCAAGGCCCTGTGTTATGGAGAAATCCTCGAAGTAGGGTTTAAATTCTGACTTGAACTTTTCGAAATCGTAAATCGCTATGGCTAAATCCTCAAGTTTGTAATCAATAATCCATAAGAAGGTCACAGCCTCCTTATTTCGGTTTCGCAGAGGCATAAATGAAATAACCAGCTGATTGCGGGTTGATACCGGGTTCAAATTCTTATTTGTTGAAATGCTGCTGGTAATAGACTCATTCACATCAAGGTTTGGATCTGAATGTAATGTGAATTCCGGGTTGCGATTTAGCTGTTCTTTTATTGATTTGATATCCGAATCGAGCGAAATGCCAAAAAAGAAATCCTGTAATTTCTCCTTAATACCACCTGTGCCTGGATGCAGGGTCCAACTTGCAGAAGGGATAGAAATCAGGATAATGATAATGATTCTTTTCACTGGAATTCAAGGTAATCCTATCCCTAATGTAACCAATTTTGATAAATTATTTTTTCCGGATCGAATGAACTCTTTCTTAATACCGGTAAGATCTACGGATTTCCCTGATCGTAAATATTAATTAACGCCTCGTGGTTAGCTCAATTACGTACTTTGTGGGGCTTGTCTCTACCTGATCCTGATTTTTAATAATTCAGGAATTGTCTGACGGATTGGTGATACTGGTAGAGTTATTTTTGTTAAATCAAATCGTAGCCAAATTCTTACTCAATCGGAATAGTGTGAAATACGATTAACTATAAAAAATTCGTGTATGAAAACGCATAAAAAAACACTTCCTAATAAATGGCAAAAAATTCGCCAAACAAAAATCTTTGGCCAGACTGTCTCTTCGCTGGTAATAAAACTGGGAGCATTGCTGGTTAGTAACCTGGATTTAATGTTTTAACTAGGTATAGGCAACGAGTTGATGCATGCGGCTAGATGCCATGCTTCCCCAACGCTTAGTTGTGATACATTGTACAAAGCGGCATGTTTACTTTTGTGTATCCTGCACTGCACGATAGGCGATGAAGTTTGGCACCATCCAACTTTGCTTCCCCCAAAGAAGCGGCCAAGAGCCTGAAGCGGAATACCGTCCGGTCTTATTCCACTATCTGGAATAGAACTCTGTCCAGGTTCTAAGGACTTCTATATTAAGTTTTTGATTCAAGCGAACCAATGTCCGCTCAAGCTTCTCGGGGACGAACCCAAAGTCACATTCGAAAATCAATATCAGTTTTGCAATGGAGCTAATCTTATCCTGAAGGGTCATCTTTGAGAAGATATGGCTACTGATTATGCCGACAATGAAGCGTGCCCGTTCCTTCGCTTTTCTGTCTTTTTTATTAAAGAATTGGACCTTCAAATTCCAAACTGCATGTAGGATATTCATAATGGTTGTGTTTAGTTTTAGTCAATCAGTCTTACACAGAAGCCAGTGCCTAATTACTCTGTATGTACTTATTTCTATTCTTTGCTTTTTTAATAGAGTCCCCCAATTTTAATGTGCACTGTGCGATAAGGGATAAACAATTATTTGTTTCCGGGTGGTTTTGATAGTGCTCGGTCAACATTAGAAGGCCCTCTATTGAGGAGAGCACTACCAAAACTTCCTCGGAGGAGATTTGAATCAATTCACTAATTTCTTTTTGTGTCATGGTTTGAATTACGATTAGGCATTTGGCAAAACTTATTTGATTTGTCAATACATAGCTTCAAGTCTGGTGTTACCCTTTTGTGTTCTTTGACAGCCAGTGTACCAAACAAATCTTCGGTTGAGATTCTAAAGTGGTCTACATTGGCACGTCACCTGCTTTGAGAGGATGGCAAAGTTTCCACAATGCGTGATGCTGAAAGAACTCATTGTCATCCGCATCCTTTACCCCGATGATTTCATCCTTATAACTGGGTGTAAATGATTGGGCCTGGGTTAACGAATAAATCCCAGTCATTAAATACAAAAGTAAGATCAGCGCTGCGTTGATCCCTTTTTCCCTGAACCTGTACTTGATTGTCATAGTTTGGTTGTTTTAGTTTTTGCTTGTTTGATAAATCAAAGGTCGGGCGGCCATGATTGCTAAGAATCAGGTCAAAGCGGATTTGAGAAAAATCAGGTCAAAAAGCTTCATTCAAGCCTGGGGAAAGGACTTATTGGGAAATTTAATAGTGGGGCATAAATACCCTGCAACGTGTGGCAGGGTTGGCACCAAGAAGGTGCAAGCAGGGTAAATCCTTAGGCGTATGGGGTAAACCCTGTCAGTTAGAAACTGTCGACAGAAATGATATTGTTCTTGATGGCGTACTTAACTAACTCTGCTGTGTTTCTGAGACCTAGCTTATCCATAATGTGCATTTTATGAGTCTCCACGGTCTTAATACTGATGAATAGGGCTTCTGCCAATTCCTTATTTGTTTTCCCAGTTGCAACCAGGCCCAATATCTCAAGTTCTCTTTTGGTAAGGTCATTGGGCAGTCTTCTATCCGGGCTTTTTAGTTTCTCGTGAGAATAGAAATCTTCAAATACCAATTTCATGATAGCATCATTAAAGAAACGGCCACCGCCATATACTGTACGCACCGCCTCTAATAGGGTATCCTTATCAACATCTTTTGGCAGGTACCCATCTACCCCTGACTTAATCCCTGCAGAAACATACTCTTTGCTGATTTCCATCGTCACCAGTACAATCTTAATGGTGGGATCAAATTCCTTTACCCAACGTGCAGCTTCAATGCCAGTCATGCCAGGCATCATAATATCCATCAAAATCACATCTGGCCTGTTTTGGCGTGCTTCATTAATCGATTCCTCACCCGATGATACCGATCCGGTCACCTCAATGTCCTTCGTATTCTCCAACATTGATTTAATGCCATCACGGACCAGCTTGTGGTCATCGGCCAGTAAAACTTTAATTTTCTCGGCAATTTTCATTTTTATTGTTCGGGAATAGTTACTGTAAACGTGGTGCCCATGTCTACCTGACTTTCAACGCGTATGGTACCGCCTAATAATTCTACCCCTTTTTTTACAATGGAGAGACCAAGGCCTGTTCCCTGAATAGATGTAGCGGCTTTGCCCCGAAGAAAGGGCTCAAATATTTTATCCATTTCAGTTTCAGGTATACCCATGCCTTCATCCCGGACCGTGATTTTAATGTGATTGGTCAATCCGCTCAGAGTCAAGTACACATGCTCTTGCCCGGGCGAAAATTTCACCGCATTTGTCAATAAATTAATCAATATGTTTCGAAGTAATTTTTCATCTGTTGCTATTTCTCCCGGCAGTTGTTGGAAATTCAGGTGGATGGTGTGAGTGTTTTTCGTACTGTGGCCCACTTCTTCTACTATATTATTTGTAAAATCAAGTAATACAATTTTGGTTATAATCAATTGGATTTTTCCGGCCTCATTTTTCCCATAGGTCAATACATCATCCAGCAGACTAGTCATGTGCCCCACTTGAATTTCAATGCCATCCAATCTTTTGGTCAGGTCTTCAGGGCTGATTCTTTGATGTTGCTTAATAAAGTGAGCTGCGTGCTGAATGGATGATAATGGTGTGCGGAATTCATGGGATGCAATAGAAATAAATCGGCTTTTCATTTCCACTACTTCTTTTTCTTTTTTCAGAATACGCTTCAATTCGCGGGTTTTCTCTTCCACTTTTATCTCCAGCGATTTGCGATACCCTGTAAGTTCGGTAACATCCTGACCGACAAACGTGACTCCAATTATCTCCCCAGTCGCTGTCGAGCGAGGTGTAGCACTTAGAAGAAATGTTACCCTTTTACCAGCCTTTGTGTACACCGGGATTTCGTAATTACTCACCAATTCGTGATTAAGAATACGCAGCATAAGAAGCTCAAAGACAGGCCTTTCTTCTTCCTTCAGGAGTACGTCAATCAATTTTTGGGCATAAACTTCATCTTTGTCAAATCCTGTAATCTTATAGCAATGCTCATTCCAGTCGGTGATATAGCCACTGGTATCAATCCCGATGATGACGGCATTCGCTTTTTCGATCAGATTGCTGACGTTGGCCACCTGTGTAGTCAATTTTTTTTCAAAGATTTTTTGCAGGGTGATATCACGGATAAATAACTGGATGCTCGCCAAATCGCCCGCTTCGTCAACAACGGGTACAAAGGTGGTCTCCAGATAAACGGTTGTTCCCAGGTTATTGGTGTACTCTGCAAATGTTTGGTTAGATTGTTTTTTGAGTTTAATTTCATTAATCATTTCACAAATAATTTCTTTGCGATGAGGACTTACTGTGTCTTCCAGTCTCTCACCTAACTGAAGCGGTTTATTTATGGAAACCGCCTTACTTTTGTTTATGGCTACCTCATTAAAGAAAAGGATTTTGCCTTCTGTATCGATTATAATAATGCCTTCATCAATGTTATCCAGTATGGAGTTTAATAAGTCCATTTTCAATGACATTTAGCTTGCCGGACTCAGGTTTGGTATAGTCAAAGTAATCTGTGTCTCCTCGTAAGGCCTGGAACTGATGGCTATGGTGCCACCCAATTTTTCGATCATTTCCTTTACAATATAAAGACCAAGGCCGGCCCCATCACTGCTCACAGTGCCCCGGTAGAACATGTTGAAGACGTTGGGTAAATGATCGGGATGAATCCCAATCCCATTGTCGTTAACTTGGATGGAAGCGGCAAACCCGGTGATGGATACTAAGATCTGGATAAAGCATTTTTCTTTTGCTTCATCGCGATATTTGATTGCATTAGAAATCAAGTTAGACAGGATGCAGCGCAAGTCATAAGCATTAGAGTAAAACGGTGGATTGTCCTGCACCTCGATATACTTCTCTATTTCATGCTGCCCCTTAAGGTATTTCAGTTGTTCAAAGCTTTCTTCAATTAGTTCTTTCAGGTTAATTTCAGAAGTATCCACTTCGGTACGTGCATTTTGAGAGTAATCCAATATATCTTTAAGTGTATGATCCAGTTTATGAATACTTTTCTCAATTAGTTTAAAGTAGTGGTCAACCGTTTCATTACTTTTTTCAGCTTCAAGTTGAGCCTCATTAACCAATCCGAGTATAGAAGCCAGGGGAGAGCGCAGGGTGTGCGATATACTGTAAACAAATGAATCCAATTCCGAATTAATTTTGATTAATTCTTCATTCTGCAGGAATAGGTTTTTTTCATTCTCTTTGCGGGTATTTTCATCCTGGTGCTGGCGAAGGGCATGCTGAATGGCCAGGGGCAGGCGCGAAAGATTAGATTTTAACACATAATCATCAGCCCCGCGCTTCAGGCAATTCACTGCAAATTCCTCTGAAACTTCCCCAGTTACGAGAATGAAGGGTATATCCAATTTTTTCAGTTGGAAAATTTTAAGCGCCTCTATTGAGTTAAAATGAGGCAGTGAGTGGTCTGATAAAATAACGTTAGGTTTAAAAGTAACAAGGGCCTCTGTAAATTCATTTCGGTCATCAACCCGTAAGCGATTGAATGCAATTTTTTCTTTTTGCAAGGCGCGATCAATCAGCCCAGCATCTTCTTCCATATCTTCCAACATCAATATCCTTAATTCCATTTCCATATAGGCACAAATTATATTTCGGCTGGAGGCTGATTTAATACCATCCAAAAAAACCCAACCTGGGTAACCGCTTTCACAAACTGATCGAAATCCACCGGCTTTACGATGTATGCATTTACCCCGAGCTTATACGTTTCAATAATGTCCCGTTCTTCCTTAGAAGAGGTTAGTACAACCACCGGAATCACTCTCTTTTTTTCATCCGCCTTTAGTTTTCGCAGCACCTCTATGCCGTCTACCCTGGGCATTTTAAGATCCAGTAGGATGAGCCTTGGCATCTTGTTTTCTTCATTAAAAAGATAATCAAGCGCTTCTTGCCCATCTTCCAAATGCAATATGTGGTTGGCTAAATTATTTTTTTTTAAGGTACGAATAGTCATTCCTGCATCATCCGGATTATCTTCTACGAGTAAAATTTCAACGGTATTGTTCATGGCCAATCAGTTATGTGGTAAAGTAAAATAAAATTTAGCGCCTTCATTGATTTTTCCCTCTGCCCAAACAGTCCCTCCATGCCGTTGTATGATTCGTTTCACTAACGCTAATCCGACACCCGTCCCCTCAAAGTCACTGATCCTATGTAGCCGTTGAAAAACACTGAACAATTTGTCAACGTACTTCATATCAAATCCGGCCCCGTTGTCGCTTATGTAGTAACAGGTATGCCCGTTTTCATCAATGGACCCAATTTCAATTTTTGTAACTTCTTTTTTCCCTGAATATTTAAGGGCATTGGAAATTAGGTTGGTCCAAACCTGGCGAAGCATACTTTGATCTGCATGGGATGGTTTTAATTGGATTACCTTTACTTCATGATGCCTCCAGTTTTCTGGCGTTATCAATTCTCGTAAAACGCCATGAACTATTTCATCCATATTTAAATTTGCTTTCCGCAATTCCTTTCGCCCCAGGCGTGAAAAATCCAGCAAATCATCGATGAGTTGGCCCATGCGATTGGCATTACTAATAATGACCTGCGTGACCCGATGGCCCTCCTTGTCCAAATTATTTCCATAATCTTCCTTCAGTATTTGGGCATAACCGACAACAGAGCGAAGGGGGGCGCGGAGATCGTGCGAGACGGAGTAGGTAAAAGCTTCGAGCTCTTTATTGACAGTTTCTAATTGAGCCGTTCGTTGCACCACTTTATGTTCCAACTCATCGTTGAGTTTTTGAATTTCGAGCTGAGCTTTTTTTCTGTCATTAATTTCGCGGAAAAAGGCAAGTATGCGTTCCTTGCCTGCTATACTGGCCCTTTTTAGATTCACTTCGAACCAGTTGAATGAACCGTCTTTCTTTTTGCTCAGCCATTCAAAAAGCTGGGGTTCACCTGCGCCTGCTTTCTGTATGTAATCAATGGCTTTTTCAAAAGTATACTCTGGTTGGTTAGTAATAAATTCATGGGGGTTGGTGGTGAGCAGTTCTTCCTTGGTGTATCCGGTAATTTCACTAGCCCTTTGATTCACTTCAAGGACTTTTCCTGTTTCTATTTCATGAACATATATGGCATCGGTTGCATTTTCAAATATCTCACGATAGTTGGCTTCGGCAAGTTTAATGGCTTCTTCAATTTGTTTTCGCTCAGTAATGTCGCGGAAATTGGAAACCAACGCCCCTATACTCGGGTCATTTATCAAATTCGTGACACTGCCTTCGCACCAAATCCATCTTCCGTCTTTATGTAATAATCTATGCTGACGATAGAATGATTTTCCGGCAGTGTTAATAATTTGCTGCATTTGTTCCATCAGTCCATGAACATCATCGGGATGAATAAGCTCAAAAGCAGGAATGGTGCTTAGCTCTTCTTCGCTGTAGCCGAGAACACTTGTGAGCGAAGGGCTTGAATAAAGCAGTTTACCATCCGGTGTGGCAAGAGTCATCATGTCACTGTTCCTTTCAATCATTGAACGGAATCGTTTCTCATTTGCAATTACTTTTTGTGTTTTTTCTTCCACCAACTTTCCCAACTCGCTGTTCATTTGACTGATTTTTTCTTCAGCCTCCTTTCTTGCTGTAATGTCTATACCGGCTGAAAGGAAACAATCTTTGCCATTCAGATTCACCAGATCAACATTTGTCGACACCCACCTGGCTTTTCCGTCCTTGGAATTAAGTTGCATTTCCAGCTCTCTTACAAAACCGTTTTTCTGAATATTTTTTATGATCTGCTCGCGTTTTTCCGGATGACCATGCATATTTAGTTCGATGGATGTTTTTCCGACTATTTCTTCTTTCGTATGCCCTAAAAAATCAGCAAGCGCATCGTTTACTTCAATATAGTTTCCTGTTGATGCTTCCATAATGGCTTTCATGACAGGGCTTTTGTAAAAGAGCATTGAAAACATGCGCTCGCTCTCTTTGATTTTTTCTTCTGCTTCTTTTCGGTCCGTATTGTCAAACACTGTAGATCTACTCCTTAAGAAGTTGCCGGCTGCCCCCACAATGGCGGTGGCACTGACAATGGATGGGAAACTGGAGCCGTCTTTTCGTTTAAACTCCAACGCCACGTTGTTAATATATCCCCGCTTTTTGAGCAACAGGAAGTTTTCTTCCAAAACAGGATAGGTCGCCTCGGTTATCAGGTCATTCAATGTCAACTTATTGATTACTTCTTCACGAGGATAGCCAAGCCACCGGAGTTCGGTTTCATTCATTTCAACCACCAATCCATGAACGTTAACTGAGTGGTAACCGCAAGGGGCGTTGTCATATAAGTCTCGGATTTCAGCAGACATATTTCGCAAGTCTGCCTCTGCCTGTCTGCGGGCATTTAGGTTCACAAAGACCATCCAGTACATCGTCAATAGAATAATAACGATGAGTATTCGTGTAATGAGAGTGACATTGCTAAAATTATAAATTTGAGTTTCGCTTTCTGCTGTTCGACTGACGAGCAAACGTTTTTCTTCAGTCTGAAAATCTCTGACCATTCCACGTATTTCATCCATCAGTTTTTTTCCCTTTAGCGAGGTCACCAAATTGCTGGCATCTTCAAAACTAAACTGGCGCGCAGCGATCACCTGTTCTCCCCATTTAATTTTCTCATTGATGACAACAGCCAGTTTTTTTATTTTAGCCTGCTGAAGGGAATTGTCAGCCGATAGTCTCAGGAGTTCGGCCAGGCGGCCCTTGATGGAGTCGGTTGAGTTGAGGTAGGGCTCCAGAAATTTTGGATTGCCTGTCAATACGAAACCACGGTACCCGGTTTCTGCATCCAGGACTACAGTTAGCAGGCGTTGCGAACTGTATAAAACTTCGTTGGTATGTGTCACCCAGCGGCTTGATTCAATCTGTTCCTTGCTGGTCAAATAAGTGTAAACACTCAGTGCAACGAAAATACTCAGTGTTAGCAGGAATCCAATTGCCAGTTTTATTTCAAGGCGCATATGAATTGCAGCTTAATAAAATCATTTATTTGTAAAAAATATAAATGGAAAGTCCACTCAAGGTCCTTTTCAGAAAGGACATCTTCCAAGATGCTTCTTATCTTGATCTGTAAACAGATTGTATAGGACAAACTCCTATTAAAAGGAATTAAGGCGTCAAATATTGCCTTTTTGGAACTTTTGACAATTGGTTGAGATTCGATTCAATCCCCCCTGGGACAAGGCTCAACCGAGGATTTATAAAATCAACGTTGTTCATTTCTAAGTGAAAAAATAGATCGTTAGGGAGATTAGAATTGTAAAAGCAATAACAGAAATCGAAATCGCTGTAAACGCGACATCTTGTAGTTCCTGCTCTGTAGCCTCATTATCATCCGCTTCAAAATAACTTCCATTTGACAGATCTTTTGACATTGCTGCGAGGATTAGACACTTGAAGCTAATGCAAGAAGCACAGGGATGATTGGGCGCATAGGAGAAACTCCCAGTACATTTTGTATAGGAGAAACTCCTATACGCCTCAAGTAGTGTTGAGATAAAATCTTCAGCTTTCAGGGTCAATCATTTTCAAACGAAAATTTTAAAGCCATGAAAATTCCACACCCTAAGGCCCTTATGTTCATGTTTTTTTTAGGAGCTATTTCTTGCGAGGACAAACTTGATATGAACAATGAATCAAGTGATGTGTTGAATTTTAGAAATGCCCTTCCTGATTCTAAAGGTAAGGTTGCTCATAATGGAAGAGAAAACAGCTCAAATACAGCTCCACTGTATGATGGCTCTGATGCTGGGCCAATCGATTTAAACTTGGCAACATCATGGGTCGCAAACTTCCAGGGAAGTGTTGGCCCTGATGAAATTCAGTCTCGATATTTTGGACGTGATGTGATTGATCAGATATTGGCTCAAGAGGGTTGCACCGGTTTGCGCATCTACTATGCTATAAATGATGGAGGTGAAAAAGTATTGATCATCTCTGGGGTAGATATCACGGGTGGAAACATGCTCCCAACATCTCCTACATTAGTGGCGGGCGAAAACACATTAGCGGATGCTTCCTATCCTTGTCCGCCTTATTGTCCACCAAAGGGGCTTTAATTTTTTTTATCTTTAACGTGGTGTTAGTAATACCACGTTAAACGATGGATTTACCAATAATAATCTCCCATTTTTCGTCAGGCTCTGTCCTGGTTCCTTTAGGGATTTTTATATTTAAAAGATTTAGGATTGTCAAAGACCTGGCACCGTTGATCGTTCTATTGATCGTATCCTTGCTATGCGATCTTAGTTCATTTATTATAATCCGTTACTCCGTCAATACGTATCCCCTGGTTAATTTTTACTTATTTACTCAGTTCTCTGTATTTTACTATCTTTTTTTTAATTACCTGAAGCGAGCTGCGATTCTGAAATGGATATTTATATTTTTTTGTGGCTTTTACACGGTTAACATTTCCTTTTTCCAAGGCCCTTTTCAATTTAATTCTGTCACGAATGTTTTTGCCAGCATCATTCTCATGGCACTTTCACTCTACTATTTGTTTACCCTACTGAAGGAGTTACCCACGGCCACCATTCACCGTTTGCCGATCTTATGGATATCCTTTGCCGCATTGGGCTATTACGGTGGCAATTTTTTCCTTTTCTTATTTAGTAACTATCTTACGAAGAGCATTGACGGCTCTCTTGCGATCCTATGGGTGCTGCATAACATCCTCAACGTCATAAAAAATATTCTTTTTGCAATCGGACTATGGCAAGCCTATCACAACCCGAATTCTTCTATTTAGTCCTGATCGGTTCAGGCGGCATGCTCTTGCTGGTGGTTGGCATTGCCACCTTCATTACGTTATATCAGAAAAGAATTCTTCAGGAGCAGGAAAGGAAGCGACTCCTGGAACTGGAATTTCAGCAAAAGATGATTCAGACACAATTGGATACGCAGGAAAAAGACAGTATTCGTATTGCTGCCGACCTTCATGACTCACTGGGCTCATTGCTGTGGGGCGCAAAATTGAATGCCGCTTTTATGGGGAGGTCTTTTGAGATGGAGGGTGAAGTAAAAGAATCATATGATGCGTTGGTTGACATTTTAGACCAATCTATTCATGCGGTGAAAAGGATTGCCTGGGAATTGACACCTGAGGCCTTTCACCATTCCGGATTGTCGCAGTCTCTTGCCACACTCTGCGCCCGTTTTAATGGCAAAGGATTACGGGTAGAGTTTAATGAAGCAGGAGAGAGTTTTCTTTGGAATGACAATAGAGCTCTTTCTGTCTATCGGATTATTCAAGAGCTGGTAAGCAACACTATCAAGCACTCAGAAGCTTCACGCCTTGAAGTGGACCTTTTCTGGACACCTGGCATTTTATTTGTTAAGGTTTCGGACAATGGAAAAGGGTTTATTCTGACCGAGAAGAGAGGGGGAGTTGGTTGGTGGAACATAAATCATCGGTCCAAGCAGCTAAAAGCATTAATTGAAATAGGAGATATTCCTATGGGTCAGGGATCAGAAATAAGTCTTAGAATACCTTTGCAACATGCAAAATAAACTAAAGATATTCATTGCGGATGACCATACGGTAGTGCGTAAGGGCATGTCGCGCTTGTTAAAGACTTTCAAAAGGGTAGTGGAGGTCCAGGAGGCATCTAATGGAAAGGAGCTTATCCAATTGATTGGCAAAGAGCAACCCGATGCGGTCATCCTGGACGTTGAAATGCCGGTGATGGGTGGGTTGGACGCAGCTCGTTATTTGCTGGAACATTTCCCGGATGTCAAGATTCTGGTGTTGACAATGCATACGGAAGATGTTTTTATTTCACGACTAATGGATTTAGGTGTACACGGATTTCTCAGTAAAGCATCCGGGCCAGAAGAGGTTGAAAATGCTTTGTATGCCATCGTGGATAAAGATTTTTACAAGAATAACTTAGTAGACAACGCTTTACATAATCTTAAGAAACAACCTCTGGATCCAACCTTGGAAAAGCTAAGTCATCGGGAAGTAGAAGTATTAGTATTGATATGCCAGGAACATACTCCTGGCGAGATTAGCGCCCGGTTAAACATAAGTGAAAAAACATTTTTTAATCATAGGTCTAGTATCATTGCCAAAACTGCCGTACGAAATAATATCGGTCTTTATAAATTTGCCCTTCAACATGGGTTTCTAGCTTGATTCATCAGAGGTTTTAAATTATCGAACAATTCCCTGAATTTTTCTGCCGTTTAGGTGCGGTCGATTGTCTTTAGCCCTGTATTTTCAGTTTACAAGTAGGGTTTCAAAGGAGTTCATCAATTGGAATTGGTGCCTGATTTCCTAGGTAGCTATTCCCGATACGAGATTCTGGATAATCAGAAGTAGTTAGTTTCTTCGTTTCTTCAACCCTCCTTTTTTGTTATAACGGTAGCTGGAAGATTTTTTCTTCTTATAAAAGCTGGGATTAAATCCTGATCCACCACTAAAATCCCAATCTAAATAGTATTCAACTTTTGCATTCAGCAACATGTATCCGTCTTTTGTGTCTGGACTTCCTCTCTTAGTCCCATCAGGCATCCGATCTTGGCCGATTTCAGGGCGTCTGTCAGATAATGCTGCTGCGAGTGGATCGGTGAACTTGGAAAGATCTTTGTGCGTGGTACTCACATCATCCAGGTAGTCGGTGAAAGTCTTGCGGTAGCCTCCTTCGATGGAAATATTAAATGCTGGACTTACCTTAAACCTGAACCCAAGACCATATGGAATGACAACTCCAAAACTGCTGTACTTAACCAATTCTGTCTGCAGTGGCCGTAGGGCTACCTTCTCACCTTGATACTCGGTCTTAGGGTTGTAGTACATAAGCCCAATACCGGCAAAGGCATACATATTATAGTTGGGCCTTCGGTAGTGGCGGTTTCCATTCGACAAAAGATTGACAGCCCCTGTTGCGCTTATCTCGTAATTATTGGATGTAAACGAAAGGTTTCGTGGTACCCTAGTAGGATCTCCTGCTTCTGCATCAGATCCTTTTAAAGCGAACCAGGTTATTTCTGCCCGGGCACTGATGCGATTATTAAAAAAGTATTGAAGTCCTGCATTAAGATTAGGTTTGGCATCCAGATAATCTCCATCATTGGCTAATTCACCAAAATAGGTAGAGGTACCCGTTCCCGCTACCAGAATAATATTTTTCTCCTTCCTCCGAGCCGCGTAAAAGCTTTGAGCCTCAACGACCGAGGCAAGGAGATTGGCAAAGATGATTGCTATCAGAAATGATTTCATTCAACGTTAAAAATACTAAATATTTGTTAAATTTTGAAAGGAAAAAAAGGGCACTAATCAATTTTAATCTAAATCGCTAAATAGTATAAGAGGTGACCAAGCGGTAATTATTAAGCCAGCACATCTGTTATCTTTTGCGCAGCATCTTTTAAAATAATTGCAGAAAACACCTTCAGCCCCGATTCCTTGATAATCTTGGCACCTTCTTCCGCATTGGTTCCCTGTAACCTCACGATAATAGGAACTGGAATGTTGCCCACTTTCTTGTAAGCTTCAACTACCCCGCTGGCAACACGATCGCAGCGTACAATGCCGCCAAAAATATTGATTAAAATTGCTTTGACATTTGGGTCTTTGAGGATAATTCTAAATCCTGCTTCCACTGTTTCTGCATTGGCGCCACCGCCCACATCCAGGAAATTAGCAGGCTCTCCGCCTGATAGTTTGATAATATCCATCGTAGCCATCGCCAACCCGGCACCATTCACCATGCAACCTACATTGCCATCTAACTTAACGTAGTTAAGCCCGGATTTTCCGGCCTCAACTTCCAATGGATCTTCTTCTGATAAATCCCGGAGTTCTTCGAGATCTTTATGACGGTAAAGTGCGTTATCATCCAGGTTGACTTTTCCATCTACCGCTAAAATCTTGTTATCTGAAGTTTTCAGGACGGGATTAATTTCAAACATCGAAGCATCAAGTCCCATATAGGCTGAGTAGAGGGAGTGTATGAACTTCACCATTTCTTTAAACGCGTTGCCCTGTAATCCCAGCGCGAACGCCACCTTCCGTGCTTGGAAGGGTTGAAGTCCAATGGATGGATCAACCCATTCTTTAAAGATTTTTTCAGGATGCTTCTCGGCCACTTCTTCGATGTTCATCCCACCTTCGGTAGAAGCCATAATAACAGGCTTACTCTTTGAACGATCCAATAGTATGCTCATGTAGAATTCCTTCGGCTCACTTTCACCCGGATAATAAACGTCTTCGGTAATAAGCACCTTATTGACCCTCTTTCCTGCCGCACCTGTCTGGATGGTGACTAAGGTGCCTCCCAGAATAGCTTTTGACTTTTCAAAAACTTCATCTACACTTTTGGCGATCACCACCCCACGAGACCCCGTTTCTTTCACAGTTCCTTTGCCACGACCACCGGCATGTATCTGCGCTTTCACCACAAACCATTTTGAACCTGTCTCGGATTGAATTTCCTTTGCGGCAGCAACGGCCTTATCGGGGGTGTCAGCGACCACACCGCGCTGAACGGCTACCCCAAATTTTTTAAGTATATCTTTTGCCTGATATTCGTGAATGTTCATAATACAGTAGTTTTGGAAGCAAGCTACTTTTTTTAACCTTTATTTCAATAGTAAACCAATTGCAATGTTATTAGCAGAAGGCGTTCACAAGTCGTACGGTGACCTGAAAGTTCTTAAAGGCGTGAATGTGCATGTGAGGAAAGGGGAGGTGGTAGCTTTCATTGGCTCTTCAGGCGCAGGCAAAAGTACCCTGCTACACATTTTAGGAACATTGGATACACCAGATTCCGGGACGGTACTAATTGACAACAAGGATGTCTTTCGCGGGACTAGCAAAAGTATGGCTCTTTTTCGCAACCGGAATATTGGTTTTGTATTTCAGTTCCATAACCTGCTGCCCGAGTTCACGGCCATGGAAAATGTAATGATCCCTGGTCTTATTGCTAAAAGTAAAGATTCTATTGTAAAGTCTAAAGCGCTGGATTTGTTGAAGTTATTGGGCTTGAGCGATAGGGTAGAACATAAACCTTCCGAGCTTTCCGGGGGTGAACAGCAAAGGGTGGCAGTGGCCCGGGCGCTAATCAACTCACCCTCTTTAGTGTTTGCTGACGAACCCAGCGGAAACCTGGACTCTAAGAATGCTGCCGAGCTACACAAGCTGTTTTTCCAACTCAGAAATGACTTAGGTCATACCTTTGTAATTGTCACGCACAACGCAGAATTTGCCGCCATGGCCGACAGGAAAATTGAAATTAAGGATGGGGTGGTAACGCCTTGAATATTAGTGTGAAAGCACCTCCGCGTCAACTTCCTCAACCTCAACAAAACCTTTCGCATTAATCGAAGTTAGCCTCACGTTTTTGATCTCATTGATCATCAAGGGATCGTATTTGGCCGCTACCCGAATGTAATTCTGCGTGAAGCCATGCATACGTCCATCCTCAATGTCATTTTCAAAAAGGACATGGGTATCCTGTCCAATATTCTCTTCGTAGAACAGTCTTCTTTTCTTATCCGATAAGATATGAAGCATTTTAGACCGCTCATTCCTTGTCTTAGTAGGCACAGACCCTGACATTCTTGCTGCCAACGTATTGTCGCGTTCTGAATACGTGAAAACGTGTAAATATGAGATATTCAGTTCGTTAAGGAATTGATAGGTTTCTAAAAAGTCTGCTTGAGTCTCTCCAGGAAAGCCAACAATCACATCCACACCAATACAACACGCAGGCATGTAAGCCTTTATTTCGTTTACTCTGTTCATGTAAAGTTCCCGTTGGTACCGCCTTTTCATGAGCTTAAGAATGGGGTTGGATCCTGATTGTAATGGAATGTGAAAATGAGGAACAAACCGTTTTGACTGGCTGACAAACTCAATGATTTCAGTGGTAAGCAAATTAGGTTCGATAGAGGATATTCTGAATCGCTTGATATCCTCTACCATTTCCAACGCTTTCGCCAGGTCAATGAAACGATCATATCTTGTCCCATCGCGGATGCCGAAGTCTCCGGTGTTAACACCTGTTAAGACAATCTCTTTAACCCCCGTTCTGGAAATTTCGATGGCCGATTGCACGATATTTTCTATGCTGCCGCTACGGCTATTTCCGCGCGCAAGCGGTATCGTGCAAAATGAACAGGAGTAGTCGCAACCATCTTGAACCTTAAGAAAAGTCCGTGTGCGGTCGAACATGGAGTAAGATGTGTTAAACGTATGGGCGGTCTCAACAGAACTTGATAACACTACAACTTCAGGCTTACGAACAAAACCATCAAGAAGTTCAACCAATCGGAATTTTTCGGAAGCACCCAGCACAGCATCAACGCCAGGTATTTCTGAAATCTCTTTTGGTTTTAGTTGGGCATAACATCCGATTATGGCCACATAAGCATGGGGTGATATACTCCTGGCTTCGCGCACAATCTTATGACACTTTTTATCTGCATTCTCAGTAACAGAACACGTGTTGATGATGAAAATGTCGGGGGTATCCGTAAAGTCGACTTTGAGATAACCCTTTTCCTCAAACTTTCTGGAGATGGTGGATGTCTCCGAGTAATTCAACTTACAGCCCAGCGTATAAAAAGCTACCTTTTTCATAATCAGGTTACAAAAATAATCAGGATTTATGGAATCACGGCCTTATGACTAGATTATTGAAAACAGGCTTCCTCGGTTCGGTTCCTCTCCCTAGATCCTTGGCCTCACTAACCGAATTACCCGCGGTCTCGGTTCATGTCCCCACGAACGGAAATAAGAATAAAATTTTGAATCTAAGAATGGTTAACAAGCCGCCTATGGTAATTCACCTGACCCAAATGATAGCCAAGGTGAGAGGACAAATGAATCAGAAAGTATTGCGTAGTCATGGGCTCTTTGAAAACTTTTTCAGGATACTCTCTTTCTAATAAAGAAGCATCAATCTTTGGGATAGCATTTCTGATGGCCTCCTTGGTTTTTATAATTTCCAGGACTAAATCTTTTGCAGAGATATCTCTCAAGCTAAACTCTTTTGGCCTGTCGCGGACATAGCCGGACTTGCCGAGAACAGCTCCAATATAATGTTGAAGGTTGCCACACAGGTGCAAGGCAAGATTGCCAGCGGAGTTCTTTATTTCACCTTTTACCATCCAGATAGAATCCGTAGTAGGATAAAGAGCAATCTCTTTTTCGAGCGCGTCTAAGTCGCGCAAAAGGACATCAGAGAGGGAAGTGAGAAAGGAGTTCATTTGATGATATCTTTTTCAAGGGTTTTAATCTGGTTGTCTAATTGCCTACTTACAGATTCGAAATTCTCTTTCGAGTCCAGCCTGGCTTGTACGCTAATATAGAATTTAATCTTTGGCTCTGTTCCGGAAGGACGCACAGATACTTTACTTCCATCCGAAGTATAAAATTGTAAGACATCTGCGGTAGGTAATTGAATTGGCTTTGTCTGACCCGTTGTCCAATCCTTTTCCACGCTGGTTTTATAATCGAGGCTTCGGATAACTTTTTCACCACCAATAGTTTTAGGAGGTGCGTTTCTAAACGTAGTCATCATGTCCTTGATTTGCTGTTCACCTTCAGCACCCTTTCGCACGAGGGTAGCAAGCCCCTCCTTGTAGAATCCGTGATCAACATACAGTTGCAGCAGCCAATCATAGAGAGTTTGCTTTTCATCCTTGGCAGCGGCAGCCATGGCAGCAAAAAATGCACAGGCCGAAACAGCATCCTTGTCTCTTACAAAGTCGCCTACCATGTATCCATAACTTTCTTCACCGGCAGCTATAAACTTCTCTTTGCCCTCTTGCTCGCCCATCAATTCGGCAATGTATTTGAATCCGGTTAGGGTATTATAGCACGTAATACCGAAATGCGTAGCCATGGCATCCACCAGTTCAGAGGTGACGATCGTTTTAGCGATATAAGAATTTCCTTTTTCCTTCCGGCCTGCTTCTCCGTTCGGCAGGTTCTTCAAAATGAACCCCATCATCAGGCTAAATGCCTGGTTGCCGTTCAACAGGAAGAACTCGTCTGAAGCATCTTTAATCCCTATACCAACGCGATCAGTATCCGGATCGGTGGCCATGACCAACTCAGCGTTTATTTCTTTTGCCTTTTTGAGGGCCAGCGCCATGGCGGAATGTTCTTCCGGATTGGGTGATTTTAGGGTAGGGAAATTGCCATCCGGTTCGCGTTGTTCTTCTACAATGTTAAGGTTGGCAAACCCAAGTCGTTTTAAGCACTCAGGAACCATGGTGATTCCAGAGCCGTGCAGACTGGTGTACACAAGTGTAATGTCTTTTTGTCGTGCGATACTATCCTGTCTGGGTATTATCTGATTGACTTCTTTGTAGTAGGCATCTTCAACTTCTTTCCCGATGGTTTTGATGATCTTTTTGTTAGCAGTGAACTTGATTTGATCAAAGCCGGTGATGGCATTGACTTCAGCGATTGTGTTATGGTCATGTGGTGGAACGATCTGTGCCCCATCTGACCAATATGCCTTATACCCATTATATTCTTTCGGATTGTGAGAGGCGGTGATCACGACACCAGAATCACATTTCAAATAGCGGATAGCAAAGGATAGGAGCGGTGTTGGTCTAAGCTCTGCAAATAAGTAGACCACTATTCCATTAGCGGAGAAAACATCAGCCGTGACTTGAGCAAAGTACTTACTGTTGTTACGGCTGTCGTAGGCGATGGCTACTTTGATTTGTTTATTGGGCAACGTTTTTTTTAGATAATTCGCAAGACCTTGCGTGGCAGTTCCAATTGTATATTTATTAATGCAATTAGAGCCAACGCCCATGATTCCACGCAGTCCACCCGTACCGAATTCGAGACTTCTATAAAAGCTATCGATTAAATCTTTGGGATCTGATTTTGACAATAGTCCTTTTACTTGTCTTTTGGTTTCGTCATCGATAGAACTACCAAGCCATTCTTCGGCTTTTTCTTTAGATGAAGTAAGTAAGTCAACCATACTATTAGTTTAACAATTAAAGATTCCCTCTCAATTCCTGTTCACGTTCAATTGATTCAAAAAGCGCCTTGAAGTTTCCTTTGCCAAAGGACGTTGCACCATTGCGTTCGATGATTTCAAAGAATAGTGTGGGCCTGTCTTGCAGGGGTTTGGTAAAGATCTGTAAGAGGTAACCTTCCTCATCGCGGTCGGCCAGAATGTTTAACTTCTTCAGGTCGTTCATATCTTCATCAATTCTCCCTATCCGACTAACCACTTCTTCATAGTAGGTATCTGGAACGCGCAAAAATTCTACTCCGCGATTTCTCAATTCAGAAACAGTTTGTAAAATATCATCGGTGGCGATAGCAATGTGTTGCACTCCGGATCCATTGTAAAAGTCCAGATATTCTTCAATCTGAGACTTCTTCTTTCCAGAAGCCGGTTCATTTATGGGGAACTTTATATAGCCATTACCATTCGCGACCACCTTTGACATCAGTGAACTATATTCTGTGGAGATATCTTTGTCATCAAAGGTGATCAGGAGTTTGAAGCCCATCACCTCTTCATAAAACTTCACCCATTTGTTCATCGAGCCCAGTTCAACATTGCCAACACAATGGTCAATATAGTTTAATCCAATGGGCTTCACATTCATGGTACTCTTCCGGGCTTGGTAGCCGGGTAAGAAAGCACCAGCATAGTTTTTGCGCTCCACAAAAGTGTGCACGGTCTCTCCATAGGTCTTAATCGAGGAGGTCACGACTTCTCCAAACTTATCTGTTAAGGTCGTTGGCTCTTGGACTGCCTCTGCTCCTCTAAGTGTGGTTTCATAAAACGATTTTCTGGAGTCATCTACCCAAAGGGCCAGGACTTTTACTCCATCTCCATGCTTTTTAATGTGTTCCGAAATCACAGAATCTTTCTGTAGGGAGGTGGTTAGCACCAACCTTACTTTGTTTTGCAGCAGGACATACGATGCCCTGTCTCGAACTCCCGTTTCAGGGCCGGCATACGCGATTAATTCAAAACCAAAAGCGTGTTGATAAAAATGTGCCGATTGTTTGGCATTGCCGACATACATTTCAATATGGTCGGTGCCTTTGAGTGGAAGAAAGTCCTGTTCCATTTTCGAATGGTTGAATAGCGTAAATTTAAGCATTCTCTCTGCTTTTGTTTTTAAAAGACATAGCATTTCGATAATCTTGACAAAAATTTGAGGTATGGACTTAAAAGCATTGGATAAGGCACTTCAGGAGATAGTTATAAAGAGATCCGAGTTAGGCAAAATTGACTACAGCAATCCTAAATACGATGAACTGGAAGAACAACTGCATGATCTGGAGGACGATTTTCACGATGAGTTTGGCGACTATTTAGAAGAAGTCCTTCAAACCGTACATGACGAGATTTGCCCGGATACAGATATTCTCTTCCCGATCGCATATATCGCAAAATCATATCAATTGAATAGTAAAAATGAATTTTCCGTTTTGAGTTCAGACGGAGTATTTGTTGAAGTCGACAAATATCCTGGTAAGGAAACTAAATTGGTATTGGTGCCCAATCCCTTGCGCATGATTTTGAACATTGGTTTGGACAAACAGCTAATTGTCTGGACGGGAAATTGAGAAGGATTCGGGAATACGGATGCACATTCTAATATCCCAGTTTGCTCCTTACGTTGTTCAAAACTTGCCTGGCAATTTTCCTGGCTTTTGTTTCGCCTAATTGTAATTCCTTTTCCAGTTCGGTAGGATGACTCATGTAGTATGTAAACCGCTCTCGCTCTTTGGGGTAGGTGTTAACAATCAAATCAAATAGTTCTTGCTTGGCATGCCCGTAGCCAAAGTTGCCTCCCAGGTATTTTCTACGAAGTGATTCAGTTTGTTCTGCCGTTGCAATAAGTTTATAAATTGCAAAGACGTTGTCGGTGTCTGGGTTTTTTGGCGCCTCCAGCGGTGTGCTATTCGTAACAATTAATTCGATTTGTTTTTTTAGCTCTTTGTCGGGAAGAAAAATATCAATGATGTTTCCATAGGACTTGCTCATCTTTTGGCCATCTGTTCCAGGAATGGTCATGACACTTTCTTCGATTCTGGCTTCTGGCACGACAAAGGTTTCTCCATACTGGTTATTAAAAGCACTGGCGATATCTCTTGCCATTTCGAGGTGCTGTTTCTGATCCTTGCCCACGGGAACGTAATTGGCATTGTATAAGATTATATCCGCAGTCATCAGCACAGGATAAATAAACAGGCCGGCATTTACATCCGAAAGCCGGTCAGCCTTGTCTTTGAAGGAGTGGGCGTTAGCCAACATTGGAAATGGAGTAAGACAACTTAAGTACCAGGTGAGTTCACAAACTTCAGGTATTTGACTTTGCCGATAGAGCAAATTCTTTTCAACATCAAATCCAAACGCTAACCAGGCGGCCGCGACTGCCTGGGTATTTTCAGCTCGTTGTTTGGTGTCTTTGATGGTAGTAAAGGAATGAAGATCAGCAATAAAGAAAAGCGATTCATTGCCAGCTTGTTGTGAAAGTTTAATGGCAGGGATTATTGCGCCTAGCAAATTGCCCAGGTGAGGTTTTCCACTGCTTTGTATTCCGGTTAAAATTCTTGACATAGTGCAAAGAAAGGAAAAATGCCATTACATATCATTGCCTTGTACATTGCCGTTTAATATTTTTTACTTTTGTAGCGCTATGAAGAAGGCCACTCTATTTTCCCTGTTCGCATTACTTAGTTACACAGCTTTTGCGCAGCAAGCAGAGCGTTTAGTGTTCTGGGAGACTGTATTTGATTTCGGGGAAATAGTGGAGGAGTCAGGAGCGATAGACCACGAATTCAGGTTTACAAATAATAGTGGCATGTCCATGCGGATTATTTCTGTCCACGCGTCTTGTGGGTGCACTACTCCTGGTTGGACGCAAGATATGATCCCTAATGGACAAGAAGGGTTTGTGAAAGCGAGCTACAATCCTAAAGGACGGCCTGGCTATTTTAATAAATCATTAACTATAACCACAGACTTAGAAGGAAGCCCTGTTGTCTTACAAATAAAAGGTCAGGTTATTAAGCAGAAATCAGAAAGTGTCGATGAGTTTAAGGTATCGAATGGTAATCTGAAGTTGAAAACGAATACCTTAAATTTAGGGAAGATTTTTATTAATAAGGAGCCACAGTCGAAAGAGTTTTCAGTGAGGAATGCGGGAACCAGGACAATTAAATTTATACATGTAATGGGTCCTACGTATATTAAAACCCAAATGCCCAGTTCACTGAATCCCGGTGAGGTAGGTGTCATCACGTTGATATTTGATGCGGCATCGCGAAACCAATATGGGTTTACATCCGACAATATTCAAATGGAGACTGATGATGAGGAAGTGCCATTGAAATCTATTCCCGTGTATGCTACCATTGAGGAATATTTTCCAACACTGTCTTCCGAGGAATTGTCTAAAGCACCTGTTTTGAATCTTGCATCCTCAACAATAGACTTTGGAAGATTATCTCAAGGTGCAAATGGGCAACAAGAAATTATTTTGAAGAACACCGGAAGGAAGGAACTTATCATCCGGTCCCTTCAGCCCAATTGTTCTTGTGTGTCGGCTTTTCTTGATCAGATGACTTTGAAAGCAGGAGCAGAAACTAAATTGAAAATTCTGTTTAATACGCAAGGAAGGAAAGATACACAGCAGAAGGCACTAACAATATATTCTAATGATCCGCAAAATCCGGTTCAACGGATTACCATCATGGCGTATATTGAATAAGGCAAAGCAAATAAATTTACATATGAATGGAGGTGGTTTTAAGCAAAATGACGCGCAACCAAACCGGCCGCATCGCCATCACCATATAAAGGTTTCCCTTCCATCAACTTAACATCTTTGTGAACATGATAGGTCGCCAGGATTTTCCCTTTATCAGCCCCAACGATTGAGTTGGCACCCGCGTGAACCAGTTCAACCCACTCAGTTTGATCACGTAATGTGATACAATATCTATTAAAAAAATAGGCTTCCTTTTGTAAACCACCACTGTCCGTCATCACCAAACTGCAATTCTCAAGAAGGGCAAGCATATCAAAATATCCCACAGGATCAATCACTTTAACATTCAGCTTCATATGCTGAGAGTTCAGATAGGATTTACTGCGGGGGTGCAAGGGGAGGACAACGAGTTGTTCGCGTTGTATTTCATTTAAGGCATCGCAGATTGCCTTCAATCGGATTGGATCGTCTGTATTTTCTGCACGGTGAAAAGTAACCAGCACAAACGGTTTGCCTTCCAGGTTTTCTTTTTGGATAACCGTGGAGTGTGCTTTTATCTTGTGTCGATAGAAAAGTACGGCATCATACATCACATCTCCGGATAGAATAATTTCAGTATTGAAGTTCTTGTAACCTTCCTTCTCGAGATTATCCATCGCAGTTAGAGTAGGGCAGAAAAGGACTTTGCTGATTCTGTCTGTCAATATCCGGTTCACCTCTTCCGGCATTTTCATGTCATGGCTTCTCAGTCCAGCTTCAACATGAGCTACAGGAATATGAAGTTTAACCGCTGCGAGTGCCCCTGCTAATGTGGAGTTGGTGTCGCCATAGACCAAAACCTGATCTGGCTTTTCCTTTACAAGCACCTCCTCTATCTTTTCAAGCATTCTACCGGTCATCGCTCCATGAATCAATCCTTGCACTTCAAGATTATAATCGGGGAGTGGTATTTCCATCTCGTCAAAAAATACCTGCGACATATTTTGGTCATAGTGCTGTCCGGTATGAATAATCACTTCATCTATACCAGATTTTTTCAGAGCACGTGAAACTGTAGCTGCTTTGATAAATTGTGGGCGAGCGCCAAGAACAGTTACAATCTTCATTTATACAAAAGCAGGAATGCCCGTGATCTCATTTCCTAAAATTAATAAATGAATATCATGCGTACCCTCATACGTGACAACCGATTCCAGGTTCATCATGTGGCGCATGATGGGGTATTCTCCCGTAATGCCCATGCCTCCATGCATCTGCCGCGCTTCACGGGCAACCTCCAAAGCAAGGTGTACATTGTTTCTCTTGGCCAACGATATTTGAGGTGTAGTCGCTTTGCCTTCGTTCATTAAGGTGCCAAGTCGCCAGTTGAGAAGTTGTGCTTTCGTAATTTCAGTAAGCATCTCCGCCAATTTCTTTTGTTGTAGCTGGAAAGAGGCAATGGGTTTCCCAAATTGTATTCTCTCGGCAGTATATCTTCTTGCAGATTCGTAGCAATCCATAGCAGCGCCCAAGGCCCCCCAGGCAATGCCATAACGCGCTGAATCCAAGCACATCATCGGAGCGCCCAATCCGGATTTACCCGTTAATAGATTTTCCTTTGGAACTTTAACATTATCAAAAACTAATTCACCGGTGGCACTTGCGCGAAGCGACCACTTGCCATGTGTTTCCGGGGTGGTGAATCCCTCCATACCACGTTCCAGGATTAATCCGTGAATCCGACCGGCTTCATTTTTTGCCCACACCACAGCAACATCGGCTTTGGGTGAGTTCGAGATCCACATCTTCGCACCATTGAGCAAATAATGATTGCCCATGTCTTTGAAGTTGGTGACCATACCACTGGGGTTTGATCCGTAATCAGGTTCCGTCAAACCAAAGCAACCCAACCATTCGCCCGAGGCGAGTTTAGGCAAATATTTTTTACGTTGCGCTTCTGTTCCAAACTTATAAATCGGATACATCACCAATGAACCTTGCACCGATGCAGTAGAACGCATACCTGAATCACCACGCTCAATTTCTTGCATTATGATGCCGTAGGAAATATAATCAAGGCCTCCGCATCCGTATTCTACTGGAAGAGTAGGTCCGAAGGCTCCAATTTCTCCGAACTTTTTAACCATTTCATATGGAAAGTGTGAACGCTGGGCCCAATCTTCGATGTAGGGACTAATTTCTTTCTTTACAAAATCGCGGATAGAGCTACGAATAAGTTTGTGTTCTTCTGTTAGCAAACTGTCTACAGAATAAAAATCAGGATGATCATAAAGGTCTTGTTTAAGTGATTTTTTTGCCGTTGACGAGGTGGGGGCAGTATGAACAGGCATAGTGTTTTGGTTATTCTTTGTGAATGGCTCAAATTTACATAAGAATTGCAAATCTTATGGACAAATCTTCACTCGATCCAACACTGATTGAGCAATTAAAAAAGCTTCAGCAAAAGTATACTGCAATGGGTCAGGATCTGTCCTCGTATTTGGACGGTCTATTGCACTCCGACTACCTTACCTATTGGGATTACATTCACCTGGATACTCTGCTGAGTCTTCAGAATCCCAAAACCAGTTTCCCCGATGAAAAGATTTTTATTGTTTATCACCAAGTCACCGAACTGTATTTTAACCTCATACTGTGGGAGATAGAGCAAATTGCAGAACGAGAGCCTTTAGAAGAGAAATTCTTTGTTCAACGTCTCGATCGAATTGTTAACTATTTCCGTCAACTTGAAAGTTCTTTTGACGTGATGGTGGATGGGATGGAGAAAGAACAGTTTCTTAAATTCAGAATGTCTCTTCTTCCTGCCAGTGGATTTCAATCTGCCCAATACAGGTTGATCGAAATCTGTTCAACAGATATTATCAATTTGGTAAACCCGCAAGACCGAGAAGCCCTTCTTGAGTACTGTGACCTGGAACAGCAGGTCGAAAAGCTGTATTGGAAAAGTGGAGCAACTGAGCTGGCCACTGGTAAAAAGACCTTGACACTCCAACAGTTTGAAGAAAAATATATGAAACTCTTCAAGTCAACTGGGTTGAAATATAGGAATTGTAATCTAAAGGTATTATTTGAAAAACACTTTCCAACCTCACAGGAGGTAATTAGCCGTCTGAGGGAGTTTGACAAACTTGCCAATATACTGTGGCCTCTTGCACATCTTAAATCAGCAGGTAGATATTTGCATAAAGCACCTGAAGATATAAAGGCAACCGGAGGCACAAACTGGCAGAAATATTTGCCACCCCGGTTCCAAAAGATCATGTTCTTTCCGGATTTATGGACGGACGAAGAGAAGGCGGAATGGGGAAAAGCCGGTGTTCTCAGGGCTTTTTCCTCACATAGTTAATCGCTTGAATTCTAATTAACTTTACAAGGTTATTAAGTTTATGTGAAAAAGTTAGCAGGGATTGTTGTTGTAGTTTCTATTTTTCCTTTGAGTGTTTTTTCACAGGGTGTGACCCGCTTTACCTATCACGATGCTGCCGGGAAAAATTTAAAAGAAATCTACCAGGTAAAAGATACCATTCAGAATATTCTCCACGGGCGTTACATCGCTTATTTTTTGAATGGAAACATAGAGTCCAAAGGTCAGTTCATGAGCAATGAGACTACCGGGATGTGGGAATTTTATTTTGAAACAGGAAATCTAAGAATGAGAGGTATACTCCGCCAAAACTCGAATTATGGAAGATGGGAATATTTTTATGAGAATGGAGCAAAGAGCATGGAAGGCAACATTGATGGCAAAAGCAAAACCGGAGAATGGAAAATTTATTATGAAAGTGGCGACCTGAAAGAACATGGCGAATACACGGATAATAAGCGTAACGGTCTATGGAAGACATATTTTGAAGATGGCACATTACGTGGCGAAATTGAATACATTGATGACTATGGCCGGTATACAGAATACTATCATTCTGGTAAAGTGCTGGCAGAGGGCCCTCGGGCAGGATTACGAAATGTGGGTCATTGGCGGTATTTTGCTGAGGATGGGATACTTAATGGGGAGGGTGACTTCGCAAATGGTAAAAAGAACGGTGAGTGGAAATATTATTATCCAACTGGCAAGGTTGCCTCGTCTGGCCAATACGAAAATGATGAGCCCACCGGCAAATGGAATTACTATTTTGAGGATGGCTCAGTTAGTACAACCGGTGAATATGTAGGTGGAAAGAAAAATGGCTATTGGAATTCCCTTAACAAGGATGGTACGATCAAAAGCGAAATTACCATCAATAAAGGAACGGGTGAGTATCGTGAATATTATAAAGGTGGAAAACTAAAAGTGAAAGGCCAGGTGGTTGATGGGAATAACCAAGGTCATTGGCAATATTTTTTTGAAGATGGAAAAACGGAGGGCGAATGCGAATTTGAAAAAGGAAAAGGAACGTATCGGGGATTTTATCCCAATGGCACCCTGCAAACCAAAGGGCAAATTGAAAATGACCAGCGTGTAGGTACCTGGGAACTCTATGAACAAGATGGAACTTTATCCGGATATTATAAACCTTTTTATGAAGACAAAGCGTTGGTGAATGATATTAATTCTTTGATTAATGCACGTAAGGCTGCTGCGCCTGCCACCACTCGTACGGTTAAAAAAGGGTTTTATTATTTCACCCCAAGGTTTCCCGAGTACAGAGGGGTGATATTTTCGACTAATCCATTTTCAACTTTTATCGGAAAGATTCCTTTAGGAATTGAATTTTACAACCAATCCAGGCTGGGTCATGAGTTTGAATTTGAGGGCATACGTGATCCGTTTTTTACCGCTGATTCGGAAGTCCCGGAAAATGCAATTTTCAAACGGGGTTATAGCATGGCAATAAAACAGAAGTTTTATAATAACATGCCCATTGGAATGTGGTATTTTGCCCATGAGGTGAGGTTCAGCAATCTGGGATACTTCTCCAACGTTTCCATAACAAAATCGCCCACATTAATAACGGCCAGCGCATCAGAGCAGCGATTTGAATATGGCCTTTTGTTGGGCTCACGCCTGATGCAAAAAAATAATGGTAATGGGTTTACAATTGATGCGTTTGTTGGTTATGGATTGGGTTATCGCTTCTCTGATATTGAACCTATATTCGAAGATGTATTTTCTTCGCTGAACACAAATTCGTTTTCGCAGACATTTCGTTTTGGGCTAACGTTCGGCTATTCAACTTCTTTTGACGGGAAAAGGTAGATGTGAATGGTAAAGAATTACGAAGAGAGAGCTTCGCTAAAAGTTCAGCGTACTATATACAAACTGAAAGGATAACTACCTTTCCATATGAGGACTTTAGAAATTTCACTTACTCCACAAGAGGCATTTGATGATGACCTGTTCAAGCAAACGCTTTATCAAAAAGTAAATCTTAAAGACGGTGATGGTATTCAACCAAAAATACTCAGACGTTCCATTGATGCTCGCAGTCGCAATGTACAGGTAAAATTTCTTGTAGAACTAGTTCCTGTAAGCAATGACAAGATTGCCTTGAGCTTTAAGAAAGAGTATCCTGATGTACGAAAGTCAAATCGAATAATTGTTGTGGGTTCGGGCCCTGCAGGACTTTTTGCAGCACTCCGATTAATTGAGTTGGGACTTAAGCCGATTGTAGTAGAACGAGGAAAAGATAACAAGGCGCGAAGGCGAGATATAGCCGCAATTAATAAAGAACACATTGTTAATCCAGAATCCAATTACTGTTTTGGTGAAGGCGGGGCCGGTACCTATTCAGATGGAAAGCTCTACACCAGGTCAAAAAAAAGAGGTGACATCAAACGTATCCTGGAAATTCTAGTGGCGCACGGTGCAAAGGAAGAAATTTTATATGATGCACATCCTCACATTGGCACTAACAAACTTCCTAATCTGGTTGAGGCACTACGGGAAAGCATTGAGCTTGCAGGCGGAGAGATTTATTTTAACACCAGGGTGATAGATTTCATCCTTGATAAAAATGAAATGAAAGGTGTTGTTACACTACAGGGAGAAAAGATCACAGCAGATGCGGTAATCCTGGCAACGGGCCATTCCGCGAGAGATATTTTTGAGCTCCTATATTCACGAAGTATTGCAATTGAAGTCAAGCCATTTGCCATGGGAGTTCGGGTTGAACATCAGCAAAATCTGGTGGACAGGATCCAATATCATTGTTCAAATGATCGCGGTCCTTATCTGCCGGCTTCTTCATATACACTTGTGCACCAGGCTAGCGTTGATGGTAAGGAGAGAGGGGTATTTTCGTTTTGCATGTGTCCGGGAGGCTTCATTGTACCATCGGCTACGGCACCTGGCGAAATTGTTGTAAATGGAATGAGTCCTTCCCGCAGGGATTCGAAGTTTGCGAACTCCGGAATTGTGGTGGCAGTTGAACAGGGTGACTTTAAAGCATATTCAAAGTATGGACCATTAGCTGGAATGTATTTTCAAAGAGAGATTGAACAAAAGGCATGTGAGGTTGCCGGCCGGACTCAAACAGCGCCTGCACAACGGCTAGTGGATTTTATGGAGAACAAAACCTCGGCTTCTTTGTTGACAACATCCTATCAACCCGGACTTGCCTCAATTGATATTAGAAGTATTTTACCGTCCTTTATTTCCGAGAGTTTATATCAAGGTTTCAAAAGTTTTGGAGTTAAAATGAAAGGTTATTTAACCAATGAGGCTCAGATGGTGGGGGTCGAAAGCAGAACATCATCGCCTGTCAGGATCCCACGGGATAAAGAAACGATGGAGCATCCTCAAATAAAGAAGCTATTTCCCTGTGGTGAAGGTGCAGGATATGCCGGAGGAATTGTTTCGGCAGCTATGGATGGCGAACGATGTGCTGAAGCAGTAATTAAGATATTACGATAGAACTATTGAGCATGAAGAAAACGGTCATTATAGGTGCCACAACCAACACTTCCCGATATGCTTACTATGCAGCAGAAATGCTAGATCGATACCACCATGAATTTGTGCCGGTGGGAATAAGAAAAGGAGCTGTTTTAGGTCGCGGGATTCTAAATATTTTTGAAAAACCAAAAGTGAGCGATGTCGATACAATAACTTTATACATTGGGCCTCACCATCAGAAAGAGTGGTATGAGTACATCCTTAGTCTGAAGCCCAGTAGAATTATTTTCAACCCTGGGACGGAGAATCCAGAATTGGAAAGGAAAGCAATAGAAGCAGGTGTGGAAGCAATAGAAGCTTGTACACTGGTGATGCTACGTACTGGACAATTCTAAACTCCTGCTTATTCGGCAGGGTATTTTGCAATAATCCCTACGTACACAATTTTCCACTTACCATCTTTCTTCTCTAAAAAACGAATCTGAGAAGTCTCATCTCGATCAATAAGGCCATCTTTAACTTTCTGAATGTACTGAACATAGGCACCGGTTTTATAGATCCGAATTTCTCCCCATTTGCGCTCAATACTAATCGCTGAGCCTTTACGGGCTACATCGATTTGTCGGTTGGCTACTTGAGTTTTAAAATAGGCTTCAAATGATTTATTAATTGCATCCCAACCCTGGACAAAACTTGTTCCCGTTGAATCGGAATAGGACCAGTAGGCATAGGGTACTTTGAGCCATGAATCTTCCCAGGTTTTGTGATCAACGTTTTGAAAGGAAAAAGTTTCCTTTTCTATAATGGCCTGGATGGCTTTTGCTTCATCCTGAGCGGAAGCGGAAATAAGGAAAAGGCTGAAATAACCGAGCAACAGAAAGCCGTGTTTCGTTTTCATATGGGTGTGTTTGGAATGCATGGGAAATGTAACAAAAAAAACGAAGAAAGAACCTTGTAATTATTAGATTTTTAAAGGGCATGAAGTCGATCTCAAAAAACTGACCAAAATCATATTGTTAAATCACGGTTAACATTAGCTTTAGATAACTAATTAAAACACATCCTATGAAAAATGTAAAATCCAGATTAAATATCAATGATTACCTGGTTAAACCGGGGAAGAAGACCAGGCTTAAGGATTTTGAAACCAGCTATAAAGGCAATACTTTAACCAAGGAAGAGTCTGTAAAACTGCTGGAAAAAGGCGTAAAAGAGTTGGCTATAACCCAAGACAAACTATATGCCCACAATCAATATAGTATCCTTATCATTCTTCAAGCAATGGATGCTGCCGGTAAAGACGGAGCGGTTAAACATATCATGTCTGGGTTCAACCCTTTAGGTGTAAAAGTCTACAGTTTCAAGGCTCCAAATGCAGCTGAACTTGATCATGATTTTTTTTGGCGACACGAATTGGCTCTTCCGGCCAGGGGCGAAATAGCAATCCATAATCGATCCCATTACGAAAATGTACTCGTCACAAAAGTCCACCCTGAATTTATCATGAAAGAGATGATACCTGGAATCGATTCTGTGAAAAAAATCGATAAGAAATTTTGGGAAAACCGATTCAAACAGATCAGGAGATTTGAAAAAAACCTGACCGATAATGGAATGATTGTTCTAAAGTTTTTTCTCAATGTTTCTAAGAAAGAACAGAAGAAAAGATTTTTGGAACGCGTTGACGATGCGACCAAGAATTGGAAATTTTCGTTGGCCGATTTAAAAGAAAGAGGATTTTGGGACGATTATCAGAAGGCATATGAGGAGGCTATGAACGAAACTTCGACAGAGTCTGCCCCCTGGTTTGTCATTCCAGCCGATGATAAATGGTATGCCCGACTATCGATTGCCTATGTTATCTATAAGGAATTCGAAAAGCTTAAACTTAGCTATCCTAAAGTCAATGAGGCCCAGCTAGCGGAATTACAAAAAGCAAAAGCTAACTTGTTGGCTGAAGATGGAGGTAAAGGCGGGGAGAAGAAAAAACCAAAAGTAAAAAAATAGAGGACCTAATTGTCAACGGTTTCATCAAAGGAATTCAGGTGCACAATTATTTCTTTGGCTCTGAGTTCCTTTACTTTTTCAGGCAATAGTTCTTTGGTTTCAGCATCCCAGGGGTTGGCAACCAAACCAAGTATTTTCAGCTGCCTAAAATCGAAGAATTCGATGGGCAAGTATTGAATCTCGTTTCTTGAAATATCAAGATTTTCGAGATAAGTTAGTTTTGTGAGAGATGGAGGCAAATGCAATAATCTATTATTATTTATTCTCAATACGATAAGGTTTTCAAGGTTGCCTAAATTTTCTGGTATCGAACTGAGTCGGTTGTTGTGGAGATATAGCTCACGCAGTTTTTTTAATTCTCCTAGTTTATCAGAAAGAGTATAAACTTTATTGAAAGCGAGATATAGAATTTCAAGATTTTGCCAATTCATCACATCGTTATCAAGCTTCTCAATTTGATTATAGTACAAATCAATTTGTTTCAGAGATTTCAATTGGTAAACGCCATCAGGTATGGTAGCAAGTTGATTGTTGTATAATGATAGATTCTCCAGCTTAACAAGTTTACCAATCTCAGGAGCGATTTCATTAATCGAATTATAATTGAATTTTAATGTCCTTAGGTTGGATAGGTTTTCAATGGATGAGGGTACTTTGGTTATTTCGTTTTTGAGGAGGTCGAGCTTTTCTAGATAGTCGTTAGGTTTAATATCGTTATCCTTCAGCGTAATAGAATTATTGATCAGGATTAACTCCTTTAGTTTTTTGTTATGATTAACACCATTTGGATATTTTGTAAGAAAATTATTGGACAAATCTAGTTTGACGAGGGATGTAAAATTCTTATAACTCAACGGTAGGTTTTCAGGCTGTTCCCCACGGATAACAAGTGTCTCAACGTGGCTGTTCTTTTTAAGTTTGAGTGGTTTATTTGTTTTGTTGTTTAAAACAATGACCGTCTTTAAGCTTGTCTGGCGATTTATCTTTCGCGGCAAGCGTGATAAAGAAGTATTAACCAATTGAAGTACTTCGAGGTTCTTACATTTGAAAACTTCGGCTGGTAGCTTTTTATATTTTTTACCGGATAAGCTCAATTCCTTTACCTGAGCGAAGTCAGTAAGATTGCTGAGGTTTTCATATTGAAAAAAATTAGGATTGGCACGATAAATTTTACGGAAGCCCGTAATTTTATCAGGACTCATTAGTATCATTCTTAACTGAAAAAGGCTATCAAATTTCCTTGGGTCTTTAGAATCAATGGATGATTTGCTTAAGATACTTTGGAGGCTTGCGTAATTGACAGAATCCTCTTTTGATTTAAAAATAGGTTCCTCTTGAATCCCTATAAATTCAATTAATTTTTGGCTAAAACATGCTGTAGACAAACAGACCAAAATAAAAGAAAAAAGAGCCCTCATAACTTGGTATTTTAATTAAAACTAAGGATTCAGTCCAAAGCATCATAGCCCCTCAAATTCCTATTAAATCTTGGAGTAAAATACTTCATTAATATCCCTTAAAAATGCTGAAAATGAGGTAAAAAACCTTATTTTTGACCCTTTGTAAAAACCAATCATGAGCGAAAAACAGGACAGAGACGAAACTAATTATTCAGCAAGTAATATTCAGGTTTTGGAAGGTTTGGAGGCCGTAAGAAAGAGGCCTTCCATGTATATTGGGGACACTGGTGTAAAAGGCCTACATCACCTTGTTTGGGAGGTTGTGGATAACTCAATTGATGAAGCCTTAGGTGGGTACTGCGATACCATTGACGTGAGCATTAATACTGATAACTCGGTTACCGTTGAGGACAATGGTCGTGGTATCCCAACGGATATGCACGAAAAAGAGAAACGATCTGCCCTTGAAGTAGTCATGACCGTACTTCATGCCGGTGGAAAATTTGATAAGAATACCTATAAGGTATCGGGAGGATTGCATGGTGTAGGCGTTTCCTGTGTTAATGCGTTATCGGAGATGCTTTTGGTGACCGTTTACCGCGAAGGCAAGATTTTTGAACAAGAATACGAGAGAGGTGCACCTAAATATTCTGTAAGAGTAATAGGCCAGTCTGAGCGCAGAGGCACCACGGTACTATTCAAACCGGATAGGGAAATATTTACCCTGACTATTGAATACAACTATGAAACTGTTTCTTCCCGTTTGCGGGAGTTGGCCTTTCTTAACCCAGGTATTAGACTCAATCTAAAGGATTTGCGAGATTTGGATGAGAAGGGCAATCCCAAGTCAACAACTTTTTATTCAGAAGGCGGCCTTAGTGAATTTGTTGAATACCTCGATTCTACTCGAGAAAAGCTGATTCCAAAGCCGATATTCATTGAAAATGATAAGGGCGAAATTCCGGTTCAGGTAGCCATGGGATATAATACAGCCTATAGCGAAAACCTTATTTCGTATGTCAATAACATCAATACGCATGAGGGCGGGACCCACGTGGCAGGCTTTCGAAGGGCTCTAACGCGCACACTAAAAAGTTATGCGGAGAAATCAGGCCTCCTTGAAAAAGCAAAAGTTGAAATAAGCGGTGATGACTTCCGTGAAGGCTTAACGGCTGTGATATCCATAAAAGTGGCCGAACCACAGTTTGAAGGTCAAACGAAGACAAAGCTTGGGAACTCAGAAGCCATGGGCGTTGTAGACCAAGCGGTCGGAGAGATGCTTCAGAATTATTTAGAGGAGAACCCGCGTGAAGCAAAACTTATTGTGAGTAAGGTGATCCTTGCAGCTCAAGCCCGTATTGCTGCCCGCAAGGCGCGTGAGATGGTACAGCGAAAAAATGTGCTTTCCGGAACAGGGCTGCCTGGAAAACTTGCTGATTGTGCCAGTTCCGATCCGGCTATTTGCGAGCTCTATTTAGTTGAAGGGGATTCTGCTGGGGGCTCAGCCAAACAAGGTCGAGAACGACATTTTCAGGCAATTCTTCCTTTGCGCGGAAAGATTTTAAACGTGGAGAAAGCACAGGAACACAAGATTTATGAAAATGAGGAGATCAAGAATATGATCACTGCATTGGGTGTGAGTTTTGGTACTGAAGAAGATCAAAAGGCATTGAATACCACTAAGCTTCGGTATCATAAAGTTATAATAATGACGGATGCAGATATTGATGGCAGTCATATACGTACCTTAATTCTTACTTTCTTCTTCCGCTATATGAGGGAATTGATTGAACAAGGATTTATTTACATAGCGCTGCCTCCTTTATATTTATTGAAGAAGGGGAAAGACGAGCGGTATTGCTGGAATGAAGAGCAAAGGGAGACTCTTACAAAAGAAATGAGCAAGGATGGTAAAGAAGACAGCGTTGGAGTCCAACGTTATAAGGGTTTAGGTGAGATGAACCCAGAGCAACTTTGGAGTACCACAATGGATCCTTCCAGACGAACATTGAAGCAGGTCAACATTGAATCGGCAGCTGAAGCGGACCACTTATTTTCGATGCTTATGGGTGATGAAGTTGCACCGAGGAGAGAGTTCATCGAAAAAAATGCCAAATATGCGAAGATCGATGTTTAACATCCCCTAAAAATACCACGCTACGAACTAGTTATTACGCGTTTACTTAAAATATTGAACTGTGAATACAACAGTGGAGATTTCTGCTATAGATAGTAAAATAAATCAACAAATATTTGACAGTAATTTCATAAGCCGTGATTTAAGCTGGCTGCAATTCAATTACCGGGTATTAGATCAGGCCAAACATATTGACCGCAGTATTTTTGATCGATTGAAGTTTTTTTCGATTACCTCTTCAAACCTTGATGAGTTTTGCACCATTCGATTAGGTAGTCTATATAATTACCTTGACTATGGCAAAGAGCGTTATGATTACAGTGGCCTTCGCGAATCGCCTTTTCGCAAATTGTTGCTGACTGAAATAAAAAAATTTGTATACAACCAAAATGATTATTTTATCAAAAAACTTAAACCGCTTTTTGAAAAGAATAATTTTAAGATCGTTGATTATTTTTCCCTTTCTGTAGAATATACCAGCACGGTAGATCAATATTTTACCCGTACGGTATATCCCATGCTTACTCCTATGGTATTTGATGGGTATCATACATTTCCGACACTAAAGAATAACAGGCTGTTATTTGGAGTGGTTACAAAAGCTCCTGGTGAAAACCCAAATCAGCAAAAAGCATCGTTTATACAAGTGCCCAGCAACATTCCAAGGTTCTTTGAAATTACGCAACCCGATGGACTTGTTCTTTTTATTCCCATTGAGGAGATTATTAGCCATAATATTCACCATCTTTTTCGGAATGTGGAGATACTCACCATTAACCTTTTTCGAATCAATCGAAATGGGGACTTTACCCTGGAAGAGAGTGAGGACATTGAGTCGAATTTTCTGGAAGAGCTTAAGCGGAAATTACAGACTCGGAGAACTGGAAGGGTGGTGCGTCTAGATATTCAGCAGAATCCTGATCCGTGGTTATTGCGCCTCCTTAAAATTCAATGGGACCTTGATGATGATAATATTATTTCCATACCTGGTGAGGGGATGATTGATTTTAATGGTCTAGTACAGATTATTAACCATAAAGAATTTAAAAATAAGCGAGCACCTTTACATCCTCCCCGTAGACCTGTATCGTTTCCAGAGTATGGCACACGCGATCTCTTCGATGTTTTGAAAGAGAGGGATGTGCTATTACATCATCCCTATGACTCCATTGATCCGGTAGTGGAACTGATGGAGAAGGCGGCCGATGACCCCAAAGTGCTTAGTATCAAGATTACCATTTACCGGGTAGCGAAAGAATCGCGCATTACAGCAGCGTTGCTGAAGGCAGCAGAAAATGGTAAACATGTTTCTGTTTTATTTGAGGTGAAGGCTCGTTTTGATGAAGAGAATAATTTGCGTGAAGCCCAGCGTCTTCAGAAGGCAGGGTGTTTTGTTATTTATGGCGTAAGTAGTTTGAAGACGCATACCAAGTTGCTATTGATTGTCCGCCAGGAGCCCGAGCGGGTTTACCGATATGTTCACCTGGCCACTGGAAATTATAACGAAGTTACCTCACGGCTTTATACCGATATTGGATTATTGACATCCAATGATACGTACGGAAGCGATGTGTCTGAATTTTTCAATGTAATCACCGGTCATTCCCAGCCTACAGCTTACCGAAATCTAATTACATCACCACGTGATATGCGCATCCAACTTTGTAATCTGGTCAAGCGAGAAACTGAGAATGCAAGAAGTGGAATAACGGCTGGAATCATAATAAAACTAAATTCGATTCAGGATAAAGAGCTGATCGAATCTTTGTACGAAGCATCACAAGCTGGAGTGTCCGTTAAACTGATTGTAAGGGGAATGTGTTGTGTGCGGCCGGGCAGGAAAGGGTTGAGCGAAAATATTGAAGTGATCTCTATTGTAGGGGACTATCTGGAGCATTCCCGGATTTACTATTTTCACAATGAAGGGGCACCCAAAGTGTATATTGGCAGTGCGGATGCCATGGTGAGAAGTTTTGACCGTAGGATCGAATCACTGTTTCTATTAGAGCAAGAATCTTTAAAGAAACAAGCCATGAATATTTTACGATACAATCTTTGGGATAATGTCAACTCGTATACTATGAAGGAAGATGGCAGATATACAATAAGAGAACAGAATGGAGAGCCTATTTTTAATTTACATAAAGAATTTTACTACGTTACGCCAGAAATTGTCCAGGATGTAAAATTGTTCTGAGCACATGCCGATCATGTAAACTCAATCTTCTTTTGGCTCCTGTATTTATCAAGTAAAAAAAGTAACATCCCGTCTTTTAACCCGACTTCAGGGACAATGATCGATTGAGATCTAGCCCATTCCATCACCTTGATGTAGACATCACTTGCTGGAATAATCACATCCGCACGATCAGGATTCATTTGCAAGTCATAGATGCGCTGCTCCATGCTAAGATTTTCGATAAGATTTTTCATTTCTTTTACGCGCTTTAAGGTCATTGATTTTCCTGGCTTTAATTTAGCCAGTTCAAAAATCTTGCTGATATTACCCCCTGTTCCAACCGCGGTAACTTTGCCATATTTCTTCTTTACATTTTCCTTTACCCAGTGTTCCATGTCTTCCCACATAATGGGAGAATCATGGTGCTCCAGCACACGCACCGAACCGACTTTAAAGGATCTGGTTTTTATTTTTGCCCCTTGTGTATACAAGTTCAGTTCAGTACTGCCACCACCTACATCAATGTGTAAGTAAGTTTTGTCGGTCAGGTAGGAACTAATAGCTCGATTAATCAGATCGGCTTCGCGATGTCCATCAATCACGTGGATTGTTATTCCCAATTCATCTAAAACCTCATTTACCAATTGCTCTCCATTTTCCGCCTCGCGCATGGCCGAGGTGGCACAAAACATATAATCATCAACTTCATATAGTTCCAATAACAGTTTATATGTCTTCATGAGCTTCTTGAACTTATCCATGCTGGCCTTACCGATTCTATTTGTAGAAAATACATCGTGACCCAAACGAAGGGGGAAGCGTACATATTCAAGTTTCTTAAAGATTATAGTAGGGCCGTGGTCTAAGACGGTGGAGATTTGAAGACGAATGGCATTAGAACCGATGTCGATTGCAGCAAGTTTCAAAATTCGTATACGTAATTTAGTATTAACGAATACAAAATAAGCAGATTGAAACTTCATTATTAGCAACATATTGAGTTTCTTTGCATTGCTTATTCAGAAAGACTGAGGGATAGGGCCCGATGACGTCTTAGCAACTTGTGCCATATAGAAGGTATGTTGTGCTAACTCCCCCCACTAATTTGTTCGGTGGAAAAGATAAGCGGCCAATCTTATGCGGCTCTTTCTGAATAACACAAAATATAAATTCAGCAAGAGTGAAGATACAAGACATTTTAAAGGAAAGAATACTTGTTCTGGATGGTGCCATGGGTACTATGATCCAAAGACACCCGTTGGAGGAGGCAGATTTTAGAGGAGTGAGGTTTAAAGATCATCCTTACTTGGTAAAAGGCAATAACGATTTATTGTCTATTACACGTCCGGATATTATTAAGGAGATTCACCGGCAATATTTTCAAGCTGGAGCTGATATTATTGAAACAAATACGTTCAGTAGTACTGCGATTGCCCAGGCAGATTACCATCTCGAAAGCATTGCCTATGAACTTAATTTTCAATCTGCCACGATTGCCAAAGAGGTTGCCGGTGAGTTTACCAGGAAGGACCCATCAAAACCGCGGTTTGTGGCGGGTGCTTTAGGCCCCACGAACCGCACCTTATCTTTATCACCAGATGTAAATAATCCAGGGTATCGGGCTATTACGTTTGATGCGTTAAAGACTGCCTATAAAGAACAGGCGAAGGGTCTCATGGATGGAGGTTCTGATCTCCTATTAGTTGAAACTATTTTTGATACATTAAATGCCAAGGCCTGTCTCTTTGCTATTCAGGAATTATTTGAGGAGCTAGGAAAGGAGCTTCCTATCATGGTGTCCGGTACGATTACCGATGCAAGTGGGAGAACACTATCGGGTCAAACAACCGATGCTTTTTTGATATCGGTATCGCACGTGCCACTACTGAGTATTGGCTTAAATTGTGCTCTTGGGGCCAAACAGTTGCGCCCCTATTTGCAAATACTTAATGAACAGGCTCCTTTCTTTACCAGTGCTTATCCAAATGCAGGATTACCGAATGAATTCGGTCATTACGATGAGAGTCCTGACGAAATGGCGGCACAAGTAGAAGAATTTTTAAAGGAAGGGTTAGTCAATATCGTAGGTGGTTGCTGTGGAACTACTCCTGATCATATCAAAAAAATAGCTGAAGTGGCAAATAAATTTAAGCCAAGGGAGGTGTCTGTTCATGCCTAATTTCTTACGATTAAGTGGCCTGGAGTCAGTAATCATTACCAAGGAATCCAACTTTGTCAATATTGGTGAACGAACAAATGTTACAGGTTCAGCAAAATTTTTGAAACTTATCAAGGAAGACAAATTCGATGAAGCCTTGGAAGTTGCGCTTGATCAAGTAAGAGGTGGGGCTCAGGTTATTGATGTGAACATGGATGAAGGCATGCTTGATTCCAAAGCAGCCATGGTAAAATACCTCAATCTCATGGCATCAGAGCCGGAGATTTCGCGCATTCCGGTAATGATCGATTCATCAAAATGGGAAGTGATCGAGGAAGGATTAAAATGTATTCAGGGGAAGGGAATTGTGAACTCCATCAGTATGAAGGGTGGGGTGGAAGAGTTCAAACGTCAGGCTAAACTGGTGAAGCGCTATGGTGCTGCCACTGTGGTAATGGCATTTGATGAAGATGGACAGGCCGATACCTATCAGAGAAGAATTGATATTTGTAAGCGAGCTTATGACATACTTGTTAACGAAGTTCATTTTGCCCCGCAAGACATTATTTTCGATCCCAACATTTTTCCAGTAGCTACGGGAATTGATGAGCATAGAAACTATGCATTAGATTTTTTCAAAGCAACCAAATGGATTCGTGAAAACCTTCCAGGTGCCCATGTTAGTGGTGGCGTAAGCAATGTCTCATTTAGCTTTCGCGGAAACCAGAAAGTAAGGGAGGCGATGCATTCGGTTTTTTTATATCATGCGATTCAAAATGGCATGGATATGGGTATTGTCAATCCAACCATGCTGGAAGTGTATGATGAGATCCCAAAAGACTTATTAGACCGGGTAGAAGACGTGTTGCTGAATAGACGAGACGATGCCACTGAAAGACTTCTTGAATTTGCTGAAACTGTAAAGGGATCTGCAAAAAAAAAGGAAGTAGATGATGAATGGAGAAATGGAACAATTGAAGAGAGAATTACACATTCTTTAGTAAAGGGTATCATTGATTTTGTAGAGGCGGACACAGAAGAAGCGCGCTTGAAATATGGAAAACCATTGCACGTGATCGAAGGACCTTTAATGGCAGGGATGAACGTAGTGGGTGATCTGTTCGGATCTGGTAAAATGTTTTTGCCCCAGGTAGTGAAGAGTGCCAGGGTGATGAAGAAATCGGTTGCGTATCTCACACCCTTTTTGGAAGAAGAGAAAAGGCTAAGTGGAAATACTGGACAATCGGCTCCTAAGATTTTGCTGGCAACCGTAAAAGGAGATGTGCATGACATTGGTAAGAATATTGTTGGTGTGGTGTTGGCTTGCAATAACTATGACGTGATCGATCTTGGTGTAATGGTGCCTGCTGGAAAAATTCTAGAAGCGGCTAAGCGCGAGAAGGTGGATGTGATCGGATTAAGCGGATTAATAACACCTTCATTAGATGAAATGGTGCATTTCGCCAAGGAGATGGAGCGTGAAAAAATGGATTTGCCGCTGTTAATAGGAGGGGCAACCACCTCGCGCATACATACTGCCGTTAAGATTGATCCAGCATACTCCGGACCTGTTGTTCATGTTCTGGATGCCTCCCGTTCAGTGCCGGTGGCAAGTGAATTAATCAATCCTAAGTCACGGTCGACCTTCCAGGTGAAAATGAAGTTGGAGTATGCCAATATGCGGAAAGACCATCAAAACAGGCAATTGGAAAAAAATTACATCACGTTAGCAGAAGCAAGGAAAAACAAAGTGAAGATTGATTGGTCTAAATTTGAGTCTCACAATCCTACTTTTTTTGGCAAGAAGATATTGCTTGACTTTCCACTCTCGGAAATCAGTGAATATATTGATTGGACTCCATTCTTTCAGACCTGGATGCTGGCCGGAAGGTACCCGGGAATTTTTAATGATGCAATTGTTGGGGTAGAGGCAAAAAAACTTTTTGATGACGCACAGGTAATGCTCGATAAGATTATTACTGAGAAAAGATTGCATGCGAACGGAGTTTTTGCATTTTATCAGGCAAATAGTAATGACCACGATGATGTTCTGCTATATCGGGATGGTAAAGAGTATAAAAAACTGCATTTTCTGCGACAGCAGAATAAGAAAGCTCAAAACCTACCTAATTTTTGCCTGGCTGATTTCATTGCGCCCAAGTCAAGCGGTAAGCAAGATTATATTGGATTGTTTGCGGTAACGGCAGGAGTGGGGATTGAAAAAATATTGGCTGAGTACAAAGTACTGCAAGATGATTACTCTGACATTATGGTGAAGGCCCTGGCCGATCGATTGGCAGAGGCATTCACGGAATGTTTGCACGCTAAAGTGCGAAAGGAGTACTGGGGATACGCTTCAACAGAAATATTGGATTGTGAACAGATGATTAATGAGGAGTATACTGGAATCCGGCCTGCACCAGGTTATCCGGCTTGTCCGGATCATACAGAGAAGCAGACTATTTTTGAGCTTTTAGATGCAGAGAAACAGGTGGGTATTAAATTGACAGAATCTTTTGCCATGTATCCGGCTTCTTCTGTTAGTGGTTATTATTTCTCCCATCCTGAGTCCAAATATTTTGGCCTAGGGAAAATTGAGAAAGACCAGGTAGTAGAATATTCTGTACGGAAGGGAATGCCCCTTGTTGAAATGGAAAAATGGTTGGGCCCTAATTTAAGTTATGGATAATTAAAAAGTGTTGAAGTGCTAATGTGCTGAGGTATTAAAGTGTAGCGGTATTAAAGTGTAGCGGTATTAAAGTGTGAGGTATTAGAGTGTTGAGGTATTGGAGTCAGCACCTAAACACTTCAGCACTTAAACACATTAAGATATGGCCAAGGTTGATAAGTTTGAAGATTTGATATGCTGGCAGAAAGCTCGTCTTTTGGTGAAGGAAATCTATCAGGCAATTAACAAAGGAGATTTCTCAAAGGATTATGATGTTAAGAGTCAAATCAGAAGAGCATCTCTTTCTTCAATGAGTAATATTGCTGAGGGTTTCGGACGTTTCAGTAAAAAGGAGTTCGTTCGATTTTTGGAAATTTCAACATCCTCTGCTTCAGAAGTAAAAAGTATACTTTATGTAGCATTAGACCTAGGATACCTTCCAAAAGATCAAGTTCAATCTTTGCAAAGTTTAACGGAGGAAGTAAAAGCTTTAGGTCTTGGCCTTATTAAGTACCTAAACACTAGAAAATGAGAAGTAATGCATTCGTGTTTCGAACCAAGACATAACTTATCATTACTTAAGCACATCAACCCTTAAACACTTCAACACCTAAGTACTTTAACACTTTAAAATGAAAGTAACCGACCACCTTAAGAATGCCAATGGCAAAACACTTTTTAGTATTGAAATCCTTCCACCCTTGAAAGGTGAGAATATACGCTCATTGTTTGATAACCTGGATCCACTAATGGAATTTAAACCTCCTTTTATTGATGTTACCTATCACCGTGAAGAATACGTATATAAAAAAAAAGAAAACGGACTTTTGGAAAAGAGGTCAACGCGGAAACGGCCAGGCACCGTTGGGATTTGTGCGGCCATTCAGAACCACTACAAAGTGGATACAGTGCCGCATATTATTTGTGGGGGCTTTAGCAAAGAAGAGACGGAGAATGCCTTGATTGACTTACAGTTTTTAGGAATTGATAATGTATTGGCACTTCAAGGAGACGCCATAAAAACAGAAGCACGATTTGTAGCTGAACCTGATGGTCATCGATTTGCTTCAGAGTTGTTAGGCCAAATTGTTTCCATGAACAACGGAAAATTTATTGATGAAGAACTACAACATCCAAACCCAACCAACTTTTGTGTTGGAGTTGCGGGCTATCCAGAGAAACACTTCTCATCGCCTAATCTTAAAGCAGATATTAAATACCTGAAGCATAAAGTAGAGTTAGGAGCGCAGTATATCGTAACACAAATGTTTTTTAACAACAAAAAATACTTTGAATTTGTAAAACTATGTAAGGAAAGTGATATCAATGTACCCATCATTCCGGGCATAAAACCCATTACTGCAAAAGTGCAGACAACTGTACTTCCCACTATCTTTCACATTGATCTTCCTGAAGAGTTGGCGGACGAAATAGACAAGTGCAAGGACAATGCGGCTGTGAAGTTGGTAGGTATTGAATGGGCCGTCAAGCAATCTAAGGAGTTGATGAAATTTGGAGTTCCTACATTGCATTTTTATTCCATGGGAAAATCTGACCCGATTTATAAGATTGCCAAGGAGCTTTTCTGAGCAAATTAGTTGGTGATAAAAAAAACAAGAGTCACCCGTTTAACTGGTCGCACACGATTTAGATGTCAAAAAATGCCGTTTTTATTCGGCTTGCATACTATGTTGACAATATTTTTTTGTTAATTTTGGATATTCACTAAAATTAATTTTTACTATGACTAAGAAGCTATTTTCAATTTTTCGTTACACCAGCGTCATTGCTATTGTAGCGAGTTTATTCGTTATCAGTGGATGCGGTGACGATCCGGTTGTAGAGCCAGAGCCAACCTTAAATATTCTGGATTTAATGGCATCTTCCGATTTTAAGCAATCCGCAACGGTTGATAAAAGCGTGGCGTTGGACTCATCTGTGAAGTACTTTAATCAGTATCCGAATTTGGTAAGCTTGATGAGTGGAACAGATGACTACACGCTATTTGCTCCAAGTAACGAGGCCTTTATAAACTTATTGGCTACGCCTGGGTTTCCTTCCAACATTGCATTAATTAGCCCCGCACTTATAAATGGTGTGTTGGCTTATCACTTTGTTGCAGGCCAAAATCTTCGGGCTGATATGCCTGCAGGTACGGTGCTAAATTCCTTGTATACCGATGCTGCTACTTCAGCAGTGCAGACAATCACTGTAAACGCTGATGCTGACTTAACATTGAAAACTGGTTCAACGAATCAGGCAATTAAACTCAATGATGCAGATAATAAAGCAACAAATGGTGTGGTACACGTAGTTCAATCTGTCATGATTCCTCCTACAGTGGGTGCTAGTTTAACCCCGATCTTAGGCACTATGGCCGGAACTGTTCTTTTAGGTAAAGACTTTACTTATTTAGCGAGATTAGTTGGAAGGGCCGATGCCGGGTATGTTGAAGATGCCGCGGCTGGAAAGTTAAAGATAGTCTCACATTTAGCAAGACCAACTTCAACTACATTTACGGGTGCTACGTTCTTTGCACCTCCGAATGCTGTATTTGAAGCTGTCGCTGCTGCTTCTGGCATTACGGCAACGCAATTAGTGGATTCGTTTACAACAGGAGCTGATGGAACCGCCCGTGCTATTCTTACAAATCATTATGCTTTTGGTAAATATGTTGTTACAGAAACTGCTGGCTCGACTACATTTACGGATCTCCTTAGCATAACTGGCGTTTTATCGGGTAAGGCAATAACCGTATCTGTGGGTGCCCCTTCAGCAACTCCTCCAAACCCATACGGTGTTGCGGTGTCGAACAATCCTACGGTGCCAGCTACGTTTGCTCCGATTTTTGTAAAAGATCTTCCACACAGCAATGGAATAATTCAGGCCATCGGAGGTATGCTTCAATAGTAACAAAGAACAGTTCAATTAAAAAAGGCTCTCTGAATTTTCAGAGAGCCTTTTCGTTTTAGTGAGAGATAAGGGAGAATTATTTATTTAAGGCTTAGCATCTTGGGGATGAAATCCTCCAGATAGGGGATTACACCAGTATAGTGTGTGCCAGGTACCGTAGTAAATGTTACGATAGCTTCAGAGGCTCCATTTGAAATTAATTTATTGTACGTCACTACCGAATTATCGTATGGAACAGTTATGTCAATATCCCCATGATACATATGCAGTGGCTTTTTAGGTATCCAGTCAACAAGGCTATTTTCTTCAAAAGCATCCACAATATATTTGTATCGTGTGTCGCTATCAATCTTAGTCAAAAGATCAAACGATACGAGTTCATTAATTGAGGTTGTGAGTTGGGCATTAATTTCCTGGCCCGTCTTATTTCCATCGAAGAGATCGGGCATACGCGATGCATAGGGCTCTTGAAAAAAATCTGAGAGAGGCTGTGTCCATGCGAAAGTTGTTTTATAGGCCATGGCTACATATCCAAGAAAGAAAGGTTCGGCATAAGTATCCAGGCCAAAGAAATATTCTTGCATGGCCTTAACATCATAGCCTCCCGAAGAAGGAAATGACGCCACAAGATCAAATCCAGACAATGCATTTTTTTCAATTGATTGGTGTGCGGCCATGGTGGCATAACCACCTTGGGAATAACCGGCAAGGAATAATTTACCATCGAAGTTAATCCCTTTTTCCCGGGCCAATTCCTTTGTGGCTTTCAGCATATCGACTACTGTAGATGCAGTCAGTTCCCGAACGTAGTAGGGGTGAAGTACATTCGATGAACTTCCAAAGCCAATGAAATCTGGTATTGCCGTGATAAAGCCTGGGGAGGCAAGGGCAGCGTAGAGAATAAGTTCGGTGCTGTTTAAAGGCAACATGGAGGGGGCTTGGGAATTGGCTGCAATGGTACCATGCTGGAAGCTGACCATAGGATAATTACCACTGCCCTTTGGCAGTATCACGATGCCTGAAGCAGTTATTTGTTCATTATTTAGATAGGTGGTTTTATACGTTATTTCATAAAGTTCAACGTCTAGTTGAAGGCTTGAGAGGGGAAGGTTAATGTTGGAGGCGCCTAATATGGTTTGTAATTCGCTGGATGTTCGTGTAAGAATGCTCTCATAGCTGACCAATGACTCATTGACGGGCGTAACCTCATTATCCTGGCAGCTAGTAAGAAAGATAGCAAAATACAACAGCCACAAAACTGCAATTCGATTAAGTTTTAAATTCATAAGAGGATTTGTTGATTTTAACAAAAAGAGAGGCGGGGTCACCAGCTCTTTACATCACATGTGTAAAAGGAAGAGTTGGATTATCTCATAAGTTCGTCAAATGTAAGTGATACATAATAAATGGCCCCTATGTTCGGGCCTCCTAAACTTTGGTTATACATCTTATTCAGAATATTGGAACCACCGATTTTCAACATTGATTTCATACCGGATAGTTTGTAGCTAATTTGGGCATCTGCAGTACTGTAGGCAGGAACATAACCGTTTGCAGGAATTGTGAATGAAGACTGCCATTCAAATTCAGCCTGCCACCTGTACGTGACGCTGAATCCCATTTTATCTGTGAGCTTACGGTTTCCAAATGTGATATTCGTTTTGTGTGCGGGTGTGTTGAATTCCGTTAAGAATTTACTGGGATCTGGCTTTACGATGAGAACATTATAGTTGTAATTGCCACCCAAAGTATACCCTTTGAGGAATGAATAAGTGAGACCAGCAACAAATCCCTGGCCAGTTACCTGTTCGGTAAAGTTGGTGTATATCTGTGCTGTATTTCCAATCACCTGCCCGGCCGTATTGATGCCCACAGCTGTGCCGTTTAGAATAGTGGCATAGTTAGGAGTTCCGTTTAAAGCTGGGTCAGGGTTATAGGAATATCCTGGAATACCTGTCATGGAGGCATCATTGGTGAACTGGTCTGCAATTCGTACTCTGACTTGGGTAATAAAGTCGTTGTAAATATTGTAATAATAATTCAAGTCTATCAACAATCGATTATCGATCAAACTTTTGTATCCTACTTCAATATTTTGAACGCCTTCTGGTTTAACGGGAGTCCATTCAAATTTTTGTAATTCCTTGACGTTGTTGGGGTCGAAAATGGCCGCAGTGGTAGTACCACTGTTAAAAACAGCAGTTGAATAATTTTGAACTGAGAAGCCTTCGAATGACAAGTTTTGGCCCGTTGCTGATTCCCTTATCAGGTTGTATTTCTCTTCATATCGTGGAAGTCCGCCTAACAATCGTGCACTGATAATGCTCAGGTCAATATGCTGACCCTGTGTGGAAGGTATTCGGAAACCAGTTTGGTATGACAATCTAAAATTATGGTTTTCATTTATTTTCCAAAGGGCTGATATCCTTGGATTGAACCTGCCTTTAAAGTTCAGGTTTTTATCGTACCTGCCCGAGCCGGAAAGCTTAACCTTTCTTTCGCCAAGCCATTTACCGAATTGAGCATAGGCTCCAAATTCGGTTATTGTGACAGGATTTGTTTTATCATCAAAGATTGTCCCATCTGAACGAAGGTCATACTGGCGATAGCTACCACCAGCTTGAAGTTCCATAAATTTAATCTGATTCTTAAAATCATATTGGGCCTCGGCATGATACATGCGCGTATGATCGCTGAACTTTGGCCCGTTGGGAATGGTACCTACAGAAGCTTTGTCCTTTATTTGTTTGAAAGTATCGGATGTTGGGTCTAAATGCATTCCAGCTCTTACTGGACCATTAGCCAAATTAGTATTACCATTATCTACTTGATCCCGGGCAAAGTTATGGGCACCTTCCTGAATAGCAGTCTTTCCCATCCCTGTAAGTATTTGCAGCTCTGCATCCGTTAAACTATTAATTTGACCTGGTTGAAGGCCTTGGGCAAAGAGATAGCGCAGATATTCAGTTCCATACGTTGCCAAATATCCTGAAACATCATTGAAAAGTGGATTGGCTGCATTTACAGCTAAGTCATTTACCCTTTTCCCGAGGAATTCTGTAATGTATGAGTCTCCAGAATTTTCAATAGTAGTATATGCTCTAACATAGAAATTATCTCCGCGTAACTGCAGACGATGTTGCTGGATGCCAAAATCTAATAAAGAGTAACGCTGGGCGCCTGTATAAATACTGGTTCCAAAACCAGCGTTATACAAGTAGCTTGCTTCTACTTTATCGTTCAATCTGTAATAAAGTCCAACATTGGCTTTTATATTCTTAGCATCATAACTAATTAAATGTTTTTCAAGATAGGGTGTAAGTGAAACAACCTGACTTGGAAGGTCGCCCGCATTGCCATAGTCAAGAGCGGAAAGGCCGGGCTGAAATATATTGTTGTAATATGGACTGCTGGTACTGGCAAATGTTTTCCAGCTTGAGCTTAATGGAAATATAGCGAGATTAATGGCGGCCTCATCACCCATATAATGTAATCTGTCAGCCCCGGGATTGTGTGATCCATCGGTCAGGTTATACAAAGGTGTTCCGTTAGCATCTGCAGGTGTGCGCGCTATTTCACGGTCAACAGAACTAGTTCCATTCCAATCGTTGGCTCTCATATACGCTCCATTTATTTTGAAAGCGAATTTATTATTAAATGACTTGGCGTACCGAATTGCACCTTCCCACATAGGTGACATTTCATCATCAGCCTCACTGCCAACGTGGTTTATTCCGGTTTTTGCAAATGCGCTTAATCCCTGGTAGTCAAAAGCACTTTTACTATTTACTAACAGAATACCATTGAAAGCATTAGGGCCATAAAGAGCCGATGACGCTCCCGGAATTAACTCAAGGCTTTCTACATCTAATTCAGAGGGTCCATTTAAGTTACCGATCGGAAAGTTAAGAGCAGGGGCCTGCGTGTCCATGCCATCGGTAAGTTGGACAAAGCGGGTGTTTCCTGTTGATCCAAAACCTCGCGTATTGATAATTTGAAAGTTAATACTACTGGAAGTAACGTCAACTCCCTTAAGATTGGCAAGACCTTTATAGTAGTTATCAGCAGGTGTATTCTGTACGGCAAGAATATCCATCTTTTCGATTGCTACTGGAGATTCCATAATGCGCTCTTCTACCCGAGAAGCCGAGATTACTACCTCTTGACCAAGTAATGACTCCTCTTCCATTTTTAAAGAAATAGAAGTGACATTAGCATTTTCGATTTTAATCTCCTGAGTACGGTATCCGATAAATGAGGCGACTAAAGTCATTGGGGGATTATCGTTGACTGTTAGGTTGAATTTTCCATTCAAATCTGTAACGGTACCAATCACTCTGCCTTTTATAATTAGGTTGACACCAGCCAGGCCTTCTCCCTTCTCATCAGAAACTGTACCTGAAATTTTCGTTTGAGATTGGGCAGTAGTAGTTGAAAGAAAAAGAGTGGCTAAAAAGCCTATTTGTAAGTATAGTTTCTTCATAGCTGAATCAGTTAAAGATTGTTAAATCTACAAGAAAAAGCCCAAAAACAAACGATTGAAAGCACTGATTTTTTGAATGGAATGCCTTCATTGTTTCTTTAGAATCAAACAGGAAAACGGTTGGAAAAAAAAGTTAACCGTTGGATTTGATATGCTTAACGAGCCGTTCGCAAAGTGTATTGATCTCTGAAGCCATGTGCTCATCGCCCGTAGCACTCAACACACTTTGACTCAGTCCACCAATACAGTCAATATAAAATCGCTTCATATCTTCAATGGGCATGTCTTTAGACCAAAGGTCAATGCGCATGGTATTTTTTTGCTCGTGGTCCCAGAGTGAAATACTAATTGACTTGGCTTCTGTTAAGCCAGGTTCCGGTTTGTCGGTAGCATCCCACATTATTTTTTCCGGAACGTTATTGGAATCTAGGTCTATCGAAAATTGAATGGTTGATTTTTTCATTGAGTAGAAGTTAATCGTTGCTCCTTTTTTTGTAAAATCTTTTTTAAGACCTCCACATCATATTTATCCAAACTCACGAATCCCTGATCACTTTAACTTTCTGCCCTCGATAAGAATAATTCACACCTTCTTTGCGCATCTTTAACCGAACCTGATAAGCTCGTTCCAAACTCTGCATAGGAGTAAGTTTGAGAAAAGCCTCGTCCTTATCAGCTTGCTCTTGCTCAAATGTCGTTTTAATCACAGTTGGCATCTGGTAAAATTATTCAAAATTTGAGACATTTCATGATCTCTTCAAATGTGTCTCGTATAGGTTTTGAAAAAAGTCCATCGAATCAGGATTACGCAATGCTCCTGTGCTTATTACTTCTGTTGGGTCTTTACCCATGAGCACTTTCTTAACGGGCGTCTCCGTTTTTTTTCCACTCATAGTGTAGGGTATATCCGGTACACTAATGATCTCATCTGGCACGTGCCTTGGGCTGTAATCAGACCGAATCGCGTTGATAATTTTTCTTTGAATACTTTCAGTCAAAAGTTGGTCATTGTTCATGACAACAAAAAGAGGCATATAAAATTCTCCTTTTTCTTTTTCAATACAAATGATCAAACTGTCTTTAACCTCTGGGATTTTATCGACAGCCCTGTATATTTCACTTGTTCCGATGCGTACACCGCCCCGATTTAAGGTGGCGTCCGATCTGCCATAGATTACAACCCCTTGCCGGGATGTAATCTTAGTCCAGTCACCATGTCTCCAAATTCCAGGAAACATTTCAAAATAACTCTCGAGATATCTCGTGTATTCGTAATCATTCCAAAAATAAATGGGCATCGATGGCATGGGTTGGGTGATCACCATTTCCCCTACTTCTTCCAGAACTGGCACTCCTTCTTCATTGTAGGACTCCAGGCGACATCCTAAAGCTCTGCATTGTATTTCCCCTGAATAAACCGGCCACATTGGATTTCCTCCTACGAAGGCGCTACACACATCGGTACCACCACTCATAGAGACAAGCCAAATGTCTTTTTTAACATGACTATAGACCCAATCAAAACCTTCCGGTGGGAGCGTGCTACCTGTTGAACTTATGGAACGAAGGGATGATAGATTGAAATCCTTACCAGGATTTATTCCAGCTTTCTTACAGGCAAGTAAAAAACCAGCGCTAGTCCCAAAATGATGGATGTTGGTATCCTGAATAAATTTCCAAATTGAGTTTAAGTTTGGATGAGTTGGACTTCCATCATATAAAACAAGAGTGGCACCACATAGCAATGATCCCTGAAGATAGTTCCACATCATCCATCCTGTTGTAGTGTACCAGAAGTATCGTTCATCTGGCTTTACATCATTATGAAAAGTGAGGTACTTCAACTGTTCCACCAATACTCCACCATGTGAGTGCACAATTGCCTTTGGAAGACCCGTAGTACCAGATGAGTAAAGGACCCAAATGGGATGGTTAAACGGGACCTTGTGAAACGTCAATTCGTTCGTTTTTTTGCTTACGGTTTCTTCCCAGGTTGTATATTGGAAGGGGTGTTGTGCAATTCCGGTTTTTATTAAAACTACTTTCTCTATGCCTGGCAAAGCTTTTATAATCTCTTGTAGTACTTCCTTTTTGTCAAAGTATTTTCCATCATAATGATACCCATCTACTGCGACTAACACTTTAGGATTGATCTGAGCAAATCGGTCAATTACGGACTGCACGCCAAAGTCAGGAGAACAACTAGACCAGATGGCACCAATCGAATTGGACGCCAGAAATGCTATGGTTGATTCCGGGAGGCATGGGACAAAGGCAACCACACGATCGCCCGAACTGACACCAACTTCTACCAGAAATTTTTGGAAGCTCGATACTTGTTGCTTTAGTTCATGCCAACTCATTTCAGTTGGGAATCTATTTTCTGAACGGAATATGATAGCTGGAGTTTTATCTGAATAATTTCGGAAAACATGTTCCGAATAGTTGAGTTGGAGCCCTTCAAACCATGTGGCCCATGGCATGGACCCGCTCATTGCTTTTGTATATGAGCCTTCTGATAAGATGTCAAAATATTCAACTATCGTTTCCCAGAAATCTTCTATATGAGTCGTTGACCATTCCCACAATTCAGTATAATCTTTGAAATCTAAACCCTTGGTTTCTTTCAGCCAGTTGATCCATTGAAACAGATTTGAACCATGGATCAAGGAATTTGATGGTGTCCAAAGAAGTTTAGGAGAACTCATCTTTAGGTAGTACTGAGGACGTTAAGTGCTGATTTTTTGTCCTCGCTCAATTGATGTTTCAACGTTTCCAAATCCTGAAACTTCATGTCATTGCGAATAAGTTTTATAAAGTGGATGGTCAAATCTTCACCATAAATGTCTTTATGAAAATTAAAAATGTTAACTTCAATATTTCGTTTAGTTCCATTGACAGTTGGTCGGTTTCCAATATAAAGCATGCCTCCAAATTTCTGATATTCATAGATAACTTCAACAGCGTAGATGGCATCTTTGGGTATAAGTTTATAATTGAAATCTATTTCGATATTGGCGGTAGGAAACCCCATTAACCGGCCCAGCTTATCACCTCTCACAATTCTTCCACTAATAGAATAGGACCGTCCAAGTAAATGGTTAGCTGTCTCAAGGTCACCTTGGGCAAGGGCATGCCGTATCTTAGATGAACTTACAGCGATATGGTCAATGTCTTGCTGTGGTATTTCCTCCACATTAAAACCATAGGCCGGTCCATTCAATTTTAATTGTTCAAAGCTCCCTTCCCTGTTTTTTCCAAATCGGTGATCATAACCGATCACTAGTTTTTTTGTTCCAATTTTATCCACCAGAATTTTTGTGATAAACTCTTCTGACGAAAGTTGAGAGAACTCTTTCGTAAACTGAATTCTCAGGAGGTGCTGAATGCCTTGCATTTTAAGCAGTGCGGCTTTTTCTTCAAAGGTGTTCAATAGTTTTAGTGAGGTGTCATCAGGGTGCAGGACGAAACGGGGGTGCGGCCAGAAAGTAATGACTACAGATTCTCCTTTATTTTTTCCGGCAATTTCCTTGAGTCTACTCAGGATTTTTTGATGCCCAAGATGCACACCATCAAATGTACCGCTGGTAACAATGGCAAAATCAAGTCTTGCGAAATCGTCAAGGCTATGGTAAATCTTCATATGGGATGCTGGTGTCTGATCTTAATCTTCTATTTTTCTACTTCTTCAATTGTCAGCGCATCTTCCAATCGAAAAACGCCAATGCGTGTTCTGCAAAGTTCTGAAAGATATGCACCGACACCAAGGATTTGTCCAAAATCGCGTGCAAGACTTCTAATGTAAGTACCTTTTGAGCAGACAACCTTAAAGCTCACTTCCGGGAGTACAATTTTGGTGATTGTAAATTCTTCAACAAATACTTCACGTGGCTTTAATGTGGCATCTTTTCCTTCTCTGGCCAAAGAATAGGCTCTTTTGCCATCAATTTTTATAGCCGAGTGAAGTGGAGGGACTTGTTGGATATTTCCAGTAAGTGCAACGGTAGCCCTCCGTAAATCTGGTTCTGAAAGGTGATGGAAATCAACCACTGGAGTTGTCAGGGTTTCTAAGTCGAAGGAGGGAGTAGTCTGACCTAAGATAAATTTTCCGATATATTCTTTTTCCATTCCCTGGTATTGTTCGATCTGCTTTGTCATTTTTCCTGTGCAGATTATTAACAATCCACTGGCCAATGGATCCAGTGTTCCGGCATGACCAATTTTCTTTATACCAAGTTTATAACGCAGTTTATTAACAACATCGAATGATGTCCAGTGCAATGGCTTTTTAATGAGGAGGACACGATCTGCAATCACTTCCATTTTAAACAATGGATAGCTGAATGCCTGCGAAATAAAGAATAAGAATAAGTATGCCCAATGCTATTCGGTAATACCCAAACACTTTAAAGCCGTGACGGGTTAGAAAACCAATGAACGATTTGATAGCGAAAATTGCGATAACGAATGCAACAACATTGCCTATTGCTAATAGTGTAAGTTGTTGTGCTCCAAAATTATTTCCTTCCTTATAGAATCTTAATAATTTATAGGCCGTTGCGGCAAACATAGTCGGGACAGCCAGGAAGAATGAAAATTCTGCAGCAGCCTTCTTATTAAGTTTTTGTGTCAAACCTCCAATGATAGTAGCAGCTGATCGGGACACCCCGGGAATCAATGCGATCGTTTGAAACAAACCAATCTTCAATGCAATCGGGTAGGAGACTTCCAAGTTTCCATTTTCTTCTGTGTCTTTAAAAAGACGATCAATAAATAAAAAAATAACACCTCCAATAATTAAGGTATAGGCCACTATGTCCACACGCTCTAATAGATTATCGATACGATCATTTAATATAAAGCCAAATAGACCAGCAGGTATAAAGGCCAAGGCAAGTTTGTAGTAGAATTTCAAGGATTGGAAGAAGCGATTCCAGTATAATACGATAACAGAAAGAATCGCACCCAACTGAACTGCAACTGTGAACGTTTTTGTAAAGGGGTCTGAGGCTATCCCCATTAAGGACGATACGATAATCAGGTGTCCTGTTGACGATACTGGTAGAAACTCAGTGAGACCCTCAACAATGGCTAATAGAATGGCTTGAATAATTGACATGAGAATGAACTATTTCTGTGATAATCGTCCTGGTACAATATCGAATGGGATGTATCATTCATCCCTGTGATCTTAATGGAATTGGAAGTTAATCCTGGATTTTAGGCGTATGAAGAATTGCTACTATCTCTATGATAAAACCAGCAACGACTACGATTGGACTAAGGGTGATTCCCATAAAGCCAAACCCATGTGGTTCTTTATCCAGTGACATGATTGTGAATCCCACTATCATAACCACAAAACCAGTGATCATCAGTTGGTAGTTTCTCTTTCTGAATGGTAGTTTGCTCATGTTAATATAATTCGTCTAATGATAACCTTAAATATTTTCTGACTGCTCTAAAGGTACTGGCAAAAGCAACAACGACACCCAACAAGCTTAACACCCCAAGCAGCAACCCGATACGATGAGTGTTTTGAATAAGACTCAAGTCTTCAATTCGTTTGTTGGCATAAGATAGTACAGCGATTAACATTCCCGAAGCTAATAAACCTGCTAAAAAGCCGTGAACGGATGCTCTCATTAAAAATGGCCTTTGAATAAACCACCTTTTTGCACCAACCAATTGCATGCTCCGAATAAGAAAACGTTGAGAGAAAAGAGCTAGCCTTAATGTGTTGTAAATTAAAAGAACCACTGTAATCAAAAGTAATATTGAGAGCCCTACCAAGAGTACACCAATTTTAGTTACATTTTCATTAATCGAGTCGATGATATTCTCTACATAATAAACCTGAAAAATGCCAGGTATCTTTTCAACTTCGCTTTTAATCTTAGCCATACTACGTTTGTCATGATAAATCGGGTTTATACTAACCAAGAAGGCATCACGTAACGGATTTTCTCCGAGAAATTTCTGAAAGTCTTCACCGGTTTCTTTAATAAATTGTTTTGCTGCTTCTTCCTTAGATATAAATTGAATGGACTTTCCACGTTTGTCTGCTTTTCCAGGTGGTAGATTTTTGGGGAGGAAATATCGGGTCGATAAACTTTTTTCTATTTCCTTTCGCTGTTCTTCTGTAATATGGCTTTTGAGGTAGACCTGGATTTTTACGTTTTCAAGTATAACACGCTCCAATTCCTTAGAGTAGATAATGAGCAACCCGAAAACCCCAATTACAAATAGAGCCAGGGTAATACTCAGTACCACGCTAATGTAAGGGTAGCTTCCCAATTTGGTTTTCCTGACCTTAAATTTTGGCTGCGCAATACTCATGAGTGAACACAAATATAATGAGTCTTCATCAGGTTTCTGGCGAATTAGTGCATTAATGATAATTTGTTAGTTAAATTGGCTACACATCAAAATAAGAAACCCTTCCGGTGGGAAGGGCTTTTTACTTTATTAATGGAGTATCATTAAAACTACTTATTTCTATATTCCTTTAGTTTATTAAGAAGAGCACTATCCTTTATGAGGGGCAGTTTAGTTATTTGATCTTGTTTTTCATCTAGTAGGTAATAATTCTCTCGGTAGAAAAGGAATAATGAATGCGTTCCTCCGTTGATTTCCAGTATTTCATACAAACTATTATCAAAAGGACCAAATAACTGCAACTTGCCATTGCTAAATTGATAATGGAAATTATACTTTTTATTTGAAGAGTCGGTCTCCACCTGAATATTTGATGAAGCTACACCAGAATTGGAAGTGTTGGCTAGCAAATTCGTATCCTGACTGTTTTCCGAAGACAATTCGAGAGTAGGATCAACCACATCTAGTTTTGGTTGGTTGACAGTTGAGGGTGTTACAATTTCATTCTTCCTTGTATCTTTTTCTTTGTCTACTTTGAGTTTATTTATAGGCTGATTATTTTCTTCCGCAGGTTCTACTATTATTGGAATCCGTTTTTCAAGACCTTTAATAGAGTCTGCGCCTTGTAGAGAATCCTGAAATGAAGTAGAAAGATTTGGCACCTCTTTCAAGGATTCAGGTCTGTAATAGTAGTAAAGTGAAGTAATCAAGATACCGGCCCCAATAACTCCAGCAGCCATTTTCATTCCAGTGACGGCAAATGACGTTGGGACAGCTACGGGGACATTATTCAGCATCGCTTTCAATTCAACCGCCCTTGCTTTCTTAATTCCCTGAATAATGTTCTTTTGAAGTTCTAAATCCGCTTTCAAAGAGGGATCAGAAGTAATCTGCTCTTCAAATGCCATCCTCTCGCTTTCTGTGAGTTGGTTCGTTAAATATTTTTCAATTAATTCAAATTTGCTCATAATTGCTAATCAAGAAAATCTTGTTCTGAGTATTGTGCTTTTACAAGCTCATCTAATTTTTGTTTGCACTTATATTTTTTTGTCTTGGCAGTATCTGTGTTAGCAAATCCAAGTTTATCAGCGATATCCTGCATTGACATTTCATCGAAGTAATAATACATCAATACTTTGCGACAAGTTTCACCTAGTTGTTCAAGACACTTGGCAATTATCTTTTCGCGTTCGGGCTTGTCAAAGTCCATTGATACAGACGAGTCCTTCTCTTCACTTGACAACCGTTTCTTCCTATCGAGTTCTTTTCTCCATAGATTTTGGCAAATACTATAGATATAAGTGCTCATTTTTGAGGTCATTACCAAGTTTCCAGATCGTGACTTTTGCCAGAAGACCACCAAAGCATCCTGATATACATCCCTCGCTTCGTCTTCCGTTCCACTGTTGGTAATCACCAATTTTGTCATCATCCGGTAATACTTCTTGTAAATGAGCTCCAAGGCCTTTTCATCTCCTCCTTTGATCCTTTCAAAGATCTCGGTTTCGCTCATTTCTGACTTCAACTTAAATACTCTGTATGCCACTTTTGGTAACCTTGGATTAATAGTTTGTAATCTTTTCGGGGATAAAGTACGTTATTTTCCGGTAAGAGTAAGCTAATCCGTCTTTAGCCAACTCTGCGTGCGGTAAAAAGGTCCGAGGTATCCTCTCACTTTTAACAGATTACCTTCCACCCATATTTTACATCGAAAGACCTTACCATTTTCGGGATCAAGAATGTACCCGCCACCATATTCCTCATCATCTCTAGTGAGACTTTCAATAATCTCCATACCGATTATTTTTTTCAAATACCGGGAATCTTCCGGATCACAGTCATCACATACCGGGTCTGGGTCTTCCCCAATTTTAGGAAATAGCTTGGTAATTTTGCCATAGATCTTTCCTTCACGTTCGTAGATATCGACAAGGGATCGCGGTTCCCCGGTATTGTCGTCTATCGTCTTCCATTTGCCTATTACGCTTTGGGCAAGGGTTGAATTGAAAATTGAAAGAAGTATGATTATTGCAACGTGTGATTTCATGATATTAATGCTTCTAAAATAACAAAAAAAAGAGCCATACAATTGTGTGGCTCTTTGAATCCGTATAAGTCAATAACTACTTTTTACTATTTGTGATCAGGAGTAATCGAACTAACAACTTCAACTTTAGTATTTTGAGCTTCTTTCTTTGTTTGTGCTGCATCTTTTGATACCAATAGAGGAGCAATGACCAAGGCTACAATAGACATTAATTTGATAAGAATATTAATTGACGGCCCAGATGTATCTTTAAATGGGTCTCCTACTGTATCACCTACGACAGCGGCTTTGTGAGGGTCGGAGCCTTTGTAGTACATCTTTCCATCGATTTCGACTCCCTCCTCAAATGCTTTCTTAGCATTGTCCCAGGCACCACCTGCATTTGCCTGGAAAATGGCCATAAGTACCCCTGTAGCAGTTACTCCAGCAAGCATTCCACCAAGTGCTTCGGCCCCCATTAGAAAACCCATGATAATTGGAACTGCAACAGCCATAGTTCCCGGAAGGATCATCTCACGGATAGCTGCTTTCGTAGAGATTTCAACACATTTTCCATACTCTGCACTCCCTTCAGCATCGTCAAATATTTTCCTGTCCTCTGAGCTCCACTCTGTCATTTCTTTTTCCTGATTCTTTTTCATTACGGCCAGTGCCGCAGTGAGTTTAGGAATGGTAGCGAATTGTCTTCTCACTTCCTGAATCATTTGCATAGCAGCTTTGCCAACAGCCTGCATAGCCATAGCGGAAAACACAAATGGGAGCATGGCTCCGATGAACAGACCGGCAATAACATCCGCTTTAGAAATATCAATGCTTTTCAAATGGGTAGCCATCATGAAGGCGCCAAAAAGTGCAAGGGCGGTGAGGGCCGCTGATGCAATAGCAAAACCTTTTCCAATGGCGGCTGTGGTGTTCCCCACTGAGTCAAGTTTATCAGTAATTTTTCTTACTTCTTTTGGAAGGCCAGACATTTCCGCAATACCACCCGAATTATCAGCAATAGGGCCATACGCATCCACTGCCAATTGAATTCCCAAAGTAGAGAGCATCCCCACTGCTGCTATTCCAATTCCATAAAGTCCAGCATAATAGAATGAACCAATGATGGAAGCTGCAATTATCAACATTGGTAGTGCAGTGGACATCATGCCAACACCTAAACCAGCAATGATATTAGTGGCGGCACCCGTGTGTGATTGTTTAATGATGGACAATACTGGTCTTTTGCCGCCTCCCGTATAATATTCAGTAATAAATCCAATTAATACACCTGCGACAAGCCCAATAATGGTAGAAAGAAATACTCCCAGTGAAGTTATAGTTCTATCAACATTGTAAAGTACATCATGAAATACCCAGCTTGAAGGCAACATCCAGTCGATGATAAAATAAGACGCGATAACCATTAAAATAGCCGCTCCTACACTACCAATATTAAGTGCGACTTGTGGATTTCCTCCATCTTTTCCTCTCACCAAAAATGTTCCTATGATTGAAAAAACGATTCCGGCCCCTGAAAGTACTAATGGAAGCAGTACAGCGGAAAGTCCGTTGAATTCAGGGTCTTGTTCCACAGTAAGAATACCAACGCCAAGAACCATAGTTCCAATAATTGAGCCCACATAACTCTCAAAAAGATCCGCACCCATTCCAGCTACATCGCCTACATTGTCGCCCACATTGTCAGCAATCGTAGCAGGGTTCAACGGATGGTCTTCAGGAATTCCTGCTTCTACTTTACCAACGAGGTCTGCGCCTACATCGGCAGCTTTCGTGTAAATGCCACCACCTACCCGAGCAAAAAGTGCAATGGAGGAAGCGCCAAAAGAATACCCTGTAAGGACCGTAATTACTTTATTCAAGTTGTCCAGCGTATCGATGCCAAAAATATTCTTGTAAATAATGAAAAGTACAGATAACCCAAGTACCCCTATTCCAACCACGCCCATTCCCATTACAGAGCCACCGGAAAATGCAATATTCAGAGCCTTTGGCAAGCTTGTTCTTGCAGCAGCTGCGGTACGCACGTTGGCCTTGGTTGCCACCTTCATTCCGATAAATCCAGCAAGAATGGAGCTCAATGCACCTAGGGTAAAAGACACCCCGACAATTGGGTGGGAGAGATCGCTGTCGGCCGTGAAGGCCAGCAAAACAGCTACGCAAACAATGAATACAGCTAAAACTTTATATTCAGCTTTAAGAAAAGCCATGGCCCCCTCGGCAATGTAGCTCGCAATCCTTTTCATTTTGTCGTTGCCCGAATCCTGCCTGGATATCCAGGCACTTTTCCATGCGACATATAACAATCCCAGAACTCCAAACAGAGGAAGAACATACAGTAAATTTTGCATACAGGTTCAATAGGTTTATGATTCAAAAAATCCCGTAAAAGCGGGATAAGGCTTAAAAAAGCTCCGCAAAGATAGAAGAAGGTCTATTAAATTAAAATTGAGGAAAAAATGATATTTCTAGACTGAGAACAGCTGTTTTAGAGCAAGCCAAAGCTTTCGTTTAGAGGCATCATCCTGGATCAATTCGGCTAATGGATTGGATAGTACCAGCGCGGTGCCGTCAGCTTCAATCACTTCATATTTTTTAAAAGTGCTGGATGCAGGACTGAAACAGATAACCTTTTTTGGTTTTTCAATCCAGGTGCTCAAGTTAAGTTCAGATTGCACAATTATCCTTACCGACTCCAGGTTTAGTTTGATGGCTGCAAGTATTTTCACGAGTTGTTGTCGTTCTGCCTCTGTTGCGTTTTCCCACGGGGTAGAAATTACAACAAAAGTCTTGGGAGAAAGCACATATAGTTCTTCCGGGTATGTACTTTCAAAAAACGGGTTAGTCATCAGCCCTTTATATCAAAAATAGATTTAAGCTCATTTGCTTCATGAGGTTTCATTCGGCCTGATAAAATCAACCTAAGTTGCCTTCTGCGTAAGGCTCCGTTGTAATATTCTTTCTCCTCGTCTGTTTCTGGAATGACTTCAGGTACTTCAACAGGATTTCCTTCTTTGTCCACAGCTACGAAGGTAAAGTAGGCGGAGTTGCTCGTTATTTTCTTCCCTTCCGGAATATTTTCCGCATCAACGTCTATTCTTATTTCCAATGAAGAGTTAAATGCCCTCGTGGCTTGTGCTTTTAGCGTTACTACATTTCCGAGTTGAATGGGGGAGCGGAACGAAATATTATCAACCGATGCAGTAACAACGATACTATTGCAATGCTTTTGTCCTGCAATTGCCGAGACAACGTCCATCCAATGCATGAGTCTGCCTCCCATTAGGTTGTTTAATGTGTTAGTATCATTGGGAAGCACAATTTGAGTCATGGAGACGAAGGACTCGCGTGCGAATTTTTTCTTTTTGGACATCTGAATTGAATCGTTAACCTTGCTACTAAATGTTAGTTTGTTTTGTTCCCTGCAAAAATCAGCAAAAATTCTTTGCAATCCACAAGCGTATTTCTGTAATTCGAAACTTTATGCAAGTGACCAAATTATACTCCACTAGAAACTCCCTAGCTCACATTGGGTGTACTTGCATCACAATTTCTACAATTATTACGGGGTAACCCGTCATACTACCATATCGCCCAATCCATTATGTGATAGTACCCTCTCAAGGAAAGGATATGTTTCTCACGATTTAAATAGTTCATTTATTTACAGGTATTACTAGTTATGAAGATTTTAAAATTTGGTGGTTCTTCGATTTCCACTCCACAGCGTATCAAATCCGTCATTGAAATTGTTAAACCGGGGCTTGTCAATCAGGATATGGCACTGGTATTTTCTGCATTTGGAGGGATAACCGATATCATCATTAACTTAAGTGGGCTTGCATTGGCAGGAAGTGCTGAGTATAAAGATCAGCTGACGCAGTTAGAGAAGCGCCATCTCGAAGCGGTTCGGGAGTTGATAGATATGCAACACCAAAGCCGTGTTTTGGCACAGGTCAAATTTTTGATGAATGAGTTGGAGGATGTTCTGCATGGCGTTTTTCTTGTGAAGGAAAGAACGCCTCGTTCACTCGATTATATTATGAGTTTTGGAGAACGTTTATCAGCCTATATTATTTCTGAAGCTTTCAAAGCAAGTGGCGTTGCTGCCGAGTTCCTGGACGCCCGCAAGGTGATGCGGACCGACAATCATTTTGGCTATGCAAAAGTGAATTTTGAGGTGACCAATAAACTGATCAGAGAGCATTTCAAAAATCATCAGGATCTACAAATCATCACCGGATTTATTGGCTCGTCAGAAAGTGGAGAGACCACTACGATAGGCAGAAGTGGTTCAGATTATACAGGGGCAATCTTTGCAGGAGCTCTCCATGCAAGTTCCTTGGAAATATGGACCGATGTTGATGGAATGATGACCGCTGATCCACGGAAAGTAAAAAAGGCATTTACCGTGAAAGAAATGACCTACGAAGAGGCTATGGAACTCTCTCACTTTGGGGCGAAGGTCATTTTTCCGGCTACCATGCAACCGGCCATGATCAGTAAGATTCCCATATGGATTAAAAATACATTCAACCCAACTTTTCCAGGAACCATTATCAGTGATCAAGCCAATGGCAAAAGCTTAATTATTAAAGGTATTTCATCCATCAGTAACATTAGTTTATTGAATGTTCAAGGTAGCGGGCTGATTGGTGTTGTTGGTGTTTCCATGCGATTATTCGGTACGCTTGCCAGGGAAAAGATTAATGTCATTTTAATTAGTCAGGCTTCCAGTGAGCATTCAATTTGTTTTGCAGTCGAAAGCCGGTTTTCAATGCAAGCAAAATCAGCTATTGAGAAAGAATTTCAGTATGAGATTCAGAACAATGAGATGAATTCCGTGGTGGTGGAAACTGAACGTGCGATTGTCGCCATTGTAGGAGAGAACATGAAGCACAATCCTGGCACAAGCGGAAAGATGTTTAGTGCATTGGGAAAAAACGGGGTGAATGTGTATGCCATTGCACAAGGTTCATCAGAATTAAATATATCAGTTGTTGTTCAGCAATCAGATGTAAGCAAAGCTCTTAATTCCCTACACGAAGCTTTCTTTTTGTCGGATCGAAAGATTTTGAATGTCTTTTTAGTTGGCACTGGTTTAATTGGCAAAGAGTTACTTAACATGATGAGCCAGCAGTTTGCCCATTTGGCAGAACAAAATCATTTAGAGGTGAATGTTGTAGGTGTAGCTAATAGCAGGAAGATGCTTTTTGCTGAAGATGGATTGAAGTTGCTTACAGCTGTTGATGAGATGGCCGCAATAGGAGAGAAAATGGATATGCGTTCTTTCGTAAAGCGAATGACCGCATTGAATTTGTCCAATAGTATTTTTGTGGATTGTACTTCCAGCGAAGCTGTTACGGATTCTTATGAAGACATCCTCAAGGCTAACATCTCGATTGTAACCCCAAACAAAAAAGCAAATTCAGGAGCACTTGAAAAATATAAGAGGCTTCGGCAAACCGCTTTTAAACGAAGTGTGAAATTTTTATATGAAACCAATGTAGGAGCAGGTTTGCCGGTTATCAATACCTTAAATGATTTGCTGCTCAGTGGAGACAAAGTAATTCGCATCGAGGCAGTATTGAGTGGCACGATGAATTTTATCTACAGTTCGTTTATTACGGGTAAAAGGTTTAGTGCTGTCGTTAGGGAGGCGCGTGAGAAGGGGTATACTGAACCTGATCCTCGTGATGATTTGAATGGAATGGATGTAGCCCGTAAAGCATTGATTCTTTCGCGTGAAGCGGGGCATGATCTTGAATTAAAAGACATTAAGGTTGAGAACCTGGTACCGGAAGATTGCCGCAAAGTAGAGGACATCGAGAAGTTTTTTAAATTATTGGAAATTCACGACAAAGAATTTGACGAGCTAAGATCAATAGCTGAGGCGAAAGGGGAGAAGCTTCGCTACATGGCAGTCCTTGAAAATGGACAAGCAAATGTATCATTGGCTTCTGTGGGTGCTACTCATCCCTTCTATTCCCTTGCCGGAAGTGATAATATTATTTTATTGACCACAGAGCGATATCACGATAGACCAATGGTAATTCGTGGACCTGGTGCAGGTTCAACTGTAACTGCAGCCGGAGTGTTTGCAGATATTATCAGGATAGGGAACTATTCAAATTAAGAAAATGAAAACTGTAAAAGCCTTTGCGCCTGCAACTGTTGCCAACGTATGCTGTGGCTTTGATATCCTTGGCTTTGCAGTAGACTCTCCTGGTGATGAAGTCATACTCTCTGAGAAGGTTGAGCCAGGTGTTGTCGTTAAAAGGATTGTTGGCGATGGTGGCCGATTGCCCCTGGCAGCCAATCAAAACACAGCAAGTGTTGCAGTTCAATCATTCCTAGCGGCTGTGGATAGCAACATAGGTGTTGAAATAGAATTATTTAAGAACCTTCCGCTTGGAAGCGGGATGGGTTCAAGTGCGGCAAGTGCAGTGGCAGCCTTGGTTGGAATAAATCATCTGTTTGATAATCCATTGACACGTGATGAACTGATACCCCATGCTATGGAAGCAGAGCGAATCGCCTGTGGTTCAGCTCACGCAGACAATGTAGGACCCTCGCTTTTAGGCGGCTTTGTTTTGGTTAGAGACTATGATCCTTTAGATGTTATCAAGATTCCAGTAGCTGCAAATTTATACTGTACGCTGGTCCATCCGCAAATTGAGTTGAAAACAGAAGATGCACGTAGAGTCTTGAAGTCTTCTGTTTGGCTAAAGGATGCCATTACTCAAAGTGGAAATACTGCTGGATTGATGGTGGGCCTAATGAGTGGGGATTGTAGCCTCATTGGGCGCTCCTTAAAAGATGTTATAGCAGAACCTGTTCGGTCAGTTTTTATTCCGGGTTTTGAATCTGTGCGGAGTGAGGCGGTGAGGGCTGGAGCCTTAGGATGTGGAATATCCGGATCAGGGCCAACCATGTTTGCCTTGAGTGTATCTCATGAAACTGCCGTGACCGTGGGCGAGATAATGCAACTACAATTTTTAAGGTATCATTTAAAAAGTGAGGCACATGTTTCAAAAATCAATTTGGAAGGAGCTAAGATAATAGGCTAAAGCGTTTCAATTATTAAGATACGATCTGAATGAATTACTATAGTACTAACAATAAGAAACTACGAGTAACCCTTCGTGAAGCTGTTCTTAAAGGATTAGCGTCCGACAATGGTCTTTTCATGCCAGAGGTTGTGCCGGTGCTGCCAGAACATTTCTTTCAATCATTGCACAAAAAATCATTTCTGCAAATTGCTTTAGCGGTTGCTGAAAATGTAATAGGTCATGATGTATCAGCCAGCGATTTAAAAAGAATTGTCGAACATACTGTTCAGTTCGAAGCACCTTTGGTAGAGATTGATGAGAATATTTATTCACTTGAATTATTTCATGGTCCCACATTAGCTTTTAAAGATTATGGGGCACGCTTCCTTTCCGGGTTACTTGGTCATTTTGCTTCACTTGAAAATAAAGAGATAACAATTTTAGTAGCTACTTCAGGAGATACAGGCAGTGCCGTTGCCAATGGGTTCTTAAATGTACCGGGTACAAAAGTGATTGTCTTATATCCTTCCGGCAAAGTAAGTGCTGTGCAGGAAAAACAATTTACGACACTGGGTGGAAATGTTCAGGCAATAGAAGTGGAAGGCACATTTGACGATTGCCAATGGATGGTAAAACAATGTTTCTTGGATGAAGAATTGAATACGAAAATTACACTAACGTCTGCCAACTCGATTAATATTGCGCGTTTGATTCCTCAATCTTTTTATTATTTTAATGCTATTGCTCAGCTCAAAGGTAAACGGGAAGTGGTATTCTCAGTGCCCTGTGGAAATTTCGGAAACTTGACAGCAGGGTTACTGGCGAAAAGAATGGGGCTTCCAATAAAACACTTCGTTGCGGCAACAAATACAAATGATGTGGTGCCTGAGTATCTGAAGACAAGTCGCTTTGTGCCTCGGCCATCGGTGCAAACTATTAGCAATGCCATGGATGTTGGCAATCCCAGCAACTTCTTTCGGATACTCGATTTATATGAAAAAAATTTTGATTTCTTAAGGAATGACATAACGGGTTACTCCTACACAGACGATCAGACAAAAGAGGCCATGAGGAAGATATATTCTGAAAAGAGGTATGTGGTAGATCCTCATGGGGCAATTGGCTATCTCGGTTTGAACGAATATTTAAGAAACAATGGCAAGGAGTGTGGAATTTTTCTCGAGACTGCGCATCCGGCCAAATTTCACGATGTGGTGTTTTCTGCACTTGGCGAATCTATCCCTATACCTACAGCCCTGGCCAAATTTATGGCAGGAAAAAAATCAACCATCCTAATGTCAAAAGAATTTGAAGACTTTAAAGCCTACTTGTTAAGGTAAATTTATTTCCAGCCTTGTTCGCCAAGGAGCGGAACGAAAGCAAAATATTCGAACTCTTCTTTGATAAGTTTGCCATTTGTCTTTCTGATCTTTACCATTATTTGTTTTTCGCGATCACCAACGGGGATGATGAGAATTCCTTCTTCTGCGAGTTGGTCGATGAGGGCAGTGGGAATTACCGGTGCCCCAGCTGTTACCAGTATTCTATCAAAAGGAGCTTTGGCGGGAATTCCCTTCGATCCATCACCATGAAAGAAGTAAGGTTTATAACCCAGTAAAGGAAGAAACTCTTTCGTCTTTTCGTAAAGTTTTCTATTTAACTCAATCGTATAAACTTTTGCACCCATTTCTATCAGAATGGCTGCTTGATAGCCAGACCCGGTGCCGATTTCAAGAACTTTATCACCTGGGTTTACATCCAGTTTTTCGGACTGGTAGGCTACTGTAAAGGGTTGAGAAATTGTCTGACCTTCGCCTATAGGGAAGGCTTTGTCTTCATAGGCATGATTAAGAAGGGCATCATCAAAAAAAACATGCCTGGGCACTTTGTTGACAGCCTCCAAAACGCGGTTATCGGTGATTCCTTTAGCGATCAGTTTTTTAACAAGCCTATTTCTGAGGCCCCTTTGTTTGTAATTATCTTCGACCATTAAATGTGGAATTCCTGTGGATAATTTGTTGATAATGCAGAGCTCAATCTTCGACCGTTAAACACTTCTTAGGAAGCTTAAAAGATTAAAATATTCTCAAAAAAGGCCATTTTTTATCGGGTTACAAAACTTTAGAAAAAGTATAGGAAAAGTGAAACCTAACCCTCTACTTTGGGGTTCTACGAGGCACAGGGAAAATCTATTTTGCCATAGCGTTTAACTGTGTTTATCAGATCATGACAGTGGGGGTGGTGAAAACCACCCCCTGCTGCTTGTACCTTAAAAGGGTTCCATTCCAGTAGTCAATTGATTGTAGTTCAAATCACTTTGATATTTATCGATACTTCCAGTTTTTCCCAATAAATAACAATCTCTCCTTTGTTGTCACCTTCTGGTTCAATTACATAACGCAATCTTTCCTGATGCGTCTCTTCTGTTTCAGGTTTTACCTTAACGCGTACGATGTCTAGCTTTTGATCATAGTCATCGGTTAAATGTTGGTCCCAATTTTTATTGATGACGATGGTCCATTCCTCTTTTCCGGGAATGGTGAACAAAGCATATTTTCCAGCAGAAATATTGACACCGCCAATTTCAACTTCCTGGTTGAAATCTATATTGGTTGCACGGTGTGCTCCGGTTACCCAGACGTTATCGAATGGAATAAGACCTCCCCAAATAATGCGTCCTCGAACAGCAGGAGAATAGTAGTTGATGGTGATTCCGGTATTCCCAATGGTTCCCATAGCTGTCGCTTTAAGGCTACCTTTTAAAGTGTCTGTTGCAGATTGCTCAGCGATGATTACCGTGCCTTCTTCGAGAGAAGCTACTATCTGTGATGAATTCTCCTTTTCGCTTTCAACGTCAGTTGTTTTAGGATTTGAGCAACCAGAGAGAAGCGCAATAAAAATGATGCTGCCTATAATTTGTTTCATGCTTTGGTTTTTTTTTATGTGGTTTACAATAAATTAATGCTAGCGAGTTTAATATTCTTTTCGTTATCGTCTGTCCAGGCAAAGATCAATTGATTTCCGGATTTAGTCATTTGGGGAAATCCGCTCGACCTAGATTCAGAGGATGCAGCAACTATCAGGGACGGTTCTATTGTTCCATCGGGATGTACTTTAGCAACTTTGATCATAGTGCCTTCCATCCAACTCACCATCACACTTTTATCATCAATCATAGCAATGTCGACACGCCCGATCGTACCTCCTTCATCAATTCGGATAGCCTTGCCAAAAGTAGCTCCGCCATCTGTTGAGAAAATTACATTTACATGCGCAGTATCAGACGCTGCCGAAAACCAGGCCGCGGCAAGATTATTTCCTTCCACAACAACCCTGGGACCATTGACTGGGCATCCAGTAATTTTCCAATTATCATTATGTATTGCTTTTGGTGCTGTCCATTGACCATCAATTAATCGCACGATAGAAATGTCCCGGATTTCTTCATCAGACCTGTCGCGATAAATTACAATCGGTCCATTGGTTGTAATCGCAGCAGTTGTTTGACAACAGTCACAAGTTTTGTTATCCAGTTCCCACTCATTGATTTTATTTCCCCTAGCGTCTATTATCGCTGCTCTAAGGCTCATAGATCCCTGCCCGTCTGGCAGGCGGGCATGATGACCTTCATGATGATCTATTTCCTCCATGCCTTCCATAAACGTATTTCTGCCATCAAGCCAGGTTACAAAGAAATTTTCTCCATAGGGTAATAAGGTAACGAAACCATGCTCAGCCTGCTTCTTGTCATCATGAAGCACAAATGGATCACTCCAGGTCTTTCCTTTGTCTGCTGATGTTGTCAACTTGACATCGTAAGCATAAGTACTCTCTCCGCTCTTATCAAGAAAATGGGCTACCAATTGTTGGCCATTGGCCGCTATCATTGGATAATCAGCCCAATTTACAAACCAGGAGTTACCTGAAGCGATTGTTATGGGTTCAGTCCACTTATCATCTTCCAAGGATGAAAATTTCAAAATCGATTTTCCTTCACCTTTCTCAATCCAGGTGAGATAAACAGTACTATCCTTATCAGTGAACAAGAAAGGCTCCGCACTATTTGGTTTTGAAGGTGAGGGTATAGAATGGATTGACTGTATTTGTTTAAAAGTACTTTTATTTTCTGAACAACCGATAACTGTGACGCATAGTAAAAGGAAGTAGAAATTATTTTTCATGGTCATTCATTAATTTAGTGATCAAATCCAGACTCGCAGCATCGTCCCATTTTCTTGAGCCAGTCTCTGAAAATTTCAGTTTCCCTTCCGCATCAAAGATATATGTTGTTGGTAAGGCTTGAATATTTAGGTCTTCCATATTTTCGAGATGAACATAGTGAAATGTATAGTTATGTTTTTTTATAAATGTTTCAATTTGATCAACTTCTTCGTTGGAAGCCATCAGGAAAACCACATTTTCATTTGCCAATTGGGTCTGCGTACGCTCTATAGATGGCATCTCCTGCAGACAAGGCTTGCACCAGGTGGCCCAAAAATTGATGAATACAATTTTTCCTTTGAATTGGTCTAGATCAATTTCCTGATCGTTCAACTCTTTGAGTTTGACTTTTGAAATATCACTCTCTGAAGTTTTTCTAGAAATAGACTGATCTTTAGTTCCGGCTGAGCAACTGGCAAGAATAATGAGGAACAGATAAAATAGTTTTCGTGTCATAGTATTTGATTTTTTTGTTCGCTTGTTTTTGAAAACTTAAAAAGACAAAGTTTTGTAAAGTATTGATTGGAGTGGAATGATTTTCTTCAATGCATTTTATCCTTTTAAAATCTTTTTCGAAAAGTGTTGATATGGATGTTCTTTTGAGGTGGTCCTGCTACTTAAATATGTTTAGTCTGCAATCGCAGACTATTACCGATAACGGAAACTGAACTTAAACTCATAGCAAGGGCTGCCAGCATAGGGCTTAACAACAATCCGAAAAATGGAAACAGAATGCCGGCTGCTATGGGTATGCCAATGGCATTATAAACAAAAGCAAAAAATAAATTCTGCCTAATGTTACTCATGACTACTTTGCTTAATCTTCGAGCCCTGATAATTCCTTGCAAGTCGCCTTTCACTAGGGTGATTCCTGCACTTTGAATAGCCGCATCGGTTCCTGTGCCCATGGCAATACCAACATTTGCTTGTGCTAATGCCGGTGCATCATTTATGCCATCTCCGGCCATGGCTACAATCTTATTTTGTCTTTGAAGTTCTACTACTTTGCTCAGTTTATCCGCTGGCAGATATTCTGCCTCATATCCATCAAGGCCAAGCTCTTCTGCCACTGCCTTAGCTGTGTTCTTATTGTCGCCTGTCAACATTATTACGCTAAGACCTTGCTGTTGCAGTTCATGGATGGCACTCTTTGAATTTTTCTTGATTGGATCCGCTGCACTTAAATAACCCGCCAGTTGATTATTGATGACGACAAACATAACCGTTTCACCTTTTGATTGTCGATCTGTTATTTCTTTCGCATGGTTATCATCTAAAGTTAGGCCTGGCGATTTGATCAGTTTAGCGTTGCCAATGGTAACTTTGTTTGCATTGATTTTACCTGTAATACCGTAACCCGTTATAGATTCAAAATTTTCCACTGGGCTTAGTGTAAGTTTTTTATCGCTTGCGGCCTTCGTGATAGCCTCAGCCAATGGATGCTCACTGCTGTTTTCCAATGAAGCAGCGAGCTGCAAAATTTCGTCTTCGCTGCGTGTATCATTAAACGTTTTTACGGATATAAGAGAAGGCTTTCCTTCTGTCAGGGTTCCGGTTTTATCGATGACAAGTACGTTCACCTTTTCCATTTCTTCAATCACTTTAGCTTCTTTAATCAGTACGCCAACTGAAGCGCCTAGGCCCGTGCCCACCATCACCGACATAGGGGTTGCAAGTCCCAAGGCGCAAGGACAGGCAATAATGAGAACAGTAACAGCGTTGGCAAATGCAAATACCAGGGCAGGTTCGGGTCCCCAAATGGCCCAGGTGGAAAAGGATATGATAGAAATACTCACAACAACCGGCACGAAGAATTTAGAAATTCTATCAGCCAAATTTTGAATTGGTGCTTTCGAACGGCTTGCTTTATTAACCAGATCAATAATTTGAGCAAGCAGTGTATCAGAACCAATCTTCATTGCCTTGAATTCAAAGCTTCCGGTACCGTTTACAGTGCCGCCCACAACTGAATCTCCTTCATTTTTTTCAACGGATATTGATTCACCCGTAATCATAGATTCATCCACCGAGCTGTTGCCTTTCACGACTATCCCATCCACAGGAATCTTTTCTCCTGGCCTTATTTTTAAGATGTCATTTACTTTAATATGTTCTAATTGAATTTTTTGTTCCTGACCATTTCTAATAATGGTAGCTTCTGGTGGGACTAGATTCAAAAGTGCGCGAATAGCGCTATTTGTTCTCCCATGTGCTTTTAGTTCCAGAACCTGGCCTAATAAAATCAATGTAAGAATGACAGTAGCGGCTTCGAAGTACAAGTGCACAGCGCCATCCATTTTGAATTGATCAGGGAACAAATCCGGAGACACTAAGGCAACGATGCTAAACAAATATGCTGAACCTGCTCCGAGAGAAATCAATGTCCACATATTGGGGGACCAACGGATAACAGATAAATATCCGCGCTTGAAAAATTCGATACTACAATAAAATAAAACAGGTGTTGATAAAACAAACTGGATCCATCCCCAGGTAGTTTTAGTTGCGATATCAGAAGGATGTAATCCCATCATATCACCCATGGCAATCAAGAATACAGGAATCGTAAAAGCAGTTGAGATCCAGAATTTCTTAAGCATGGCTTTATATGCAGCCTGTTCTTCATTATTTTCGTTGTGGATGAGTTTAGGAACCAGATCCATTCCGCAAATAGGACAACTCCCAGTCTCATTACGAATTATTTCGGGATGCATCGGGCAGGTATATTCTACATTATTGGCCCTGAGTTTCTGTTCCTTCACCAAATACATTCCACATACCGGACAGTCACCTTGCTTTGAATATCTCTTATCTCCCTCACATAACATCGGACAATAAAAATCGCCTATGCTTTTTTTGGTGTTCGGCATAGCTGCATGTTTGTGCGAATGATGCTCTTCTTTATCCTTGATTTCAGCGTTGGTAACTAACTCCAAACTCTGCTCCTTCACCAAATTCATTCCACATACAGGACAATCTCCTGGCTTGGAATATTTCTTATCATCCTCGCATAACATTGGACAATAGTAATATTCAGTTTTCTTTCTTTTTATGGTAGGTAAGGGCTGGGGAGAATTCTCTTTGGATATTTGTTCAGTCTTATTCTCGGCACCTACTTTGACCAAATACATTCCGCATACGGGACACCTTCCCGGCTGTGAGTAGGTCTTTTCACCTTCACATCGCATTGGACAATAGTACGGCTCATGTTCGCTTAGCTGAGTAGAGGCAGAAATAGGTATATTCTGAACCGGGTGTTGAATGTATGTTTCATGCTGACTCAATCTTGATTCCGTTAACGGCACCAAATTCATTCCGCAAATCGAGCATTTGCCTCTCTCAACCTTCACTACTTCGGTGTGCATAGGGCAAGTATACTTTTGCTCAAGTGTATGTTCCATATGGTCTATTTTTTCTGGCTATTGAAAATCCCATTGTTTGTCCGATTAGAGGTAGAAGCATTATCACCGAAAACAGAATAATGAGCAATGTAATTCGTTTCTCGATGATCTGATACATGATGCCATGCATCACCACCATAACAAACAATATAGTTCCATTGCTGGATACTCTTCCAACGTTTCGATTTAAGCCATCTAATGGAAATGTTATTTGAGAGGAGTAACAGTACAACCAATAGTAGACCTGCCAGAAGCCCAATGTAATTAGTGAAGCCAAACAGATCATCACGAAACTTGTAACTGTCTTCGCCCCGGACTGCCCTAAAAAAATACAACCAAATATTTCCCATGTGCACCTGAATGCCAACGACCACATGTGGTAAACCAGTAAGACCACACCAGATGCCAACATCCCTCCTAAGATCAGTAGACACCGGGTTGAGTCTTTTAGCATAAATATTTAAAGGACCAATGAGTAAAGTAATGGCCAATAAAATGATGCTTACATAGCCAGTTCCCATGCTCCATAAGTATTTTAAATCATCACCTGGAATTGATTTAATAAATGCGATTAACAATACCCCTACAATAAGATGAAGGATCAAATGATGTTTGAATCTGGTATTAAATCTGCTGGTTACGTTCATAGAGCTAAATCAACTTGCTTTTAATTTATTATCAATGGTCGTGGTGAGTCGCTGTGCTGTCCGTACTTTTTACTGTCACTAATTTCATTTCGCACTTTGAACATTTGTCGCCCTCTTTGCCTGTTATTTCAGGGTGCATAGGACAGGCGTAGGCCATTGCGGTTGAATCCATCTTCATGTCATCGTGATGATGGGTGGAGTCTCCTCCCGTGTGATCATGATCTTCTGTGGTTTGTTCTTTCTTGCCACTGCCGGTAATTACTTGTGAGGCAATGAATAATCCTGAGATCAAGATGGCGATTGTTAAGACTGATTTTTTCAAGTTATATGGTTTTAGGTGATTTCGAAAATAGTTACTCGGTTAGTTTCATCACATCCATCATTTTCAACATCACCTTTCCCTTTCCTTCTAACAGAATGCCAACTCGCCCTCCAGACCTTGTTTCACCGTGTCCGTGATTAACCAGTTTACCATTGAGTGATCCTTTATAATGCTCTCCGGCTGAAGATACTGTTAGCGTGGCCCAATCCAATGGCCATTTGTTTTCTTCTTTGTTTAGTACTTTATCCTTCCCATTCTCCTTTCTTCCCAACTGCATGGAGGTGTTGGTCAGTGACAAATAATCATAATTAGAGTCGTCAATATAATGGTGCACAATGGCCACCTGGCCCTGAAAACCGTCCGTCTTGAACTGGAGGTTTGAACCGAGATCCTCGAACGTATCATCGAAAAGAAGAAGCGCTCTTTCTCCTGAAAGTGACAGGCTGAGTACTTTACTGCCATCGCTATCCGAACTTGTTGCCGCATTCAACTTTTGGGCGTCACCTTCAACAAGTTTCAGTTGGCCGGAGAAAGGTTGCTCCGATGGCATCCACATGATGGAGCCGCTGCCCTCATTATCGGAAGCCTCAGCGTGATCATGATGCTCAGCTTCAGTGCTGTCATGGTGGTGACCTTCAACTTCTTCGGTTTGTTCAGCGTTTTCCTCCTTTGCGGATTTGGAACCGCAGGAACTGATACTCCCGGCCAGAAAAAGTACAAGCGCGGTGATTGTAATTGCAGACAAATTTAATTTTGAAGTTTTCATCTTGTTTTAGGTTTTACTAGTTGTTTTATAAAGTGTTATGAATTATGAATAAAGGCATTGCATTGATGTCCCGGTTTATTTTGCTTTTTGCGTACCCACACCATATTTATATACCAGCTTTCCTCCAAGGTCTGCCGTTTTTGCTAACAAAGCACAGCCAGCCAGCCCGGCAAGGAATAAGAGAATGGTGATGAACCGCTTGCCTTCTATTTTCTTCCAGGAGAGAAAAGCCCGGATTGCCGTATAACTGCTAAAGTAAAGCAACGTATACAAGGCCCAATCGGCATGATAGCTGGCGGTCAATTCAGCGTTCATCGGCACCGAAACGGAATCAACGGCCTGTCTGCCGCTCAGATAAGTGACCAAACTTGCCAAAACAGCGAAAGCAAACAGCGTCATTACTGAATTGCGTAACCAGTCTTTTTTCCAGATCAGATAAACGAAATCCAAAAACACAGCCAGTATAATGATGGCAATTGGAAAATGCACCAGCATAGGATGCACATTAGGCGCCCAATCAGGAAGTAAGTTTTGCATACGTATTTTTTTAAGATTAACAGATCAGGCAACCATAGATCGTAAATTGCATGGTTGTCCGTTTTAAAAATTATTGATTAACAGTTTTAGCAATTTTCTCCAAAATTTTATGACTTTCTCCAAACTTGCAAAGTGCATCACAGTGCTCACGCAAGTCTGAAAATAAAATGTATTTAATCTTTACGTTGCTGTTCTTTATAGAAGGCCTGCTGAGCTGCAGCACTACGTCCTTCTCCCGGTTGTTGGGTATGATAATGAAAAGCGAGGTGTTATGAGCTGCAAAGGATATTCCCAGATCACTCAATCTTAAAATACCTGAATAGATTGAAGTGCTCTTTTCAACTTCAAAAGCACAAACTGCTTTGTTACTATTCTTCTCGAACCAGATTATATCAATAAGCTGAATGGTACTAAGGGTATCCTTATCTACGGATAATTCGGGGAACTTATTAAGACTAATGAATGAGAAATTGACTTCACCATGACATTTTCCACGATCATTAACGGCAGATATCGGATCGTATCCCCAAGCCTTTCCAATTTTTAGCAGGTGATATTGCATTTCAGTATGCAAATCTTCTTCGTGTTTTTCACTCAAAACTTCTTTATGACGTTTATTGTACTGTTTCAAAAGTTTTGCTTTTTCTTCTTCGGAAATTACCTGCCCTTCGATAATGATATTTTTGGAGCCTATTTCGAAAAACAAACCTGCGATAGCCCCGAGATCATTAGATAGCTGATCTTTATTATCCGCATTGGTCTTCAAAATCACTTCCCGCATTTTGAGATATTCCTGCCAGCTTCCAAGTTTTTTATTGTCACGGAACAAGTAATTGAATCCGTTTACAATAGCTGTATTGAATGGCGGCAGAATGGTTGGATGCAAAAAGTATAAGATGCTGGCTACAGCTGGCCCGAGTCCCTTTATTTTCAATTCGTCAAGCTTGATGATCTCACGGATAAGCTGTTCCTCTTTTGAAGCATAGAAACAATTCTCCAGAAATTGACCGAAGGCTTTTTTGTTGGTTTGATTTTCGTAAATATCCGGAATGCGCATTTTGGGCTTCCAATAAAAAGGATGTGCTGCTCCCTCAAACACTTGCTTTTGCTCCGTTATGGCCGTGAGCACAAATTCAAGTGATGAGCCTTTAAAATCGTTGCCGAATTTTTCGTTCTTTATATCTTCTATAACTTGTAAGACACCACGCTTTATTGCTCGAAAGGCCTTTAAACGTTCCTCACTTCCTATGAACCAGGTATTGTAAACAGATGCCGGATCATCTTTGTATTTTTTGATGATGTCTCGCAGAAGTTTTTGTTGATCCATTGGTTTTTAAAAGTTTTCGTTTTTGTTATTTCTATCTGTAAAAAGGAAAAATGAATAGCGCAACTCGTTAATTTCTTCGGGATGAACTATGTGTTTGAGCAATTTTCCATACACCTTTTTCTTTCTTTAAAATTGAAGTTGCTACTCCTCTTCGTATGGCAACCGAATTGTCCTTCTTAACAACAATCGTGTACTTATAGGATTCCGTAACAAAAGCAAAGGGAAGGTCAATGGTGACATCAGCTTTATAGTCACTGAATTTAAATGATTTGAATTCATCAAGTTCAGGACCAAGGTGGTGTGCCAAGTAGTGCTGAAAGGTGCCTTCGATACTGCCAGACTCAACCACGACCGAACTCGAAACAAACAGCTTGCCGGTTCCTGTTGTATCAAGACGCTCAATAGCTTCTTTATATGAATCCATAGTTTTGATTACCATGGCCACATCGTCCGTATCAGGTTGCTGCGCATAGCTTTGAATAAAGAGCGTTGACAAAAGAATTACACTTAACATTTTCATAGTTTTTGTGGATTTAGGTTTAATTAGGGTTCACTCAAAAAGTCATCGATTTTGATTTTTTCAAAAAAATTGGCC
>JBBTBZ010000034.1:0-149816 GCA_038043425.1 Bacteroidota bacterium
AAACTATATGAAATTTAACCATTTCAGATTATCCTTACAAAACTGTCGTACACCCCTTATAGGCTTGGACAGGGTAAGTTTCATAAAAAAATGGTAACTTAGGACATGAAATTTTAATAAAAGTATGGGGACAATTGAGTTAAAATCTAACATTCATAAAATTGTGGACGGAATTCAAAGTGAGCAGCTTTTACTGGCCATTTATGACTTTTTAAAATCAAGAGAGAAAAGTAAACCTGGCAGACTCTGGGACACCTTAACAGAGGAGCAAAAACAAGAAGTTCTACTTGCTTATGACGAATCAGAAGATGAAAATAATCTCCTTGACAGAAACAAAGTTTTTAAATCTAAATGACAATTAAGGTAAGTAAGCGAGCTGAGAAAAGCTTTCGCTCTATTAAAGATTTTATTAAAGGGAAATGGGGAGAATTAGTAGCGGATGCGTTTGAGCAAAAAATTATTGACTTCTTAGACTTATTAGAAGACTTTCCCGAGATAGGTACACTTGAAATTCCTGAAAAAAGAATCTATGGATTTCAACTGACCAAGCAGACAAGAGTTTTTTACAGAATTAAGGCAGACAGAATTATAATAATTGTATTCTTTGACGTTAGACAAGACCCAAAGAAAAGACCTCAGTGATGCCTACAAGCCACAACAATAGGTTTGTGTCAGGCGGGGGTTCGGTGTCCTCATTACTTTCGTTATCTTTATTTACATTGTGTCGCGGGACAGGCGCAACTGGTCGGTCTTGGCATTCCGCTACATTGCCAAGCCCTCCTATTCCCCGCCCGTCACAAACCCCAACGTTGGCTGCAATATTATGACCCTGATAAAGTCCAAATCAACTAAGGAGACTGATGAGTTAATTAAAGACCTTATAGATAACAATCTATTATGGCATACTATTCAATTTTTCCACAGGACGGACAAGGGACTAAGACCATTTGGCTGTGGAGTCTTTGCATTGATACACGACATCTATTTTATTTCACTGCTTCACATGTGGCTGACTACTTGGACAATGATGACAATCAACTTTTTATAAGGGTCGGAAAGGGAAAATTTATAAACGTAATTGGAGAGATAAAATTCACCAACCTGGACAGGAGTTCAGGAATTGACTTAGCGTATATCAAGATTGACCAACAAATGATACCTGACCTTGTTGCGACAAAAAAGCCCATAACAATCGGTAAAATTTCAAAACATAATAAAACACTTGACGGCTCAAATTACTGTGTTATTGGATTCCCTGTGCAAACTGACAAACTCGATCGACAAAAAAAAAAGAATTCAATTTCGTGCCGTGGATAAATTTCAGCCTGGTTGAAAAAATTGGTGTTCGCTGACAGTGAAAAAAAAATTCAAAACATGTTCGCGGACCATTTTATCATGGTGGACAAAATTCAAGCCCGCTGACAACTCAGGACTTTTAAAAAGAAGAAAAACAGAATTTACATTTCGTTTACATTTTTTTTACAAGCGAGTTACCAAGCTGAACACAAAGAGTTGTAGGTTTATTGGGCTTTTAACTTTAGTCAGTAAAATATTCCTAGCTTCCCAAAATAGTTAAGCTCAAATGATAAGAAGCCACTTGACTTCCATTCTGCGATATATTTCGCGTAATAAAGCATTTACATTTATTAATGTCCTGGGATTGGCTATCGGTATGATGGCTTGTATGCTCATTACGCAGTATGTCATGCACGAATTCAGTTACGATGATTTTCATGTAAAGAAGGACAGGATTTTTAGAGTACAGCAAGACCGTTATAATAAAGGAGAATTATCCACGCAATGGGCTGCCGGCTGCGTAGGTATCGGCCCCGATTTGAAAACCAACTTTCCCGAAGTTGGACGCTATGTACGGTTACGCCATACTGTCAACAGCTGACGTATACTTTAGAGAGGATGCTTTGTATTATGCTTCTGAAGATTTCTTTCAGGTTTTTTCAGTTAAACTTATTGCAGGCGAAGGGTCTTCGTTGTTGAAGGATCCATCTAAGATTGTCTTATCGCAGTCGTTAGCTAAAAAATATTTTGGCGAAGAAGATCCTATCGGAAAAATAGTACACTGCAGCGCTCACGGTGTAGACTGTCAGGTAACGGGAGTTTTTGAAGACCTTCCTGTCAACACACATATGAAAATTGATGCGTTAATATCGTTTGCCACCCTGCAGAAATCGTTGAATGACCCTCTTATGACATGGGAATGGGATGGGTTCTTGACGTACATTTTACTCGATGAGAAAGCCGATCCAAACGCGCTCGAAGCCAAACTCCCTGCTTTCGTTGAGAAACAAGTGGGAGAACAACTAAAGAAAGCCGGTACGGGTATGGAGTTTCACTTGCAACCCCTTACCGGTATTCACCTCGACTCCAATTTCATGGGGGAGTTTAAGCCTAATGGCAACAGACAATCAATTTATTTTTTGTCCATTGTAGCTATTCTGATTTTGGTGATTGCATGGATCAACTATATTAATCTATCCACTGCAAAATCAATTGAGCGAGCCAGGGAAGTGGGTATTCGCAAAGTAGTGGGAGGCTTCCGGTCTCAGCTTATACAACAATTTCTTTTTGAATCAATATTCCTCAATACCATGGCTGTTGTTATTGCAATGGTGCTTGTGTTATTGCTTACGCCACTTTTCAGCGAGTTCACAGGCCGAGAGCTAGGCTATGTGTTGTTTAAACAGAATTCGTTCTGGATATGGATTGGCGTTTTCGTTTTCGGTGGTGCCCTGCTTTCTGGACTTTACCCTGCTTTTGTCTTATCATCTCACAAACCTGTAGAGGTCCTGAAAGGAAGATTTAAAAACACGAGTTCGGGTGTGCGCTTTCGCAAAAGCATGGTGGTGGTGCAGTTTGTGTCTTCTATCACGTTAATTGTAGGAACATATACCGTCTACAGACAAATACGTTTTATGCAAGAACAGGAATTAGGCTTGAATATAGATCAAACCTTGGTGCTACATTCTCCGGATCTCACTGACGGAACAATCGAAGAAAAATTTCAAGTCTTTAAACAACAAATTGAGCAATATCCGGAAGTAACCCCTGTGAGCGCAGCTTCCGAAGTGCCAGGTCATCAGCCCAGTTGGAATGCAGGGGGTATACGAAGGTTAAGCCAGCGGGATGAAGATTCGAAACAATACCGCATCATTCATATCGATCATGATTTCATAGGTGATTATGGGCTGACAGTAATAGCAGGCAGAGGTTTTTTAGGCGACTTGGCGAATGACCGGCACAATGTTATACTTAACGAATCAGCGGTTAACCTGACGGGCTTTAAGAAGGCTGAAGATGCAATTGATGATAGAATAATTTTTCAGAGCGATACATTGCGTATTGTAGGTGTATTGAAAAATTACCACCATGAGTCGCTGAAAAAAGCTATTGATCCGTTGATTTTCAGATACCATCCTGGCGCTTTTGGTTTTTATTCAATTAAGTTTAACCTCTCCTCTGTCAAGGCATCACTAAGTACCTTTGAAAAGGAATGGAAGTCGATGTTTCCTGGACACCCGTTTACATATTTCTTCCTGGATGATCATTACAATCAGCAATATCAGGCCGACAAACAGTTTGGAAAAGTATTTGGTCTATTTTCATCGCTCGCTATTTTTATTGCCTGCATGGGGCTGTTTGGCTTGTCCTCACTTACTGCGATTCAACGCACTAAGGAAATTGGTGTTCGGAAAATCCTTGGGGCATCGATTCCCAATATTCTTGCAATGGTCAGCAAAGATTATGTTATACTGATGATTGTGGCTATTGTTCCGTCAGTTCCTTTAGCATGGTGGATTATGGCGGAGTGGCTTTCCAATTTTGCTTACAGAATTCCCTTGACTTGGTGGATATTCGCCATTCCTAGCTTTGCGGTATTCACTATCGCAATGCTCATCGTGAGCATTCACACCATAATAGCAGCGCGTACAAACCCAGTTAAGTCCTTGAGGTACGAGTAAGTTTAGAGTGATTCAAGGTTTGGACTGTAACCCAACCGCACACTTGCCCAAGCCGCACTTGCTGACACGCACCCAAAGCTTGTGCAAGAGTGCTCAGTTCGGAGTATGGCGGGCACTACACACAACAATGAACTGTGCTATAAAACATAGTGCTGGTTCGGTGTTGCATTATAGTTTCCGTTTCTTAATTTCGTTCGGTGTCGTGGGACAAAACTCAGCAGGTCGCTAAAGCCATTCGTTCCTCATTTGGCTTTAGCTCCTATGCCGCGCTACGTTTTATACACCAGCGTTGGGTGCCATGCCCATTTTCACCCCGACAATCCCGACAAAATTGAACTTTTTGGAATTGGAGATAGTTTCCTAATTAGCTAACTTTGCACGGTGGACAATAACACTGTTAGGAAAATATTTTACTACAAGCGTTACTATTTGGACTTCTTTGAATCTCTGCGACCAGAGGTAAAAGCTAAGTTCAACTGGACAATGGGTTTAATAGAAACACTCGATATGGTTCCGAAAAAGTACTTTAACCATATGGAGGACTCTGACGGTATTTTTGAAAATCCGTGTCGAGGTCGGCAGTGACATATTTAGAGCTTTTAGTTTCTTCGACAAAGGACAATTGATTGTGGTAGTTAATGGATTTCAAAAGAAATCACAGAAGACACCAAAGAAAGAAATAGAACTCGCAGAGAAATTGAAAAAACAATATTTCGATGAAAAAAAAGGTAAATAAAAATCTGACTTCTTTTGCTGACCACTTGGATCAGCAATATGGAAAAAAAGGGACTTCAAAGAGGGACGCCTATGAACAAGAGTTTGAAGCATTCAAACTTGGCGTACTCATTCAAGAAATGAGAGAACAACAAAATTTGACTCAAGAGCAGTTAGCTTCAAAATGTGGGACAACTAAATCCTATATCTCACGAATTGAGAACAACGCAAGTGACATTAGATTATCGACTTTGATGAGAATTATTCAAAAAGGACTCGGTGGACACTTAAATCTCTCGGTGACATATTAACGTAAGGCGAGGGCACAGGCACCCAACAAAAGCTATAAGCCGTTTGCCTTCTTTTGTTTATTTTTATTTTGGTAAGGCAAACGCCTTATAGCCAAACGTTATGCACAAGCGCATGATCGGGCCGACCGCACAAATCTGTTATCCAAGTGTGCTGGCCGACCGCACGTTGACAGGTTTCAAAATTTCTTTTCTATACGCTGACAATTTGTTCTTCGTCTTACCGCGACATCTTAACGTTCGACCGCGCAAAAGTTCTTTCATCTCGTCAGACAGTTTTGCTCTCCGTGGATAACGGCCGACCACACGTTTCTCGCTTCTCGTTCATCACGTGGGAATTCTAAGAAGAATCCAAGACCCAAAGCCGTAAATTTTCGAGGGCCGCCTTAAATGCTTTTAACGAACGGAGTACCACGTTTTACCACTGAAAATATTCGATAGATCTGTTTACACCGGATTGCATTAATAACACTCATAGGTGCTTTTCCTTCTCCTGTTTTCCGATCGTAATAAGCTTTAATCTCTTTATCATACTTCAATGCTGAAAAGGCGCTGTTCGTAAGAAGAGCTTTCAAATGCCTATTGGCTATTGGATGTGTCTTCGTTTTTCCTTTTATGCTGGTGCCAGATGAATATTCAAATGGTGCCGAACCAACGTAGCAGACGAGTTGACGAGCAGTTTCGAATGCTTCAAAGTTTTGCGTTTGAGCAACAATAGAAGCCGCTACCACCATGCCTACGCCTGGAACACTGCAAGCCAATTCATAATTGGTTTTCACTAATTCATCTTTCTCAATAAGTTTAGTGATTTGTTGTTGGACTCGCTTGACCTCTGCTTTCAAAAATTCTATCTCCCGCTGAATACTTTTGGTTGTATAACTCACATCAGCTATTCTGCCCAACCGTTCCATACGATGTAGATCAGCCTTCAACTCAGCGCGCCTTCTCACAACCGAATGTCTAAAGTTGATTAAGTTTTTAGCGTAATCAGAGTCCCAGAGGCCATTTTACTCTCCTTCAAACTATCTCTATATAAATACGCAAAACGAGCGATGACACGGGAGTCCGCTTTGTCATTCTTACCGCGAACGACTCCCATCATCCGCTTGATGTGAAGGGGGGAATACATGGTGTGCTTCAATTTCTTCTTAGCTAAGAAGGTGCTCAACTCCAGACTATACACACCGGTATACTCCATACAAAACCAACTACGTTTGGCTTCTACTGCTAAACTTTTTAACCAGTCTAGCATTTCCTTAAATCCATTTGAATCATTAGACAGGCGCTGGCGTTACTTCGGTGGCTATGGAAAGCACTGGGAACTACTGGCAAAACCTGTATGTGGAACTTGAAAAACATGGACTTGAGGTGACGCTGGTCAATGGAAAGTTTACCAAAAACATCAAAGGCAAAAAGACCGATGTCAAAGATGCCCGATGGATTCAAAAGCTGCACAGTATTGGATTACTGACCGGAAGTTTCCTTCCCGATGAAACCACTGAAACCCTTCGCACTTTTTGCCGACAAAGACAAAACATGCTTGACCTTGCTGCTGAAGCATCGCACAAGATGCAGAAGTATTTAAAGATTTTAAACTTTAGATTAGATGTAGTGGTCAATGACATTTGTGGCCTTACCGGGCTGGCCATTATCGCAGACATCTGCTCCGGAAACCTGGATCCGAAAGAACTGGCAAAACACAGGCATGGCAACTGCCGTACACCGGAAGAAGAAATTGCCAAGGCACTCAAAGGGAATAACCGTGCTGATTATCTTTTTGGATTGAAGCAGGAATTTGAATCGTACAATTTTTATCAAAAGAAAGTGGCCGAGTGGGACAAGCAAATTTCTGCGTTCTTAAAAAATCAAATCAATACTGACCCCGAAAAGAAAAAACTGAAAACAGATGATAAAAAGCACAAGCTTAAACAAGAACGCCCTTAAAGGAATAGACCTCAACCAGGCATCGTTTCAATATTTTGGTGGAGTTGACCTGATGAAGATTGAAGGACTAAGCCATGGTACCATACTTTCCATTATCAGTGAAGTAGGCCCGGAAGGCTTTCATAAATTTGAAACGGCCAAACAGTTTACCTCTTGGTTAAGGCTGGCACCGAATAATAAAATAAGTGGCGGTAAACTACTGAGTTCAAAAACACCTAAGGGAAGTAACCGGTTGAAGATTGCTTTTAGAAATGCAGCCAATGTCATTGGAGGGTTAAAGGACACACACCTGTCTGATTTCTTCAAACGGGTCGCCTACCGAAAAGGAAGGACTATAGCCATTAGTGCAACGGCCAGAAAACTGGCAGTCATCATCTGGAACATGATTGTGAAAAAATTACCATATAAACCACCTACTGAATACTTGTTCCTTGATCAAAAAAGAAAACTTGCAGTCCTTAAACGCATCAAAAAACAAATCGATAAATTCGCTCTGACTAATGAAGAACTAGGTTTACAAATCAATTGATTTTCAATGAACTGGAAAACGTTAGTCAGAATTGCTTTTCTGACATTTTGGACATCTGAAACAAAATACTTACTTTTGACGTAAGTAACGTATTACGGCACTATGATAATTTCCTTTGGGTCCAAAGAAACTAAAAAAATATGGGACGGTGAACGAGTAAAAGGATTCTCGACTGAGTTACAGGAAATAGCTAGACGAAAGCTGAGAATGTTGAATAACTCACAAAATATAATGGACTTACAGATTCCTCCATCCAATAGACTAGAAAAACTTAGGGGGAATTTGAAGGAGTATTATTCAATCAGAATTAACGATCAGTGGAGAATAGTATTCAAATGGGACAAGGGTAATGCCACAGACGTTGAGATATTAGACTACCATTAAATATTAAAAGATAAGAAATGAAAAAACTAAAAAACATTCATCCTGGAGAGATACTCCAAGAGGAATTCTTAATTCCTTTGGGACTAAGTGCTTATAAATTATCAAAGAACGTTGGAATACCTCAAACCAGAGTGTCAGAAATACTTAAGGGAAATAGAAGGGTAACGGCTGACACAGCATTGAGGCTTTCAAAATATTTTGGTAACTCAGCTAAATTTTGGCTTGGACTTCAAGACGATTTTGACATTGAGGAAGAAGAACAACTTAAATCAAAAGAGTTGGAATCAATAGAGCATTATCAAAGCAACGATGCATAACAGTGTGTATAAAACATAGCGCTGGTTCGGTGTTGCATTTTAGTTTCCGTTTCTTAATTTCGTTCACACATGTGGGAGAGAACGCAGCAGGTCGCTAAAACCATTCCTTCGTCATTTGGCTTTAGCTCCTAGACCGCGCTACGTTTTATACACCAACGTTGTAGGACATGCCTTGCAGAAATTTCTTCATACAGATTTTGATTTTATTGACATGAAGGCTTTCGACATTCGTGCCCCACAAATACATTCCGCGCATGTTTGTTTAGGTTGTCCGACCGCACCTCTACTAAAAAAGATGGGTGTAAATTAACGGGTGACAGGAATGCAGGCTACGAATGAAGTGAGGAGAAGGCCACACAGCCACCAGCGTTAGTGCCAATGCCCTTCCAGCACCGCGGACAATGACGACCAAGCCGACAAAGACTTGTTTCCGCAGACAAGAAAAAATTAACGGGTGACACTTTACTAATTCAAATTCTCCACGCGGAAAGTGAACCCACGCGACACCAAAACTATGGCAAGAGCCAAATCCCTACGCACCACGGTAAACTACTTGATTAATCTTTGAAAACAACTATAAATCCTCATTTAAAGATGAGTGGTGAAATTGAGCTAAAATGGCCTTTTCATAAGTTTATTGAAAATAAATCTATATTTATTGTTTATCAATAATAACTTATTGATATTTGTATCGTTAAACACAAACAATAAACCAAAACGGATATGGAAATCACGGGGAAAACTAAAACAAAGCTTATCCTAAGAGTACTGCACTTTATCGCGTGGATAATATTTATTGGCGTTTGTATTGAAGCTGGTGGCTCTATCTTCAGTGCTGCTTATACGCTGACGATAAATCCGATCAATGCTGCCACATTTTGGGTAGGAAATGATTTATCAGGCCTTTATCAATACGATCCGGGGCATTTTCTAGCAGAAACGTTATTGATAAGCATACCATCAGTAATGAAGGCTTGCTTATTTTACCTGATCATAAAAATGCTGCACGATAAAAAACTGAGTATGGCTCAGCCCTTCAATAACGAAGTGAGACTTTTTCTTATTAGAGGATCAGCTTTCGCTTTTGGGATAGGCTTGTTTACAGTGTGGGGAGTTAAATACACCGAATGGTTAGTGAATAAAGGTGTGCAAATGCCCGACACACAACATTTGCGTCTGGGCGGAGCTGACGTGTGGCTGTTCATGGGTGTTATACTTTTTGTAATCGCACAGGTTTTTAAGCGCGGAATCGAAATTCAATCTGAAAACGATCTAACCGTTTAAGCCATGTCGATAATCGTAAATTTGGACGTAATGATGGCCAAACGAAAAATGTCATTGAACGAACTTTCTGAGAAAGTGGATTTAACGCTGGCCAATCTCTCAATACTAAAGACCGGTAAAGCAAAAGCCGTTCGGTTCAGTACACTTGAATCTATTTGCAAGGCATTGGATTGTCAACCTGGCGATCTATTAGAATATTCACAGAAATGAAATTAATCCAAACTACAAATAACCGCTTGCCTTGAAAAAAATCTTGAGATTCCTGTGATATCTATTCCTTGTTAGCGAATAATAGGGGAATAAAAAAGGAATACTAATCTATGTCAAAAAATTAAACCAATTAAATTTTAGTACTATGAAAACTAAAATCACAAGTTCACTGTCAACCATTTTCAAATCACTATGTTTAGTCACCATACTCTCGCTTGGGGCGTATAGCGATCAGCAAGCATCTGCTCAAAAGAGTGCGTCCGCTAAAGCAAATGTCAAAGCACCTTCGGTTGACATTCACACCGCAGTAGTGAGCGGAAATGTAGAAGCACTAAAGCAACACATTGCAGGAGGAAAAATCAAGACGACTGATTATTGGGTTTCCCCAAATATTGATGCAACAAATGAAAGTGGCCTTTCTGGTCTTCTAGGTGGGTTTAGGTATGACCTTGGAAAATTCGGAAATACCTGGAATGCATTCTGGTGGAGTTCCACTGAGACTATCATACCTGATAAGGTATTTGCAACGTTTGTTGCTTCAGGCAGTGGTTCCATGAGTCATAGTTTCATTGCTGATAAGTTTAATGGTTATTCTGTTCGCTGTCGAAGAGATTAAACATCCTATGTAAAATACTCTTAATATTTGATTAATGTAGACTCTTAGCGTTGACAACTGCACTAAGAAAAGAAGATTCGAGCAACTGACGGGTAACAAAATACAGGCTATAAATGAAGTGAGGCGAAGGCCACACAGCCACCAACAATGTGCATGTGCCATAGCCCTATTTCAGTGTTGCTTTGTAGTTTTAGTTTCATAATTTAGTTTTGGTGTGTGGGACAAAACGCAGCAGGTCGCTAAAGCCATTCGTTCCTCATTAGGCTTTAGCTCCTATGCCGGGCTACGTCACATGCACCAACGTTAGCGCCAATGCCCTTCGTGTATCGGGACAAATTCTCCACGACAATTAAAAAGTAACGGCTTCGTAAAGCAAAATTGCAAAACAAGCTGTTGCAGGAAATCCTTCGCTTATCAGAAGAGTATACAGGGATAGAATTAAGAAAAAAGTATGGCACCAAGCGGTCATGAATTTAGGGCAAAGCGAAAGCCGGATCATCACCTCACTTTGCTCACAACTTGGTTATAGTCGGCAGTCATACTATCAATTTCACTTGCAAGCACAAAAGGAAGCATTGCAACATGATTTGTTATTGCAGGAGGTTATGGCAATCCGTGTACATCAAAAACGGCTGGGGACAAGGAAACTGATTTTTATGATGCAGGGTTTTATGGAACAGCATTCCATTTGTATCGGTCGTGATGCGATGTTTGATCTATTGGCCGAACATCAATTGTTGGTAAGGAAGCGGAAACGTGGAAAACCCATCACCACTTTTTCTAATCACTGGATGTTTAAGTATCGTAATCTTATTGTTGGATTCATCCCCATAATGCCCAATCAGCTTTGGGTTAGCGATATTACCTACATCATTGTGGCTGACGGCTTTGCGTATTTAAGTTTGGTTACCGATGCCTATTCCAGAAAAATCGTAGGGTTTTGTTTGTGTGAGAATTTATCCGCTGACGGTTGTATTGAAGCTCTCCAAATAGCTTTGATAGAGAATCCTGTTGTAGAGAATCTCATTCACCACTCTGACCGGGGCTCACAATACTGTTGTGCTGACTATGTGAAGCTGTTGAACAATAGTAACGTCCAAATTAGCATGACACAAAGCGGGGATCCGTTAGAAAATGCCTTAGCAGAAAGAGTAAACGGAATTCTAAAAGATGAATTGCTGGACACACGTTATCAGGATTTTTATGAGGCAAAGAAAGCTGTATCAATGGCCATCAGTATTTACAATCACCAGCGCCCTCATAGCAGTATTGAATATCTCACTCCGGTTGCAGCTCATCAACGGACAGGAGAACTAAAGAAGTACTGGAAAAATTACTACGTGATCACAAAACGAAAGGAGGTAGCCATGACATAGCTTGAGTTTTTTTAGGCATATGGGGTTCTAAAGTAATCCAATAAAAATGCCGAATCCCAATAGTTATCGGGACCGGCATGATTAAAACGAATTACTTCGTCACCCGGAGACTTATCCATGGCGAGTTGCTCTCCAGCATTGCTCACGTCCGTTTCATCTCCAAAACAAATGTAAACGGTATTCAGGATTAAAAAGAATGTGTAAACTTGTGGCAGGATTACCCCTCCACACTGTAAACTTTTTTCAGGACGGGTCAATTCTCGCCCTCGCTTTTGGCACTTGCCATTGCCGCTCAAACCCACCGCGACACCCAAGCTATGGCAAGAGCCAAATCCACAGCGCTTGTTGTGAAACAATGTAAATTGACATAAATTATCTATGTGCATCGAATAAATAGTGAAATACTCCTTGACTTTATCCATTGCCAATACAAGGCATATCGAAAAAGTAAACAGCAAAAAGGAATTACTTCTGAGCCATTGTTTTCTTTGATTTTTTTGAACACCAACTTTTTATTTTCCGGACATATGTAATAGTCACCCTCTTTGTGATAGGTGAAGCCTTCGCGTTCATGTTTGTATTGACCAAAGTTGGGTATGTAGCCGGTGATGTTGTTTTGCTCTAATGCTTTGAGCGCTGCGCCACGGCATGATAAGCTTCGATATGCGTGATCACGTGATGCTCCGTATCCACCTGGTTTGGGCCAAATAGTTGAATTGACGGGGTTTCACGGGAGAACGCAGCAGGTCGCTAAGGGTGAATTGAGTTTTTTCTTTTTTGCGATTCCAGCCGTATTGAAAACCCGGATGAAATAAAAAAATTATCCTGATTGTCAAGTCGGCTGATTCCGGCCGAAATATCCAATTGAAGTCTTGGCTTGACCAAATACGTCATGCCGCCATCAATTCCTTGTTCACCGGGCCAGGTGGAAGCGAGGATGTAATATTCAATGAACAAACCAGAACGTTCGGTCCGCAGGTAATTGAAACAAAACGAACCGGTAAATATTTCGCGCTGCAAAAAGCCTGACCACAAATATCCCATATTATAATTAATGGCTATCTTGGTGGTCAGGTCATGCTGAAAGAGAAGCAATATTTCATGACCTAAGAAACCTGAATTTGCTGACGTGTTACCGGTGGGAATCACAAGATTAGTTAAGATATCCGTTTCAGGTATCCAACCAGATTCCTCAATGATATGAACTTTCACCCCTATGTTTAACGGAGCAATTCCATTGAAGGAATTATTATCAGTTCTGTCCATTATCTGACGTGCTGTGATGCGGAGTTCAGCACTTTTGCTTAACCCAGTGCGAAACAACATCACCGGCAGGTAGTAGAGGTTTCCGGCACTTCGGCTGTAGTAATCAAAACCCGTTTCGAATTGGAACATGCCGGGGGCAACCGTGAACGGAGACTCCGCTATGCCCGGCCGGTCAACGGTGAGCTCATTGAGTTCATCTGATTGTGAATAGGCTAACCTGATCACTAACAAACTAAAAACAAGAAATACAATGATCTTCTTCATCTCGAAATAAACTAATCTTAAAAATAATAACCACCATCGTTGCTGAAAATGGTTATTATTTTGGTCCCCTTATTGATCAATTCTATTAAAAACTTACTCAATCAAGGATTTCGATTAACAATTCAAGTTTAACTAAATCTATCCTTCGTAATCTTCAAAATCACGCTTTTCAATACTTTCTCTTTTTACGATTTTCGTTTTGCGATAGCCCCATTCAAAGACCAAAGGAAAAATGAGAAGGGTCAATACTGTTGCACTGATCAGTCCACCGATCACCACAATAGCCAGTGGCTTTTGAGTTTCGGATCCAATACCGGTTGAAATTGCTGCAGGCACTAGACCAATGGCCGCCATTAATGCCGTCATCACCACAGGACGTGTTCGCTCGGCAACACCCCTCACTAATGCGGCTTGCATTTCCATTCCGTTATGCAAGTTTTTCTTAAAAACTGAAATTAGGATAACTCCATTTTGGATACACAATCCGAAGAGGGCAATAAAACCTATACCCGCTGAGATACTGAATATCGTACCTGTTACATGAAGTGCTAAAATTCCACCAATCATAGCGAATGGAACATTCACCAACACAAGCCCGGCATCCTTCACATTCCCGAAAGCCACAAACAGAAGGAAGAAAATAAGCACCAAGCAAACCGGTACCACTTCTGTCAATCTTTTTTGTGCGCGAACCTGGTTTTCAAATTCGCCACTCCATGCAACGCTGTAGCCGCGTGGAATGGAAATTTGCACGTTCACTTTATCTTGTGCTTCAGCAATGGTGCTTCCCAAATCGCGTTCGCGAATGGAAAATTTAATAGCAATGAACCGCTTATTGTTATCGCGATAAATAAATGCAGGTCCTGTAACTGCTTTTATCTCAGCAATCTCCTTCAGCGGAACTTTGTTGCCTTTCATGGAAGGCACTTTGAGTTCTTTTATCTCCCGATCTGATTTGCGATAAGCTCCTTCATAACGAACACGCACGTCAAATTTCTTCTCTTGCTCATAAAATTGAGTGGCGGTTTTTCCTCCGATGGCCATTTCAATCACCGTCTCTGCATCGGCAATGGTTATTCCGTAAGCGGCCATCTTTCGCTGGTTAAGAATAATACTTAGTTCGGGCTGTCCAATGTTGCGAAGGATACCCAAATCTTTTACCCCTCTCACGGTTTTTAAAATAGTGGAGATCGAGTCTGCTTTTGAGTTGAGTACTTCGAGGTTATCACCAAAAATCTTCACCGCTAATGATGCGTTGATTCCCGCAACAGCCTCTGCTACGTTATCGATAATGGGTTGAGAATAATTGTAGACAACTCCGGGATATTGCCTGAGCTTAACATCCATTTCTTCAATGAGCTGTTCAACGGTGATATCGCGCTCCCATTTTTTCTGTGGCTTCAGGTTTACCTGACACTGTACGTAAAAGAAGCCCGATGGATCAGTACCATCATTGGATCGGCCAATCTGTGAAAGTACGGATTCCACTTCATCAAACTCATTCAGTTCCTCACGAAATATTTTTACAAATTTTACAGTTTCATTAATCGAACTACTCATGGGTAGTTTAGCTTCTACCCAAAGAGCCCCTTCATTCAGCGTTGGCAAAAATTCGGAACCCAGAAATTTGAATGAAAAAGTGCTGGCGATGATAATGATCGCAGCGGCCCAGAAACTCTTGTTCTTGTGATGAAGTGTAAATGAGAATCCGTTCGAAACAATTTTATTGAAGAAGTTTACAACCGGATTGTGTTTTTCTTTCACATTCTTATCAAATAAAATGCTGGCCAATACGGGCACTAAGGTGAGTGTGAAAAGCAAGGCACCTAATAATGCAAATCCAAGTGTGTAGGCCAAGGGAGAAAATAGTTTACCCTCCACTTTCTCAAATGAAAAAATAGGAACCAGACTGGTGATGATGATAAGTTTAGAAAAGAAAATCGCCTTCCCGAGTTCAGAACCTGCCTTTTTTACAAGACCAAGTTTTGAAAGATTATTGTATTGAGTCATTCCAATCTCATGGGCTCGTGCGGCCAGCAACACAAAGAGTCCCTCCACCATCACCACGGCTCCATCAATGATGATTCCAAAGTCTATCGCCCCCATCGATAGCAAATTGGCGGACATGCCTTTCAGCTTTAAGCACATAAAGGCAAAGAGCAGTGACAGCGGAATAATGATTGAAACAATCACCGTGCTTCGCCAATCCAACATAAAGATGAAGACTACGATGGTAACAAATAGAATCCCCTCAACAAGATTGCCGAGTACTGTTTCGCGGCAATACTCCATTAACTTATCACGATCATAGAAGGTGACCATTTTAATATCGGTGGGAAGTACCTTCTCATTGATCTCGGCAATTTTTGTTTTCACACGAGAAAGCACTTGCGCTGGGTTTTCACCTTTACGCATGACAATAATCCCTTCCACCACATCATCATTTTCATCCAACCCTACCTGGCCTACTTTAGGAATAGAACCCACTCTAACACTGGCCACATTTTTAACCAGAATAGGCACATCGTTAATAGCTTCAATTAAGATATTCTCAATGTCTTCTATACTTTGCAAAAGTCCGATACCTCGCACTACATAGGCCTGACCATTTTTTTCAATAACATCACCACCCACATTGATGTTGCTTTTAGTAATGGCTTCGTATACTTCCAATGGTGTGATGTCATATTTGGAAAGAAGTAATGGATTAACATTTACCTCAAACACTTTGCGGGCACCTCCAAACGAAACAATATCTGCCACACCCGGTACAGCTCTCAGCTGACGGTCGATTACCCAATCCTGCCAGGCAAGTAATTCACTGGTGTTGCGATCGCTTTTTAACGAGTAGCGAAATATTTCTCCAGTCGGGCCGTACGGTGGTTGCACATCGGGCTCTACACCTTGCGGTAGATTCACATTTCGCAAAAGGTTGTTGACTTGTTGCCTTGCAAAAAAATCTTCCACATCATCTTCAAAAATGATTTTCATGACGGAAAGACCAAACATAGAAATAGATCGTACACTTGTCTTCTTTTGCACGCTGTTCATCGCCACCTCAATTGGAATGCTGACAAAGCGTTCCACTTCTTCAGCACTGCGTCCATTCCACTGGGTGACTACAATAATCTGGGTGTTGGTGACATCCGGAAATGCTTCTAAAGGGGTCTTCAAATAACTATAAATACCTGCAAGGATAAACAGGCCTGTTGTGAAGAAAACTAAGAAGCGGTTCTTCAGCGAAAACGAAATAATATTTTTAACAAATTTGTCCATGGTCAGCTATCGTTCAATGGTTTGTGTTAATCATTAAGAGCATCGTAGACCAGCAATTGATATTTGGTCATCACTTTTTCTCTCACCTTTAAACCACTTTCTATGTAGGCGACCTCGCCACTGTCTTTATAAACTTGTACCTCGCGTGTATCAATGTTATCATCTGCCAGGTAGACCATCACAAAATATCTACTTTTATCAAAAATTAGAGCCGATGAAGGAACAGCCAGCTTCTTGACAGGTTCATTGTACTTCACTTTTACATTGGCAAACATTTCAGGTTTCAGTTCAAAGTTTGGATTTTTTAAAGTCACCCTTGCTTTCACTACTTTGCTTTCCGCATCCATCAAGCTAAAGATCTTATCGATTTTTCCGCGAAATACTTTGTCGGGATAGGGGATGGTCGTGATCTCCGTGTCATATCCTTCATTGATCTTGGTGATGTCTGATTCGTAAATGTTTGCCATCACCCACACATCGTCAAGATCGCCCACAATAAATACAGGGCTAATATCTTCCGTGCGTAACTCCATGTTGAGAGCAATGTTCTTTTGAACGATAATCCCCGACACCGGTGACTTTATCGGATATACGGCTCCGCTTCCGGCACCGTACATATCCAGCACAGCTTGTATGCGCAACAACTCACCCTTCGCATTATCAAGGTCTTTTTGCGCATTAATCAACTCCACTTCGGAAATATTGCCACTCTTGTAAAGCTCCTCAGCCACTTGCGCATTTTTTTCTGCCACATGAACTTGTGAAAGTGCTGCAGATCCTTCGCGCGCAAACCCTGCTATCTCAGGGCTTCTGATAATCGCCATGATCTCACCTTTTTTGATGTGATCGCCCAGTTCCACATTAAGGTCGCGTACGAAACCGCCAGCCAACGGAAATACTCGTGCAACCTTGTCTTCATTGAAACTAATTTTACCGGTCAGAAGTAATTCCGACTCTACTGTTCTAAGAGTGACTTCCGCCAACTCTTTTCCCTTGGAAAGGGTTTCGGTGAGTTTGAATTTGACATCCTCTGTTTTACTCTCTTCTTGCTGGCAAGCAAGAGTGAACATCACGGGGAGAAGAAATAGTAGTTTAACTTTCATGGTATGGCTATGTAATAGTTAATCGATTTTTTGACGTATAGAATTTGATGATAGATTTGAAATGCTCTAGAATAACCAGGCGACTCTTACCCCATACAGTGTTGTTCGACCGTCACCTGGCCCAGTTTTATAAATATTTTCCGTTCCTTTAGAATAGACAAAGTGCACCTGAAGAAGGCAGGATTCACCAGCGTTTATGTCTGCACCCAATGAAGCTTGAATCCCGAGATCATTGGTGAGATAATCCTGACTGACATCGGTGATCGTGTGAAAACCATCTTCCGGTTTATTGAAGAAAGTTTTTACGTAATCGTTTTTTATCCAGACCACACCAAGGGCGCCACTTAAACGAACCCCCTTAACAACGTCAAGAGGCGTACGTAACAAAAGGGTAATAGGCACTTCGATCGTATTCATTCGCAAACGAAGACGGTAAGTGGAATCGGGATCATAGTTGGGCTCCCAAGGGTGTGTAAAGGAACCTCCGTAATTATCTTGTGTGATAATTCCGGCACCGCGCTGCTGAACACCGAATCCGGCACCTATTCCAACAAACGAAAGGGGATAGAATTCAGCTCTCAGATTGAACCCAACGCTGGGCTTGACAAAATAGGTCTCGGGGAGATTGCTTCCCTTGATGGTGCTCCAATACTGGTTCCAACTGATGCCCCATCTGAATGTTTTATCAAATACACTTTTGACATTGCCCTCGGCCAGTATCTGTTCTTTTATATCTTTTTTCTCTTGTGAAAAAACGACTTGAGAAGAGAGAATCAAAAGCAGGAGAGTTGTTAGGTATGAAAACTTTTTCATGGTGTTGTGATTTTAATTGTCAATCAAGGTTGTGCCGACTGTAAAATTCAATTCATTCACATTGTTTAAATATTGCTGTTTTAGCTCAATCAGCTGAATGTTGGTATGAATAAAAATCCTTTGATGATCGATGAATTGAAGTAAGCTGATATTTCGCTTTTGGAAGTTTTCATTTGTACTTTGGTTAAGCTGCCTTAATTGATCAAGGAACTCTTGCTTATAATTAGCGAGGCCTAAATTGGAACTTCTGTATCGGTTGTAGGCCGCTACTATTTCATTGCGGACTTGATTTTCGATCTGATCAAATTCTAATATTGATTTTTTCACATTGAATTCGGCTTCTTTGATGCCTCCTTGGTTGCGATCAAAAAGTGGAATATTAAATTCAACATTGAATCCCTGATAAGGACGCACATAGTTACTTCCCCTGTCTCGTGGTTGATAGGCCAGTTTTAAGTCAGGTATACTGCTGGAATGCTGAAGTTTCAGATTTCTCTCCTGATATTTCTTGTCAATCTTCTTGGCTTGCACGTCTGGACGAAGTGTTACAGCTTGTTCGGCAAGAGTTGCGGGATCAAATTCCTGGGCAACGATGGGTATTTTTTGCTCTACATAAAATGTGGTATCCTGTGGGAATCGAAGCAACACCCTGAGATCTGCAATCACTTTTTCTTTTTCATTGTAGTTGGCCAGTGCATCAGTTTGCACGGTTACATACTCTGATTCCAAACGCAACGCTTCTGTTAAAGAGATCGCTCCTAATTCCAATTGTTTACGTGTGGCAGTCATCAATTTGTCATAACTCAATATGACCTGCTGATAGAGTAATTGTTTTTCCTGAAGGGCTGCCAGATCACAGTAGGTGTTGCCCATTTCAAGCAGAAGACTGCGAAGCACATCCTCCATTTGTTTCTCGGCCATCTCCACGCCAACCCTCGCCAATTTTACCGTATTGGTATGCTTACCGGCATAGGAAAAAGTTTGTTCGATCTGTAGCAGGTGTTGGTTTCTAAAGTGGAAGTACTCATTCTCCTCATTTGAATAGAGATCACCATTGAAAACAAAGTAGGGGTTGTTCCAAACCCGCGCCTGGATCACCACTGCATTGGCAATGTTGATATCATAGTAGGAGGCCAGAAGGCTGAGATTAGATTTCATCAGCCTCGCCTTGGCCATGGAAAACGTCAGCACAGTATCTTTTGGCTGTGCATGCGTGACAATGGAACAGACAGTAAAACCTAAAAAGTAAATTAACTTTTTCATGTTTATGAATAATTGAAAACAACAATGATAAAGATGAGATAACGGAACCAGTTAACTCAAAATTGAAAGGGATAACTCGGAAAATCTTAAATGATCAGCGACCGGAAGTCAAGAAATAGTTTTGAAGAAGGACTCTCAAAAAGCTGCTTTTGTAAATAGGAATCGTATTGGGCGTAACAAATAATTTCAAAGGAACTTTCGTAGACCGCACAAAAGAAATTATAAGAAACGGTCTTACTTTGAGAAGCGTGATTGATTTTAAAGCTTTCACGAAACTCATGTGAAGGATCCTGACCATTGGTTACTAACTGAGTAGAATTAGGTGATGAATTGTCTTTAATTGTAGCTTCGTCAGACGTATGAACAGTGCTATAGAATCCCATCGAGGACAGGATAACAATAACCAGTAGGTTGAAAGCGATGACTCTCTTAATTTTCACAATGCAATGTAACATTTTAAATTAGAAAAATGACCATTTTAATATGGGCGATCCTACTTCTTTCTAACGATTGTTTGTAATGACAAAAATGTGCTTACTTTTAAAGCGAAAAATTATACCCCACGAAAAGCGTTGACTGAAAACCAAATTTCTTAGCTACCGTAGGGTTGACTTTTTTAACGGATTGCATCAAATTGACCATTCAATTAAGACGGTAAATGTCCAGGTTCCTAGGCGTGTGTATCGTATTAGTTTCTTTGAACATGATGACTCCCATCTTGGTAACAGGTCAGAAATACGATCATTTTGAAGTTGAAAATGATGACCTGGTGTGGAGGTACACATTTGATTATGTGGGATCAAAAGATAGCCTGCGAAAGGAAGTTGTGCAAATGCTTAAATCAAAGTTTTTCACCTTCAACGTTACCCGCAACGAGATAGGCTATATGGGCGAGATCAATCATTATATAGTGAATTGTAAGCAATATGGAAGAACATATTACAATACTCCCCGCATGTATTGGGATGGTGAGTGGACCGGAAAGTTTAGGGTGGAGGTGTTGGATAATCATTACCTGGTAACGATCTATGCGTTGTATTTTGAAAAAATGGAGCAATCCGTTGGGTATTACCGAACAGAGAAACCTGTGAAAGGCAGATACATTGATGCCGTTACAAAAAAGCATCAAACAGTTTTCCGGAAAAATGAATTAGGAAATATGGTGATGATGAGCGTTGGCCTGAGAAATGATTTTGACATTAAGAATACAGTTCTTATCCGGTAAAAAGTAAGGCCCAAAACTCAAAACTGATTTCTCAGTCTTGTGTGCTGGGCCTTTGATCTTTCTACAAGCGAGGGTAACGGGTCTTAGAATTTATATATTGCTGCCATACCCAAAGTGGTTTGGCCATTCTTGGTGTATGCACCATTTGCGTCCATAAACTGTTGTGAGCTTTCATTTCCTGTTCCACTCAGTTTATTGAAGGCATCCATTCTTAACTCTGGCTTTAACAACAAGTGCCCATCAGCCAAGGTGAATGATCCGGTTAGCGTATAGGTATTGCAAGAAGCACCCACTTTTTGTCCTGAACTATCTACGTTGTTAAGGCCCCTTGCTCCAGATGTATTATCAAAATGTTCTCCTCTGAATCCAAGGCTAAACACATCAGTAATGGCGTAGGTCAAATATAAGTTAGCTCCATACCAGGTTTTCGTTTCATCCACATTCCCATCGGCAGGGGTAAAAGTACCTGGCGAACCAAGTGCTCCCTTTTGTGAACCAAACATGAACCAGTATCCAATGAAAAATTTCTCGCTAGCCTGATAACCGCCATTTAAGTCATAGACGGTAAAGTTACCAGAAGGAGTTTTTCCGGTGGCATCTGCATTAACTTCATTGGTGTTAATGTAGTTGAAGTAAACACTCAATCCTTCAACAGGAACCAACGATAACTGTCCGATCAAACCTTTTGCACGGTTGTTATCATGAACATAGTCAAACCCGTTAACGGCACCAAGCATTAAAGATACCTTGTCGCTAAAGGCATAGGTAGCCTTTAAGCCAGTGTGATAGAAAGGGACCCCGCTATTGAACGTGTGGTTGATGGAATAGTGGAAGTTAAGCGGAGCATCAATGTACTCGTACCCGATGTGCGTCCCGAACTGACCTGCAATAAACGATAGTTTGTCGGAGGCATTGTACTTGAAATACGCCTGCTTGATCATAACAGCTGAGAACACATCATTACCAATGCTGTATCCATAAGCAGGAGAAAAATTGGGTACGCTACCATAGTTACCATATTGAGCACTTGGTCCAAACGCCAGGTCAACTACACCTTCTGATTTACTGTTGGTGTACTTGAAAACGGTTTGTACCATACCCAATTGAAACTGATCAACTCTCCGGTCAAAACCTCGACCTACACCCGATTGACCCATGTTATCCCGCGAAGAGGGTTTATTGAAATTGGTGAAGTAATAGGAGTCCAGGTATCCTGAAACAGTAAGCTTTCCTTCCTCTTCTTTTTCTTCCTCTTCTTTGGCTTGTGCTGTTTCTCCTGCAGTTACTATTGGTTCTTCTTTGATTGCTGACCTTGTTTCATTAGATGCAACTATAATTTCAGTTTGACCTTGTCCGTAGGACTGCACACTGCTTATAAGGAAGAGAAGTGCTGGTATAGTTAAAAGTTTTAGTTTGTAGTTTTCCATAATTTGTTTGTGTTTTAATGTTATCCCGCTGGAGTATCTCAAGCCCAGCGGGGTACTTTAGTGAATTGAATTAAGAAGCCTTTACGAAATCATATGATACGTTCTCGCCATGCTGGGCGAAGTCTGAACCTACCTCTTTTTCTTTAGCGCTCACATTCAGGTTGAAGATCAAATCAACGAACTTCAGGATAGCGAATGACCCAAGCAGCGTATAACCGATTACAATAACAAGTGCCTTCATGTGCACCAGAAATAGTGCGGTATCACCGAAGAAAAGTCCATTGCCTGTTGTATTAGCTCCGTTCACAGCGGTGTTTGCAAGAAGCCCTACCATTACCATGCCCACGAGACCACCCACACCATGGCAAGGGAACACATCTAATGTATCCTCCAGAGTTGTCTTTGATTTCCAACGCACTACTATGTTGCTAATAATGCTGGCAAAGGTTCCAATAAATAAGCTGGAAGGAATGGTAACAAAACCGGCAGCCGGTGTAATGGCCACAAGACCTACAACCGAACCGATACAGAATCCTACAGCCGAAGGTTTTTTACCGCGAGCGGCATCAAATAGAATCCAGGCAAGCCCGGCAGCAGCAGCAGCCGTGTTGGTGGTAGCAAAAGCAGAAGCTGCTAATGTACCAGCACTCAACGCACTTCCGGCATTAAAACCAAACCATCCAAACCACAACAGACCAGTGCCCAGAAGCACAAATGGAATGTTAGCGGGAGCAATCGAAGCTTTCTTTTCTGACCGGTCTCTTAAGTATATCGAAGCAGCCAAAGCAGCAAAACCTGCAGACATGTGTACTACTGTGCCACCGGCAAAGTCAAGAACACCCCATTTGAATAAGAAACCATCAGGATGCCATGTCCAGTGTGCCAGCGGTGCATATATCAATAATGAGAATAATACCAGGAATAAGATGTAGGACTTGAATTTGATACGTTCCGCAAATGTTCCCGTAATTAGGGCTGGTGTAATGATCGCAAATTTTAATTGGAATAATGCAAACAATACAAGTGGTATTGTTGGCGCTAACGACCAGGGTTTTCCATCCAATACGTTTTGGAACATAAAGAAGGAAGTGGGGTTGCCAATGAAACCACCAATGGAGTCTCCAAAAGCAAGGCTGAAGCCCACAACAATCCAAAGCACACTGATTACCCCCATGGCAATGAAGCTTTGCAACATTGTGGAAATAATGTTTTTGGTGTCAATCATTCCTCCGTAGAAGTAGGCCAAACCTGGGGTCATAAGAAGGACCAAGGCTGTTGCGGCTAACATCCAGGCTACATCGCCCGAGTTAATTCCTTCAGTAATGATAGTGCCCGGCACCGCTGGCATAAAGACCGCCAGGATACTTACTGCTATTAGTAAAATAAGAAAGACTACTGATTTTTTCATGCTGCTAAGGTTTAAAGGTTTCAAATAATTTTTTATCAAATAACTTAACATTAGGGTAATTTCGGAACCTATTTGGTGAAAATATTACAGAATTCGATTGAAATAGGGTAAAAATAGAGCCTTGTTTAATAAAAACAGCACATTTTAGAAGATGATAGGGTATTTATTGAACTGTTGTTTTGCTGATTCCAGAGAAGTCCATTGAAAATTTGGTTCCTTTCTGCAGTGCAGATTAGAATACGGGAGAAGTCGATTTCCTACGCCAATAGAAAGCGATGTAAGTGTTGGATACCAAAAAAGCATTGATAAATTGCTTGGGTATCTTTTTTTATGCTTGCCTGAAAAGTTGTTAATAATGAAAAAGACTTTGAAGAATGGTGGGTTTGCTACCGCGACTTTAGCGATGTCCAGTTTGGAGAGATCAATGCTCTGTTTAATATGAAAGGAACTGAGTTCGATATAAGCCGGATGGAAGTCCAATCCGCTGTTCTAACACTTTATTTAGAAGGGCGCTATAGTTTACTAGATAGTACAGACCTTAGTATACAGGTTCCGTTGAGTAATTTAAAAGCCCGCGATCAACATATTCCCCCGGAAAATATCGGTACCGATAAAAGGGTGGGTGCCAGTATATTTTTACGTGCACATAAAGGGAAAGAGGGCACAACCGTCATTACATATGATCCTTTTAGGAAGTTCAAAAAAAATCCAAAAAATAATAAGCGTATGTAGAAGGCAGTATTTATTTGTTGATATTATTTACGCCATGAGGCATACCTGATATATTATACAGTGCAAGTCTTGAGTGCCTTTGCTCTGCGTGACTACTGCCCGTGTTTTTCGTTTATATTTTCTTTACTTTACTCCTTTCTGACTTTTTAATAGTTGTGCCATTTTCACGGCTTCGTATGCATTAACTAATCCTCCGGTTTCGCTCAGGTCACTAAATTTTATTTTGCCTTTTCCTCCCGGGCTCGTGACGGAAAGGTTGTCAAATTTTCGGGTTGATTTTTTTAGAATATCTTTTATTTCCAAAGTCGACAAATCTGGAAAATACGACATCAGTATAGAAGCAACACCTGCTGTGGTAGGACTTGCCATACTAGTGCCACTTTCATTTTTGTAGGTATTACCAGGAGTAGTTGAGTAAATCTCAACGCCAGGTGCAAAAAAGTCAACCGATTTTTTTCCATAATTGGAAAAGCTTCCAACAAATTCCTGATCACTACCCCAGGCAGAGGCTCCAATCTCCAACCAGTTTTTGGCCTCCTTACCATCCAAAAAATAACGGGAGGGGAAGTCTTTCTTCTCATCAATATTTTCACCGTCATTTCCGGCAGCATGTATAAGCAATACACCTTTTTGATCGGCATACTTAACTGCTTTATCCACGGCAACTTTTTCAGGTGAAAAAGATTTTCCGAAACTCATATTTATAATTTTAGCTCCATTATCAACAGCATAGATAATGGCATTAGCCACATCTTTGTCACGTTCATCACCATTCGGTACGGTTCGAACTGACATGATCTTCACATTGTCTGCAATTCCTTTTATTCCAATTTCATTTTTGCGATCAGCCGCAATGATCCCCGCCACATGTGTTCCATGTTCAGGGTCTGGGCCTTTCACATCATTATTGCCGTATTTTTTTTCGTACGGATTAGAATAGTTATCACCTATAATCAAGCGGGAATCAAAATTTTCATTGTAACCATACTTGACAATTACACCAAAATAATCCACTGCTTCTTGTAGCTGTCCCATTAAATCGTCAAGGCTTCCTTCGGGTCCGAGATTCTTAAACATGTTAAGTAGAAATCCTTTTGCGAAAAGTAAGGAGGGATCATTGGTGGTAAACTGTTGTAAGGACTCTTGCGTCAATGAATCGGTTTTTAAAATCGCTTTTAGTGTATCTACGCTGAGAATGACATTATCCTGCAAATTTTTGTATAGCCCATATTGCTGTTCATTTTTTGCTTTTAGCTTTTCAAACTTGTCTTTTATCTTTTGGTATTGTTCGTACTCGGCCTTCTGCTTTTTAGGCACCTTGCCTTCTTCAGTGTTTTCGAATTTCTTTTTTAATCTTACATACTCACGAGTCAATTCGTAAGTATCTTCCTTTACATTTCCAGTTGCCCCGCCAATAAAATTCCAACCGTTAACATCATCGATGTACCCATTTTTATCATCGTCAATTCCGTTACTGGGGATTTCATCTTCATTTACCCAAATGACGCTTTTCAAATCTTCATGGTCGATGTCAATGCCAGAGTCCACCACAGCAACAGTCACGGTTCGTGAAGGCTGGCCTGACAATAAGGTTTGATAAACTTTTTCAACACTCACGCCTTGTAGTTGGTCTTGCTCAGGATCCCTAAGAAACCAGTCTTTAGGTGCCCGGTCAATGGATTGTGCTTGTATAATTACTGGAATAACTCCTGTCAGGAAAAGTGAAAGGATGTACGCGGATTTTAGTTTACTCATGATAATTGATTTTACGAAATATAGTCCAATAGTGGAATATTCTTTCTTTTTTATAGTCACAGCGCATTATTTCAAGGTGCCGGATATAAAAAAGTGAAATCTAACACAGAATCTTACCCCTGTGATGCCAGTTTGAAATATGGTCCAATCTGTTTGCTCAATTACGTGACCTTTGGATTGAACAACAACTAATAGTATGATACAATTCTGTATAATTTCTGTTATAATTTTTTTTGGCCTTTTCTTTACACTTGCTTTAAGGGCTATTAAAGAGCAGGCGTCTCAACAAGAGTTGGCCTGACAATTCTGAAAGTGATTCAAAACTTTCTTAGATACCCGCATTAGCTGTGGAGTATTAACTAACTGCCATATTCGTCTTAGCAGCAGTTTTCTCAATAATTTTATGGTAGTAGTTTTCGTAAATAGGAAGGATTTTGCTGATGTCAAATTCCTTCGCCCGCTTCAAGGCATTTTCCTTAAATGTGGGCAAGTTTCCCTTATCGAGGACAAATAAAGCTTTTTGTGTCATATCTTCTACATCCCCAATATTGCTCATAAAACCAGTTACTCCTTGAATATTTAATTCTGGAATACCTCCGGTATTAGAAGAGATCACTGGCACCTGGCAGGCCATTGCTTCTAATGCAGCCAGACCAAAACTCTCTTTTTCGGAAGGCATCAGAAATAAATCAGCCACAGACAATACTTCTTCTACGGCCTCCAACTTTCCGAGAAAACGAATATTGTCGCAAATGTCCAACTCACGGCACATGCCTTCTGCATGGGCTCGTTCCGGGCCATCGCCAATCATCAATAACTTTGCAGGAATTTCTTTTTGGATATTATAAAAGACAGTAATCACATCCGGAATTCTTTTCACTTTTCGAAAGTTGGAAGTATGAACTACCAACGCTTCATTGTTTGGGCAAATCGCTTTCTTAAAATGGTCTTTCTTCTGTTTCTTAAATTTTGCAAGGTCGATAAAATTGGGGATCACCTCAATCTCGTTAGAAATTTTGAAGGAGTGAAATGTTTCCTTTTTCAAATCTTCCGAAACGGCTGTAACACCGTCAGACTGATTAATGCTAAACGTAACAACAGGTTCGTAAGATGGGTCTTTTCCAACCAATGTAATATCTGTTCCATGAAGAGTAGTCACAACGGGAATGTAGATACCATGCGTTTTCAAAATTTGTTTGGCCATATAGGCTGCCGAAGCGTGGGGAATGGCATAGTGAACATGGAGTAAATCCAACTTTTCGTTTTTAACAACACTAACCATCTTACTGGCGAGCGCGAGTTCATAAGGCGGATATTCAAACAATGGATAGGAGCGGAACTCCACTTCGTGATAATACAGGTTTTCATTTAAGAAATCCAAACGACTTGGTTGTGAATACGTAATGAAGTGAATTTGATGGCCTTCTTGCGCGAGTGCTTTGCCTAACTCAGTAGCCACAACACCACTTCCTCCAAAGGTTGGGTAACAGACAATTCCTATTTTCATAGCTCAGCAGGTAGGTTGTATGGTTTTAAACCGGGTTTGCAGCAGTTTAGTTTCGATTGATTTAGTTTTGATTGGCGTCATACGCAAATATTGACTTATAAATCACTTCCTGTATGCGAGGACGGATATTGGCAATTAATAGTTTATTATTGCGATCGGGATAGACTCTGTTTGATAAGAAAACATAGATCAGATTAAATTCAGGATCTATCCACATGCAGGTGCCCGTGAATCCTGTATGACCAAAAGTACGAGGCGAAGCCAACAAAGAGGTAGGGCTATTCCAATCACTTTGTATGGGCTTATCCCATCCAAGCCCCCTTCGACTTTTTTCAAATTGTTTTGACGTAAATAATCGTATCGTTTCTGGTTTAAAATAGGTTGTTCCCCCGTAGTGTCCATCCTGTACAAGCATTTGTCCTACTTTGGCTAGATCATTTGCAGAGCTAAATAATCCGGCATGCCCGGACACACCCCCAAGCATAGCTGCTCGCTCATCATGCACGGTGCCCACTACGGTTGATTTGCGATAAATTTTATCTTCTTCTGTGGGTGCTATTTTTTCTATCGGAAACCGATCTAGTGGATTGAACCCTGTAGTGAAGGCGCCCAAGGGTTCATACAAATTCTGGTACAGAAAATCATCTATCGGCTGATTCAGGATTTTTTCTGCAATTTGTTTTAACATCATAAATCCCAGGTCACTATAGCGGTAGTCATAGGGTGTCCGTCCTTGCTTTTCCTGCATTTTAGATTTCAAAATCCAACCCCATACAGAGTCTCTAAGAAGAGGTGTAGCAAATAGATAAGGCGCAACCTGGAGTGGATAATTCTCATTTCTTATGCTACTATAATATTCAGGAAGATAAATGCTGTCTTGCACCGTGAGGGGCCACAACGGCATGAAAGGAATCAACCCTGACTGATGGGTTAGCATATCAATGAACGTAATATCCTTCTTGTTCGTATTTCTTAACTCTGGCATGTGGATTGATATTTTCTTATTGATATCAATCAATCCTTTCTCCTGCATGAACATGGCTGTCTGTAATGTTGCCGATACTTTTGTGAGGGAAGCTAAATCGTAAATCGTTTCATCTGTTACTGCTACTTTATTTTCATAGGTCAGCCAACCAAATGATTGTTGAAACACAACCTTTCCATCTTTGGCAACTAACACCTGACAGCCCGGAGTCGCGCCAATATCAATTGCTTCTTTGACAATTGCTTTGATTTGCAGTAACGTTTTACTATCCATTCCTACAGATTCGGGCAGACCATACGATAACCGGTCAATTGCAGTAACAGAGTTTCCTTTGTCTTCAAGAAATGAATTTCCAATGTTTAAGGGAAGTATTCCATCAGCAGCTAAACCACCAAAAATTACCTGAGCTGTTTTTTGTGCCATCAAATCTTCGTCTGTGTAAGCTTCAATTATGGTGGATACGCTCTCAAACTCTTGCAGATAAAAGGGATCCGCAAAAAGACAAAGGATTACTTCTTTCTTTGAAGCCCATTTATTTATGAGTGGGATAATCTCTTTTTGGAATGAAGCGGCCAAGGGATAAAGACTGACTACTATGACATCTGAATTGAGAACCTGTCTTTCAATATTTAGAGTGTCAGTAATTGATCGTACAGCAATGTTTTGAAGAGGTGCATACTTAGCCAGATATTCATTAAATTCATTTTTACCTTCTTTGCCAACAGAAATTGAAATAAAACGTTTATTCTCAAGTATTTTTATTGGTAGGCTGGAAGAAGAATTTCTAACTATTGTTACGGCACTTTCAGCCAAACGATGTTTGAGCAACATAGCTTCTGGTGAGTGAAGCCGACTCATTAAATTATCAGGGTTTACCATTTTATATTCACTCAATCCAGCTTCAAATTTTGCTGCCAGGATATTTTTGACACTATTGTTGAGTTGCTGCATCAAGGCCTCGTTTTTCTTTACAGCTTTGCTGATTCGTATCACAGATTCATTCATGTTCAGAGGTGCAATTAGAACATCGTTTCCAACCAGGAATGCCAGTTCTTCGGTTTCACCCCTGCGGCTTTTACCGGATATAGTTTTGAGATAGGGGACCTCGGTAAAAGTGAGTCCATTAAAACTCATTTTCTTTTTCAGAATGTCACTGATGAAAAGCTGAGACATGGACGCGGGCATGGCATCTTTCTTGCCGACTACCGAAAAATGAAGACGGGAGGTTAACATACCATCAATACCCCCCTCAATAAGCTTTTGGTATGGATAAAATTCAAGGGTATCCACTCGGTTTGCTTCAAAATAGACAGTTGAATCTGGTTTTATTTCCCTTTCTTTTTTTGGGGAGGCCAGATGCTTCGCACACACCAAAATGCCCTCGCTTTGCAATCCCTTCATAAACAAAAATGATCTTTCGGCTACCCGTTTTTTTTCATCACCGAAATAAAAAAGAGTCTGATGTTTACTGACCGATATATCGGCTTGAGGCGCAAAATTAATTTGAATACCAAGCAATTTCATCTGGGTCCCAATTTGCTTCCCTAATGCATAAATAAGGCTGTCATTTTTAATAGAGCCAAGTAAAAGAGGCTTTTGAAAACTCATGGTACTATCTAAACTCTGCCCCAAACCCCATTCAGCATCCAGGCCAATCATTAGTGGAATGCTGGAAACGCCTTGAACTTTATTTAAGAGACTGGTATGACTCAAGGGGCCACCACTGGTTATAAGGAGGCCACCGATATGATAACTTTTTATATGATCAATCAAAAGGTCGACTTCTTCTTGAGTAGAATATGCCGAAACGGGAACCATGAAAAGCTGGCCAATTTTTTCTTTTACACTCAGGGTTTGAAAAACGCTGTCAACCCATTTGTTTTTGCGGTCTTGTGCCGGAACAGAAAAAAATAGGCAGGTGAGATAAAAACAAACAAAAACTTTTTTTAGCATCCAGTCGTTTGGTCTTTGTAATTGCACGCGAATAACGTCATTTTTGTGCGACATGAAGTTAAGTATTGACGGTTTTTCAACCATACCGCTGACATAAATTTTTATCAAGTATGAAATTTATTTCATTGTTTACAAAGGCACCGCAATATCAGCGGTTTAATTACAATCCAAGGTTTTACGATGCAAAAAAGGAAGAAATGAAGGAGCGTGAGAACCGGATTATAAGTGAATTAGAAAAAGAAAGGGGTATTAAAGAAGATCTCGCCCACCATCGCTCCCGTATTGCGGGTTCTTTCCAGGCTGTTCGCAGAAGATCAAAAACCACCACATCACCAAACGCTGCCGTATTACGTACAGGTGCCGTACTTTTTTTAGTGCTGCTTCTGATGGCCTATCTTACGTGGGGAAAAGTAGCACTCTATGGTTTTTTTCTTTTGATTCCGCTGTACATCTATCTGAAGTTCAAAAAATAATCTGAGAGCCGCACTTAATGCCTGATATTATCCAGCTTCTTCCTGATTCAATTGCTAACCAGATTGCAGCTGGTGAGGTCGTACAGCGCCCAGCTTCAGCCGCGAAAGAATTGATAGAAAACGCCCTTGATGCAGGTGCCACTTCGGTGAAGCTGATTGTGAAAGAAGCCGGAAAAACACTTTTGCAGGTGATTGACAATGGCATGGGTATGAGCGAGACCGATGCACGCATGAGCCTCGAACGTCATGCAACATCTAAAATCCGCAAAGCGGAAGATTTATTTACAATCAGGACAATGGGCTTTCGGGGTGAAGCGCTTGCTTCCATAGCGGCAGTTTCTCAAATGGAGATGAAAACCAGATTAAGCTCTCATGAGTTGGGAACTCTGGTACTAGTAGAAGGATCGGATGTGAAAAAACAAGAAGCCATTGCCTGTGATAAAGGAACCAGTATCAGTGTAAAGAATTTATTTTTCAATATTCCGGCACGAAGAAATTTTTTAAAGTCCAATCCAGTTGAGCTAAAGCACATTATCGAAGAATTTCAGCGGCTGGCGCTGGCTCATCCACAAGTTGCATTTACTTTTATTCAAGGAGATGAAGTTGTCTACGATCTTATTCCCGGTAAATTAAGCCAACGGATTATTTCATTGTTTGGAAAATCATATCAAGAGCAATTAGCATCGTGTCGGGAGCAGACAAACTTGGTGGAAGTTACTGGATATATTGGACGTCCTGAAGCTGCCCGTAAAACAAGAGGTGAACAATTTATTTTTGTGAACCATCGATTTATCCGTAATAATTATCTCGCCCACGCAGTGTCCAGCGCTTTTGAGGGTTTGATACTGAACAATAGCTTTCCATTTTATGTCTTGTTTATTGAAATCGATCCAAAACATATTGATGTCAATGTACATCCGACCAAGACTGAAATTAAATTTGATGATGAGCGTGCCGTATATGCGGTGGTGCGATCAGCTGTGAGACAAGCATTGGGCGCTCATAATTTATCTCCTGCATTGGATTTTAACGGAGATGTAAACATGATCAACAACCTTACTACATCACAGCAACTCACGAAGGAGCAATATTTTGAAGAGCAGTTTGGAAATTCGCTGAATCGATCCAATCTTGGTAACTGGGAGAAATTGTTTGAGGGAGAGGATTCAAACTCCCGGTTATTCTCCAATCCTCCCGAATCGAAAGTTTCAGTTCGAATTGAGAGTTCAATTAACACAGAAAATCAAATTCTGGCAGCGGTAGAGAAGCCTGCCTTCCAACTTCAACTCAAATATATTTTGCGCGAAGTGAAAAATGGATTGATGATCATCGATCAACAATCGGCCCATGAGCGGGTATTGTACGAAAAATATATGCTGGAATTGAAAGGTAGCTCTGGAAGCAGCCAGCAAAGTTTATTTCCCCAGACAATTACCTTGAGTGCATCTGACTTTGCCTTGGTTATGGAGATGGAACAGGAAATAAAAGTTCTAGGGTTCAGGTTTGAGGTATTTGGAAAGAACGCCTTACTGGTTTCCGGAATCCCCACTGAAGCAACGGGTAACGAAAAGGAACTTTTTGAAGGCTTGTTGGAACAGTTTAAACGAAACCAGTCTGAGTTATCTATACCCCTTCGTGAAAATCTGGCGCAATCATTGGCCAAACGAACTGCTATAAAGTCCGGACAAAAGTTAATAAAGGAAGAGATGGAGGCAGTCGTACAAGGCTTATTTGCTTGTCGCAATCCAAACTTCTCACCGTACGGTAAGCCCACCTTTTTTATTTTTGACTATTCTAAAATTGAAAATTACTTTGCACTTTAAGGAAACCACATGTTAAATAACCTAACGCCACTTGTTCGAACGCTCCTGATCATTAATGTGGTTGTTTTTATTATTCAAAGTTTGATGCCGCAATTCACTTTTTTTCTGGCGTTGTATGATTTTAATTCTGGCTATTTTCGGCCCTATCAGTTTTTCACGTATATGTTTGCTCATGGAAGCTTCTTTCATATTTTTTTTAATATGATGGCCTTTGCTTCGCTAGCTCCCATTTTGGAAAGTTATTGGGGCGAAAAAAAATTGCTGTTGTTTTATCTGGCAACCGGAATCGGAGCGGGTGCGGTCTATGCCTTGGTAAATTACTTCCTGTTTCCTGGAGCAGTTGGAAGTATGTTGGGTGCTTCTGGTGCGATTTATGGAATTCTGATGGCGTTTGGATTGACTTTTCCTAACATGCAGATTTCCTTGTTTTTCATCCCCATCAAGGCAAAGTATATGGTCTTTGTGGTGGGTATTCTTACTTATGTGATGGATCGCAGTGGATCGGTTGCCCACTTGGCTCACTTTGGCGGAGCATTTGTTGCCTTTATTATGATTAGCATTTGGCGAGGTCAGGGAAGAGACCGGGGTTATTGAGTAGCTTTGCAGAAATTGACTTCCAGAAGTATTGATATGTTTGAAGAATTTAAAAATGCTTTTCAAAGACCGAACAACTCGCATGTTCAGTTGATCATCATTAACGTGGTGGTGTTTTTGACATTGGCAATTTTATATGTCTTTTCAACAGTTTCGGGACTGAAGCCATTCTTTGATGTTATTCATAATCAATTCTCTATTCCACCACAATTAATTGAATTTATCACACGACCCTGGACAATATTTACCTATGCGTTTGCACATAGCCTTACAGACATATTTCATATTCTCTTTAATATGCTGGCGTTATATTGGTTTGGAAAGCTGTTTATCGAATATCTGGGGAGTGATAAGCTTGTAGCCCTTTATTTATTGGGTGCCTTAGCGGCAGGCGTTGTTTATCTCATTGTTTTTAACACCATTCCCTTTTTCAAAGAACGCGCGACTTTTGACGGCATGGTAGGTGCATCTGGTGCCGTATTTGCCGTTATGGTGGCAGCCGCCACGTTATTACCGAACTATACCTTCTTTATGCTATTCCTTGGCCCGGTAAAAATCAAGTATATCGCAGGCTTTTATATTGTCCTTTCATTTTTAGGATCGGTTGGAGGAAATGCCGGGGGCAATATCGCCCATTTGGGAGGGGCCTTAATGGGATTTGTGTATATCAAACAATTGCAAATTGGGGTAAACTGGGGTGGTTGGATCACCACTGCAATAGAATGGTTCAAAGGATTATTTTCCACACGACCGAAGGTTAAAGTTACCTATCGTAAGACTGAGCCTAAAAAGCCATCTATCAGTTTTTCAAAAGCCTCGCAAGAGGAAATTGATATTATCCTGGACAAGATTTCAGATCGTGGTTATGAAAGCCTGACCAAAGACGAGAAGGAGAAGTTGTTCAATGCCAGTAAGAAGTAGAACTGGATGTTGGATTCTTGATGCCGGAAGAGTTATATAAATTATAGCATCCAGAATCATTTTAGAAATTCCCTTATTTCCCTAATCATCTCCTTCGGTTTTTCCTCTTGAACAAAGTGCCCGGCATCTTCAAACATTACAACGTTAGCAGAAGGCAGTTTTGATTTCCATTTCTCCAGTTCCTTTGGGGGGATGAAAGAGTCTTTCATCCCCCAAAAAATAAGAAACGGCTTGTCAGCAATTACATTCATCCTATCCCAATAGGATTGCCACCAGTCGGAAGCGTTCGTCAATTCTTTCGCAAATGTGTAAGCACCGACCCTTGATGCTGCATTCGGTAATGCCTTTTTATAATGTGCATGAATTTCTTTGGTCAGTTTCTTCTTGTCGCCAAATGCAGCTGCCATCACCACGTTTACCGGAAAGTTAAAATTCAGATACATGATTTTTCCAAGCATGGTGTTCATCACTTTGGCCGGGCCTGAGTAATGTTTGTCGGTTTTCAACGACCACATCCAGGTGTTGAAGAGCATGATCTTTTTAACCTTCGTAGGATTATCAACAACATATCGCAAGCTGATTCCTCCTCCGAAATCGTTCGCCATCAGGTTGAAATTTGTTAGACCTAGTCTATGAATGAACAGTTCAAGGCGGTCCGAATGTGCCTTGCACGTATAATCTCCGTGCTTCGGCTTATCCGATAAGCCAAAACCTAACATATCAAGGGCAATACATCGGTAATGATTTCGTAATTCTTTTACAAGATCGCGCCAGCCAAACGACCACTCTGGTGTGCCATGTACAAAAAGTATTGTTTCTTCTTCATCTTTTCCTTCGTCAATGTAGTGAAGTTGGTTTCCTTCAATTTCAATCCATTTAGATTCGAATGGGAAGAGTTTTTTATCAAGCCATGCGGGTTGTGTTTTCATTTTGTATGCCGGTTAATCAGAAGTTGTGCTATAGTTTTCACAGGCAGAGATAATGAAACAAGCCAAGATTTCATTCGCTAAAAATCTTTTACAAATCGATTAGGAGATCCACTTCGCAATAAGGAAGGCAGCCGCTGCAGCCGCTCCGCCAACTAGCGTAACACGCAAAGTTCCCTTCAGCAAAGGTTGGCCAGTTAGTTTGCTTTTGATCAGACCAAATGCAATGAGACAAATGGCAGTGATAATCGAAGAGTAGATTAATCCTTCGCGGGAGGATCCTGTAAAAAAGTAAGCGCTGAGGGGTATCAGGCCTCCGATGATATAAGACACACCAATAATTGAGGCACTTTGGAACGCTCTATTCTTATCTGGTCTTTCCAGGCCAAGTTCAAAGCGCATCATGAAGTCCACCCACTTCTTTGGGTTTTTTGCCATCTCACGTGCGATGGTTTCCTGAAGTTGATCATTCAATCCATATTCGGCAAAAATTTCTTTGGTTTCATCAATCTCTATTTCATGTTTGTTCACAATCTCATCGTATTCCCGCCTTTCTTCGGAATCGTAATGCTCAATCTCCGTCCGTCCCGCCAGGTAGCCCCCTAATCCCATAGCAATGGAACCTGCAGCGATTTCTGCCAAGCCTGCGGTGATCACTATAGCGGTCGAATCAATGGCCCCGCTCAAACCGGCAGCAAGCGCAAAAGGCACCGTTAACCCATCGCTCATGCCAATGACAAAGTCTCTTACTTTTTCTGATGATTCGAAATGTTCTTCCATGCTTTAAATTTAGCAAAGACTTTGTTATGGTTCTTTAAGCGCAAAGAATTGAATGAGCATGGAAATAATCTCCTTGCGTGAGGTGAGGTTCGCAGCATCGGGATTTTCTTTGTTAAACGCTTCCAGCTTTCGATAATAAGTTTCTTGGGAAATAGAGTAGAGGTCCATCAGTTGCTTCATTACTTCAGGTGAGTTAATAGTGGCGCGATACGCTTCTGTCTTAACTAAATCATCCCTTTTCTTTTTGGATTTGTCTTTACCGCCAAACCCCATGATAATGCCCGGCCCAAACGTGGGTAGAATTCCCCGGTCAGCTGCCTGAGCTGCGTTTTCAAATTTGAGTGGCTTAGAAGGTTTTATAGTTTTTCTCCACCGATCAACTCCGGGGATAATTATTTTATCATAAATGGTGATTTCTTTTAGCATTTTAGCATTTTCAACTAATTCAATTTTCAGAAACTCTTCTTGTTTCAGAACAATGTATAAAAAAGGGAAATAACCAAGCCGGGTAAAAACCAGTGTATCGTGAAGAAAACACGAAATTGAAAAAGACCCATCATTTGCTGAAGATTGCCCAGAGGGCTGGTCCTTAATCTGAATGGCAACAAAAGGCAGAGGTTGTCTGGAGGCGGAGTCCACTACAATTCCTGAAACTATGATGGGGGCTTGGCCAACCAAATGAGAGGTATGCAAGAACAAGAAAACTGCAATTAGTGAAGAAGCGAAATTCTTCATGCCCTAGGTTAAAGGAATACAAAATCGGTTACATTGTATTGAGGGTGAGATGATTAAAAATACAAAATAGTTCTATGACTTATTTGCCAGCTGTCCACAGGCTGCGTCAATGTCTTTGCCTCTGCTTTTGCGAATGCGCGTGGTGATGCCATTGCTTTCCAATAAATGCATGTACATGTTCAGCACCTCATCCGAGGCTTGCTGAAACTCTCCGTCATCAATGGGATTGTATTCGATGAGATTTACTTTGGAGGGGATGATTTTACAAAATTTCAGCAAAGCTTTGGCGTGCTCTTCCGTATCGTTAATTCCTTTCCAAACCACATATTCATAGGTAACATTGCGTTTGGTCTTATTATACCAATAGTGAAGGGCTTCTCCTAACTCATCTAATGAATTGCTGTCATTAATGGGCATAATAGAGGATCGTGTTTTATCGATGGCAGCATGGAGTGATACGGCCAGGTTAAATTTCACATCATCATCCGCCATTTTAATGATCATCTTTGCAATGCCAACAGTTGATAGTGTAATCCGTTTACTGGCCATGCCCAATCCTTTCTGATTCGTGATTTTTTCGATAGCTTCTGTTACGTTGGCGTAGTTCAACAAGGGTTCGCCCATACCCATAAATACGATGTTGGTTAGCGGTCTTCCAAAGAATAGTTCGGCTTGTTCTTTAATGGCAACCACCTGATCGTAAATTTCATCAGCACTTAAATTTCGTTGACGTTTAAGGCGAGCTGTGGCGCAAAACTTACAGGCCAGACTGCAACCAACTTGTGAGGAAACGCAAGCTGTTATTCTTTTTTCAGTAGGGATTAAGACAGACTCAACTATTAATCCATCGTGGAGCGTCACGGCATTTTTGATAGTCCCATCACTACTACGTTGCATGTTATCCACTTTGATGTGGTTGATCACAAAGTGTTTTTTCAACATTTCCCGTAAGGGTAAGGAGATATTAGTCATCTGCTCAAAACTTTTCGCAGACTTCATCCACAACCACTCATACACTTGCAGTGCCCGAAATGGTTTTTCCCCATGCTGAACAAAAAAGTCTTTTAGCTCCTCAAGTTTTAGTTTGCGGATATCGCGCTTGGTAGTAATGGCCTCTGTCATTTTACTCTTGAGAAAATTTTCACCTCGCAGTCCCGGGCAGCATTGTGGATGCGAAGTGTGGAGGTACCAAGTTCGTCTAAAACAAATCGTTGCGTAATGATTCCTGATTTTTTGTCGATGAAATGAAGCTCTTGTCCATCGATTTTCCACTTGAATGAATTCATACCACTTCCTTTTTTCTTGCCCGTTGAAAATATTCCTTCTTCACCACCGCCTTTTGCGTCAAACTTGATCAACTTGGCTACAGAATTTTGGGAGCCACCCAGGCCGCTTTCCAACTCTTTTTCGGTTTCACTTTTTTCAAATTGATTCAAAAAGCAAGTCTTTTCTTCCGTCAGTTGCCAGGTCCCAACGATAGCTTGTGTCCTGCCGGTTAAGGCAATGGCGAAAATGAGCAATGCCAATAAGTATTTCATAGGGTAAATATTAACCAACCAAATTTACGCTAATTTCATGCCTCAAATTTCTTTATGGCAAAATCCATTCTAATAATTATTCTGGCAGCCACTTTTTTGGCGATTTTGATGTGTTGTGAAAATGAAATAAAAGAAAATGAATGGTTGTTGGAGAATCTCATGACGAGTAAGCCAGACCAGTTTAATCAGATTTTGGGCAAGCGTGATTCATTGGAAGTTCAAATCATGTATACCCAGATCACCCGGAACGAAAATAACCGACCTCATTTCAAAACTTTTAGCTTTAATGTTGATACCACCCGATACTTCTACCCTGCGTCAACAGTTAAATTGCCCTTAGTTTTACTGTCACTTGAGAAGTTAAAGAAGTTAAGTATAAAAGAGCTGGATAAGTATACACCAATGATTCATGATAGCGTATATGACGGGCAATTCAGTGTAAACAAAGATTCCACCTCGGAAAACGGATTGCCTTCGGTGGGCCACTACACTAAGAAGATTTTAGTAGTGAGCGATAATGATGCCTTCAACAGGCTTTATGAGTTTATGGGCCAAGCACAAACAAACAGGATTTTGAATGAAAAGGGATATAACATGCGCATCCTGCATCGGCTGGAAAGGCCCCTGACGCCTGATCAAAATAGACATACAGAGGCCATCCGGTTCATTGCGAACAATACCCTCATTTATTCACAACCCATGCTAGTCAATAATGATTCCATTCAGGCTCCCAAAGCGGTATTAAAAGGAAAGGGATATATCAAAAATGATATTCTGGTGGAAAAGCCATTTGACTTTACCTACAAAAACTTTTACTCGCTCTCTGATCAACAAAGACTTTTACGGGCTTTATTGTTCCCTGAAACAGTGAAGCCAAGCCTTCGATTTGATATTACTGAACAGGACCGTCAATTCATTATGAAATACATGTCGCAGTTGCCAACAGAAACTTCATATCCACCTTATAAGAAAGATAGCTCGAAGTATGATGCCTATTGCAAGTTCCTGATGTTCGGAGAAGACAAATCAGAAATTCCATCGACCATCCGGATATTTAACAAAGTGGGAGACGCCTATGGTTATCTTATCGATAATGCCTATATCGTAGATTTTGAAAACGGTGTAGAGTTCATGCTTTCAACGGTGATCAACACCAACACTGATGGAATTTATGGAGATGACAAATATGAATACAAGTCCTTAGGCTATCCATTCATGAAAAATCTGGGGCAATTGATTTATGAATATGAACTAAAGCGAAAGAAAGACTACAAGCCAGATCTTACTTCGTTTCGGATATCTTATGATCATTAGTTCCAATTCATACTCAATAACACTTGCACATTACTACTTATTCACCGAAATTTTCGCACTCAAATTTTAACCATGCAAAAAACCAACGCCATTATTATCACGGCAGGGCATCTGGACTCCAGTAATGGTAAAACTGCTCACGGTCTGATTCGGGGTACCGACCGATTCAATATTGTTGGTGTGATTGATGATAAGTACCCTGGCAAGGATGCAGGTGAGGTGTTGGATGGAAAAAAGAGAAACATTCCCATTCATGCTTCGATAGGTGACTTTGCAAAGAATGGCAAAGAGAAAGCGGTTTTTGGTATAGTTGGAGTGGCCACGAAAGGTGGCATTATTCCAGATTCTCTTCGTGCCATTTTAAAAGATGCCTTGGTACATGGCTATGGTTTAATTAACGGGTTGCATGAATATATCTCAGATATCACCGAGCTGGCAGATTTTGCCAAATCGCGTGGGTTAGAGATAATAGATGTTCGCAAACCAAAGAAAGTTAAGGACCTTCATTTCTGGACCGGAGAAATAAAAACAGTGCGTTGTCCAAAGATCGCTGTATTAGGAACAGACTGCGCACTTGGCAAGCGAACTACCACAAGATTTTTAGTAGAAGCAATGAAAGTTGCCGGCTATAAAGCTGAGATGATTTATACCGGACAAACGGGTTGGATGCAGGGAGCGAAATATGGATTTGTGTTTGATAGCACCCTGAATGATTTCATAAGCGGAGAAATGGAACACGCAGTAGTACAGTGTTGGAGAGAGGCTAAACCTGATATTATTTTTATTGAAGGTCAGTCCTCATTGCGCAATCCGAGTGGTCCGGCAGGGGCAGAGTGGATAATATCTGCTGATGCCGATGCAGCGTTGATTCAACACAATCCTACTCGAAAAAAATACAAGGGCTTGGAAGACTATCCGGCTAACATCGCAGACATAAAAGATGAAATTGCGCTTATAAAGATTTATGGTGCTCCGACAGTAGCAATCACGATCAACACGCATCACATGACGGAGAAAGAAGCCCGCGATTATGCAGCTGCAAAAGAAAACGAACTGGGAATGCCCGTTATACTTCCGTTAGAAGATGGCGTAGCCAGACTGGTTCCGATTTTTGTCGACATGATAGAGAAGTCGATTGCGCAGGTGTAAAACTATTTTGTAAATTTACTTCCCTGAGAAAATCATATGCCATGATAACTTCTGAAGATTTAAAGCACTTGAGTTTTGATGATAAAATTTCAATGATCGAAAGGATATGGGATAGCCTTAATCCTGATGATCGGGAGAAAATGCCATTGACCACGGGGCAAAAGCGTGAACTTGACCAAAGGCTTGACGATTATGAGCATGGAAGAACCAAAACTTACTCTTGGGAAGAAGTGAAGGCATTTTTGAAAAAGAAATGACTCAACATTTCGTTCGATATCATCCGCAATCAAAGGATGATATATTAGAAATAAGCGACTGGTATGCAGACCAGAAACGGGGATTGGAAGAAGAGTTTTTGAAATGTCTTGAAGAAGCGCTGGCAAAAATAGAAGCTAATCCCCTTCATTGTGCAATTAGGTACAGAAGTTCCAGAGTAAAGGTTCTGGATCGATTTCCTTACCGGATCATTTACAAATTAATTGATAAAGACATTGTTATTTTTGGCGTCTTTCATGCCAAGAGAAATCCCAAGCTGATTCGAAAAAGATTAAAATGAAAATAAAATCCATCAACGTGTGGTCAACTAACCTCGGCAACACAAAACCCTATACGATTGCGTTCAAGACAATTGACGAAGTCTTAAACGCATTTGTTGAAATCACATTAGACAATGGCGTTACAGGAATGGGTGCGGCCAACCCCAGCGAATATGTAACGGGTGAAAACTTAAACCAAACATTAGAAACACTTCAAGAGAAAAATCTGGAGCTTTTGATTGGCAGAGATATTCGTGAATTCAATCAACTTAATTTTGAATTTTCTAAAAAATTTCCAAAAACACCTGCCGCCCTTGCCGCTATTGACATTGCGCTTTACGATGCTTTTACAAAGTTTTTGGGCATTCCATTGGTGCAGTTCTTAGGACAGAAAATAAAGTCGTTGCCAACCTCAAACACAATTGGTATCAAGAACGTAGAGGAAACCTTGAAAGAGGCGCAAGAGTATGCGGAAAGAGGATTCAAGATATTAAAAGTGAAGCTGGGCAAAGATCTGAGGGAAGATATGGAACGAATCGTAAAACTTCGGGAAAAGTTTGGGAAGAAGTTTGTTATTCGAATTGATGCAAACCAGGGATATACCTATGACCAAACAATTGAGTTTTATAATAAGACCAAACACTTAGATATTGAATTGATTGAACAGCCCCTTCCAGCGAAAGCCGTTGCAGAGACAAAAAAACTTCCTGATGAAATAAGAAGGGTAATCGCTGCAGATGAATCGCTGTTATCTGCGAGGGATGCCTTGGAATTAGTAAAGCCCCCGCGAGCTTCTGGTATTTTTAATATTAAGCTGATGAAATGTGGAGGAATAAGTCAGGGGTTAAAGATTGCTGACATTGCTTTACAAGAAGGTGTAGATCTTTTCTGGGGATGTAACGATGAAAGCATTGTGAGCATTACGGCCGCCCTTCATACTGCATTTGCTTGTTCCAATACAAAATACATCGATCTTGATGGAAGCCTGGATTTGGCAAGAGATGTTGTTAAAGGAGGCTTTATCCTGAAAGACGGAATCATGTCGTGTTCTGATAAGCCGGGGTTGGGAGTGGAGAGGATTTAAATCCAAATAACGAAAAATATAAAGATGATAAAGAACATTGCCATAGCTGATGAAATAGTGATTAATAAAATCCATTTTATCAGAAAGCAGAAGGTAATGTTGGACAAGGATCTGGCAGAGCTATACGATGTTACTACTGGGAATTTAAACAAAGCAGTAAAACGTAATTTGAATCGCTTTCCGGAAGATTTCATGTTCCAGCTTACAGACAAGGAGTTTAAGGACTTGATATTCCATTTTGGAATATCAAGTCAGCCATCTGGTGGGAAAGGCTGGGGAGGCACGAGGAAAATGCCCTTTGCTTTTACGGAACAAGGAGTTGCGATGCTTTCCAGTGTATTGAATAGTGAACGTGCGGTATTGGTCAATATCCATATCATACGGGTATTCACGCGAATGAGAGAGATGTTATCTACACATAAAGACGTGTTGTTGAAGTTAGAGCAACTAGAAAGAAAAGTTGTCCGGCAGGATGATGATATAAAATTGATTTTTGATTATTTGAAAGAGTTATTGAACCCAAAAACTGAACCTATGCGAATGATAGGGTTTAAACTCCCCAAAAAAGATCGAACAGGAAAATGAATCTGAACCTCGCCCACTAAGTGGTGAAAGGTGGCTTCATCTTAAAGAATGGAATCATGTCGTGCTCTGATAAGCCGGGGTTGGGAGTGGAATGGATTTAATGACCGGAATTCTATTGTTGCTTGATTTGATTCTCCAGAACAGAAAGAAGTTGTATGAGGGTATCACATGTTTTTTTTAATTCAAAGAAAGAAAGTTTCCAAATCGTTTTTTCTCCTTCTTTATTTACGGTTACAACTATATCTGAATCACTGCGGATTTTATACCCACTTCTCTCCAGTGCATTCTTCGTCCACAGATATTCATGACCTTCCCCAATCAGTTGAACTGAAATTTTACGGTGCGCTTCATGGCTTATCTTTCCTGTTTTTAAGTCAAAACCTTTCAGTTGAAAAACGTCATCAAACGAACCATCCAAAACCAAATCTTCTGGTAGACCTGTCAGTATTTTTTTATTGGCTGTTGCCAACCAGATTTTATCTGCAGTCTGCAAAGCTAAATCCAATTCATGTGTGGCAACTAAGATCGCTTTATTCGCTGTCCGAGCCAGGTGTCGCAACAAATTCATGATCTCCACTCGATTGTTAAGATCAAGGTGTGCTGTTGGTTCATCTAATAAAAGTATTTCTGTTTCCTGCGCCAGGGCGCGGGCAATCATCGTCATCTGAAGCTGACCATCACTGAGTTCCTCAATATTTTTGTCTGCTAAATTTTCCAGATGAACCTGTGCGATCGAGCGATCTATGATAGAATGATCTTCCTCCTGAAGTGTGATATCCCAATTTAAATAAGGATAGCGTCCAAACGTTACCAAATCCTGGACGGTCATGTTATAGGCATGAACGCGATCCGTGAGCACCACCGAAATTTTCTTTTTCCTTACAACTGTGCCTGACAAAGGTTTCTGCAATCCTGCTAGTGTTCTTAGGAGAGTCGATTTACCAATTCCATTTGGCCCCATAAAGCACACAAGCTCACCAGCTAATAAATCGAGATTGAGATTTTCAAAAAGTAAATTGTTGTTTTTCCCATCGAGGTAACCGAGATCAAGATTTTGCATAGACAGGAATGAACTCATTTTTTTAAACCGAAGTTTTTTTGTTTTTTAAAATCATCCAAATCACAACAGGGGCACCAATGATTGAGGTAACGGCATTAAGGGGCAAGATTTGTGTGCTTCCCGGAAGTTGAGCTAGAATATCACAACCCAGCAGGAGAATTGCTCCTCCTATCATTACTGCCGGAATGAGTATTTTATGATTGCTGGTTCTTATCATCAATCGTACCATATGAGGAACGGCCAATCCTACAAAAGCAATAGGCCCGCAAAAAGCTGTCACCACACCTGTCATCAGGCTGGTGGCCAATACAATCAAGAATCGGGAACGCTTCAAATTGATGCCAACACTTTGAGCATAATTATTTCCAAGTAGTAAAGCATTTAATGATTTGATCGAGGAATAGCTGATTAATCCACCAATGCAAAATATTACCATCATCACCTCTATTTCCTGACCGTTTGTTCCACCCACGCTACCCAGCGTCCAGATCATAAACGCTTGTAAGTCTTCAGCCTTGCTTACAAACTGAAGAACACTGACGAATGATTGTGTGACGGCTGCTATCATAAGTCCAATGATAAGCAAGGACATGTTGTCGCGAAGGCGATTGGCAATACTGATAATGAGAAGGAATACGGCTCCACTGCCAATACTCGCAGCGATTGAAATTGCCCATGGCCCATTGGACAGTACAATTGCATTTCCGGATAGAATAGTTAAAGAAACTAAAAGGCTAGCTCCAGCACTAAGTCCAAGCACATCTGGGCCGGCAAGCGCATTGCGAAAAAGAGTTTGCATCAATAAGCCGCCTGTTGCTAATGAAGCCCCCGCCACTATGCATGTAATGGCTTTCGGAAAGCGAAATTGCCAGATAATGTCATTCAAGATGTTTTGTTCACTTTGCCCCGAAAGGCTTTCTAAAATTTGGTTGAAAGGAATTTTAACGCTTCCTAATGCAATATTGAGAAAGAAGAGCAGCAATAAGGAGATGAATAAGAAAACGAGGGCGTGATTTCCTCTCAGCGTTTTTTCCACATTTTTTTATCTATGAACCAGAAAAGTACTTTGTTTTGTTTTGCCCACCAACCATAGTTTTAATGTTGCAGCTCTTATTTGAAATCAACAATTATTATTATATTGTAACTACTTGAAAATCAAAACATAAAGAACACCTTGGCCTCACCAAATTCCTATTTACTTAAAATCCTGCCTAAATTTTAAAATCTGGACTTGGTAACTCCCTAACTGTTTCTATCTTTGCAGTCCTTTTTGCGGTACAGAACCCGTAAATGGACTTAGAAACAAGCAAAAAAGGGTTAAAGTTATGCCTGGAATAATTGGAAAGAAGATAGGAATGACAAGCGTATTCAACGCTGAAGGCCATAATATAGCGGTCACCGTTATTCAGGCAGGTCCTTGTATTATTACCCAAGTTAAAAACGAGGGAACTGATGGTTATAAGGCCGTACAGATAGCGTTTGGTGAGAAAAAGGAAAAAAATACTCCCAAAGCAATGCAGGGGCATTTCAAGAAAGCCAACACCACGCCCAAGCGTAAGGTTATTGAGTTTCGCGATTTTAATTCTGAATTCGATACGTTGTTGGAGCTGGGTAAAGAGATTCGCGTTCAGGATATTTTCACTGAGGGTGATTTCATTGATGCCATTGGTACTTCAAAAGGAAAGGGTTTTCAAGGTGTGGTAAAGCGTCACAACTTTGCCGGAGTAGGTGGCCAAACTCATGGTCAGCACAATCGCTTACGCGCACCAGGTTCAATGGGCAATGCATCGTTTGCTTCCCGCGTAATCAAGGGTAAGCGTCTGCCAGGTCGCATGGGAAATGACCGCAAAAAACTGAACAACCTAAAAGTTGTAAAGATCATGCCAGAAAAAAATTTGATACTTGTAACGGGCTCTGTTCCCGGAGCTAAAAATTCAACCGTAATTCTGCAGAAATAATGGACATAGCAGTATTGAAGTATAGTGGCGAGAATACGGGCAGGAAGATCAACCTTTCCAGTGATGTCTTCGCTATTGAGCCTAACGACCACGCGATTTGGCTGGATGTAAAGAGTTACCTGGCTAATCAGCGTCAAGGTACCAGCAAAGCCAAACAACGTAATGAGATCTCAGGATCTTCTAAGAAGATAAAGAAACAAAAAGGGACTGGTGGTGCCCGTGCAGGTAACATTAAGAGCCCCCTTTTTAAAGGCGGTGGTCGCGTTTTCGGCCCTCAGGTTCGTGATTATTCTTTCAAGCTTAACAAAAAAGTGAAAGAGCTGGCAAAGAAATCAGCGCTCAGCTATAAAGCGAAAGACAATATGATCGCCATACTCGAAGATTTCAACTTCGAAGCCCCAAAGACGAAACAATATCAAAGCATGATGAAGTCATTGGCTTTAAGTGATCAGAAAACACTTTTGGTTCTTCCTGAGGCGAACAAGAATATTGTTTTGTCAGGAAGGAATATTCAAAACACAAAAATTGTAACCGCAGCTCAGATTACCACCTATGATTTGATGAATGCTGACAAACTGATTTTCGTAGAGAGCTCCCTTGGTAAAATTGACAACCTATTAAAATAAGCAGTAATCCAATGAGCATATTAAAAAGACCCCTGGTTACTGAAAAAGTCTCTTCTCTGAATGAGAAAGGCACCTATGGTTTTATCGTAGATGCTGAGGCAAATAAAATAGAAATTAAGAATGCAGTGGAAAAAATGTATGGTGTGAATGTAAAGCGCGTCAATACACTCACCGTTATGGGGAAGTTTAAAACCCGCCATACAAAAGCTGGAGTTCTATCAGGTCGCAAGCCAAATTACAAGAAGGCAATGGTGACGTTGGCAGCAGGAGAAGTCATAGATTTTTATAGCAACGTATAATATTAGAAGCGATGGCGTTGAAGAAACTTAAACCGATCACCCCAGGCACCCGTCATAGATTTTCACCTGGATTTTCCGATATAACGGAGACCAAACCAGAGAAGTCATTGTTGACTACTTTGAAAAAGACAGGGGGCCGCAATAGCCAGGGCGCTATGACGATGCGCTATATTGGCGGTGGTCACAAGCAAAAGCTAAGGGAAATTGATTTCAAACGCAATAAGTTTGGAATACCAGCCATCGTGCAGTCGATTGAGTACGATCCTACCCGCACAGCTCGTGTTGCTAAATTATACTATGCCGATGGATTCAAGACCTATATTGTCGCACCGCAAGGAATTACAGTTGGCCAGACGTTGATATCGGGTGAAGATGTGGCACCTGAAGTGGGTAATGCCCTTCCGTTATCAAAGATTCCAGTGGGTACAATTGTACACAATGTGGAAAACAGACCTGGTAGTGGGGCTTCAATTGCCCGCAGTGCAGGTTCGTTTGTTCAATTGGTAGCTCGCGAGGGTGAGTATGCTACCTTGAAAATGCCATCCGGTGAAATGCGTCTCGTGTTAGTGAAATGTATGGCTACGGTAGGAACAGTTTCCAACCAGGAGCATATGAATGAAAGTGTAGGTAAGGCAGGCCGTAGCCGTTGGAGAGGTGTACGTCCTCGCACAAGGCCGGTAGCGATGAACCCAGTAGATCACCCTATGGGTGGTGGTGAGGGTAGAGCTTCAGGTGGTCATCCAAGATCTCGCAAAGGCCTACTGGCCAAGGGCAAAAAGACACGTCACCCGAAAAAGTATTCTGATGGTTTAATCATTGCAAGGAGGAAGAAATAACAATGGGAAGGTCAATTAAAAAAGGTCCATATCTAGATATACGTCTAGAAAAGAAAGTTCAGACCATGGAGCAGTCTGGAAAGAAATCGGTGATCAAAACATGGTCACGCAGATCTACAATTACTCCTGACTTGATAGGCCACACCTTCGCGGTGCATAATGGCAATAAGTTTATCCCAGTTTATGTAACGGAAAATATGATTGGCCATAAGTTGGGTGAATTTGCAGCCACCCGGACCTTCAAAGGTCATTCAGGTAATAATAAAGCAACTGGTCCAGCCGCTAGTTCAGGTGGAAGTAAATAGTAAGTTGAAATGGAAACAGTAGAAAAGAAAACAAAAAGATCGGTTGTTAAAAGAGCCAAAATTGCTGCCATCAAAGATGCCGCAAAAAAAGGGCCTTCAACGGCTTATTTGAAAAATGTCCCCTCTTCTCCCAGGAAGATGAGGCTAGTGGCTGATATAATCCGAGGCGAGCGAGTAAGCAAAGCTCTTAGCATTTTAAAATATGAGCCACAACATGCTGCCGCCAAACTTGAAAAGTTATTGCTATCAGCCATTTCAGGTTGGGAAGCAAAAAATTCAGATGTGAAGTTGGAAGAAGCGGACTTATTTGTGAAAGAAATTTTTGTTGATGGTGGCCGTCAGTTAAAACGATTGAGGCCTGCTCCACAAGGACGCGCGCATCGGATCAGGAAGAGATCCAATCATGTGACCCTGGTTGTGGATAGAATGCCTGCCTTGCCGGTAGGCAGGCCAGCGGTTGTAGAAAAAAAATCTAAAAAAGAAACTAAGTAATAATGGGACAGAAAATTAACCCTGTTGGTTTTAGATTGGGAATCGTTCGTGGTTGGGATTCCAGCTGGTACGGAGGCAAGACCTTCTCTGATAAATTGGTAGAAGATCAGAAGATCAGAAAGTATGTAGATGCGCGGATCCCTAAAGGCGGCATTTCCAAGGTTGTAATTGAACGCACGCTAAAGAGAATCACCTTGACCGTTCATACGGCCCGTCCGGGTGTTGTCATTGGAAAAGGAGGAACTGAAGTTGATAAGATCAAAGAAGAATTAAAGAAGTTGACTCAAAAGGATGTTCAGATTAACATCTTCGAAATCAAAAGACCTGAGTTGGATGCAAAACTAGTAGGTGAATCGGTTGCGCAGCAACTTGAAGCGAGGATTTCTTACAGAAGAGCGATGAAGCAATCCATTGCTTCCGCCATGAGAGTGGGAGCGGAGGGTATCAAAATAAAGTTATCTGGGCGTTTGGCTGGTGCTGATATGGCACGTACTGAACAATATAAGGAAGGCCGAATTCCATTACATACACTTCGCGCAGATATTGATTACGCTATTTCTGAAGCTCAAACTGTGTATGGAAAAATAGGAATCAAAGTGTGGATTTTCAAAGGGGAAGTGTACGGCAAGCGTGACTTGTCCCCTAATGTAGGGATGGTTAGCAATGCACAGGGCGAAAACAAAGGAGGAGGTCCGGCAGGCGAAAGAAGAAGTGCGGGTCCGCGTGACAGAAATGATCGTGGCGAAAGAAAAGGTACTGGTGATCGAGGAGGAAACCGTGGAGGCGCATCAGCTGGAAATCGCGGGGGGGCTCCTAATCGTGGTGGTGGAAAGAGGTAATTAATTAAGTAGACTAGATAGTAAAATTAAGTAGACTAGATAGTAAAGTAGACTAACATGTTACAGCCAAAAAGGACAAAATTCAGAAAAATGCAGAAAGGCAAAGTGAAAGGGATGGCCACGCGCGGACATACAATCGCATTTGGTTCTTTCGCACTGAAAGCTGTAGAGCCAGGATGGATTACAGCACGTCAATTGGAGGCGGCCCGAGTAGCGGTTACCCGTGCTATGAAACGTGAAGGCCAGGTGTGGATAAGGATTTTTCCTGACAAGCCTATCACCATGAAACCTGCCGAGGTGCGTATGGGTAAAGGTAAAGGAGCTCCTGAATATTGGGTAGCGGTTGTGAAGCCAGGCACCATCTTATTCGAGGCGGGTGGTGTAACAATTGCCATGGCTAAAGAAGCCCTGGCTTTGGCAGAAGGTAAACTTCCACTTAAAACGAAGTTCACGATAAGAAGAGATTACGTAGAGGCAGAAGCTAAATAGGTATGAAGAACGCAGAAATAAAAGCACTCAGCAAAGATGAGCTCACGGAAAAGATCGGTAGCGAAAAGGAAGCATTGCGTAAAATCCGTTTTGCTCATCAGGTTTCCTCAGTCGAAAATCCGATGAAGATCAATGAAACTCGCAAACTTATTGCAAGGCTTAAAACAGAATTAAGGGCTAAAGAACTTCAAAAGTAATTTCCATATGGAAAGGAATCTTAGAAAAGAAAAAACAGGCAAGGTGACTAGCAATAAAATGCAAAAGAGCATCACCATTGCCATTGACAGAAAGGTGAAACATGCCATTTATGGAAAGTTCATGAATAAAACCACCAAGTTAATGGCCCATGATGAAAAGAACGAAGCGGGCATTGGTGATACCGTTCGTATCGCAGAAACACGGCCATTAAGTAAGAACAAAAGGTGGAGACTTGTTGAAATTATTGAAAAAGCGAAGTAATCATGATACAAACTGAAAGCAGACTTATTGTAGCAGATAATAGCGGGGCTAAAGAGGTTCTTTGCTTACACGTACTGGGCGGAACAGGAAGACGTTACGCCAGTGTGGGCGACAAAATCGTTGTAACAGTGAAGTCAGCGATCCCCACCAGCCAGGTGAAAAAGGGCAGTGTATCTACCGCAGTAGTCGTGCGCACTAAAAAGGAAATAAGAAGAAAGGACGGATCATACATCCGTTTTGAGGATAACGCAGCAGTTTTATTAAACCCACAGAATGAACCTCGCGGTACCCGCATTTTTGGACCGGTTGCACGTGAGCTTCGCGAAAAGCAGTTTATGAAAATTGTTTCACTAGCACCCGAAGTATTATAAGCCATGGAAAGGAAGTTTAACAAGCAGCCTAAACTGCACATTCGCAAAGGTGACACTGTAATGGTGATTGCTGGCAACGATAAAGGCACCCCTGATAAACCTAAGACCGGAAAAGTCTTAGAAGTAGATGTAGACACAAACCGTGTGGTTGTGGAAGGGATCAATATGATCACGAAGCACCAAAAGCCTTCTGCTGGTAAACCTGAAGGTGGAATTAAGAAAATAGAAGGAACTATCCACATCAGTAACCTGATGTTGGTTGACCCTGCAACTGGAAAACCAACCAGAACTGGACGTAAATTAAATACACAGGGCAAGCTTCAGCGTTATTCAAAGAAAACAGGAGAATTTATAAAGTGATGGCAATTCCAAGACTAAAAGAGAGATACCTAAAGGAAATTGTTCCGGCATTGAAGCAGAAGTTTCAATTTAAATCGGTCATGCAAGTTCCTAGAATTCAAAAAATCTGTATCAACAAGGGTATTGGTGCAGCGGTAGCCGACAAAAAGATGATTGATGTGGGTTTGGAAGAAATCACAACCATATCAGGGCAGAAGGCAGTAGCCACACGGTCCAAAAAGGACATCTCCAATTTTAAGTTGAGAAAAGATCAAGCTATTGGTGTAAAAGTTACGTTGCGAGGTGATCGCATGTACGAATTCATGGATCGTTTGGTAAATGTGGCATTGCCGCGTGTTCGCGATTTTAAAGGTATCAGCGATAAAGGTTTTGATGGTCGTGGCAATTATACATTGGGTGTAAAAGAGCAGATCATTTTTCCTGAGATATCAATTGATAAAGTGAATAAAATCAACGGCATGGACATTACATTCGTGACCAATGCAACGACTGACGAAGAAAGCTACGAACTTCTCAAAGCACTCGGGATGCCCTTCGTAAATAAAAACTAATAGACTCATGGCAAAACTATCAGTAATAGCAAGAGACAGAAAGAAGGAAGCTTTGGTGAAGCGCTATGCCGCCAAACGTAAGACTCTTAAGGCGGCAGGAGATTGGGAAGGATTGGATAAGCTACCCAGAAATTCTTCAGCAGTAAGGTTGCACAGCCGTTGCAAGCTAACAGGCAGACCAAGAGGATATATGCGAAAATTCGGCCTTTGCCGTAACCAATTCCGTCAAATGGCTTCAGATGGTAAGATTCCAGGAATAACAAAAGCCAGCTGGTAAAAGATAAGTGGCTATTTGAATAGATAAAAGGATTGAATAACTTTGCAGCCCCGTTTTTTTTGGCGGGTTTGCTTATTAAGAACAAAATGAAAACAACTGACCCGATTGCAGACTACTTGACCCGCGTACGGAATGCCATAAAGGCTCGTCACCGTGTTGTGGATGTTCCAGCGTCAAATCTAAAAAAGGAATTGACTAAGGTTCTTTTCGACAAAGGCTATATTCTCAATTACAAGTTTGAGGAAACATCCAATAAGCAAGGCACAATTAAGATTGCCTTGAAATATAATCCGGAGACAAAAGAATCTGCCATATCCAAACTTCACCGCGTTAGTTCACCTGGCCTTCGTCAATATAAGCCTGCCGATGAACTGCCGAAGGTTTTGAACGGGTTGGGTGTTGCTGTTCTATCCACCTCAAAAGGTGTAATTACCGATAAAGAAGCAAAAGCATTAAATGTGGGTGGCGAAGTTTTGTGTTACGTCTATTAATAATATAGAAAGGAAATGTCACGAATAGGCAAACAAACAATAGCTCTTCCAAAAGGTGTGATGTGCACGTTTTCAGAGAGTACACATAAAGTGTCCGTGAAGGGACCTAAGGGCGAACTTCATCAGGTGCTCTCCCCTGATTTCAAAATCACTCAGGCTGAAGGGAATATTTCAGTTCATCGGCCGTCAGATGAGAAAGGTCATAAGGCACTTCATGGACTCTATCGCGCACTAATCGCAAACATGGTAAAAGGTGTAAACGAAGGATACAAAGAACAGTTGGAGATTATAGGAGTAGGTTATAAAGCGATTTCGCAAGGCAATGTATTAGAGTTAAGCCTTGGTTTTTCACACAATGTATTTGTAGCTATTCCGACAGAATTGAAGCTTCAGGCCTCACAAGAGAAGGGTGCAAACCCAATAATTACATTAGAAGGAATTGATAAACAATTGCTCGGACAGGTTGCCGCAAAGATAAAATCACTCCGAAAAGTTGAGCCCTACAAAGGAAAAGGTATCCGTTATGTAGGTGAATTTGTTCGTAGAAAAGCTGGTAAGGCTGCTGCTAAATAATATAAGAGTATGGCAAACGTAAAGACAGAAAGAAGGGCAAGAATCAAAATGGGCGTCCGCAAGAGATTGGAGGGCACAACAGAGAGACCTCGTCTTTCGGTATTTAAAAGCAATAGCGCCATTTATGTTCAATTAATTGATGACTCTAAAGGAGCTACTCTGGTAGCGGCTTCGTCAGTTGAGTTGGATAAAAAAGGAGGCGTGAATATGACCATTTCTAAAACTGTTGGTAAGAAAGTGGCCGAAAAGGCATTGGCTTCTGGCGTAAGTAATATCGTTTTTGATCGCAATGGTTTTTTATATCATGGAAACATCAAGGCTTTGGCAGAAGGTGCCAGAGAGGGAGGCTTAAAATTTTAAAAGCATGACACAAAGTAACGTCAGCACAGTTAAAGCTAGCGAAATCGACCTGAAAGAAAAGGTTGTTGCCATTCAGCGTGTAGCGAAAGTGGTCAAAGGAGGTAGAAGGTTTAGCTTTTCGGCCATTGTTGTGGTTGGAGACGGAAATGGAGTGGTAGGCTATGGACTTGGTAAGGCCAATGAAGTAACGGATGCCATTACAAAAGGAATAGATGACGCCAAAAAACATCTTGTGAAAGTTCCCATCATTAAAGGAACCGTTCCACATGAATCACTTGGTAAGTTTGGAGGTGGCTTTGTTTTATTAAAGCCCGCCTCGGCAGGAACAGGAGTAATTGCCGGTGGTGCTATGCGTGCTGTATTGGAAAGTGCAGGTGTGCACAATGTATTGGCTAAGTCAAAAGGTTCTTCCAATCCTCATAACGTGGTGAAAGCAACATTCAAAGCGTTGACGAGTATGAGAGATCCTCAGACCATTGCCAGAAACAGAGGTATTTCATTATCAAAAGTTTTTAACGGTTAAGAATCATGGCTAAAGTTAAGATTACGCAAACCCGAAGCATGATCAAAAGACCCGAGCGGCAACAGCGCACAATCGAGTCATTGGGTTTAGGCAAAGTACACGCTGCTGTTGAGGTGGAATACACGGCACAGATTCAGGGTATGGTAAAAAAAGTAAGTCATTTAGTGGCCGTAACAGAATTATAACATGAAGCTGCATACATTAAAGCCGGCCGATGGATCGGTAAAGAATAACAAAAGATTAGGCAGAGGCCAGGGTTCAGGTGGCAGTACTGCAGGTCGTGGACATAAGGGAGCGCAATCTCGGTCAGGACATAGTACCAAAGTAGGATTCGAAGGTGGTCAGATGCCTCTTCAGAGACGGGTTCCAAAGTTTGGATTTAAGAATAACAATAAGGTATATTTTAAGGGTATCAATCTTGACGCTCTTGAAGATCTTGCTCAAAAAACAAAAGCATCTTCCTTAAGTTTCCAATTAATGATTGACAATGGAATTGTCGGGAAGAAGGATCAGGTTAAGATCTTAGGAAGAGGAGAGCTAAAAGCTAAAGTTAGTGTTGAAGCTCATGCTTTTTCAGCCACGGCAGCAAAGGCGATCGAAAACGTAGGCGGAACGGCTACAACTATTTAAAATGAAACGATTCTTTACAACCATAAAGAACATTTTTTCAATCGAAGATCTTCGGATTCGGATCATCAACACAATCGGATTCCTCATCATTTTCAGATTGGGATCCTATATTGTGCTTCCTGGTGTTGATGCAAATGCACTTTCCGGGAATCAGGGTGGAGTATTTGACCTCCTAAATACTTTCTTAGGAGGTTCATTTAGCAGGGCTTCTATTTTTGCATTGGGCATTATGCCTTACATTTCAGCATCCATTGTTGTTCAACTGCTCACCGTGGCCGTTCCTCATTTTACTAAGATGCAAAAGGAAGGAGACAGTGGCCGAAAGAAATTAAATCAGTTTACCCGCGTTCTGACAATCGCCATAACAGCGGCTCAATCATATGCTTACCTGCGTGCCACTATAAACACGGAGGCCATGCTCTATCCAGGAACTTTCTTTACTATTTCATCCATCATTATCCTGATTTCAGGTACCGTGTTCTGTATGTGGCTGGGTGAAAGAATTACGGATAAAGGAATTGGTAATGGTATCAGCATGTTGATTATGATCGGTATTGTGTCTCGTTTTCCAGCCGCCCTTTATCAAGAGATTACCGGCAAGGGAATGGGCGGTGCTATTTTGACGATCATTGAAATTTTAGCATTGTTCTTTGTAGTGGTTGGAGTGATTGCCTTAACCCAGGCTGTTCGGAGAATACCTGTACAATATGCAAAACAAGTCGTGGGCAATAAACTATATGGAGGTAAGCGCGATTTCATCCCCTTGAAGTTAAATTCTGCTGGTGTAATGCCCATTATCTTTGCACAAGCATTAATGTTTATACCTCCATTATTGGCTGGTATCTGGAGGGATAGTGATATTGGTGCATACGTAGGATCGACTTTTGCAGATTTTACTTCGTGGCAGTATAACTTATTGTTTGCGTCACTAATCCTGGTTTTCACCTTTTTTTATACTGCGATTACTGTTCCCTCAAATGACATTGCAGATAACTTAAAGCGTAATGGTGGTTTTGTTCCTGGCATCAAACCCGGAAAACAAACTGCTGAGTTTATAGATAGTATTTTATCAAAGATTACTTTACCAGGTGCTATTTTCCTGGCGATAATTGCCATCATGCCTGCTTTTGCGGTGCTCGCTGGCATTACGCCAAATTTTGCCCAGTTCTATGGCGGCACATCGCTTTTGATTCTTGTAGGGGTTGTGCTTGACACACTTCAACAGGTTGAGAGTTATTTGTTGATGAGGCATTATGAAGGGATGATGAAATCTGGAAGAGTAAAAGGACGTTCTCAGTTTGCTGCGGCTTGAGTTGGAATGGTCCACTACAAATCGGCAAATGATATTCAACTGATTAAAGAAAGCGCTCAAATTTTAGGAAAAGCGCATGGGGAAGTAGCCCGGCACATTACGCCTGGTGTGAAAACCAAAGAGTTGGATAAAATTGCAGAGGAGTTTATTCGGGATCATGGAGGCTCGCCTTCGTTTAAGAACTACCACGGCTTTCCGGCTGCGTTGTGCATCTCAGTCAATGATACTGTGGTTCACGGGTTTCCGGGAAACAACCAGTTAAAAGAGACCGATATAATCTCTATTGACTGCGGGGTGCTGTTCAAGGGATTTCATAGCGATTCTGCTTACACCTATCCCCTGGAGAAGGTAAGTCAGGAAGTTTTGAATCTGCTGAATAGGACTTATGACTCGCTCTTTTTGGGAATTGAGCAAGCTAAAGTAGGTAACCGGATTGGAGACATTGGTTTTGCGATACAAAGCTTTGTCGAATCATTCGGATACGGTGTGGTGAGGGAGTTAGTAGGTCATGGAGTTGGTAAAAGTCTTCACGAAGATCCTGAAGTTCCGAATTACGGAAAGCGGGGAAAAGGAGTGAAGATTATGCCAGGAATGGTTTTCGCAATAGAACCAATGATCAACATGGGAACTAAAAACGTGGTTCAGGAAAAGGATGGTTGGACAATCCGCACGGCAGATCGCAAACCTTCAGCTCATTTTGAGCATATGGTAGCAGTCTACGAAGGCAGAACAGAGGTATTGACAACACACGAGTATATAGAAGAAAACTATTCGTATAAGTGGCGAAACAAAAGTCGATAGAGCAGGACGGGACCATCACAGAGGCGTTGTCAAATGCAATGTTTCATGTGAGATTGGAGAATGGTCACGAAGTGCTCGCACATATTTCAGGAAAGATGAGGATGCATTATATCCGCATCCTTCCAGGAGATAAAGTAAGGTTGGAAATGTCACCTTATGATTTGAAAAAAGGCAGAATAACATTTAGATACAAGTAAAATGAAAGTAAGATCATCCATAAAGAAACGCAGCGCTGATTGCAAGATCATCAGGCGCAAGGGCAAGCTGTATGTGATCAACAAAAAGAACCCTAGATATAAACAAAGACAAGGATAATTATGGCACGTATTGCTGGCGTTGATATTCCCGATAACAAGAGAGGCGAAATTAGCCTTACTTACATTTTTGGCATTGGCCGAAGAACTGCTCAGAAGGTCTTGGCACATTCTGGTGTGAGCTTTGATAAAAAAGTAAAGGACTGGAGCGATGAAGAATCGAATGCAATCCGTGCATTTATTGCAGAAAAATTTAAGATTGAAGGCGCTCTGAAGTCTGAAGTTCAATTGAGCATTAAGCGTTTGATGGACATCGGTTGTTATCGTGGTCTCCGTCACCGCAGAGGGCTACCTGTACGTGGACAAAAAACCAAGAACAATGCCCGTACAAGAAAGGGTAAGCGCAAGACCGTAGCGAACAAGAAAAAAGCAGTTAAAGGTTAATCGTTAAAAGAAAAAGACTTTTCATATGGCAGCACCAGTAGAAAAGAGAAAGGATAAAGCGAAGAAGCGCGTAGTGAATGTAGAAGCCGTAGGGCACGCACACATTCGCGCTACGTTCAACAATATCATTATCTCAATGACCAATACAACAGGCCAGGTTATTTCCTGGGCTTCGGCTGGCAAGATGGGCTTTAAGGGCTCCAAGAAAAATACTCCCTATGCAGCACAAACGGCAGCACAGGAGTGTTCTACTAAGGCATTTGAACAAGGCCTGCGCAAAGTGGAAGTTTTTGTTAAGGGCCCTGGAGCAGGAAGGGAATCTGCTATCCGTACCATCCAAAATTCAGGTATTGAAGTTACGATCATCCGTGATGTAACTCCACTTCCTCACAATGGTTGCCGTCCTCCTAAGAAGAGAAGAGTTTAAATATTTATGATTTGAGACTTTAGATTTACGATCTAAGGTGACAAGGGAAAGTAGAATGAATTAATGGTTGGAGATTAAGAATGTAGAAATCTGAAATCAACAATCTAAAATCAACAATAGAAAATGGCAAGATATACAGGCCCCAAGGCAAGAATTAACAGAAAGTTTAACGAACCTATCCTGGGTGAGACCAAAGCTCTTCTAAAGAAGAACTATCCCCCTGGAATGCACGGAAAGGGTAAGAAGCGAAAGCAGTCTGAATATGCTGTTCAGCTAGCTGAAAAGCAGAAAGCGAAATACACCTATGGTGTATTAGAAAGGCAGTTTGCTCATACCTTTGACAAGGCCACCCGCAAAAAAGGTGTAACCGGTGAAGTGCTACTTCAAATGTTGGAGGCCCGATTGGACAATGTTGTGTATAGACTAGGCATCGCACCCACTCGCAGAGCAGCACGTCAACTGGTGGTTCACAAACACATTTTAGTAAATGAAGATGTTGTGAATATTCCTTCATTCGCGCTTCGTGCTGGCGATAGCATTGAAGTTCGTGAAAAATCGAAATCATTAGAAGCAATAACTAATAGTTTGTCCATACAATCTGCCAAGAAGTACAATTGGCTGGAGTGGGATGGTCGTGAACTGGTTGGCAAGTTTATTAATCTGCCAATGCGACAGGATATCCCTGAAAATATCAATGAACAGCTGATCGTTGAATTGTACTCTAAGTAATCAACAAATTAAATAAATCGATTATGTCAATATTAGCATTTCAAATGCCAGAGAAGGTGGTGATGGAGAAGTCAGATGATTTTCATGGACTTTTCACCTTCAAACCTCTGGAAAAAGGATATGGCGTTACGATTGGAAACGCACTAAGAAGAATTCTTCTTTCTTCTCTGGAAGGGTATGCCATCACAGGAATCAAAGTTCCAGGTGTGTTGCATGAATTTTCAACGATCGAAGGTGTAGTGGAAGACGTTGCGGAAATCATTCTTAACCTGAAGCAAGCTCGTTTTAGAAAAATCACGGATGGCTTTGATACCAAAGTAACGGTGAATATTAAAAAGCAAAAACAGTTTAAGGCCGGTGACATTGCGAAATTCACTACTGCTTTTGAAATTCTGAATCCCGAGCATGTTATCTGTAACTTAGATGAGACAGCTCACTTCGAAATAGAACTGACCATCGAAAAAGGAAGAGGTTATTTACCTGCAGAAGAGAACAAGCCAACTGAGCAAGTCTTCGGATTCATTCCTATCGATGCCATCTTCACCCCGGTAAAAAACGTAAAGTACAGTGTTGAAAATACGCGTGTTGAGCAAAAAACCGACTATGAAAAGCTTTTAATTGATATCGAAACGGACGGATCAATCCATCCGGAAGAAGCGTTGGAAGGAGCTGCTTATATTTTGATTCAACATTTCAGGTTGTTCTCCGATAAGTCCATTGAACTGGAAACCGGTAAGGATAGCGAAATTGAGCAAGTGGATGAAGAGATGCTTCATATGCGCAAGTTATTGAAAACTGGTCTTCACGATTTGGATCTTTCTGTTCGTGCCTACAATTGCCTGAAGGCAGCCGATGTCAAAACATTAGGAGATTTGGTTCGTCTGGATATCTCTGACATGATGAAATTCAGAAACTTTGGTAAGAAGTCTCTCGCAGAATTGGAACAATTAGTGGCTGATAAGAACCTTACATTCGGAATGGATCTGGGCAAATATAAACTGGAAGAAGAGTAATGAGACACGGTAAGAAAATTAATCACCTTGGCCGGCAGGCATCTCACAGAAGTGCGTTGCTTTCGAATATGGCCTCGTCACTAATCCTTAATAAGAAGATCACAACAACTGTGGCTAAGGCTAAGGCTTTAAAGAAATATGTTGAGCCTTTAATTACCAAAGCAAAAACAGACAGCACACACTCACGAAGGACAGTGATGTCTTATTTGCAAAACAAAGATTCTGTTAAGACGTTGTTTGGTGAGGTAGCAGGCCGTACTTCGGGTCGCCCTGGTGGATACACCCGTATTATTAAAATGGGTGACGTTCGCTTGGGAGACAATGCGGAAATGTGCTTGCTGGAGCTTGTCGACTTTAATGATCTTTACAAAAAAGATGGTGCGGAGAAAAAGGCTAAAACCCGAAGAAGCCGCAAAGGAAAGAAAGCAGAGGGGACTGGGGAAGAAGTGGTCACTGAAGTGAAGGAAGACCTGCCAACCGAACAAGCAGGAAAACCAAAAAAGGTAGCTAAGAAATCTTCAAAGAAAGCAGAATAAGTGAAAGCATTAGTAAATGAAAGGGGATTGGACTTGGTTCAATCCTTTTTTTATTGTCCTCTAGATGTGGCACTTCTTCAGTAGAACAGAGTTTAAATCGGTTGTGTAAATTTTAATGGAAACATTCCACTTAAAATCTGTTTCAGAGCCTATTTTTGTTTAACCAACTAGCAAAACCACTTGAGCGAAAAAGCCTACTTACTTCTTGCGGACGGCCTTCTCATCGAAGGCAAAGCCATTGGAAAAAAGGGAACAGCGGGTGGTGAAATTTGCTTCAACACCGGCATGACGGGATATCAGGAAATCTATACAGATCCATCTTACTTTGGCCAAATCATTGTAAACACGAGTGCGCATATCGGTAATTATGGAACGGTGGATGAGGAACAAGAATCCTCCACTCCCAAGATAAAGGGCTTGGTAGTGAATGAATTTTCAGAAGAATTTAGTCGGAAAACTGCCAGGGAGAGTCTTCAACAATATTTAGAGAGACACAATATTGTGGGCATAGCAGATATTGACACCCGTAAGTTGGTGCGACATCTTCGGAGTAATGGAGCCATGAATGCGATCCTCTCTTCCTTCTTAGCTCCTGAGCAATTACAGTCAGAATTACGCAAGGTACCGACCATGGATGGGCTTGAACTAGCCTCATTGGTGAGCACAAAAAAGCCTTATTTTGTTGGCGAGGCGAACGCTCGCTTTAAAATAGCAGCTCTTGACGTAGGAATTAAAAATAATATCTTAAAAAGCCTGGCTGTCCGGGATTGTTACGTTCAGGTATTTCCTGCCAGGACAACTTTTACGGAAATGGAGAAGTGGAAACCGCATGGATATTTTATTTCTAATGGACCAGGTGATCCTTCCGTCATGGACTATGCCATTAAAACAGTAAAAGATATGTTAGATGCCGACAAACCCATTTTTGGAATTTGTTTAGGTCATCAATTGCTGGCATTGGCATGTGGTCTATCTACGTATAAAATGCACCATGGGCACCGAGGCTTGAATCATCCTGTTAAAAATTTGATAAGCGGATTAGGAGAGATGACATCGCAAAATCATGGTTTTGCGGTAAGCGATAAAGACATTGATAAAAATCCTGATGTGGAAGTCACCCATCTTCATTTGAATGATAACACCATCATGGGTATACGACTGAAAAATAAGAAAGCTTTTTCAGTGCAGTATCATCCGGAAGCTTCACCCGGTCCGCACGATTCACGATACCTCTTTGATCAGTTCTTAGATATGATTCAGGAAGACAGCAAAGTAGCAATTCATTAAAACATAATTGAGATTTTAGACTGAAGCGGCAAAAATAGTGACCTATCAATTGCTTAAATCTTCATCCTCTGTGGCAGCCAATTATCGGGCAGTCAACAGGGCGAAGTCCAAAAATGATTTTAGCACAAAATCAAAATAGTATTAGAGGAAGCTGAGGGAAGCAATTTCTGGCTGACTTTTATTTCAGATCTGGGGTTATTAAGGTTGGATGATGAAGAGTTGAATTTGCCAGTAAAAGAATCTAATGAATTTGTTGCCATCTTTACAACCTCATTGAAAACATTAAGTAAACAAAATCAAAAATCTTAATTTTATAATCTTAAATCCCAAATCAAATGAGTTTAATCGAAAGTATTTTTGCCCGTCAGATTTTAGACAGTCGGGGCAACCCAACCATTGAAGTAGATGTATTTACTGAAACCGGTGCATTTGGCCGGGCCGCTGTGCCATCAGGCGCCTCTACCGGTTCGCACGAAGCAGTTGAATTGCGTGATGGCGATAAGAAAAGATACATGGGCAAAGGTGTTCTCAAGGCAGTGAACAATGTCAATACTAAAATTGCATCTGAGGTTGTTGGGCTTCCTGTCATGGAACAAAGCTTCATTGATAAGATCATGATTGAATTGGACGGTACACCCAATAAGGGAAAACTAGGTGCCAATGCAATATTGGGCGTTTCGCTTGCCGTTGCAAAAGCTGCTGCAATGGAATCTGGCCAGTCTTTATACCGTTACATTGGCGGAGTTAATGCCAACACGCTTCCTGTTCCGATGATGAACATTTTAAATGGCGGAAGCCATGCCGATAACTCAATCGACTTCCAGGAATTTATGGTGATGCCCGTTGGCGCAGATACTTTCTCCGAAGCCTTACGAATGGGGGCTGAGATTTTTCATACGCTCAAGAAAGTTCTTCACGACAAGGGATTATCTACCAACGTGGGCGATGAGGGTGGATTTGCGCCAAATATTAAGTCCAATGAAGAGGCCATTGAAATTGTATTAAAAGCAATTGAGCAAGCAGGCTATACGCCAGGCTCGGATGTATTTGTGGCCCTAGATCCAGCAGCTTCTGAATTTTTTGATAGCAAGACCAAGACTTATCATTTCAAGAAATCCTCAGGGAAGAAATTAAAGCCATTGGAAATGGCTGAATATTGGACCAACTGGTCTAAGAAATATCCAATTATTTCAATTGAAGATGGCTTGGCCGAAGATGATTGGGCAGGCTGGAAAGCGCTGACGGAAAAAATCGGGAACAAAATACAGTTGGTTGGTGATGACCTTTTTGTTACGAATGTAAAACGACTTCAGGACGGAATTAATAAAGGGGTAGGTAACGCCATTTTGGTTAAAGTAAACCAGATTGGATCGCTGACAGAGACGATTGATGCTGTAAACCTCGCCAGAAGAAACTCCTACAAGAGCATCATTTCCCACCGCTCTGGCGAAACAGAAGATAGCACCATTGCAGATCTGGCTGTAGCTTTGAATACGGGACAAATCAAAACAGGTTCTGCTTCACGTTCAGACAGAATGGCGAAATACAATCAGCTCATTCGCATTGAAGAAGAGCTTGGTGATATGGCCTATTTTCCGGGGAAGAAGTTTTGATGGAATTTTAAACCGATAATCTGAGCCGGGGTGAAAACTCCGGCTTTTCCTTTTCTATCCATATACGTGAAAGAGGTTTCATGCAAGCTATTTTTAAGGATCTTTTTCTGAGTCTAAAAGTGGTTTTATAAAATTTCTTTATCTTCGTACCATCATTTTTTAAACTATGTTCAAAAGACTACCTCTACTTTTTAGAAACTTCTACATTGTTACCAGTTTATGTTTCATGGTTTGGCTTACTTTTTTGGATTCCAACGATCTCATCTCCCGCTTTAGGCTTGGTGCCAAAATACGGTCACTTCAAAATGAGAAGGAATATTACCAGGAGAAAATATCTGAAGTTGAAAAAGACAGGAAGGAATTGATGACTAACAAAGAATTGTTAGAGAAATTTGCCCGCGAAAAGTATCTGATGAAAAAAGAAACTGAAGATGTCTTTATAATTCAGGAGGAGTGATGAAATTTCTAGTGCACACAATCTTATTGTTTTTAAGTACGACTGTTTTTGCGCAGTGGGGAGATGAAACGTTGAGTGATAAACCAGCAGTTCGTGATCGGATTTTTGTGGGAGGTGGACTGGGTGCCAGTTTCAGTAGTTACGCGGATTTCGTTTCCATTTCTCCTATTATTGGCTATAAAGTATCACCCCGCTTTGCGCCTGGCATTGGGTTAATGTATCGATACACATCCTATAAGTCGATTAATCCTAAGGTGACTACCAATGACTATGGTGGAAGCATTTTTGCCCGCTTTAAGCTGTTTGGCCCGTTATTTCTTCATGCCGAGTTTGAACATATGAATTATGAGTTTCCGGGGAATACACCGGGAGAAACATTGCGAAAGGACTTCAATAGTTTTTTGGCCGGTGGTGGGTTTTTTCAACCTGTTGGTCGAAATGCTGGATTCTTCGCGACCGCCCTGTATAATTTTTCATATCAGAACTCTTCGAATTACTCGTATTACCCTTATTCCAGTCCACTTATTCTCAGGGTAGGCATTACAGCCGGCTTCTAAAACGTCACTTCAAATTTCTGGGCTAAAGCTTTGAGATCCTCAGCAACTTTTGGATTGAGCGGAATACCCTTTTTCAGACGTTCTGTCTCGCTTTCCCGTTCCGGATCACCAGGAATAATTACTTTCTCCTGACCATCAATTGTCTTGGCAGATCGGAAGCGGGTGATCCAATTGTCCATGTGGAATTTGAATTCGCTCGCAGGTCTAAATGCATCAATTCGCATGGCGCCAAAAAAATGACCAATGCCTTCTCCAACAGGATCAGTTGGGGGAGCTAAGAAGCTAACAAAAGGCGGAACCCAGGGTCCATAGTTTGCTCCGCTTAAAACAGCAGAAAAAATATCCACCCATGCTCCCAAACAAAATCCTTTATGGCTTCCATGTTCTCGATCACTGCCAAGCGGTATTAGGGCACCGCCATCTTTTAACTCGTTTGGGTTAGTTGATGATGATCCATCTTTTTTCTGGATCCACCCCTCCGGTGCATTTTTGTTTTTTCGTTGTAGGATCTCGAGTTTGCCATTGGCGGCAGTGGTGGTTGCAAAGTCGGCAACAAATGGTGGTTGTTCGTTTGCCGGAATGGCGACACAGATGGGATTAGTTCCCAGTAATCGTTCTACTGAAAAAGTAGGAGCCACAAGTGGACTTGCATTGGTCATAGAAATGCCGATCATTTCATGTTGTAAGGCCATCATGGAATGATAACCCGCAATGCCAAAGTGATTCGAATTTTTTACCGCTACCCAGCCAGTGCCACAGGTCTTTGCCTTATCAATTGCGATTTCCATAGCTCGAGGTGCTATTACTAGTCCGAGTCCAGCATCGCCATCCACAACTGCTGTGCTGGGTGATTCATGAACGATCCTAATGTTGGGTGTACTATTGATGCGTTTAGCTTCCCACAATCGAACATAGCCAGAAAGTCTGGCCAGACCATGTGAATCAATTCCACGGAGGTCTGCGCTTAGCAATACTTCGACAGCTTGATTGGCCTGGCTTTCAGGACAACCGATTTTAAGGAAAATTTCTTTTGCGAATTTTTTGAGTTTGGCGTGGGAGATTACAATATCGTTCATAGCACAAAAGTCTTTTTTTAGATCCATTTTCCAACGATTTAAGAAAATTATCGTCTAGAATGTGGAAATTTAGCACTATGTGCATCTTCTATTTGAATCAAAGAAATTAAAACATGAAAAATCACATTCTAGTGACCGCTCTTAGCCTGCTATCGCTAATTGGGTTTTCACAACCTGACAGAACAGTAGAATCTAAAATTAAAAATGTCACAGTCTTTCTAAGCAATGCTCAGGTTACACGCGAAGTGAAGACACGCATCGAAGCCGGTAAAACCAACCTGATTATATCTGGGCTTACCGCACAACTCGACCCGCAAAGTATTCAGGTAGCGGGAAAAGGGACTTTTGTCATTCTGGGAATTAGCAATCGGCAAAACTATTTGAGTGAGTTTAATATGCCAAAGTCATTGAAATCATTGAAAGACTCAGTTGACTATTTTCAAAAACAACTTAGCCTTGAGCAAAGCCAAAAGGAAATTTTGAACAAAGAAGAACAAATGTTGATGAACAACCAAAAGATAGGGGGCACCACTCAAAACCTTACAGTAGCGGAATTAAAATCAATGGCTGACTTTTACAGAAGTAGGTTAAGCGAAATAGTAATCTCACGTATGAAGGAAGACGAAAAGATTAAAAAAATAAATGAGCGAATTGCAAAACTTCAGCTTCAAATCAATTCGCAAAATGAACTCTATGGAAGAAACACAAGTGAGATTGTGGTGAATGTTTCTGCAGACGCTCCAACCTCTGTTGACCTGGAAGTGAACTATATTGTTGCCAATGCAGGATGGCAGCCAGTTTATGATGTAAGAGCCATCAATACCAAAAGCCCTCTTCAACTCAACTACAAAGCCAATGTTTTTCAAAGTACAGGGGAAGAATGGAAGAATGTAAAACTGAAATTATCTACTGCCAATCCTAACCTCTCTGGGTTGAAACCAGAACTGTATACGTGGTATTTGGATTTTTACCAGCCTGTTGCCTATCAGCGTGACCGTAAAAGCAAAGGGGCACAAGTTATGTCACGCAGTGCTGAATCGGCTCCTGCCGCTGAAATGGCTGATGAGGCCGAAGCTTCCTCCTTATCTGAATTTGTTACTACCGTACAGACCTCTTTGAATACAGAATTTGATATTGCTCTACCTTACACAGTTGCGTCAGCAAGTAAACCAACGTTGGTAGATATCGGGAATTATGATGTGAACGCTGAGTATAATTATGCTGTAGCACCGAAGCTAGATCAGAATGCGTTTTTATTGGCTAAAGCAACTGGGTGGGGGGAATACAGCTTGCTTCCAGGTGAAGCCAATATCTTTTTTGAAGGTACTTTTGTTGGAAAGACATTCATTGATCCCAACACTATCAAGGATACACTTTCTCTTTCTTTAGGCAGGGACAAACGGATTGTGGTGAAGCGGGAGAAACTGAAGGATTTAACTTCGCGCAAACTTATTGGCGCAAGTCAAAAGGAAAATTATACCTGGGAGATTTCTATAAGGAATACAAAGTCAGAGGCCATTAAAATTACGGTTGAAGATCAGCTTCCTGTTTCTCAAAACACTCAGATTGAGGTGATTTCATTGGATACTGGTGGGGCAAACTTCACAAAAGATACAGGCAAGTTGATTTGGAATTTGACGCTTCAACCTAATGAGACAAGAAAGCTTTCTTATAAGTTTGAAGTAAAGTATCCTAAGGATAAACAAGTGAGCGGGTTATAAATCCAAGACCTTGGACATTTACATGTCTGGTCACAAAAATGCCGAATACTTAATGCCTGTTTTTTGGTTTCCAGTACCTTAAAAAATAACCAATCTCAAATAATAGTAAATCATTTTGTCGGCTGTCATTGTCGAATTGATAAGCGAGGTAAATAGGAAGATTTGTGCCATTTTCTTTCGCATAGAAGACAAAGCCAGGCGCAAGTCCATATCCTTCTCCTGATCCGGAAAAATAATCAGTAACGAAAACCAGACTTTTTGAAAGACGTTGTTCAAGTCCTGTAATTAGGCCGTATTGAGAAGTTTGATTCTTGATAAACTTTCCATATCCGCCAAACATGAAGCGGGTATAAATATATTTACTGTGTTGGATGCTTATCCCTAAAAAATTGTATAAAATATTTTTCATGGGGGTATCTTTTACAAAATAGAGGCTGGTCCAGTTGCCAGGAGACATGCTAAGTTTAACTTTCTTATTCTGATAAAGCCAAACGCGCCACTTGGTTGCCAACACAATCCGATTGGGATCCTGCGGATGATCAGAATTGAACCAAATGTTAGCTCCTGTTTCCAAAAATGGCGCGGCCTGCACAGACATTCTGAAGACGGAAGCGTTAACAGTCTTTTGACCCTTTAGGGATTGATACAAGTCATACTCAGAATAAGAATACCCAACATCCGGCAACATGTCAGGGTTAGGCAGATTAAAAAATGAGATCTGACCTGCAGATACCAGAGGCAATAAAAATAATATAAAAACAAGGGCCTTCATTACACCTTACTAAGTGAAGCCAACACGCCTTCCTTTAATGAATATGCAGAAACTCTGACCTGGTGAAAGGAAAAGTTAGCTAAAATAAAATTCACCAAACAGCAAGCCACTACAATCATATCCACCCTCAACTCAATCATACCAGGAATTTGTAATCGCTCAGCTCGGTTTTTGGATTTAAACTCTTCAAAAATTTCGTAGAAAGCATTGATCGTAAATGGTGTTTCGGGAGTGTCTTGCTGCTGAATGTTGTTTCTGATACAATAAATGTCGCTTAGTGTATCAAAAGTACCCGAAGACCCTATGAGTGTATGAGGTTGATGATCGGCTATTGCGTTAGATAAAGGACCAAGTGAAAATTTAAAAAAATCATTTAAAGCTTCCATCTCTTCGGGCAATATGGGATCATGTTTTTGAAATCTTTCAAGAAGACGTTGTGCGCCTATCTCATAACTTTGTTTCCAGAAATGTACCTTCTCATTACAGATGATAAACTCTACACTGCCTCCGCCAATATCAACAATTAACGATTTTTGAAGGCCTAACTTCAAAGCAGACCGAACTCCTTTGTAAATGTAGGTGGCTTCCTCTTCCCCGCTTATTATTCTTACTTTAATTCCAGTTTCGATTTTTATTTTTTGTATAATTTCCAACCCATTTTTTGCACTGCGCAAGGCACTTGTTCCAAAGGCTATAATTGTATTAACGCCATACTTGGCCAGGGTAACCTTGAAATTTTGTAAGGCGTGCAATGCCCTGCTTGCTCCTTCATCTGTAATGCGGCCATCGTTGATGCCGCCCATACCAATTTTTACCGCAACTCGGTCCTGATGAATAATGCGGTGACCTTGTTCGCCCAAATCTGCCACCAGCAGGTGAAAGGTGTTGGTCCCCAAGTCTATAATGGCAATCTTATTCTCCATACTTCAAAAGCTTGCGAATTTAATACCTTCCATTAACTATATTTCGGATGTGTTTATTTATTATTAAAGAAGGTTAAATAAGCGGTCATGGCAAAACAGCGTATAGTAGATGCAGGATTACAGCAAAAATTTAATGAGCTGGACCGTAAAAATAAAGAAGCAATTCTCGGAGGAGGTGAGAAGCGCATCGAACAACAACACGCTAAAGGCAAGCTTACTGCACGAGAGCGTGTGATGCTTCTGATGGATGAAGGATCGTTTGAAGAGTTGGGCAAGTTTGTCATGCACCGTAGTAAGGATTTTGGGCTGGACAAAGAGCATTATTTGGGAGATGGTGTAATAACAGGTTATGGAACTATTGCGGGCCGACTGGTTTATGTATTCTCACAAGACTTCACAGTTTTTGGTGGTTCACTTTCTGAAACTCATGCTGAAAAGATTGTAAAGCTCATGGAGTTGGCCATGCAAAATGGGGCCCCTCTGATTGGGCTGAATGATTCAGGAGGAGCTCGGATTCAAGAAGGAGTTGTGTCGTTAGGTGGATATGCTGATATTTTTTACCGCAATGTAATGGCTTCGGGAGTGGTCCCCCAGATATCTGCGATTATGGGTCCTTGCGCGGGTGGCGCAGTATATTCTCCCGCCATGACTGATTTTATTTTTATGGTGGAGAACACTTCTTTCATGTTTGTAACCGGTCCCAACGTAGTAAAGGCAGTTACACACGAAAATGTGACAGCCGAAGAGTTGGGAGGTGCCTCTACGCACAGTACCAAGAGTGGAGTTACACACTTTGCTAGTGCGAACGAAGTTGAGTGCCTTAACGATATAAAACGATTATTGAGTTATATTCCTCAAAATTGTGAGGATGATGCTCCACGGTTACCATATGTTTTAGGCGATGAGAAAAGGATTGTTTTGAATAATATCATTCCGGCCAATCCTAATCAACCTTACGATATGCGCGAAGTGATCGTGGGAATTGTTGATGATGCTAGCTTTTTTGAGGTGCACAAAAACTTTGCAGAAAATATTGTTGTGGGCTTTGGACGACTGGCAGGAAGAAGCATTGGTATCGTGGGAAATCAACCCGCTTCACTGGCGGGAGTGTTAGATATTGACTGTAGTGTTAAAGCTGCGAGGTTTGTCAGATTCTGCGATTGCTTTAATATTCCCTTACTGGTGTTGGAAGATGTTCCAGGTTTCTTACCAGGTACTGATCAGGAATGGAATGCAATCATTACCAATGGAGCCAAACTTTTGTATGCTTTTTCAGAGGCAACGGTACCTCGCGTAACAGTCATTACTCGTAAAGCATATGGTGGAGCATACGATGTGATGAACTCCAAACACATTGGAGCAGATTTGAATTATGCATGGCCTACGGCTGAGATTGCTGTGATGGGTGCTAAAGGCGCTGCAGAAATCATTTTCAAAAAAGAAATCTCAGAAGCCGCTGATCCTGAAGCTAAACTTGCTGAGAAAGTAGAGGAATACACAAGAAAGTTTGCCAACCCCCATCGGGCAGCACACCGAGGTTACGTAGATGAAGTAATCTATCCTGAGCAAACCCGTGAGAAATTAATCAGGGCTTTTCAAATGTTGGAGAATAAAGTGGCAAAGCTTCCGAAGAAAAAACATGGAAATATTCCGTTGTGAACACTTTCAATGGTGCGGAGAATAGCATCTTAATCTCCGCATAATTTGCGGTTATTATCTTGGTTTTGTGGAGAATAATACTTCTATTTACCGCATATAGTGCGGAGAATGCCTAAATACATCCATTTATTAAAGGAATGGCCTGCTTTTACATGGCAGCATCAAAAGCTTGTGAGGCCTTTATCAGAAGTGCGACATAAGCAAGGACGGCTTTTGGGAAAACTGGAAGGGCTCGGCTTTCGGCTTCGCGAGGAAGCCTCACTAGAAACACTTACACTCGATGTGATAAAGTCGAGTGAAATAGAGGGTGAAAAATTGCCCATGGATCAAGTGCGCTCCTCTATTGCAAGAAGGTTGGAGATTGCAGTGGCGGGTTTAGTTCGGGTTGACCGGAATGTAGAAGGTGTTGTGGAGATGATGCTCGATGCGACCCAAAAGTATAACCAGTTTCTTGATGATGAGCGATTGTATGGTTGGCACGCTGCATTGTTTCCGACAGGAAGAAGTGGTATGCAACGCATCAAAGTAGGTGCTTGGCGTGATGAAACCAGTGGTCCGATGCAAGTGGTATCAGGGGCTATGGGAAAAGAGCGTGTACATTTTGAAGCACCGGAAGCATCGCGACTTACAACTGAGATGCAAATTTTTTTGGAGTGGTTCAATCATTTTAATGAAGTCGACTCAGTGGTTAAAGCAGCCATTGCCCATCTTTGGTTTGTTACCATTCACCCTTTCAATGATGGCAATGGTCGTATCGCCCGAGCGATAGCCGATATGCAACTTTCGCGATCAGATGACAGCAAGCAGCGCTTCTATAGTATGTCAGCGCAAATTCAGAAAGAAAGAAATGGCTATTATGATTGTTTGGAAAAAACGCAACAGGGCACTTTAGATATAACGCAATGGCTACTTTGGTTTATCGACTGCCTCGACCATGCACTCTCCACTTCGGAGGAAAATTTTCTTGACGTATTAAACAAAGCTACGTTTTGGAAAAAGCATCAGACAGTTGCATTCAACGAGCGACAGCGCATGATGCTCAATAAAATGATGGATGGATTTGAAGGAAAGCTCACCTCATCAAAATGGGCGAAGATCGCCAAGTGCTCACCCGATACTGCCTTACGGGATATACAAAGCCTGATAGACCTGGACATATTGGAAAAGGAAACTGGTGGTGGGCGCAGTACGAGTTATTCCATTGTAAAATCAGCCCACTAAAATTTTGAATCTTGAATTGGGAATTCGTTACTTACCCAACAATCGAAATCATTAACAAATAGATTATGGATAAGAAAAGCAAAACCTTCCTTTACAGTTACCTTAACAATGCATCGCCAACCGGCTTTGAACACAAAGGCCAGCAACTCTGGTTGGATTACATAAAGCCCTACACAAATGATTATATGGTGGATGTATATGGAACTGCCGTGGGTATCATTAATCCCAAAGCTGCCTATAAAGTGGTAATAGAAGCCCATGCTGATGAAATTTCCTGGTTTGTTAACTATATAACAGATGAAGGTTATATATATGTCAGGCGTAATGGTGGATCAGACCATCAGATTGCACCTTCTATGCGGGTGAACATCCATACTGACAAGGGGATAGTAAAAGGTATTTTCGGTTGGCCTGCCATTCACGTTCGCGATGCTGGCAAAGAAGAAGCTCCGAGTCTAAAAAACATCTTTATTGATATTGGGGCTGAATCCAAAAAGGAAGTGGATGCCATGGGGGTCCACGTGGGGTGTGTCATCACATTCGTGGATGAGTTGATGGAATTAAATAAAAATTACCTGGTAGGCAGGGCGCTTGACAATCGCATGGGTGGATTCATGATTGCTGAAGTTGCCCGCAGGTTGAGTGAAAACAAGAAAAAGCTGCCGTTTGGCCTTTATATTGTGAATGCGGTTCAAGAGGAAATAGGTCTTAGAGGTGCGGAAATGATTTCACGCAAATTAAAGCCAGATCTAGCCATTTGCACTGATGTTACACACGATACGGGATCTCCAATGTACAATAAGAAAGAAAGCGGAAACCTGAAATGTGGCCTTGGGCCAGTGGTTTGTTATGGCCCTGCAGTCCAAAATAATGTACTAAAGATGATTATCGAAACGGCTCAAAAGAAGAAGATCCCTTTTCAGCGTCAGGCTGTTTCCCGTTCTACCGGTACGGACACTGATTCATTTGCCTATTCATCGGAGGGAGTAGCCTCTGCTTTGATATCACTTCCCCTTAAATATATGCATACTACAGTGGAAATGGTTCATAAAGAGGACGTGGAAAATGTGATTCAACTGATTTACGAAGTGCTCTTGCAAACCAAGCCTGGCCACGATTTTCGCTATATACGGTAGTGATTTAATAAGTAGTAGGCTTCCTGGATATGTCAATAGCAGTCTCTCCACAACTGGGGAGACTTACTTAGAGATTACCCACCTCAAAGCCAACCGCCTTCATGTCTTCCCAAAATCCGGGATAAGATTTATTTACAACCTCAGGTTCTTTTATTTCTAAATCCATAAGAGTAGCAAGCGGAGCAAGGCCCATGGCCATTCTGTGATCATGGTAAGTCTCAATTTGAATGCCGGATTTCGTCCATCCGGAACTTGGTACCAGGGTCCAAATGCCCGTAGTATCTTCAGTAATTTTAGCGCCAATCTTGCCAAGCTCAGTTTGAAGGGCAGCAATACGATCCGATTCTTTTATTCGTAAACTTTCAAGACCGGTAAATTTTCCGTGGATTCCTTTACAAGCACATACAGGCAAAACTGTTTGGGCAAGGTCGGGGCAATCAGTAAAATCCCATTCAAGAAAAGTACGATGACGGGATTTACTTAGATGGACCTGGTTATTCTCGAAACGAGTCATAACCCCAAGATTCTCCATTATTTCAACAATGACTCTATCACCTTGTAATGATTCCGATGAAATATTAGGTAAGGTAATATTTGCTATCTCTGCTAAGGCGGTGAAAGCAAACCAGTAGCTGGCTGCTGACCAATCTGCTTCTACAATGTAACTGACAGGCTCATACTTTCCGTTAGGAATAGTAATGACCTTCCCTGTAAAATCGCAGGTGATTCCGAATTTTCGCATCAGTTCAGCCGTCATATTGATATACGGTCGGCTGCCCACTTTCCCCTTGAGTTGAATGGTGAGACCTTTTGGTAAGAGAGGTGCAATCATCATCAAAGCCGAGATATACTGACTGCTAATGTTGCCTGGAATGGAAATAGTATTTATCTGGCCAGGATGGTACTCCACTATCTCATGAGGTGGGCACCCTTCATTTTCCAGGTAGTTTATGGTTACGCCAACCTCTTTCAACGCATTAACCAAAAGGGCGATGGGCCTTTGCTTCATGCGGGTCGTTCCGGTGAGTATTTTTTTCTTACCGGAAATGGCAAAGTAAGCAGTTAGAAATCGCATGGTAGTGCCGGCATCCATCACGTCAATAACGTGATCTTCGCTGTTTATAAGACGCATCATTAGTTGTGTGTCACGAGCAGAAGATAGATTACTAACGATTGATTGGTTGCCGGAAAGTGCATTCAGGATCAGAGTCCGATTACTGATGCTCTTGGACGAAGGAAGCAGGTTTGCTTTTCCTTCGGGAAATTTATTTTTTTTGATAAATATAGAGGAGGAGCCCACGGTTTGAAATTTAAAGAGTCTAATCTAAAATAATTTTAGTTGTCATTTTTTTTCGTATCAATGAAACAAATTAATTTTAAATTGAGTTAAGGATAGTATGAGTAACACAAGAAAAATAGCCATTGGGTTAGGTTTAGCTGGCGGGGCGCTTTTGGCGGCATGGTTGCTGACCGGAGACCGCAGGAAAAAGACAAAAGATTTTATTGTCAAAAAAGCTAATGACTTAAGAAAAACCATTTCCAAAGAAGTAGTTGACGACTCTGATATTCACTACGTTTAGCACGAAGCATAGTGTTTTAATGATGATAGTATCTCCTCTTTGCTGATTTCAACATCCCAGACAGCCTGACCTATTCCCTTGATCAAGGCCATTAAAATCTTATTGCCTTTATTTTTCTTATCCTGTATTGCCCCCTCAAGTACAGGCTCAAGAAGTAGCGGCAGTTCCACTTTCCCAAAACTTCTAATAATATAGTCAGTTATTTGGTCAAGCTCGTCTTTACTCAAAAGCCCGTTTTTAAAGGCAAGAAAAGATTCAGCAATCATACCAACCGCAATCGCCTCCCCATGGAAAATCCGGTTACCCTGTTTTAAGGTATAACCTTCCACAGCATGGCCAACCGTATGGCCAAAATTTAAAATCTTGCGCAGCCCTTTCTCTTTTGGGTCTGCTTTCACCACCGACCATTTAAACTCAACAGAGTGTTGAACCAGAGATTTCCAATCCTGACCGTTGAAGGATTTGCTTTGAACAGTATCCCACATGCGCTTATCTGAAATGAGACAGTGTTTGATTATTTCAGCGAATCCAGAACGAAGTTCCCTTTCGGGCAAAGTTTTCAGGAAATCGGTGCAGATGAGCGTTGCAGTTGGTTCCTGAAAAAGACCAATATGATTTTTAATATACTGAAAATCGATTCCCAATTTTCCGCCAACGCTTGCGTCAACTTGTGCCAGAAGAGTGGTGGGCATTAAAAGAAAATCAATGCCGCGCTTATAGGTAGCAGCACAAAATCCACCCATATCTCCCAATACACCACCACCGAGGATGATCAGTAAACTATGTCGATCCATGGTGAACTCTGTAAGTTGTGCCCAAATTTGACTACAGGTAGTTAAGTTTTTATGCTCTTCACCGCTTGGCACCCGTATGATCTTATGCTGAGGGAGGGACTTTTGAATAACCGGGTAACAAAGCAATTCCGTATTTTCATCCACCAGCACAACTATAACTGAATAGGAAGATTTTGATAGAAATCCTGATAGGGGAAGGGAAGGACTTGTTCCAATAACGAGATGGGTCGGGAGCATTCTTTTTTCTTTCAGATGGGCAAAATAACGCAATTCTAGTGGCAGAAGAGAAAGAATTGACTCAAAGATTTGACCCTGAACAGTATATTTGCTGTGCAAAAAATAGATATGGAAGTAGAGCCGCTTGTACACTTTGACGATACAGAAGTCGCCTTTTCCTATAAATCCAACACTCGCCTTAGGAAGGCAAATTTTATTTTTACCGTAGTTAATCACCCTATAATTTCCACCCTTGCAACAGCGACTGTAAAAGCAGCGCTTGCCTTACATCTGCCAATAACAGGACTTATCCGGTCTACCGTTTTTGATCATTTTTGTGGAGGAGAAACCATTGAAAAAAGTGAACAAACCATTCAACGATTGGCTCAATTTCACGTTGGGACTATCCTTGATTATTCGATTGAAGGAGCGGAGACAGAGGAAGGTTTTGAAACCACGGCAGCAGAAATTTTAAAAACTTTCGACAAAGCAAGAAACAACCCTGCTGTTCCATTCTGTGTCTTCAAGTTGACCGGTATGGCAGAATTCGCTTTACTTGAAAAAATTCAATCCAAGGAATCACTTTCGGAAAAAGAGAAAGATGCCATTGAGCGTGTCCGGAAACGTGTGGATAAAATCTGTGGGAAAGCATACGAATATAAAGTGCCTGTATTGATTGATGCTGAAGACAGTTGGATTCAAAATGGAATTGACTCCCTTGTTTATGAGATGATGGAAAAATACAACAAGGAGCAGGCGATTGTGTTTAATACCTACCAAATGTATAGAGTTGATATGCTTAATAATTTAAAGGAAGCATTTCATCATGCTGCCATGCAAGGTTATTATCTGGGCGTAAAGATGGTGCGCGGTGCATACATGGAAAAGGAACGCGAACGAGCTGCAAAAATGAGCTATACCGATCCCATCCATCCTACCAAAGAAGCAACTGATAATAGCTACAATAAAGGGCTGGCATTTTGCATGGACAATAAACAGCGGATTATGTTGGTCTCAGGCACTCACAATGAGTATAGCAACCAATATTTGACGGTGCTAATGCAAAAACATAGTTTGAAGGAAAATGACAGCCGGGTTTGGTTTGCACAGCTACTGGGGATGAGCGATAACATTTCTTTCAACCTGGCCAAAGTTGGTTATAACGTAGTAAAGTATGTTCCGTATGGCCCGGTAGAAGCAGTGATGCCGTACTTATTAAGAAGAGCAGTTGAAAACACCTCCGTTGCAGGGCAAAGCAGTCGGGAGTTGGCCATGATACGCAGAGAACTTAAGCGCAGAAAATCCAGTAAATAATTTCATGCATGCCATCCCAGCTCTAGGGGTGTGTTCAGGAAATGTAGGATCACCTTGCAACGTTAATCGTTAAGGTTTGTGTTAAATCACTATTTTTGCCCTTAAAAATAATTTCAATATCAAGTAAAGAGTCATGCAATTGAGCGAGCAGGAAACTATCCGTAGGCAAAGTTTGGAAGAAATTGTGAAGCTTGGAATAAATCCTTACCCGGCCGAGCTATTTGACGTGAATGTAACCACTCGTGAGATTCATGAAAATTATCCTCAGCAGGAATTCAGGAATATTTCAATTGCAGGGCGCATGATGAGCCGAAGAATAATGGGCAATGCTTCATTTGCAGAATTGCAAGACGAAACCGGCCGTATCCAACTCTACATGCGCAGGGATGATCTTTGCCCAACCGAAGACAAAACTTTTTACAACACCGTCTTTAAAAAACTACTGGATATTGGTGATATCCTAGGTATACAGGGATTTGTTTTTACCACCCAAACTGGTGAGACGTCTATCCATGTCACTAATTTAACAATTTTGACAAAGTCATTACGACCTTTGCCAATTGTAAAAGAAACAAAGGATGAAGCTGGAAATATCGTTTTGCATGATGCTTTCACAGATCCGGAGCAACGGTATCGTATGCGTTATGTTGATCTGGTAGTGAACCCACATGTTCGTGAGGCCTTTATTAAGCGTACTCAGTTAGTTAATTCAATGAGGCAATGCCTTAACAGCAAGGGATATTTGGAAGTAGAGACTCCCATTCTTCAACCTTTGTATGGGGGTGCAGCGGCAAAGCCATTTACCACACACCATAATACGCTGGATATGACGCTCTATTTGAGGATTGCCAATGAGCTTTACCTCAAGCGATTAATAGTTGGGGGGTTCAATGGAGTGTATGAGTTTTCGAAGGATTTTCGAAATGAAGGGATGTCGCGTTTCCATAATCCCGAATTCACCCAGGTAGAGTTATATGTGGCATATAAAGATTACAATTGGATGATGGATCTCGTTGAGGAGATGATTGAAAAGGCGGCCATGGATATGCATGGAACAACATTGGTAACGGTTGGGGAAAACATACTTGATTTTAAAAGACCCTGGAAACGATTTACCATGTATGAAGCGATTCAACATTTTGCGAAGGTAGATATTTCTGAAATGGATGAGGCGGCCTTGCGCAATACGTGTCGCAAGCTTCATGTGCCAATGGATGAAACAATGGGAAAGGGCAAACTGATTGATCAAATTTTTGGTGAGACGTGCGAGCCTAACTTGATTCAGCCAACCTTCATTACAGATTACCCGCTGGAGATGTCACCATTAGCCAAGAAGCATCGCAGTAAGCCTGGGTTGGTGGAGCGTTTCGAAGCAATTTGTAATCGTAAAGAAATGTGTAATGCATTTTCCGAGCTCAATGATCCCCTTGACCAACGCAAGCGTTTTGAAGAGCAATTAGAACTTGGCAAGCGAGGTGATGAAGAAGCGATGACACTGGATGAAGATTTCTTACGCGCTCTGGAATATGGAATGCCGCCAACTGCAGGATTGGGAATAGGTATTGACCGCCTATGTATGGTAATGACTAACTCGTCTTCTATTCAGGATGTCATTTTCTTTCCTCAAATGAGGCCAGAAAAGTCTTTGGGCCAAAGCACAGAGAAGGATTTTGAAGCTTTAGGTATTCGTATAGAGCTGATTCCAATAATTCAAAAACTGGGAATACAATCCACTGACCAGTTAAAGGAAACCAAAGCGACTAAACTATTTAATGATATCTCTGGAATGCGAAAGAAGATGAAGTTAGAAGGTGTAATTAATCCAACTGTCCAGGAAATTGAATCCTGGCAAAATCCAGAAAAACTATCAGGATAGAGTTGGCTTGTGGTTGAGGTGTTTGGCAGACCAAGCCAGATTCTTTTGTTAACCTTGATTTCTCTAGAAATTATCAACAAACGACCTGTTGCGGTCGAGTTTTAAATCGCTGAGTAATGCTGATTTGATTCCAATATGAAAGCTGTAAGATTGAAAATGACCGAATGGCACCCAGTTTAGACTGAACTGCCAGCAATGTAATTCGCGGCTAATGGCAATGTTGGTTTGTGTAAACTTCTTTTTTTCAAGGTCGATACCTGAATTATACACAACCTTCCACTTTTCGGACAAAGAAATATCTCCTGAAAATGTCAGCGCCTGTGTCACAGTGGCCTTTTGATACCCATTTTTTGCAAAAGAAACGTTATAACTTACTCTTAAATTCCATGGAATGTTGAAGTCAATATAAGCATCGGGATTGTTCAATAAGAACTGTTTATCTGATTCTGAAATATCCGACTCTGAAATCTTTTCGCGTGTTTCTTTATCTTTTTCTTGTCCTTTAGGACTCAGATTGGTACTAATTGCAAATCCGGCACTGGTAATTTGACCTACCTCAAATCCATCTTTCCAGACATAGCGGTCTATCTTATGCTGGTATATCACCGAACTACTTTTCTCGTCTGTTTTTATGCTATCCAACACATATTGGTAAGGATCTAAAGTGGCATTAATATTTAAGTTGATTTTACCCTGTAGCACGTTGGAGTTTGCTGCTAAACTGAATGAGGACAACTTAAAGGAGTCAGCAGCGAGATTATAGCTATTCCCAATTGAGAGTGTGTTTAGCAGTGAAATCTTTTTAGCGATAGTATCTTTTTTATTTTTCACTTTCATTTCAATATTATTGTTCAATCCAAAGCCAACAGAGCTGCTTTTACCAAGCCTGGAAGAGCCATAAGCAAAACCCTGATGGCGCGATTGATAGTAAACTTGATCTTTACTACCATTGGTTCCTTCTACGACTAGCTTTTGATAGTAATCATATTTCGGGTCACCAAAATCAGGCTGGAAAGAATAACCTATGCTGGGATTGATGACATGCCGTATTGCTTTAATACTTCCTTTTTTGAACAAGTACATTCCATATAAACGTGTGGTAAGCCCAATGCTGCCAGAGTAATTGTAAACACCATTGAAAATGTTGAGGGTATCTTGAACTACGGGTAGCTTTGATTTTTCATCGATGCCCCATTGAAGTTTTTCGAAGTACCAAAGTTGATCGAAATTTATGCCCGGACTGAGTGTAAAATTTTTCAATGCTTTTATGGACGTTGATAAGGGTATGTTGCCGCGGAAGCCTTTTCTACTATTTTCAATGAAGGTGCTCATATTCTCTAACTTGAAGGGGGCAATGCTGTCTTTAGAGGCATCCGCTCCAATTCTACCTAAGTTATTTGTTATTTGATTCGTGCCTGAGAAGGTGTAACGTATCGACATGTTTTCAAGAAATGTAAGATCTACTTTCTTGAAAGGATAGAAATTATTTACATTAAAGCTTAGATCAGGTAAGCCTAAATCAACCTGACCAGTGTTTAGGCTCTGATTATGCCGAAGATTAAGCCCCAAACTCAAAGGAGTACCAGTAAAGGTTTTGGAATACGAAATATTGGAACTTAGTTTTTGCGAAGGATTAGTAAGTTGTGTAGCCGGGTTGGCAGAATTTGCACCGAGGTAATTATTGCTGCTAAAAGATGAAGAGGCAGCATTGACCGAAGCAGAAAATCTGCCTGTACCTTTCGTTTGTGGTGAGTGGCTCCAAAGGACTCGAAAATCTTTCTTACTTGTTTTGTCTTCAATTTTATCACTGGTTTTATTATTGGTGAAACTAAAGTTGAAGCTACCGCTGTGATGATAGCGTTTCTTATAGGTTGAGTTGACATAAAGGGCTGCACTGCCTTTGGAATATACATCACCGGTAATCGCTAATTTAATATAGTCATTGATATCGAAAAAATAACCGCCACTGCGTAAGAAGAAGCCTCGGTTTTTCTCTTCTCCATATTTAGGTATCATAATGCCCGAAGCACTTTTGCGTGGTGAGGGAAACATTCCAAAGCCAAACCCGAGCGGGGTAGGCACGCCATTAAACTCCATATAGAAAGGGCCTGTTATTACTTTGTCATTCGGTATCGCTTTGGATCTTCTTGATATGATCCGGTAATGTGGCGTTTCAAGATTACAGGTGGTATAGGCACTGGTATTACTAAGAATTTCATTCTTTTCGTTTTTGTAAACAGCTTCACTATGAATAAAAGCATCATCTCCTTGCTGGGTGACTACCTCCGATATAATGGCCCGTCTCGTCTTGAAATTGTAGACCATATCACGTGTCTCATATAGTTCCTTTCCATTTTTGAAAATAGGAAATCCAACTCTGCGCCCTGCTGAGTCAAGCTTTCCATGGGCTGAGATGGTAGATTTTTCGTAGTCAATGGTGATCTCTTCAGCCTCTAATTCAATATCTCCATATTTTATTTTAGCCTCGCCATATAGTATTATTATCTTTTGTTCTAAGTTAGAGTTGATGGAATCACGTGCGGAATAGAAGATGGTGGTTGAGATATCACCTGCCTTTTCTGCCTTGAGGCTGTCCGCGTTGTTCTTTTCTTTGATTATTACGGTATCATTTTTGTCCACGGAAGTGGATGGAGGACCTGCTAGTGTATCTTTTTTTGAGGGTAAAATGGCTGAAGGGCTTTTAACTTGTGTTTCTACCTGCCCTAGTACCAGGTTCACTGAGATTAAAAGTAAAAGGCTCTTAAAAAAGATGAATGCTAGCAGGAAACGCACACCTTCGGATTTGAATTTCAGTGGTTTATCTTTCAGTGAAAAATTCACAACTTTACACAAAGTTATCTCAAATACTTCAGACATCGTTAAACTCGTGAGGAATATCGGATTCAAGACCCTGCTAGTAGCAATAACCTTGCTAAATTTCTCCGCTTCACCTGTTAAAACAGATTTTAAAGTTGATGTGGTAGTAATTGATGCCGGGCACGGTGGGCATGATCCTGGCACCCTGGGCAAAAGCGCAAAAGAAAAAGATGTGGTTCTGAAAATTGCCTTAAAATTAGGTAAGTATATTGAAGAAAACTTACCTGGTGTTAAAGTACTTTATACGCGCAAAACTGATAAATATGTAGAGTTTCAAGATCGGGCAGATGTAGCTAATAAAAATCAGGCAGACTTATTCATAAGTATTCATGCCAATTCTATTGTAGGGGCTAATGCTTATGGTACCGAAACATATGTAATGGGTTTGCATAAGGACAATAGTAATTTTGAAGTAGCAAAGCGAGAAAACTCAGTCATTTTAATGGATGAAAATTACAAGGAGAAGTATGAAGGCTTTGACCCTAATAGTCCGGAATCTTATATCTTGTTTTCGCTAAACCAAAGTGCATATCAAGAGAGTAGTTTGAATTTTGCTCAGAAAGTTGAGAGCCAGTTCAAAAGTCGAGTTGGTCGTTCGAGCCGTGGTGTAAAGCAAGCTGGTTTTTTGGTATTATGGATGACTACAACGCCAAGTGTTTTGGTAGAAACAGGCTTTTTGTCAAATGCAAAGGAAGAAAGGTTTCTGAGCAGTGATAATGGCCAGGATCTCATAGCTTCCGGAATCTACCGTGCTTTTAAGGAGTATAAGAATCAAATTGAATCTGTAAACTAACTTATGTGAAGAAGAATAAAGAATTGGTGGTTGGTCTTTTTATAGCTGGTGCCATCGTACTTTTGTATTATGGCTTTTATTTTTTGAAGGGGAATGATTTTTTTTCTACCAAAAAAAAATATTATGCTATTTATGATAACATCGATCAACTCTCGGTGGGGAATCCTGTATTGGTAAATGGGTATGCGGTAGGACAAGTAAGCCGCATAAAAATCCTGCAAAATAAACAAAACCGGGTATTAGTGGAGATCAATATAGATTCAGAAGTTACGTTGGGTGATTCATCAAAGGCTATATTAGATAGTGACTTTTTAGGTGGAAAGTCGATTTTACTTTCAATCGGTAAAGTAACAACACCCAGATTGCCAAACGACACCATTCTCGCAGAAGTTGCAAAAGGAATGTTTGACGTGATTTCTGAAACGGCAACACCAGTAGCTGACAATTTGCAAATAACCCTTCGGAAATTTAACGCTATTATCGATAACCTTACAAAAAATACCCAACAGCTGGATGCCATTTTTGCAAAGCTTCAGGCCACACCTGATTTGCTAAATACTACCTTGAGTAATGCCAACAGTAAAATGGATGAAATTTCAGGGGCACTTAAATCGGTATCAAATAATGTAAATGAGACACTTAAAGAACTGGATCCCACACTTAAGAATTTCAAAGTTATGTCTGACTCCTTAAAGCGGCTTCAACTGAATCAAACCCTTTCCAAAACTCAACAGACTTTAAACAATTTGAATCAAACTCTTGCGCAGCTTAAAAAAGGGGACAATACCGCAAGCAAACTCTTAATGGAAGATTCTTTATACAATAACCTTAACAGGCTATTGCTAAGCCTGGATAGTCTGGCTGTCAATTTCAATAACAACCCCAGTCATTTTCTTGCACCACTAGGAAAAAGCAAGAAGAAAATTGACCGTGATAGAAGAAAGGAAGAGGAGGGAAAAAAGAAGAATTAGAGAAACAATCATATACTATTCTTAATACACGGGAAAAGGAGCATGGATTTGGAGTTCAACAAAAACGAAGATCAATTCAAGCAACTTTGTGCGCACGTGAAGTCAAAAGCCCAGAAGACTATGCTTGGTGGTGGCGAGAAGAAAATTGAGGACCAACATCAAAAAGGTAAGCTCACGGCCAGGGAGCGAATTGAGTATCTCACAGACAAAGATTCGAACTTTTTAGAGATTGGACTTTTTGCGGGTGAAGGTATGTATAAAGAGCTGGGGGGCTGCCCTTCAGGTGGTGTTATTACCGGCATTGGATACGTAAATGAAAGACAGTGCGTTATTGTGGCTAATGACTCCACTGTAAAAGCAGGTGCATGGTTTCCGATTACGGCAAAAAAAAATCTTCGCGCTCAGGAAATCTCGATGGAGAACCGCCTACCCATTATTTACTTAGTGGACAGTGCTGGAGTTTTTCTGCCCATGCAGGATGAAATCTTTCCGGACAAAGAGCATTTTGGTAGACAGTTTAGAAATAATGCGAAGATGTCCTCCATGGGTATCATTCAGGTTGCGGCCATCATGGGAAGTTGTGTAGCAGGAGGAGCATATTTGCCCATCATGTCCGATGAGGCTATGATTGTTGATAAAACGGGATCTATTTTTTTGGCAGGTTCTTATCTTGTGAAGGCAGCCGTTGGCGAAGAGATTGACAATGAAACTTTGGGAGGGGCAACAACACATTGTGAAATATCGGGGGTAACTGACAATAAATTTCCGAATGATCAAGCATGTCTCGATCATATACGCAATCTGTTTGATAAGCTAGGAGATTTTGAAAAAGCAGGATTTCATCGGACGGAACCGAAGCCACCTTTTGAAAAACCTTCAGATATTTACGGACTAATACCTTCTGATCGAACCAAACCATATGATATGATGGAGGTCATCAGATGTTTAGTGGATAATTCTGAATTTGATGAATACAAAGCGCTTTACGGAAAATCACTAATCTGTGGTTTTGCTCGTGTTGAGGGCTGGGCAATTGGCATCGTTGCAAATCAACGCAAAGTAGTAAGGACAAAGAAAGGTGAGATGCAAATGGGTGGTGTGATTTATTCGGACTCAGCGGATAAAGCCGCGCGCTTTATCATGAATTGTAACCAACGCAAAGTTCCACTGATTTTTTTACAAGATGTTAGTGGCTTCATGGTGGGGAGCAAAGCGGAGCAAGGAGGAATTATCAAAGATGGAGCGAAAATGGTAAACGCCATGTCCAACTCAACGGTACCAAAATTTACTTTCATCATTGGAAATTCATACGGTGCTGGTAACTACGCCATGTGTGGCAAGGCCTATGATCCACGATTGATTTATGCCTGGCCAACGGCTCAGATTGCAGTTATGAGTGGAGCAGCTGCAGCAAAAACATTATTACAAATCAGGGTTAGCGCACTAAAAGCCCAAGGCAAAGAAATAACGAAAGGGGAAGAAGATGGCTTATTAAAAGAAATTAGTGATCGCTACAACGAACAACTAAGTCCATACTATGCGGCTGCAAGATTATGGGTGGATGGTGTGATCGACCCATTGGAATCCCGCCATGTTATTTCAATGGGAATTGAAGCCGCCAATCATGCTCCAGTAGAAAAATATAATGTGGGTGTTATTCAAACTTAAAAGTAATGATAGAATGAAAGAATTCCCTAATGAAAGAATTTTCATATTACAAATAAAAGGGTGACACCTAAAGAAGAGTTCATTAAGAAATTCAAACTTAGGACTAAGAATTTGCAGAGGTCCAAACCAGATTTTTTGCAAAACTTAGTATTACGGTGGAAGAACCGGACGAGGCGATATTTTGGGTTGAGGTTATGATCGAATCAGGAATTTATAACAACAGTCAAATTCAAAACTTCGGAAAAGAAGGTGGTGAGATTTTGGCCGTTCTTGCAACAGCACGAAAAAATACTTAAGTTTTTCAATTTGTATGATACTAATTCATTCCTTCATTCTCTCATCTATTCATTCACTATTGTTTTGATGGAAGAGAATGAGCTAAAAGCACTGGTTTCTCTTTTAGATGACGATGATAAGCAAGTTTCATCTCATGTCGAGGGAAAAATTCTTTCTATTGGCAAGAAAGTCATTCCCTTTTTAGAAAAAGAATGGGAAAGCACATTAAACCCTGCTCTTCAGCAGCGCATCGAAGACTTGATTCACACACTTCAGTACGATTTGGTTAAAGAGAGATTAAAGGACTGGTATTCTAGCGATGATCAGGATCTATTGACCGGGATGTGGATAATCTCAACCTACCAATATCCAGACATGGAACTTGAAAAACTCAAGCAGGAGCTTGAACAAATTTACTACGATACGTGGCTAGAATTCCGTCCTGATCTCCATCCTTTTGATCAGGTCAAAGTAATTAACAGTGTCTTGTTTAATAAGCTGAAATTTGGAGCCAATTCTAAAAACTTTCATTCACCGGGCAACTCGATGATTAATGTAGTGTTGGAGACTCACAAGGGAAACCCCATCACGCTGTGTGTGATCTATATGTTGGTGGCTCAGAAATTAAAATTGCCAATTCATGGCGTTAATCTTCCAAACCTCTTCCTGCTTACTTACAAAGATGATAACAATCAATTTTACATAAATGCATTTAATCGTGGTTTGATTTTCTCAAAGAAAGATATTGAAAACTACATCACCGAATTACACCTTGTTCCACAAAACTCATTCTTTGAACCCTGCAATAACTTAGAAATTATTCGAAGGGCGTTGCGTAACCTGATTATGTCTTTTGAAAAAATGGGTGAACATGCCAAGGCTGATGAAGCGAAGGTATTGTTGGTTGAGATTTCGGATGGAGGGGATTTGGGGGTATAATGTCGGCTCACTTAAATTCTTAATTTATTGTGGGAAGCGTGGTTATTTGGTATAGGAGTAACTCCTATACGCCAGTATAAGCTGTTATCTATTTTATTCTTTTACCAATCGATGGTTGAGAATAGAAACCTGGCAAATTAATTGGTGCAACGCTTTCCTTTTTACAAGCAACTCGACCAAATGGATTGTGGGCCAACCTGCCTGCAAATGATTGCTAAATACTACGGGCGGTACTACTCGTTAAATGATCTTCGGAAGAAAGCGTTCATCACCCGCGAAGGAGTTTCGATGCTAGGTATAAGTGATGCTGCTGAGGCTATTGGCTTTCGGACCATAGGGGTAAAAATTCCAATCGAAAAGCTGGAAAGGGAAGCACCACTGCCTTGTATCATTCACTGGTATCAACGACATTTTGTGGTGGTTTACAAAATCCATCGTGGTAAGGTCTTTGTGGCCGATCCCGCTGCTGGCCTCATTACCTACTCCAAAGACGAATTTAATAAAGGCTGGCTTTCTGCCAGAGAGAACGGACATGAAGAAGGAGTTGGATTGTTACTTGAACCTTTGCCCTCATTTTATGAGCATGAGCCAGAAGAGCAAAGAAGTAAACGTAAAAGCCTTGTTTACTTGTTCGGTTATCTCAAAGGCAATCGCAAGTTCATAGTTCAGCTTATTCTAGGGTTGCTCACTGGCAGTTTGATTCAACTCACCTTGCCTTTTCTCACCCAATCAATTGTAGATGTGGGCATCAGCACACAGAACATCCAATTCATTTATCTGGTCTTTGCCGGACAAATGATGTTGTTTATTAGTCGCACGGCAGTGGACTTTATCCGTAGGTGGATTTTGTTGCACCTGAGTACCCGCATCAACATTTCTCTCATTTCCGATTTTCTTTCTAAACTCTTTAAATTGCCAATGTCCTTTTTTGAGGGCAAAATGATTGGTGATATCCTGAGAAGGATCGAAGATCATTCGCGTATTGAAAGATTTCTGAGTACATCTTCGCTGAATATCCTCTTCTCTTTTTTCAATCTTGTGGTTTTCGGGTTGGTGTTGCTGATCTACAGCATACCCATCTTTATGGTCTTCTTTGGCGTGAGTGCGGTGTACATTGTTTTCATACTCTTGTTTTTAAAGAAGCGGGCAGAACTGGATTACAAACGCTTCCAGCAGATGAGCGACAATCAAAGCAACCTCATACAGACGGTTCAGGGTATGAGTGAGATAAAAATGAACAACTGCGAAACGCGCAAACGGTGGGAGTGGGAGCGCATACAAGCCAAACTGTTTCGCGTGAGCGTGGAGAGCACTAAGCTGCAGCAATATCAGGATGCGGGAAGTTTGTTTTTGAATGAATCCAAGAACATGATCATTACTGTGATGGCGGCCCTGGCCGTCATGGATGGAAGCATGACACTGGGCATGATGCTGGCTGTGCAATACATCATTGGCCAGTTGAATGCGCCTGTTAATGAGTTTATCACTTTCACCCGCGACTTGCAGGATGCTAAGATCAGTTTGGAAAGAATTGGTGAAATCCATTTGCTGGATAATGAAGAAAACCTCACCCTAAATCCCTCTCCACAAGAGAGGGACTTAGGAGGCACGATAATTTTAGAAAATGTTTCCTTTCAATATGAAGGTCCGCACTCGCCCAAAGTTCTCGATGGTATTGACCTGGTCATACCCGAAGGAAAAGTGACGGCCATTGTAGGAACGAGTGGTAGCGGAAAAACTACGTTGATGAAACTACTGCTGAAGTTTTATAAACCGATGGAAGGAAAAATAAAGATTGACGGGGAAAATCTGGAATACATTCATGCCAGCACATGGAGACAGCATTGCGGGGTGGTAATGCAAGACGGCTATATTTTTTCTGATACGATAGCCCGTAATATCTCGTTAGTAGATGAAGAACCGGACCGAAAAAAATTACTGCATGCCGTAAGCGTGGCCAACATTAAAGAACACATTGAATCATTGCCATTGGGCTACAACACCAAAATTGGTATGAACGGAATTGGGTTAAGTCAGGGACAGAAGCAACGTCTGCTGATTGCCAGGGCCGTATACAAAAACCCCGACATGATCTTCTTTGACGAAGCCACCAGCGCGCTGGATGCTAACAACGAAAAAGTGATCATGGAAAACCTGGATGATTTTTTTAAGGCCCGCTTGCCTGCCCTCCGTACGACTTCGGGAGGCGGGCCCAATAGGCAGGGCAAGACGGTACTGGTGATTGCGCATAGGCTAAGCACTGTTAAAAATGCAGACCAGGTGGTAGTGATGGAGAACGGAAAGATTGTGGAGGTAGGCACACATTCAGAATTAACATTGGCAAAAGGAAAATATTTTGAACTGGTAAAAAACCAGTTGGAATTGGGAAACTAAACTAAGGACTATTTCACTACTAAATACAATTTTATGAGTTTACTAAAATATATCGACCGGCTGAAACGAATGGATGATTTGATCAGAAGAAAGGCCACGGGTACTCCTGAAGATTTTGCTCAACGGTTAGGAATAAAAAAGACTATGCTGATGGAGGAATTACAGGAGCTAAAAGCTTTGGGGGCTGAAGTTACTTATTGCCGGATGACCGAGTCATACTATTATCTAAACCCCTTTGTTCTGAAGATTGGAATAGACAAAAATGACCAAACAATGGTAAAAGGAGGGCAAAATTGTTTTCAAAATTTTGACCCAGTTCGGTATTACCGAACTGATGAACTTTATCTTGTGCACGCAGGTTTTTGAAAGCTAGCTCAAAAATTGGCCGCGGATACCGAAAAGCGAATGAGTAGGCTATAAATATAAAAGCAAAACAAATGGAAAAGATTGTTTTTGAGAGACTAAATGATCCAATGTTCTCATCATCGGAGATAACTAAAAATGAAATGTCTATGATACGAGGCGGGACGACTGTTACAAATACCTGTTGTACACAAACAACAGACCCTAATTGTAATTCAGACAATAGTTGTACTGATCAATATAATGATGCACAACAATAGTTTAAAATAACAATACATAAAAAAAGATTATGGAAAATATTAAGTTTGAGAAAATGAACGATGCTCTATTTCAAAAAATTGATGCAGAGCAAATGAAATCAATCAAAGGTGGTTATACCGTAGTATCTACCTGCTGCACCTCAAATGCTTGGGGTACAACGTGTACTGATGAAAACATTGATAAAGACCCCTGTCAGTAAAACTTGAATGTTGCCCTCAAAAAGCATCCTTTTATTTTTTTAAGAGGGTGTTTTTTGTTTTACCAGAGATATGATTTTAATAATAAGCCAAAATGAAGTTGAAGAATCCACAAATCATGTAATTGATTGGTTGGATTTTTTGCAAGCCAAATACGTCAGGGTAAACGGAGCTGATTTTGAGGTCAATTCAGATATTTCTTTAGAATTAGATGGATTCAAGAATTTATTTGAAGTTAATAATGATCAATTCAATCTAAGTAATAATAATAATAATATTAACGTGATTTGGTATAGACGATGGTCAAACAAAGATTTCTTCAAATCCGCATATCTACCCGAGTCATCTGATCAGTTGGAGCATCAAATGGCTAATCATTTACATCGTGAATTTTTGAGTGTAAGCATGGCTTGGTTTTCAATGTTTGAAGATAAGATTTGGCTGAATCAACCTTCGTCATTGACGCGATCAAGAAATAAAATTGAAATTTTGAGGAAAGCAAAGAATGTTGGGTTAAAAATTCCTAATACATTAATTACAAATAAAAAGAAGATTTTAATTAATTTTTTAAAGCGAAATGGAAGAATTATAACAAAATGCTCCTCAGATATCGCTGCTTTTAATTATAAAAATTTAGGGTATACACACTATACAGTGGAAATTGAAGAAAACGAAATAGATGACATGCCTAATAAATTTTTCCCTTCTCTTTTTCAGAATTTTATCGATAAACAATATGAAATAAGAACTTTCTATCTCAGCGGTGATTTCTATTCAATGGCAATCTTTTCTCAGGAAAACATAGGTACGAAATTAGATTTTAGAAGATATGCACTTGAAAATCCAAATAAAGAAGTTCCTTATAATTTACCAATAGGAATAAAAGATAAACTTCACAAACTAATGCTTTCGATAGATCTTAATTGTGGCTCAATTGATTTGATTCGCTGTAAAAATGGGGATTACTTCTTTTTAGAAGTAAATCCACTAGGTCAGTTTGGTATGGTCTCTATTCCATGCAATTATTTTATTGAGGAGTCATTGGCAAAATTTCTTATTTCTAAAGATCAACCTATATGAAAGAAATCGATCTAGGTAAAATGTTTAAGGATATTGCGATTTCAGAAAAAGCTAAATTGCCAGTAAATTATCATAAGGTACAATCATCAACCGTTGATTGGGTCAGATTTACAACGAGCAGTTTTCATAGGACATCATCATACAATAGTTATCGATTTTACAAGCCAATTTCACGGATGATATGGTAGGGAGTATTTCCGCAAATGGAAGTAGGGATTTGATTTTTAAGGAGTCCACTTACTTAAAGCTTTTTGCGTCATGCATTCCAGTAAAGGGTGCGAGAAGAAGCATTATTTGCGATCTCTCAAATGAAACCTACTACTTTATACCCAACGCCTTGTTCGAAATCTTGGCTTTACTTAAGCAAAAGCCTTTTTTGATAGTCAAAGAAACAATTCCTATTCAATTTGAAGCAGTGTGGGATGAATATATTGATTTTTTATTTGAAAAGAAAGTGTGTTTTATAACTGATGAGCCAGAGTTATTCCCTGAAATCGAATCCAATTGGAAGAGCCCGAACATAATCACCAATGCAATTCTTGACATTAACAGAAACTCGAAGCATAAGTATGAGCTAGTTGCAAGAAAACTGGATTCTGTTGGATGTATAGCGCTTCAAATAAGATTCTATTACTCTCCAGAAATAGAATTTATCGATTTTATTTTACAATCTTTTATTGATTGTAGAATTCGCTCGATTGAAATACTTCTGAGATTTGATATTAGGTATGCTGAATTGGAGTTAATGGCATTAGTTACAAAACATTTTAGAGTTACGGATTTTATTTTAACTTCCTCACATGAGGAGAAATCTTTGTCAATATCTGATAAGAGCAGAGGTAATTGCATTTTTTATGTTAAGGGAGATTTTAATAGCCATGAGTATTGTGGAGCAATTTCGATGAGAGACTTCCGTGTCAATCTTCCAATGGTTAGCGAAGCCAAAAGCTTTAATTCTTGCCTTAATCGGAAGATCGGTATTGACACTGAAGGACTTGTCAAGAATTGTCCTTCATCAACACAATCATTTGGACAAATAGAGGAAATTGACCTTAAGGAGTTACCGTCAAATGCTATATTTCAATCAGTATGGTCAGTTACAAAGGATTTTGTGGAGGTTTGTATGGACTGTGAATTTAGATATATATGTACAGACTGTAGAGTCTTTACTAAAAACGGAAAGGATAATTCTAAACCCCTAAAATGTACCTATAACCCCTATACTGCCGAGTGGAAATAATTCTTATTTTATGAGAAAGGTATCACATAGAATTTGCTTTTTGCTATTACTGGTCTTGGCGTCTCAATCGTTTGGGCAGATTAATTGCAATAACGATTCCTTAAAAGTAATTCTGGAAGGATGTTATGAATCCGATCAAAAGATCAGGAGGCAGCTTTTCGATTCGGTAGGGATAAATTCGCCACAAGCTGGCCAATACTACACGAAGATGGAGGAAAATGATGAGTTGAATAGAAAAATAGTGAGCTCTGTATTAGAAAAGTGTGGTTGGTTAGGTTGTTCATCAGTTGGCACCAAAGCGTCAGATGCACTGTTTTACGTTGTCCAACATTCAGAATTGTGGATGATGCAAAAGTATTTCCCTTCACTTAAGGACATGGCAAGCAAAGGAGAAGCTAAAATGCAGCATGCGGCAATGATGGAAGATAGAATTCTCATGGATATGGGGTTGAAACAAAAATATGGAACTCAAGCTTATCGGGGTGCTGAGACGAATGGTAAGTTTATAATATGGCCCGTTGAAGAACCAAATAAGGTCAATTTAATGAGAAGAATAGTTGGGTTGAAGGGAACTGTTGACGAGTACGCAAATGAAATGGGTGCTACTTTTGATCCTAATCAACCAGTTCCCATTAGGAAATAACATATTGTGATTATATCGTTTTGTGAAGATTGAATATGAGAATTATAATACGGTCAGGTGTCTGGGATAATGCGCATGCATCCGTTAATAACTTGATATCTTTATTAAATATTAAAATTTCAGCCACTTCTTTAAACCAACTAAGATATCACAAAGAATACCCGAGTCTTTTATCCATTTCAGATTGTCTTAATGATTGGAAAATTGAAAACCTAGCCATTAATTCTTCAGTTTCACAGTTAAAGGAAATCCCTTACCCATCTATTGCCCATCTCAAAAAAAACAATGGACACTTTGTTGTACTGCAAAAATTGGAAAATGAACTGCTCCATTATATGGATCCAGAAATTGGCATAATTGAGGAGTCACTTGAGGAATTTGAAAAGAAATGGACAGGGGTTGTGTTACTTGTGCAAGCAAATGAAAAATCGGGTGAAGAGAATTACAGGGAGAAAAGGGCTCAAGAGGTCTTTCAACATGTGAGCTCATTTACCGTGTTAGGATTGCTGCTGATTTTATTACTATTGCCTATCCCATTTTTCACATGGCAACTTGCTTCAATCTATAGTGTCAAATTTATCGGAGGGGTTTTGTGCTATTTTCTATTGCAAAAACAATTTGGCGGCAGCAATGCTGCAATAGATGCATTTTGTAAAATAGGCCGCTATAGCGATTGTGATGCAGCGATCCATTCGCCCGCCTCCAGAGCTTTTGGCTTCATACACCTTTCAGAAATAGGTGCCTGGTATTTTGCCGGAGGACTTTTGTCAATTGCTTTAGGGGTAATTTCTGACGCGCCAATAGCCTTGCCTCTTTTTGTGGTAGCCATGCTTCCACTACCCATAAGTCTATTTGCCGTGTATTATCAAGGTTGGGTTATTAGAAAATGGTGCCCCCTTTGCTTGGCAGTATTGGCTATTCTGTGGTTGGAGTTTGCCACTCACCTCAGTTTTGGTTCTTTCTTGCCGCTAACCGTAACCAGTTTGATAGTAGTTTTTGTTGGGTTTTCAATCCCTCTTATTTTTTGGCTTAGCATTCGGGAGCGCTTCTTGGATTCCTTTAACGTGGAGAAACTGCAACGTAATCTTAATCGTTTTCTCAAAAGTGACAGGGTATTTCAGAAACTCTTGGAAGATCAGCCTCAGATTGAGACCGGATATTTTTTCAATGAGCTTCAATCTGGCGCCTCTGAGGCCTTTGTTACCTTAACTGTAGCGAGCAATCCTGAATGCGGCCCTTGTGCCAGCGCACATGCCGTCATTGAAGAATTAATGGATCGGTATGAAAGGAAGTTGAAAATTGTTTTCCGGTTTGCTATAAACCCAATGGATACCAAGTCAGTGTCTTATGAGATGCTAGGCCATTTGATAGCGTTGCAAATGCATAGCACAAATGAGGAAGTTCTGCGGGCACTTTCTTCCTGGTATTTAAAAAATCGAAGTGTTGATATAAAGAAATGGAAAGAGGAAAATACAATTCTGAAAGTTCCAGATCAAAAAACTGTAGGTGCCGTAATAGCAGAACATGCAGAATGGTGTGCAAAAGTTGGAATCACAACTACACCTACAATTCTGATCAATGGAAAGAAGCTACCCGAGGAATTTTCAATCAATGACCTGAAATACCAGCTAAGGAAGTTGTTAGAGAAAGTCAACGAGCCCGAACCGGTCTCCTAAGCTGATAAAAAAACCACTCCGGCAACCCCAAATCTTCTGTGATTATTTCTGTCCTGCCGCTGAGCTATTGTTTAAACGTGAGTGTTTTGTTTTGATTGGTAAGAAGTTGGTCACGCAATTCTATAGTCACCCAATATTTGTCTTCGCCCGGCATTACAGAAATGGAAGAAATCTGGCCGCGTAACAAACCAAATTGTTCGAAGGGGTATAATTCTCCAAGGGAAATTTTAGTTAATTTCAATCCCATCCTTTGTTATTTGGGCAAGAAATTCATCCCCATCCATAAATTGTTGAAAAGAATAGGGATGGGTTTCTACTAAAGGGTATCGGATGTTCACCTTTGAATATTGTTTAAGATTGCTAAATACATCATCGGTGAATTTCTTTGAAATCAATAGCAGGTCAATATCAGAACCTTCGTGTGCTGCATTGCGTGCATATGAGCCAAAAAGAAGTACCTTATCAAAAGTCAATCCGATTGCTTTGCACTCTTGTACAAAAGCGCGTGCAGTAGTTATGGCAGTTTGCTGAGTAACCATAAGTGTAATACTTTAGCTTCGTTAAGTTTATTTTGGGTAAATGGAGCCATGTTCATCTTTGGTTTTCACCTTTCAAATGTACTTATTTTGAACGAGTAAGAAGTTTCCTAAACTGATAAAAAAATCTTTCCAGCAATCTCAAATCCTCTGTGATTATTTCAGTACTTCCGGTTAGCTGCTGTTTAAAAGTAAGTGTTTTGTTTTGATTGGTAAGAAGGTGGTCAGCAAGTTCTATGGTCACCCAATATTTGTCTTCACCGGGCATTACAGAAATGGAAGAAATCTGGCCACGTAACAAACCAAATTGTTCAAAGGGATAGTTTTCCAAACGGATATTCACCGCCTGCCCCTCTTTCACTTTACCCGAACCGCGAAAGGGAAGCTCAGCTCTCGCCATCAACTTTCCATGTTCTGGTATGATGGAGAACAGAGGTTTGTTTGCTTCTACAAATTGTTGGTCCTCTAAAAAACCCAGATAAGCAAGGCTGCCGGCACTGGGGGCAATAAATAAAAAGGTCTCTTTCCATTTAGTAATTTGTGCAAGCAACTGGTCTTTGGCTTGCATCACAGTCAATTCCAGTTTTTGTTGTTGTTCGGTTCTTTGTATTTCCAGGTCGGCAATTTGTTTGTTCAATTGGTTTAGCTGGGCCTCATTATTTAACAGTGTTGTTTCTGCATTGCGGGCGTTGCGTTGCTGTTGCAGCCAAATGGTTTTAGCCTGATTAAAGTCAATGGCAGAGGTAACTTTTTGGACAAACAAAACGGAGTCGGTAGTAAATTTTTCCTGAGCCAGTTTCAATTCCTGAGCTGTGAGCCTTTGCTGGCCCAGCAGGGATCGTCCAAGTTTTCCGTAAGTGGCAATTTGCTTTTGCAGTTGTTCGATCTGCTTATCATAAATTTTATTCTCGTTCAAAGCATTTAATGAAGTAAGAGCGGAAGTCAGCCCCGCATAATGAGGTTGCAGATCACCAAGCGAGCCGGGCATACTTGCTGTAAGTAAATCAGTTCCGTCATTCAGCTTTTCTTCTACGAACAGTACTGCATCAATGGCCGCATTGGATTGCAGGTAGGCAACTACCTCCCCTTTTTGCAATTTCTCATTTTCTGGTTTCAACAGATGAAGGTTCCCGCTGGCGCGGCTCACAAGGGCAATAGGAGGCGGTGTAGTGGTGATCATCACCTTGGCAGTGAGCAGATCAGGATATTTAATAAACCAGCTGATAAATAGGAGTGTCGCCATCACAAAAAAGATAGCTGTAATGCCCCAGCGGATGATGTTGTTGGGCGCTTTCCCAATGATTTCCTGCACTTCCGGGCTGCGCAGTTCACTTTGCTGCAAACGTGAGGTTTCTTCCATATTAATTTTAGTTTTCAAAAAATGATTTTAACACCTGAAGTGCGAACAATGAATTGCGGTTCCCGTTTAGATCCTTTTTAAATTAGTATTACTTCCTTCTCATAGAGCACCCCACTGCCCTATAATTTGCCGTCTCAATCTTTTGGCCAGCCAGTAGATTATCAATAGCCTCTTTCAGAAATTTTTGATTGACATCTTTTGGCACCTGCGGATTGTCATCGATCGCTCCGCCATACACAACCATGAATTTTCCACCAAGGGGTTTAAGTAAAAATACTTCGGGACTTTTCTTTGCCCCCAGGGCAGACATGGCAACTTGGTCTTTGTCGGACAGGTAGGGCACGCCTAAATTGGTGTAGTGGATTGCCATTTTCTCAGGGGTCTCCGCAAGTTCCAGATAGGAGTTCACCAAGAGAAACTGAATTTTGCCAGAGTAAGCGCTGATCAAGTTTTTGATCCTGTCTTTGTAATAAATATCAAACGGGCACTGATTGCTGGTAAACAAGATTACTATTCCATTAGCAGCGGGATATTGATCTAACGAAAAAGCTTTGCCATCCATTACATTGGTCAAAGTAAAATTCTGAATGCCTGCTTGTTCGGTAGGTAGTGGTGTTTGTGCGTTTAAGATTGTGCTAAGGTTTATCAAAAAAACAAAAGACATGCTATGGGTGAGGGTTGAACCAGTATAACTGTTCTGCATTCCTTTTAGAAGAGTTGGCTGATTTTTCATAATACATTCGTTTTAGTATAGACCAACACATAATCTGGCTGTATGGAATAGCACAAATCGACCTTCATTTCATTTCCATTCTCTTCAATTCTTCCTTTTAACTCACCATAAGAATGAAGAGTGAAGGGTTCAATGTTTAAGTGATTTGAAAAAATAAGGCCTCGCCTGCCATATACTTTATATAATGCCTCTTTCGCACACCAGTACACACAATGTTTCAAAATATCTTGTCCGGCATCGGCAAGTTCATAATCGGCCATCACGCGATGAGCGATCTTCAACAATTTTTCTTTGGGTTGTTCCAAATCAATTCCAACGGACTGTAGCAAGTCAATTTGGGCAGCCACATATGGGAATGAATGTGTAAGTGAAATGGGATTTGGATGTTCTTTTAAAAATGGTTTCCCAAATTCATCCTTCCAAAGTCCGTGATAATCAAGACCGGAATATTCAACTAAAGTTTTGATCAATATTTTCCCTGCCAGCCATTCAAGCTTCTTTTGTTCACTGATGATGTCTGAAGGGCAAACTTCTGGTGAGAGAGAGTTTAGTTCTTCTCTTGTTTCAGTAATAAACCAAATCGCCCACCCGCTTTGCTTAGCTGTCTTTTGCATTTTCACTAAAGGCATAGGTTTATCCAGGTTAATGATACAATTTTGTCAAAAAAATTGGATTAACCGCGTCTATTTGAAGGATAGACAAATATTCGCAGTTCATCCTCAGTATGTTACAGGTTCAAAAGATTCGGACCCTCACAGGGCATCGCGATTGTATTTATACCTTACAGCAAGGTGAACTTCCCCATCAGTTTTTTTCCGGTGCCGGGGATGGTATGATCGTTTTATGGGACCTTGAGAATCCAGAAGAAGGAGAACTTATCGCCAAACTTCCAAACTCAGTTTATGCTTTACACTATTTACATGAACAAAATCTATTAATTGCAGCACATAACTATGACGGGATTCATCAATTAGACTGGAAAACAAAAAAGGAATTGACATCGCTACGGTTGGGCAAGGCTGCCATCTTTGACATCCGATCTTTTGACAATGATTTGTTTGTTGCCTCCGGGGATGGGACTGTTTCGGTAGTGGACCTTCAGAATTGGTCGGTTAAGAGAAGGATTGCTCTTTCTGAAAAAAGTGCCAGAATGATGGCAGTAAATACTATCCAGGGTGAATTGGCAGTAGGGTATAGTGACCATTACATTCGTGTTTTTGATATAAAGGATTACCACCTGAAATATGAGTGGAAGGCCCATCTAAACTCAGTTTTTTGTCTGGCCTACTCCAGAGATTCAAAAACGCTGCTCAGTGGCTCACGCGATGCCCGCTTAAAGGCATGGGATGTAGATGGAAAATATACCCAGACTGCTGAAGTGGCAGCCCACCTATATGCGATCAATCACGTGGCTTTTAGTCCAAATGGCAAACATTTTGTAACTTGTAGCCTTGATAAATCAATTAAGGTGTGGGACTTCGATAACCTTAAGCTTCTGAAAGTAATTGACAAGGCCCGTCATTCGGGTCACGGAACTTCTGTCAATAAATTGCTTTGGACTTCGTTTAATAATCAAATCATTAGTGCCAGCGATGACCGTAGCCTGTCCGTGTGGAACATTATTTTTTAAACTTAATATAACCATGAAAATTACACCACTTGAAATCCGACAAAAAGCCTTTGAAAGGGCCATGCGAGGCTACGACAAAGATGAAGTAAACGCCTTTTTGCTTTCACTCTCACAGGAATGGGAGCGGGCACTTGATGAGGCTAAAGAATTGCGAATCAAATACGAAGCCTCCGAGCGTGAAGTGAATAAACTTCGCGAAGTGGAAAACTCACTCTATAAAACATTAAAAACGGCTGAAGACACAGGTGCCAACGTAATCGGTCAGGCAAACAAAGCAGCGGAACTACATATGAAAGAAACACAATTGAAAGCGGAAGGCATGTTAAATGAAGCGAAGGTGAAAGCAAAAGACACAATTGAATTAGCGGAAACAACCTCCAAACAGATGTTGGAAGAAATGGAAGAACGGTTGAAAGCACTGGTCCAGCAGTATAAAGGACTGGAGACATACCGCGACAACTTGCTTTCAGATTTAAAGAGAATGGCGGGCGAAACGATTGATCGTGTTGAACGAATGAGGACTGTGGCACGCGAATTTGATCCGGAGCAACATTTGAATATGGCCAAGCGTGAAACCAAGAAGGCACTCTATCCTAATGCAGATTTTGAAAGTGGAATAAGGAAAACAGCTTCTGCCCAACAGGTATTAGCGGAATCAGCAGCCGCGGTTCTGGTGGATGATAAAAAAGTGCAAAAATCATTTTTTGATGACATCCAATGACCGGCAAAGTGGCGTTGGAAGGTCTGGAGTTCCATGCCTATCACGGGGTATATGCGCATGAACGGTCTTCCGGCAATAAGTTTGAGGTGGACATTATTGTTGATACAGAGTTTTCGGACTCCGCTTTTCAGGATGATCTTTCCGGCACGATAAATTATGAGGACCTCTATGCTATTGTGAAAGCTGAGATGGCGAAGCCTTCGAAGTTGTTAGAAACAGTTGGACATGCAATTGCCCAGCAGACACTAAAGGCTTTTTCAGAAGCAAAGGCCATTGAGGTGAGAATATCCAAGTTTAACCCACCCATTGGTGGTGTGTGTAAAAAAGCTACGGTTACGGTTAATAAAAAGAAATGAACCTAAATTAACTTGCTGACCTCAGAATGTGTGCTGTTGACTGGCTTATGTTCCACAAACAGAAAACCCCTGGCATCGGCACCTTCGTAGAAATCCACTTCTTTCCCAATCAAATACATAGTGTGTTTCTTATCAACGTAGACGGCAATATCACCAATAGTGTAGGCGTGATCTGAATCTCTTTTCTTATCAAACCCAATGATAAGCGAAACACCCCCACAGCCTCCACCCTTTACACCAACACGCAAGCCATAGTTGGCGGGAATATTTTTCGTTTCCATGATTTTTCGCACTTCGATTGCCGCTTTCGGTGTGAGACTAACGGGTTTTAAATTGTCAAACATATTTCAAGAGTGGGATGTACAGTTAACTTTTTAAGATTAACCATAAACGTAATACCAAAATTAGCTAATTTTCAAACGCGAATAAGACTTAAAAAAATCCTATGGAAGTATTAATTGAATTTGGAAAGATACTATTACCGGCTTCGGTTGTCCTTTATGCCGTTTATTTGATGGTCAGGTCGTTCATCATTAAGGAGATTGAACTTAAAAAACTGGATGTCCGAGATCGTAGTATTGAAATCACTTTACCCATTCGCCTGCAAGCGTATGAACGGATTACTTTGTTTTTGGAGAGAATCTCTCCACAAAATCTCCTTATCCGTCTGAGTGATCCGGGGTACAAGGCCCGCGATTTTCAGAAAATACTGCTGGATGAAATTCGAAATGAATACAACCATAATGTGTCACAACAAGTGTACATGAGCGAAGAGGTGTGGAGCCAAGTGAGGAATGCCAGGGAAGATTTAATAATGTTAATCAATGAAGCGGCAAGTAAGATGACCGTAGATTCAAACGCAGTTGATCTTTCGAAAAGAATTTTTGAGATGGCACTTGAAAAGAAGTTAGACCCCATTGGACATGCAATTTCTGAACTCAAGAAGGAGATCCAACAAACTTTTTAATTTTAATGAGCAAAGTTGCTTTGGCCGTTGGTGCCACGGGTTTAATTGGAAGTCAATTATTGGAATTGCTATTGGCAGATGTTCGTTACCATAAGGTAATTGTTATTAGTAGAAAGCCATTAGCCATTACTCATTCCAGATTGGAGAATGTCATCGTAGATTTTAGTCGCCTGCCGGAATATTCTGTTAAGCTGAACGTGGATGATGTTTTTTGTTGCCTGGGCACAACAATGAAACAAGCGGGCTCACAAGAGGCATTTCGAAAGGTAGATTTTGAGTACCCTTTGCAGATTGCGATACTTACGAAAGGATTGGGAGCAAAACAATATTTTATTGTAACAGCATTAGGCGCAAACAAGAAATCCTCAATTTATTATAACAGGATAAAGGGTGAAATAGAGGAAGCGATCGCAGAACAACGTTTTGAATCGTATCATATTTTTCGGCCTTCCTTCTTGCAAGGTAATCGAATGGAAAGCAGAGCCGGTGAACAAGCGACAAGCATTTTCTTTAAGTTTTTTGGGTTCCTGGTTCCACAAAAATTCAGAGCCATTGATTCTATAAAAGTTGCACGTGCTATTTTAGCGAAGGCGAAAGAAGAAAGACCAGGTATTTTCATTCATGAGTCTGATGAATTACAAAGTTATTGATTAAGCATTCCAGGTATGGTCGCAGTTATTCAGCGTGTATCGGAAGCCTATGTGAAAATCGGGGATGAAGTCAAAGCCCGGATTGGAAAAGGCCTGGTTGTGCTATTAGGCATTGAAGCGGCTGACCAGGAGGAAGATAATGAGTGGCTTTCGGCAAAAATCGTGAACCTTCGCATATTCAATGATGCTGAGGGAGTAATGAATGTCAGCGTAAAAGAAGATGGAGGTGACATAATAGTAGTAAGTCAGTTCACCCTTCATGCCAGTACGAAGAAGGGAAACCGGCCTTCGTATATCAGAGCGGCTAAGCCAGATGTTGCAATTCCTCTCTACAATACATTTATAGGGGCTTTACAAACGAATTTGGGAAAGATGATTCAGACAGGTGAGTTTGGCGCAGATATGAAAGTAAGTTTGATTAACGATGGACCTGTGACGATCATCATCGATACGAAAAACAAAATGTAATAAAACAACTTATTGGAAGATCAAAGTATTGCTAATCCTACGAAAAGAATATTTGCAAGTAAGTAAAATAAGAGCACGATTCTGGAGCCAATGCGGTTTACCGTTATACACGCTTCCTTTTTGTCCATGTCGTAAAGTTTCAAACAAATTGCAGACACAACCAATATTGCAAAAATTCCTAAGAATGTAATAGTGTGTAAAGTATCCACGAGTGTGAACGAAGAAGTCTCAGGAAGAACGGAGTCGATAATATACTTATTACCAACCGCGGCAAACAGACCACCGACAGGTAAGCCAAATCGAGGATCCAACTCCCACGGTTTTGGAATAAAACTGATGGCGGCAATAAGAAAAGCGATATACATGCCAAGAAATAGTTTCATAAATAGCCCTAGGGCCTCGCGTTCAATGTCCATTTCCAGAAGGAAAGTTGAAAAAGTTTGATGGTCGCGGCCGGGAGTTGCATCTCCAAACCCCGTTTCGTACAAGTGGATTCCATCCGCAACATTAAAATCAGTAATAGTCCAACCGTCTAGCGCATCTTCTTTGTCATAACGGCTACCTAAAATATCAGGAACGAATACAAGACTTTCGTTATCAAACAGGGTATTCTCGATCTGAACTTTCAAATGCTGTTTATCAAAAGGAAAATCGTGTACTAACCATTTTTCCTTCATGGTGCACTTCATTTTCATGATCACCCATACCTTGCCGTTCAAGCTGTCCAAAATGATCTCTGGCGGTTCAATGGTCTTAGCGTTAGGAATATCCAATTGTTTGGTAAAATCGAAGTCTGGATTATCGTAGACAAACCAGAGCCAAAACCGAATGGTGTATTCCTTATCCCGAAAGTTTATGTCGTGCAAGCTAATGACATACGAACCCACTTTTACAGTATCTGGCTGAGCCTGAAGTTGGACAGCTGGTAAGCAATAAAGGAATATAAGAAGAACTTTTAATTTCATGGCACGAAGGATAACCCAATATAGAAACAAAAGGCGTTGGGAAGCAAAATTTTATATCTATTTGGACTTTAAAATTGCAAAGTCAATTTCTTCACTTAATTTCGTACTCCAACAATTCACAATATGCACTCACTACTCCTGCTTTTCCATTCTACCATTCGCTATTTTTTATTGATATTTCTTATCCTGCTAATTGCTCGTTCATTAATGGGGTGGATGTATAAAAAAGAATTCACAAAGACGGAAGACATGCTAAGTTTTTGGCTGTTTATGCTTACTCATACTCAATTTTTGGTCGGCATCGTTCTCTTTTTTGTGAGCCCTGCCGTGATTTTTAGCAGCACCTCTATGAAGGACTCTGAAGCCCGTTATTGGCTTGTGGAACACAACACCATGATGATCATTGCTATTGTGCTAATCACCATTGCCCGAATTTCAATAAAGAAAATAACAGACCACACTGCTAAGCACAGACGGTTATTTATCTTGAATACAATTGCACTCGTGATTATCATCGCGACCATTTCGATGAACAGAAGGGGTTTCTTTAGTTTACCTTCTTATTAAGTTAGTGGCATTGAGTGATTTTAGGTTTATCTCCACTTAAATGATTTATCGTCTATGGCCCGTTGGGTGGCCAGAATTCCTTCCAGATGGTCATACTCATGTTGAATGAGTTCAGAAAGGCTGCCACTCAATTTTCTTGAGTGTTCTTCCAATATTCATCCTTGAAAGTTAAAGTGATGGATGTGTGGCGTTTCAGGCGAACAAGTAAATTAGGAAAGCACATACAATCATCCCACAGTTCGAACATTTCATCACTTAGATCACTTACTATTGGATTAATAATGACTACCGGCTTATCGATATGCATATAGATTATTCTTTTCAGTATACCAATCTGAGGTGCAGCAATAGCACGGCCAGCATTATACTTCGCTCGAAACTCGAAAAGTATGTCGTGCAAGTCTTGAATGATTGGTTTTAAAGAATTCAATTCCTCAATTAAAACTTTATCACACTTCTGATATAACCTGGGATCACCCAGCGGAAGAATCATGTCCAGTTTCATATAGCTTTTCAATTGATCTAAGGTGATGTTGTGTGTGATAGATGGTAAAATATAACATCTCTCTCACATAGAGTTTCCCCATCAAGGGATGTGGAAGCAAGTAACGATCAAGATCTGCTTCGTTCCATTTTCCAAGGCTTTTGATAAATCTCTTATTTTCCGCTTTAAAATATTCGGTTAGCTGTCGCTTATCGGTATAATTAGTCTTGGGAATAAAAGCGGAAGTAGCTTGTCCGCCTGCACTTAGCTTTGCCAGATATTTGTTCACCAATTCTTCGTAGCCACGAATAGACCTATTTGGTTTTCCGAAATAAAGAAGGCAAAATTTGGGTAATCGAAATGCACGTTTTAGTGGTTTTACGGACAGAATAAGATGCTCAATATTATTGGCTACAGACCATTTTAAACCTGTTCTGCGGAAAAACATCTCAACTTCCATTACTTCAATGGCATTTGTCACCTGTTCAAACCCCTTCTCAAGTTCCTGAATTATTTTTTCTTTTGTCATGAGGTTAAATTTAGCATTACTATTCTTAGTTGAAACTACTAACTTTACCCAAAATATTTCCGCGATGAGATACGTGTATTTGATTTTGTTCTGCCTCATGGGCCCGCTTTTAAATGCTCAGCAATTTGCACCACGCTACGAACTCGTTAAATTGGATAAAACAGTGAATACGTTTTACCATGAAGCAGCTCCTGTTGTTTCACCGGATGGAAGGGACTTATACTTTTTTATTCAAAATCATCCTGAAAACACATACGGAAAAGAAGGAAGCCAAGATATTTGGGTTACCCATAAGGACGATAAAGGGACATGGTCACCACCTAAACGAGTAGGCTCTCCGCTAAATACAAACCGTTCGAACCAGGTCTTTAATGTGCTGCCGGATGGTTCAATTTTTGTGCGTGGTGGCAGAGGGAAAAATGACGAGGGTTTTTCCCTTGTGAACCGAGGAGGAGGGATAACTGAGTTTAAGGTAAAAGATTTCTCAGACATGGAGAAGGGCCGCTTTTATGGAGCTACTATATCAACGGATATCAAGCATATGGTTTTGTATTTTTCTGAATTCGAGGGAAGCACCCGTAGTGATTTGTATATCAGCCATGCCCAACAGGATGGCAACTGGTCACGGCCGGCAAAAATGAAGATCACAAATAACTCAGATGAGTTTGGCCCCTTCATCGCACCTGATAATAAAACTCTTTATTTTGCCAGCGACCGTAACGCGCCAGGTAAGCAAGGAGGCACTGATATTTATAAATCTGAGAGATCAGATGAAACATGGGAGAACTGGTCGGAACCAGTAAACCTTGGCCGCCCCATTAATACGGCAGCCGGTGATTCTTATTTTTCGATGGACGCAAATGGCAATGTTTTTACATCACGGGCCAACAGCCGTGTAGATGGTGGCAACCTGGATTTATTTGTATTGGTTCCAAAAGATATCAAAGTGATGTTGGTGGGTACCGTTTTAAATGAAAAATCAAGAGAACCAATTTCTTCATCTCTCATTCTAAATATTAAAGAGCAAAAGCCGCTCAGCATGAATACAAGTGCAAATGGAAAATTTGGAACCAGGATTCCTGAAACAAATGAATATATGATTTCTGTTTCATCAGCAGGGTTCCATTCAAAAGAAGAGACTTTTGTGGTGCCTAAAATTAAAAATGATACAACTTTGACGGTGGAGATTTACCTTACCCCTATTTCTAAAAAAATAATTCTTACAGGCACGGTGTATGATAAGAAAACAGATCAACCGATAACATCCAAAATTGATGTTATCATTAGGACTGACCTTAAATCAAATCTTACACTTGAAGCTGGAACTGGTAAATATGAGCAGGATATATCGCGAATGGGATGGTATGTAATGACTGCCTCTGCCACGGGTTATTTGAATTCTACTGATAGTGTTCAGGTAACTTCAGAAGAAGAAACGCCAATCATCAAGGATTTTTATTTACAGCCGATTGAAGTTGGTCTTACTGTACGGCTAAAGAATATTTATTTCGATTTTGATAAGACTACTTTGAAATCTGAGTCATTCGTTGAACTGGACAAAGTAGCGGATTTTCTGAAACGAAACTCATCTGTAGAGATTGAAATATCTGGCCACACGGATAGCAAAGGCTCTGACACATATAATGAATCACTTTCACAAGGACGATCGCAGTCAGTAGTGGACTATCTGGTTGGTCAAGGAATAGAGGGTGCAAGATTAACAGCTCATGGATATGGTGAATCAAAACCAATTGAGACCAACGAAACCGAGGAGGGGAGAGCGAATAATAGAAGGGTTGAGTTTACGGTATTGAAGAAATAGATGAGCCACAGATTCACAGATTAAATCAGTGAATCTGTGGCTCCATTTCTTTCAATTCTCTTCATTCAAAATCTCGTTAGCCCGATCAATATCATTTTCAAAGACATGAATCCGCGCTTGCATGGAGGTCATGTTCGGTAGGGGATAAAGTCCGGCTAAGTTCTCATCGGTCAAAAAGCAGGGAATGCCATAGGCATCCAGCTTGGTCTTGGCAATGTTGGCATCAATAGCACTTTCAAATTGCTTTAAAACAATAATTTTGTCATTTTCCATACAATTAAAGCTATTAAAAACTGAACAAGAACCTCCGTATGAGTCAACAGAATTCAAATCAACATAACCGGCTAATCATTGATATGGATGATGTATTGGCGGATGCAACAGGTCAATTCATCAATTATTATGAAAAGGAATATGGCATTCTGGTAACAAAAGAGTCGATGAATTTTAAAGACGAAATGAAGCGCTTCCCGGGCCATCATGATGAAGTGTATCAATTTACCTTTCGGAAAAATTTCTTTCGGAAGATGGCGGTCAATGACAATAGCCAGGATGTTGTGAAGAAATTAAATCAAAAATACGAGGTTTTTATAGTTTCTTCCGCGATGGAGTTCCCTAATTCGCTATCCGAAAAACTGGAATGGTTAGGTGAACATTTCCCTTTTTTACATTGGAAACAATTTGTGTTTTGTGGAAGTAAACAAGTGGTATACGGAGACTATATGATTGATGATCTGCCTCATAACCTGGAAACGTTTAATGGTCAGAAGCTGCTCTATACGGCACCGCACAATATGCAGTTCAATCACTTTCAACGGGTGAACAATTGGAAGGAAGTGGGAGAACGGTTTCTTTGATAAATTGTATCTTTGATTTGTATGCCACAACTTCAAGACCTGCTTAATAAAATAAATTCTCTTCACGCCCAGTTAGAGAGACTGAAGCCGTTGAAGCGGGAGGACGAAGAACGCCTTTGGAAGAAATTTAGATTAGAATGGAATTACAATTCAAATCATATTGAGGGCAACACGCTTACCTACGGGCAAACAGAACTACTCATTTTCTTTGGCAAGACAACAGGTGATCATGACATTCGTGAATACCGCGAAATGCAAGCCCATGATGTTGCTTTAAAAATGATTGTTGAGTATGCAAGCGATAAATCGCGAGAATTAATTGAAGCGGACATTCGAGAGCTCAATAAAATTATTTTAGTTGAACCCTACTGGGGTAACGCCCAAACCGCGAACGGCCAACCTACACGAAAACTGATAACACCTGGAGAATATAAGAAAGAGCCGAACTCTGTCCTGCTTCAAAATGGAGAGATGTTTCACTATGCTTCTCCGGAAGACACCCCGGCTATGATGAAGGAGTTGCTGGAATGGTATAACGATTCCGTTAAACAGAAGAAACTCCATCCGGTAGAAATTGCAGCTTTAATTCATTATAAGTTCGTTCGCATTCATCCTTTTGATGACAGCAACGGAAGAACCTCCAGACTATTGATGAATTACGTTTTGTTGCGATTTGGTTATCCACCGGTTATTATTAGGTCTACTGATAAAAAAAATTATTTGAATGCTTTGAATAAAGCCGATGTAGGAGATGTTAATGCCTTTGTTGAGTACGTGACTAAGCAATTGACTTGGTCGTTTGAATTAAGTGTAAAAGCAGCTAGTAGTGAGGATATTGAAGAATTGGATGATGTCGAGAAGGAGATAGCGCTCTGGAAAAAAAATAAACAGGTTGAAGTAAATGAAGCTTTAAAGCAAGCAGGTAAAATTAAAGATCTCTACGCGAAATCTATTAAGGCACTATTTTTGAGTTTTCTTGAAAAACTTAATCAATCTTTTGGCGATTCGTTTAATACTCAGCTTCTATACTATAGCGTTCACCTGCCAAAAGGTCGGACGCAACAAAGCGATATTGTTAGTAAGAGAGGTGGGGCGATAGAAACGGAAAAGGCGAGCAAACTTTTAACGGAAATCCATGGTCGGATATTTGCCGAAGTATTGGGGGTAAGCATTTCAATTGAATTCCAGAATTTGAAAAATAATGTATCCGGGAAATCAGTCGGGGGAATAAGTACAACCTTAAAAATTCTATTCGACACGAATGAATACAAAGTATTGTGCAACAATCAGGAGATATTGGTTAAAACACATGATGATCCTTTCACTCAAGATGATTTCAGTACAATTATAAATCGTTGCCTAAAGATTACATTCGAAGCAATAAAAAAATTCACCTAGACTACACTGCGGCAGGGATAGCAGCGGAAAGCCCGAAGAGCGGAGCGTTTAGCGCGTGGCCGGACTTGCAGCGGATAGCCCGTTCGTCCGCCCAAAAAATAATTTAAATTTACTTGTAACATCACATTCGCTCCACCGTCTAGTATTTGAACGATGAATCTTGAAGCTTTCGAAAACCGGGTATTACCTGCAAAAAACAAGCTTTTTCGGTTTGCTTTCCGAATGTTGGGAAGTAATGAAGAAGCCAAAGATGTAGTACAGGAAGTACTGATTAAGGTTTGGAACGGACGGGAACAGATGGCGGAAATACAGAACATGGAGGCTTGGTGTATGCGCATCACCAAAAATCTTTCGCTTGATAAGCTCCGTTCCAAGCAGCGCAGGGCAACCGATTCGATTGATGAAGGATTTGAAGTTCGAAATGAAGCATTATCACCTCACGAAAACACTGAACTGAATGAGAGCATGTTAAGAATTAACCAACTGATTGCCGCGCTGCCTGAAAAGCAACGACAGGTAATTCACCTTCGGGACATTGAAGGGTATAGCTACAATGAAATATGCGAGATGCTGGAACTGGACATGAGCCAGGTAAAGGTGAGTTTGTTCAGGGCACGCAACGCGGTAAGAGAGAAACTTGTAAAAATGAACGCCTATGGACTCTAAGCAAATAGAACAACTGCTGGGGAAGTATTGGAACACGGAAACTTCTTTGGAAGAAGAGCAGCAACTAAGAGACTTCTTCAGAGGTGAAAACATTCCGGAGACATTGAAAGAGACAGCCGAACTGTTCCGCTACTTTGATCATCAAAAAAAAGTGCAGCTAAACGAGCCATCCTTTGATGGGGATGTTACGCGCAAGATCAATGCAACACGACCAGCGGCAAAGACGGTGAAAATGTATTACAACTATGCACGCATTGCCGCGGGCATCGCGGTGGTGGTGGCAGCCACGTACTTTGTGGGACAAGAGGTGAGAAAATCGTATCCGGCAGAAGTGACAGATACATTCAGCGACCCCAAGTTGGCATTTGAAGAAACCAAGAAGGCACTGATGATGCTGTCAAAAGGTTTTGGAAAAGCACGACATGAAACTGAAAAAATAAAGCTCTTCAATGAGGCCGAACAAAAGGTGCAAGGCAAGAATGCAACAAAAGACAAGGGAACAACTATCTAAGTAAATAATTAATAAAAAATTAACCGATAAGGATTATGAAAAAGGTAATGGTAGTGATGGTAATGGTGATGATGACAGCTGGAGTGAAGGCACAGGATGCCATCTCAAAATTTTTCAGTAAATATCAAAATGATGAGACATTCAGTCAAGTGACCATCTCAAGTAAGATGTTCAATTTGTTCACCAACATGGAAGTGGAGGACAAAGATGACCAGGAAGTGATGAATGCAATCAGTAAGTTAAAAGGGTTACGTATACTTACCAAAGAGGATACCCGTGATTCTCGCGCTTTGTACAAAGAAGCGATGGGCATGATTCCAATAAAGGAATATGAAGAATTGATGACCATACGCGATAAGGATAAAGACATGAAATTCTTTATCAAGGAGACCGGTGGTAAAATCAGCGAGCTGGTGATGGTGATGGGTGGTAACGAAGAATTTATGGTGATGAGCCTCTTTGGCGAAATCGATTTGAAGCAGGTTTCAAAGATTGGAAAGAAAATGAATGTGGACGGCTTGGAGAACCTGGAGAATGTTAAGGATAAGAAGAATTAAGCAGGCAGTATGCAAAAAAGCAATTGACAACAAATATTTGTCAATTGTTTTTTTTGCCAACTGTCAACTATTCCTGCCCAAAGCCAAAAAATCTATGAAACGAGTAAGTTTAATTCTCTCCCTATCGGCTGTCCTTATTTCATCATCACTTTTCGGTCAAAGCAATAGTTATCAGGCACTGAAGAATAATTTCAATGACCGACCTGATGTGCATAGTTTTAATGTCAGTGGTTTCTTTTGCCGGATGGTACTGGGCATGGCTGGAGAATGGGAGTTTAAGGAGGCCATCAAGGACGTACAAAATATTCGGTTAATAACAATACCCACCAAAGAATTCAAGGCACAAGGGCTTTCAGTAGATGGATTTAGAAAGGTCTTGTTGAGAGACTCATTCGAGGAGTTGGCCACCATTCGCGACCACGGAGATGATGTCATTTTTTTTATGCAATCAACAAACAAAAAGAACCGCTACATTGTATTAATTGAAGGACCAGATGAGGTTGTGGTAATTGAAATGAAAGGCACCGTTGACCCAAATTTTCTCGTGAATATGGAAAATGAGCTTGCTTTTCAAAATCGTTAAGAAATAGTCAATCCTTGCCTTAGGCTTTTACGTATTAATGGAATGCTTATGAAAAAACTTCTTTCCTTCTTCATTTTTCTCTTTATTCTTAGTCCAATTGCTTTCTCTCAGACTAAAACAACCGAAGATCTGGATGAACGTTTTGAGGACGGGCTTTCACTCTACTTTTATAGGAATACGTTACGTATGCTCAATCAGAACGATAGCAAAGAGTTTGATGAGCTGATCAAGGACATCGAGAAGATGAAGTTTTTGATAATTGATAAGACAAAAGAAACATTTAGCAGCTTAGATTATAAAAAACTGCTAAGTGGATATAAAAGTGAATCGTATGAAGAGATGATGACCAGCCGCTTTCAGGGCAGAAATTTTGATGTTTATCTTAAAGAACAGGGCGGTGAAGTAAAAGGTACTGTGATTCTGGTAAATGATTCCACTAACTTGTATGTGTTGGACATTGTAGGTAAAATTGCTGTCAATCAAGCGACAGAACTTTTCAAGACAATTGATGAGAGTACAGACATTGGTGGTAAGATCAAGGACTTCATGTCGCATGATGATAAGAAGAAGGAGGGTGACAAAGACGATCATGATGATGATAATTAAGTTCTAGTAGGCAGCCCGCCTCCCGAAGCGTGCGGAGGGCAGGTAGGCAAATTCCAATAGGCAAATTATCTTGGCACATTGCCTATTGCGCTTACCTGTTGCCTACTCAGGACCAATGGAAATATGTAAACAAATTTTATAAACTTTGGAAACAGTTCTTTCAATAAATCAGCTCACTAAAAACTTCGGCAGACTTTGTGCAGTCAATCGCCTTGACCTGGAAGTTAAACGTGGGCAAGTGTTTGGTATGTTGGGCCCGAATGGAAGTGGGAAGACTACTACCCTGGGCATGCTGATGGGTGTGGTCAATCCCACCTCTGGAAGTTTTTCATGGTTTGGAGAGCAACCAACGAATCTCACGCGAAAGAAAATTGGTGCTGTGTTGGAACATCCCATTTTTTACCCTTATCTCAGCGGGCAAAAAAACCTGGAACTTAATGCCATGATCAAGGGGGCGGACCCTAACAATATTCCGAAAGTCCTGGAGTTGGTTGAGCTGGCTTCGCGCAAGCAGGATAAGTATAAAACGTATTCGTTGGGAATGAAACAACGGTTGGCAATTGCGTCAGCCTTAGTAAGTGATCCTATCATTCTTATTTTAGACGAGCCCACAAACGGTCTTGATCCCATGGGTATTGCCGAAATCCGCGATATTATTAGAAAAATAGCAGCCGATGGAAAGACGATTATATTGGCCAGTCACCTGTTGGATGAAGTGCAAAAAGTTTGTACTCACTTTGCCGTACTTAGGCGTGGCACACTCATGCATTGTGGCCCGGTAGATGAAGTTGGAAAAGGCGAGGAGATTGTGGAGGTGCAAGCTTACCATGATGACCTTTCGGTCTTGTTGCAAGAATTTGTTGGCAGTGCGTCTATCAAGAAGGAGAATGGAGCCTTTCAGGTGATGATGAAGGATCGTTTCCACAGTCATGACCTCAACAGGTTTTTATTTGATAAAGGGATAGTTGTTTCCCACCTGATCACCAAAAAGAAAACATTGGAGAAGCAGTTTTTGGAAATATTGTCGGAGGCACAACATTCTAACATAATAAAAAACTAAATCCAGAATCCAGAATCCAGAATTATGCTCCATCTCTTAAAGATTGATCTTAAAAAACTTACCAGCTACCGCACTTTTTGGGTCATCTGTGGTTTGTATTTTTTAACACTGGGCTTTACAACAGCAAGTGGAATGGAAATATTGAAATGGATTGCCAGCAAAGGGGCTGAGTTTGGTACCTCGATTAATATTAACAGAATACCTCTTTATCACTTCCCGGATATCTGGCAAAATCTGATTTGGATCAGTGGACTTTTTAAATTGATATTGTCTGTGATGGTTGTAATTTCTATAACCAATGAGTATCAATATCGTACGATTCGTCAAAATATTATTGATGGGTTTAGCCGCTGGGAGTTTATTCTATCGAAAATTCTGACTAACCTTTTGTTGAGCCTGATGAGTGTTGCTATGATATTATTGATAACAATTGTAACAGGGCTCATTTATACACCTGAGATTGAGTGGACATATTTTTTTACAGGCATGGAGTTTTTTGTTGCCTATTTCTTGGAGGTCTTCGCGTTTCTTTCCTATGCTTTAATGTTAGGAATTTTTATTCAACGATCAGGACTCACAATTGTACTGTTAATGCTATCGCACATGATTGAGGCTATCATCAAATTGAATCTCTTCCGTGAAAGTTTAGAGAATAGCATCGGATGGCTGAAACAATTTTTCCCCCTGGAATCTATTACTAATCTTGTGCCCCTTCCTTTTGCTCGTTACGCTTTTCAGGAGATACAAGATTATGTGAGCTTTACTGCTGTTGCGATTGCCTTAGTGTGGACTTTTCTATTCAATTATTTTGCCTATCTAAAGTTGAAGAAATCGGATATCTGATTCGTAAGAAAAAAATTCCGCAATCGTTTTAGATCGCGGGAAATTAGAAAAAATTACATCCGGCAACTTCGCTTCCTCGTTGATGTACCTTTGTATTGGTATTAAGAATACCTCAACCGTTAAAAGAATATTCTATGAATACAATACAACTTCTAGGTCTTTCGGCAGGAACATTCACAACCATTGCGTTCCTTCCACAAGTAATTAAAACCTGGAGAAGCAGATCAGCGAAGGATTTATCGCTAGGTATGTTTTCATTTTTTTGTCTTGGTGTAGCGATGTGGTTGGCCTATGGAATTCTCGTTCGTGACATTCCTGTAATTGCTGCTAACGTGATGACACTGATGTTGGCTTCAACGCTCTTGTTCTTTAAACTTAGGTTTAAGGAATAATAGCCACGTTTTCCATCGCCTTTCATATAAATTAAATTCTAAGAGGGAGTTTGCTTCGGGAATTTGCTTACATTCAATTTCTAAAATTGAAACTATGCATATTTCCAGAAGAAAATTCATCCAAAAAGTAGGAGCAGGCGCGGCCTTATCAAGTCTTCCATCTGTTACGGCTTTTTCTAAATCTTCCTTTCAGGAAAAAAAGCTGGGCATTGCCCTTGTGGGTATGGGCTATTATGCTGAGCACAAATTAGCAACAGGCCTTCAGGAAACCAGCAACTGCTATCTCGCAGGCATCGTTACAGGTAAGCCCGAGAAAGCGGAGAAGTTTAAAGTGAAATACAACCTGCCCGATAAGAACATTTATAACTACGAGACTTTCGATCGCATTGCTGATAATAAGGATATTGATATTGTCTATGTAGTGTTGCCCAATTCCATGCATGCGGAGTATGTGATCCGTGCGGCAAAGGCTGGTAAACATGTGATTACCGAAAAGCCAATGGCAGTTTCTGTAAAGGAATGTCAGGCCATGATTGATGCCTGTAAGAAAGCAGGGGTGAAGCTTTCAGTTGGTTATCGTCTTCACTTCGAACCTTTCACTCAAGAGGCAATGAGAATTGGCCAACAAAAAATATTTGGTAAAGTTAAGTTAGTGGAATCATCAGATGGTTTTAAGATTGGCGACCCTACTCAATGGCGTTTAAAAAAATCATTAGCAGGTGGTGGCGCCATGATGGATGTTGGGGTGTACGCGATTCAGGCGGCACGTTATTCGACAGGAGAGGAACCTATTTCAGTGACTGCCCAGGAGTTTAAAACGGATCCGGTGAAATTCAAAGAAGTGGATGAAACCATCTTATGGCAAATGGAATTTCCTAGTGGTGCGGTTTCTAATTCGGCTACAACTTATGCCAGTTCTACCGAACGACTTTTTATTTCTGCTGAGAATGGTTGGGTAGAGCTGCGTCCGGCTTATGGATATGGACCTCTTGCAGGCCGCACGAATAAAGGTGAGCTTAACTTACCGCAGACCAATCATCAGGCACTTCAGATGGAAGACTTCGCAAAATGCATTTTGGAAAACAAGGAATCAAGTGTTTCAGGTGAAGAAGGATTGAAAGATATGAAAGTGGTGGAGGCTATCTATCGCGCGATAGCGAACGGAAAGAAGGAGAAGATAGTATAGTGACCTCCTATTTTGATTCAGGCCAGTATTGCCGGATTTTATTTCTAAGAAATGATACACTTCGTTCCAGTTGTTCCATTCCATCCACTCCGTCTTCGATGCTGATCCAGCCGTTGAACCCGACTTTTTTTAGTTCGGTAAAAATAGCATCGTAGTTATTTAGGCCTTTGCCGATTTCTCCGTGGCGCAGTTGTTTGGCATAACCTAATGCACCGCCTTCTTCCTTGCGTAAGTCTTCAATAGTACCTTTAATAAGAAAGCGATCGCTTGCATGCATAGTCACCACACGGCTTGACACTCTGCTCAATAGTTCAAGCGGATCTTCACCTGCGAGATACGTATTGCTCGGATCGTAATTCACGCCAAAGTTAGGATGATGAATGCTATCGACCAGCTTGTAGAACACCTCCATCTTCTGGGCAAACTCAGGGTATTCCCAAAAATCATCTTTGTAGTGATTTTCAAGAATAAGAGTAATGTTTCTCTCTTGGGCATAAGGCAGACATGTCTCAATACATTCTGCTGCAAGCTTTACTCCTTCTTCCATTGAAAGTTCGGGTCTTCGCTGCCCTGAAAGCACACGACAGTAAGAACCACCAAGCGCAAAGGTCATGTCAATCCATCTTTTTTGCTTTGCAATTTCTTTTTGCCGGAATGTTTTATCGGGATGCGTAAAATCCGGTGAGCAACACATCATCGGAATTACTTTGCCATAATTTTCTACTTGCTTTCGAAAGCCAGACCAATTTGCTTCATCAGACATTTCGAGAAATCCTGCATACCATTCCAATCCATCGATATCCAGTTTAACGGCAAGGTTAATCCAATCGGAAACTGTCATGGTTCCATCCTTGCATAGGGCATTCATGAATGCTTTTGGAAATGCAGCGAGCTTTGGCATAGCTAAGTTTGAATTAATTCTTAACTGGACTTAAAGCAAACCAATTAAACGTCTTTGTAAGCAACTGCGAGGATTTGTGAGATAGGGCGAAGCCTGTCTGCCGAACAGGCAGACAATCTCCCAATTTTGAGGATTGCTTCGTCCCTCCCTCTGCCCGCGCGGACACTCGCAATGACGTAATATTTTAGTTTTGTGTAAAATCAACTGTCAATTGCGGTTTCATTCTTTGGAGGGTTGCGCCCAATGAATGGATGCTGTTCAAGGTCAACAACCTGACCACTTATCGGACCACTTTCATCGGAAAGCCAGTACACAGCTGCGGCAGCAATTTCCTCTGGCCTTAAAATACGTCCAGCGGGAGCAAATACTTTTGGTAATTTTTTGAACCAATCATCAGATAATCCATGCTCTTTTTTGCGTTGTATTTCATTTTCTGTCAATACCCATCCGGGATTGATTTGGTTTACACGTACTCCGGCTTCACGATGAAGCGTGTCGCCCAGATTACGCGTCATGGTCATCAGGGCACCTTTGGAAACACTGTAAGCCAATAAATCAGGTTCACCACTCCAGGCATTTACCGACCCGATATTTAAAACGCAACCTTTCGTCAGCTGAAGATAGGGTAAGGAGGATTTGATAAGAGAGAAAGGTGCGATAGTATTGATTTCTAAAACATTACTCAAAAAAGCAGAATCTGTTGTGTGGATATTCGATGAAACAACTAACGCAGCATTGTTAACTACGGCATCAATTTTACCAAAGGCCTTGATGGCCTTACCTACCAATCGTTGTGTTGCCCCGACTGCGGTAATATCTTCGATGTGTAGTACTGATTTTTCTTTGCCAATTTTTGTGATAACCTGTTCACCCAAATCTTGTTCAAGTCCGTGAATCACAACGGAGGCACCTTCCTCTACACAACGTAGTGCAATGGCTTTACCTATTCCGGTTGTGCTTCCGGTAACAATAATGACTTTATTTTGCAGTCGCATTTTTACACTGGCCTTAAAACACTTTTTACAACTTCGCCTTTGTGCATTTTTTCAAAAGCCGTTTGCCACTCTGTAATGGGCCAAACACCACCTATTATTGGTCTCACATCTAATTGACCGCTGGCAAGTATCGCTATGACACGTTCCCATACGGGCCAGTTATGACTGAAACTTCCTTGTAGTGTAATATTTTTTTGGATGAGAGGATCGAGAGAAAACCCAAAGGGCTGAGGGCCCCAACCCACCTTTGTTATTTTCCCGTTCGGACGGACAAGCTCCATGGCATTCTTCAAGGTAATACTTACACCAGCGGCATCAATTACACAATCTACTCCTAAGCCATCCCGTTGTTTTGCCCAGTGTGAAGCATCGCCAATAATTGTATCGCAACCATATTGTTTGGCTATTCCTAAGCGATGCTGGTCTCCTTCTAATCCAAGAATAGCAACTTCAGCACCGCATAGTTTTGCGACAGCTGCGCATAGAATACCAATTGTTCCAGGACCAAGAACAATTACCCGATCACCTGGTTTAATTCTGGTATTTTCTACAGCGGCATTAAATGCGACACAACATGGTTCGGTAAGACATGCCTGTTCAAAGGAGAGTTGATCTGGTATATGATGCAGACAACGTGCCGGAACCCGCACATATCGTGTCATGGCACCGTTCACGCCATAGCCAAATCCCTTGCGCGTTGGGTCAAGATTATAGAGTCCTATGCGGGACATTGGATTAGTAAGATCAATGACTGCAGCTGTTTCACTTACCACACGGTCTCCAACTTTCCAGTTAGCCACCTGACTGCCCGTTTCGATGACATGTCCTCCAAACTCATGCCCCAATACAACAGGATAGTTGACTGGCCAGCTATGGTCGGAAGTCCATTGGTGAAGGTCACTGCCGCAAACACCTACATTGACTACTTCGAGTAGCACATCTTCATTGCCAATGATGGGTTTTTCAATTTCGCGAATCTCTACAGATCCTCGTTCAGCTGAAAAGTTGACAACTGCTGCAGATTTAATTTGTGATCCCATTTGTTGAGATGATTTGGATATCGGATATTGAGTAATCTACGATTTACCAATGACAACGTCTCCATAGGAGTGTATCTTTTCGCAAATCAATCGCAGCGAACTTTCCAGGTCGCCTGTGGCTGTCTTAAATGCATCGGCATCAATCGTTAATGGAGCACCGAGTACGACTAGAGGTGCACCGTATTCTGGACATCGGATCGCCTGTTCTAAACTAAGTCCGCCTACGGCCTGTACTGGAATTTGCACCGCCTTTACCACTTCCCGGAGTTTATCCAAAGGACTTGGCATGCGGTTTCCTTGCGCTGCAATTCCCCTACGTTCATCATACCCAATATGATGCACAATGTAATCGCACCCTAAATCTTCCATCCACTTGGCGGCAGCAATCATATCTGGACAGCCAAGGTTATCTCCCATTACTTTGATGCCGTAATCTCTTCCCGCCTTGACAACGCATTTGATTGTTTCTGCGTGTGCCCTCGCCATCACTACCACATGGGTGGCGCCTGCATTTGCCATCATCTCCGCTTCAAGATAACCCCCGTCCATGGTTTTGAGATCAGCCACAATGGGAGTTTCTGGAAATACCTCACGGAGTTTTTTTATACCATGTAATCCTTCAGCCAGTATGAATGGTGTGCCAGCTTCGAGCCAATCAACACCCGCCCGCATGGCCATGGCTGCGGTTTCAAGGGCCTCATCAAGCTGAATTAAGTCAAGTGATATCTGAACAATAGGTTTCATAATCGGTGATATAGATCAGTGATCGCAGCTGCAATCTTTTCCGGTCCTTGCTTTTTCAAAACATTCCTGGCCTTCTTTGAAAGAAAACCAGGCAAGGCCTAATGTGCCAATAGCATCCGCGTACGCGAACCCTGTAACTTCGTAAATAGCACTTGAGGCTAACAACACACACGACATGTAAATACAGACTTTGGTGCAGTTTGCATCGGCCAGTATGGCATCTGAACGAAGTTTTTTGCCTGTTTTAATTTTTCCGTAAATCAACACCAGCATTACTACGATTGAGATTAGAGAGATGATCACTCCCCAAAATGTGGTTTCTGGTTTGTGACGTATGTACATACTAAGTAAGGCAGAGGTAGCTAATCCGGCAACCAGGGCATAAAAGGAAAAACCGGTTATACGTAAGGCAGTCTTTTCAAATTCGCTGGGGTGGCTCTGTGGATTTTTGCGGATACGGGTGACCATATACAGGATGCCCATACCTGAAATCATTTCAATAAAACTGTCGACACCGAAACCGAATAATGCTAATGTTTCATCCTCGTAACCCAGCCAGGTGGCAACAATTCCTTCTACCAGATTATAGATAATGGTGAAAACTGCAAGCCAATAGGCCAGATCATAAAGTCGCTTTTCGGAATCAGGTTTCAACGAAACATCTTTCATATCTCCTTTCTTGAGAGGTCAATTCAAACTAAAGTCCTTTAGCAGACATCCCGCCATCCACCATGATATTCTGCCCCGTAATATAACTGGCTTTTTCCATGGCTAAGTAGGCAGCGAGACTAGCCACTTCTTCGGGAAGACCTACTCGTCCAAGCGGAGTACGATCAATTATCAATTTCAACCTTTCCGGATTTGACATTACTGGAGCTGTCAGAGTCGTTTCGATGTACCAGGGGGAAATGCTATTGACCCGAATATTGAAGATAGCCCATTCAACCGAGAGATTCCTTGATAGCTGGATGATGGCTGCTTTGGTCATACCATATGGCGGACCTGAAAGAACATCGAAGGATCCGGCAACAGACGCTATGTTAATCACGCTGGCTTTTCCTGAATTTTTTAAAAGTGGGAAAGCCAACTTTGTAATTTCAGTAAGGCTGAACAAATTGGTTTCAAATAGTTTCCGATATTCTTCTTCTGTATATTCAATAAATTTCTTGCGAAGGTTTGTTCCTACATTGTTCACCAGTACATCCAACTTGCCCCAGTTCTCGGTGGTCTTCTTCATCAGTTGATGGCGGAAGGCCAGGTCTGTTACATCACCATCAATGACAAACAACTGGGCAGAGTTTTTTAGTTTGCCTTTTATAGGCTTTGTGTCTCGCGCCACCGCCAAAACATCAGCACCTAACTCCAGGAATTGTTGCACAATGGCAAGCCCGATTCCTTTGGTTCCACCTGTTACTAATGCTTTCTTCCCTTTTAATGACCAGTTATTCATGATTTTTGTTTTTTTAGATTTTTACATAACCCCAGTTTTCACCGGTTTTAATACGATGGATCTGCATATCGGTTACCCCAAACTGTTTGCCAATTATTTTCAATGTTATTTTTCCTTCTTGAATTTTTTGCTTGATCTTTTTTACAAGTTCAACAGTCAGTTTTTGATTCCCTCTTTTTTCGGGATTTGGATTTTTATGTTGATGAGCTTCCATCTCATCGCGATTTGTCCATTTCAGGTTTCGATAATGATTGTTGCCATTGTTATAATCCAGGTGAACGACAAACCGCTGGTCGGCCCTGTGTTTTCTTACAAATTGCAACGCCACCAGTCGGTGTATCAAATGAGTTTTACCGCCAACAGATGTTCCAAAGTACTTCCTGATTTTTCCTTGCTTTAAAATAATGCCTTCCACTGGAATAGTAGTGTAACTGATCACCCGTCCGTAATTTGTGATGGCATATTTGTTTCCCTTCGGTGTTTTGCGGATGGGCAAGACAACAGCTCTTTCGGTTCGGGCAAACTTTAATCTTTTTGCTTTTCGGTTTTTCCTTTTTGCTTTTCTGGTCTCCATAAATCAAATCGTTTCCTTTTTCACCACTAACAAATACCAGTTTTTGTCAACCTGTAAATATCCTTGTTCATAGCAGTAATGATAGACTGATGCCTCTTTTGTGGTATACGTGCTAGTGAATAGATTAAAGTCAAAACCTTTTTCGTGAAGTTTTTCACGTGATACCCTGGATTTTCCGGTGGTATTGAGATCGATTAGTATCCTGCGGTTTTTGCGCAAGACGTTGTTCACATTTCGCATAAAATTAGTTTCGTTACTGTTAAGTCTATTGTTGTACGAGACCCGGCATTGATCAGAACAAAATTTTTTGTCGGCCCGGCCTATTATTTTTGAGCCGCACTCCAAACAGATTTTTTCTTCGATTTTAGCTCTTTTTGAAGGTTTTGTTTCCATCTACAAACGTTTACAAACGAATATAAACGAAAGTAACTGATTAATAAACGACTAAGCAATCTTTCGTCCTCCACCTTTGTATCACTAATCGCAACGAAGCGGTTGGAAAAAATGTTAAACAATTTAAACACTTATGAGTATGAAAAGCTTAAGAAACAGCGTGAACCTGATTGGAAGACTGGGTAAAGACCCTGAAGTAAAAACTTTTGGTAACAGCCAAAAGGCATCTTTTTCGATTGCCACTACGGATGCCTACAAGAACCAGAAGGGAGAAAAAGTGGAGGATACACAATGGCACAACATTGTGATCTGGGGTAAGCTTGCAGATGTTGCAGGTAAGTTCCTCAAAAAAGGCGCAGAAGTAGCCGTGGAAGGGAAACTAATACACCGTGCGTATGAGACCGACAAAGGTGAAAAGAAGTATGTGACAGAAATAAATGTCAATGATTTCTTAATGCTGGGCAGCAAGCAAAGTTAAAAACCAGTAAATAGATTAGGAAAGGCTACCGTTCAGGTGGCCTTTTTTTTTGTTCGTTTTCCAACGCCATCGACCAAATTGTTGGAGCATTTCTCATTGTGATGAAGTCGTTGAGAGGATGAGTCGATTCATCAAAAAATTCAATTTAAGGAAGCATTAATTCATGAAACCGGAGTAGCTTTGTAGGGATGAATTTTGTGTTTCCTCAGTTCCTATGGGCTCTTTCTGTGCTTGCCATCCCAATTATCATTCATCTCTTTAATTTTAGGAAGACTACCCGCATTTATTTTTCTAACACCTGGTTTCTTAAACAGTTAAAGGAAGAAACAACACAAAAACGAAAACTTAAGCAATATCTGGTACTGGCCGCTCGTCTGTTGTTCCTTCTCTTTTTGGTATTTGCGTTTGCACAACCTTTTCTGCCGGCTAGCGAACAGATGACCAGTGGGAAAAATATGGTAATTTATCTTGACAATTCTTATAGCATGTCGGCACCAGTAGAAGAAAAGGTAAGAGCGCTTGATGCCGGGATTGAATTGGCCAAACAAATTGTCAATCTTTTTCCGGCCGACACACGCTACAAATTCATAACCAATGACTTTGCGTCTTTTTCCAACACTTTTAAATCGAAGAGGGAAGTAGAAGACCTGTTGGCTCAAACGCGATTGTCACCGGTGGGCCGATCATTCGATGAGGTAAATAGAAGGATAGGAAAACTCAGTAGCAGCGACATTTTCTGGATTTCCGATTTTCAAAAATCCACATTTACCAGAGGTAGTCTGCAGGTGGATTCAATCAACCAGTGGCATATGATTCCATTAACCTTTAATCAGTCCTCCAATGTTTTTCTGGATACGGTGTATCTGGAGAATCCTTTTTCAATCGGTGGAGAAAAGAATTCAGTTAAGCTCCGTCTCAAAAATACAGGCATCATAAAGAAAGAAGGACTATTTATAAAAATGTCAATCAACGGCATTCAGTCTGCTACCTCTGCCATTGATATTGAACCTAACAGTTTTGCCGAAACCAGCTTTGATTTAACGTCTGGGCTGTATGGTTTAAATGAAGCTACTATTTCATTTAGTGATTTTCCGGTCAGTTTCGATAATGAGTTTTTCCTGACTCTCAACTTCTCTCACAAGATTAAAGTAGTAGAAATAAGAGATACAGCAACGTCATCTTTTGTTCAACGGGTTTATGGTAACAGCGATCTATTTAGTTATAAAAAATTTGATGCCGTCAATATTGATTTTAATGTGCTGGCACAAGCCGATCTGGTAGTTCTCAATGGATTGAATATGATTCCTGAAACCTTACGTGCAACACTTGCTAATTCTTCAGGTCACTTTCAATTGTTACTTATCTCGGGTACACATCCTGATGTGGCGTCCTATAAAACTATTTTAAATTCAATCTCACTAAAAAGTACTGAAAGTATAGAGCAGGTTGAACTGGATAAACCTGATTTCCAGAACCCTTTTTTTGCTAATGTATTTCAGGAAAAATCAGTCGCCCTGGCTATGCCAAAAGCAACTAAGGTTTTGGATTGGGGTACAGACCGATCAGCGATTTTGAAATTTAAAGATGGTCAACCCTTTCTTTCCAGGAATGGTAATGTTTTCGTAATGGCATGCCCATTAGAAAAGGAGTTTACAGACTTTCATAATCAAGCGCTATTCGTGCCTGTGATGTATCGCATCGCGGCAAGTGGTAAGCGTACTGAAGACAAAGCCTATTACCAAACAAATGAAAGTGTGATCACTTTACGCAAGGACAGTCTTTTTGGAGAGGAACCAATTAAGCTGATCGGGTATCAGGAGATTGTCCCATCACAACGCAAGATGATGGATCAGGTCATCATGGAAATACCAAAATTTGCGATTACTCCAGGCTTTTACCGTGCCATTTTTCAACGCGATACCTTAGATTTGCTTGCCTTTAATCTTGATAAGGCTGAGTCCGTTTTAGATCAATTTAAAGGTGAAGAGGTTAAGGAATTGTTGGGAAATGGAAATAATATTTCACTTTTTCAGGCTTCTTCAGTGGCGACTTTTAGTAATGCCATAAAAGAGAGATATTTGGGCACACCTCTATGGAAGTATGCCATTGTGCTTGCACTGTTCTTTCTCCTGACGGAAGTTCTTTTGATCAGGTTTTTAAAGTAATTTTGGGAATGTCTACCAAAGAAGCACTAGCGGAAGAGATCAAGAATGCTCCAGAGAACCTTCTGAAGGAAATATATGACTATCTTCTATTTCTGAAAGGCAGAAAAGCTAAAGAAGACGATATTCTTACTCATTTCGCCTCCGAAAAAATATTGTCCCGTGATTGGGATTCACCAGAAGAAGACGAAGCATGGAAGAATTTGTAAAAGGTAATGTTGTTGTCATTCCTTTTACAGGTTTACCATCTATAAAATTCCATTATATTTTAATTTACCTCGCCCAATGTATTTTCTTGGCAAAGGAGGGAAAACATTTTCCCCTCTCCATTGGGAGAGGGGCAAGAAACCCTTGGAATACATATGCATTTGGACGGGGTGAGGTAAATGTCTCTTTACTTGATCAATCACTATGAAAATACTTATCCAATCAGCCACGATCATCAGTAAGGGATCACCTTTTCACAATAAGAAAAAAAATGTAGTAATCAGCAACGGCCGTATTGCTGAGATTGGAGATAAAAATTATGCCGCGGATAAAGTAATTGTAGCAGAAGGAATGTTCCTTTCCATCGGCTGGTTTGATTTGGGTGCTTATGTGGGCGATCCGGGACTAGAACAAAAAGAAGACCTCTCTTCGCTAGCAAAGGCCGCAGCCGCAGGAGGCTTTACAGATGTAGCAGTTCTACCGAACACTTATCCGACAGTTCAAACTAAAAACGAGGTAAGCTACCTCACTCAGGGCAATGATAACCGCCTTGTGCAAATTCATGCACTGGCTTCTGTAACAAAAAACAACAAAGGGGAGGAGTTAACGGAGATGATTGATCTTCACGAATCCGGAGCTGTGGGCTTCACTGATGGACTTAAATCGGTTTGGCATACGGATATTTTTCTGAAGTCACTCCAATATCTTCAAAAGTTTGATGGACTGCTGATCGATCATCCTGAAGATAATTGGTTAAGTATGTTTGGCCAGATGCACGAAGGTATCAATAGTACGATGCTGGGGTTAAAAGGGATCCCACGAATTGCTGAGGAGGTGGCGGTGAGTAAAAATCTTGAACTGCTTACTTATGCCGGGGGCCGGTTACACTTCGCAAAAGTTTCTACCACTAAAACTATTGACCTGATTAAAGCGGCAAAGAAGAAGGGGTTGAATATAAGTTGTGACATAACAGGATACCAGGCACTGTTGGACGACAGCCTCCTGATGGATTTTGACACCAACTATAAAGTAAATCCTCCTTTGCGGGAGAAGGCTGACAACGAGGCATTGATCAAAGCCTTAAAGGATGGAACCATTGACGTGTTGATTTCAGGACATGTTCCACAGGATGACGAAAGTAAGTTTTTAGAATTTGACCTCGCGGATTTTGGGATGATCAACTTGCAAACCTTTGCTTCGCAACTGACTTCCCTCTCTAAATCGGTGGAGATAGAAGATCTTCTCGAAAAGATTACAACCGCACCTCGAATATTATTGAAACTCGGAATTCCAAAAATAGAAATAGAGCAGAAGGCTTGCCTCACACTTTTTGATCCAAATGCGGAATGGACTTTTGATCAGAACACAAATTACTCAAAGTCTAAAAATTCGCCCTGGTTGAACACCACCGTAAAAGGGAAAGCGATGGCCGTATTCAATAACGGCAAATCAAAAATTGAAGACTAAAAATTGTTCGCTATTGCTTTTCTTGTGTTATGTTTAAAAGTCCTCTTTTCATAATAGTCTTGCGATATGGTACGATTGCTGGAGTAATTGGTTTTGGACTGCTTGTTATTTTATACTACCTGGGCCGGCACCCGTTTGTGATACCTGTATTTTTTGACTTCAGGATTATCCTTTTTGCGCTGCTGCTGGTTTTTAGTCTTCGGGACTTTAGGGAATTTCACAACGAAGGCATTTTATATTTCTGGCAAGGGATGATGGGAAGTTTTGTTTTAACCTTCTTTTATGCGTTGGTCTCGTCCATTCTTCTTTTTGCTTTTGCTTCCTGGGAAAAGGATTTTGTCTCCTCCTTTATTGAATTGACGCTGGAACAAGCAAAGTCCTATCCACCGGAGGATATCGAAAGAATGGGGAAAGAGACGTTTGAACAGGGTTTAAAGGCCATACTGGATGCGGATGCTGCCTATTTGGCGAGACGGTATTTCTTTCAGAGCTTTATCATCAGCTTTTTTATAAGCATAATAATATCTGTAATTTTAAGACGACAACCTAAAACCCTATAATCATGGAAGAGCAAAATGAACAAACCGAAAAGGTGACCACTCGTTCAGCAGGTATTCGCTATGGCCTGATGATGTCAGTACTTTCAATAGCTTTTTTTGTGATCATGAATGTAGCAGGACTGGATATGCAAGGCCCTGTCGGTTATCTGGGTTGGGCAATTACTGCAGCAATGCTGTTCCTGGCTCACAAGTATTACAAAGAGCAAGGGGATGGATTTATGACGATTGGCCAGGGAACAGGAATTGGCTTTTGGGCCGGAACGGTGTCAAGCATTATCTCCAGCATTTTTACCTATGTCTACATCAAATTTATCGATGACAGTTTTTTACAAGCTATAAAAGACAAACAAATTGAATCCATGCAAGAGCGTGGGATGTCTGATGAACAAATTGAACAAGCTATGCAGTTTGCGGGAGCCTTCTCATCCCCGGAAGCCATTTTTGGCTTTGGAATTGTATTTGGAATAATAGCAGGAGTTATTATCGGCCTGCTGGTGGCGCTTATCACAAAGAAGAATAACCCTGATCTTGAAGTATAATTTTTAATGACGAAGCTTGAGATCTCATTAGTCATTCCTGCGAAGGACGAAGAAGAATCTATACCCGAACTCAGTCAGTGGATAAGCCGTGTGATGCAAATGCACGGCTTTTCTTATGAGGTGATTTTTGTAGATGATGGCAGCACAGACAATACCTGGGAGGAAATCCGTAAGGCCTGTTTGATTAATTCTTCTTTTAAAGGAATCAAATTCAATCGCAACTTTGGTAAGTCGGCCGCCCTACATACCGCCTTTAAAATTACGCAGGGTGAAGTGGTGATTACCATGGATGCCGATCTCCAGGACAGTCCGGATGAAATTCCTGAGTTGTATAAGCTGATCAAAGAGAAGAAGTATCACTTGGTAAGTGGCTGGAAGAAAAAGCGTCACGACCCGATTTCAAAAACAATTCCTTCAAAGTTTTTTAACTATATCACTCGCAAAATATCTGGTATCAGTTTGCATGATTTCAATTGCGGACTGAAAGCTTACCATTATCAGGTGGTGAAAAATATTTCGGTGTACGGAGAAATGCACCGTTACATTCCGGTGATGGCCAAGTGGGCTGGGTTTACAAAGATTACCGAGAAAGTTGTTGAGCACCGCGAACGCAAATATGGCGTCAGCAAGTTTGGCTGGGAACGATTTGTGCGTGGCTTTCTGGATTTATTGACGATTACTTTTATCGGAAGATTTGCCCAGCGCCCGATGCATTTTTTTGGAGCGTGGGGGATTATCTCATTTTTAGCTGGTTTTATTTTTACATTAAAAATGGGATGGGATAAAATTGATTCGGTTTTCATTTCTAAAATTCCGTTGAAACGCGAGATTACAGAACAACCTATTTTTTATCTGGCCTTGGTGGCTGTTGTGTTAGGTGTTCAACTTTTCCTTACGGGATTTATTGCGGAACTGCTCGCCCGTCAGTCCATTTCCAAGAAAGATTATTTGGTGATTGAGGAAATTGGAATAGAGCGCAAAGCGGAAAGTTTAAAGTCCAAAGGGTAATTACCTCTCTAGATGAAAAATAATAAGATTCATGCCCTTTTAGGAATCATCACAGAGCCAGGCACAGAAAGTAAGGAAAATTGGAGATACGATGAGCTGCCAGGAAAACTAGGGATTCCAGAAATTGAAATAATGGGATATTGTGACATTCTGGAGAAGGTTCCGCTATTATTGGCCCAGAGACAACATGAGGGATATTTTTCACGCAGTTACCAAAACTGTCGCAAGGCATACCTGACAGGACTATACAAAGAGGACGAACCCACTGTAACAAAGGTTGAGATGGTGCCGACCAGAAAGACACTTCTGGGCAGATCTTATACTCTCGCTGGGATAATTGGCGGATTCGCATCAGGCGGCCTATTAGCATTTACCATCATAACGTACATAAATGATGGACGATTAGAAGTAGCAAAGCAACAACATCAAACTGATATAAAGCAAATAGAACAACAGGGTGGGAAGATAGATTCTCTTCAAAATCTTTTAGATGCCTCAACGTTAAACGTTCAGAAACTGAATTTAAAAATCGATTCACTTAGTCAGTCCATCATGCTAAAAAAATAAAGTTTGTCACAAGCCGAACGCACAAAACAAAAGTTTGGATTCATTGATTTATACTTTTACCTCACCGGAACTATTTTTCCCGTACTTTTGTCTCCCTTCCGATCTTAAATCGAAGGACGTTCTTTGAAGTTGGTCAACGCGGCAGGGATGGAGGCATTTGTTTGAGCCCGAAATGGGCTTAAGCGTGGATTGGCGAGTGCCGACAGCCCGTAAGCCGCCCAAAAACTAAGAACGATTAACGAACAACTATCAACGATTACCCGGGGCCGTCCGGTATTGACAGGATGTGTGATGTCGTATGCCAGCATGCAAGCTCGTGAGGGTAGAGCTTTGAACACTGCTCTCGAACCAATAAGTGGCGAGAATACTTACGCCATGGCTGCTTAATCTGACCTAAGGTTAGATTGACTCATTCTGCTTAAGAAGCAGGAGGCCATCATCGCCCAAGCCTTTGTTCCGCGGGCTTGGACCAGCGATGTCGAAAGCATGAACTGGGCCGTTGCGTGGTTACGCGCAGCTGTCGAGAAAACAGTAACTAAGGAGGAGTTTAGGCTGTTGCCTGCCTTGCTTCTCTCGAAAATCAAAGTCAACTAAGCATGTAGAACGTACGTTTTTATCTTCTCTGGACCAGGGTTCGATTCCCTGCGGCTCCACAAACTTGAAAGTCCTTCCTCAACGGGAAGGACTTTTTTGTTAACGGATTTTTGTAATTTTATTCTATGGTGACAAAAGAGGTTTTAAAAAGAGAGGTAGATAAGCTTCCCGAAAGCCTTCTAGAGGAGGTTTATAGTCTTCTAAAAAGAGTTGTGGAGCGAAGGAAAGAGAAAAAAGTGAAGGTCACATTGCACGATTTCAAAGGGCAGCTGGACAATAAGGATTTTCGCAAGGAAGCCTATGAATAAGCTTCTGTTGGATACCAACATCCTCATCTACTCAAAAGATAAAAGTTCTCAATTTCATCTAAGATCTCAGGCTTTACTTAGCGCAGAGTTTGAATTGTACACTACTTCAAAAAATCTGGCAGAGTATTATGCAGTTACTACAAAAGGAGTCAGTCCATTACTAACCAGTGAAGCCGCTTTGGCTGATCTTGATGAGTTTTCTGCCAACTTCACTGTTCTATTTCCAAATGAGTTGAGCTTAGACATTCTTAAGAAATTAATCAAGGTACATTCACCCAAAGGTCTAGTCATTCATGATTTTGAGATAGTTGCGATTTCGTTGGCTAACGATATTACCCGTATCGCAACTGTTAATGCGGATGATTTTAAGAATATTGAAAGAATTGAAGTTGTGAGTATTTAGAAAAAATTAATAATGAATTTCCTCTCCTATATCATATGGGATGTTAGCCCTGACATCTTCATTATCCCTTTTATCAATCATCCATTAAGATGGTACGGGTTGTCCTGGGCGCTTGGTTTCATTATAAGTCAACAGATTATGTATTTCATTTATAAGCGAGAAGGGCGTTCCGTAACTGAAATAGATACATTAACCACTTACATGGTGGTGGCCACCATTATTGGAGCGCGGTTAGGACATGTTCTATTCTACAACCCAATTCACTATTTCCAAAATCCTTTGAAAATATTAGCTGTTTGGGAAGGCGGGTTGGCGAGCCATGGTGCAGCTATTGGAATTTTTATTGGCACCTATTTATTTGCGCGTAAAACTAAGGTAGCGTATTTGTGGATACTGGATAGATTAGCCATTGTGGTGGCGTTTACCGGATGTTGCATACGATTGGGAAACCTTATGAACTCCGAAATGATTGGACTGCCAACTGATTTACCCTGGGGTTTTGTTTTTACAAGTGAGGATAACCTGCCCCGGCATCCTGCCCAGCTATATGAAGCGATTTATTGTTTGACATTATTCTTCCTCCTTTTTTGGGTGTGGAATAAATATCGTACAAAGATTCAAAATGGATTTATTTTTAATTGGTTCCTGATCATTTTATTCACTTTGCGCTTCATTGACGAATTTTTTAAGATTAGTCAGGAAGCTTTTGAAGATGATATGCTTTTAAACATGGGACAGATTTTGAGCATTCCTCTTGTGCTGGCGGGTGTAGTTATTCTGGTAATGAATAGAAGAAAAGAGAAACTTGTTTAGACAGACAAAAATTGATTGCAGAGATGTGATTAAAACGATTCTATTTGGTTTTCTTACCTGTCTTTAACACGGTCAAGGTTTCTCTTGCAGCAATTTTAGGAAGACTCTCTAAGTTTTCTTTTAAATAAGCTACTACTTCTTTCCGGTGGTTCTTAATCATACTGCGCAAAACCCATGATATAGCTTTCGTGATCAGGATTTCGGTTTCGTGTTTTAGTCGATCGATATTCTCCAGTGCTACTCGTGCAAGCCGGTCATTAGTAGCCTTGCGCATGGGCGAACACAATAAAACCAGAGATGCGCGCCTCTTATTGATGTTTTTACTTTTTGAGAAACGGATGAGCAAGCTATGCCATGATTTCCAGTTAGCGGGAATTTCAGCAGCGGCATAGGCACCGGTGCAAACGGAATCAATTTCAGCCCAACCGACCAAATGATCGAGCCAGTCATTAAAACATGCAGGATTGAACTTTCGCTGTTCTTTTGTTGAGATGTCTAATAAAATTCCAGCCATGGTTTTTTCTGTGGAGGACTTCCCATAGATAAGGCTTTCCAGTAGCTGTTGAAATTCCTTAGCGGTTAAGTTCCTATGTGCTATTGACCAATCTTTTGCGATGGTGCGAAGTGTTGGAATATTGATTGCATAACGCGGATGATCATTACCTAAATACGAGTCCAGAAAAGTATGTTGGGTTGGCGTGCCTGAATTTTCTTTGATCAGGTTTAGGATTTCAGTGTGAAATTTATTCACGATAAGGATTGTTCACTGATGTTACACAAACTAAAATTTGACGTCATCGCGAGTACCAGCGAAGGAAAGCGGGGCGTACGAAGCGATCCCCAAATTAGGAGATTGCTTCGCCCCCAATGCATAAGCCAAACGCAGGTGCTCGCAAAGACGTTCCATCATTAGCGTAGGTCTAGTTATTCAAAGTCCATTCAACTTTTTGTAGATATTCAAACAAACCCATGCATCGGTGGCAGCATAGCTTATTTGCTTTTCATTAAAAACAGGTGCTTCCCAGTTGCTGGTCTGGGCGCTTTTTGAAATACGAAAACCCAACAACAAGGCGGTTAATTTTTTTACGCTCTCAACCTGAAGCCCTGATTTTTTTGCGAGGTCTGCCAGTTCAAAAAATCCAACTGGCTCAAAATGTTTTAATTTCTGAAGTGCCTTAATGTCATCCCGTAAGGCAACGCCCGCTTTTACAATTCTTTCATTTTCAAAGAAGTGAATAATGTGTGGCGCCATGCCAACAGGCTTCAGACGGATTAAGAAAACTTTTTTTGGAAGTGCAATTTGTACGAGTGAGACTTTGTTGTAATGACCACTTACAAACACTGGCTTCGTCTCAGTATCAAAACCAACTACCGCATGCTTTTTTATTTCAGCAAATGCATCTTCCAGTTGTTCTGGCTCTTCGATTATATCTACGTTACCTTCAAACGCACCAAGTGGTAGTTCGTTGATCTCTTCGTTGCTGATCGTGATACGGTCGTTATGCTGGTACTTTGTCATCCAACCTGCGGATATTAAAGTTGAGATAAGCTTGTAATACCGTCATCAGCGGACTGATGATACAGAAAAAGCAATAGGGGGCATAGGCCATGGTGGCAACACCCAACACATTGGCTTGTGTTGCGCCACATGTATTCCAGGGTATGAGCACAGAGGTTACCGTTCCTGCATCTTCCAACGTGCGGCTAAGCAGTTCTGGTTTATACCCGCGCTCTTTGTAGGTATTGGCATACATGCGACCCGGAACGGCAATGGCCATATACTGATCGGATGCTGTGATGTTAAAAAATACGCACGTAGCGGCCGTAGATGCTACCAACGATCCGGTGCTATGAGCAAATTTTATTATCTCTTCGGCAATTCGATGTAGCAGACCGGATGATTCCATGACGCCACCAAAAATCATGGCGCACAAAATCAGCCAGATGGTATTCAACATTCCGCTCATGCCGCGCGCGGTGAGCAAATCACTAATCATTTGATTATCGGTTTGAATGTTGACGGTAGTGGTCATTGAATTCATTACGGCAACAAAACATGATTTCAGGTAATTGCCTTGTATACCCGATACCTGATCAATGATCTGTGGCTGAAAAATGATCGCACAAATTCCGCCCAGCAGTGTTCCTACTAATAGTGCTGGCAAGGCAGGTACTTTTTTTACAATCATCACGATGACTAAAATCGGTACAATAAAAAGAATGGGATTCAGATTGAATTTGCTTTCAATGGCATTCAAAACAGAACTGGTATCCGAGGCTACCAGGGGCGCATCTAATGTAAAGCCCCACACGAGAAATATAACAAGGGTAATGATGAGCGTTGGTAATGTAGTGTACACCATGTACTTCACATGAGTGAAAAGATCGGTGCCCGCCATTGCGGGTGCCAGGTTGGTGGTATCAGAAAGTGGCGACATTTTATCACCAAAGTAAGCTCCCGAGATGATGGCACCGGCAATTACACCTTCATGAATATCTAATGCTTTACCAATACCTAACAGCGCTATACCCACCGTTGCCACTGTGGACCACGAACTTCCTGTTGCCAATGAAACAATGCAACATACTATACAAGCGGCAACTAAAAATATCGTAGGGTTAAGAATTTTTAGTCCATAGTAAATCATGGCAGGAACAATTCCGCTGAGCAACCATGTACCCGATAAGGAACCTATTACTAATAAAATCAACATGGCGCCCATAGCAGAACTGATACTCTTAATAATACTGCCTTCAATTTCTTCCCACGAGAATCCCAGTCTAAAAGAAATGATTCCCGCTACCGCTGCTGCTAATAACAAGGCGATTTGATTGGCGCCTGTTATGGCTGATGATCCCAACACAATAACATTGATGGTGAGTAATATGATGAGTGTGGCAATAGGAATGATCGCATGAATGATTTTAGGACGAGTCCTTTCAACTGTCATTGGTGTTTCTTTTTAATGACCTTAAAAGCTTCAAGATAGGATAAAAATCAGGACTTGGGAATTGGGCCTTGGGCATTAGGATTTTGGGCTTGGCCCCAATTTTTACTAAATCCTAATGTCCAAGTCCTTATGCCTAACCGGATAATGCACGCCTCGTTCTTTCAGATAGTCAACTATGAAGGTGAAATGGCTTTCTTCTTCTCCCAAATATTCTGGCGGGCAAATACCCTTTCGATTGAATTTTCCATCTAACACAAGATTCACTGCAGCAGTGCACGTGTAGCCGGTGGTTCGGGCCATTGATAGAGTGCCCGATGTTTTTTCCGTGCGGTCGAGAAGATTGTATTCATATGTTTTTAAGTGACCATTCTCTTCTCCGCTCAAGCGAATGCGCATTACCGTAAATTCTTCTTCACCTGGTTTTAATTTCCATTTGGGAAAAAGAAGTTTTGCTGTCAGGTCAATGGGCCGGATGTTTACGCCCATCACCTCAACCTCTTCGTAGGAAAAAAATCCACTTTCTTTCAACACCCTTAAATATTCTACGCATCCGGGATAGCGCAATGTTTTTTCAATCATATTGGGGATATTGGGCATGGTTTTGATAAGCGACCTCAAGCCATCCGAGTTCCAAGATTCCAATGTTCCTACGCCATCAAAGTGTACAAGCTCCGGATCTGATAACGCTTCTTTCACAACTATACCGCTATTTTGCACATAACGGGCAGGACGAATGTATTCTTCAATGACATCGATGGGTGAGAATACGGCTTTGTATTCATACGGCCACTCGCGTACAAGAGGCAAACCGCCCACAAGACATTCGTAGGTAGTAATCTTCATTCGCTTGTTGTGGTACCCCAATATAATGTTGCCCATGCCTGGTGCCACACCGCAGTCTGTAACGATAGTTACATTTTTCTTTTTGGCCAATTCATCCAACTGAAAGGGATCTTCCGGAAAAAATGAAATGTCGACCATGTTCTTACCAGCTTCAATTACAGTACGTACTGTTTGCAAGCCCATAAAACCGGGAACAGCACCCACCACCAAATCAAATGGTTGAATAGTGGACGATAAGAGTTGGAGGTCTGAGAAATCTACTTTCTGTGTTTTAATACCTTGTTTTTGGACGGCCATTAAGGCCTGTTCATTTACATCAACGGAAGTGATATCAAAATTTTTAGCCAGGTCGATGGCCATCGCTTTGCCAACCAATCCTGAGCCTAAAACGATAATCTTTTTCATGCTAATGTTTGATTAAAATTGTAACTCGTAATGCTGCCGACTTCCAGAAATTGTAAAACACATATTTATGTTTGAGCCCGCCAAAATACTCGAAAAAGCAAAACATTCTGCTTTCTATTTGAAAGTTCTTAACTGGTCGCTCGGCCGGATGGTCCCTTTCAATAAACCGCATGGCTTTAAAATTTTTGAAATAGAGGATTTTCGTCTCAGAATAATCATACCCTATCGGAAGAGTAATTTTAATCACATTCGTGGGCTGCATGCCTGTGCGCTCGCAACTATATCAGAATTTGCAACAGGCTTTTTACTTATAAGTAACCTGGATATGAAAAAGTACCGCCTCATTATGCAGCGGTTGGAAATGGATTACCATTACCAGGGGAAGATGGATGCCTTTGCAGAATTTTTAATTTCGAAAGAGTGGTTGAATGAGAATATTATAACACCACTTCAAACTCAGGAAGCGGTGATCGTTCCTTGTGAGGTAAAAATTCATGACAGAAACGGCAATCACCTTACTACAGGAAAAGTTTTTTGGCAGATTAAGGATTGGGGCCAGGTAAAAACAAAGGCTTGAGAATAGGCTTAACCTTATTAAGGCTTCTCTTTTTTGAATTTACTTTATTCGAATATTTACACTGCCTCCCAGGTTAAATTGGTAAAAAGTTGAAAACCCTGTTACCCCCGCGCCTGCACCACCAGTACCAAAATAAAGTCCACCGCCAACTGCTTGCACCGCTGACATAAGTTGACCATGTAAACGAATACTTACTTTTTCAGAAGGGGCGATGCGAACCCCGAGTCTCAAACCCCATGCAAATTTTTCAACGTTACCATCGCTCGAATTGTCAGGTGAACCTAAAACGCCCAGACCCAAATCAACTGTACCAAAGCCACTCACCGTTTCACTTACCGGCATATATCGGGTACCACCCAACATAAAGTAATTGACGGCAACACTACCCCTATCAATTGACAGCGGGCGCTGTAAATAACCTTCGGTATTTAGTCGTTGGTAGATCAGTTCTACAGCCATGGTCTCCTGTAAACCAAACTCGAGACCACCTCCCCACTGAAAACCATCACCTATTTCACCTTCATAACCGTCTGAAGTAGTTACCCTATCTGAAAATGAATAGCTTTCGAAAGTGAGCAGCGTAACTGTTGGCTGTGCCTGTGAGGTGAATATAATGCCAATGAATGCGATTAGAACAAAGGTAATTCTCATAAGAGTTTTGATTAGGAAGAATGTTATAATTATAGAGCGACAAGATAATGATAAAACTTAGATAATATACTTTAGGGATTCGTATTTGAAAGGAGCTATACCGAATAATGTTTACCTCGAAGTGTTTCATAGCATCTTTTTTGGACTGCGTAAAAACCCTATTTTTGTTATGTAAAAGCAAGGAAATACATGAAAAAACACATCAATTTACTCTTCGTACTATCCTTCATTGTAGGAATAGCCCATGGTCAGAAAGACATCTATACCACCACGGGTGGTGAGTGGATTTTTTCGTGGGCTGATGCTCAGCAGCAAGGCCTTGATATTGATGTCATCACCCGGTTTTCACCGGTGATTAATATTCAAAGTCAGGTGCATATGGATAAGACCGACAAGCTTGGATTTTTCACGGGTTTAAATCTCCGGAATGTTGGTTTTATTTGGGAAGACCCTGTGCAGCCCGAAACCAAGCACAAAGCAAGGGCCTATACCGTGGGGGTTCCTGTTGGATTTAAAGTCGGGGATATGACAGGAATTTATTTATTTGGTGGATATGAGCTTGAATTACCCTTTAACTACAAAGAGAAAACATTTATCAATGAGGAAAAAGACAAGGAAGTGTATTGGTTCTCCAACCGCATTCCAGGCCTCTATCAATCCCTTTTTTTAGGTGTCCAAACTCCTTATGGTACGCAAATAAAATTCAAGTACTATTTGACCAATTTCTTTAACAAGAGCTATACCGCTAATGACGGTAATGGAGGTACCTTTCAACCTTATGCCGGATTTGATGCCAATGTGTTTTATGTTTCCCTGAGCTTTCAGATTCTTAAAGGAACCAATTTTTACTATTCCAGAGATAAGAAGTAAATCACTGTGTGACTAATCTCCTGAATCACTACTTTAGCATGGTCTTATTAAAGGTTAGCATTGGCACCTTCGTATGGAAAGCCAGTTGATGTGTTACACTTTTGCCAAATAGGTTTTCAAAAAAATCAAGTTTATGGGTAAACATAGCCAGCATGTCGGCTTGTTGGTCCACAACAAAGGCATCTACTTCCTTGGTGATACTATCATTCCTTGAAACATGGAAAGATATTTTTGGATACCCGGTCAGTTTTATCAAATCCTCTTCCTCTTTCTTGCCATCTATTTTTATAGTTGCATCGCTTGGGATGACGTGGAGAATGCAGATCGTTGCGTCAAATAATCTGGCCACTCTTGCCATGGTTTTTATTTCGTCATTCAGACTGACCATGTCAGTAGGATAGACAATTTTATGAACTGGTCTGAACTCAGCATCAACCGGCACGGCAACTACGGGCACACTACTATTATTAATAACAGCAACCGCATTACTCCCCATCAATACCTTTTTCAATCCCGTTGCCCCTTTGGTGCCCATTACAATCAGGTCTATACCGTTATCAACAGCAAAGAGGTCAATCATTTCCTCTATTGGAAATCCTATGATCGAGCGGTAAGAAATTGGCACAGTACTGTTTAGCGCTGATGTAACCTCGCGAATCAGTTGTTCACCGTCCTGGCGGGCGGTGTCCACCATTTCTTCCTCCAACTTTTTCCAATTCAATAGCGATTTTTTCGAGTCATGTATATTAATAACTGCCAGTAGAATAATATTGGCATCCGTTTTTATGGCGAGTTGCAGGGCATACAGAACTGCTACTTTCGATAGAGCGGAGAAATCTGTCGGGACGAGTATGGTTTTCATTTTGGAACCTTGTTTTATTTATGAGCTTAATTAGTGTCCTATGAGTTAATCAAAGATTAAGCTAAAATTATTGTACTTCAAAGGTTGGTAATTCCATCACGGATAGTGGTTATAAAATCAACGATTTCTTTAACGTTTTTATCCTGAAGGATTGCGATGAGATCGGATTCGTTTACCATCCGATCAATTTCCAGTGTCTGGTATTTTGCCTGCATCCTTAATAAGTCCTGATACAAGATTATACCCTTGGGTTGAAGTTTGATGTGATCATAATAGCGAACCAGATTATTGATTTCTTGTTTCTGGTTCAACAGCGAATGCAGTGCTGCTCTGACAACCTGAGATGTGGTGTCCGTCAGATTTTTGTTTTCATATAATTTCACAATCGTGACTAAATGATAAAGCTCTTCAAAATAGTAGCCAGTCAGTGCGGCAGCATGGAGCTTTTTGAATTCTTCACCTCCGCTCGTATTTTCTGAATCTTTAAAAGCCAGGCCTACAGATTTTTCAATCGCTTCATTACCTGATATAATTTCCTGAAAGCGAAGTTCTATAGCATTGCTAAATTGTTTTTTTACTCCGGCATAGTCGGCCAACAGAAGACAGGCATCAAAATACCGGCCTGCATCAATATTTTCAAATTCAATAAGATAACCCAGATCCGACATGTAGATGCCCAGGTTTGCGGCAGCCACTGCTTTATTGCTAACTAACAGATATTGATTGGTGCGAGAGATGTCGTTCAATACTTCGCGGTGAAAAAACTCTCCTGATGAATGAAGTTGCTTTGTTATTTCCGAACCACGAAGTGTTTTTAAAACTTCATCACTCACAGCCATGGCATCACGCTCTTTAGATTCAGATTTTTCGCTCAGGCTACCGTTTTTGGGGCCACATCCGGCCATGATAAAAGCGATGATTAAAACTAGGGCGTAACAATAAAATGTAAAATATTGATTGATGTTAATCATGTTCGTAAGTAATCAGCATTTGTGGTTCAGCATATAAAAGAGTGGTAGATACTTTCTTAGCAAAGCTTACTTTTTTTTAGTGGTCTATAAAAAAAGTCAGATGATAAGTCTGACTTTTTTTAATTTTTTTGATGCTGTGGTTTAGTTTTTAACTAACGTGCTGGCAGAAGGCGCCACTTTGTTTTTCTTCGGTTTGTCATTAACGAATTTATAAAAGAAAATCTTGACACTTTCACGATCAGTCGTATACGCTGTAATACTCATGCCATCGGTTATAGAAGTAAGGACCTCCGGGCTTGTGGAGGCTGCTTGAGCGGGATCAATTTTTAAACCTGTCTCCGCTAATGTTTCGAAAGTTCCATCTTCTTTCGCAACCAATATGGGCAGTTTCATCTTTCCGTTTTCTACGTCTACTTTTCCCATAAAGCATTGGCTATAGCCGTCTTTACGGAATGAAATGATTATCTCTTGAGTTCCATCGGGTACAGGTTTAGCACCACGGTCTCTAAACAGCGTATACCATTCGCCATAGCAGTCTTTAGGAGCAGCAGTGGCTTTTGTTTGAGCGAAGGCAGGTGCCATGAGCAAAATCAATAGGGCAGTGATCAGGTTTTTTTTGGATTTCATAGTTGTAATTTGAAGTGTTATCGTTCGTTAAATAATTCAAGTTCGATCATCAACATGCTTTAATTTTCTGCGGCAAATAGTCTTGATAAGCCTGAGCTTAAATATACGGAAGTTCTAATTTAATCAGAGCCACCTCTATTGAATTTTGTTGTTTTTTGAGAGGAAATGACGTGCTGCCTTCTTGGATGTGGTACTCTTAAGGTTCAATGCTTAAGGGCTCAGGTTTTTTATCTGCCCAAAGCAAGAATAATTTATACCCGAGCGACAAAATTACCGGGCCTATAAAGAGGCCGATAAAACCATTTGCAATGAAGCCACCGATGGAACCCAGAAAGACAACGAGCATGGGCACCGGGGCACCCTTTCCAAGTAAGAATGGTTTTAGAACATTGTCAGAGAGCGTTACCAAAATAGACCAAATCAAAAACAAGATGGCAGGCAGCGTATCTGCGGTGACAAACATATACACCACTGCGGGTATCACGATTGGCCCCACTCCAATTTGAACGATGGCAGAAATAAGACATAGCAATATCCACAGCCCGGCCAACGGAATTCCAGCCACCACAAATCCAATCCCGGCCAGCATAGTTTGGATAAACGCCACACCCAAAACGCCTTTGACCACATTGCGTATCGTTACTTCTGAAAGCACTGCGAAGTCTGCACCTCGCTGTCCGGCTAATCTTATGAATATATTGCGCAACAGGCCTCCACCTTCTTTTGAATAGACCAAAAGAACTCCCGCAATAAGGATGGCTCCTATAAATTGAAGTATTCCTAAACTGGCTCCCGTGATCACCGCCAGTAACCATTGACCAGCAATTTTTATTTGAGGAGTAAATTTTGAAAGTGCGTCAGACAAATTTTCTGAAGCGAGCGTCCACAAGTCAACCACCGGTTTGGTAAAGGCAGGCCATGAAGTAACACTTTCTCCTGGAGGAGGAATAGTGAAATTGCCACCTTCATAAATCGCCTTCAAGTGGCGGATGCCTTCATATAAAGAATCGCCTAAGAGAATTGAGGGTACAAGAATGATGAGTAAGAATGAACCCGAAACGGTGACAGCAGCTAGCTTTCCCCGATCACCAAATTTTCGTTTGAGGGTGTTGAAGATAGGATAAACGGCTACAGCAATAACAACTGCCCAAATGATCAAGGAAAGAAATGGGGCCATGATAAGAAAGCACCATCCAATTATAAGAATGAGTACAGAAATTCGGATGACCAGTTCGATGGCCTTGGTCATGTAGCTTTCCTGGTTTTGTGGAGTAGGCTGATCGTTCATAGTTTTTGGATTTAGGCATATCAATATTAGCGAAAAAATCGTCTATGTATTTCTTTCTAAAAATATTTAGCTTTTGCTTAGGGCTTACATAACGTCAGATTTTTAGTAACATCAGTTACTTAAATCAAATACGACAAAAAAAATCCCAGCGTTTTTCGTTGGGATTTTTTTAGGAAATCAGATTGTAAAAATTACTGAAGCATCCATGCCATTCCGATGTTCAAACTCAGAAAAGGCTGGCTATCAAAGTCGGCATTTTTAAAGGGTGTGGTAAATTTTGCTGCTGTAAACAAATAAGCATCAGAACTGATTTGATAGAGTAATCCAACTTCAGGAAGCAAACTAAACTGCCAGCTATTCGTTGTGGAAGACCATTGACCCATTTCAGTCCTGCGTTCTGAAAAAAGTGTTCCAATGCCTACACCAAGATAGGGTCTTACCTGATCACCGTCTTCACCAAAATAATAGTTTGAGCTAATGTGTAATGGAAGTGCATTTAAATAGCGGAATTGAACACCTGAGAGACTTGTGACGCCATCATCGAAAGAATAGGTGTCATAATCTTTGCGCTCGTAAAATGTATGGTATGCCATAGAAATCCCAACACCAACATTACCGGTCACCATTTTACGATAGTCAAAACCAACTCCGCGGAAGCTTGGCTGGCTGATAAAATCGGAAGTATTGCCAAGTGCAAAACTGATATCGTAATGTAAGGAGGTGTAACCGTCCTGTGCCAGTGCAGAAATACTGCTCATGGCCAGAATGCTTATTAGTAAGAAATTTTTCATTTGTTCTTTAAATTAATAATTAGTTGGTTTTCAAATAAGGGGACTGTTCAAAAGCATGATCAAGGGCATTTGTTATCCGTATATTAGTAGAACTTGAACTTGATTGTAAAAGACCATTTAGTGCAGCGCCCCAAACCCCCAATAATGGTGTTTCAGCGATCCCATCTTCAAGTTTATCGTCCACCATGGAAATGAAAATCGTACCCGTTGAATAGGTATATGCACTTGGATAGTAGCAACCACCATAACCGGGGTAGCCAGGGTAATAACCCCACCACCCCCCGTACCACCAATCATTGCAATACACTGTTGTTGTTGTCACTTCTAATGCTGCAACCGTAACGACTACATCCGCATCAGTAGTAACTTCGGTGTATCCAAGTTCGGTAAGATTTGACTTTATCCCATCTAAAATCACTTTTGCGGTAGCATCGTCCACAAATTTTGGTATTTCACCCTGCCCTAAATCACCATCTATCTTTGGGATTTTATCTGGAATGGCGAATGTATTTGAGTTTGTAAAAGCATAGTCTTTATTGTAGGTTGTGGCGACCAGATCCAGCTCATCCGTGTATTCAGCCCCGCCCGGATAACAACCTGCTACCAGCGCTGCAAGGAGCCCGAAAAATAGAAATCTCTTTATCATAGTAATTGTATTTTTGTGCGAAATTAACATACCAAACCTAATTAAAATACAGAAATTCAAAAAAGACTAATAATTTGACAATATTGAACGGACACGTCTACCATTACGACCGGAAATTTCTATAAATTTTAGCTAGCTTACACCCAAAATTTAAACAACCATGAAAAAATCAATCATTACAATCTCCCTCATTTTCGCATGTGTATTTGCATATGCGCAGGCAACTGAAACAGAACTTGTTCGCAGTGTTTTTAAATTGGAAAAAAAGGCATTGGTAGCCGATTTTTTGCAACTTTCCAACGATGATGCCACCAAGTTTTGGCCTATCTACGAGAAGTATGAGCAAGAACGATCTGCCATAGGTACGCGCAGAATCGCCTTACTTGAAAGCTATGTCAATAAATATGATAAAATGGACGATGTAAGCCTGGATGCACTGGTGAAAGAAAGTGGATCTATCCAGTCTAAGGAAGTGTCTCTGCGTGAGAAATATTATAAGACAGTTAAGAAAAGTGTATCAACTTCTGTCGCTGCACGGTTTTACCAGGTTGAAGATTTGATCAATGTGGGCGTTCGTATGGAGTTATATGAGGCATTGCCAATGCTTCAGGGAAAATAAAAAAGTTAAAATTCTTATCGATTGAATGCCCCTCCTAAAATGCAAGGGCATTTTTTTTGTGATAAAAGTTTAAGTTTACACTTACTTAATAAGATTATCATGCGAAATTTTTACCTCACCTTATCAGGTTTAGTATTCATTCTCAATGTTGGATATGCGCAGGACCAATGGCCACGTGACATTGAAGCCAAACAAGCCAGGATCACGCTTTATCAACCACAGCCTGAGGTGTTTTCGGGTGACAAACTTAGTGCGCGTGCAGCAGTTTCTGTAACACAGACTTCTCAAGAGCCAATTTTTGGTGCCGTATGGATGGACGCACGCGTGGCAACAGATCGTAACAAAAGAATAGTTTCACTTGTTGACTTAAAAGTGACGAACGTAAAATTTCCGCAGGCTGTCGATTCAGTCAATATGAGGAAATTGAAAAACCTGCTGGAAACAGAGATCATAAAATGGGATCTTGAATTGTCGCTTGATGAACTTTTGGCAACATTGGAAGTGACTGAAAAAGAAAAAGATACTAACGACAACTTTAAAACCAAGGCCCCGGAAATCATCATCTCTTCCAAACCTTCTGTATTAGTACTGATTGATGGTGAGCCCAAATTTGAAAAAATAGAAGATACCAAATTGGAGCGGGTCATGAACTCACCTTACTTTGTTGTAAAAGATAAAGATGGAAAGCATTATCTGAATGCAGATGAGAAATGGTACGTCACCTCATCGATCATGGGCGAATGGAAGGTCACCAGTTTTCCACCCAAAGAAGTAAAAAAGCAGGAAGAAAAATTCTCCAAAGATCAGCCCGTATCAGAAGCCAATAAAGCGATTGCTGAAAATGAAAAAAAGAAAGAACCCCCGCAAATTATCGTGCGTACAGTTCCGGCCGAAATGATTCTAACAAATGGCGCTTCGGTTTTCACTCCAATTCAGGGTACACAATTATTGTATGTTAAAAATACCGTGAGCCATGTGTTTATGAATATCGAAACTCAGGAATATTTTATTTTAATTTCTGGACGTTGGTATCAATCAAAAAACCTGAACGGCCCTTGGATATTTATTGCTTCAGATAAACTTCCGGCAGACTTCGCAAAAATTCCAGAAGGTTCTGAAAAAGATATTGTGCTCGCCAGTGTGGCGGGCACACCAGCTGCCAAGGAAGCGTTGATGGATGCACAAGTTCCCCAAACCGCTGCGGTGGACAGGAAGACGGCAACCGCAACGGTGAAATACGATGGTGAGCCCAAATTTGAACTTATTGAAGGAACAACACTGTCGTATGCTGTGAACACCTCCAGTTCGGTGATCTTATCTGATAAAACTTATTATGCCTGTGAGAATGCAGTTTGGTTTGATAGCAAAACGCCTACGGGTCCCTGGACGGTGTCAACGGAAGTTCCAAAAGATGTTCAGAAAATTCCACCGAGTAGTCCGGTTTATAATGTGAAATATGTGTACATCTATGATAGTACGCCCGAGGTAGTATATGTGGGCTATACACCCGGTTATGTTGGATGTTATGCTTATGGACCAACTGTTGTTTATGGAACAGGTTATTATTATAATCCGTGGTATGGACCGTATTATTATCCACGGCCAGTAACGTACGGTATGGGCATGCAGTACAATCCGTATATGGGTTGGAGTATTGGTATTTCCTTTCATATAGGTGGGCCTTACTATGGTGGATTTTATGGGCCACCGATGTATCATCCTCCTTATCATGGGTATCATCATAATTATTATGGAGGAGGGAACAATGTGAGAATTAACACCGGTGACATCAATATCGGTAATGGTAACAACAACAGAGGTGACAATATTTATGACAATCGAAATGGTGTCAAGCCCTCTACCCGTCCATCCAATGGACAAGCTAGCAACAACAGGCCTTCCACCCAACCCGCGAACAAAGGACAGAATAATAATGCCAGACCTTCTGCTACACCATCAACCGGTGGACCAAGGAATACAACCAACAATAATGTGATGGCCGATAAGAACGGCAATGTTTATCAAAGGCAAGGATCTGAGTGGAAGCAAAATAATGGCAGTGATTGGCAGTCTTCCCAACAAAATAATCGTGACCTTGATCAGCAACAGATGAACCGCGATAGGGGAATGCAGCGCTCCAATAATGCCAGCCAGATGAATAGGGGAGGAGGCGGTATGAACAGGGGTGGAGGTGGTGGCAGGAGGAGGTAGAACCGGTAAGAGGTAATCGGTAGCCTGGGGTGATTAGCCCCAACACTGACTACCGATTGCTCTTTGGTGCTAAATTAATTTTAGATCCCTAAAGTAAAGTAGGACTATATCGTATAAAAAAAATTCCCGGTCAGGATAATAGCCGGGGAATTCTAATAATGTGTTGTCGTTATTTCTTAAGTGGCTTAACAGGATAGTTATAGAAAATTGATTTTACCGCATACTTGATATTCGATTCTTTTTTTTCTGGTGAAGCATTTTCATCTATAGTCTTGGTACCTCTTCCTTGCCAAACAATTTTTTCGACTGTTTTGTCAATCACATTGATAAACAATGTTCCATCAACGTAGGTATTATAGTTAATTTGAGTAGTTCCAAACCCACCAGCATAACCATACCTTCCATAATACCCACCTGTATTCGTAGCTGTTGCTTCCGTTCTTTCCTTCGCTTTTACAATCAGGTCAATTAACGCATCGGGATTATCCGATTTAGTAATCCCTCGTGCAGCCATCTCGGCATCAATAGCGGCTAGCATTCTATCGCGGTTCAAATCACCAACACCAAGATTTAGTGCATCAGCAGTATAGGCATAGCTCTTATACTTGTTAAAGTCGGTGGTTTTGTCATAGTCATAGCTGACCTGAATAGAACTGCAGGCCGCGAGGGCAACGATAAAAAGAAAACTTAGATTTTTCATGGTACAGGTACGTTTTTTATATGAAGTAAAGTTAATATAAAATATGCTCATTTTAAATTTCCAGGAATTGATTTCTATTGAGTTTTTACTTTTTCTTTTTACTGTCCTGCTTTGCTGTCTTCTTCGTTTCCTTATACGCCTTCTTGTTTTCCTTCGACATGATCATTGTTTCTTTCAGGCCATTTAATATGGATTTGATGAGCACGTTCACAAATCCCTTGTTCATATCTCGCACAATTTGGAACTTAACCTCGCGTGCCGGCAAATCGGAAGAAGCGGGATTGCTGTTGTTCAATACGGAGTTTGCCGTAAATGCAATCACCGAACTTACCCACTTTGCTTTTTCTTTTAGTTGCAGGTCAACTTCCAAATCGTGATATAAAAATCTCAAGGTCCCGTTTGCTGCTGTTTTTTTCCCAACGCCTGAGAATGTGATTTCATCGGAGATGCCTTTGTTGATTTTGGCTGGAGTGTAGGCTTGTATCAATGGATTCAGATCAGGTAAATTGAATTTTTCCACCACTCCGTCAAAAGTGAATTGCGGCTTGAGGTAGTGGAAATTTAATCCAGCTTTAAAATGTGCCTTGCCATTGATGTAGGCATCTGCGTGCATCAGAAGACCAGTCTCAGTAGAAAGATTGGTGATATTTTTTACATCTAATGTTGCCCGGGTGATGTTCACTTTTGCGTAGGCGCTATCCGGTTTTCGTTCCGTATTTTCCAGTTGGACGTGTGTGGCCTTTACGTGTTTGATTCGAACGGGTAAAGAAATCGCAGCTACGGTCTGACCCAGGTAAACAGGCATTCGGGTGGTATCCAGGGGTTTGGTTTTGTCTTTGAAAATGAAGGCTTTTACGTTGTCAAGAACAATCTCATCGATAAATATTTTTTGAGCATAAATCAGTGAATCAAAATTCACCTGAAGGATATCCAGCTTACCTGCAGTACCCGAGAACTCGGTGTGCTGGAAGGTGTACTTCTTTTGCAGAACGGCATGTTTCACATTGGGTTTGAAACTTATCTCTTTAAGCTTAATTGATTTATCCTGGTAGGAAAGATCGAATGATTGCATGGAAACGTGAAACAGGCTGTCGGCCGTATGAATATCCAGATCGCGTAAGCCAGTATTAAAATCATGAAAGCGATACGTCAACGTGTCCAATGTGAATTGAATGGCGAGTGAATCAATTCCGATTTTAAAATCCTTAAAGCTTACATGTTGGAGGACGCCTTTTTGCATGTCACCTGTAAATTCTCCAATGGAAACAGCCGCATCATTAACAGAAGCCTGATATTCACCCGGCTGCTGGTTGAGTAAAAGATTGTTAAGTGAGATATTGAAATTCCTGATCGTGAATTCCCGTTCCTTGTTTGAATTGAACACTTGTATGGAAGCATCAATCAACTGAAATTCATTCAACGTATAGGAATCCAATGCTCTCTTTTTCTTTTCTTCCTCCGGGCTTTTTAATGTGGTTGAATCGGCAAAAGGCAGCATGATATGCCGTTTACCGGCAAGCGTTAAGGTGACATCAGGCTTCGTGATTGAAATTCTTTCCAGGATAAGCGTATTTAATTTCAGTAAGGTAAAAATTTCAACGTTTTTCAATGTTAATTTTTCTGTCTTAACCCGGAATGAACTATTGATATACGGATAATCGTGCAATGGTTTTTCCCGTGGCTGCAGGGAGAAATTAAAAACCCGGATGGAGCCTTCAAACGGATTGACCAGCAGGTTTTCAAATTTTAATTCATACATATCCGAAACAATACTGGAGTTAAAACTTTTGTTTAAGGCATCGGAAAGAAGCCGGTTGAAGTTATTATACACTAGCACGCCAGCTGTGACTAAGAGTATGACCACTGAAATTAAAACAGTTCTTACAATTGGCCACTTTCTTTTTTTGATATTGGCGCCTGTTTCCATGAGGAATTAGTTGTTTATCGCATCAATAGGATTTGATTACGGCAGCAAAGGGTGATGTAGAAAAGGTTGTGGTGATCATGTTCGCATTTACTTCTGTGGATAAATATAGGCGAAAAGGGCTTTGTTAAAAATGAGAATAGTCAGGATTCCAAATCAATTTAAGCTGATGGTAAGGTAAACGGATTCGTTTAATGATAATCTCAGGTGTACTAGAACTCATGCTTTTGCTATTTGAGTTGTTGAGCATTCTTACTCTTCTGACCAGTGCTTGTATCCATACCCATCGATGGCTTGCCGTACATAGCCGCAAGAAATTTTACTTTATAAACACATGTAGCGTATTCCCCCGATCGGATGGGGTAGGTTAGGTCATTTTTTCTCCCACAGTTTTTTATTGAAGGCAATCCCAAATGTCCAGTCATCGTACACCTCTTGTTTGTTTTCGTATATCAGGTTCAGGGCTATTTCAAAATCTTCGGTGATCTCAAAGCTGTATTCGGTTCCTGCTTTTACTAAGAATAGATTTTTATGTTTTTCAAATTCATAACCCGGCCCGGCATAAAATGACCAATGCCGCAAGGCATGATAGTGAAGCACTCCTGCAAAAGCGATTGGATTAGTCCGTTCCAATAACACATTGTTATCTTCCACTTCAAAACTCTGCAGTTTAATATCGCCTTGTATCGCCACAGACCATCGCGGATGAAAAAAGTAATCAACATCAAAACCCCAGGTAGGGATAATGACAACACTCTTCCCCCCTTCCGTAGCATGAGGGACATGTGAGTTGGCCATCATAATGGCACCACGGATTTTAGGTTTAAATTCTTCTCTTTCCTGAGCACAGATAAAACCTGCTTGTAAAAGCGCAAATAAGCAAAGGGTGAAATACTTTTTTTTCTCATACACTTCTCTAAACCGTATCGGAGGCTGGAATAAAATTATTTTCATCAGCGTGCTTCTTGAACAGGAATTATTACTCTCTTCAAAAAAAAAGGTCACCCAATATCAGGAGATGACCATTAACATTCTTATGGTTTTTATTTCTTCACCGGAAATGTCTCTACCGTTACTTTGTTAATCTTTCCTGTGAATTTTTCCTTCCTGGCATATCCCAGGAATACGGGTGTATTTTCATCGGTTCCAACATCGGCTGACTCGTCAATGCCAAACGTATTGCTGTTTGTTTTTGCAATCTTTCCTTCCCCGATTTTATTTCCATCCATGGAAATGGTTCCGGTACCTCCTGCTCCGCGTCCACCTTCGTATGCAAAATCAAACTTGATCGTGTGCTTACCGGCCGCAGCTTTTTGTGCGGATGTTATGGTGTAGGTTTCAAGACCTACCCAATTGTATGTGTAGGTGGGTTTGCCATCCATCATATATAGCGTCCACCCTCCAAAATCACCACCCTGGCATAGAATTACCCCGCTTGCATTGGCAGATACATCTACCTCAGCGGTAATGGTGAGTGAGGTATTTTTGACATTGATAAAAGCATTTTCAGGTATTCCCTTTGCGCCTTCATAAAGTTCAAGTTTCGTGCGTCCATTCATCAGGTCAGGTCTCCCCGCTATCACCGGATCAAAGCGCTCGATGCTGCGGTCATCAATCGGCAGCACATTATATTTCACACCTTCCTCCATAAATTTCTTTTTCAACTCTTCCAACTTTTCAGGATTTTTATCGGCAAGGTTAGTGGCCAGACTGAAGTCTTCATTCACATTATAGAGTTCCCAAATATCTTCCGCAAGCGGACGCCTGGGTTTCGTTTCCCAGGGTGCCCGGTGAATGGTGGCGGCAAACCATCCCTCTTGATAGATCGCCCTGTTGCCGGTCATTTCAAAGTACTGTGTTGTACGAGTATCAGGGGCGGTTGAGTTATCAAAAGAATACTTCATACTCACGCCTTCAATGGGGCGTTGCTCGATGCCGTTCACAATTTTCGGTGCGGGTATGTTTGCGGCCTCGTAAATAGTAGGGGCAACATCAATCACATGATGAAACTGCGAACGCACTTCGTTCTTTGATTTAATACCAGCAGGCCAGTGCGTCACCATTCCATTTCGTGTGCCTCCAAAATTAGAAGCAATCTGCTTTGCCCAGGTAAAGGGTGTATTACCAGCAACTGCCCAACCTGCTGCAAAGTGATTGTACGTATGCTCCGTTCCCAGTTCATCAATCTTTTTCAATTGCATTTCCAGTGTTTCAGGCACCCCATTGAAAAAAGTGTTTTCGTTGAACAATCCTACCATGCCACCTTCAGCACTGGAGCCGTTATCACCCACGATGTAAAAGAATATTGTATTTTCCAGTTCACCTCTTTCCTCCAGTGCGGCAACCAGTCTTCCTACCTGGGCATCGGTATGTTCGGCAAAACCAGCAAAGACTTCCATCTGGCGCTCAAACAATCTTTTTTCATCGGCAGAAAGTTTATCCCAGTCCTTAATGTCGGCAGGTTTAGGGGCAAGTATGGTTGATTCAGGAACTACCCCAAGTGTTTTCTGTCGTGCCAATGTTTCTTCACGAACCTTATCCCACCCTTGTGAAAATTTTCCCTTGTACTTGTCCGAATACTCCTTCGGGGCATGGTGCGGTGCATGCGTAGCACCGGTGGCAAAATACATGTAGAAAGGTTTATCGGGTGTAAGCGACTGCTGCGTGTTCATCCATGCAAGCGCCTGGTCAGTCATATCGTTGGTGAAATGATAATTTGGGTCATCTACGTTTGGATATACACGGGTAGTACCATCATACACCATTGGATGCCATTGATTCGTTTCACCACCAATAAATCCATAAAATTTATCAAAGCCCGAGCCGGTAGGCCAACGGTCATATGGACCAGAAACGGAAGCTTCCCAGGGTGGTGTTTCATGATACTTTCCAAAGGCAGCCGTACTGTATCCGTTTAATCGCAGCACTTGTGCAACCGGGGTAATAGTCTGTGGACGAATACCTGTATTGCCGGGAAATGCGGTTCCGATTTCCATGATGGCACCTGCATTATTAGAATGGTGATTATACCCAGTAAGTAATGCCGTACGGGTTGGTGAACATAAAGCTGTGGTATGAAAGCGGTTATATTTCAATCCGTTCGCAGCAAGCTTCTCCAGTGTTGGCATTTGAATAGGTCCACCAAACGCACTGGAATGGCCAAAGCCAATGTCATCAATCAATACAATCACAACGTTGGGTGCTTTCTCCGGTGCTTTTACTTCAAATCGATTGGGTGCTTTCGCATTGCGGGCATCCAATTCAGTAATTGCCGGGTACATAGGTTCTTGTATAGGAAGAACCGTGCGGTCGAATTCTCCTGCCGGAATGGTTGATGCTGTTTCTGTTTTCGGCTGTTGCTGACAGCTGAATGTGATCACCACTATTGCCATAAGCAATAGTGATCTACGTGCGGATTTGTGTTGCATTAAATCAAAAGGGTTGGTTTTCCATGCGAAAGTAATGAAAGCGGCCATCAATTGATGTGGGTGTACGACAGTTTTGTAAGGATAATCTGAAATGGTTAAATTTCATATAGTTT
>JBBTBZ010000035.1:0-110723 GCA_038043425.1 Bacteroidota bacterium
TACGAGGGCTTGAGTTTGAAGATGAAGTGTATAACTCTCTTCCACTCAAGCCTTCCTACTTTAATCCTCAATCCAATCCTCTGCCTGCATCATATAGTCTTAAAAAGTATTGTCCTCGGGTGGTTACACAACATAACTCAAACACAGGCGTAGCATGGGCTGCGGTGTGGTATGCCCGCACCATGTTGGAAGCGATTGCCAACGGATGGAATGAGACAATCATGATCACACAAAATGCCTTTTCCCCGATTTACAACTATAAACAGATTAATAAGGGCGCTGATTGCTCAGACAAGATTAAGCTGACTTCAATTTTAGAATCACTGCGAAAAGATGGTGGCATTTTATTTAATGATTTCCGTGAATTCTGTTATGACACAATCCCCATCTTTCCAAAAGCCAAAGCGTCTCTCATGCCAGGCTACGTGCGGCTTTTTAGTTCCACGGATACGAAAGAAAGAAAGGTTGATTTGATGAAAAGAGCCCTTCTGGAGAATGGCCCGGTTATAATTGGTATGATATGTCCTCCTTCGTTTTCGTTGGCTGCCGATTTTTGGCAACCTAGGGAGAGACCTGAACGCGATCAAGGCGGCCACTCCCTTTGTGTAGTAGGATATGACGATTCCAAATTTGGTGGAGCTTTTGAAGTTGTCAACAGCTGGGGGAAATCATGGGGTATGGAAGGATTCACCTGGTTTAGGTATGAAGACGTGGAAAATTATATTTTATATGGATTCGAATTATTGAATACCCAGAGCATGATGAAGCCAGCTAAATTGTCAGCCAAAATTGATTTTACTATAAACACGGGGGAAACCATGAGTGCAAAAATTAAAAATTTGGGGTATTACAAATTGGGTAATACGTTCCCAACGGGTACCACTTTTAAAACGGTCATAACAGTAAACCAGAATGTTTTTTTTTATGCCATTTATTTTGATCAGAAGTGGCACGATGTAGAATTATATCCTAACGAAACAAAAGGCATCTATCCCTGGCTTGAGGATGAGCGTAGAAAAATCAAACTTCCGGTAGGACCGATAGGAGATGAGTATTTTAAGCTTGATCCTCCAGCAGGTAAAAATTATTTTTGTTTGGTCTTATCCGGGCAATACCTGGATATAGAAGATATTAAGCTCAAATTAGAAAAAGGGAAAGGGGAGTTTGTTCAGCGGTATTATTCAGGCCCGTTGAAAGATCCCTCTTTGTTAACGTGGAATGAAAACGCTATTGAATTGGAAGGTGCTTTCAACCGGAGCACGCTTTGGATTGTCATTGTGGAGATTGATCAGACTTGAGGGATGAGTTTTGTCCTCAATTCTAAATGTAAGCTTTAAAATTTCAAGGTGAAGGTGGTTCGTATTTCAGGTTCGGATGTTACCGTGATAAGTCCGCTATGCAACTGCATGATTTGACGTGAAAGGGCAAGCCCAATACCAGACCCTGTCTTTTTTGTTGTAAAGAAAGGAACAAAAACACGGTTTACCGCTTCTTTAATAATGCCAGGTCCGTTGTCTGATACTTCTATCAGAACAGCACTATCAGAATATTTGCCCAGCAATTCAAGTTTAGCATTCGCCCGGTCGCCCAACGCCTCAATCGCATTTTTCAAAAGATTGATTAATACCTGTTCTATCATTTCCTCATCTACTTGAATGGTTAAATAGTCCGATTCGCAAAGACAGGAAAAGTTAATTGTAGTTTTACGAAGCTCTTGTTTCATCAACTGGGCTACCTTTTCAAGAAGGTCCTTCAATCGTACCGTTTTTATTTTTGGAGGAGGCAATGAGGTATATTCGCGATAGGCATCAATAAACTTGATAAGCCCTTTACTTCTGCTTTCAATTGTACCAAGGCCTTCGCGTAGATCGTCTGCACCTTCATTTTTAAGTTCGTAGTGGTCTTCTTTTTTAATTAATTCGGAATTCAATATCTCCCGAAGGGTAGAGGTAAGGGAAGAAATAGGCGTAATCGAATTCATGATTTCATGTCGCAGAATACGTGTCAGGTTTTGCCAGGCTTCCAATTCTTGCTTTTGTAATTCAGTTTGAATATTTTGAAGTGAGACCAGCTTCACGGTATTTCCACGAATTCGCAGTTCCGTAGCCTGGATGGTAAGAAGGAATTCATTTCCTATTTTATGCAATATGCTTTTACCGGGTTCTACTTCCATTAATGCATTGAAAAGGTTTGGATCTTTTTCCTTTAATTCGTTAATATTTTTCAGGTTACTAATTCCAATAAATCGTTTGGCATTGGTATTTATGAGATGAAGGTTCCCATCTGTGTCAAATGATAAAATTCCGGTTCGAACTTGTTGCACAATGGTATTCAGGTATTGCCAGTTTTCTTCTTTTTCTGAACGGGCTTTTCGAAATGCTTCAAGTACCTCGTTGAATGCAGTGTTTAGGTCTTTAAAACTTTTACCTAATTTATTGTCCGAGGCAAACCCAGAAATGAAATCAGAATATTTAACGGATTCAAGAAAACGCGTAAGCTTCCTGTTGGTTTGAGCGGTAAATTTAAAAAGCTCAACCAGTTGAGAGATAATGATTAGGCCGGTTAATCCAGCTGCAAAAATCATGTTTGGCCGGGCAAGCATATATACTAACAAAGACATGGAAAGACCAATCAGCGCAACTCGAAAGCCAACCCGAACGCGAAAATCATTTATGCCGAAGGCCATGTTAAGTGCAAAAGTGTTTAAGTGTTTTAGTGCTGCAGTGACGTGTTTGATTTTAAAGGTAATTCATTTTTAATCCATTCGATTAATGACCTTGCTTTTGTTCTAGGTATAAGATTAACGGAGAACGCAAGCACCTCAGCACTTTCGCACATTATAGCCCATGCTTCTCAAGTCTCCGATAGAGTGAAGACCGTGTAAGTCCAAGCTCTGATGCAGCTTGGGTAATATTCCCATTGTATTTTTTTAGCACTTTACGAATAAGTAATTTTTCTACCTCGTCAAGATTATATTGATCCAGGTTAATATGTTGATCGGTTTCTTTTGGTGCGGCCGAGCTGAAATTAAAGTCTTCTGGTTGTAGCACGGTCGAGTTGCTGAGAATGATGGCGCGTTCAAGTGCATGCTGCAATTCGCGAATGTTGCCAGGCCAGGTATGTTTATTCATTCGACTCATGGCAGCTTCACTAATTTTTGAAATATTCTTTCCATACTTAGCGGAATAGTGTTTTAAAAAATGATTCGCCAGTAGGGGAATATCTTCTAAACGATCATGAAGGGAGGGTAATTCAATCTCAATTGTATTGATTCGGTAAAGAAGGTCTTGCCTGAAACGGTTTTCTTTCACCATATCATAGAGTGGCAAGTTGGTGGCACAAATCAAACGGATATTAACGGCTGTGTCTTTGTTGGATCCTACCCGGCTTACTTTTCTATTTTGAAGTACAGTAAGAAGCTTAGCCTGAAGAGGCATTGAAAGATTTCCAATTTCATCGAGAAAAAGGGTGCCGTTGTTTGCCAATTCAAACCGGCCAGGGCGATCTTCCTTAGCGTCAGTAAAGGAGCCTCGCTTATGGCCGAAAAGTTCACTTTCAAAAAGAGTCTCCGTGATGGAACCAAGATCTACACTAATAAAGGATTCATTTTTTCTGATGGAATTGCGATGAATGGCCCTGGCAATTAATTCTTTCCCAGTGCCATTTTCCCCTAGTATCAACACATTTGCATCAGTTTGCGCTACGCGGTCAATGGTTTGAAAAATACGTTGCATAGCTTGACTCTGCCCAATGATATCACTGTACTTTTCATTGATGACCTGGTTAATTTCCTGATTCTTAATTTTGAGATTGTGAATTTCATCTCGCGATTCGCGCAAACGCATCGCGGAATATAAGGTGGCCAGTAGCTTTTCATTCTCCCAGGGCTTCAACACAAAATCGGTTGCTCCGGCTTTGATGGCCTTTACCGCCATCTGCACATCGCCATAGGCTGTTATCAGCACCACCACTGAAGAGGGGTCTATTTGCAAAATTTTCTCAAGCCAATAATATCCTTCGCTTCCGCTACTTACGTCTTTGGTAAAATTCATATCCAGCAGAATTACATCGTAATCATCGTTGTTCATCAATGATGGAATAGCCTCTGGGTTTTTCTCTACGTCTACTTGATAAAAATGACGCTTCAGATACATCTTTGCGGCCTTTAGTAAGTCTTCGTTATCGTCAATGATGAGAATTTTTCCCTGTTTAGAATCAGACATAGAATGGTAATTTATAGCTTACGTGAACCTGCCTGCCGGTCTGGCAATATTAATACCGAAATACGAATCATCTTTTATATTGAAAAATTGAAGATTTGAAATGCAAATATAGATAATATTCGTCCGATTACGGACAGCCACGTTCATACTTGAACGGGAATTATTGTTCAGAAACCACTAACTGCAGGTTTTATGGCTATTCTTCCGTTGGCACGTTTGTTGGCAAAGGGATGTAAAAGTTTGAAGCGGCAGCCACAGTCATGTGCGCAGTTCTTCAGACCATTGTGAATGGAATCACCTAATTGAATTAAAATAGCGAATGGATAAACAGCTTAATAAGAAATACTGGACAGTAAAACGGATTGCTACTTATGGCGGAATTGGATTACTGGTAATTTTTGTTACCTACCAGGTAATTTTTGCCGACAGACGATCGAAGCTTAAGATTGAAAAGGATAAGATCACGATCTCGGAAGTAAAAAGAGGGGAGTTTAAAGAATATATTCCGCAAACTGGTATCGTAGAACCAAGCCGCACGGTTTACCTGGATGCCATTGAGGGAGGAAATATAAAACGTATCGTCAGCGAGAGTGGTGCCATGCTTAAAAAAGGAGATGTCATACTCGAATTAACAAATTTAACACGTGAGATTAGTGTGTTAGAGCAAGAGTCCAATTTAACTCAGACGATCAATCGTGGACGTGACACAAGGCTTACGATCACACAAAATTCATTACGGCAACAAGAAAGTTTGATCACTATTGATAATGCCCTGGCTACTTTAAAACCGAAGTACGAACGCCAGAAGCAATTGTTTGAAAAGAAATTGATTTCAAAACAAGAGTTCGAACAAACAGAAGCTGATTACAACGCCAACGTTAGCAGGCGTATAATTACATACAAAGCGTTTCGCATTGATTCGATTAGCAAGGTTGCTCAACTTATTGATATAGATGAAATGGAAAAGAAATTATTACAAAGCCTAGCTGGTGTTGGGAAAATATTAGATAACCTTACTGTCCGCACTCCAATTGATGGTCAGCTTTCAACACCACATTGGGAAATTGGTCAAAATATATCGTTAGGCCAACGCCTGGGCCAGGTAGATATTGTTGGAAGTTATAAAGTACGTGTACCTATCGATGAATTGTATTATCCCAGAATTTCGAAGGGTCTTCATGCCACCACTGATTATGCAGGGAAGACATATAACTTGGTTATTTCCTATATCTATCCAACCATTCAAAGTGGCCGATTTGAAGTAGACATGGATTTTGATGGTGAGACTCCACAAGGTATACGGAGAGGGCAATCGCTTCGCATGAGAATTGAGCTTGGCCAATCCTCTGAAGAATTACTTTTGACCATGGGTGGCTTCTATAAAGATACCGGTGGAAACTGGATTTTTATTTTGGATGGAGAAAACCGGGCTGTGCGAAGGGATATCAAGTTAGGTCGAAAGATGGGAAGCGAGTATTTTGAAGTGCTGGAAGGGCTGACACCTGGAGATAAAGTAATCACCTCATCGTACGAAAATTTTGGGAACAATGAAGTTTTACTATTGAATTGATGCAACTATTTCTGGATTTACGCGTCTAATTCAAAATAATACAGTAACCTTTCGAAAAACGCAGAGTATGTTAAAACTAATAGATACGGCCAATCATCTAACCTTAAACACGAATAGATATGATTAAATTAAAAAACTTAGAGAAAGTGTACACCACGGAAGAAGTGGAAACCACTGCCCTTAATAACATTAACCTGGAGATTAAAGCAGGAGAATTTGTGGCTATTATGGGCCCCTCTGGTTGCGGTAAATCTACCTTATTGAATATTCTTGGCTTGCTGGATAATCCAACAGCAGGTGAATATCATTTTGGCGAACACGAGGTTGCCAAATACTCGGAGCGTCAGCGTGCACAATTGCGAAAAGGCTCGATCGGTTTTGTGTTTCAAAGTTTCAACCTAATCGATGAACTTACTGTTTTTGAAAACGTGGAGCTTCCTTTACTGTATATGAAGGTACCTTCCTCAGAACGCAAACAACGCGTAGAAGAAGTGTTGGAACGCATGAACATCATGCACCGCAGAAATCACTTCCCACAGCAGTTGTCAGGTGGACAGCAACAACGTGTGGCAATCTCACGCGCCATTGTTGGAAAACCTAAAGTAATACTTGCCGATGAACCAACCGGTAACCTGGATTCGGCTAATGGAGAAGAGGTAATGAAACTTCTTTCACAATTAAATGAAGAAGGAACAACAATCCTGATGGTGACTCACTCACCTTATGATGCAAATTACGCTCACAGAATTATTAACTTATTTGACGGTAAAGTGGTGACTGAAAATATTAAAGAGCATTTCCATATTTAATAGACATGAGATATGAGTATTGAGATATGAACACTGAGGCCGTCTCACCTCTCAAATCTCCATACTCACGTCTATCTTAAAGATTTCAGGATTCAGATTAGGCCTGATACGTCTTCATAGTTTAGTTTAGGTTAGGTTACGAATAAGGCCTGGCTCCGATCTTCATCGGAATTGGGCTTTATTTTTTTTATTTCGCGATAGGGGAAAGACACCCCAAAGGTGTCCTTAGTCGGAATGTTAGTTTATGTAAAACCGAACATGGTTGTGTACACTACTGAACACTTCTCTATTAACTTAAAATAGGAATTATGCCCTTCGGATCTTTTTTCGAAGATTCAATCGATTCTCCCCGTTGGCATATTTGTTGGCAGACGTGCAATCTAATGCTGTTTTAGAAAGTCATATAATTCTATAATGTAATCTAAAAACCCCCTTTTCACATGATTAAGAACTTTCTGCTTATCACCCTCCGAAGCATGATGAAAAACAAACTTTACCTTTTCATTAACATATTTGGGATGGGTATTGCAATTGCTTCGTGCATTGTAGCCTACTTCAACTACGATTTTAATTTGAGTTTTGATAACAACCACATCAATGCTCCAACCATTTACCGGGTCAACTCTATCCGCGAATTCCAGAACGAACGCACCAAGTACGGCTACGTACCCATGGCGCTGGGGAATTCAATCCGCCAAAATGTTTCGGATGTTGATCGGACAATACGCTATTATCCGGGAAACGGAAACTTTAGGATAAAAGAAGAATTGCTTAATAGCGAACTGACATATGTTGATACCTCTTTTTTTAAATTGTTCACCTTTGAGTTTCTGGAGGGGAACGGAGACATGGTGGACAAGAGCAAGATTTTTATTACTGATGAGGCGGCTAAAAAATATTTTGGAACTGAAAAGGCTATTGGAAAGACAATCACCCAGGTGCTGGACAGTGGCAAATTGAAGGAGTATGTGATTGGCGGTGTGTTCAAAAAACAACCAACCAATTCAAGTTTCTATACTCATGCCTTTACTCACTTTGACAATCAGTTTGACGTAAACAAAGAACTGGATGAAAACAGCTGGAAGAATCGCATCACTTTGTTTCTGCAGGTGAAGGACCCTTCGAGAATTGCTACCATCATGGACCAAATTCGCCCCTACACTGAAAACAATAACAAGGTGAGGGAGGATTTCATCATGAAGGAGTTTCAGCTGGAGCCCTTTGTTGGCATGGCTGTACGAGATAGCTATAATGAGGTGCCTGGTACATGGACACGCGAAGGATCTCCGATAGCGGCTGTAGTAGGCATTGGCATGATGGGAATTCTTGTTTTGTTAATTGCCTGCTTCAACCTGACCAACACGGCCATCGCTATCTCCTCGCGAAGACTAAAAGAAATCGGCATTCGTAAAGTAATGGGGAGCATGCGCAAAGATTTGATTTTTCAGTTTATAGGAGAGACCATGTTTGTGTGTTTCATTTCGTTGGTTTTGGGAATTATTATAGCTGAAGTGGCCTTAATTCCAGCCTTCAATCAGTTGTGGCCAGAGTTAAAATTGACGACAGAATATTTGGGCAAGCCTAATTTTCTCATTTTCATCATAGCCGTTCTATTGTTCACAGGACTCTTAGCCGGAAGTTACCCTGCTTTTTACATCAGTAAATTTCAACCCACAAGTATTTTAAAAGGAAAACTGAAGTTCGGTGGCACCAATTATTTTACGCGAATTCTGTTGACGCTTCAATTTGCGATATCGTTGATTGCGATTGTATGTAGTTTTGCATTTACGGACAACGCCAGGTATCAGCGTGAATTTGATTTAGGGTTTAATAAAAGCGGAGTTGTGTTTACTTACGTGAGCAATCGGTCGGAGTATGAGACCTACCGCAATGCCCTCTTGCAAAACACAGACATTCTTTCTGTAGCCGGTTCGCAACACCATTTGTATTCCAGTGCTTACAACGATCCCATCAAATCCGAAACGAAGGAAATTGAAGCGGATATTATGGATGTAGGAGATGACTATGTCAACACGGTAGGTTTAACACTCATCGATGGAAGGGATTTTATGAAAGATTCGGAGACTGATCGCAAGGAATCCGTGATTATTACTGAAGAAGTGATGAGAAAATTTGGATGGGATAAAGCCATTGGTAAAGAAATTATCTGGATGGACACGGTGAAGCTATACGTGGTAGGTGTTGTTCGCGATATTTATAACAATGGTCTGTGGGAACAGCTTGAGCCCGTGATGCTCCGATATGGATCGAAAGAGAAAATAAGTCATGTACTGGTAAGTACGGCCTCGGATAAAGTGGTGGAAGTAAATAAGTTTATGGAAGCGAAGTGGAAGGAGATTTTCCCTAATCGCCTATACAATGGCCGCTTTATGGACGAAGAGCTTGTGGAAGCCAATACGGTGAATAACAATATTGTTAAAATGTTTATTTTTCTGGGCATCGTAGCGCTGATACTTTCGGCAACCGGATTATTTACCCTTGTATCGCTAAACATAATTAAGAAGATGAAGGAGATTGGGGTACGCAAAGTGTTGGGCGCTTCTGTTGCCAATATCGCCAGGGTTATTAATATGGAATTTGTGATAATATTACTCATTGCCTCGCTTCTTGGTGGTGCCCTTGGAGCCTGGATGGCGGGAATGCTGATGGATAGCATTTGGAACTATTATCAAAACACAACCATTGCAACCCTTGTAATTTCTGCAGCCATACTTTTTGTTGTGTCAGCGCTGTCCATCAGTTTTAAAATCTTCCATACAGCTCGGCTGAATCCGGCCAATGTGTTGAGAGATGAGTAGATAGAATTCAAACGATCGTGAACTCATTTACGCAGGATGTATTTTTAAATATTCTAATTAGTAGTCATTCATATGATTAAAAACTATCTCCTTATTACGTTCCGCAGTTTGATGAAAAACAAGCTGTTCATCTTGATCAATGTGTTTGGAATGGGTATCGCCATTGCCTGTTGCATCGTTGCCTATCTGAATTGGGATTATAGTGATAAATGGGATGCGGGTCACGTGAATGTGGATAAAATTTATCGAGTTCAGTTTAAGCGCGAGTTTCAAGACAAGCATGAACGGTATGGAATGGCGCCTATGCCGCTGGCCAATTATATTAAGCAGAATTTCAAGGATGTCAACAAGACTGTCCGGTACATGTCATCGTATTGCGACATTCGCATAGGCGATGAGGTATTTGGCACCGATATGGCATTTGCAGATTCGGCTTATTTCGATTTGTTCACCTATGAATTGAAGTATGGATCGTTCTCTGATTTTTATAATAAAAGCAAAGTGTTTATCAGTGATGAGGTAGCGAGAAAATACTTTAATAGCGAAGATGTTGTTGGCAAGCCAATTACACAGATTGTTTTAGGCAAGGATGGAGTGCGTAGGCCTAAAGAGTTTGAAGTGGGGGGTGTCTTCAAAAAATTACAGACTAATTCGAGTATTCAATTCGAAGTGATTACATTAATCGACAATTTCTGGGATATCAATTTGGATGCAGACTTGTCGGAAACAAGCTGGAAGAAATGGACGCATGTATTATTTCTGAAAATTGATGACCCTTCGCTGGTGGCCGATATCACACAACAATTACAGCAATACGTTGAACCTCAAAATAAAGCACGCGAGGATTTTAAAGTCACCGAGTACTTTCTTGAAAACTTTAATGGCATGATGAAACGCAATCGTGCTAATCCAAGGGTGAACAGTGATTATTTGCGTGGTGGCATTCCGGATGAAGCCATCACAGTTCCTTCGGTGATGGCCGTCCTGCTCCTGCTGTTGGCATGTTTTAACTTCACCAACACCTCAATCGCGATTTCGAGCAGAAGACTAAAAGAGATAGGAATTAGAAAGGTGATGGGAGGAATGCGTAGCCAACTTATCGCGCAGTTTTTGGGGGAAAATTTAATACTTTGTTTCCTAGGCTTAATCGCTGGTTTACTGATGGCAGAGTTTCTTGTTCCAGCATATGATTCCTTGTGGCCATGGCTTGATTTGAATTTAAGTTACTCCGAGAATGCCGGATTTCTGTTCTTCATTTTTATTCTGCTCATTATCACGGCTATCATCGCGGGTTCTTATCCGTCTTTCTACATCACTTCTTTTGAACCAGTAAGCATTCTGAAAGGCAAAGCAAAATTTGGAGGAACCAATTGGTTTACCAGGATTTTATTAGGCGGTCAGTTCCTGATTTCGCTTTTACTGATCATCATGGCTGTTGCATTTTATCAAAACGGACAGTATCAAAAGAATTATGATCTAGGCTTCTCCACACATGGAGTTATCTCCACATGGATCAACAACGAAGGTGAATTCAATACCTATCGCGATGCATTGGTTTCCAACACAGATATTCAAATGATCTCGGGCACCCGGCATCACGTAGCCAACTCGTGGTACAATGATCCTGTAAAGTACGAAGCCGTTGTTCGGGAGGTAGACATTATGGAGATAGGCGACAATTATTTTGAGACGATAGGTATGACGTTAGTGTCGGGTAGGAATTTTCAGAAGGACTCTGAAACTGATCGCAAAGAATCTATAATTGTAACAGAAGAATTGATAAAAGAATTTGGATGGAATGACAACCCAATTGGTAAACGATTGGTGTGGATGGATACCGTCCAGTTATTTGTGGTGGGTGTTGTTAAAAATGTTTATGCAAGAGCTTTGTGGGCGCCCATTCAACCGTTGATCATTCGGTACACCTCACCAGATAGATACCAGCAACTTGTCGTCAAAATGGACCCTGAGAAAATCGCTGACGTGAATATATTCATGGAAAAGAAATGGAAGGAGATATTTCCAAATACACAATACAACGGTCAGATGATTGATCAGGAGCTGCAGGAGACCAATGATATCAACAAGAATGTGGTAATCATGTTTGGCTTCCTTGGTTTTTTTGCAGCACTGATGACAGGAATTGGCCTGTTTACTCTTGTGTCCCTCAGCATTGTGAAGAGAATGAAAGAAATCGGAGTACGAAAGGTGCTTGGAGCTTCCATTTCTAACATTGCCGGAGTAATTAACAAGGAATTCATTATCAACCTAGGTGTAGCCACTCTTATTGGAAGTGCACTCGGCTATTTAGCGACCAACTGGCTGATGGATTCCATTTGGGAATACTATTTGAAACTTGGTTTTGTCAGCCTTGCGATTTCAGTCGTGGCGATGGTTGCGATCGCCATTCTGTCTGTTGGTTATAAAACAGTGAGCACGGCTTCGTTAAATCCAACAAAGACGCTTCGGGATGAATGATTTTATTTCAATAATAATAGATAGTGACTGTAACAATACGGATCCGACAAACGTCTAAGAAGCAAATCCTAAACATAAACTGGTGAGAAACATATCGACCTTAATTCAAGGGTGTGGTAGTGCTATTTTCTCTAATTAATAAACATTTATTGTATGCTTCAAAACTACTTCAAAATTGCCATTCGCAATATTCTGAAATACAAGTTTTTCTCAACGATCAACATTCTGGGGATGACCATTGGGATCACGTCTTGCCTGATGATTATCCTTTATGTGACGCATGAGCTCAGTTATGATAAATTTCATGCAGATGCTGAACGGATTTACCAGGTTGATTTGCACGGGAAGATCGGTGGTCAGGATTTATATGTAGCCAACACATGTCCGCCTCTGGCTGCCGCCATGGTTGCTGATATTCCTGAAGTTGCAGAGGCCACCAGGATTGCACAGATGTATCAAACGGTGTTCCGTAACGGGGACAAGGCTTTTACGGAAGAGAAGGTATATTTTGTGGATTCAAACTTCTTCGAATTTTTTAGCTATAAGTTAAGAGAAGGCGATATTAAGACTGCGCTGAAAGAACCTAATACGCTGGTACTGACAGAAAGCATTGCAAAAAAATATTTTGGAGATGAGAATCCAATTGGGAAACTGCTGGTAGTGGGTGATGATAAAAAATCCTATAAAGTAACAGGCCTGGCGGAGAATTCTCCGGGGAACTCTCATTTCAGTTACAATATCCTGGTATCTGCTGAATCAACAGACAGGTTGAAACAGGGTATTTGGCTAAATAATTTCATGTATAGTTATTTCAAAACACAGCCCAACACATCGGCAAAGGCCGTTGAGAAAAAATTCGAAGGATTGGTAGAAAAATATGTAGGCCCTGAAGTTGAAAAGTTTATGGGTACCTCGCTTAAAGCGATGAAGGAATCAGGCGGGGCGTATGGTTTTTATGCAACCAATATCAAAGACATCCATTTGCACTCTACTTCACAAGGCGATATAGATCCGGGTGGCAACATCACGTACGTCTACTTTTTTGGAGGTATTGGTGTGTTTATCATTGTTATTGCCTGCATCAATTTTATGAATCTTTCCACTGCCCGCTCTGCAGGACGTTCTAAAGAAGTGGGGTTACGAAAAGCAATGGGTTCACTCCGTGGGCAAATGATTGGCCAATTTTTATCAGAATCAATGTTATATAGTTTGACGTCTATTATCTTGTCGCTGGTGGCATGTTATTTCCTGCTTCCATATTTTAATCTCTTGTCGGGAAAAGAATTAGGAATGGACATGTTTATGGATCCGGTGTTTATAGGAGGTATTATCGCTTTAACACTTTTTGTGGGAATGGTAGCGGGTAGCTATCCTGCATTTTATTTGACCTCATTTAGCGCAGTCGAAGTATTAAAAGGCAAAGTACGTGCTGGCATGAAGAGCAAAGGCATTCGCAGTTTCTTAGTCGTATTTCAATTTGCCATTTCAATTTTCCTGATCATTTTTACGGTGGTGGTCTATCAGCAAGTCCGGTTTATGCAGGAAAAGAACCTGGGCATTGACAAAAACAACATTCTGATAGTTGATAATACCAACCGACTAGGAAACAATAAAGAAGCATTCCGGAATTCACTTGCTCAGCAAAGCGGGGTTATAAAATTAAGCTATACCAACAATTCATTTCCAGGTGTAAATAATACTACCATTTTTAAAACAACTGGGTCGGAGCAAGATCATATTATGGGTGTTTACTATGCCGATTATGATCACCAGGATGTCCTTAAGTTTGAACTAAAAGAGGGTCGGTATTTTTCCAGGGATTACCCCTCTGATTCTTTGAGTATACTTATCAACGAAGCGGCCACAAAAGAATTTAATTTTGAAAATCCTGTTGGTGAAGAAATTCTTTATAACGACAATGGACCTGAATTTAAGAAATACAAGGTAATTGGAGTCATCAAGAACTTCAATTTTGAATCCTTTAAAACCCAGGTAAGACCGTTGGCTATTTTGCTTACCCAGAATGCGGATAACCTACTGATCAGGTATGATGGCGGTGCCTCAACAATGGTTCAAAACGTGGAGAAACAATGGAAGCAACATGCGGCCGATGCACCATTTGAGTATACTTTTATGGATGAGAATTTTGATCGACTGTTCCGGGCAGAGCAACGGATGGGGCAAATCTTTTCGGTATTCTCTGCGTTGGCAATATTTATAGCCTCCCTTGGATTGTTCGCGTTAGCGTCATTTACTACTGAGCAACGCACAAAGGAAGTAGGCATTCGGAAATCCATGGGCGCTTCTGTTTTTAGCTTGACTATTTTACTTTCAAAAGAATTTACAAGACTTGTGATCCTTGCGTTCGTTCCTGCAGCCGGTATAGCGTGGTATATTTCGGATATCTGGTTGCAGGGTTTTGCTTACCGGATCCCAATTAACCCATTTGTATTTGTTGTGAGCGGACTTGCAGCGATCGTTATAGCATGGATTACAGTCAGCTATCAATCGGTGAGGGCTGCTTCCTCCAACCCTATTGATTCTTTGCGATATGAGTAAGAAAGATGTTGGACACCATGACAGATTATCCAACATCATCTCGTCAGCATAAGTTTGTCAAAATACAGTCGAGACTTGTAGATTGGGTGTTGGCTATTGTGCCTTCCAACCCAAAGCAAGTTTGGGCTGGTACTGGCGAAACTTTTTGACTCGTCCAGCACATGCTGTAGGAAATGGTGTTTATAAATCTTTCAATACTGGCAAAAACAGGCTGCTCCTATTTTCTGATGGACGCCAAAAATCCACATTCTGTTTACCGCATAAGCACCGGATCCCAACTATATTTCAACTACTAAACCGTTGCTGAAATAAATTCATGGCCATAGACCAGACTGACCGGGAGGTTCATTTTGCACAGGTATAAAAAGGGTTTTAAAAGTTCATCAAATTCTGCAACTTTAGCACTCGCTATATTCCGTTATGAGAATTTTGAGAGTTCTTTTTGCATTTGGCTATATCACAGTATCTCTGTTCAGTTTATCATGCCAAAAATCCGGACAAATCGCTGGTTCAAGTGATTCTGTTGATTTTAATCTTCATATACGGCCAATATTGTCAGATCGGTGCTTTAAGTGCCATGGCCCGGATGCTAATCAACGAAAATCGAATTTGAGGCTTGATATAAGAGAAGGAGCATTGGCAGCCTTGAAGGACAATCCATTAGCTCATGTTATTGTCCCTGGAAGTGCAGATAAATCGGAGGTTTACCTTCGAATCTCATCCAGGGATACTTCTATCTTAATGCCTCCACCAACTTCCAATTTGAAGCTCAATGAAGATGAAATTGAAATCATTAAGAAATGGATTAATCAAGGAGCGACTTATAAAAAACATTGGGCCTTTATTTCACCCACGATGCCTCAAATTCCCAAAGTAGATCAGGAAGAATGGCCAGCAAATGATATTGATAAGTTCGTTTTGGCGAAGCAAGAAGAGGCTGACTTTGCACCAAATCTTGAAGCGGATAGAGAGCATTTATTGAAGCGATTGAGTTTTGATATCACTGGCTTGCCGCCATCTTTAAGTCTTCAGGATGAATTTCTAAATGATAATTCCGATAAGGCTTATGAAAAGATGGTAGATAAATTAATGGCTATGCCGCAGTATGGCGAAAAGATGGCGGTTTACTGGATGGACATTTCGCGATATGCCGACACGCACGGTTACCAGGATGATGGTTTGCGCACCATGTGGCCTTGGCGGGATTGGGTGATTCATGCCTTTAATAAAAACTATAGTTATGATCAGTTTGTCACGTGGCAACTAGCCGGTGATTTGTTACCTAATCCTACCAAAGAGCAGCTTCTTGCTACGGGTTTTAATCGTAATCATAAGATCACACAAGAAGGTGGTGTTGTTCAGGAAGAATATCGAGTTGAATATGTTACCGATCGCACCAACACTTTCGGTAAAGCCTTTCTGGCGCTTACATTTGAGTGCGCCCATTGCCACGACCACAAGTATGATCCGATTTCTCAAAAAGCATATTACAGCACCTTTGCATTTTTCAATCAGGTGCCAGAGAAGGGATTGGTTGGCGATATCTCGCTAAATTCTCTTGCGGATCCCCCAAAGATTAAGATCACTTCTGAAGAAGTAAACAGCATTCTCTCTTTTATTAATAAAAAGGACACAACACCAGTGGAAGTAATGGTGATGAAAGATTCAGTGAAGCGGAGATCTACTTATATTCTTACACGTGGAGCATACGATGCTCATGGTGATGAGGTGACCATTGGCTTGCCCGAGGCAATTTTTCCATTTGATTCATTGCAGTATGGAACTAATAGACTTGGTCTTGCGAAATGGTTGTTTGATAAGAAGAATCCGATGACTTCCAGAGTATTTGTAAACAGGATGTGGCAAGAGTTTTTTGGGCGTGGCCTTGTAAAAAGTTCGGGCGATTTTGGCATGCAAGGTGATATGCCTTCTCACCCCGAATTGTTGGATTGGTTGGCATTAGATTTTATAGACAGCGGTTGGGACATTAAGCGTCTTGTAAAACAATTGGTTATGACCTCTACTTATCGTCAGTCTTCGATTGTCCCGCAGGAGAAATTAGCATGGGACCCGGAAAATATCTTATTGTCACGCGGCCCACGGGTAAGAATGACAGCCGAAACAGTTCGTGATCTGGCTTTGGCAAGTAGTGGTTTGCTTGTTGGTGAAATAGGTGGACCTAGCATGAAAGTTTATCAACCCGCTGGCATTTGGGAGGCAGCTACTTCCGGAAGAGGGCTTTCGCGTTACGTTCAGGATCACGGAAATGATTTGTATCGCAGAGGCCTTTATAATTTTATCAAGCGTACCGTTCCTCCTCCAGGCATGCTTGTGTTTGACGGAAGTAGCCGCGATCAATGTGAAGTGAAGCGATTAAGAACGAACACACCACTTCAGGCACTAGTATTATTAAATGATCCAACTGTTCAAGAGTCTTCACGGGTTTTTGCGGAGCGGCTGATGAAAGGAAATAAGAGTCCGGAAATTAATATTGTTAAAGCTTTCCGCACCATTCTCTGTCGGCAACCCAAGGAGCAAGAACTTAAACTATTGTTGACCTATTATTCAGAAACGGAGTTGATGTTTGGAAAAGATTCCGATAAGGCAAAGCAGTTGCTTAATGCAGGAGAATATCCACACGAATCCATCAAGGATGTTAAATCTCTGGCTGCGCTTATGCAGGTTATTCACACATTGTACAATATGGAAGAGGCGATAACCAAGACCTAATCAGTTATATGGAAAATGAATTCTTAAAACAGGCAGCGCACATTACACGCAAGCATTTTCTAGGAAAGTTAGGCCTTGGCTTTGGATCGGTAGCCTTGGGTTCATTACTTATACCGGATTTATTCAACGGTGGAAGTGAAGAAGCAGCACCTACAATTGGTATTCCACATTTTGCTCCAAAAGCTAAACGTATTATCTACTTATTTCAGAATGGCGCACCATCTCAGCTGGAAAGTTTTGATTATAAACCATTGCTGAATAAGATGGCTGGCGAAGAATTACCCGAATCCATACGAATGGGACAGCGCTTAACCGGCATGACCGCTGATCAGAAAAAGTTTCCATTAATTGGTTCTCATTTTAAGTTTCAACAATACGGTAAATCTGGTGCTTGGGTAAGTGAAATGTTTCCAAACATTGCCAGCATCGTAGATGATATTTGTTTCGTAAAGTCAATGCATACGGAAGCGATCAATCATGATCCCGCACTCACATTTATGCAGACAGGTGCACAGCAAGGTAATCGCCCCAGTATGGGAGCCTGGATGAGTTATGGATTAGGAAGCGAGAATAAGAACCTTCCGGCATTTAGTGTTTTACTTTCTCGTGGACGGGGAAATGGTCAGGGAGTTTATTCCAAGTTATGGTCCAATGGTTTTTTGGATAGCATCCATCAGGGTGTACAATTCAGCAAGAGCGAAGAGGGCGTTTTATACTTGAAAGATCCGCAAGGTCGGGATCGGGAAGATAGCCGGAAGATGTTGGATAATCTTGCACAATTGAATCAATTGAACTATCAGGAATTTGGCGATCCGGAAATTCAAACACGTGTTCTGCAATATGAAATGGCATACCGCATGCAAACAGCAGTTCCAGAACTTACCGATCTATCTAAAGAACCAGATAACATTATTAAAATGTATGGAGCCGATTGTTTAGTTCCTGGAACCTATGCCGCAAATTGTTTAATGGCCAGACGACTTTCCGAAGCAGGTGTTCGCTTTGTACAACTCTATCATCAAGGCTGGGATCAGCACGGAAACATGGTAGGGGAGATGCCGTTGCAAGCACAAGATGTTGATCGTGCAACGGCTGCATTAGTAATGGATTTAAAGCAACGTGGTTTATTGGATGAAACATTGGTGATTTGGGGTGGAGAGTTCGGAAGAACCAATTATTGTCAGGGTGATTTGTCAAAAGATAACTATGGTCGGGATCATCATCCGAGATGTTATACCATATGGATGGCGGGTGGTGGCATAAAACCTGGAACGGTGTATGGAGAATCAGATGAATTTGGATATAACATTATTAAAGATCCTGTTCATGTGAATGATTTTCATGCCACTGTTTTGCACTTGATGGGGCTAAACCATGAGCAGCTAAACTTCAAACATTTAGGCAGACGTTACAGACTTACCGATGTGGCCGGGAAAGTAGTGAATGGAATTTTGGCCTGATGTGAGATTAAAATCAACTGCATGCAGAAAACAAAAAGTATCCTTCTTAATTTCATCTTCTTCCTACAGGTACTTCTGCTTTTTCTTTTAGTCTTTGAAAGTCATGTTGAACTCCCGGTTTGGTTGCAAGTTGCGGGACGCCTTCATCCTGTCCTGCTTCATTTACCAATTGGTCTGCTTGCCTTTTTTGCGATTTTATTAATTATTCAAAATGAATTTAAGAAGAGAGCATATAGAAAAATTACGGTAATTGTATTGCTGCTTACTTCTGTCACTGCTTCCATCACCGCTTTATTTGGTTTCTTTCTTTCCCGTCAAGGTGATTATGGCCCAGATGCATTGACACAACATAAGATAAGTGGCGCGGTGCTAAGCGTTTTGTGCTACGTATTGGTATTGGCATTTGGTCGTTATGAAAAGAAAAGAGTTGAGTTTTTTGCTTTGGCGATAGCAGCAATTGGTTTAGTTTTATTTGTAGGTCATACGGGTGGAACCTTAACGCATGGCGAAAATTATGTTTTTGCACCGTTAGTAAGTTCTTCAGAAGATATTCCAGCGGATGCTTCCCTGTATAGGAAAGCCGTATATCCAATTCTTGAAAAAAAATGCATTTCATGCCATAACGAAGCGAAGGCGAAAGGGAAATTGGTCATGACCTCTATTCCTAAATTCCAAAAAGGAGGAAAGGAAGGAGTGGAATGGATAGTGGGTAAACCTAATGAGAGTAGGATGATCAAATACATACATCTTCCTTTAGATGACGATGATCATATGCCGCCTGATGGTAAGACACAACTTTCGAAGCAAGAAATTAGTTTACTCGAATATTGGATAAAAGCAGGCGCTGATTTCAATGAAAAACTCACCGACTTACCAGATGATGATACTTTGAAAGTGATGGCAATTGCCATATTTAATACCATAAGCCAGCCAGTGGAAGAGAAGCACTATGCATTCTCAGGCGCATCTGAAAAGACAATTGAAAGTTTAAATACACCTTTCCGATCCGTATTTCCTTTGTATCAAAACAGTGCAGCGTTGCAAGCAGATTTTTTTGTAAAGAAATCATTTCAAAATACGGCTCTCGAAGAGTTGAAAGAAGTACAGGATCAATTGGTTGTCTTAAATCTTTCCAAGATGCCCGTGACAGATAATGATCTTGCCACCGTAGGTAATTTCAAAAATCTGGAGAAATTAAATTTAAACTTTACAGAGATTAAAGGCACGGGGCTTAGCTCTATTGCGTCCTTAAAAAATCTGACTTCACTTTCGCTTGCTGGTACAGATGTAAAGATGGAAGACGTAAAGAGTGTGATGGAGCTTCCGTTATTATCCGAACTATTTATTTGGAATACAAAAATTACGGAAGAGGAGAAACAAAAGCTTGCCAAGGATTATCCTAAGGTCGTTATCGCCACCAGTCAGTTTATTGATGACAAAGTGCTACGGTTGACAAAACCTGTTTTAGTGAATGAAGGAATTGTGAAGAAGGGTGACAAGGTGATACTGAAACACACTATGCCAGGAGTAACCATTCGATACACATTGGATGGATCCAAACCAGACAGTATTTCTTCAACCACGTATGAAACTGCGATGAGTTTTAATTCTACTATTAGGATAAATGCAATGGCCTGCAAGGAAGGATGGTATTGTAGTGAAGTGTTTGAAGTTATTTGCTTCGTGGAGGGGCATAAACCTGAGTCTTCCTATTTGTTAACTCCCCCGGATAAACAATATCCAGGTGAGGGAGCCAAGACATTAACGGATGGTCGAAAGGGTTATGTTGATAGCTTCAGAGAGTCCTCCTGGCTTGGATATAGAGATAATGTCTTTATTGCCGAATTTAGCTTTGGCAGCGCTCCTCCATCCATTAATAAGATCGTTATAAGTAATGGAGAAAATATAGGTGGCTATATTTTTCCGCCAACAGAGATGGAAGTATGGGCTGGCCAGAACAGCAAGCAGCTAAAGCGAATAAAGACTTGGAAGTCTGAATTGCTTAAAGACTATAGGTCACAACGAATTGAAGCGTTGGAGATCATCCTGGATTCGAAACTGAATTATACAGTCTATAAGATTATAGCAAAGCCGATTAGTAAACTGCCTGGATGGCATTCTGGAAAAGGCAAGAACGGCTGGTTTTTTGTCGATGAGGTGTTCTTCTATTGATGCGGGTTTTTGTTTGCGCCCGCTCCGCAATTCCTTCTATCGCCTACAAAGGAATATTCGTCAACCATCCCTCCACTCTAAATTTATTCATGGAAGTCCTTATTGCGGTTTTAATTTTAAATTTGCTTTAAGATTTTCCTCGGCCTTTACTTCAATAGGAACAACTTCATTTTTATGTTGCAGCACAAAGTTTCCACTTTCGACTGTAAGGAGTGAAAATCGTATAGGGTTTTTCGTCATCTTTTGAAATTTCAGATTTTTCAAAAATTACCTGACCTTTAAATGTTTTTAGTTCTGATCCTTTGTTAATCAGGATTTTATGAACGTCTCATCACGTTTTCGCGCGTAGGGTTCGTAGTCGTGATTGGTATAAACTGCTTTTGGATTTAATTCTTTAAAAATTTCGACTGGATTGCCATGCAGTACCAATAATGAACTACCCATTTCGACCAATTGCTTTTGCATTAGCGTAAGCGATTGATGAATAAAGGCTACCCGCAAGTCAGCTTTGTCTTCCAGCTTATCAAGGATTTCACTATCAAAAATAAAAAGAGGAAGTATTTCTTCGTTTTCTTTTAATGCGTAATAAAGACCGGTATTGTCTTGTAGGCGCAGATCGCGTCTAAACCAAAATAAAGTCGTGCTTTTTGTGATGAGCTTTTCAGCTTGTGGAAGATTGAAGGGCATCTAACTCCTTTTCAAGTTTATCGATTGCTTCCATTTTTACTGCGTAAAGCCTTAAGTCGCCAGAGCGCTGAATGTTCATTGCCTCCCCCAGAAGCTTTTTACGCTGTAATTCAAGTTTTTTGATCGGGTTGGATTTAAAGAAAGAGAACATATACATCTAAGCAAGAGGGACTCAATTTTGTTCAATGCACCATAAAACGCAGATTTTTGATGTATCAGATTTGTGAATTTTCGAATTCTTAATACTAACTTAACAATTTTGTAATTGATTAAAGAAATAAAAAAATGTTAAAACGTAAGAATTTCCAATTTGTATTATGCTTGGCAACCGCATCCTTATTTGGAGTGCAAGTCCGAGCACAATCACAGTCGAATGACTCATTAAAACAAGCTGTTTCAGAGTTAAATAAGACTGTAGAGGTATTAAAGAGAATTAAAATAACAGGATGGATTCAGGCCCAGTATCAATGGGCTGAAGAAAAAGGGGCAGCAAACTTAGATGGTGGCGATTTTGCCTCCAATTCTGATCAGCGATTTATGATCAGGCGCGGTCGTGTAAAATTCACCTACACTCAGAAATTGAGTCAATTTGTGTTTCAACTAAATGGCACGGAGCGCGGTGTTAACCTCGTTGAAATATTTGGAAAAGTTACTGACCCGTGGACAAAGTCCATTTCATTAACGGCAGGGGTCATGAACAGACCTTTCGGATTTGAAATCGAACAATCTTCTTCCGTTCGTGAGTCTCCTGAACGTTCAAGATATTCACAGATATTAATGCCTAATGAGCGTGACCTAGGTGCAAAAATCACCTTTGAACCCAGTGTGGATAAAAAATTCTATGGATTGAAAATAGATGCAGGTTTTTATAATGGACAAGGAATTGCTGTACCGGGCACAAATTCTTCAATTGCTTCAACCGGTGCTTTTGTTAACGATGGTGTGAATGAATTTGATGGTTTTAAGGATTTCATTGGCAGATTAAGTTATTATAGAAATTCAAAGGATGAGAGATACCGATATGGAATAGGCTTGTCTCATTACAATGGTGGAATTGTAAACAGGAGCAATATTTTATATGAACTAGATGGAAACTCATATGTGGCAGCCGATACAACCAGTCAAACCTTTAAAGGAAAATCGGCTTCACGTAAGTATGTGGGAACGGAACTATTTTTCAGCGTGAAATCCATTTTGGGTAAAACCACCCTCAGAGGGGAATATATTTTCGGAATACAACCGGGTGTTGATAATAGTTCCAGAAGTGCTTCTGCATTGCCAGCCAAGAAGGCAGCCTATTTGAGAGATTTCAATGGTTCATATGCTTATTTAATCCAAAGATTAGGTCAAACTAAGCACGAATTAGTCCTTAAGTATGAGTGGTATGATCCTAACGATAAGTTATCAAGTTCTGAATTAAGCTCCAATAATTTCGGAATTGGTCCTGCGGATGTAAAATATACAGCACTCGGTATGGGATATAACTATTACTATGATGCAAACCTGTTATTCATGTTCTGCTACAATATGGTAACAAATGAGAGTACGAACATTAATGGATACACGAAAAATTTAGGCGATAATGTCTTTACCATTCGTATGCAGTATAAATTCTAATCTTCATTATTTCCCAGGTGAAAAGAGGCCTTTCAATAAGGTCTCTTTTGTTTTTAGGTAGTTAAAATATTAAAATCCAAAGTCTGCTAATTCTTTCTGATTTAGAATTTCTTTAAACCAGAAGGTGTATGCTTCCGGGTTTTTCCTGATATCAGCACGTAGGGAATTCAAGTCGTTGAACTTCCAATCTTCTACTTCTTCGCGGTTGATCATTGGCGTTCCGTCAAAAGTGCCAATGAAAACATGATCACATTCATGCTCCACCAGGCCTTTGTCCAAATTTGCCTTATAGATAAATTTATAAGCGAACGATAGCTGAACATCGATTCCCATTTCCTGTTTAAGTTTTCTGCGTGTTGCTTTTTCTATGGACTCACCTGGCAATGGATGACTACAACAGGTATTTGTCCACAAGCCTCCGCTGTGATACTTTGAAGTGGCCCTTTTTTGTAAAAGAAGCTCTCCTTTTGAGTTGAACAAAAGGATAGAAAAGGCCCGATGTAAAAATCCTTTTTGATGCGCCTCTAATTTCTCCATGGTACCAATGGAGTTATCATGCTCATCGACCAGGATTACGTGTTCCATCACAACATGTTAAGTTGATGTTTCAAAAAGGAATAGGCGAGGAGTCTTGCCTTATGCCGCTTGCGAATACTGATACGCGATTTCAATACACGATCAGAGGGTGTGTTTTGAATAAGTTCTGACTCGATTTTGTACTTATTGACAGCGGACTGGAAACTATTAAGAATTGGGTTGAGACTTATTCCTTCTTCAAAGGAACGATACGTTTCGTCCTTAAATCGGATAAATAAGTCGGCCGTATTGTAGTTGTGAAAGGTGTCTACGATTTCATCGGCAAAACGAACGAACCCGTAAATAGAATAAATATGGTCGCGCAATTCTTTTTCGAGGCAACGGATTCCAAGTGAAAATGAGGTACTATAGGCCTTTGTTGTCAGCCGGCTACACCTGATGGATACCTCTTCGAAAAGTTCTTTTTGAGTCATTTTCACCACGTCATGTTAACAAAGCTATGCATTATTAATTTTCATGTTCTTTGAGAATGTGTCTTTTAATAAGCTCTTCCGTAACTACCTGTCCTGAAATGATGGAAAGCGGTACACCCGGCCCTGGTACTGTCAGCTGTCCTGCATAAAACAGGTTCTTAACCTTTTTGTTTACAATGGAGGGCTTAAGATTTGCCGTTTGTAAAATTGTGTTGGCAAGGCCGTAAGCATTTCCCTTTCCAAACAAGCAAATCGAAACAATGTTCTAACTTTCACGCTAAAGTTTAATTTTTTTTGTGAGCAAAAAAAATAGTCATGATATACATGATCCAGAGGTTAAGCCAGCCCTAGACTGGTTTAGGGAAATGGACTGGACGCCTTTTGAATTTCAGCGGGACACCTGGAAAAGTTATCTTGATGGATATAATGGGTTAGTAAATGCGCCAACCGGAAGCGGAAAAACGTATTCACTTCTTGTCCCTGTGTTACTTGAGTTTATGCGGCACAAAGGGGGCGCTAAGTCCAAACGGCATTCGGGATTACAGGTAATTTGGATAACGCCTATTAGGGCACTAAGTAAGGAGATAGAATTTTCTGCCAAACAAGCTATTGAGGGATTGGGAATACCTTGGCGGGTAGGAGTGAGAACTGGCGATACTTCCGCGAGGCAACGGGTAAAGCAGAAAGAGAAACCACCAGAGTTTTTAATCACTACCCCAGAGAGTCTGCACATGCTATTGTCTCAGAAGAATTACCCGGACTATTTCAAAGATGTGAAGTGCATTATCGTGGATGAATGGCACGAGCTAATGGGATCGAAGCGCGGTGTTCAAATGGAATTAGCACTGTCGAGATTAAAAACGATAGCGGCTAAGCTAAAGATATGGGGTATTTCAGCTACCATGGGCAACATGGATCAGGCATTACAGGTGTTGCTAGGTAGCGACTATCAAAAAGGAAAGTACAATGTCATTCGTGCTAACCTTGAAAAGAAAGTTGAAATTCTTTCTGTTTTTCCGGATGCCTTAGAGCGTATGCCGTGGGCTGGCCATCTGGGAATACGCTTATTGCATAAAGTCATTCCTATTGTGAAGCAGAGCACAAGCACACTTATATTTACGAACACCCGTTCTTTTGCAGAAATCTGGTATCAAAAAATGCTTGATGTTGCTCCTGAACTTTCAGGATTAATAGCCATGCACCATGGCTCTATCAGCAAAGACCTGCGGGACTGGGTGGAAGATCAACTTCACAAAGGAAAACTGAAAGCTGTAGTTTGCACATCTAGTCTTGATTTGGGTGTTGACTTCCGTCCGGTTGAAACAATTATTCAGGTAGGCAGCCCAAAAGGAGTTGCTCGTTTTCTTCAACGTGCCGGACGCAGTGGTCACCAGCCGGGTGCTGTCAGTAAAATCTATTTCCTGCCTACGCACACACTTGAATTGACAGAAGCTGCAGCCTTGCGTGAAGCCATCAACCGTAAAGTGGTAGAAGAGCGATTTCCGTATGCGCGCTCTTTTGATGTATTGATTCAATATCTGATTACACTGGCAGTCTCAGATGGCTTTCATCCAGCAGAAATTTACAAAGAAGTGAAAAGTACATTTAGTTTTTCGAGTGTTACCGAAGAGGAGTGGGGATGGTTACTTCAGTTCATTACCACCGGGGGGTCTTCGCTTACGGCATATGATGAATACCGAAAAGTAATAATAGATAATGGCGTGTATAAAGTTGAAAATAAGCGGATCGCTTTCCGGCATAAGCTTTCAATCGGAACGATTGTAGGTGACACTTCACTTTTTGTGAAGTATGTGACCGGAAAATATTTGGGTACCATCGAAGAAGGATTTATTTCGAGGCTCAATCCAGGCGATGTGTTTTGGTTTGCAGGCCGCAGTCTGGAATTAGTTCGGATAAAGGAAATGGAAGTACAGGTGCGCAAGACGTTACGCAAGTCGGGCAAAGTCCCTTCCTGGCAAGGGGGAAGGATGCCACTGTCTTCGCAGATGAGTGAAATGGTCCGGTTAAAAATTGACGAAGCAGCGAATGATAAAGAGAAGGATGAAGAGATGAAATTCATCAGGCCGTTAATGGATTTGCAGAAATCACTTTCTCACCTTCCATCGAAAAATGAGCTCTTGATTGAATACCTGCAGACAACAGATGGATTTCATGTTTTAATTTATCCGTTTGAAGGACGAAATGTACACGAAGGTATGGCGGCTTTGCTGGCATATCGCATTTCCCAAATCCAGCCCATTACCTTTTCGATAGCCATGAATGATTATGGTTTTGAATTGCTTTCAGATGTGGAGATCCCTATTTACGAGGCAATCGAAACAGACATATTGAGTTCGGAAAATCTTTTGAAAGATATTCAGTCCAGCATTAACTCTACAGAAATGGCCCGCAGAAAATTTCGCGACATCGCAGCTATTTCAGGGTTGGTGTTCAAAGGTTTCCCAGGATCAAAGATAAAGGACAAGCACATCCAGTCTTCTTCTCAATTATTCTTCAATGTATTTCACGACTACGAATCACATAACTTACTATTGCTTCAGGCTTTTGAGGAAGTGATGGATTTTCAATTGGAGGAAGCCCGCTTGCGCAAAGCCCTGGAAAGGATTTCCAGTCAAAAGATTATAATTCGCGAACCGGAACGGCCCACTCCATTTTCCTTTCCGATTATGGTAGACCGTCTACGTGAAAAACTCAGTTCCGAAAAGCTGGAAGACAGGATTAAGAAGATGATGGTGAAGTTGGATTCTTGATTCTCGATACTAGCACATAACATCTAGAACCTAGAATCATCTCTTTATTCCCCCATCATAATGAACGCACCCCAATAAAAAGGTTCGGGATATTTTTTTCGCAAGTCCTGTTGTGCCAGCAAGAAAGACTCATGTTTATCCATTCCCTTCAGCCAGTTGCCATAAAAATTATTTATGAGCATTTGTGTGGCTTGGTCATCTACATTCCACAAGCTCATGATGATTGTCTTTGCGCCAGCTACGAGAAATGCACGTTGTAGCCAGAAAACACCTTCTCCATTTTTAATAGTGCCCAAACCTGTTTCGCATGCTGATAACACGACCAACTCTGTTTCTTCGAGAGACGTGCGGTAAGCATGTGATGATTATTTTCGTCTAAAAAATATTTCTAAACAAAAGGAACAAGCTGCCTGATAGAATCATGACCACCGGTAAGGTCAATAACCAGGCAATTAAAATATTCCGAACTGTATCGGGTTGTAAATTTTTGATGCCCTTGCTTGCCACCATGCTGCCTGCAATTCCAGAGGAGAGCACATGCGTTGTACTTACAGGCCATCCAAAATAACTAGAGAGCCCAATAGTGCTGGCAGCCACCAACTCGGCACTGGCGCCTTGAGCATACGTGAGATGTTGTTTGCCAATTTTCTCTCCAATCGTTTTTACAATTCTTTTCCAGCCAATCATAGTTCCCAGGCCTAATGAAATTGAAATCATAAAAATGACCCAACCCGGTGCATAGTCAGTTGCTTTTGTCAGTTTTTTTAAATTGTCTTTCAGGTTTTTTTTATCGAACTCACTTACACGGGCCTCTTCTTTTTTCATCAGGTCACTTAGGTTGCGATTCATCACAAGCAAATCTTTTCTGACCACAAAGCGATCCTCTTTTTTGATTTTCTCAACGCTTTCGTTAGTTGAAAAATTTGCCTGAAGCCGTTGATTCATGGCAATGGATTCAGTTAATTTTTTACGATCCGATTCCGCTAACGTAGTAGGATCAATGGAAGCGACAATCAGTTCAATTTTCTTTAAGGGATCTATCATGTTGGCTGTCTCCACATTTGCATTTAAGGCGAAATAGCCGGGAACGATTCCAATTAAAATCAGCATGACCAATCCTACTCCTTTTTGACCATCATTTTGTCCATGAAAGAAACTAACACCAGTACAGGTGAGCAGAAGTATTGCCCTGATCCATGGTGGAGGAGGGGTATTTTTTTTTGGTTCTTTGAAAAGGTCGTCACCTGTAGGATTATCTTTTGTGGCATTGCGAAGTAAGAACATTAGGATGATCACCATAGAAAAGCCAAAAAGAGGTGAGATAAGCAGTGATGCGCCAATTTTCTGAGCCTGACCCCAGTTCACGGCTACACCTCCTGCACTTGGCAGTAGTGAGTAAGCAATGCCGACACCGAGGATTGAGCCAATGAGCGTATGAGAACTGGAACAAGGGATGCCGAGGTACCAGGTGAAGAGATTCCACACAATGGCGCTGATCAAAAGTGCGCCAACCATGGCTATGCTATGTGCGAGGTCTTGATCGATCAATGATTCGACAGGAAGTAAATTGACGATGCCCATCGCCACGGTTATGCCACCTAAAAATACACCCAGGGAATTCATAAAGCCTGACCAGACCACCGCCACCCACGGTTTTAATGAGTTGGTATAAATGACAGTGGCAACGGCATTGGCCGTGTCGTGAAAGCCGTTAACGAATTCGAAACCACATGCTGCAACAAGGCACAGCACCAATAAGACCGCGTAGGAAAATTCTAACTCGAACATGATTAGAAATTAGTGTTGATTTAATCCAAAATGGCTTTAAAGGTAAGGTTCCATTCCCTACTCAATGTTATGTCATTGCTAACAAATGCCGATGACATTAGCTCAAGATTATTATAAAATCGACACTGAACAACGGCTAACATAAACAATTTGATTTCAAAGATTCATCGCTTTGAGAGCCAACGATTTAAAGTTTAAGTTTTTTTAGAAAACCTGTCTAAAAGGAGAAAATGGGCTTGCTTTGATGCAATTGTCTCTCCCATCCATAAATATTCGGCCTGACCAAAAAAGTGGTTTTTTAGCCGTTTTATGGCTTTTTAATTATTTTCTTCCTATGACCTGGGGAAACCAGCTTGCAAACTGCACTTAACCCGTTTTCAACTTGATGGGCTTTGTAAGGGCTCGATGAAGAGTCCCTTCCGATAGCTATGGTTAATCATGCGTTGGGAAATACTACATCAATAATAGGTTTGCCAAAGGTTCAATACATTTGTCATTCATGAAAATTGAAATAAAAGGACAGCAGGTAGCCATGCTTCCCGAAAAGGCATTGACATTGATGTCCCATAAAATTTTAGTGCTTGCCGATTTGCATTTTGGGAAGATCAATCATTTTAGAAAGTCCGGAATACCAGTTCCTTCAAAGGCGAACGATCAAAACTCAGAATTTCTTATTGACCTGCTCAACCGTGTAAAACCTGAGAGAGTAATTTTCCTGGGCGATTTATTTCATAGCCATTACAACGAAGAGTGGGAAGTAGTGGGGCAGGTCCTTCATCATTTTTCTTCGTGCCAATTTGAATTAGTAAAAGGAAATCATGACATCATGAGCAACCTCCAATATGAACGGCACAAGATTTTTGTTCATGAAGGGGCATTGAAAATAGGGCCATTTGTTTTCACACATGAGCCTCTTGAAACTACTGAAGATGAATATTACAATATGGCAGGTCATATTCACCCGGGAGTTCACTTGTTAGGTAAGGGCAGACAATCTTTAACTTTGCCATGTTTTTATTTTGGGAAGGGCCAAGGCATTATGCCGGCTTTTGGTTCGTTTACAGGGCTAGCCAAGATAGCCCCGAAAAAAGATGATCAGATTTTTGTCATTGCAGATGGAAAAATTCTAAAAATAGATCAGTCTACTATATGATACGATATTTTTTCGGCTTGCTTTTTATTCCTGCTTCTGTTGTATATGGTCAAGACACAACGCGATTGTCCCTCATGTTTATTGGTGACATCATGCAACACGATTCTCAAATGGCAGCAGCGTATGATACGCTCACAAAAGAGTACGACTACTCTTCCTGTTTTCAATATATAAAGCCTTATTTGGATTCCGCTGATGTCACCATTGGAAACCTTGAAGTAACACTCGCTGGCCCTCCTCACAAAGGTTATCCGCAGTTTAGTGCGCCTGATGAATTAGCAGCTACGCTTAAAAATGCTGGCGTAGATATATTGGTGACTGCCAATAATCATTCTGTAGATCGAGGGCGTGAAGGCCTTGAGAGAACGATAATGATGCTGGATAGCCTGCATATTTCTCACACGGGAACATTCGTTGACACTGTAAACAGGATGAACGATTATCCATTGGTGATTTATCAAAATGGTTTTGTATTGGCGGTCCTCAATTACTCATATGGGACCAATGGATTAGCTGTGGAGCGACCGAATATGGTTAACCTGATTGATACAGCCGTGATCAAAAAAGATTTAAGTACCACAAAAGGATTACATCCGGATGCTGTAATCGTTTTTATGCATTGGGGACCAGAGTATCAAAGTCTTCCAACAAAGTTTCAAAAAGATCTTGCGGATTTCTGCTTCAGGCACGGAGCGAAACTGGTAGTTGGATCACATCCACATGTGGTGCAGCCTATGGAGTGGAGACAAGATACCGATCAATTGGTAGCCTATTCGCTTGGCAATTTTGTTTCCGGGCAGCGAAAGCGTTATACCGATGGTGGTGTGATGTTACAAGTGGAGCTTGAAAAAATCACCCAACCGGATAGTAGTTCTGTAACGCACATTCAAAACTCAAGCTATGATTTGGCATGGGTTTACCGGACCCCAGGAAGGGATAAGAAATATTTCATTCTTCCTGCAACTGAATTTGAAACTCTGCCTTTGGGAACAGGGGCAAATTCAGAGCCATCCATTTTGAATTTGTCTTTGGTTGACAAACGAGCTTTCAAATTGTTTTTGGATGATTCCCATAAGTTATTTAAAAAGTATAATCTTAATGTGGAGGAAACTAAAAATGAATAGCACTTTTTCATATAAGATTCAAAATTGCCCAACGTTGAAACTGAAACTTTGAATCTTCAATGCATTAAAGCCTACCTTTTCCGGTTTTTTCCACCGCCTGGTTTTCCACTACCACCAGTGAAGATCAGGCCAATCGAAAACTCGAGTCCAGTAAAATCTATTTTGGCGTCCTGAAAGTCCGCAGTAATCGTTTGATTGGTTCCGTTCAGCGTTCCACCTGTATAAGAACCTGTGAGTGGAAATTTTGCCTGGCTTGATAAGTAATTTGTCTCTAGTGAAATACCAAATTGATCGGTTACATAAAAAGTAAGTTCAACTCCAAAAAGATAGCCAAATCCCGGGTGGTTGCTGTATGTTAGATCTGAATTGGCAACATCCCATCCTTCAAGTTTTTTCAACGCCCGGTCGATATTTCCATAATCTAACTTTTGTGCGAACCCATAAAAGAAAAAACCACCGCCTTTTAAATCGAGTTCAATGCCCTTGCCTTTCAATTGAAATACTAATTCTCCAGGAACCAGGATGGTAAAGTTCGGACCCAACAGTGGGTCCTTCGATTCAAATGGAAGTCCTTTCATATTTAATCCAGACATTCTGTAAAGGGAGGCACCAGTTTCCAATGCGATGAACCGATTTAGGTCAACGCCAATTCCCCTTATCGAAAAAGGACTAATGGGAGTGGAGAAATATCCATTTTTTGGGATAAAATAGGAGAAGGATAAACCAACATTTTGTGCACGAGAAGACATGGATACGAATAATCCAATAATCATTGCAAGAAATAGTTTTTTCATAAGCATAAAGAATAAGCAAGACGTACTTACAATTAAAATTTCTTTGACAGGAAATAATCTTACCTCAAAAGGGTATTGACACCATGTCCTGTGTTAAATCAACAACCGATCAGACGGTAGGCATCAGCGCTTATTATAGTCTGTAAATAAGGCTTGCATATAGGCCTTGCCCCATTTCAGATCGTCATTATTACCTTGTTGTTTGATAAATGCTTTTAAATCGAAATCGTATATATTTTCTGTTTGCGAATCAATGTATCCATAGCCATTGTGAAAAACATACGTGGCAAAGGATCTCACATTTTTTGAAAGAATGTCTTTGCTAAACTTAAATTCGTCACCCGATAGACCTAATTGTGCCAGTACGGTTTTGGCAATATCGGTTTGACTGGCAAATGTTGAGATTATTGTATCTCTTTTTAAAACGGCCCCGCCTAACCACAGCATTGGAATTTTAAAACGTTCTTTATCTTTTAACTCTTGCTGATTGGGATGACGGTGTCCATGATCAGCAGTAATAATGACCCATGTATTTTTCCACCAGGTTTTTTGCTTGGCCTGTTCAATAAAATTCCCAAGACTCTTGTCAGCATACAAGCAGGAGTTAAGAAATAATGAGCTGTCATCATTTCCTTTGAAAACAGGAATCATAGGTACATCAAATGGTTCGTGACTGCTAAGTGAAAGCATTACCTTAAAGAAGGGTGTAACAGCAGAATCGCATTCGGCTAATACATGATCGAAAACATATTGATCATGGACGCCCCACTTTGAATTAACCAGGGTTTCATCAAAGTCATCATCGTTGGTGATATGACTAAACCCAGCGCTATTGATATATGATTCCATGTTTGCAAAGCCGATATCGCCACCATATACAAAGGAAGTATGGTAGTTAAGTGATGTAACAAACCTGGAGAGGTGGGGGAGCGATTCTGTTTTGGATGGATATTTGAGTATAGAGGTCAAGGGTTGAGAAGGATAGCCACTAAGGATAGCCACAATTCCCTTGTCAGTGCGGTCGCCACTCGAATAGAAGTTATCAAATAGGATGCCTTCGTGAGCCAACCTATTCAGGTTGGGTGTGACGTTGTCAAGTCCGCCAAGTGGTTTGATGATTTTAGCGGTGAAGCTTTCTAAAATAATCAGTATGATATTCGGCCTGGCAGAAGTGATCAAGGATTTGGTTTGGCCCTTCGTAGCAACCATTTCCTTAAGCAGTGTATCTGATTCTGACGAATTGTAAAAATCGTTTGAGTATTCATGTCGCTTGTCAAATGCGCTGTAGAAAAAATTCCACACCACATTGATTCCGGCATGGTTAGGAAAAGTTTTCGTCTTGTGAAAATATACGACACCTGTATTCAGTGGAGCTACACTGAAGCTGCTTCTGATAGGTATAAACAAGGCACCTGTAACCAAAAACATAGGAACTGCCCACCCTGGTTTTATCGGATATAATCGAAGGAATTGTTTTGAAATATAGGTGTAGTAAATCCAGAGGAACAAAATAAGAAGAGTGCCAAATACGATCAATAGTAAAACGAGACTACATGGACTTATACTGGCTATACCTTCCCTACCGGCATACAATAGTGGAGTAGTATCCATTCGGAAGCCCCAATGTTTATACAATTCGAGATCTGCCACAACAAGGCATGTTGAGAGAATCAGTAAAGCCGTTACAATACTATTATTAAGATAGTAAATGATTTTTTGGTTAGTAAGCACTGAAACAGTAAGAAGTAAGCCGCTCAGAATTAACCAGTAACTTGCCATGGCCAAATCCATGCGCAACCCAAGGAAGTTGAGTGTAAGAATATCAATCAGATGAAGGGAAGATGTTTGGTTAAAGTTATAAAGCAGGAATACAACCCGACTGACTATAAAAAAGACGATCCAGTATAGACCGATCTGCAAAAAAAGTTTGGCACGTTCCTTCATAGCCTGCCTGCCAGTGGCAGGTTTAAGTGCGAAGATAGCATAACCGGATAATTCTGCTGCCTCCCATCATAAAGTTGTTATTGAAAGAGAAAAAAGGTATTATTTTCAGCTAAATATAGTTTGCATTCAAGCAGATCTGTTAAATAAAACTTAAAGATGAAAAGATTACTGCTGTTACTCCAGGTGTCGTTACTATTCTCTTGTGCGGAAAAGAAACCTCGTGCCGATATGGTTATTCTGGGAGGAAAGATTTACACGGTAGATAAAGGCAATCCACAAGTGGAGGCGGTAGCCGTTGTTGGCGATACAATAGTTTATGCGGGAAATTTGTCTGGAGTGGAAGAATTCAAGGATGAAAAAACGCAAATCATTAATCTGGAGGGACGCACGATGACACCAGGTTTTATTGAAGGTCATGGGCATTTTTTTGGTGTGGGTTATTTTGAAATAGATCTTGATTTAATGAAAGCAAGGAATTATGATGAAATAGTAGAAATGGTTCGTATTGCGGCAGAAAAGGCTCAACCGGGCCAATGGATTTTAGGAAGAGGGTGGCATCAGGAAAAATGGGACACCTTGCCAGGTAACATGGTGAAAGGATTTCAGACGCACGAGAGACTCAGCGCGGTATCCCCTAATAATCCTGTCGTTCTGGAGCATGCCAGCGGACATGCCGTTCAGGTCAATGCAAAAGCCATGGAGATAGCAGGAGTTAACCAGTTATCCAAAGAGAGTCTAAAAGCAGTTTCGAATGAAGGGGGCGAAATAATCAGGGATAAGAATGGAAACCCAACGGGTATTTTTAATGAACTGGCGACCGGTTTAATTTATAAATATATGCCTGCTGCCGATGATGATCGCGATCGTCTGGCAATTGATCTTGCCACGAAGGCTTGTTTACGTAACGGAATTACCAGTTTCCATGATGCGGGTGCAACTCGCAGAAACATCGAACTATTTAAGCAAGCCAAACAAGATGGTACATTAGGAGTGCGACTTTATGTGATGCTTGCCGGAGATGATAAATCCATGGTAAATGAATGGATTAAGAATGGTCCTGAAATAGATTCGACACACTGGCTTACCATTCGGTCTATCAAACTTTTTTGCGATGGTGCTTTAGGGTCAAGAGGAGCTTGGTTACTTGAGTCCTATTCGGACCGGTCTGCTTTTTTTGGAATGGCTACCATTTCAATGGATTCTGTTCTGGCTATTTCACGTCAGGCACTTAAGTCAGGCTTTCAGGTTTGTTCTCACGCCATTGGCGATCGTGCTAATCGTGAAGTTTTAGATCGTTATGAAAGTGCCTTCAACGAAAATCCAGACGTCAAAGATCATCGCTTTAGAATTGAACATGCCCAACATCTTCATCCCAATGACATCCCTCGATTTGGAAAAATGGGTGTTATGCCGGCCATGCAAGCGATTCATCTTTCATCAGACAGGCCTTGGGCAATCGACAGACTTGGTGAAAAAAGAATCAAAGAAGGTGCTTATATGTGGCAGTCACTGTTGAAATCTGGAACCAAAATAATCAATGGGACTGATGCGCCTGTGGAGCCAATCAACCCCATCGCAAGCTTTTATTCTTCGGTTAGCCGTAAAACGTTAAAAGGAGAACCAGAAGGAGGTTTTGAACCTGAAGAGAGAATGACTCGCGAGCAAGCTCTTATTTCATACACCTTGGATGCAGCCTATGGTGCATTTGAAGAAAATATAAAGGGATCAATTGAAACTGGAAAATTGGCTGACTTCACTGTCTTCTCTAAAGACATCATGACCGTTAATGAATCAGAAATAGTAAACACCGAGATAATGATGACCATTCTGGGTGGGAAAGTGGTATTTAAAAAATAGTTAAAAAAAATCCCCTTTGCGAGCAAAGGGGATTTTTTATCCATACTTAACTTTTTAGATTACTTGAGAAACTTCCGAGCTCTTTCCATTAGTTTATTCCGGTCAGAAGTGATTGTTGGATCGCTGTAAATACGGGAAGAAAGTTCACCGACTACAGCTTTTTTGTATCCTAGCTTCTCTGCTATTTGTTCGCAAAAATGAACTTCACTCTTAAATACCTGGCCATCGCTTTTCATAAGCTGAATAAGGTAGTAAAGATTTTCAAATTTCTGATCTTCGGTCATTGATATAAGGTCACCAATAGGCTGAGGATTCTTTAACAATTTATCAATTTCTTCCTTCGCTATTCCATTTGCTTTGCCGATCATGTGTATAACTTTGGCCTCCTTTTCGGCAACTTTTTTATCACTGGCTGCCAGGTTAATTAGAATATTAAGCTGTTGTGAGATCATATAAATTATTGTTTAGGCGAAATTACACTCTATGTGAACGAAATTTAAGGAAAAAACTGATAATTCTTACTCAGGACAAAAAAAATCCCGCATTGTTAGATTTTGACATGCAACTCTTATTTTAGCACGCTGTCTTTACAACAAAAATCTGAAATAATGAAAGCCATAGTATCACTATTATTTTTTTGGGCCTCAATTGGACTCGTTTTGGCACAAGAGAGCGAAACCAGGGCGATTGATTCTTTTCGTGGTATAAAATCAAGCGAAGCCATTGATGTGTACTTGAAAAAGGGAGCGAAAGAGAGCGTCAAAGTAGAAGTTACTGGCACTAAACTTAGCAATATTATCACGGAAGTATCAGGCACGTACTTAAAAATCCACATGAGGGAAGGCAGTTACAAAAACAGAAGTGTTAAAGTATATGTCACCTACGTCACACTGGAGAAGATTTCAGCAAGTTCTGCGTCAAATGTATTTTCGGAAGATCCCATAAAGTCCGGAGTTTTTAAGATTGACATTTCGAGTGCGGCTTCCGTGGAAGTTAAACTTGATGTTGATGATCTTTCAGTAGATGCTTCCAGTGCTGGCGATGCCGTTCTTGAAGGTAGGGCAAACTCGTTAAGCATTGAAGTAAACAGCGCTGGAGATGTTGATGCATACGGCCTTGAGAGTGGAGTTGTTAGGGCTAGTGCAAATAGTGGAGGAAGCGCAAAAGTCAGCGTGACAAAAGAATTAGAAGCGGAAGCCAATAGTGGAGGTAGTATTCGATACCGTGGCAGTCCGACCAAAACAAACACAGATTCCAACAGTGGTGGATCGGTGAAGAAATCGAATTAATGGACCCTTCAATTGAAGATTTTATTTTCTTACTAATATTCGACCTGGCTGACTGGACTTTCCATCTTGCTTATTCCTTTTCCAATTCATTTGGGCAATAGTGAAGCTTTTGACTTAGGAAGCGTCTACAGCAGATTGTATTCCAAATTGCCTTCTTTAGATTATAGTTTATCATCACTATTAGCTTTTTCGTGTAGTCGGAAACTCAAGAACTATAGTTTACAAATAGGTTGCTTTTTCAAACAAGGTCTTTAATTCATTAGTGGGACCAGCAGATGGACCGCTTAGCTCAGGATTCTCAATTTGGTGCAGAAAAAAATGAATGGGAAACCCGGATTCTTGGAGCTCAGACTTTTAACCCTATCAGTGCAATCGTTTAAGGACCCATAATTTCTGTCGGCCAAATAATTTATTAAAAATTGGCTAAAAATTTACCCTCAATACTAAAATATTCTACTATTTTTGGCGCCATCACCACAAAAACAACCACTATATGGCGAAATTACGATTTGAAGCTTTAAAAAAATTAAATGAACGTATCAAAATTCATGTTGAACCTACATCTCCCAATATTTCTAAACTTTTTGGGGAGAATGTATTTGGTATGGAGCAGATGCGGGCAACATTAGCTCCTGCTATTTTCAAGAAGGTAAGCAATGCCATTAAAAATCATGATAAAATTGATGAATCCACAGCCGATGCAGTTGCCGCTGCGGCCAAGTCGTGGGCCATTGCAAAAGGGGCGACACACTTCACTCACTGGTTTCAGCCAATGACGGGAGGGACTGCTGAAAAGCACGACTCATTTTTTGATGCCCTATCCGGCATTGAGAAGTTTAAAGGAAGTGAATTAGTACAACAGGAGCCCGATGCGTCTTCATTCCCTAGCGGTGGAATCAGAAGTACATTTGAGGCACGCGGCTATACTGCCTGGGATCCGACTTCACCTATGTTTTTATACGGCAAAACACTTAGTATTCCTACCATCTTTGTTTCCTATACAGGAGAAACACTTGATACTAAATCACCTCTTTTGAAAGCACTTAAAGCGGTGGATTTAGCGGCTACCCAAGTTTGCCAGTTATTTGATAAAGACATTCAACATGTCGTTGCTTCTCTTGGCCCTGAACAAGAGTATTTTGCTGTAGACACGGCTTTGTTCAATGCTCGCCCTGATCTTGTTATGGCAGGCCGTACTGTATTTGGTCATGCCCCTGCACGTGGTCAGCAATTGGAGGATCATTATTTTGGTACAATTCCTTCCCGGGTATACGATTTCATGAGGGATTTTGAAATTGAAAGTTGGAAATTGGGTATACCGGTTCGAACTCGTCATAATGAAGTTGCCCCAAGTCAATTTGAAGTGGCTCCCTTATTTGAAGAAGTGAATGTAGCTAACGACCACAACCAATTAATGATGGATGTGATGAGTCGTGTTGCGGAGAAACACAACCTGAAGGTCATTTTTCATGAAAAACCTTTTGCAGGTTTAAATGGCAGTGGTAAACATAATAATTGGTCACTCATTACCGATACCGGTGTGAATCTTTATGCACCCACTGGTTCTGCTCGCGATAACTTACTCTTCTTGGTATTCTTTATCACCACTATAAAAGCAGTCCATGAGCATTCCGATTTGTTGAGAGCGAGTATTGCCACAGCTGCTAACGATTTTCGCCTGGGAGCCAATGAAGCACCCCCTGCAATCATGTCTGTTTTTATCGGTTCACAAATGACGGCCGTTCTGGATGAACTTGAGAAGAAGGGGAATGTAAAAATTGAGAAAGGCGATAACATGTATATGAAGTTGGGTATCGATCAGATCCCGGAAATTATTCTGGATGCAACTGACCGTAACCGTACGTCTCCCTTTGCTTTTACTGGAAACAAGTTTGAATTCCGTGCTGTTGGCGGCAGTGATAATTGTGGAACACCAATGACTGCCCTTAACCTTATTGTGGCAGACCAACTTGAAAAATTCCATGAGGCTGTTAGCAAGGACATTGAAAAAGGGACCGAAAAACGTATCGCTATAGTAAATGTGCTACGCAAGTACATTAAAGAATCAAAGGATGTTCGATTTGAAGGAGATGGTTATTCAGATGAATGGGTGAAAGAGGCAGCTAAGCGTGGATTAGGCAATGTGAAAAATATGCCCCGCGCTGTGGACGCTTATTTATCAAAAAAATCTCTGGACCTTTTTGAACGACATGGTGTGTTAAGTCATAAGGAAGTAGAGGCGCGGAATGAGATCAAGCTTGAAAGCTATATCAAAAAAGTGCAGATTGAAGCCCGCGTGGTAGGTGATCTGGCAATGAACCACATTATACCAACTGCAATTGCTTATCAAAATAAAATGATTACCAATGCAAATGGCTTGATGGGCCTTGGTATAGATAATAAAGCCGTCATTAATACAATTAAAGAGATCTCTGAGCACATCGAAGTGATTAAAACTGGTGTACGTAGTATGGTTGAGGAGCGCAAACGCATCAATAAGATAACAGACACTCATAAACGTGCTTATGCTTATTGCGATGATATTAAAGAGAAATTCTTTGATAAAATCCGCGATGCAGTAGATAGACTTGAGTTGCTGGTGGATGATGAAGATTGGCCATTAGTGAAATACCGCGAATTACTGTTCCTGAGATAATTCTCGTGACTTTTCCATGTAAACAGAGCCGGCTACGAAAGTAGCCGGCTTTTTTATTGAGCTGAATTAAGAAGAGAAGCATGGCCAGTCAATAATTCTAAAATGCTATTCCTAATGAGTTCAGGATTTGACCATGGCACAAAATGATCCATGTCATCCACCAAAACTACCTTTAGCGGTGCCTGTACCATCATTTTTTTTGCAAAGTCTGCATTTTCCGGTGGAACGAGTCTATCTTTTTTACCTTGAATGACGATAGTCGGTGTTGTTATATTTTTCCAAAGGGGAAGCATCTCCTGAAGTTCAGGTTTTAGTTTATATATTTCATCGTTGGAGGCTCTCAAAGAGCGAGGCAAAACCCATTTCAAGAAAGGTGTAGCAAGTGGTGCCCTAAACCAAGTTTCATTCGGTTCCAATTCCGGATCGATGGAACCTGCTACAATGACCAGCCCATCAATAAGTTCCGGATAATCCATTGCCATTCTGGCGATAAGAGGACCGCCCAATGAATGCCCAACAAGAATAATGGGTCTGTTGCCTTTATGGGTTTCAAGTATGGGCTTTAGATACTCAGCCTGCTTTTGAAGAGAGGGTTCGGCATATCCAAAATTGGAAGCTCCGAATCCCGGCCGGTCCACAGTGATTAATTGAGTAACTTTTAAAAGGACTGTATCTGCCAGAAAATCAATGAATGCGCTTAATGAGCCGGGGGAGCCATGTACAAAAATAACGAGTGGTAGATTTTCTTGTCTGGCTTTAACATAGGTGATCACTCTCTTTCCTGCTTGGTAAGAGTGGAAAGTTCCCTTCACTTCCTTACTCGCAAAGTAGTCATCAATCTCGGATTTGCTCATTCTGAACTGCATACATGAATCTGATAAGAGAAGAAGTCCGAAGAAAATAAACAACATATTGAACCACTTTCGTGATTTGATCCACCAAGGGCTCATAACGGACTACTGAATGTTCAGAATTTTTTTGTATTGATTGGTGTCGTTCAACACCTCAATTGATTTTTTTACATCCTTGTCATACTTAAACGCCACCTCAACAGCACCTTTTTCAAGATAATAATGTGTAGCAATATCCTCCTCAAGAAGGAGCTTGACTTGGTCCTTAAAAATCAATAAATGATTTTTTCTACCTTCTGTCAATTTTGTTTCGATCTGATCCAGTAGTACCTTAAGATCCGAGTAATATTTTTCTTTCTTTGCTTCCACCGTAAAGAGTGAAAGTCTTTTTTCCAGTTCTGATCTATAGTTGTAAGGTTTGTCGTTCACCCATGTAACAAATTCTTGATATTCCTGGTCAGTTAAGCTAAACTCAGCAGCGGATGGCAGCGAGGCATGTTGCGATGCATACAGGGTAGCAAAGTCAAAAATATAACCATTGGTGTAGAGTGAGTGCGTGATCGCTGCTGTTTCTGGTCCCACAATGGCAATGTCGGGATCAATGCCGCCTCCGTCAAACACCATCCTTCCTTTTGAAGTTTTGAACTCTTTCTTCAGTGAATCGGGTATTGATTCCACGCTACCATCTTCGCGTCTATGGGTGTAGTCCAATACCTGAATGCATCTACCTGTAGGAGTATAGTATTTGGCTGTCGTTATTTTGATCTGCGAATTGTAGGAGAGTGGCCTGCTTAACTGCACAAGCCCTTTGCCATAAGACTTTTCACCAATAATGACTGCGCGATCATAATCTTGTAGGGTACCGGCCACAATTTCTGAAGCAGATGCGCTGCCTCTATTAATTAACACCGCAACCGGAATATCCAAATCGACAGGATTATTCAGGGTTTCATAATTAATATTACTGTCTTCGACCTTGCCTTTTGTGGTCACCACTTTTTTCCCTTTCGGAATGAAGATATTGCATATGTTCACTGCTTCAAATAAAAGTCCACCAGGATTTCCCCGTAGGTCGAGTATAATACTTTTTGCTCCCTTTTCTTTTAAGGAGACCACAGCATTTTTTACCTCTTTTCCGGCTTCCGGTGTGAAGTCTTTCAATTGAACAAATCCGACATTGCTGCTTACCATTCCGAAGTAAGGTACGTTGCTCAATTTTATTTTTTCCCTCTTGAATTCTAGTTTAATAGGTTGATCAACAGCCACTCTTTTTATGGTCAATGAGACAGACGAACCCACCTGACCTCGCATCAAATGATTTGCTTCCTCTTGCGTAATTTTTGATATATCTACTTCATCCATCTTCAGTATCTCATCCCCAATTTTCAAACCATTTTTATACGCTGGATAGCCTTCATAGACTAATGTTACAACAGTTCTGTTTCCAATCTCGCGGGTTACAGCCCCAATGCCTCCATACTGTCCTGTATTGAGTGTTCGAAAATCCTCCACCTCGTCTTCTGCAATGTAATTCGTGTACGGATCAAGTGAATTGAGCATGGCATCAATGCCCGTTCGGATAAGTTGGTTAGGATTAATTTCGTCTACATAAAGTGCATTTACTTCCTTAAACAGAGAAGCGAAAATATCCAGGTTCTTGGCAATTTCGAAGTAACGCTCAGCTGGTGGAGTGAAAGAAAGGATTCCCAGTAGGACAAAAGGCAACGAAATTAAGGCAATCTTTCTTTTCATGCAGAAACAATTATGGTATCCCTTTCAGAACGGAAGGTAAGTTTTTTAGTTTCAGTGCAATTTACTGAATTTAATTACCAGAGCCCTGAATTGTTCTAAGACTTGGCTAGATAGAAATTTTTCTTTTGCGAGAAACGATGTTCCAACTTCCGGTAACCCGATTGTTTTCTGAAACAGCAACTGTTTCGTGTAATGCTACCGTTGGGCAAATATGATAAGGAACACCATACAATACATCACCTACTTTATACCTATTGTTTTTGGGAGCTTTCAATATAAGGTGTTCTTCGCTGTGGCCAACAGGTTCTAATTCAGAAGCGTTTAAAAAATAAACCCTTTTGTTGATTGGATTTTCGGAAGCCACAGATTTATGTCCCAAGTCGATACAAATCGTCTCGTAATCAGGTTTGGAAATAACTCGGGTAACCAATACGGCCGCAAATACAAAGTGCAGTTCAGTAAATAATTTATGATACCCGTAATCCCAAAAGATAAAAGTGCCAGGACTACAATCCGCATTTTTTCTTTTGGCATGTATCGATAATGTAGTGTTTCCACCCGTTACGATATTGGGAATTACACCTGTTTGTTTAATGATTTCCTTTTGCAAGGCTTCAACCCTTAAAAATCCCTCATCACAACCTTTTGTTCGAACTGATAAATCAGCACTGTTATGATGTCCATCGTAGGCATGCAGACCCATTGGAGTAATGCCCTTTAAAGATTGACAATGTAAAAAAAGTGGAAGAGCCCTTTCCGGAACAATGCCTGTCCGGTTCATACCTACATTCAAGTCAATGAAAACGTTTATCGAAACACCTGCTTTTACAGCTGTTGCTGACAATTCAGAAGCGGTTTCATTATTATCAATCAGACAAGAAAACAGGGTGCTTGGATATTTTTTTATTAGTTGAGTCAATCTCAATCCTCTTGGTCCAACCGGTTGATATGCAAGAAGAACGTTCGATACATTGATCATAGCCAGCATTTCAGCTTCTGCTATTGTTGCGCATTTAAATTTTTTTATTCCTGCTTCCATCAATAAGTGGCAAACTTCCGCGCACTTGTTTGTCTTTACATGGGGACGAAGCCGATCGGTTTCTGGAATAATTTCTTTGAGGACCCGGATATTTTCTTTTACCCTTTCCGGAAACACCACGAGGGCAGGAGAGTCTAACTCTTCTACGTTATTTAAGGTAAACCAATTTTCCATTTCTAAACTTAATTTTTGGTCGTGAGTATCCTATGCTCAGCTACTCAGGACTAGTTAGTTAATCAGTTACTCTTCTAGTTCAAACATGGCCTCTATCTCCACCGGTATATTATCTGGTAGAGAGCCCATACCTACCGCACTTCTCACACCCACACCATTGTCTTCTCCCCAAACTTTGGCAAATAGCTCGCTGCATCCATTGATAACAAAGGGGTGTCGCGCAAATTCAGGAAGTGCATTTACCATCCCTAACACCTTTATTACCCTCATTATTTTGTTCAAACTACCCAGATTGGCTTTTAGCGTGGCTAATATAGCTAAGCCCACCTGTTGGGCTGCTAGCTTGGCCTCATCCACATTTAAGTCAACACCTACTTTACCTATGATCATGCTTCCATCTTCTTTTACAGTACCGTGGCCGGATACGTAAATGAATTTTCCCACCTTCAAAAATGGTTTATATACGCCCAATGGTTTGGGAGCTGGAGGTAAGGTTAGACCAAGTTTCTCGAAGCGTTTATCGGGTGTAAGATTTTTCATGACATTAGTTTAGATAAATGAATTGAGCAGCATTACGCCAATGAGTCCGCAGACGGATACAATGGTTTCCATGACTGACCAGGAGCGGATGGTATCCTGAATACTTAAATTAAAATATTCTTTGAATAACCAGAACCCCGCATCATTGACGTGAGAAAACATAAGACTACCGGCACCAACAGAGAGCACCATTAAATTAGCATTTACCTCCGGATGGCTCATCAAAAGGGGAGCAACTATTCCAGCGGCTGTAAGGCCTGCTACAGTTGCTGAACCAACGCAAAGTCGAATGATACACGCGATTGTCCAACCGAGTATCAAGGGATGAGCGCTCATTCCTCCTAAAAAGCCCGCAATCTCATTGCTCACCCCGCTATCAATCAGGACTTGTTTGAGTCCTCCAGCGCCTCCCATAATCAGTATGATCATACTCACATCTTTTACCGAATCACCGTAGATGCCCATAATGTATCTCATCGTAAGTCCTTTGCGAAGACCTATGGTGTAGGTTGCAACCGCTAACGAAATCAGCATCACGATAGCAGGATCGCTTAAAAACACCATTACTTTTTTGAGTGTACCATCACTTTTTATTAAGGGAATAAAGATTGTAGTGGAGGCTAGCAGTAGAACGGGTAACAAAGCGGATAAGAATGAATTCGCCATACCGGGAAGTTTGTCTTCCGGCAGGCCTTCTGTTTGAAATGTTTTTAGAACAGTAGCTTTGAGGTTCTTCAATGTTTTGGAAAATAGAAGTCCGGCAATAAGTACCGTTGGAAATCCAATGATGGTGCCATAGACCAAGGTCTTACCCATATCAGCATGGAATTGTGCTACGAGGGCAGTAGGCGAAGGGTGGGGAGGAAGAAAACCATGTGTGACAGATAACGCAGCCAGCATGGGTACCCCCACATATACTGCAGGCAACTTAGAACGATAGGCGACAGAACATATAAGAGGAAAAACCAATACAAACCCAACGTTATAGAAAAGGGGGATGCCAATTACGAAACCGGTGATCATAAGCGCCCATTGAATTTTGCTTTCACCAAAGAGTTTCATAAGCCCTCCGGTAATTTGTTGCGCAGCCCCACTTTCGGCAACAAGTTTGCCTAACATAGCGCCACAAATCACAACAACGGCCAGGGAGCCCAACATATCCCCAAGGCCTTTTTGAACGGATCCACTTATTTTTGAAACCTCAATGCCCAGAAGCAATCCTCCTAGTATGGAAACAACCAGGAATGACAGGAAGGCATTTATTTTAAAATAGGAGATGAATAGAACTAATAGAACGATGCAGAAGAGGACGATGATTAAAGACATTTCTAACTTTTGAGGATGAGAAGTGAATAACGATGTTGGATCTTATCAGAATTTATCGGGGATCTGGATGATACGTACCACAATTTCGTGTTGGTCGCCATCCTTATCCATCAGATTAAATTTTACCATGGGATTATCACGCTTTATATTCGTTTCCACATGAACTATTTTGTTGCCTTGCAAATGCTTTTCAATTTCTTTCTGCAAAATAAAAAGGGCATTAGCAAAATCCACTTCAATGGGACTTGGGTTATAAGAGGAGGTTTTCATCTTAGATATTCAAAGTTTAAAAGTCAAGATTCAAAAAATATAAAACACAAGATCTTTAATTTCTAACATCTTGAATTTTGAATTATTTACCACCGAACTAATGCCGAGGCCCATGTAAAGCCACTGCCGAAGGCGGCCAAACAAATTACGTCATTTTCTTTGATTCTTCCTTCAGCCCAACATTCACTCATGGCAATGGGTATAGATGCTGCTGTTGTGTTTCCATAGTGCATGATATTGTTAAAGACTTTATCATCGCTTAACCCAAGTTTTTGCTGAATAAATTGACTTATTCGAAGGTTCGCCTGATGAGGTACTAATAAACTCAGGTCATCCTTCTTCAAATTATTAGCTGTCAATGCTTCGTTGATGACCTCCATAAATCGAACTACTGCATGTTTGAAAACCTGGCTACCATTCATCACCACTTTATAGGTGCTGGTATCCAAAATTTGTTCCGGCTGTCTTTCTTCCCTCGGTCTACTACTGCCAGGATCTTTTACATAAAGCTCTTCAGCAAAGCGGCCATCGGAGTGAAGATGGGTGGAAAGGATGCCAGGCTTATCAGAAGGTTGAAGGATGACTGCCCCTGCGCCATCGGCAAAAATAACGGCTGTGTTCCTTCCGCGGGTAGTAGCATCTATAGCGGTTGACTGGATCTCAGCACCCACTACCAGAATAGTTTTATACATTCCTGTTTTAATAAATTGATCGGCAACAGACAATGCATAAATAAAACCTGAACACGCATTGCGTATGTCGAGGGCGCCTATCCTCCCGTCCAGTCCAAGTTCACGCTGCAATAAAACACCCGAGCCCGGAAAGAAATAATCGGGTGTGATCGTAGCAAAAACAATGAAGTCAATGTCTTTTTCGGTGAGCTTTGCGCGATCCAATGCCATTCGTGATGCTTTGGCTGCCATGTTGGCAACGGTATCTTTGGCGGGATCAACCCACCTTCTTTCATGGATGCCTGTTCGTTCAACAATCCACTCATCGGTAGTATCAATAATAGTTGAAAGATATTGATTGGTAATGACCGTTTCAGGAACATGATGCCCGAGGCCAACGATTTTCGAGTAGTGCATACTATTAATTCTTAATAAGTGCACTAAGTTAAGTAATTGTTATAAAGTATTTGTTTGAGAATATTATAAAACGACTAACTTTAAAAACCTTCTTATTCAATTTTATTTATGCCAGGTAAGTATTGTGCCCCTCTGCTGTTCATGTTCACTGTTTTTGTGGTGTCTTGCAAGACGCAGGAGGAAAAAGTGAAGAAGGATTTGTTAGCAACATTCTCACTTCCTTCGGAATTTCAACTTGAACTTTTTGCTGTTGAACCACTGGTGGCAGACCCTGTGGATATGGAAATAGATGAAGAGGGACGCGTTTATGTGGCAGAAATGCATGGCTATCCGCTGGATACAGAAGGGAGTGGAAAAATTAAAATATTAAAAGATACCAATGATGATGGATACCCGGATGCAAGCATCACGTTTGCGGATAATCTAATATTGCCAACAAGCATCATGCGCTGGAAGAAAGGTTTGCTGGTAACGGATGCCCCGGATGTTATTTACCTGGAGGATACTACCGGAGACGATGTGGCCGACATTAAAAAGGTAATGCTTACAGGCTTCGCTCGTTCCAACCCGCAGCACAATCTAAACTCACCCCTCTATGGACTGGACAACTGGATATACCTGGGACATGAAAGTTCAGTTCACACCGTTCAATTCGAAAACCTCTTTGGTGACAAAGGAAAAGAAATTCGGTATACAGATGATCTCCAAGCGCCAACGCTTCCACAAAATGCGAATGGAAGGGGAACGAGATTCAAACCTGAAACACATCAGCTTGAAATGCTTTCATCACGGACTCAATATGGCCACAGTTTTGATAGCTATGGACGCTATTTTCTGGTCAACAATTCGAATCATATTTACCAGGAAATAATTCCACAACATTATTTGGAGCGCAATCCTGATCTCTTAGGTATACCAACGATGGCCTTTATCCCCGAACATGGAAATGCCGCTGAAGTTTACCCTGCTACCTCACATGCTGAACATCAACTATTAACAGATGTTGGTGTTTTTACTTCGGCCTGTGGTATCACCATCTACCAGGGAGCTTTGTTCCCCGACCAGTATAATCAGGTAAGTTTTGTTGCTGAGCCCGTGCATAACCTGGTTCATGTAGATAAAGTTGAAAACAACAGACCAGCGCAAAAAGCCACCAGGATGTTTGAGGGTAAAGAATTTCTCACCTCGACAGATCCATGGTTTCGTCCTGTAAATTTTTATGTCGGTCCTGATGGTGCGCTCTATGTGATCGATTACTATCGAAAAATTATCGAGCACCCGGAATGGATGTCGGATGAAGTGAACAACTCAGGGGAGTTATATGAGGGGACTGACAAAGGAAGAATTTACCGCATCATGCCGAAACAAAAGAAGACACCTGATTTTATAGGCAAGAAACTTCTGGATAAATCAAAGGCAGCTAATCTGGTAAAAAATCTAGCGAACCCAAATTACTGGTGGCGCATCAACGCCCAACGCTTGCTAGTTGATACGAAACCGGCATCGGCTGTACAATTACTGGAAAACGTAATCAATCAAAGTTTAATTGAAGTAGAGCAGATCCACGCTTTGTGGACATTGCAGGGAATGGATGCTTTACGAAATGAAATACTTCTCAAGGCAATATCAACTAACAATACGGGGCTGTTGTTAAATGCGCTACGAATAGGTGAAAACCGGATGAACGATCCACGAATTGAGGATGCGTTGATTAATCTCCCTTCAAAAGATGAAGAAATTCTTTTTCAGCTTTTACTTTCCCTGGGAAACAGCACTAATCCGAAGGCCATTGAACGGAGACGAAGTCTTTTGCTCAATCATGTTGACAATACCTGGATGCAGATTGCGGCACTGACAGCTAGAGACCTTAACACCGTTGATTTGTGGGACGACCTCGCTTCTCATTTCTCTTCGGAAGAGATACCCAGCGGAGTTAATGACTTGTTCAATCGCCTTGGCACCTTAATGGTACGGAAAGGTAATCAGGAGAAAATTAGGGTTATCCTGAATCAAGCATTGGTTGTTAATACTCAACATAAGCAGATTTTGCTTGCAACACTCCAGGGTGTCATCAGCGGCCCAGATTATAAAGCTAAAGATGAGCTTCGTGATAAACTGCGTTCGCATATTCCAAAAATCCTTGATGCCTTCGTTTTTGCGCAGGAGGGGAACGAATATGATACTTGGAAATTATTTCTTCTGTTTTTGGGACAAAGCACTAACCCATCCGATATGCTTGCGGGTACTAACAAACTTTCCCTGATAAGTAAGGATAAAAACAATACACCTGAAAAACGTTCATCAGCATTAGAAGTATTGGCTGTTCTTAATCCAAATTATGCAGGAGTTAACTATGCCGATTTTGTTCATCCCCAACAACCAGCCAAACTTCAAATCACGGCCCTTCAGATTTTGAGCAAACAGAAAATGCAGGACATTCAATTTTCAGGATTCATTGTGAATAACTGGAAAAACTTTACACCTGAAGTGCGAGATGAATCGGTGAATCTGATGCTGGAAAATAATATTCGGATTGCCGTATTACTGGATGCCGTGGAGAAAGGTAGTATCTCTGCCACAGCCATTGGATGGGGTCGCAGTGTACACCTTATGACCAATGAGGATGTGTCTTTAAAAAACAAAGCCAGAAAATTACTGGATCAGTTTAAACTCGACAAAGAGAAAATTCTGGAAAAGTTTGAAGGAGTAGAAAATGTTTCCGGAGATTTAATCAAAGGCAAGCATGTATTTGAAACGAGCTGTGCTGTATGCCACCAGGTTGATACAAAGTGGGGAAAAGACTTTGGTCCCGATCTTTCTTCGATCAAGAACCAAAGCAAGCGATCCATTCTTGCGCAAATACTAGAACCCAACAAAGCCATTGCCGATGGTTATGAGTTATGGGCCGTCAAGACAAAATCTGGCAATTCATTTGAGGGTATTATCGCTGCTGAATCTTCGAATGCAATAATCTTAAAAACAGCAGTTGGCGAGCGTATTACAATAGGCCTGGAAGATATTACAGAAATTACCTCATCTTCATTATCAGCCATGCCTGAGGGATTGGGCAACCAAATTACCAGCGAAGAGATGATTAATTTGTTAGAGTTCCTAAAAAATTTCAATCAGATTTATAGTCCTTAACCACCCTATTTACAATGAGAAGAAAAACCATGATCACTTGCCTATTGGGCCTGCCTGTTCTAGTCCTGTTATTTTCTTTCAATCAACTAGCCCAGAAGGATGAACCAATAGAAATTGGTGTTTCGCGTATTGACATTACACCGGAATATCCTGTCCGTCTGACAGGGTATGGCAACCGTACAAAAGTGTACGACAGCATCGAACAAAAACTATGGGCCAAAGCATTGGTGCTTGATCAAAAAGGAAGGCAACCAATGATTTGGGTAACGCTTGATCTTGTGGGATTCCCCGGTTTTTTTGCAGATGATTTGTTTGGTCGACTTGTCCAAAAGATTGGATTACAAGACCGAGGGCAATTGGTGGTTTCGGCTACTCACACTCACAATGGCCCCGAGACTGGTGTATTGCTCAATATCTTTGGCGAGACCCTGCCTCCAAATCAGTTAAGTGATGTAAAGTTGTACCGTGATAATCTGCTTAACAAATTGGAGACGCTTGTGATGGAAGCGTATAAAGTGAAAGCGCCAGGGAAGTTGAGTTGGGGTGTTAGTGAGGCAACCTTCGCCATGAACCGAAGAGTAGTAGAGAACGCCAAATGGAAAGACTTTGGCGAGACTCCCAACGGGCCAGTAGATAATGACTTGCCCGTGTTGCGTGCTACAGATCAAAACGGAAAATTAATCGCTCTGCTTCTTAACTACGCCTGCCATGGGACAACCTTGGTGCCAGAACATAATTTTATTCATGGTGATTGGATGGGAGCAACGCAGGAAATGCTGGAGAAAAAATATTCTGGCGCAACTGTCATGGTAGCGATCGGTTGTGCCGGTGATGCTAACCCTTCACCTCGCGGAGAGTTTAGCCATGTCAGCCAACATGCAGTAATGATCACTGATAAAATTGATAAGATGATGAGTTCAGGGAAATTTACAACTCTGAATTCTATTCCTGTTGGAAGAATTAAAAAGATTGATCTCACGTTTGTGCATGTCCCGGATGCAAAAGAATTTGTTGAGCAATCAAAACTGGAAGCAGCACAGGGGCTTTATGCCAGAAACTGTCTTGAAATACTTGCCCGCGGAGGTTCTATTTCTAATACCATGCTATATCCGGTCCAGGTATGGAGTTTTGAAAATCAATTGGCTATTGTCTTCTTAGGCGGGGAAGTAGTGGTTGATTATAGCCTTCGGATCAAGCGCGAATTTAACAAAGAGAAAATGTGGGTCAATGCTTATTCCAACGATGTCTCTACTTATATCGCATCAAAAAGAATATTTGCAGAAGGCGGTTATGAAGTGGATGGCTCGATGCCGTATTATAATCATCCGTCACGCCTTACTGAAGCTACAGAAGAAAAAATCATGAAGACTATTCACGAGTTAATGCCAAAGGAGTTTTATAAGTAATATTGTTATTCTGTCTTGTTGGCAGGCACTAATCGTTGATCGTTATTGGTTGGTCGTTAATCGTTGCCAGGCAGTAACTAATAGCAGTTCATTAAGATGCATTTCAAATTCTCACAATGGTAAATACTGACTTTACGCCTTGTTAGTGCTTTCCCTTTGCGCCTCAGCGCCTTTGCAGTTATTTTTTTACCGCAAAGAATACATGAAGTAGTTTTTAAAGTGGTAAAAATTTCAGATACCGCAACAATTATATATAACCCCTCATTTCCATTGCCGAAAATCCTCCAAGGTCTGTTTGCTTTTCGCGAAAAGACCTTGGAGGACTCACCGACCCAGGCCGGGTTATACAAACTTTGTTGTTGGCCTTGACCCAACGCGGGGAATTTGAAGCGCACCGATTCACTATCAATTTGAATTATAGCACCACATTCACAATCCTTCCGGGCACGACAATCACTTTCTTGGGAGCTTTGCCCTCCGTCCACTTCATTACAATTTCAGAGGCCATCACCAGTTTTTCGATGTCGTCTTTTGGCATGTCCAGCGCGAAGTTCATCTTGGCGCGTACTTTACCGTTGATGGAGATCGGATATTCGAAATCATTCTCTTTTAGATATTCTTCATTGAAAGCAGGATAAGATGCTTCCAGGATGGAAGTCTTATGACCCAGTTTCTCCCAAAGTTCTTCTGCAATGTGAGGAGCAAAAGGAGAGAGGCATATGATCAGAGGTTCAAGAATAGCACGCTTGTTACATTTCAACGAGCTTAATTCATTGGCGCAAATCATAAACGCGCTCACGGAAGTATTGAACGAGAAGTTGTTGATATCCTGTTCTACTTTCCTAATAAGGTTGTGAAGCACTTTCAATTCTTCGCGTGTTGGTTCAGCCTCGCTTATCTTTAAATTACTGGTCGCATCATGCGCCAAATTCCATATACGCCTTAAGAATTTGAATACACCATCAATACCACTGGTGTTCCAGGGTTTGGATTGCTCCAATGGACCAAGGAACATTTCATACATGCGCAGTGTGTCCGCTCCGTAGTCGTTTATGATTTGGTCAGGATTCACCACATTGAAATATGACTTGCTCATTTTTTCGATGGCTGAGCCGCAGATGTATTTGCCTTCCTCTAAAATGAATTCAGCGTTTGCAAAATCAGGCTTCCATTTTTTGAAGGCTTCGGTATCCAATTCAAGTCCATCTACCTTACTGACATCAACATGCAATGGAGAGAAATCTTCAAAAGATACTTGATACTCACCGCCTGTTAATTTTCCCGACTTTCTATAATTTTCATTCATGACTTTCAGTTGACTATTAATTACTCCAACAGTGTTTGACCAGTCCTCTGAAAATTTTTCCGATGACTCTAGCTTGTCTACCATTCCCTTGGAAACAAAGATCGATGGGTGAATTTTTGGAGGAGTTTCATCGCCCCAAGCAGTCCAGGTAACAAATGCTCTATATACAAATCTCGAATCCCCCGTAATCTTTCCCTGATTAATCAGCTTCTTAAACGGCTCGTCAAATTTGATATAGCCCAGATCGTGCAAGACTTTCGTCCATAAGCGGGCATACAGCAAGTGCGCAACGGCATGTTCTGAACCGCCAATGTACACATCCACCTGGTTCCAATAGTCAAGCGCTTTTGGATCTGCGAAGGCTTTGGTATTGTGCGGATCCATGTAGCGAAGGAAATACCAGGCCGCACCTGCATGTGTAGGCATGGTGTTGCTGTCGCGCCTGCCTGTCCGGTAGGCAGGCTTTGCGTCTGGTGCAAAATTGATCCAGTCTTTCAAATTGGCCAATGGCCCTTCACCATTTCCGGAAGGTTTGAAGTTGTTTGATGGCGGCAACTCCAAAGGCAACTCACTTTCCTCCATCGCGTAGGGCACATCATCTTTGTACACTACTGGGAAAGGCTCCCCCCAATACCGCTGACGGCTCCAGCCTGCATCGCGCATTTTATAATTCACCTGTCGATTGCCAATTCCTTTCTCTTCCAGTTTTTGCGCAACAATGTCGATGGCCTCATGCATAACAATGCCATTCAGAAAATCTGAATTCTCAAGAATGGCTTCTTTTGTTGGATTTGCCTCTTCGCCATTGTAATGATTCCCAATAATATTTGTGATCGGAATACTAAAGTGTTTGGCAAACTTATAATCGCGTTCGTCCCCACAAGGTACGGCCATGATGGCACCTGTTCCATAACCCGCCAAAACGTATTCACTTATCCACACAGGAATCTTTCTTTCGTTAAAAGGATTGATAGCATAAGCCCCGGTAAAACATCCCGTGATCTTTTTCACTTCTGCCATGCGATCTATTTCCGAACGGCTCTCTACATATTTCAGGTATTTCTCTATTTCCTCCTTCTGCCTAGGACTCGTAATTTTTTTCACCAACTCATGTTCGGGTGCAATCACCATGAAGTCTACTCCGAAGATGGTATCGGGACGGGTGGTGAAGACGGTTAGGACCTCATCCCCCGGCCCCATCTCCGTGGGAGAAGGGGAGGAGTTGACGCCAGACTCTTTGATGGAGGGAGATTTGTCAAGTGATTCCTTGATCTTATGAAGAACTTTTTTCAAGTCGTTCTTCACTTCTTCATTGGTGAAACGAATAACATGAAACCCTTCAATCCTAAGGAATTCAGTTCTTGCTTGATCAAATTCTTTGTTGGCAATATGATAACCGCCATCAACCTCAATTACTAGTCTTTTATCAAGACATACAAAATCTGCAATGAAGACACCGATAGTATGTTGTCTTCTGATCTTGTGTCCGAGTTTGCTATTTCTTAGTTCTTCCCAAAGGATGGTTTCTTCCTCAGTCGGATTTTGCCTATTCTCTTTTGCGAAATCTTTCAGATAAGGCCAAAACTTTTTATCGGATGTTTCTCTTCCCCTCTCCCCCGGAGAGGGGCTAGGGGTGAGGCTTGCATTCTCTCCACGAGAGGGGCCAGGCCTGCCTGCCGGCAAGGCAGGGGTGAGGTGAAAATCAATCCTCGCACCTACGCTCTTGCCAATCCAATTTCGCTGTATGTCTTTCATGGACTCACTGAAATCAATTTCATCCAATCCTTTCAACAACCGTTCCGCATATTCAGTAATGCGTAAGCTCCATTGACGCATCTGTTTTTTAACGACTGGGAAACCACCGCGGTAGCTTACCCCATTGATTACTTCATCATTGGCCAAAACTGTTCCAAGTGCTTCGCACCAGTTTACATCAGTGTAAGCCAGGTAAGCGAGGCGATATTGCATTAATATCGCCTGCTTGATTTTCTCATCGAATGATTTCCAGTCATTTGCTGAAAAGATTTCCTTACCAGAGATCGTATATTTTGAGTTAGGAAAAGTATGATTGGTGTTCCCTTCGCTTTCAAATATTTTAACTAATTCGAAAATGCGTTCCGCCTTTTCTTTCTTTCGGTTGAACCAGCTATCAAAAATTTGAAGAAAGATCCACTGTGTCCATTTGTAATAAGTGGGATCACAGGTTTGTACTTCTCGGCTCCAGTCGTAGCAAAAGCCAATTTTTCCTAACTGCCTTTTGAAGTTGTTGATATTATCTGCTGTAGAAACTGCTGGGTGGATGCCATGTTCAAGGGCGTATTGCTCTGCCGGCAAGCCAAACGCGTCAAAGCCCATAGGGTGCAGGACATTAAATCCCTTCACTCTTTTAAAGCGGGCAACAATATCGGAGGCGATGTACCCAAGTGGGTGGCCCACATGCAATCCCGCACCTGATGGATAAGGGAACATGTCCAGCACATAGTACTTGGGTTTCGTGGATTCATTCAAAACTTTATAAACGTCACGCTTTTGCCACTCTCTGCGCCACTTTTCTTCTATGTTCTTGATCTCTTCTTTGCTGTATTCGCCCATTTTCTGCTGAATTAACGGATATTCGCTTTATTTAATCCGCAAAAATAAGCCAATCCACAAAAGTTTGCCACAGATTCACAGATAATAACAAAGCAATCTTGAATTTGTGTCAATTATTTATCTCACCGTAGCTTTGTCAATCCTTGTAGGTGTATCCTCACCCGAAACAATTGTCTTTGAACTAAGCGCTATGGCCCTGATTGCAACCGTGATATTGGCCATGTCCAATGATTCCACTTCATCATTAACGGTGTGGTATAATTTGTCTATGTCAATTTGATCAGTTGAGATCGAATGAGCAGGAACTCCCAATCGGGCCAACGTTGCATTGTCGGAGCGATAGAAAAGATTTTGTTCAGGGTAAGGATCGGGATTAATTTGGAACTGCGTGCCTGTTAAATTTTTCTGAAGGATTTTTCCAAAGTCGGAACGCTCATAGCCCGTCATGAAGGCGCTGTTTTGTCCCCACTTCGATGGCTTGCCAATCATCTCAATGTTGAACATCGCTACCACCTTGTCGGGATTCAGTTGCTTTGAAAAATACTGGGAGCCATAGCCTCCAATCTCTTCAGCCGTGAAGGCAACAAAAATCAACGTTCGATTATTGTTCTTCAGTTTCTTAAAATATTTTGCTAACGAGATAACGGCAGTGGTGCCTGATGCATCATCATCGGCACCATTGGCAATAGAATCTCCGGCTACGGATTGAAGAATACCAATGTGATCATAATGAGCTGCGTACACTACTATTTCATCTGGCTTGGATTTGCCTTCCAACTGACCAACCACATTCGTCATTTTGATGCTTTCGATTTTCTGACTTGCCTTCACGGAGTAAACGGAAGCGTTGGTCTTACCCAAAATAAATACTTTAGTTGACTTGCGATTATTTGAGAATCGCTTCTCAAAATATCCTTTGAACTCATTAAAGTTTGCCTGAAACTCCGGAGCAACCAATATAATGGAGGAGGAAGTGTCGCGTGCTAACCCAAAAGCCTTGTCAAAAAAGTATTGATCTTTATTGGCAACTTGTGAATCAAAGTCAATTGATTTGATGGCCAAACCTTTTTCAATATTTATATCCGTCTTTTCGGATACGAGAATCAGATTCTCTGTTGCAATGGCCTCGCCATCTATTGTAACTTCAAGGTTTAAAGGGCTGATCTGTTCCTTTATAAATTCTTGCCTGAAAGCAGAGAGTCCTTTCAGCGGCTTTAAGCCAATTTTCTCAAACTCACTTTCAATAAAAGCGGTTGCTTTTTTTATTTGAGCTGGTTCTTTAGCAGAACGACCCATCATGTCATCCGCGGATAAGGTCTTTATAATACGCCCTACATTTTTTTCCTTGATGAGCTTGTTTACATTTTGTGCAAAAGAAGAAGTGCATACCACCATGAATAATAGAATAATCATTTTTTTCATTACAAAGATAAATTAAGTGTCACTCCTCGTTTGCTATAATTTTCAAGGTTCGTAAGATAGAGAATTTATCGATATCGGATTCCATCCTTAAATACCATTCACACGAATAATTGCGAATAATATTTTATAGACCATCTTTGTATTTCTTTGCCCTACGAATCTCAAATTTTAAGTTGCCCTGGCAAACGGATATTTTAGGAACGGAACTGTTAGAATGTGAAAACCTATTTTGATGTCATTGTATTGGGTGTGGGCTCAATGGGCTCGTCAACTTGCTATTACCTGGCGAAACAAGGATATCAAGTTTTAGGATTAGAACAGTTTGATATACCACACGATCAAGGTTCGCACTCAGGGCAAAGCCGGATTATACGCAAGGCATATTTCGAGCACCCGGATTATGTTCCACTGCTTGAGCGGGCCTATCAAAATTGGAAAGAGCTGGAGGGAATTACAAAATCGCAGGTGTATTTCCGAACCAGTTTATTGTATGCAGGCAAACCAGATGACGTTTTAATAAAAGGTGTCCGAGAATCTGCAATAAAGTATAGTCTAAATGTCGAAGCACTTTCCGCTGAAGGAACAAGGAAACGTTTTCCAGCTTTTCAGATTCCGGAATCCTACGAAGTTTTGTTTGAGCCCGATGCGGGATTTCTTACACCTGAGCGTGCTGTTTTATTGTACGTTGATCAGGCGATTCGTTTAGGAGCCACTATACATACAAAGGAAAAAGTACTTGGGTGGAAAAAGGAAGGTGACGTAATTGAAGTACAAACCAACAAAGGGATCTATCACTGCGCTAAATTGGTGATTACTGCAGGGCCCTGGGCTGGTCAACTGATTCCATCATTTGAGAGAAAGCTAACCGTAACCCGGCAAGTCATAGCATGGGTCAATGCGAAGCAGCCTGAGACTTATGCGCTGGGCAGATTTCCCTGCTGGCTCATCGATGATGATACAAAACCCGGCATCTATTATGGATTTCCGCAATTGCCTGTTGCAAAATTTGGTGCTCCCATCGGTCTGAAGATTGCCTTTCACCATCCGGGAGATGTTTCCAATCCTGATCAGGTCAACCGAATTATTTCTCCAAAAGATGAAAATGATTTGGTGAGTGCAATGCATCGATTTTTGCCAAATGCTTATGCGTCTACTCATGTCTTGAAGACGTGCCTTTATACGAACACCTCAGATGAACATTTTGTCCTTGATTTCCTCCCAGGTTATGATCAGCAAGTAGCGATGGCTGCAGGTTTCAGTGGACATGGATTTAAATTCGTTTCTGTGGTGGGCGAGATTATGGCGGATTTGGTTGCAAACGGGAAGACGGATTTGCCCATTGAATTTCTGTCTGCGCAGCGGTTTCGTTCCTGAGAGATCAGAAAAAATCTTTTTGCTGTGATCTTATTGAACGGTTCGAAATCAACCATCAATCATGGTTTCTACAAATCATCCAATGCTTTCAACACTTCGGTAACTCCTTTATAAAATTGAGCTACTAGCTTCACACCTTTACCGTGTAATCGTCAAAAAAGGACAATATGAAGACACGGTTTACCATTTTATTTACCCTCACAATAATTGCAGGATATGCCCAGACTAAAATATCAGGTACAGTAAAAGATGAAAAAGGAGAGGCCATCCCAGGCGCTAATATTTTTATACAGGACTCTTATGATGGAATCAGTTCAGATATAGAGGGAAAGTATTCATTTTCTACAGATGAAAAGGGGCAGAAAAACTTAATGGCCACTTTCGTGGGGTACCGGCAGTTTCAGCAAGTAGTTGATTTGAACGGTCAACCTCTTTCAATCAGTATTACTTTAAAAGAGGAAATCAATCAGTTGGAAGCAGTCGTCATTTCGGCTGGATCATTTACGGCAGGAGAAGAAAAACGAAGGACGATTCTGAAGCCTTTGGATATTGCCATGACGGCTGGTGCAACGGCTGACATAGCGGGTGCATTGAATACGTTGCCAGGTACCACCAAAGTAGGAGAGAGCGGTCGCTTGTTTGTTCGAGGAGGTGATAGCAATGAAGCTCGTACCTTTATCGATGGCATGGTGGTGTTAGATGCTTACGGACCTTCAGCACCGAATACTCCAACTCGTGGGAGATTTTTGCCCTTTATGTTTAAAGGAACAAGTTTCAGTACGGGTGGATATTCTGCCGAGTATGGACAAGCACTTTCTTCTGCGTTGGTGTTAAACTCCAAAGACAAAGCGGAGATAAATCAAACCGACATCGGACTTTTGTCGATAGGTGCTGATGTGGCACATACTCAAGTGTGGGATAAATCTTCTTTGTCGGGTAAGATTCAGTACACCAACATCCGGCCCTACTTTGGATTGATTAATCAGGAAGTGGATTGGAAAACTCCGCCTGCATCGCTGGAAGGAAGTGCCGCCTATCGTATAAAGGTTGGAAAAGATGGAGTGGCAAAATTCTTCGGCAACTTCAATCATTCAGATTTCTCTATGTATGTCCATGAGATTCTCGATCCGCAGCAAAAATATCAATATGATCTTGTAAACAACTATCGTTACGGCAACGGATCTTATCAACAATCGCTCAATAAAAATTGGTCAGTGCGTGGTGGATTATCATATACATTTAATGAAAACAAAGTAAGACTTGACAGTTCGCCTTTAGGTGAAACAGAAAAAGGAATTCACGCCAAAGCAGTTTTGGAAAATACAGTCTCTGATCGATTAGAAGTGAGATTTGGTGGTGAATTGATTGACCGCGATTATGCAGCATCGCGACAAAATGAAAACTCGAATCTTGCAGAGTCGCTTTCCTTTCACGAACCTATCGCTGCTTCTTTTGCAGAAGCGGAGTTATACGCGAGCAATCATTTTGTCACAAAAGTAGGTGGCAGAATGGAGTACAATGGATTGATTGATCAGGTGAGCGTTGATCCCCGTATTTCGTTAGCCTATAAGCCTGGCAAGAATGGCCAGTTTGCTTTTGCTTACGGAACCTTTCGGCAAACTGCGAAGAATCAATATGTGATGTTGAATAACAGTCTTGATCCTGAGAGGGCAGAGCATTTTATTTTAAACTATCAGATACTTAATGACCGGAGAACGTTTAGGGTAGAAACCTATTATAAAAAGTACGTTCAGTTAATCAAATTCGAAAATGGTAATTCGCAATTGCTTACGAATACCGGTAATGGTTATGCAAAAGGAGTAGAGCTTTTTTGGCGCGATAGTCAGACGTTGAAAAATGTTGACTATTGGATTTCTTATTCATATTTGGATACCCAACGTGATTACCTCTATTTCCCAGCAGCGGCCACTCCCAACTATGCTTCTAAGCATAATTTTTCGGTGGTATACAAGCATTTTGTAAAGACTATCAAGTCACAGCTAGGTTTTACGTATAGCTACGCGAGTGCCAGGCCATACTACAATCCAAATAACACATCGGACCAGTTTAATTCTGACAGAACACCTTCTTATCAGGATGTAAGTGCAAACATCGCTTACCTTCCAAAGTCGAATTTAATTATTTATATATCAGCCACAAATCTACTGGGCCGTGACAACATCTTTGGCTATCAATATAGTGTGCAGCCCAACACAACAGGCGAATACATAAGCAGAGCTATCCGGCAACCAGCACCACGGTTTCTTTTTCTTGGAGTATTTATTACGATCACAAAAAACAAATCAGTCAATCAGTTGCCAAATCTTTAATATTAGTGGGCGCCTCGATTTGGGGCATAAAACATAAACGTCTAAACAAAAAAATATGAAATCAATTATTGCAATCCTCACATTCGTCACTTCAGTAGTCTTTGCGAGTGATGACAAATACACAGAGCAGATGACGAAGAACATTGAAGCCGTGTATAAAGCTCAAACAAATGATGAATTTCAAAGTGCAATCAATTCATTCGAACGAATAGGCAGTGCTGAAAAAACGAAGTGGGAGCCTTTTTACTATGCTGCATTTGGCTATGTTATGCAAGCTACCCGTGAACAAGATGGAGGAAAGAAAGATCAATATCTTGATCTGGCATCCGCTACTTTAGATAAGGCCAAAGCCATTAAGGAAAATGAGTCAGAGATCGTTGCGCTCGAAGGGTTTGTTCATATGATACGGGTAACCGTTGATCCTGCTTCTCGAGGACAGAAATATTCAAGCCTTGCTTTTCAATCTTTCGGAAGAGCGATGGGATTAAATCCGGAAAACCCAAGGGCGCTGGTGTTTATGGCGCAGATGCAATATGGCACAGCAGAGTTTTTCAAATCGTCAACAGATGAAGCGTGTGCAACTCTTGCCCAGGCAATTGAAAAGTTCGCCTCCTTTAAAGCAGCTAATCCGCTTGTCCCACAATGGGGAAAGGGTATGGCAGAAGGTATGAAGGGGCAATGTAAATAAGACATTGTTGAGTTTCAAGTTTCTGGTTTCAAGTTCAAAGTTTATGATTGGAGTTATCCTACTTGAAACCGGAAACTAGTAACTTGGAACCCGTTATTTACCTTTATCATCGCGACCAATGTCATTCATTCAATATCTAAAATCAAAAGCTGTCCTGGTCTTCTGGCTCATCTTGGGAGGATGCGTCATGACATTTTTTGCATGCAACATATGCTCCAGTTCCATAGGTTGGTTTGTTAAAGTCGCTTCATTCACCGCAGCCATCTGGATTTCGATGTGGTTGGGAAACGAATATGTATCCCACTTTTTGGATCAAAAGATTTCATGGACCCGCGACCCCATTAAAAGGTTTATTATTGGCATTGTAGCCATGCTCCTGTATACAGTTACTGCAGTTTTTATTTTAGTAACATCATTCGAAAAGGGTTTTGATATTGATGTGGGTGGCGTCACCAACATGTTATACGTAACTGTGTCAATCACTTTTATCATTACCCTTTTTATGACCAGCCGGCTGTTCTTATTTAACTGGAGGCAAGCTGCCATTAATTCCGAGAGACTCCAAAAAGAAAGTATCACCGCGCAATACAACAGTTTAAAAAGTCAGGTTAATCCGCATTTTCTTTTCAACAGCTTAAATGCCCTTACTAACCTTGTCTATGAAGATCAGGATAAGGCCGCTAAATTCATCAAGCAGCTTTCTGAAGTTTATCGGTATGTGCTGGATACACAAACCAAAGAAGTTGTTTCGTTGAAGGAGGAATTGGAATTTTTAGAATCATTTCTCTTTTTACAAAAAATAAGATTTGGCGACAATCTTAGGGTTGAGGTGGATCTTACGCAAACAAAATCGATGGTGGCGCCCCTTGCCCTTCAATTGCTAATTGAAAATGCGATTAAGCATAATATTGTTTCTTTGGATGATCCGTTAACGATTAAGTTGACCGAACAGGGAAAGTTTATTGTCGTGGAAAATGACCTGCAACGGAAGGCGACAGCGGGAGAGCCGTCTCAAGGTATTGGGCTGGAGAACATCAAAAACAGGTACCGATTTTTGTGCCCAACGCCTGTTGAAGTGCACGAAGCTAACGGAAAATTTGTGGTGAAGCTTCCTATTATAGCAGTAGAATAGAAATGAACATTTTACTTATTGAAGACGAACCACAAGCAACCCAACGCCTTGAAAAATTGGTGAAAACGATAGTGCCAGGCGCTACGGTTCTAGCCAAGATAGACACGGTTAAAAATTCCGTGCAATGGATTCAATCCCATCCAGCGCCTGATCTTATTTTAATGGATATCCAACTGGCTGACGGAATTAGCTTTTCAATCTTCGATCAGTGTGAAGTTAAATCCCCTGTCATTTTCACGACTGCGTATGATGAGTACGCTTTGAAAGCTTTCAAGGTAAACAGTATTGACTATATTCTTAAACCTGTTGATGAGGAAGAATTAAGAAAGGCAATACAAAAGTTTGAGGTATTGTCAGCACATGGTTCTGCGCATAGTAAGATGTTGGAGAGTATTGGTCTGGCCGTTGAAATGCTAACCAAGAAGTACAAAGAACGATTTGTAGTAAAGGTTGGAGAACACCTCAAGTCCATAGAGGTGTTAGATATTCTCTTTTTCTTCAGTTTGGAGAAAACCACTTTTGCCCAAACAAGGGACGGGCGTAAGCATATTTTAGATTTCACAATAGAGCAAGTAGACGGCCTCGTTAATCCGGACCGGTTCTTTCGCATCAACAGGAAATATTTAGTAGCAGCTGACTCCATCCAGGATATGATCAGTTACACCAATTCCCGACTAAAACTCGTGTTAAAATCCTCTGATGATAATGACGTCATTGTGGCGCGTGAGCGCGTTCAGGAATTTAAGGAATGGCTGGACCGGTAGGCAAGAGTTTTTGAATTGGTTTTGCTAACTTTAGAGAGTAAATGCCTTTTCAGCCATGAAAAAAGCCGTCATCCTTTTGATTCTATTGGCCTTTAATAATCCTGGTCGAGCACAGTCAATACTGGACTCCCTCAATATACTTTATTTTATGGACGGTGTTGTTGAAACTCACCTTCGCGACAAACACATTGCCGGGGCTACAGTTTGCGTGGTGAAAGACGGGAAAATCTTATTGGCCAAAGGCTATGGTTTTTCTGATCTTAAAAAACAATCCCCGGTAATTGCAAGTGAAACCCTATTCAGGATAGGTTCAATCTCCAAATTATTTACATGGACATCGGTTATGCAAATGGTGCAGCAAGGCAAACTTGATTTGAATACGGATATTAATCAATACCTCAGGGACTTTAAAATTCCGGCAACGTTCAAAGAACCCATTACTCTCAAGCATTTAATGACGCATACACCAGGCTTTGAGGACCTGGTAATCGGGCTTTTCGCAAAAGATTCATCAAAAGTTAAATCCCTTGGTGAAATTCTGTCAAACGAAATTCCCGGGAGGGTACGGCCCGCAGGAGAAGTATCCTCCTACTCAACCCACGGTACGGGAATGGCCGCCTACATTGTCGAACAAGTTTCAGGAATGAATTGGATTGACTATATGGAAAAGAATATCCTCAATCCATTGGCCATGACGTCAACAACTTTTCGCCAGCCACTTCCGAAACGATTGAAAGGAAATATGTCGAAAGGATATACCTATAGAAATGGCGACTTTGTAGAGAAGCCTTTTGAATATGTGCCATTAGCAGCAGTGGGGGCAGCTTCTACCACCGCAGTAGATATGGCTAACTTTATGCTGGCTCATTTACAATTAGGTTCATTTGAAGGTATTCACATTTTGGATACGGCAACCTCAAAGTTTATGCAAAGCCCAGCCTTTCGCCATACACCAAAGGTTAATCCGATGCGATATGGGTTTATGGATATGAGTCAAAATGGTGAAGAGGTGATAGGCCATGGTGGTGATACATTTTGGTTTCATTCTAACCTGGCGTTGTTGCCGGATCATAACATCGGGGTATTTATTTCCTTTAACTCAGAAGCCGGTGGAGGAGTTTGCAATGAAGTCCTGGAAACTTTTATGGATCGGTACTTCCCAGAGAAAAATGCATTGGAGCCTGTTATTAAACTCCCACGAAATTATCTACAAAAGTTTGCTGGTGAATATAGGGCTAATCGATTTGCCTATAATGATTTAACAAAAGTTGCCTCATGGTTCGGCCGGGGTCAAATAAGTGTAGTTGAATCAGTAAAGCTAAGAACAAAATATGGAGAGAAGGCAGAATACTGGCTACCTATTGATAGCCTTACTTTTCGTAATGAGCACACTTCGGAAGTGATTGAATTTAAGAAAGGATCCAATGGAAAGATTAAAACACTTTTTCTGGGTGGAATGCCTATTATGGCCTTTGACAAGATGTCTGGTATAGAAGCGTCTTCCGTTCACACTACAATTTTGATAGTGTCTATTATTTTTATTTTGCTCACATTGATTGGTGGGCCAATGAAATATTTTATACGCAAAGATTATAAGCGCGAGATTAATTCTGCCAGGAAAGTACCACTCTCGGCCAGGTTAGCTTCATGGTGCACAGCGCTTTGGTTTTTTATTTTCTATGTCATGCTGATAGCCGGATTAAGCGATCCAAATGCAATTGTCTTTGGTGTGCCTCTTTCCATAAAAATCGCTCTGGCCTTTCCAATGGTCGCGGCATTCTTTACCTTTTTTGTTTGGTATTTCGTGATTATGATATGGGCAACCAAATCAGGTGATGTGATGGATCGGTTGAGTTATTCATCCTTTGGAATAGTATGTATCCTGATATTGTGGCAGTTGAATTATTGGAATTTGCTGGGGTATTATTATTAGATTCGAATTACGATAGCCGAACATGAATTGCATCAACTGTGGAGCAGAGGTCAGCTCACCATATTGTCCGGGATGCGGTCAGCAAAATCCACCCAAGAAGATTAAGTTTCTGAATCTTTACCACGATTTTCAATCCAGGATTTACAGGTTTGATGGGATGTTTCCCCGAACCCTTCGAGACTTAAACCCTTCGACCTGGCGTTGCATCAGTTGAGTACATCAAGGGAAATCGGGTGAAGTACAATGGCCCGGTAGGTTTGCCCATTGCTTATTGCCTACTATTTTATCCCTTCCCACCATTTCGTATTTGGAAAAGTAGAATTGAATTCTACCACTTCACCAATTAGCGGTGTTGTTACAGGTAAGTTCAATAGTTCGGCTGCTTTAGTTACCCGTTCTGCCGGTTCCTTCCAGGTGTGCAGTGATAATGTAAACTTTGCCCAATGAACGGGAAGTAAAACATTACCGGATAATTCAACCGCAGCCCGGGCAGTTTCCTCTGGCATCATGTGAATAAATGGCCACTTAACATTGTACTGTCCACACTCCAAGATCGTTAGATCGAATGGACCAAACTTTTCTCCAATCGTTTTGAATGACGGATCATAGCCGGAATCTCCTCCAATAAAAATTCTGTGAGATTGTGTTTTCAAAATATAAGACGACCAAAGGGTTTTGTTTCGCGTGAAGCCCCGGCCAGAAAAATGTCGTGCAGGAGTTGAGATTAACTCAAAGCCTGGAAATAGCTGTTCTTCTTGCCACCAGTCAAACTCTTTAATTTTAGAAGAATCGATACCCCAATATTCAAGGTGTGAACCAACACCTAAACTTGCACAAAACAACTTCGCCTTTGATTTTAGTTGTAGTATACTATTGTAATCGAGATGATCATAATGATCGTGTGTAATGATAACGAGATCAATGTCTGGAAAGTCGTTAATAGTGTAGGGTGATATGATGGCATAATTTTTGGAACCCAGGTATTGAACTGGAGAGGCACGTTCGCTAAAAACAGGATCAACAAGAATATTTTTACCTTCAATCTTGATTAAATAGGACGAGTGTCCAAACCAAATGAGGAGTGGTTCATTTGCAGATAACGAATTCAAATCTGTTTTTACAGATGGCAAAACAGTTGATGGTTCACGATCAATACCCTTGCCAAAGAATTCCATCATCATTTTTGGGTACGAAACATCCTCCGCCATCATTTCCGTTTTGAATATATTTTGAAAGCTCCCATCACGGTAATTCGGAGATTGTTTGATGCGCTCAAGGCGTTTTCCAGAAGGTAGTTTTCCAAAAGATTTCTGTTGCATAAAAAAAAATAACCAGGACAAATGATAGAATGGCAACGACTACTGTTAAGAGAATACGTCTAAGGATACTCATTTCCTATGATGACGTAATTGGGCGTAAGGTTATTGTGACATAATGATACTAAATTTAGAATTGGGGTGGAGTATAGCGAATGCTAACCTTTAAATTAGCCCATAAAGTCCGCAATCAATCTGTGAAAATGGTGTGTTCCCATTTCTCGGGTAACCGAATACCGACCATGCTTATAAAAACGCGATCGGACTCCTTTCTGAACATTCTGTACAATATCCTGATCCTCCATTTCAACCGTGTGTAAATCAGCACCAGCTCCTTGTCTGAGTTTGTTTTCGTTCCAAACATAAGAGAGGAAGGATACTTTTGTTTTAGAAACACCAACAGGACGTATCACATTGATCGACAAACCCCAGGGATAGAAATTGAACATCATGTTCGGAAATACCCAAAAATAGTACGCACCAATTTTTTTGCCGTAATCTTGTGAGGTAGCTGGGATATCAAACACATAGTCAATATCTTTTGCGACTCCTACTTGAAGGCTGGAATATTTATAGAGCTCAACTGTATAATTGGTATAATCAATCATGGCGTTAAGAGAAGAGTGAACAAAAGGAATATGAAATCCTTCTAAATAGTTTTCGCAATACAAGGCCCAATTTGCTTCTATCAAATACTCTCTGGAATGTTCTGGACGGAAATGAAAATCATGCAGTGGCATCCATCCAATACGTTTCATCATATCGCCAAAAAACTCTTCGGAGTTGATTGGAGAAGTTAGTGTGGTGAAAAGTAATTTATTCCACTTGAATAGAGGGAGCTTTGTGAGGTTATCATTCGTTGAAGGAAAATTTTCGACTTCTTTGAACTCGGGCATCGTAAGAAATTTGCCATCTAACTGAAATCTTCTCCCGTGATATTTGCATCGGAGATCATTTAGCTTGCATGCTTTTTCGACCACCAGGTTACCACGGTGTGTGCACACATTTGACAAGCAATTCAACTGTCCTTGCTTGTCGTGGGATAGTAGTAGTGGCTCGTCTATGAATTTTTCAAGTAAATTAACTGGCGTTACCCACCCAGGTTCCTTAACCTGATCGGTATCGCCAATAAACTGCCAGGTTTTAGCGAAGATTTTTTCCTTCGAACTTTCATAAAAATGGCGATGCAGATAAAAATCTGTTCCAAGTGTTTTGGCTTTGGCTATACTGGGATCTACGGAAAGAGACATTTTATGAAATTTTGTAAATTTAGAGAATCGTAGGTTAATTCTTGAATTGTCAGGCAGATGACTTTACGATAACAAATTTCTAATCAATATAGAAGTATGAAAATGTCCACGCTTTTTTATTGGGGTACTCGCATTGTTGCTGCCCTCATCATGTTTCAGACGCTCTATTTTAAATTCAGCGGGGCTGAGGAATCCATTTATATTTTTTCCAAAGTTGGCCTTGAGCCTTGGGGGAGGATAGGAGTTGGTGTGCTGGAACTTATAGCATCACTTTTGTTGATACTTACGCCAACAGCCTGGCTGGGGGCAGGCCTTGGGCTTGGCCTTATGATGGGCGCCATTGGTATGCACTTGTTTATACTAGGAATTGAAGTGAAAGGAGACGGAGGTCAATTGTTTTTTTATGCCTTGATCGTTGCTGGGTGTTCTGCGTATATATTGTTTCGAGATAAAGAAAAATTGGTGAACTTGACCAAAAATTTATTTGGCAAATAAAAGTACTTACTTGACTGCTTATTTTTTTTGCAGGGCCTCAATTAGTATTTCTAAATCTCCTTTGTATTCCGTATCTGCCAGATATCCTTTCAGTCCTTCGATAAGATAATTTGGAATGGGCTGGTCGCTTTTTACTTTAGTATCAATGTCTTTAATCAAGTCCAATATGTCCTGCTTCGGACCGAGAGAAGACTTTTCAATACTCTCCCGCAAGTTTACTAGTGCGGGGATATCAACTTCTCCAGCAATGGCTGCATCATTTTTAAAAATGGCACGCTTGGTATTTTGATCAATACAGGAATTATATAGTGAGATAAGCGTGTCCAGTTTTTTTTTACCAAGTTCTCCCTTTTTTATTTGATCGCACACGGAGGGACAGTCCTGCAGGAATTCCTGCATCGACTTCTTAAATGTGAGATTAGGAAGCTCCATTGCCCCACCATCTTTCTTTACCAAATAACTGCCGTCATAGCTAAATTGCTTTTCCATTCGAAACCCGTACAGACTGAGATACCCGCTTTTCAGAAGAACCATAAACTGATATCGGTCGTCATGCCGGATGGAATGATAAATTTCATTGTTGTAAAAAATGGTTTTCGCTTCTAATGCGGTGTAGATTTTTTTCTTTTTATCTACGGCAACCTGCACCTTGTCCACCAGGTCATACGAAAGTATTTTAATGTCACCTCGCACAGTATCCCCTTTAATGGTAATTACATAGTTAGATTGGCCATACGTGGACTGAAAAAGTACGCTAAGACTTAATACTAAAATCAATTTTCTCATGTGCTGAATTTGTCGTAAGTATAGTTTAATTGGATGAACTCTTGCATGATTAATTTAGGAAAATAATCAATTCTTTGATGCGCTTAATAGTTATTTCGGTGGTTTAATCCTGCCTGCTTCCTTTAGCGCCTTGGTAATAATCCATTCCAATTGACCATTTGAACTTCGGAATTCATCGGAAGCCCATTTTTCAATGGCCTTAAGTAATTCAGGATCAATTCTTAGTACAAATGGTTTTTTCTGCGCCATCGTATTAATGCAAGGTACCTGTATTAACAACGGGACTTACATCTTTATCGCCACACAATACAACCAGTAAATTGCTGACCATAACAGCTTTGCGTTCTTCATCTAAATCGATAATATTTTGTTTGGATAGATGTTCCAGCGCCATTTGCACCATACTCACTGCACCTTCTACAATTTTGAATCGGGCTGCCACTACGGCTGTGGCTTGTTGCCTTCTTAGCATAGCGCTGGCAATTTCAGGGGCATATGCTAAATAGCCTATACGGGCTTCAATTACCTGGATGCCTGCTATATCAAGCCTGTTTCTAAGATTTTCTTCAAGCGCCTGGTTCACATCAAGGTGGCCTGATCTCAATGTTATTTCAGAATCCGTATCAAAATTATCATATGGATACGAGCCAGCCAATGTACGCACTGCTGCATCGCTTTGAATGCGTACAAAATTCTCATAGTTATCCACTTCAAATGCAGCTTTAAATGTGTCTTTCACTTGCCATACCAGGATTACCCCAATTTCAATCGGATTGCCAACTTTGTCGTTTACTTTTATCTTTTCAATGTCAAAGTTCCGGGCACGTAAAGAAATCTGTTTCTTACTGAAGAAGGGATTAACCCAATGAAACCCATTTGATTTCACAGTTCCCTTGTAATCCCCAAAAAGTACAAGAAGCAGCGAACTGTTCGGGTTAAGGAAAAAAAACCCGGGCATAAAAGCAAAAGAAATACCGATCAACCATCCGAACATAGGATTGCGGACAGCAATCAATCCACCCGTTCCAATAACCAATAGAGCCCCTACGACAGCCAATATCAGGTATCCTGACACCGGAGAGAAAGTTTTTTCGTTGTTCATAGCAGTGATATTAAAATGATATTAATTTGATAAATATAACGGATAGTGGACAAAAAAGTTGGCTATTGGATATTTTTTTTTGAATCTGTTTATTGCAACTTAAACTTCCTCAGATGGTCAACTACAATCCCAAAGTTTGGTTTTCAATGGTTTTTCATGCCTACAGTCGGGCGGTAATGCGCACGCTTACCCCCGCACTGATTTTTATGGGTACTTTTTCTGGCGTCTTATGTTTTGTATTGCTGGACGTCTTGCGGTTTCATGAAAATGACTTTCATACCACGATCTCCATGCACTCTTTGTTGGGTATTGTGTTGGGTTTGTTTCTTGTATTTCGAACTAACTCAGCATATGATCGCTGGTGGGAGGGCAGAAAATTGTGGGGCAGCATGGTGAACAACACACGAAATTTTGCACATAAGTTAAATGCGTTTCTTCAAACCAAAGATCAGGAGAATCGACAATGGTTTGCTCAAATGATTCCCAATTTTGTGATTTCGGTGAAGGAGCACATGCGAAAAGGAATCAATAGTAAAGATTTGGATATCACAGACGAAACGTTCCTTCCAAGATTGGAGGGTGTTAAGCATATCCCCAACAGACTTTCCTCGATGCTATATGAGCGGGTAAATCATCTCTATATGAATAAAGTGATTAGCGGAGAGCATTTGTTTTTGTTGGACAAGGAACTAAAGGAGTTTTCAGAGATCTTAGGCGCTTGCGAGCGGATTAAATCCACACCGATCCCGTATTCCTACACGATGTATATCAAGCAGTTTATTTTTATCTATGTGATCACGCTTCCCTTTGCGTTTGTAACGACATCGGGCTACATCACTGTGCCCATCGTCATGTTGATTACCTTTGTTCTATTGAGTGTTGAACTTATTGCTGAAGAAATTGAGGATCCGTTTGGCCGGGATATTAATGATTTACCTACGGATGAACTATCTGAAAAAATTAAGGATAACATTAGGGAAATCTTATTATAAGATTTCACATTAGATAATATATTCCAGGTGGATTATTTCCAATGATCGTATTGCATGTAACGGGCAGTTTCGTCTGCCACATTTTTTCCATAAAGTTTGCTAATGATGTAAAGCGACATATCGATACCGGCAGAAACACCTGCCGATAGAATAATTCTTCCATTGTCTACCCACCTTTCTTCGGGTAATAAGGTGGTATCCGGGGCAATCTCACGCATTTTGTCAATTGCGCCATGATGAGTAGTTGCTGATAATCCATGCAATAGACCTGCTTTTGCAAGAATTAAAGACCCGGTACATACGGACAAGACTAATTCGGAAGTTTTATTTTGTTCGTTAATCCAATCTAACAATACTGAATTGTCCATTTCTTTGCGACTTCCAAATGGCGTTCCATCGGCATAGTAGCCTCCCCCGCCCGGGATTAGAATGAGATCGGGTTTTGGGCAGTTGGACAATAGAAAGTTTGCCGTTATAATTAAACCGTTACGTGCATTGATGATGAGTTTTTCTGCCACTGTGTAAACGTGAAACGGAATTTCACCACCTTCCTTGCGCCCACAAACAGAAAATACTTCAAATGGGCCAGCAAAGTCAAGGACCTCCACTTCATCAAAAATAATGATGGCCAGATTTCTCATCGCTTATTCTTTCAGCACCCAAATTGTATTGATATCGTGTGCCGTTACCCATAGTCTTCCATTTTCAACTCTGACGGCTCCGCTTCCCGAAGGAGGTCCATATCGTGTGATTACTCTATTGGTAGTGGGATCAATGACAGAAAGCAATGTATTTTTTGCCCGAACATAAATTTTATTGGTGCTGGCTGCAATGTCGCCTCCGGTGCCAGCAACCTCAACTGCAATTGTACTCACCACTTTGGTGGTCATAGGATCTATTCGGCTTACTGTTCCATCGCCTTGGTTTAGGGTCCAAACGGAACCGGACCCTACAGCAAGGAACCGCGGAATTGGGCCAACTTGTGTTAATGAAACAACTTTTTCATGTAAGGGGTCTATCTGTTGAACAGTTCCATTTTCAGTATTTGTAATCCAGACAAAATTAAATCCGAAAACAGCAGCATATGAATTGGGCAACACTTTGATTCTTCGGGTTACCTTATTTCGGTAAGGATCGATTCTGGATAGTTCGCCCTTTGCATTCGTAAGCAGCCACACCGATCCTGCCCCAATAGCAATACTAAGTTCGCCTTCACGATCGGCAATACCCGTTTCAATTGTGGATATAACTTCCCCAGAGAGAAGATCAACGCGATACAGCGATGTTTTTTCGCAACTAACTACCCACAATGATCCAAATCCGATCGCCATGGCTCCGCAAGGAGTTGGCACGGGAATAGATTTTACAGGTCTTTCGTTTCCGAAAATAAGTTTCTCTATTCGTCCATCGTTGGTGACCCATACACCATCTTCATCGGCAGCTAAGAAGTCGGGGTATCCGCTTAGCTTAATCATCGATACGGCTACTTGGGCAATGGGAAGTTCGGGAGGGAGTGTACTCTGTTGCGCTCGAACTATGAAGAAGGTAAAACAACAGATGATGGATTGAAGTAATCTCATCTAAAAGGCAACGGTGTAAATGAAGTAAAAAATAATAAGAAGAATCATTACAGCGTACATCACCAGATCAACCCTTACGTAGGCTTTGTACTGAGTATAGAGTTCTCGCAACTTCTTAAACATGATAGGAATATAATAGTGAGTAAAAATAGTCGTTTAAAAAAGGAATTAGGGATTCAAAAATGAATAAATCCTATTATATATCACAAAGCTAATGTAGTTTAAGGTTTTATTTTTTCAGCACGGCATGAATTATTTTTTGAGGCGTTCGGTTCCTTTACCTTTTTTATTTTTTGTTTTTATTATTTCGGCATATGGGCAGGAATCGGTCACGAATCACACCAATCCACCAGGTTTGAAGTGGAATCAGATTAATACCAATAATTTCAGAGTTCTCTATCCACAAGGTTTTGATCAGCAGGCGCAACGTATGGCCAATACGTTGGAGCATATTCGTGAACCAGAAGCAGCCACGATGGGGGTGAAGCCCAAAAAAATCTCGGTTCTTCTCCAGAATCAATCTTCGATCTCAAATGGTTTTGTAACGCTAGCGCCCAGACGATCAGAATTTTTTACGATGCCTTCTCAGGATTATAATTTTACCGGTAATAACGATTGGCTGAACTTGCTGGCGTCACATGAATATCGACATATTGTTCAATTTCAACAAAGTATTACTGGGTTTAATAAACTGGTGTACTATGTTTTTGGTCAGTCGGTTCTGGCCGGGATGGCATTTGTGGCTGCGCCTCAATGGTTTTGGGAAGGCGATGCGGTAGCCACGGAAACAGCCTTTACTCATAGTGGTCGTGGACGGATACCGAATTTTGATTTACTCTTTCGCACTAATTTTTTAGAGGGAAGAACATTCAACTATCACAAGCAATACCTGCGATCATACAAACATAATATACCCAACCATTATGTATTGGGGTATCACATGGTCTCCTATTTGAGAAAGAAAACTGGGGATGGGGAGATTTGGAACAGAATTGCAAAACGCGCATGGAATGTTCCTTTCATTCCATTTACATTTTCTCATGCAATTAAAAAAGAGACTGGTCTTCATGTAGTTGACCTGTATAATGAAATGGCTGCAGAACTGAAAAGTAAATGGACTTCAGAATGGGAGAACATTAAAATAACACCTTTTAATAAAGTCAATCCACGATCGGGAAACGCGTACACTGATTATCAATATCCGCAGCCCTTGGAAGATGGAAGTGTTGTCGTGCAAAAGTCTGGAATAGGGGATATTGAAAAGCTGGTTGTGTTAAGTGAAGGCCAAGAGAAATCAAGGTTTGTTCAGGGTCCTTTGAATGATGCTGGGTTTTTAAGTACAGCGAATTCAAAGGTGGTATGGAACGAATACAGGTATAATTCCAGGTGGTTGGTGAAAACTTATTCAATGATTGTAGGCTATGATTTTGCCACGGGTAGTAAGCAAATTATTTCAAAGAAGTCGCGTTATTCTTCGGCAGCATTATCGCCAGATGGTGGCAAAGTTGCCACAGTTGAAAGCGGAACGGATTATGAAGTTAAACTGGTGGTGTTGGACTATAGCAGTGGAAAAATTTTAAGGAAATTTAATAATACGGATAATCAATTTATATCAATGCCACGCTGGAGTTCCGATGGAAAGTCAATTGTTGCTTTACGATTAGCGCCAGCAGGTAAAGCTGTGGTGAAGTATGATTATGAGAGTGGGGAATCTACTGTGTTAATTCCTGTAACCCAGGAAAATATTGGTCATCCGGTATTGAATGGAAAGTATCTTTTTTATAATTCGCCCTATAGTGGTATTGACAACATTTATGCTTTGGATCTCGAGACGGGCAAAAAATTTCAGGTTACATCCAGCAAATACGGATCATATAATCCATCCGTTTCATCGGATGCCAGGACGTTATATTATAATGAACAAACCAAAAACGGATTGGATGTAGTAAAAACAGAATTTGATCCCTATTACTGGAAGCCACTTGAGGCCGTTGCTCGCCCAGAGGTGGGTTACTTTCAACACCTGGTTGATCAGGAGGGGCATCCCGATCTGTTGGATAGTGTTCCACAGAAAGTCTATCCGAACTACAAATACAGTAAGTTGAAAAATATATTCAATATTCACAGTTGGGGACCTTATGTAAGTTCCGACTTAAGTTATTTGGATATAGGAATCTCCTCCAAGGATTTATTAAATACCACAGCACTTGATGTAGGTTATCGATATGATGCTAATGAAAAAACAAGTAGCTGGAGATCTAAAATTAGTTATCAGGCTCTTTTTCCGATCATTGACGTTGAACTTATAACGGGCAAGCGAAATGTAACTAACACCTTGTTTGAAAGGGATGTCAACTTCAAATGGGATGAAACTGGAGTTTCCACTGGTTTGCGTGTGCCACTTTTACTCACACAATCTAAGTACAGAACACAACTAGAGTTCGGCAATTTTGTTGGCATAACCCACGTATCCAATTTCAGCAATGAAGTCACTGAAAATGGACAATATATTAGTTCTGGTACAGATCGTATTGTCCCTGCCAATGATACTTTGTATACTGTATTTACAGACAAGGTGAGTAACGGGTACTTATACTTCAACCGATTTGCGGTATCTTTTTCTAATAATTTAAAACAAAGTCGCAGGGATTTTAATCCAAGGTTTGGTCAATCGTTCGCCTTTGAAAACTATAGTACACCATTTGGCGGAGACTTTAAAGGAAGCCTTTTGGTAGCAAGGGGTCTTTTCTTTTTCCCGGGCTTGTTTAAGCATCACTCGCTTTATTTTAGAGGAGGGTATCAAAGTAAACTATCATCTTATGATCTCGATTTATATACTTTCCAAAACAGAATTTTTAAACCCAGGGGATATAGCTATGGGGCTGACACCAGGTTCTATTCATTTGCTGGGAACTATGAATTGCCTCTTTGGTATCCGGATATCAATCTTGGTCCAATACTAAACATTCAGCGAATAAGGGCCAACCTGTTTTGTGACTATGGGCTAAGCGAAGGGAAGTCATACTTTTACAGGTTTAATTCCAATGGGCAGACAGAAGTTTACAATCTTGATAACGGTGCCAAGTATCTTTCCGCTGGTGTAGAAATGATGTTTGATGTAAATATTATGCGCTTCTTGCCTCAGTTCGAACTTGGATTCAGGGCGAGTTATTTAACGCCAAATAATTATGCAAAAAGAGGCTGGGTAATAGAATTTTTAATAGGAAATATCCCTTTTTGAAACTCTGTGAATGGCTTGAATATCGCTTTTTTTAGCCTTATTTTTGACAGTCTGATAAAATCAATCATAAATAAAAATAGAGATGGCAGAGATTGTTCAAATGCCCAAAATGAGCGATACCATGGTAGAAGGGGTGATCGCCAAGTGGCATAAAAAGGTTGGAGATTCGGTGAAGTCGGGTGAGTTGATGGCTGAAATTGAAACCGATAAGGCCACTATGGATTATGAATCTTTTAATACAGGTACAGTATTATATCTGGGCGCGAAAGAAGGACAGGCTGTTAAAATAAATGATGTACTTGCGATAGTTGGAAATAAGGGTGAAGATTATGCTGCATTGTTGGCAGGTGCTCAAAGTGCTGCAGTATCGGGTGGCAAACCAGAGTTGGCCAAAGTGGAAACAGTAACTGCTCAGGTAATTGATACTTCTGGAATAAAAGCGGAGATCGTTCAGATGCCCAAAATGAGTGACACGATGACGGATGGTGTGATTGCCGTCTGGCACAAGAAAGTTGGAGATACAGTAAAGTCAGGCGAACTATTGGCTGAAGTAGAAACCGATAAGGCCACTATGGAGTATGAGTCATATAACAATGGAACACTCTTATATATTGGCGCAAAAGCGAAAGAATCAGTGCCGGTGAATGGCGTGTTGGCCATCATCGGTGAAAAAAATGCCGATTGGCAAACTTTGTTAAAAGCTTTTCAACTAAAATCAGCTGATGGTGCAAAACAAGCTTCTGAGCCTGTTCAACAAAAAAATATTGCGTCACCATCAATTTCAACAACACCCTCAACTGCAGATCCTGCACGTAATGGAAGAATGAAGGCATCCCCTCTCGCAAAAAAGATGGCGAAGGATTTAGGCTATGATATTGCAAAAATTCCTGGCTCAGGCGAGAATGGTCGTGTTACGAAAGGTGATGTTGAGAAATATAAACCATCGGCTACACAACCTTCTGCTGCTGCGAAATCATCTGTCCCGGTGGTATTGCCACAAGTTGTAGGCAAGGAAAGTTTTGAAGAGATAACATTAACTCAAATGCGCAAAACAATTGCGCGCAGACTTGCAGAAAGCAAATTTACTGCACCGCACTTCTATGTTACCATGGAGATCAACATGGACAAGGCAATAGAAGCGCGTAAAAGTATGAATGAAATAGCTCCGGTGAAGATTTCTTTCAATGACATGGTGATTAAGGCAGTGGCAGCGGCAATTCGTCAAAATCCGGATGTTAATGTTTCGTGGCTGGGTGATAAAATGAGAAAGAATCATCACATTCACATTGGTGTAGCGGTGGCCGTCAAAGATGGTCTTGTAGTTCCGGTTGTCCGTTTTGCCGACAATAAGTCACTTTCACATATTGCCATGGAAGTGAAAGAACTTGCACAAAAAGCACACGATAAGAAGTTGCAGCCCAGCGAATGGGAAGGAAGCACCTTTACAATTTCTAATCTGGGTATGTTTGGGGTCGAAGATTTTACAGCCATCATCAATCCTCCGGACGCCTGTATTCTTGCCGTTGGGGGAATTAAAGAAACCGCGATTGTTAGAAACGGACAACTTGTTCCAGGCAGTGTAATGAAGGTTACCCTATCGTGTGATCACCGCGCGGTTGATGGTGCAATTGGTGCTGCATTTCTCAAAACTCTAAAGGGCCTTCTTGAAGATCCCGTTAGGATATTGATTTAATACAAAAGTGACAAAGCCGGAATGGTTCCGGCTTTTTTTTCATTATACACAGAAATAGAAATGGAGCCAATCCACGCTACAACGATCCTTGCAGTTCTTCACAATGGTCAGGTTGCCATTGGTGGTGATGGACAGGCAACTATGGGTACTACGATTGCAAAAAGTAACGTAAAAAAAATCCGAAAACTTCAGGACGGAAAAATCCTTGTGGGATTTGCAGGGTCAACTGCTGATGCATTTACATTATTGGATCGCTTTGATGAAAAACTTAATTCATATGGAGGTAACATGAAGCGTTCTGCCATTGAACTTGCTAAAGACTGGAGAACAGACCGGTACTTAAGAAAATTGGAAGCCATGTTGATCACCGTAAATAAGGACGAAATTTTAATTGTTTCCGGTACTGGGGATGTTTTGGAACCTGATCATCAAGTGGCAGCCATTGGCTCAGGAGCAATGTATGCCCAATCAGCTGCATTGGCATTGAAAAAGCATGCTCCACATCTCACAGCCGAGCAAATGGTGAGAGATAGTCTTACAATCGCTGCGGACATATGCATATACACCAATCACAATTTAGTGATTGAAAGAATAGTGTAAACTTCTAATCGATGTGGATGATTTAGTAGATTGGGGGATGAACCGAAAGCTAAGTCTATCTCTCTTGCTTTTGTTTACAATGTCCCAAATTACCTTGGGTCAGGAATACGCCTATCAAAACTTCAATGAACTCAATGGTTTGGCAAGTTCCGAGACGTATGAAGTATTTCAGGATAGCAAAGGATTTGTCTGGTTTGCTACTGACCGCGGTGTTTCCCGATACGATGGTGGTGAGTTTAAGAATTTCACAATCCGTGATGGCCTGAGTGATAACACCGTCTTTGGCTTCTATGAAGATCACCTGAAAAGGATATGGTTTCGTACATACTCTGGCGCTTTGTCGTATTATCAGAATGATTCAATCCATCGTTATAAGTATAATGTTCTTTTAATTCAGGAATTGGGTAGATCACTTCTCACAAAAATTTATTATGACAGTCTGGATAATATGTGGTTTTCCTCAGTAATGCCTGGTAAAGCTGGCTGGATTAATAAGGATGGTAAAATTTCGATGATGGATAGAGGTGAAGAGGAGCATCTTTTTCTTTATCCCGTTTCGGATGAGGAGTATCTTTTTGGATATACGCCAAGATCCTCAAAGATTAGAACGATCAAAATAAAGGATACAAAATACAAGGTTGAAATTTCAAGTTTGATTACGGGTAGTCCTCACTTTAGTTATGTGATTTGGAACAGTGAAGTTCTTATTTCAATAAACAGAGACATATTCCGTTTTTACAAAGGTATTTTGGAGAAAGTTTTTGTTTCCGAGCCTGGCATTATTGGTCTCAGTGTAGACAGAGATAATTATTTGTGGGTCGGGTTTTTTGATGGAGGGGTAAAGCGATTTTCAAATAATCAGTTTAAGATCTTCACGGAAATACCACTTTTGCAGAACAAATCAGTTGGGAATGTTTTAATGGACACTGAAGGAGGTCATTGGTTCAGCACTTTAGATCATGGCGTTTATTATGTTCCTAATACCGAAATCGAACTTTTGCAATGGAGCGAAAACACGAAAGTATCATGTGCAGCATCAACTGGAAACAAATTATTTGTGGGGAATTATCAAGGAGAATTAACAGCGCTTGAGACACAAAGTAAGAAAGTTATTTGGTCAAAGAATTTTAAGATTCCTATTAACTCTTTGTTTGTTGATAAAAAAGAAAATGTATGGGTTTCTGATATTACGCAGCTTCAATGTTTCTCTCCAAGCGGGGATAGGATTTTCAGTTTACACATGATTCAGGGTGCAAAATGCTATCAGGAAGATAGCGATGGGTCGGTTTGGGTGGGCAATAATTCCGGAATTTTTAAAGTTTCAGGAACGGGTGTTGTTTTGTCTCATGGCATTATGCAAAAAAGAATTTTCAGTCTCTTTGTAACAGATTCGTTGACTTATGTGGGTGCCATAAATGGGCTCTCCACCTATACCTCCGATTTATTGGAGAGAGAAAGTCCTTTGAATAATATTAAAAGCAGAATCTCAGTACTTCAGCAGCTTGCCCCTAATGTATTATTAATTGGAACAGTGGGTGAAGGCTTGATCATCCTTTCCAATGGTGCATTAAAGTATTGCAGTCAATACAGTGCACTTGGCGATATTGTATATTCTATAGCCCAGGTAAAGGATTATGTTTGGATAGGTACCGAAAAGGGAGTGGCCCGTATTCGGAATGACGCTCTTATGAATGAAAACTTTGAGATGGGTCTATTAACAAGGGCCTGTGGATTGATTTCAGATAAGAATAATATTTTAATATCCACCAGTAATCATTTATGGTCATTTTCTGATTTGGGAATTTCTATTATACCGCATGACATTCAGACTTTTCAAAATGAAAAGCCAATCAGTTATTTACGTAGCGTTGAGATTAATAATGTGGAATTGAATCCTAAAGTGTGGGAATTTTCCCCGGACCAAAATAACATATCACTTGAGATGGGTGTAATTTCATTTAATAACAGGAAACTTTTTTACAGACATCGACTAAGCGAATTCGCAACGTGGAATCAGTCACAGAATAGAACCATTTCGTATTATTCTCTTCAACCAAATGAGTATCATTTCGAGATGCAAGTATCAACCGATAACAGAAGGTGGGCTTCAGTTCCGTTAAGATCAGAATTTGAAATCCTTACACCCTGGTGGAAAGCCTGGTATTCATTGATTTTTTATGTGATGGTATTCCTTGCAATTGGCTATGCCGCCTATAATGTACGCATCAAATATTGGAGGCGGAAACAGGCGTATCTGGAGGTGATCAATAACCACCAACAGGAACTGATCAAATCAGAGGTGGAGGCATTGGAACGAGACAGAAGGAGAATTGCCAAAGACCTGCATGATGGCGTTGGTACGGCTCTTACAAGCGTGAAGTGGATTGTGAACGATGCCATCCATCATACGCCTCAGGATATGATCCAAACATCAAAAAACATAAATGAGCATTTCAATGAAATCATTTTGGAGATTAAACGAATTATTTATGATTTAAATCCTCCCGCATTGGAACGCTATGGCCTCGAGGTGGGACTTAAGAATTTTATTGATCGGGTAAATGAAAGGAAAGATATTAGGACCCGGTTTGATTACTTTGGCACAGGAGAAATTGCTCCTAAGGTTTCTATCACCATTTACCGGATTGTTCAGGAATTGGTCAACAACACATTAAAGCATTCCAAGGCAACTGAAATTAAAATTCACGTCAATCAATTTGAAGATTTTATTAACATCATGTATGAAGATAATGGCATTGGTATACCATCCGAACAAGTGAATGGGTTTGGTATGCATAGCATTGAATCCAGAGTCCAGACTTTGCAAGGGCATATGAGTTTGGAATCGAGTGAAAAGGGTACTTTTTATAATTTTGATTTACCCTTTAAAACAATTGTATGACCCGCGTACTTCTGGTGGATGATCACACACTGTTCCTCGATGGTCTGGAGTTACTACTCAGACGATTTTCAGGACATTATAGTGTGGTTGGTAAAATTCATGAGCCCTTAAAGACACTTGAATTTATGGAGAACGCAGTGGTGGATCTTGTCTTGATCGATATTGAAATGCCTGGCGTGAATGGAGTTGATTTATTAAAAAGAATTATTTCCCGCTTCCCATTGATAAAGGTGGCCGTAGTTACCATGCACGATGAAGATCAGTTTATCCAAGAAGTAATGGCGGCAGGTGGACATGGTTTTTTACTAAAATCCTGGGATAGTGAAGATTTGCTTCAGAAAGTAAACTCCATTGCTAAGGGCCAAAGAGTGTTTCCGAACCGGCCAAAACGAATAAATCGATCTGAGCATTTCTCGGATCGGGAGACAGAGATATTGAGACTACTGGGAAAAGGTAAAAATAGCTCTGAAATTGCTGAAGAACTGTTCATCACCGTCAGCACTGTGAAAACGCACAGAAGAAACATGTTGCGAAAGCTAAAAGCATCCAATACCTCTCAGCTTCTTAAGTTTGGTTTTGATAATAACCTAATTTAAAGGATCGTAAGTTAAAACTGCAATTTTCTAAAAATACTACTAAATAGGTATTTTCTGTTTCTAAAATTTCTGACAATTTTAGGTTTCAATTACCATCAGAATGGTTGTGCTATTTTCAATTACCTTGAAAATGGATTCGGGTTTAGGCAAAAGAAGTTAGGTAGTTTAGGTTTGAATAAAGTCCCCTTTAAGTGGGGACTTTTTTTGGCTATATATCAAGACACCTCTATCGCTCTTAAAATGATACCACACGCCACTGCAACTTCCGCATCGGTTATAGTCAGTGGAGGAGCGATCCTTAAACTATTCGGGTTCGATAGAAACCAATAACAGATCGCTCCATTTTCTTTTGCGTGACCAACAATTTTAGCTACCCGGGCTTCCGAGTCAAAATCAAAAGCGAACAATAATCCAATTCTCCTGACTTCTTTTATTTTTGGATGAACTAGCGTTTCCTGAATCATTTTGCCTTTGGCTTCAACGGTTGGTAATAGACCCTCGTCTTCTATTACCTGCAAGGTGGCCAAAGCAGAGGCACAACAAACAGGATTTCCACCAAACGTTGTGATGTGCCCTAACATTGGATCATGGGTTAACGATTGCATGATTTCACGGCTTGAAATAAAAGTTCCAATGGGAAGACCACCACCAAAAGCTTTCGCCAATGTGAGAATATCAGGTGCGATTCCAAATTGCTCAAATGCAAACAGAGTGCCTGTTCTACCCATACCACATTGGATTTCATCCAGAATCAACAGTGCACCTGTTTCGGTGCATTTCTTTCGCAAGGCGTGCATGTAGTTTATCGAAGGAATTCTTACCCCGGCATCCCCTTGAATAGTCTCAACAATTACACAAGCCGTTTTTGCAGTAATGAATTCAAGGTCATCAGGATTATTGAATTCAATGAAACGAACATCCGGGAGCAGGGGGCGAAATGCTCTTTTTTTGGTTTCATTACCTGAAACGCTTAGCGAGCCATGTGTACTTCCGTGGTATGAATTTTTACATGAAACAATTTCACTTCTTCCTGTAACTCGCTTTGCGAGTTTCAGGGCCCCTTCATTCGCCTCCGTTCCCGAATTGACGAAATAGCAGCAATTGAGTTGGGGAGGAAGAAGATCAGCTAATTTTTTGGCTAACAAGTTGGGCGTAGATTGTATGTACTCACCATACACCATCACATGAAGATGTTTGTCAAGCTGCTGTTTGATCGCATCTATAACTTTAGGATGACGGTGTCCTATATTACTCACAGAAATACCAGATATCATATCTATGTACGGCTTCCCTTCAGGTGAAAAAAGATATACCCCTTCAGCATGTTCTACCGCAATCTGAAATGGGAAAGGGGTTGTTTGGGCAAGGTGATTATGAAAAATCTCTTTAGAAAACTCCATACCATAAAGCTAAACGGTTCGTCACTATTTAGAAATGATTTAAAATAAAAAGACCCTGCAGTTTCCACTGACCCGATGGCTAACAGCAATTGCTCAGTTTGCAGATTCTTCGTAGTAATGTATTCATGTCACATTTTTCCATCCGTTTGTCTAAGACAAAAAAAAGTGCTCCATTTCGGGAGCACCTTTTTTACAGCATTTCGAAATTATAACTTGGCCAATTCCTGAACCAGGTCAATTAGTTTAATGGAATAGCCCCATTCGTTATCGTACCAGGCAACAACCTTTACGAATTTATCATTTAACGCAATGCCCGCTTTGGCGTCAAAGATAGAAGTGCGCGAATCACCAAGGAAGTCCTGAGACACAACATCATCTTCGGTATAACCAAGTATGCCTTTGAGGTCCCCTTCGGAAGCCTCTTTCATAGCTGCTTTTATTTGTTCATAGGTGGCTGCTTTTTCTAATTTCACGGTTAGGTCAACTACTGAAACATCCGCCACAGGAACACGGAATGACATGCCAGTGAGTTTGCCTTTTAATTCGGGGATTACCAGAGCCACAGCCTTAGCCGCGCCTGTGGAAGAAGGTATGATGTTTTGATAGGCACCACGTCCCCCGCGCCAATCTTTGCCAGACGGACTGTCTACCGTTTTCTGAGTGGCAGTAACGGCATGAACGGTACTCATTAAGCCTTCCGCAATTCCAAACTTATCATTTAGGACTTTGGCGATTGGAGCAAGGCAATTCGTGGTACACGATGCATTGGAGACTATCGTATTTTGAGAAGTAAGTTTTTTATGATTAACACCCATCACAAAAGTTGGAGTATCATCTTTTGCGGGAGCTGACATGACAACTTTCTTAGCCCCGGCTGTAATATGTTTTTGCGCATCAGCCTGGGTAAGAAACAAGCCAGTTGATTCGATTATTATTTCTGCACCAACTTCTGACCATTTTAAATTTGCCGGATCTTTTTCGGCTGTTACCCGGATTTTTTTTCCATTCACAATAAGATGGCCGTCCTTTACCTCAACTGTTCCGTCAAAACGCTTGTGGGTAGAATCGTATTTGAGCATGTAAGCCATGTAATCGGGTGCCACAATGTCGTTAATACCGACAATTTCAATGTCTTTTCGGTTCATAGCCGCTCTGAAAGCCAATCTCCCAATCCGGCCAAATCCATTTATTCCAATTTTTGTCATTTGTTTAGTGTTTAAATTTCCTACTTCAAAAGTAGAACACAGGAATGCCAAAACCAATTGAAAAACAAAGAACCTGTTACTAATGGATTGCAATCGTTTTCATTACTGTTGTGCGCTAGTTTGAATGGTGAGTCAGTGCTAATCGTATGTTCTCAATATAGAGAGAAAGTAGTACATCTTTGTGTTTGTGACTAATGATATCCAATGACTTGACCTTTTAAGGACTCGAAGCAGTTCATTGAGATTTACTTCTGCCACTCGAATTAATACTTAAGTTCCAATGCCCACCTCGGTCAATTTTGAAATAATAGGGCTTGTTATTTTTAAACTTTTCTTTTCATCTTGTAATTATGGACCATTTTGAATTAATTTTTCTAGATTTATCAGTGTTATCCTCCCTTAAGAAAGGAATCTAATTTGAAAATAAGAACAATCGTATTGGGTGTCATCGGTTTGATAATTGTTATAGCCGGGACGATCATGAAAACCTATCATCTTGCGGGATCAAATATGATCGTCACTGTGGGTGGTTCACTATTGATTTTTGGTTTTCTATTCTCCTCTCTGTTGGATCGGTTATCCCTCAGTATTAAGAATACGTCAAAGATCGCGAACGTATTAGCCTCTTTGGCTGTAGCAATGATTCTCTATGGCGTTGTTGGGAAGATCGTTCATTATGACTATGTTGAACTATCATTCATAATTGGCGCTCTATTATTTGTTGCTTATTATATCTTTTATGCACAGCGGTCTGACCTCCGTAAACTGGAGTTAAGATCAGACAGGCAACTTGCTTGCATCCTTTTTACCGACATTGTGGGATATACCGCTATGATGGGAGATAATGAGGCCAATGCATTAAAGGTCTTAGAGCGTAACCGAAAAATACAAAAACCAATTATAGAAATGTATCAGGGTAAATGGTTGAAAGAAATGGGGGATGGCACTTTGTCCATATTTTTCACAGCAAGTGATGCAGTATTGTGTGCCATTGATATTATGGAAAAGGTCCGGCAGGAAGGATCTTTTCGGTTGAGAATGGGGATTCACTTAGGTGAAATTGTTTTTTCAGGGAAAGATATATTTGGTGACGGAGTGAATGTTGCCTCCAGAATTATGGATGAAGCGAAAGAAGGAGGAATATGTATTTCAGAAGCGGTTTATCATAACATAAAAAACAAGGAAAATATCAAAACGAAAATGTTGGGCGACATAGAACTTAAAAATGTTACTGGAAAGATGCGATTATATAAAATAGAAAATGCTGCTTTAAATCTTCATTCCAGATGAACTATAAACAACAACCGATATGAAAAAAGTAACGCTCTTCATTCTCATCGCACTGCCCCTCACCTCGTTTGGCCAGAAAGACAATCCTGACTGCGCGAACAAATCCTATTCTTTTTTCACCCGAATGGAAGGATATTATATTTCCGAGTGTGAGGAATCGGAATTCAACGAACACAGTTTTTGGATCAAGTCAGGATCGGAGAAGGTTGTTAAACAGGGCCGTTTCAAAAAAATCTGGTTTAACAAAGATGCCGCCAGCATGCGCAAAATCTCCGGGTTGCAAATCCTGACGAATCATGCCAATGCGATTAAGAAGATCGGGGGCCAGGTACTGGAGGGTGCCAATAACGTATTTAAGGCCAGTTATCAGGGCAAGGAAATTTGGTTCGAACTGTCGCCTAGCGGGACCTCCCCTGACGAAGGCGCTTGGTACATTCTCTCAATTGAAGTAGAGTCGATGAAACAGGAGATCACAGCATTAGACATGGACGCAGCGATCAAGGCGGACGGTAAAATTGCGTTGTACGGAATTTTGTTTGATACCGGTGAAGCGAGCATCACACCCGAATCAGCCAAGGCCGTTACGGAAATTGGCACCTATCTAAAAAGTAATCCAACAGTTTCAATCTTTGTTGTCGGTCATACCGATAACGTGGGCGACTATCAACTGAACTTGAAACTTTCCAAAAGCAGGGCGGAGACCATCAAGAATGAATTGGTAAGCAAGTACGGAATAGCGACCACCCGTCTGACAGCTGAGGGCGTTGGACAATTGAGTCCCGTTAGTTCCAACGAAACAGAAGAAGGCCGACAATTGAACAGAAGGGTGGAAATCGTAAAAAAGTAAAGGAGTTACTTTTACGACAGGCCAATGCCTTTTTATAGAGATAAAATTTACCCCTACCTGGTTAACACGTTTGGCAACCCCTTGCCAATAAGAAAAATACGTCAACAAGTCATTCCTCTTGCTAAAGGCAATGTTCTTGAGATTGGCGTAGGTTCAGGTGCAAACTTCCCTTACTATGATTCTGCAAGAGTCACCAAACTCTACGCCCTCGAACCCAATCCTGGCATGATTCGACTGGCAGAATTGGCGCTTAACAAAACGAAATTAAATTTCCAACTGTTAGATCTTTCAGGTGAACAAATCCCTTTGGAGAAGGAATCCATGGATATGGTTGTAAGCACTTTTACTTTATGCACTATTTCCAGGGTTGAAGATGCACTTAGAAGCATTAGACGAGTCCTTAAGCCAGGCGGTAAGCTTATTTTCTTTGAACTTGGGTCTTCTCCCGACCCCGATGTAAGACGCTGGCAAAGAATGTTTGAACCAATTGCACATAGGGCGTATGAAGGTTTATCATTAACCCGGGATATTCCATCTCTTATCACTCAAAGCGGCTTTCATATGGAACATTTGGAAGCGGGATACATAGCCAAATTCCCAAAATCATGGACTTATTGTTTCTGGGGCATTGCGATTCATTAGCTCCCCCCATTTACCGCAAGTTTAGCCTAAACTGGCTTAGGCACTGCGACTTAAGCTTTACAACTCTCTTTTCTTGCCGTCTTTACCCAGTATGGTATGACTTGATCCACCTTTTTTTGCCAGCGCATGAATACCAGGCTCGGTGTCGCCATCCAACAGCACCAGGCCGGATCCATCTTCACCCGCACCCATTTTTAAACAAATGATTCCGCTTTTATCTTTTAACCGGAAGACTACTTCTCCCTCCTCTTCCACCTTAATGGAAACACGTTGCTTGCCGTTTTTATCCAGCAATTCAAATTCGCGCACGCTGATCTTATCAAAAGTCTGCTGGTATGGCTTTGATGTCACAAACACGACCAGGATTAGCATCGCCAAAAAAAGTAAGGAATGATGATTGCGTTTTCATAACAAATGGTTTAGTTACTATTCAAGTTACCAAAATCACGAGAGATGTGTCAACCATTCAAGTCTACCCATTGACCGCATCTGTACGGAAGTTGTACGGATGTGAACATCCCTGTGACGTTAACCTGCTCCCGGAGGTCATTCTGAAGTATTTGAAAATCTGGCATCATTTTAATACTACATTTAGGAATTAATTATAGGGTTCATGAAAAAATTTCAATTAGGCGAATTTGAAGAAGTGGTTATGCTAACGGTAGGCGTTTTGTACAAGGAGGCTTATGGTGTATCCATAAAAAAAGAAATTGAAGCTCGACTTTCACGAGGAGTGAGTGTTGGTGCCTTACAAACCGCTCTGAAAAGATTAGAAGATAAAGGCTATCTAAAATCATATGATGGCGAAGCCACAGAAGAACGAGCCGGTCGACCTAAAAAATATTTTCAAATTACTGCATTGGGAAAAAAAGCTATGGAGTATTCGAAAAGCACTAGGGATGAGTTGTGGAGTGCAATACCGAAGATGGCTTGGAATGTAAAATTCAGTTAACAACAGTTGTAATTCAACTCTAAAAAATAAAACCATGAAATCATTACTTACTACATGCGCAGTTACCTTGTTATGCGCTTGCTTCGGTCCCGGCCTGTTGGCGCAGAAAAAGAAAATCCTGGTCGATGTTGCCCATGGTCAAAAATTCTATAGCGACCCGGCCAACAAAATTTCAACCGAATTAGTACCCACTAAACGACTTGAATACATGACGGGGGAGCTCACAAAAAACGCAGCCGCTCATAATGCAGGTATAAATTATTTAAAAACATCCATTACATCAGAAGCATTGTCTAAAACAGACTTACTTTTCATTCACATTCCCTCTATAAAATATTCAGCTGATGAGTGTAAAGTCATTCGTCAATATCTGGAGAAGGGTGGCTCATTATTTATTGCCATTGAGGAAGATTATTGGGCAACACTGGATCAGGTAAACGCAAACGATATACTGTCACCTTTCAGTATCAAATTCTCTACTGATAATCCTGATAAAACCGTGGGAGGTCACGCCATTGAAAGCAAAATCACGAAAAAGAAATATTCTATCCCATTCCACGGAGCGCGTTTGGTGGAAGGCGGTACACCATTCGCGTTTAGCAACAAATCTGAGCCGAGCTCTTTCGCAGTCTACACCGAGGTAAAGGGTGGTGGCAAAATCATTGCGATGGGCGAAGCTATGGTATCGCTTTACATGACCAGCTGGCAGGACGTTAACAACTATGAATGCGCTCCATTTATGCAAGATGTTGTTGGGTGGCTTTTGAAATAACACTGTAAAAACGTGAAGCCTCACACAAACTATCCACCCCGCTTCCCCCTCCGCTTCTTCCGCTGGTATTGCCATCCGAAGTTGTTGAAGTATATCGAGGGTGATTTAATGGAGTTGTATCAGGAGCGGAAAGCTAAAAGTGGAAAGCTGAAAGCTGACGCGAGATTTATTATCGATGTGTTGCTACTCTTTAGGCCAGCCATCATCAAACCAGTAGAAGGATATAAAAATTTAAACACCTACGGTATGTATAAAAGTTATTTCAAAATCGGATGGAGGAATCTCATCAAAAGCAAAGGTTACTCTTTCATTAATATAGGTGGTCTTGCGGTGGGTATCGCGGTAGCTATGCTCATCGGTTTGTGGATCCACGATGAATTGTCGTACAACAAGTATCATCGAAATTATAATCGTGTTGCACAAGTGATGCAGCACCAAACCTTTAACGGTTATAAGGGAACCGAAAACTCCATTCCTATTCCACTGGTCACTGAGCTTCAGAAGTCATACGGAAATGATTTCAAATACTTAGTAATGACTTCATGGATGGGCGATCATATTCTGAAATATGGTGAGAAAAAATTTTCGAAGTCTGGAAATTATATGGATCTCGATGCCCCTCGCTTGTTGGATTTAAAGATGCTTGCCGGTTCGCTGGATGGACTCAAGGAACCAGGCTCTATTCTACTTTCGCAATCGGTAGCCAAGGCATTCTTCGGTGAGAAGGACCCGATGAATGAGTTGATGCGGATTGACAACAAATTGGATGTAAAGGTGACAGGCGTTTATGAAGATCTTCCCTTTGCGACCCAGTTCCGCGAGCTTTCGTTTATTGCCCCTTGGGAGCTTTACGTCTCCTCGGAAGAATGGGTTAAGAATGCGAGGGACGAGGGCCAATGGGGAAATAATTCCTTTCAGCTATTTGCCCAAATTGCTGACCATGCTGACATGGAGAATATCAGTGCCAAAATAAAAAATGCCAAACAGGATCATGTGCCGGAAGATGACAAAATCTTTAAGGCCGAGATTTTCCTTCACCCCATGAAGGATTGGCATTTGAATTCAAACTGGGAGAATGGCGTTCACAAGGGCGGGTTTATACAATACGTTTGGCTTTTTGGTATCGTGGGTATTTTCGTTTTAATGTTAGCGTGTATCAACTTTATGAATTTGAGCACGGCACGCTCTGAGCAGCGTGCCAAAGAAGTTGGAATACGAAAATCGATTGGTTCATTAAGAAGCCAGTTGGTAAGCCAATTTTTAAGCGAATCATTTTTAGTTGTTATGCTGGCCTTTATGCTGGCCATCATCCTGGTTACGGTTTCCATTCCATCGTTTAATCAACTGGCTGATAAGCAAATGATTTTTCCGTTGACCAATATTTCTTTCTGGCTTATTAGTTTAGGATTTATTGCATTAACAGGAATGTTAGCCGGGAGTTACCCTGCGCTGTACTTGTCTTCGTTTCAGCCTGTTAGAGTATTGAAGGGAACATTCCAGGCGGGTCGGTTCGCATCCTTACCACGAAAAGTATTAGTGGTTTTGCAATTCACCGTTTCCGTCACGTTGATTATAGGAACCACAGTGGTGTACCGACAAGTTCAGTTTACTAAAAATCGCCCGGTTGGTTACGACCAAAATGGCATTATTATGATCCAGATGAAATCACCGGATTATTATGGTAAGTACGATTTGCTTCAGCTTGAACTTAAAAACGCAGGAGCTATTGAAGAGATGGCAGAGTCATCCAGTCCGCTCACCGGTGTATGGTCTAATAACGGAGGATTTAATTGGCAAGGCAAAGATCCGGCATTACAAGCTGAGTTTGCAACAATATGGGTAACACATGATTTTGGTAAAACAGTAGAATGGCAAATAAAGGAAGGCCGGGATTTTTCGAGAGACTTCGCTTCTGACTCGTCTGGAATTATTATAAATGAAGCTGCCGTTAAGTTCATGGATTTGAAAACTCCACTGGGAACAATTGTACGATGGGGGGACGATGTTCATGGTAAGGACTTTAAGATTATTGGTGTTGTGAAAGATATGCTAATGGAATCACCCTTCAAGTCGGTGAAACAAACTGTCTATTTAAACGGCTATGAAAATGTCAATTGGATTGAACTGAGACTTAATTCAGACAAAAGTTTCAACGAATCAATTTCTAAGGTAGAATCAGTTTTTAAAAAGCACCTTCCCGATGTGCCTTTCGATTATGAATTTGCCGATCAGGAACACGCCCTGAAATTTGCATCCGAAGAAAAGGTTGGAAAACTCTCTGGCATTTTTGCAAGCCTCGCAGTTTTTATTAGTTGCCTTGGATTGTCCGGGTTGGCATCTTTTGTAGCTGAGCAACGCACCAAAGAAATTGGCATTCGCAAAGTTCTTGGCGCTTCGGTAGCGAATTTATGGCAAATGCTCTCAAAAGATTTTGTGATACTGGTTATCCTATCATGCTTCATTGCCATTCCTGTTGCGTGGTATTTTCTGAATGACTGGTTGCAGGGATATGACTATCGTACTGAAATTTCGTGGTGGATATTTTTGGTAACTGGAATGGGTGCCTTGATTATCACAATATTGACAGTAAGTTTTCAGGCCGTGAAGGCAGCGTTGATGAACCCGGTGAAGAGTTTGAGGTCGGAATAGGGCGTGTCCCGAGCTTATCTGCTTCCTAAAGCTTCTGACTGATTTTCATTCATAATTCAGCAGGCAAGCTCGGGCCGGGCTATCACTGCAAGTCCGCCCGCCCGCATCCCATCACGCTTCGGGCTTTTCGTTCTATCCCTCACGCGGGGCAGACTGATATTATAGAGTGAGGCTATCGTAGAAGAATAAATGAAAATAGCAAAGCACGGAGTTCAGAAAACGGAGACTGTGCGAAGACAGAATCCGATAATTCCATTTTTATTTTTTGAGAACTGATTTCTTGTTGTTGTGATTTTTTCTCCTTTTATAGATACTTCGCTTCATGGAATCAAGTCGATCCTTCAGTTTTAAATATTTTTTTTCCTGTGAGGAATCATTCTTAATTGACTGATCTATTTTTTGTTCAATTTCACCCATCATTTTAAACAATACCTGAGAAGAATCTTTCTTCTCAGAACAAGTGCCTACTATTGAACCAATTCCAACTAGGATAGTACCAATACCAATAAATAAGGAGGTGCTCGTAGATTTCTTTGATTGTTTGATAATTTGAATGTGCTGAATTTCCTCTTGTGACGAGAAGTCTCTCTTCGCAAGTGCTCTTAGTGGTTCAGCAGCTTTGAAAATGACGTTTTCATTTTTTAAGATAAAATCGCTTATGAAATTCTGATCATCAGAGGCTAAAAAATTAAGAGATTTGGAGCCATTGAAATCACCAATACTGATTTGCTTTTCGACATTAAAATCATTCAGGTTAGTTGCTGGCAGAAAGTGTCTATAGAGATAATCGTTTTCTAAAAGAAAATTGAGTAGTTGAATCATATCAACAAGAGCGTTGTAAATCTGATCCCCACTATATTTTTCTGATCGAAGTTCAAATTTTCTATTCTTCGATTCGTAGTAATAAACGATTATTCGCACTTCATTGTTGAAATCATTCTCAAACAATGATGAAAGCTTGCCACCATTCTTAATGAGTTTTTCTTTGATTACTTTCTTTTCAAATTCACTGAATTCTCTTAGAGCCATTTGCCTGAAAGTTTAGTAATATGAAAATAGTGATAATTATGGTCACCAAGTAAAAAAACACTTTACCGAGGTGACTTTACCTGTGCCATTTATAGCCTAAACTGATGGTACTGTCCCGTCTCTGGCATTAGTCAATTATTTTTCAGAATAGTGTTTTCTTTAATCATTTGCTTATTTTCCCATTGACCCAATCCATCACCCTATGCCCATTAAAAGACGCACCCTTCATTACGCAATCGGGAATGATTGTTTCATTAAAGTAAAAGATTCCATCTGTATAATGCAAGCTTATAAAATTTCAATCGTTAGTGTTCTGTGTTTCGAATTGAAGTCAGCGTTTTCAAATCTTTAACCACTCGATTATGGTAAAAATAGTCTTCCTGCTTGTGCTTTGCTTGTTCACGATGTCATCATCGCGGGCTCAAATTAAGGACATTGAATTCATGTTGGGTCCAAGCATGGGTACGCTGCATAGCAACATGACTGACCCAGGTTCCCTAACAACAGCCAACTATAGCGCAAAAATGGGCTATAGTGCAGGCGTGGGATCAAGTTATTATTTCACTGAAAATTTTTCATTAGGCGCCCAACTTATCTATCAGAAGACAACCGTTCGGGGGAACTTTCCCTTTGAATTTGAAAACTTCACTGGCAATCTGGAATTAACAACATCATTTGATCATCTCAGCTTACCTGTTAGGGCACGGTATACGATGGGGAATAAAGTCAAATTCAGCAGTGAACTTGGTGGTTTTATAAACTGCCTGTTAAATTCTACAGCGAAAGATTATTTCATGTACGGTTCAATAACCCCCACATTCGCAGAAGCTTCGGAGCAGTACACAAGATTCGATGCTGGCCTTTCACTGGGATTTTCCTCTCAAGTTTCTTTAAGTGAGAAGTTGAACGTTAAGCTATCATTGACTGACAATTATGGACTTGTCAACATTAGCGCGCTGCAATACCCTCAATTTCCAATCCACAGTTCAAACTTTTTCAAATCAAATACAATGAATCTTTTAGCAGGAATTGTTTATTCACTTCACTGAAAGACAGATATAAAGCTTTCAGTTCTCTGTAGAATCTGTCGCCTCAAGATTTCTGGCTGGGTTGAAAGGATTTTATATAAATCTGTAACTTACAGACAATCCATTGAAAGATACATATGAAAACAATGACGTGTAAACAACTAGGTGGTGCATGCGATCTCGAATTTCATGCCGACTCTTTTGAGAAAATGGCAGAGCTGAGTAAGAAGCATGGTGCCGAGATGTTCCAAAAAGGTGACGCACCGCATCTTAAGGCCATGAATGAAATGCGATCTGTTATGACATCTCCGGATGCCATGAATGAGTGGTTCAAAAATAAAAGGAAAGAATTCGATGCCTTGCCGGAATAGTTGCTCTAACGAGTAAATCAGGTTTCAATCCTTACAATTGAATCCTGTCTTTATTATTCTCAAACCACGTGTCTTTCACTGCTCCAACCCCATTGAAACGATACTGTACGCCAACCACCCCGGTGGGGTTGTTAGGAAAATCAAGTGAATAGGCCATTGCTCCATTCACGAAGATAGTGGCTTTCTTATTCACCGTTTCCACGCGGAGCGTAGTCCATTCATTAAGGTCGCAACCAAATCCCGACAAATCTGCATCTGCACTCACTACTTGTTTTCCACAAAAAGCGAGCTGCATTTCTCCGACACAGGTTTTTGCCGAGAGCGGAATGATGATGATATCGTTTTTGCATTGAATCAACACCTGCACAAACTGACACGCACCTGTTCCATCGCTGAATTCATTTTTAAGTTTCGTTTCAAAAATAAAATTGTCGCTCATCATGTCGCCCATGTCCTGTTGATTGAAGAACCTGACCCTGGGTGGATTGGGATGGAGCGACAGGTTGTACTTCGTTAATATTTCCTCATCGATCTCTATTCTATCTTCTTTGGTGTACTCCTCCTTTTTGAAGTAGAGTGGCATCGGTTCGTCCTCCATCAAACCGAGCCAGCCATCGGAGGTGATCCATACATCCTGGCGCTTCACAATTTCTCCATCCACAATAAGCTTCGTATTGAAAAACCCCGGATAATAATAAATGGCTGAATGAGCGTGATTGGATTTCGACACCAGCTTTTTCCTGCGGATATCCCACGTTTGCACAATATATATAGAGTCGGTTGTTGCGGCCTGGGCATCATAGTGAAACACCACGGAATTTGGCACTCCCTCCATCACGATTTTATCAGGCCTGAATTCAAATTTATCAGCATCCATCGGTGGCTTTTGTTTAAATAGAATCAGGAAGGAAGCCAGGGCAATGACAGGAAAAGGAATAAGCAGTAAGTATCGATTTAATTTTCGCTTCACAGATTTGCTTGCTTCAAGATTGAGATTGTCTGATACAGCAACCTTTTCGAGCGGACTCTCCTGATTGCTGAAACTGCGCCAGTCAGAATAGCCGGCAAACTGTGCCAAGGCATTCAGTGTGGTGAGCGTGGGTGCATTTTCATATTTTAATTTGCCCCAGATTCTTTTCAGTGTGGTCACACTCAGGCGCACGTGTGTCCGGTTGTGAACTTCATCGCTCAGTTTTGAGAAATCATAGTTCGTCCAATCCTCCGATTTGCCCCAGCCGAGGTTTCTTTCAATCATGCGAAGGCATTTGCTAATGAGTACTTCTGTCTCGGTTTTGGTCATAATCGGTTTGCTTACTACTTGAACGAACTTGGCGCAAACTTGAACAACTGAAAACAGCTCAATTGAACGCTTTTTGCATGATGTACGGCTAAACGAAAATACTAATCTATTCAGTTATGAAAAAGACGGTTTTAATTATTGGTATCCTCGCTATGGGGCTTCCGCTTTTTAGTCAGAAGAAAAAAGGCACATCAGTTGCCACCCCGATGGAAATAAAAATTCCTATGACGGCCGCACGCTGGGATTTTCCGGCAAACAGCGTAGAGTTTTCGGAGTACAAAGGCTCACCGGCTATGAAAATAATATCAGGTGGCGATAAGGCTATTCTGAAAGACCTTCAATTCACGAACGGCACTATTGAGTACGATATAGAACCGCAGAGTGATGGATTCGCTGGAACAAATTTTCGGATGGTGGATAACAATGAATCCGAATATTTCTACATGCGGGTATCGCGCGCGGGAAATCCGGTAGCCATGGATGCTGTGCAGTACGCACCTATTATAAAAGGTGTGAACCTGTGGGATATGCTGGACCATTACCAAGGCCCCGCCAACATGAAGAAGAACGAATGGAACCACGTCAAGCTGGTGGTTTCGGGCAAGCAGATGATTGTATATGTCAATGACATGGACAGAACCACATTGGAAATTCCAAGGTTAGAAGGTAATACAACATCGGGCAGCATTGCCTTCAATGGAAAATGCGCAATTGCCAATTTGGTTATCAAACCCGATGCCGTGGAAGGATTATCCGCACGCGAAGGGTTTGATCCTACACATCACGATTCGCGCTATATCCGCGTATGGCAGGTGAGCGAGCCACAACCTTTGCCAAAAGGAAAAGAATTGTATGACGGAGAATTTCCCAAGAGTGAAACGAAGTGGCAAAACATTGAAGTGGAACGCAGAGGGTTGGTCAATCTCACCCGTCTGCATGGCTTAAGCGAAAGACGTTTTGTGTGGCTAAGAGTCAAATTGATATCGAACAAAGAACAAAAACGAAAAATGTCGCTTGGCTTTAGCGATGAGGTCTGGGTGTACGTCAACCACCAGCCAGTATTTGTTGATAAAAATATTTATCCTTCACCCGGCATGCGCAAAACTCCGGACGGAAGAATTTCCATTGAAAATTCTGAATTGGAAGTTCCCTTAAAGGCCGGGGACAATGAATTGCTAATCGGTGTAGCGAATGATTTTTTTGGATGGGGTATTATTGCCAGACTGGATAATATGGATGGAATTGAGGCCAGCATCAACTTTCCTCCACCTGCTGTTCAGCCGAAAGACCTTAGCCCCTACCTGGGTAGCTATACATCAGAAGACAAGAGTGAAAAAATTATTTTTACCACAGCGGAAAACAAACTGATGGGTCAGGCCAGTGGTCAACAGGCGGTTGCCCTGGAATATTTTGACAAAGATAAATTCAGGCTTGAGCAGGCTGGAGTGGTGCTTGAATTCTATCCGACTGACAAGAAAATGATTTTGAAACAGGGAACCAGGGTAACGACTTTTCTGAGAGAATGATACTTACAAGATAGTGCCTGATATGCAGGTGTTACAAACGCGCGCTAACATAAGATGTTCCGTTACAATCATTGACAAATAATTGCAAATGAAATCATAACACGAAATAAAATGAAAATCCAAATCTTTAAAACAATCGCAAACTTGAATAACCTGAAATCAGGTCTCATGATCACAATCTGTATAATTGGCAACATCACAAGCGCAACTGCTCAAACCAATTTTTGGGAGAGTTCATCGGCTTATTTAGGACAAACGCCTCCAGAAGATACTCCTAAAATATTCGCAAAAGGAATACTTGCCGACTCCGGGATAGTTCTTGGCAAAGTAAATTTCTCGAAAGATGGCAAGGCTTTTTATTATTCGTATGCTCGTCATTGGTTTGATGATAATGGCTCAGGTACAAAAGAAATTCGGTTTGACGGTAACAAATGGGGCAAGCCAAGTGTCATAGCTGAAAAGATTACCAACCTAGCTATTTCTCCCGATGAGTCTAAAATGTTTTTAGGTGCTGGCGGTGGAGCAATTTGGATACTCAACAAAACTAAAACGGGCTGGTCGAAGCCTGAATTTTGGATGGAGAAACCGTATGGGCTCTATAATCTACAGAACCCTAAAACTGACACCTATTATATCGGCAGCAATGGCACGCAGGGAAGCAAAAGCGATTGGAGTACCTACGATTTTTGTAAAATGACCATCTCAGTAAAAGATACAGTTGTAGAAAGTCTTGGGAATTCAATTAACACTACCGCATTTGATGGCGATTTTTTTATAGCACCTGATGAATCCTACATTATCATTTCTGCTAATGAAACGCCAACTTATGAACCTGAACTTTGGATTAGTTTTCGTACAAAGAATAAAACCTGGACTCGGCCACAAAGTTTAGGCGACAAAATCAATAAAGGTTTGGCGCACCGTTTTGGACAATACGTTACTCCCGATGGCAAATATTTATTTTATACGAAGGGTACTGGTGAGAAGGATTGTAATTTTTATTGGGTGAGGTTTAATGAGTTGTTGAAGAACTTGAAGCCATGAGCACAATACTATTTAAGTCGGTGGCAATTTAGTATACAACCAAAGTTGATGAATAAAAGGCCTTACGCAAACAATTAAAAATTGAACTCAGATGACGCAGTTTAAGGCAGATAATCACTGATTTGATCATAAAAAATCCGCGTCATCAGTGTTCAATTAATTTGTTGTGGGTAAGGCCACTTAATAACAAAAAAAATCGGTTACAAGTGACTCCGGTTTTGAGCATTACGTGAACGCGATGCCGAACTCCTTCCTGATTTCCTTAATCCATTTCTTATACCCGGTAATTTTATTCCCCTTTACTTAACAAAAGTGAAACTAATCCATTACATTCACGTTTGTTAAGTAAATAATCCAAATGAAACAACAATCGCTCGGTGAATTTGAAGAGCTGGTATTGCTCATGGTAGCAGCCCTGCACGATGAAGCGTATGGTGTGGCCATACTAGAAGGCTTAGAAGAAAAGCTGGAAAAGAAAGTGAACATCAGTGCTGTTCACGTAGCCCTAAAACGCATCGAAGACAAAGGTTTTGTAAAATCCCGCTTTGGCGGAATTACAGAAGACCGCGGAGGCAGACGAAAAAAATTCTATGTCATTACCGCCATAGGCAAGAGAATGCTTGATGCACAATATGAATTGAGAAACAGCATCTATAGAGAGATACCAAAAATATCGTTCGGATGATGAAAGTGGCTCATAACTATAATCGCTACGCTCCTTTCAAGATAAACGATTTAAAAGTAAAACGCGCTCCCATTCCAACAAAAAGACAACCCCGAAGTGGTGAAATGATTATAGATAAGAACATCCATTTAAACGAAACCCAGAAAGGGTGACATAAAATTATGGCAGGAACATTTTCACAGATATACATCCAGGTTGTATTTGCTGTAAAAGGCAGGGAAAATTTATTACAAAAATCGTGGCGAGACGAAGCCTACAAATACATGGCTGGCATTATTAAGGAGAAAGGCCAGAAACCAATTATTGTAAATGGCGTAGCAGATCATGTTCATTTATTCATTGGACTTAAACCTGCTATGCCTATTTCCGACTTAGTCAGAGATGTTAAAAACAATACTACTAATTTTATTAACGACAAGAAATTTCTAAATGGTAAGTTTTCCTGGCAAGAGGGTTATGGTGCCTTTTCTTATGCCCACTCTCAGCTTGATACGGTTTATCAATATATCCTGAATCAGGAAGAACATCATAAAAAGAAAACATTCAAAGAGGAGAATTTGGACTTACTCCAAAAATTTGAAATTGAATACGATGAAAAATATTTGTTTGAATGGATAGAATAATAATATCACCCCTTCGGGGTTTGGTGGCCCTGATTAATCTAATTTCTATAATCATTACATCCCTTCGGGATTAACGATTAGTGAACGATAAAATTTAAAGCATACACACTTACTTTCAACAAAAAAAGAATTGATTACGAAACACGAATAAACACAACCCCAAGGGGCGAAATGATTTACAGAAGAAAAGCTTAAATAAGAACAACCCCGATGGGGTGATATGATTATAGAATAAAACACAAATAAACACAACCCCGAAGGGGTGAAATGATTGTAGAATAAAAACACCAATTCAAACATAACCCCGAAGGGGTGACATAAAATTATAGAGTACTCTTTCACAAATAGGATTTACTAAATAATGAAAATCAATGCCCCCAAGCGAGCCCTTCAATTCCTCCGCTGGTTTTGCCGCGAAGACTATCTCGAAGAGATTGAAGGAGATTTAACAGAAGTTTTTATAAAGCAATTTGAAAACTCTCCGCGCAAAGCAAAATGGAAATTCAGTTGGAGTGTGATCAAATACTTCCGGCCAGAGTTTATGAAATCGTTTAAGAATTCTTCTCAACCAAATTCATACGGTATGTATAAAAGCTATTTTAAAATCGGGTGGAGAAATCTTTTGAAGAACAAAGGATATTCATTCATCAACATTGGAGGTCTTGCGAGCGGCATGGCCGTGGCAATGCTAATCGGGTTCTGGCTTTATGACGAATTATCGTTTAACAAGTATCATAAAAATTATGACAGGATTGCACAGGTACTACAGCAGGGTGTAGTAAATGGTGAGGTATTTACGTCCGAATACATGCCCATACCAGTGGGTAACGAACTACTTTCATCTTTTTCGGAAGATTTTGAACGAGTAGTGATGTCATCGTGGACACGTGAGCATATTCTTGCTTCAGGAGATAATAAATTTACTATAAAAGGAAATTTCTTAAGTCCCGGAGCTCCTGAAATGTTGACGCTAAATATGGTAAAGGGAACAAGAACGGGATTGGATGATCCTTCGTCTGTTATGTTGTCAGAGTCTGCTGCTAAGATTTTGTTTGGCGATGTTGATCCTATTCATAAAGCAATCAGGATTGGTAACAACCTTGATGTTGTAGTCACTGGTGTCTACAAAGATCTTCCGCACAATACTCAATTCAGAGATATAAAATTCATGGCAGCCTGGGATTTATATGCGGCTTCTCGTAATTGGGTTAAAAATGCTGAGAACGATTGGTCAAATAACTCATGGCAAATCCTTGCTCAAATTTCACCCCAAGCCAACTTCACAGATGTCTCCACAAAAATCCATGACATCATCTTAAAACATCGTCCTGAAGTAGCAGAAATCAAGCTTAACGTGTTTTTAAATCCGATGAACCGTTGGCATTTGTATGCGAATTGGGACAAGGCGGGGAAGGCTGGAGGAAGAATAGAATTTGTTTGGTTGTTTGGTACTATTGGCGTTTTCGTTTTGTTATTGGCTTGCATAAATTTCATGAATTTGAGCACAGCCCGCTCCGAAAAACGCGCGAAAGAAGTTGGTATACGAAAAGCAATCGGTTCAGTTCGAGGGCAACTAATGTCTCAATTTTTCAGCGAATCATTGCTCGTTGTATTGTTTTCATTTTTGTTATCCATTGTGCTCGTACAATTGTCCTTGTCTTTTTTCAATGAACTGGCGGATAAACAAATAGCAATACTGTGGGCGAATCCTTTCTTTTGGTTGTTATGTATAACATTTAGTTTACTCACTGGCTTAATTGCCGGGCTTTATCCCTCTCTGTACCTATCGGCCTTTAATCCAGTTAAGGTATTGAAAGGAACGTTCAGGGCAGGCCGTTTTGCGTCTATGCCGCGCAAAGCATTGGTTGTTGTACAGTTCACAGTTTCCATTGCTCTAATTGTTGGGACGATCGTGATATTTAACCAGATTCAGTATGCTAAAGATCGGCCAATTGGATATGATCGAAATGGTCTGATAACGATAGCTATGAATACCCCCGAGTTATACGGACGGTATAATGTTTTGAGAGATGAATTACTCAATACTAAAGGAGTGGTAGAAATGTCCGCATCATCTACACCAGCTACAGAGTTGAACTCGCAGAACAATGGATTTGAATGGGAAGGCAAGGATCCTGATTTTAAAGAAAATTTTGGCACGATTGCCGTTACCCATGATTTTGGAAAAACGGTAGGCTGGCAATTCGTTGATGGAAGAGATTTTTCAAGGGATTATGCCTCCGATTCATCGGGAATGGTAATCAACGAAACAGCGGTTACATACATGAACATTAAAGACCCTGTTGGAAAAATAGTGAAATGGAACAATAAACCTTACAGAATACTAGGCGTCATTAAAGACATGGTGATGGGTTCGCCTTACGAGCCTGTATATCAAACCGTTTTTATCCTGGATTATGACTGGGCAAACGTGATCAACATCAAACTAAACCCTGCCCAAGGCGCAAGTGAATCAATCGCTCAAGTAGAAAAGGTATTTCTCAAATTTAATCCGGGCAGTCCTTTTGATTACAAATTTTCTGACCAGCAATTCTCGTTAAAGTTTTCTTCCGAGGAACGTATCGGAAAATTAGTCACCTTCTTTGCCGTTCTGGCCATTTTCATAAGTTGCTTAGGCCTGTTCGGTTTAGCATCATTCATGGCTGAACAACGTACCAAAGAAATAGGAGTAAGAAAGGTGTTGGGCGCATCACTGACAAATCTATGGGTAATGCTTTCAAAAGATTTTGTGTTTTTAGTTATTATTTCACTCTTCATTACTTCACCATTGGCTTATTATTTTATGAATAACTGGATTCAAAAATACACCTATCATACAGAAATTTCATGGTGGATATTTTTCATCACGGGTGGCAGCGTCTTGATAGTTACCTTATTGACAGTAAGCTACCAGACATTAAAGGCCGCCCTGATAAACCCTGTCAATAGTTTGAAATCAGAATGAACCTAAAACCCCCCAAGCGCTCCCTTCAATTTCTTCGCTGGTTTTGCCGCGAAGATTACCTCGAAGAGATTGAAGGAGACTTGACGGAGGTTTTTATAAATCAATATGAAATTTCTCCCCGCAAAGCAAAATGGAAATTCAGATGGAGCGTAGTTAAGTATTTCCGGCCGGAGTTTATGAAGTCGTTTAAAAGTTATCAACCTAATTCATACGGTATGTATAAAAGCTATTTCAAAATTGGATGGAGAAATTTGCTCAAGAGCAAAGCATACTCATTGATCAACATCTCCGGACTGGCTATCGGACTGGCATGTGCAATGGCCATCGGCCTTTTCATTCAGGATGAATATAGCTACGACCGGTTCCATCCCAATGCAAGCGACATCTATCGTGTTGTTCAGCAGCAAAACCAGGCCGGAGAACTTTACGATGTTGCCTCCAGTCCAGGACTAATGGGTGAAGCATTGAAGGCGGATTTTCCCGAGGTACTGAAGTCATGTCTCCTGGGATACCAACGTTCCGGTGTATTGCAGCAGGGAACGATCACAGTTGAATCATCCGCTATAACAATGGCCGACCCGGGATTTCTGCAACTGTTCGACTTCCCATTGCTATTGGGTAATCCTGATAAAGTCTTTACCGAACCTAATCAGGTTGTGATCACAGACCGGATGGCTGCTAATTTATTTGGTGGTGATTGGATGACAGATAGTCAACTGTTGGGCAAAACGATCATCTATAAAAGCAAGGAAGGAGAACGAACCCTGATGGGAGAGTTAATTCTGGCAGGTGTGATCAAGGAGCCTCCTGTCAATTCGCATTTACAATTCGAAGTAATTCTTACCTATGACCCCAAAGGGGATAACAACAGTAATTGGAACAGCAACAATTTTCTCACCTATATTCAACTGAACCCTGATGCAAACCCTGCGGACCTGAATCGCAAACTGGAGGGTTATATCAATAAGTATCGCTCAGCAGAGAACAGGACCTTCAAGCCACCTGTGTTTTATCTCCAACCGCTCACCGATATCTATCTTCATTCTGACTTTGATTTCCAAACAGACTGGACCAAGACCAGCAGCATTGTCTACGTTCGTATCTTTTTTGCGGTAGGAATGATTGTATTGGTGATTGCTGTTTTCAACTTCATCAACCTGTCAACTGCGCGTGCGATTCGCAGGGCAAAAGAGGTTGGCATCCGCAAGACAATTGGTGCTTACCGAAGTCAACTGATGACGCAGTTCCTGTCGGAATCTTTTTTGATCACCGGCATTTCAGTTGTTCTTGCTCTAGTGCTGATGAACATCGGACTTCCCTTTCTCAATGCAGTTGCTTCCAAGTCACTTATGTTACCTGTCACCGAACTTAACTTTGCAGTGGCCTTATTATTATTCATCGTCATCGTCAGCCTGATAGCCGGTTTCTATCCTTCCATTTACCTGTCTGGCTTTCAGCCTACCAAAGTGCTCAAGGGCGTGTTCGACATTCGCTCTGGTCGAAGATTCCGGCAGGTGCTTGTCGTCACCCAGTTTACGTTCACCGTCATCCTGGTGGCCGGCTCCATCATTATTTACAAGCAACTTGATTTTCTCCGAGACAAAAAACTTGGTTTCGACAAATCACAATTGATCTACCTGGAAACAGATAACCTTTCGAAAGAACATGCGCAGTTGCTGAAGTCGGATTTTCAAAAACAGAGCGCGATCATCGGTGCGTCTTCAACTTCCAACGGCCTCATCGATGTCATCAATTCGACTGTAGGTTTTGAGTGGGAGGGAAAATCGTCTGAAGAAGATAGATTTCTGATCACACGGCTTAACGTGGACCCATCGTATCTATCCACAACCGGGATGAAACTGATCAGTGGAAGAAATTTTAATTCTGAAATACTGACAGACACGACTGCCTATATGATTAATGAGAGCGCAGCAAAGCGTATGGGTTGGACTCCCGTTGAAGCGCTAGAAAAAAGTTTTACGCTGTATGGTGCCAAAGGACTGATCATTGGTGTGGTGGAAGATTTTCACTACCGGCCGATGACAGCGGCTATCGAGCCGTTAGTTTTCAGCTACATGCCCAGTCGCTATTATTCCGGCCTCATGGTAAAGGCAGGTCCAAATCAGGTGAAGGAATCAATTGCCTTGATCGAAGAGCTTTATAAAAAGTATGATCCTGCTACATCGGCACATTACAGCTTCGTTGACCAGCAGTTGGAAAACCAATACCAATTTGAGCAAAGGACAGGCAAGGTCGTGTTCTTTTTTTCCATGCTGGCCATCTTTGTGGCATGCCTGGGACTTTATGGTCTTGCCACATTCAACGCTGAAAGACGAACCAAAGAGATCGGAATCAGAAAAGTGATGGGCGCATCGGTGATAAACGTTGGCGCGTTGCTCTCGAAGGATTTTATCTACCTCATTGTACTCAGCATTATCATTGCTTCGCCACTTGGCTATTTCCTGATGCGCTCCTGGCTGGAGGGATTTGTGTACCGCATTGAATTGGACTGGCGTTTTTTTGTGGCTGCCGGTTCTCTTCCGTTGTCCGTAGCGATCCTGACCGTGTTCTACCAGGCTGTTGCCGCAGCACGAATGGATCCTGTGAAAAGTCTGAGGTCAGAATGAAAAAGTTAACCGTTAATAGTTAATCGTGATTAGTCTCCCATTAACTATTAACTGATACCGATTAACGAATCAAAAATGAAAGTCAATCCACCAAATCGGCCCCTTCAATTTCTCCACTGGTTCTGCCGCGAAGATTATCTCGAAGAGATTGAAGGTGACTTGACGGAGGTTTTTATAAAGCAATCTGAAAGTTCTCCACGCAAAGCAAAGTGGAAATTCGGCTGGAGTGTGATCAAATACTTTCGGCCGGAATTCATGAAGTCGTTTAAAAATACGTATCAACCTAATTCGTACGGTATGTATAAAAGTTATTTCAAAATCGGATGGAGGAACCTTTTACGAAATAAAGGATACTCATTCATCAACATTGGCGGTCTTGCCACCGGAATGGCCATCGCTATGTTAATTGGTTTTTGGATGTGGGATGAATTATCCTTCGATAGAAATCATCAAAATTACAATAGCCTCGCACAGGTGCTGCAACATCAAACGGTTGATGGAAAGGTAATGACCCAATATGCCATTCCCAGGCCATTGGAAAATGCGATGCGAAATGAATATGCCAATGACTTCACGCATCTGGCCATGTCCACCTGGACAGATGAGCACATCTTAAGTTTAGGAGAGAAAAGCATTTTGCAGACTGGCAATTACGTGCAGGTTGATTTTCCAGAAATGATTTCTCTAAAAATGATAACGGGGACCCGCAATGGATTGAATGACCCGGCCTCCATTTTACTTTCGGCTTCAGCAGCCAAAGCACTTTTTGGAACTGTTGATCCGTTAAACCAGGAAGTTCGTATTGATAATACGCTGGATGTAAAAGTAACGGGCGTTTATGAAGACCTGCCTTACAATTCGCATTTTAAGAAATTGAATTTTATTTCAAGTTGGGAATTGTATGCCGCTACACAGGAGTGGATGAAAAGAGCGGCCGATCGTTGGGACAATAACTCATTTCAACTATTTGCTCAAGTGGCCCCTGGGGTTGATTTGAATTGGGTTTCTCAAAAAATAAAATCAGTGCGTGCCGACCATTCCAAAGACATCAAGTTCAAACCGGAAATATTCCTGCATCCCATGCGCGACTGGCACTTGCGATCCAATTGGGAAAATGGTATGAAAACTGGAGGGCAGATACAAATGGTTTGGATGTTTGGCATTATTGGAATATTTGTATTACTGCTGGCGTGCATCAACTTTATGAACCTGAGCACGGCACGATCGGAGAAACGAGCCAAAGAGGTAGGTATTCGCATGACGATTGGTTCCGTAAGAAACCAGTTGATCCATCAGTTCCTTAGCGAATCATTTCTCGTGGTCGCCCTTGCCTATGTGTTTGCCCTTGGTTTTGTTGTGTTTTCACTGCAGTGGTTTAATGAATTGGCTGACAAGAGAATTATTATCGAATGGAGCAATCCAATTTTCTGGTCAGTGGGCATTGTCTTTATTCTAATAACCAGTTTGTTGGCTGGTTCTTATCCTGCTTTCTTTCTCTCTTCATTTCGTCCGGTAAGCGTACTGAAGAATACGTTTAAAACAGGCAGGCTCGCTTCGCTGCCTCGTAAAGTATTGGTGGTGGTCCAGTTTACAGTTTCCATTGCGCTCGTTATCGGCACATTAATTATTTATGAACAGATTCAATATTCCAAAAACAGGCCTATGGGGTATGACCGCAATGGGCTGATCATGATCCAGGTGAAGTCGCCCGATTTTCTTGGCAAATACGAGACACTAAGGATAGCCTTAAAAAATACGGGATCAGTCATAGACGTGGCTGAATCCTCCAGTCCGCTGACACAAGTGTGGAATAACGCCAATATCTTCGCCTGGCCGGGCAAAGATCCTGATTTGCAATCAGCTGATTTTGGAATCATTGCTATTACACATGAATATGGAACCACAGTAGGTTGGGAAGTTAAGCAGGGGAGAGACTTCTCTCGAAATTTTACATCTGATTCAACTGCCCTATTACTCAATGAAGCTGCTGTCAAATTCATGGGCATTGAGGACGTAATTGGACTTGAGCTTACCAGACGAGATGGAAAGTTTCATGTAGTTGGAGTGGTTAAAGACATGATTATGGAGTCTCCCTACACGCCTGTCCGACCTAATATCTATTTGTTGGACAATGCGTATAAAGACTCCAATTGGATAAATGTAAAACTGAGTCCGGATAAGAGTACTCATGAATCACTTGTCGCAATCGAATCTGTCATTAGAAAATTCGCACCTTCGGTACCATTCGATTACAAGTTTGCCGATGAAGAGTACGCGAGGAAATTTGCTTCCGAAGAGCGCATTGGAAAATTGTCCTACGTGTTTGCCGGACTGGCTACGTTCATTAGTTGCCTTGGACTAATCGGACTGGCTTCCTTCGTTGCTGAACAACACACCAAAGAGATTGGCATTCGTAAAGTATTTGGCGCTACCATTCTACAACTTTGGAAAATGCTATCAGGTAATTTTATAGTTCTGGTGATGATCTCAAGTGCTATAGCTGTTCCGGTCGGTTATTATTTCATGAACAGTTGGCTGCTAAACTATCAGTATCATATTGACATATCGTGGAAGACATTTGCAGTCACGGTGCTTGGTGCTATAATAGTAACTATGTTGACGGTGAGTTATCAGGCTATAAGTGCCGCTATGGCAAATCCTGTGAATAGTCTTAGATCAGAGTAAAAAGAATGAAGCTTGTCTACCGGCAGGCGTCTGCAGTGGTAGTATTAGAGTTAACCCACATATATACGGAGATCAACGCTAAACCAGAAAATATTTTTGCATAAAAAACCTGTAAGTCATTGACAAACAGGATTTTAATTGTTTTACCCTTGTAGTCCGTACGGGAATCGAACCCGTGTTACCAGAATGAAAATCTGGTGTCCTAACCCCTAGACGAACAGACCGTTTTTAAAATTGAGTCGCAAAGATAGACCTGTGGAGTGGAATTACAAATGGGGCAGGAATTTATTTCCTATTGATAAGCTGTCAACTTTTTTATTAATCTTCTTCCAGTTGCTTTTTAAAAATATTTTTCCCTCATCCTGGCTTCTTCATGAGTATTGAAGGTTTCCACATGAACCACTTTCCAGGGAACATATCCAGCTGTAAATTTAGATTTTCTATGATTATGTTCATACAACCTATGGTCGACATCGCACGTCATGCCGGCATAAAACTTTCCACCTTTCGATTCGCTGTGCAAAATGTATACGAAGAAAGCCACTTGCTAAATTTTACTTTCAAAATTAAAAGAGACTTTTACGAAATCGGGAATCCCCGCCCGACCGCCCAAGAGAAAATTAAATTAGGGGATAAAGATCGTCAGGCAGGCGGGGAACCGGGTTACCAGAATGACCCGCCCGTATGACCGCTATTAATGACTTGGGATCTCACCAATCGTTTCTATCATATAAACTTTTATAAAGTAAATCTATGGGCGGTCGGGCGGGAAATCTGGTGTCCTAACCCCTAGACGAACAGACCGTTTTTAAAATTGAGTCGCAAAGATAGACCTGTGGAGTGTATGGTCATAGCGAATATGTGAAATGCCAAATCCTCGATCGAAAAAATACACCATAAAAAAATTTATCTTTTCTTCTTCTTTAACTTGGTTCCTGGCTTTGGTTTAGCAGGAGAAACTTTCGTAGGTACTGAAGGAGTGGAAGATCTCGGTTTAAATTCTTTCTTAGTCACCACTATGCGAGAGAATCCGACAGATACAGATAAATATACTTCACGTCTGATTCCGTACAAATCCGGGGCTCCTGGATTTCCATTTAAATCAGGTGGGCCATTGGGTGTTTTTAATTGCTGGACATAATCACTTTTGCGAGGGTCGAAAATTCCAAAGTTGGCGCGATTATCAAAATTTAAACTCCAGTTATCGTTTAAGTCAAAATCTGCACGAAACCCCACCCCGGCAAATAATTGAATAGGACTAAATTTGTCTTTAGAAACATAAATCTGGTTGTTTATTTCGGGCACGAACACGCCATCGTAGGATACAACATAGCCAGGGTCAGTAGGAATGGAAACGTTAGGTGGGTATTTTAATTTAGTGGCAATATGACTCATTGTTTCTTTTCCTTCAAGTAAATAATTGAAGTTTAAAGCTGCTATGAGACTTAACCGGAAGAAAGAAATGTCGTTGACATGCAATTTAAGTGCGACTGGCACGCTGAAATAATTCATGGTTACATCTCGCTTTCCATCATGACCTCCGGCCGTGTTATGAATGACGAATTTTTGGCCTATTTTTAGGTACGAGGGTGAAATAAGGAATCCGTATCCCACAAAGTCCATTCCGTAGTTAAATCCGATAGGTGTGGAACGTACAGTTAGTTCACCAAAGAAACGTGGATCTTTTTTCAGCCCCTGGTCAATCGTGAATGGTGCATTGAATCCAGCAGAAATACCAAATGATTCAACAGTCTGACTTACAGCCAGATGACCGGATATAATAAGGAACAGGAGTACAAGGGCGAGCCTCATCAGCCTCAGTTTGTGTTTAGGATAAAAAAGGATTAAAAAAATGGAATAAAGCCTCCTTTTTAATATCTCAGAACTACAAAACTAAGACAAAAAGTGTAAAAGGAAAGATAAAATATGGTCGTATATATAGTTGCCGGGTCCTGAATGCTAACACAAATTCAGTTAAGCAAGATTATGATAAACACTCTGAACGTCATCATCAGATTCCAATGCTTCCACGCATTTTAATACTTCGTCCTGATCAGCCTCGCTAAGTTCTTTTGTGGTAGTGGGTATGTATTGAAGTTCAGAGCTCTTGGCTTCAAGATGTTTCGATTCAATAAATTTTTGCATATGTCCAAATTCTGTGAACTGTGTATAAATGATGATCTCTTCTTCCTCTTTGGATATGTCTTCTGCACCAGCATCAATCAAATCCAGTTCAAGTTCATCAAGATTAAGTTTAGAAGGATCAAATTTGAAGACTCCTTTTCGTTCGAAAAGAAATGCAACTGACCCTGAGTTGCCCATGCTACCTCCGTTTTTTGAAAAGAGAAGTCGCACATTAGCGACCGTCCGTGTTGGGTTGTCCGTAGCGCATTCAACTATAATAGGTACGCCATGAGGTGCGTATCCTTCGTATATCGTCTCTTCAAAGTTCTTTTCTTCTTTGGTAGAAGCACGCTTGATGGCAGCGTCAACACGATCTTTGGGCATGTTAAGTCCTTTTGCATTTTGGATAGCCATGCGCAGCCTTGGATTATTTTCCGGTAGCGGGCCACCTTGTTTTACAGCAATGGCAATATCTTTGCCAATGCGGGTAAAGCCCTTTGCCATCTTATCAAAGCGTGCGAACATTTTGTGCTTTCTCTTTTCGAATACGCGTCCCATGCGGTTTTTGAAATTTTAAGTCGGTTGCAAAAATATAAATCCTGCGATTATTATCCTTATCGGGAAATCGATTGTTTGGGCCGTTATAGGGTTATCTGTCATCGTCCGGTCCCGGACATATTTGTTCGCACTGGTGCAAATATCGATTTGAAAACTCATTTTTTGCTTTCCTTTTCATGATTTCCTTATGGCACCATCCTTGTCATCAACACGGCTTTAAACCCCCAACGTATGTTCAAAAACTACATGCTCACCACCTTTCGCAACATCACCAGGCGTAAAGGGTTTTCGATCTTAAATGTGTTGGGACTTTCAATTGGACTTGCCGCCAGCTTGCTGATTCTGCAATACGTAAAGGATGAGTTGAGTTATGATAGTTTCCATGAAAATGCGGATCAACTCTATCGGGTGCAATACCCCCGGCCCCTCTCCTTAAGGAGAGGGGTGTCCGAAGGACGGGGTGAGGTAACTAAACGAAAACCTATATGCTTAAATCTATCTTTACAACCGCCATCCGAAACATCTTTCGGAACCGGTCCTTTAGTCTGATCAACCTCATTGGTCTTTCGGTGAGTATGTCGTTGAGCATGCTTATTATTCTAATTGTAAAAGAGCAATTGACGTTTGATAATTTTCATACGAGTAGTGACCGTATTTATCGTGTAAACACAATGGCACTTCGGGTGGACGGTAATCGCGAACCGTATGCATCTGCTCCGTTACCAATCGCACGCGCTTTAAAAGAAGAGTTTGAGTTCACGGATGATGTTGTTGCTATCAGCAGGCGTCTAACGGGTGACGCAACCTATGGTAATGTGAATGTGCCACTAAGAGGGTTGATCGCAGACCCAGCGTTCCTTCGCGTTTTTAATTTTCAACTAGAGAAGGGCAATCTGGCAACGGCATTGGCTGCCCCTAACAATCTGATTCTTACACACGAGTCAGCTGAACGGATTTTTGGAAAGCAGGAGCCACTCGGTCAAACTATTTCGTTAAGCGGATATGGGGAGTTTGTCATTACAGGTGTATTGAAAAGATTTCCAAGTAAAACACATTTTGATTTTGAAGCCCTGGCGTCCACTGCTGCTTTGCCAGGTTGGGAAAAGCAAGGTATTGTGAATGCCTCTCTTGATAACTGGAATAATTATTATGGTAATTAGGGTTCACTCAAAGTCACTAAGTTCCTATAAATAAAGGTGTTGAAAGG
>JBBTBZ010000036.1:0-14996 GCA_038043425.1 Bacteroidota bacterium
TTGAAAAAGCCACCAAAGAAATCCCCGACTTAATCATCAGCGATGTGATGATGCCCGAGATGGATGGCATAACCATGGCGGGCAAAATCAAAAATGATAAACACACCAGCCACATTCCTCTAATATTACTCACGGCCAAATCTACGGAAGACAGCAAACTTAGTGGTCTTCAAAGTGGAGCCGATGACTATCTGACCAAACCCTTCAACAAAAATGAATTGTTGCTGAAAGTGAGGAATGGGGTTAGTCGGCAAGCGAAGTTAAGAGAAAAGTTGCGGGCCGAATTATTGAGCAGTGCTCCGAAAGTAGAAGTGCTTTCAGAAGACGAGAAGTTTTTGAATTCCGTGAAAGAGAAAATTCTAGAACGCCTCAGCGATGAACAACTGAGTGTTGAATCGCTGGCAGAAGACATGGGTATGAGCAGAGTGCAACTCTACCGTAAGGTAACGGGACTTGCAGGAATTTCTGTAAACGAGTTGATCCGCAAATTGAGACTGCAACGTGCCGCGCAACTGCTGCAACAGAATTGGGGGCCGGTATCGCAAGTAGCATACGAAGTTGGCTTCTCAAATCTTTCGTATTTCAGTAAAGTATTTAAGGAGGAGTTTGGAACGTTACCGTCTGAGTATGTTGGGAAAAATTGAAGAGCAAGTGTTTAAGGCCTGCCTGCCGGAGATTCAGCGTAGGCAGGAGGAGTTTGGGGTACTTCCATCGGAATATCCTGCAAAAGCCTAATAGGTAAATGTAGTTTATGTAGAGGATCTATACTCCAATTTCTTTGAGAAACGTATTGGGTGTAAAGACCGGTAGCGTTGGGTCTATGTGTTTATAATCTTTTATGTTTCTGGTAATAAAATAGTCCACCCTGGCATGTAGAGCGGTGTAATATTGCAATGCATCTTCTTTATCTTTAAAACCTGACCTCAAGGCATTCAAAGTAGCTTCTTTGCCCGCATGGACCAATTCACATGCTCCAATAAAATCGGATAGTTTTGAAACAGCATCTTTAATTTTATAGATATCGAAGGAAAGGTATAGCAAGTTGGCTAAACTGCTCTCCGAGATGACCAGTCGAACTGTGTCTTTTGCAGCCAGTTGAAGTAGCTGGAAAAGAAGCAGTATAATGGGGTTCCCGTTTGGATATAATGTCGAAGGCCACATCCGTATCGATAAAGATTTCAGTAGAACTTCCGTGCAACATGGTCTTTTAGCAAGTGTTTATCATCCAATTTTTTTACAGGTTTTGTCCCCTGTAAGGCCCTTAGCAGACGTTCAGCCGCCCGATGAGACTCAGATTTTATGCTGGCCGACTCCGCTTTCTCAAATAATTCCTCAAACATTTTGGAAACGGATTTCCCGGTCCTCCTGGAGTAGCGTTTGGCCGTGACGATCACGCTTTTGCGGACCGTGAGGGTTAGTTTGGTTTTCATACTACACGTGTTTTGATTAAAGATACGTGTTTTGTGAAATAAATAACATTGGGCTGGCGCTTCCTGTTTCCATTAATTCCTGAAAGTATTAAACCAGGGATTCCTTCACCCCCAAATAAATAATCTCAGCATTCTGCAGCCCATATTTCTCCGGCTGAGTTTTCGCGAAGTTATCTTCAACCACTTTCAATCCAGCTCTTTCAATCCGTTTTGCATAATCCTTCCCAAATTTTCGCACATGATCATCTTGTCCGAACGCTTTTTCGCGGTCGCGCGGATTAGTAATAGAAGAGTCCTCGAAAGTTATATCCGGAACGGGCGAAAAGAAAGGTACTTGCATAATGGCCCAGCCTCCTGGCTTTAAAACCCTTCTGATTTCACTCATGGCTTTTATATCGTCTTGCACATGTTCAAGCACATGGTTGCAGAGCACAACATCAAAATGGTTTTCCGGAAATGGAATCTGGTGAATATCCATTTTCACTTTGGCCAGTGGGGATTCAATATCAGCTGTAATGTATCTTTCTCTATGTTGCTTTTCAAAACGCTTCATGAAGCAGGGCTCGGGAGCGATGTGGAGGACATCCAGTTGATTGGAAAAGAAGTTGGTCCTTTCTTTTAAATAAAGCCAAATCAAACGATGCCGTTCCAGGGATAAACAAGAAGGACACAGAGCATTGGGCCTTGGGTTAATTCTTCCATAAGGCAGAAACTTGCGGTAATGGCTGTGGCATATAGGGCATTCAACTTTATTCCCGATGTAAAAAAGGCCAAACGCTCTCAGCCCTATCCCACTGAAAAGTTGCAGGTATTTTCGGGGAACAAACCTGATCAATAAAGAGATGATTTTTTTCATGAGGGGCAAAGATAATACTGGATGCTGGAAACTGCCTGCCTGCCGCCAAGGCAGGGATTCTGGATACTTGATTCTTGATCAAAGCGGTTAACTAGCGGATCCTTATTCCAGCATCCAGAATCAAGCATCAATTAATTTCCACCATATTAAAACTATTCCCCACATTCCCCCATCTTTATATCAAAATGGACCTAAAACTGGGAAATCTGAACCCTCCATACGAACCGGCAATAATGCAAACGGATGCCCTCATTGCACGGGCACGGGAAGGGGATAAGAATGCCCAGGGAAGACTGGTTACGCTGTGGTATAAACGCATTTATAATTTCAATTATAAGTTTTTCTTCGATCACGATTTAGCGATGGAGGTTTCTCAGAAGACATTCATTGCCATGCACAAAAATATTGCTGGCCTTAATGAGGTGGCAAGATTTAAGTCGTGGCTCTACACCATTTCCGTTAATTTTTGTCGCGAAGAGTTACGAAAAAAGAAATCGGGCAAATCCATGTCGTTGAATGATTTAAAGCCAGGTGAAGGAGATGACTCCTACCGATGGGAAGCGGGTGGAAACCGGGAGGAGAACCCAGAGCATCAGCTAAGGCACTCAGAATTATCGGATATGTTACAAACTTGTTTAATGGAGTTAAGTGCAGAACAACGCGAAGTGGTGATTATGAAAGAGTATGAGGGCTTGAAATTCAGGGAAATTGCCGAAACCCTGAATGTTTCAGAGAACACCGTGAAGTCGAGAATGTATTATGGACTTGATGCATTAAGAAAAATATTAGAACGAAAGAACATTACTAAAGAAACGGTTGGATATGAATAATAAACCAGGCGAAGCAACCTTGATCTCCTACTTGTATGGAGAACTGGATGCCAAAGAAACAGAAAAGGTGTTGCAGTATTTTCAACAGCACCCTGAAGAGTTAAAACAATTACAAGCGATGGCCGATGCGTTGGATATCATGCGCACGGTGGAGGATAAAGAAGTAATTGCTCCACCTATTTTCATGGGGCAAGATTCTTTTGGCCGATCATTCTGGCAGTCTCCCTATTTCAAAACAGTGATGAGCATCGCTGCGTCATTCTTACTGATTATAATAGCGGGTAAGTTATCCGGATTGGAGGTTAATTACACATCAGGTGAATTGCGCATTGGTTTTGGTGCCAGACCATCAAGTAAGCACGAGATTGTGCAGCCTCCTATTCTGTTAACGGAGAATCAAGTGCAGGATATGATTGACCTATCGTTAACAAAAAATAATGATGTGATGACTGCCAATTGGACCGAAACGCAGCAGAAATTAGACAGATCCATTAAAAGCAGTTTGGCAATGAACTCATCAAGAATAGATGATTTGGTGAAAAATACCTCAAAGGCATCTGAGGAGCAGGTCCGCGGATTTGTATCCAACCTTCAAGCCGAGAACCTTCGCTTGATGAAGGATTACCTGCAACTGTCATCCAAAGAGCAGAAGCAATATGTAGAAAGTTTGCTGGTTGATTTCTCCAGTTATCTGAAGGAACAACGAAATCAGGATTTACAATTATTTCAAACGCGTATGACGAGCATCGAAAAAAATACAGTTCAGTTTAAGCAAGAGACCGAACAAATCCTTGCCAGTATTATTTCGAGTGGCAGTAAGAGTAAGAATAGTTATTAACCTCACCCCAACCCCTCCCCTTAAGGAGAGGGGCGAGCAAATTTTGTAAGTAGCAATTGTTTGGATAGGATGAGGTGATTAATACAATTTGAAAAGTAAACAACAAAAGAATATGAAACGAATAGCAAGAAGTATGATGAGTGCAGCAGTGTTGATACTGGCTGTAAGTGCCGCGATTGCTCAAACTAAAATAGATGATCAGCGTATGGAGCGAGACATTGAAGTTGCGGAGAATGTACTGGGCACAATGATTAAGCAGCAATTTGAAAAACGTTCATTCTTCCCTATGGAGATTGAGGGAAATTATATGGAAGGTTATGGAGTTACCTTACGGATACCGTATGAACTTTTAGGATCTCCCTGGTTTTTTGGACTGCCTCCGGAAGCATCAGACGTTACTTTCTTAGACGGAATGAATGGCAGTTTTTCTTTCAGCTTTGATTCGGATATGGAGGCCCCTGAAGCTATGGAAGAAGCGGAACGCCACCGTATGGAATCAGAATTGGCAAGGGATGAGCAGGAACGGGCGAATGAGGATGCTATTCGTAGCAAGACTAAAATCAGGGTTAAGAATGGATCTGCAGTGACAGAGGAAATAACAGGCCCAGAATATAAAAGCAAGCCAAAAATTGTGTCAACTAAAGTGGGTAAGGATAGCATACGCAGCGCCTATACCAACAAGATAATTGAAGCCTCTAAAAATTTCCTGGCCGATTACGGTGATTTAATCTCACAGCTATCTGCCAATGAGAAGATAACCATTACCAACCGTGGTGAAGGAGAAAGAATCATGTTCGGTGCTTTTGGAAATGTATCAAGTCCATCCTATATCTCAGTGGAGGCTTTAAAAGGAGATATAGTCCAGTATCGTCAGGGAAAATTGACTCACAATCAACTTATTGCAAAGATCAAAGTGATAAACACGGAGTTGGAGGATGAACTCCAGCCTGATTTGGAATTACTTTCAAGTATTATTAGCAGACTGTATCGCCCGGACCTTTCAACTACCTACTTTACTCAGGAGAATATCCATTATGAGCGAATGAAAGACTTTGGAGTTATTTACTACATGCAGGTATTTTCCAGCAATACAGGTGCTTATGGAAATTATATTATGCCAACCCTTCGGCTGGAAAATGTTGATGCTGAAACCCGCGATAAAAAAGTAAAGGAACTGTACCCTGTTTTTGAAAAAGATATTAAGGAAAATATTCTGGATTATGGACGAACATTGAAAAGTTTGGGTGATGATGAAGTGCTCATGTTTAACATCAAACTTACAAGATGTTCGGAATGTGGCATCCCTTCTTCTCTCGAATTATCGGTGAAAAGCAGTGTATTGAAGGATGTTAATTCAGGAAAACTCACAAAAGAGGCGGCCATCGCAAAAATCGTAGTGAAAAAGGGGCCTAATCAATAACATGATTTGAAAATTAGCGTTGAAAGTACTGGCAACTTAGTTAGCCAGTACTTTTTGTTTCAATTAGAACCATTTTCTGTGAATTGCTTTTTATCTGTAACCGAATCACCAAACAGGAGTAATGGAGTATTGCTAACTTGTGTCTTTCTTTGATCTTCAGACTTTAAAATATATAAAATGAGACGTAATCTTCTTATTGGGATCGGAGTACTCGTAGTATTGTTAATTGGCTTCTTTGCGGTTAGGGGAAGCAAGAGGAGTAAACTGGCTGACATTATGGCTCCTGTAAAAAGGGGCACATTCAAAGTGGAGATCGAAACCACAGGAGAGTTGGAAGCAAAAAATTCAGTAAAGATCCTGGGGCCCCAATCGTTGCGTACCTTCCAGATTTGGCAAGTAGTAATTCAGAATATTGTGGATGAGGGCACCGTGGTAAAGAAAGGTGATTGGATCGCCACATTGGACCGTTCGGAATTTCAAAACAAGTTTACCGCCAAGCAGATTGAATTAGACAAAGCCAACTCAAAATTCAACCAGACCCAACTCGACACAACCTTGACCTTGCGACAGTCGCGTGATGAACTTATTAACCTCAAATATGGAGTGGAAGAGAAAGACATTGTGTTGGCGCAGTCCAAATTCGAGCCCCCCGCAACCATCAAACAAAATGAGATCAACTATGACAAAGCAAAGCGCGCCTTTGATCAAGCTACAGAAAACTACAAAATCAAAAAAAATCAAAGCATTGAAAAGATGCGGGAAGTGGACGCGGAACTGCGAAAAGTACAATCAGAATTTGATGGCATGACCAAGGTGCTCCAATCATTTGACGTGATGGCCCCGGAGGATGGAATGGTGATCTATCAAAAGGACTGGGATGGAAAACCTATTAAGGCCGGATCGCAAATCAATATGTGGGACCCAACAGTAGCCACTTTGCCGGACCTCACTAAAATGATTTCCAAAACGTATGTCAATGAGGTTGATGTGAGGAAAGTGAAATCAGGTCAAAAAGTAGAGGTTGGTTTGGATGCCTATCCGGATAAAAAATTAAAAGGAATGGTAATGCGGGTGGCCAACGTAGGTGAGCAACGGCCAAACTCGGATTCCAAAGTCTTTGAAGTATCAGTTGAAATCAAAGGGACGGATGCCACACTACGTCCATCCATGACCACCAGTAACAGAATTCTTGCGAATTCGATTGACAGCGCTCTTTATGTGCCATTAGAAAGCTTGCACAGCCAGCACGATACCGTGACCTATGTTTACAAAGAAGATGGACTGAAGATCCAAAAGCAGGAGGTGATTGTAGGAGAAACAAATGCGAATGATGCCATTGTACTGGGTGGCTTACAAGAGAATGATCGGGTTTATTTGTCTATTCCGACAGGAATGGAAGATACTGCAATAGTACTGCTTCCAGAGATGAATGGTAAACGCAAGAAGAAAGATGAGAAGGAAGAGGAAATTAAGGAAGAGAAAGTGCCTGAGCCAGAAATGGTAGTCAGCAAGATTTCACAGAAATAATAAAAAAATTTTACATGCCTGATCCTTCATGTCTATGAAAATGAAGATTATTCTCTCACCGCGTTTATTAGCCAACCTGTTCATTGCCATCGATGGCGTAATTTCTAATAAGTTGCGCTCGTTGCTGACGGCTCTCGGAATCATATTTGGGGTGGCCGCTGTCATTGCCATGCTGGCCATAGGCAATGGTGCACAACAGGAGATACTCAATCAGATTAAGCTGGTAGGTGTCAACAACATCGTCATTAAACCCATCATTGAACAAAAAGAAGAGAAAGTTGAAGAGAAGGTAGGTAAGAAGGACAAGAAGAAATTTTCTCCGGGGCTCACCATCCGCGATGTAAAAAGTATAGAGGCCACCATACCGGGGTTAACGAAACTAAGCCCCGAAATTATTTTGGATACCTACGTAATTCGTAATGGTTTACGCAGGTCGGCTAAATTGGTAGGTGTTGAACCTTCTTATTTTGAAATATTCAACTTTGAATTAAATGAAGGCCTGTCATTTAATGAGGGACAGCGAAGGATTGGTTCACCGGTGTGCATTATTGGTCATGGTATCCGGACAAAGTTTTTCCCAACGGAAAACCCCATTGGGAAAAGTATAAAAATTGGACCTCATTGGCTCACCATTATAGGAGTAATAGCCGAGCGGGCGGTTTCCAGTGCAAGCATCAGTAAGCTCGGTATCCGTGATTTCAATATGGATGTATATGCGCCACTTCAAACTATTCTTATCCGATACAAAAACCGTGACTTGATCACCACAGAAGGCTTGCGCCTCGCAGCAATGAAAGGTCGCGGCATGGTGTTTAACAATAGTGCTTCCAACGATACAGAAACGGAAGATCAAAAAAAAAATTACCATCAACTTGATCGTCTGGTCATCCAGGTAGACGAGACGGCCAAACTTCAAGCCACAGCTGAAGTGCTTTCGCGCCTGCTTCAACGCAAACATTATGAGGTGGTGGATTATGAAATTGAAATCCCAGAACTTTTATTGAAACAACAACAACGCACCAACGATATTTTTAATTATGTGCTAGGCGCCATTGCAGGCATCTCCTTATTAGTAGGCGGTATCGGCATCATGAACATCATGCTTGCCTCGGTGTTGGAGCGCATTAAGGAAATTGGTTTGCGGCTTTCGATTGGTGCCAAGAAGAGTGACGTGGTGCAGCAATTTTTATTCGAGGCGGTGATGATCAGTGTGTCAGGTGGAATCATAGGAGTGGTACTGGGAATTACGATGGCCTATGTCGTTTCTGCTTTCGCTAACATTCCCACCATCATCAGCTTTGCCTCTATACTTCTTTCATTTGGCGTGGCTGCGACTGTGGGTTTGGTGTTTGGAATAGCACCTGCACGGAAAGCAGCCAGTCAAGATCCAATTGCATCATTACGTTATGAATAAGAAATACATACTTGTTATTATTTTAGTTTTGGGGTTCATCCTGCGCAGCACGGCTCAAAATGTTTTCTCTATCGAAGATATTATTGAACGGGCCAAGCTGCAATCACCTTTTTCCAAGCAAGCGGAAACACAAAAAGAAACCAGTTATTGGCAATACCGTTCGTATCGTACCAACTACAATCCACAGCTTCGGCTCAATGGAAATCTGCCAACCTATTTCAATTCGGTTACCCCTGTTCGCCAACCTGATGGGTCTCTGTTGTATATTCCCGTTAACCAACTGAATCCTAATCTAAACTTTGGCTTACAGCAACCAATCTCGCTGACGGGTGGTACCATCTCTGCAAACACAGGATATAATTTTTTTAATGACAATGCAACTGGCGATAGCCAATGGAGCGGAACCGTTTTGAATATTCAGCTCACTCAACCGGTTTTTGCCTATAACCCGTTGAAGTGGGACAAACGCACAAGGCCTATTCAATTTGAAGAGTCAAAGCGCATCTATGCGGAACGATTGGAAGCGATATCCAGAGATGCCGTTAGTTTATTTTTCGATGTACTTCAGCAGCAGGTAAATGCGCAAATTGCGCGCTATAACCTTGCGAACAATGACACCATTAATAAGATAGAACAAGGGCGGTATAATATTGGTACCACATCTCAAGATAAGCTCTTGCAAGTTGAGCTTCAGCTTCTCAACTCCAAAAGAGATGTAGCCCAGGCTATACTCGATCTGGAAACAGCTCACCTTCAACTTCGAACCTATCTCGGATTGAAAGATGGGGATAGTTTTGACTTGATTTTACCTGAAGTGATTCCGCAATTTGAAATCTCGTTGGAGGAAGCACTGGAATTTGGGAAGCTTAACCGGGCAGATTACATCGCCTTTGAAAGAAGGAAAATCGAAGCCGAAAGTGAAGTGGCAGCAGCCAAAGGACAACGCTATCAAACCACCATATCAGCATCTTATGGATTGAATAATATTGGTGCAAGTGTTTCAGACCTTTATAATAATCCTACTAAGCAGCAAGTCGCTAATATTTCTTTTAATGTGCCCATTGTCGATTGGGGCAGGAGAAAAGCCATGATGCAAACCGCGTATGCCAATAAAAAACTGACTGACTATGTAATTGCACAAAACATAGTGAATTTCGAACAGGAAATCATCACACAGGTAAAGCAGTTTGAAATGTTGAGGCTCCAGATTGACATTACCAAAAAATCAGATGAAGTGGCCCAGCAACGTTATGTGGTAGCGCAAAACCGTTATCTCATTGGTAAAATTGACATCACTAACCTCAATATTGCCTTAACAGAAAAAGATACCGCCAAAAGAAGCTATTTGCTTGCCCTTAAATCTTTTTGGACCGCGTATTACAATTTAAGGAGACTCACGCTTTATGATTTCGCGAATAGAAGAGCGTTATATCTTAGCCAGGATTAAGTCCTTCATATACCAGTATAGTTAAATGGACTGATCCTTTTTAACTCATCTTTAGTAGCACCTTTCACGTCAAGGCCTTCAATAAATTTGTGAAGATTTTCTTTCGTCATTTTTTCATTCTTTCGCGTTAGCTCTTTAAGCGCTTCATATGGATTAGGATACCCTTCTCTTCGCAATATAGTTTGTATGGCCTCGGCTATTACTGCCCAATTGTCTTCCAGGTCTTGATCGATTGCTACTTTATTTAGCTCCAGTTTGCCAATACCCTTCTCGAGCGATTTGATAGCAAGGTAGGTGTGAGCCAATGGTACCCCAATGTTGCGGAGAACGGTAGAATCGGTAAGGTCTCGCTGAAGCCGTGAGATCGGAAGCTTAGCGGATAAGTGTTCGAATAAAGCATTGGCTAAGCCTAAATTTCCCTCAGCGTTTTCAAAGTCAATTGGATTTACTTTGTGCGGCATGGCACTGGAGCCAACCTCACCGTCCTTAATACTCTGCTTAAAATAATTCAGGGCTACATATTGCCAGATATCCCGGCAATAGTCAATCAGAATGGTGTTGATGCGTTTTAAATTATCGAAAATCGCAGCAAGATTATCGTAATGCTCAACTTGTGTTGTCGGATGACTTCTTTCAAGACTTAGATACTTTTTAACAAAACTATTTCCGAAGTCGGCCCAGTTGATGTCTGGATAGGCAATATGATGGGCATTAAAATTTCCTGTTGCCCCGCCAAACTTAGCAGAATGAGGAATGGTTTTTAACAGATCGAGTTGTTTTTTTAAACGCTCACTAAATACTTGAATTTCTTTTCCAAGCCGGGTAGGGGAGGCCGGTTGCCCATGCGTTCTGGCAAGCATAGCTATTTCTTTCCATTGCCTGCTTTGACCGTCCAACAAAAGAACAACCTGATTTAGCTCTGGCAAAAACTCTTTCTCCAAAAATTCCTTCAGCAAAAGTGGAATGGCGGTGTTGTTAATGTCTTGCGAGGTAAGACCAAAGTGAATAAATTCTTTGAAGTCGCTCAAGCCAAGTTTATCAAATTCTTTTTTGATAAAATATTCAACGGCTTTCACATCATGATTCGTGGTCTTTTCAATTTCTTTAATGGCCAGGGCCTCACCTTCACTGAAGGTTTTATATAGACTTTGCAAGGCGGATATTTTCTCCATTGGAAATTTTTCGACCTGCTTCAATGGGATTTCACATAGGGCAATGAAGTACTCAATCTCCACAAATACTCTGTAGCGCATGAGTCCAAATTCTGAAAAGTAAGGGGCAAGCGGATGCGTGGTTGTAAAATATCTTCCATCAATCGGGGAGATGGCAGTGAGGGAATTGAGCTTCACGGTTAGTTTGTTATGTTGTAAAAGTACTAAAGGATTTGGGATTCTGTGCGATTCACTTTTGGCCATCAAATCCAGCCTTCCGTTTATATAATCGTAAATCGTTTTTAAACACAATTCTTTATTTTTATGCGCTTTATGAATAAGTGCCGACTATTTCTTTATCTGACTGTTCTCTTATTGGGCTTCGAATTCGATGAGGCGCTTGCACAAACGCGTAATGAACCCGGGCTTGGACTTGCTATCACCAAAGCGAAAGGTATAATTGTTGCTGATGGTGTACTGGACGAAGAAGATTGGAAAACGGCTGCTGTTGCCACCAATTTTTTTCTCAATTATCCGGTCGATTCATTGGCCCCCACATTTCAATCAGAGGCGCGGTTAACCTTTAACGACCATTTTTTTTATATCTCTTTTGTTTGTTACGATGATAACAAACCCGATGTGATGCAATCTTTACGTAGAGATTTTGAATGGCCGCTTAATGATAACATCGGCATTTACATGGATCCCTATAATGATTTTACAAATGGATTCTTTTTCTCCATCACACCATATGGAGTGCAGTCGGAGGGTATTATGTCAGGTGGTGGCTCCGACCGGGAAAACTCCTATAATAACAGTTGGGACAATAAGTGGTATTCAAAAGTAAAACGCTATGAAGACAAGTGGATTGCTGAATTGGCAATCCCCTTAAAATCATTTCGGTACAATCAGCATGTAAAAGAATGGAACGTGACTTTTGTCCGTAAAGACCTTAAGCGCAATCAGACTTCAAGTTGGATAGCCACCCCAATTCAATTCATTCCTGCCTCTTTTGCCTATTCCGGTAAGCTGTTATGGCAAGAGAATCCACCTCATGCCGGAACCAACATTTCAAGTATTCCATACACGGTAGCTTCCTCTACAAAAGATTCTGAAAATGGTGAGCCTGTAAAAAATACGGTCAATGCCGGGTTTGATGCCAAAGTGAGTATAACGCCATCATTGAATCTGGATCTCACAGTCAATCCTGATTTCTCCACGGTTGAAGTAGATCGGCAGGTGATCAATCTTACCCGGTTTGAATTTCAATTCCCGGAAAGACGGCAATTTTTTTTAGAGAACAGCGATCTTTTCTCCGCCCCTGGCTTTCCTTCATTGACTCAGCCTTTTTTTTCCCGCAGGATTGGGTTGGCTCAAGATTCAACCGATGATCTTGTCAAAGTGCCAATCCTATACGGTGCGCGAATCAGTGGAAAAATCGGTTCCAAGTGGCGCATTGGCGCGATGGACTTGCAGACGAAAAGCAGCAAAGGGCTGGGTTTGCCTGAGCAGAATTATGCCGTAGGAGTTTTACAACGCCAGGTTTTTTCCCGGTCTAACTTCGATATCTTTTTTGTCAACAAACAATCTATTGGACTTGGTGAATATGATTCATCGAAGTATTATCATGAAGACTTGGTCAAGCAAGTTTGGAACGGAAGTGATACGGTGACGCAATTGAATACGTTTAGCCGTGTTGCCGGAGCTGATTTTAATCTCCTCACAAAAAATAACCGTTGGACTGGAAAAGCTTACTACCATCGTTCTTTTGATAATTATTCGGAAGGCGATAATTTTTCGCATGGAGGATTTATGGCCTACACGAGTCGGGTCATTAATTCAGGCGCGGGCTATATTGGTTTGGGTAAAAATTACAATGCTGAAGCTGGATTTGTTCCAAACCGGGCCGTATATCCTGGTAACTATGGATCCAGAGTCTTTACAGATATCAAACTGTACCCAAAATCCGGACCACTGGTATTAATGATGCCAGGGTTTGTTCTGTTTGGCTCCATGTTACCGGACGGCACAAAAACAGATAGAAACTTAATGTTGAATTATGCTGCCAGTTTTAGAAGTACAGCGATGCTTTTGGTAACAGTAAGTGATATATATCAAAAACTTCCCAGCGATTTCGACATACTCGACCCTGTAGGGGATTCGGTCTTATTAAAAGGTCAGGAGTTCAGATGGAAGGAATTTAATTTGAAGTATACCTCTAATGCAAGGTCGACCTTTACCTATAGTATTATTTCCAGCGGAGGAGAATTTTATAATGGAAAGAGGGCTCAACTTGCCGGAACAATTGGCTACAGGGTGCAACCATACGGTAGTTTATCATTAACTGTAGATTACAATGATATCCGGCTGCCGGACGCTTATGGTAGTGCCAAATTTCTTTTAATCAGTCCCCGTCTGGACTTCACATTTACCGACAAGCTGTTTCTCACCACGTTTGTGCAGTACAATGATAGGTACGATAACGTAAATCTGAATGCCCGTTTTCAGTGGCGCTACAAGCCAGCTTCTGATTTTTTTATTGTGTATACTGAAAATTACTTTCCTGGAAACCTGATAACAAAAAACCGGGCATTGGTGGTTAAGTTTACCTATTGGTTTAATCTTTAAATCCATCACACTTGAGGCCGAAGCATTAGGCATTTGAGTTTTAGGATGTTAAATTTGAATCGTCAAACTAGCTCTAGTCATGGCCTTTAATTTATTTAAAAGAAGTGAAAAGAAGGAAGTAAAACCTTCGCACAGTGGTCCTCACTATCATGATCTGAAAGTGAAAGCCATGGTACAAGAAACAAAGGATGCTATCAGTATTGCGTTTGAACAGCCCGTGAAAAAGATCAGTTATAAGTCTGGGCAGTTTTTAACACTTATTTTACCTATGACGGGTAAGGAAGTCCGCAGGGCCTATTCACTGTGTTCTTCTCCTTATGTTGATCAGGATTTGGTAGTCATGGTGAAGCGGGTAGATAACGGACTAATGTCCAATTGGCTCCCTGATCATCTAAAAGTAGGAAGTACCCTAACGGTGATGGACCCCATGGGCCAGTTTACCACCGAGTATAAGAAGGAAAATAAGCGCCATCTGATTTTGTTTGCCGGTGGATCAGGTATTACGCCCATGATGTCTATTATTAAAAGTATTTTATCCCAAGAACCTGAGAGTATTTGCTCACTTATTTATTGCAACCGTGACATTGACAGTATCATTTTCAAAAGTGAGTTTGAAAAAATGCAGACTTCAGATGAGGGTCGACTTCATATTATCCACATATTGGATAATGCACCTATGAATTGGCAGGGGTACTCCGGGTTATTGAATCATGACATGTTGAAGAAGTTACTCGAACGCATTCCTGATTGGGGCATCGACAAAACTACCTATTTGATGTGCGGCCCGGAGGGAATGATGAAGAACGTGGATGCCTTATTGACTGAACTTCATATTCCAAAGGATAAAATCCATAAGGAAAGTTTTGTTACTGGTGTATTAGACAAAGAGAAAAAAGAGACCCCCCCTACAACAGAGTATAAGGCACGGCAGGTGACGATTAGATATGATGGACAAGAATATAAAGTAATGGTGCCACCTGATCGTGCTATCCTGGAGACTGCACTTGACCAGGGCATAGATCTACCGTTCAGCTGTCAAAGCGGGCTTTGCACAGCATGCCGGGGTAAAGCGCTATCAGGAAAAGTTAAGCTGGATGAAGAAGAAGGCCTCTCGCAATCTGAGCGTGATGAAGGCTATGTGCTCACATGCGTAGGTCACCCGATGACGGATGATGTGGTGATTGAAATTGGATAAAAAAAACCCCTTGTTACAGGAGTTTTTATTTATCTGATACAACTCTTTGAGTTACTTTACAACTGGTTCAGGCGGAGTAATTTTAAAACCTTGCTGAACTAAGATGTCATTTACATCAAAGAAACCCCTTGACATCTGGATCTTTCCGTCTTGGACACGAAACACTCCATTCCACCAGAAAGTAGTGGAGGGCATTCCATTTTTGTAATTAGGGTTCACTCAAAAAGTCATCGATTTTGATTTTTTCAAAAAAATTGGCC
>JBBTBZ010000037.1:0-1715 GCA_038043425.1 Bacteroidota bacterium
TGATCTATTCTAAAGAATGTATATGAAGAGAATTTTACTAGCTGTTTTATTTTTTCTCCCGGTTTTTCTTGTGAGTTTAACATCACATGCACAGCTCATAGCCCAGTATGACTTTTCAGGCAATGCGAATGATGGTTCCGGTAACGGGAAAAACGGCACTGTATCTGGGGCTACACTTACAGATGACCGTTTTGGGAATGCAAATAGTGCGTATTCATTTACAACACCTGGTGCCGTCATCAGCAGCGCACAAACTTTTGGAAACGATTTGCCCTTTTCCTTTTCGGTTTGGGTTAAATGGAATGGAACCGGTGGTGGCTTTCAGGCGATTTTAAATTGGTGGATAATTGGCGGTCGTGTTTATCTGGATGTTGGTCCAACTGGTGAGCTTAGGTTTGGGGATGACTTCACTGCAACTGGAATATTTTTATCAGCCAATACATGGGTTCATATTGCAGGAACGGACGATGCTAACACAAGTGTTAAATTATATATCAATGGAGTAATTTCAAGTCAGGCGAGTATCAACACAAACTATCAACCCGGTTCCTTAAGAATTGGTGGAGATACGGGTAGTAGTTTTGGTTCTTTCAATGGCATCATTGATGATGTACGCATATACAACAGTGTGTTATCTCCTTCTGAAATCTTTACCCTCTTTTCAGAAGATAATGGAGGTTTAGTTGCCTATTACCCATTTAATGGCAATGCTAACGATGCAAGTGGCAATGGATTTAATGGAGTGATAACTGGGGCATCGCTGACTACCGACCGTTTTTTGAATGCTAATAGCGCCATGTTTTTTAATGGCACCTCGGATTATATTGAATTACCATTTTTTGAACGCCCGGCAAACATGACCATTACGGCCTGGGTTAATTTTAATAGTAATGTTGATAATAAAATGATTGTGGGTTGGGCTGGAAATGGAAATTCAGCAGAATTCCGTATTTCCGGGGATGTACTGGCATATAACGAATGGGATAATGCGACATTTCCAGGTGTTACCAGTAGCCCTATTCCCTTAAATGAATGGCACTTTGTGGCCATTACAAGAACTGCTTCTTTGGATTCATTTGGTAATAACGTATATATCTCAGTTGATAATGGAGTTTCCATTGGTGGTGCTGTTCAAAATAATTTCACTACCACAACTCAAGTAATGATTGGAGCATATGGCTCGTTTTCTCCCCCAAGGTATTTTTCCGGATCTATTGATGAAGTTCGCATATATAATAGTGCGCTGTCAGCCTCTGAAATCACCGATATCTTTCAAACTCTGTCTCTAAGCCCTGAGCCAACGGCCCAGCCTACTAACCTGGTAATAACAGCAGGTCCTACGGACACCTCTTTCGAATATAGCATAACACCTGCATCGGGTGTAACCGGAGGGTATCTTCATATTTATAAGGCTGGCTCGGCACCAACGGCCATACCATCAGATGGCGTTGAGTATGTTGAAGGCGATGTACTTACTGATGGCAGTATCGTCAAATACTCCGATAACATTCCTACGGGCAATTCATATTCAGGGCTGACAGCAGGTACCTCGTATTTTATTCAGGTATTTGCCTATAATGGATCAGGTAGCCAAAGAAATTACCTGACCACCAGCCCGCTCAGCGCAACCATCACAACAACGGGAGGGTCGTTTGCCACAGAGCCAACATCCCAGCCGACAAATCTTTTAATTTCAAATCCCACCTCTACCTCAT
>JBBTBZ010000038.1:0-50330 GCA_038043425.1 Bacteroidota bacterium
GGCCAATTTTTTTGAAAAAATCAAAATCGATGACTTTTTGAGTGAACCCGAATTAGATTCGGGCCTGATAGGTATACAATTCAAAATATCTCCCTTTCTTTTCAATCAGTTCATCGTGTTTGCCGTGCTCGGCAATTTTACCGTATTCAACAACCAGAATCTGATCTGCTTGCCTGATAGTGCTCAATCTATGTGCAATAACAAAGGTAGTTCTGCCTTTCAAAAGTGATTTCAAACTTTCCTGAATCAAAGATTCACTTTCAGTATCTAAACTTGATGTTGCTTCATCCAATATTAGAATCCTTGGGTTCGCAAGTATAGCTCGCGCAATGGTCACCCGCTGACGCTGACCACCCGACAATTTTATTCCACGTTCACCGATAACGGTATCAAGTCCCAACTCAAATTTAGAGCTGAATTCGCTCACATAAGCGCCATCAATGGCTGCTTGTAATTCCTGCTCCGTTGCATCTGGCTTGGCGAATAAAATGTTTTCACGAATAGTACCGTCAAAAAGGAAATCATCTTGCAACACAACCCCAAGCTGACTCCTATAACTGTCCAATGAAACCTTGGAGAGATCGTGGCCATCAATGGTAATCTTTCCTGATTGTTGTGTCAGGAAGGATGCCGCCAAACCGGCAATGGTTGATTTGCCAGAACCTGATGTTCCCACTAAGGCTATCACAGATCCTGCCGGTGCTGAGAAGCTCACATTCTTCAATACCTCTTTGCCTTCATCATAGGCAAATGAAACATCATTAAATTCAATATCGCCTCTTATTTTTCCGATCTTAATAGTTCGTATAGTTTCATCATCTTCTACCGGTATGTTCATAAGTTCTTCCGTGCGATCTAATCCGGCAAATGCCTCGGTTAGTTGGCTGCCAATGTTGCTCATCTGCACAATGGGAGCAATCAGGAATCCGAGAAATAAAATAAATTGAACCAATGCGCCCATCGTCAAGGTATTATCGGCTATCATATAACCGCCAATTCCCATAATTCCTACAGAAGCCAGTCCTAGAAGAAAACTCCCGGAACTTGTGACTAAACTGGTTGTCGTTAAACTGCTCTTTACATTCTGGAATAATTTCTCAACTCCTTTTTCGAAAATCTTGATTTCCTGTTTCTCGGCATTGAAGCCTTTGATCACGCGAACCCCGTTCAATGTTTGTGTTAACCGGCCAGTTACTTCAGCATTAATGGCCCCACGTTCCCTGAAAATGGGACGGATTTTTCCGAATGCTTTCAAAGCGATTAATCCAAAAACGGCAACAGGTATCATCACAAAAAGTGTCATCTTCCAGCTGATACTTATTAGAAAAAACAAGCATATCACCGCGGTAAGTACACCTCCAATTAACTGAACTAAACCCGTGCCTACTAAATTACGTACGCCTTCAACATCGGTCATCACCCGCGATACTAACTTACCTGACTGCTGGTTATCAAAGAAACGGGTTGGGAGCCGAAGAAGATGCTTTTGAACATTTGCCCGCAAAACGGAGATGAGGTGTTGGGCCTCAACGCTCAAAAGTTTAGTTAATAAAAATGATGTAATGGCTGAAATCAGAATCGAAACAGATATTCCAATAAGAATAAAATTCAGTTTTGACAGGTCGCCCTTGCCCATTACATCATCCAGCATGTATTTTGTTGACCAGGGAAGGATCAGACTGGCAATTCGACTGATAATGATCAAAATAAAACCTACTAGAATGATTTTTCGCCTTGGCCAGATGATGGTTTTAAAAACCTTGGCCATGGTTACTTTGGATTTAGACTTGGATGTGGACATAAGTAATTCTTCTCGTTTAAGGGATTTGAGTTAAATGAAGGGACGAAATTAATAGTTTTTTAGTCTTTGGGGTTGGAAATTATCCTCCGCCAGCTAATTGTTTCGACCAGTGATAACCTACTGACGAATGCTGAAAACTTTCTAAAAAAAAGGATTTAAACTTCTAAGATTTATTCAAAACCATTTCCTTTCAAATAAGTAATCAATCGCCTTTCCATCTCCTGAAATTTGAGCTTTTAATTTTTCACCATCCAGCTGATAGGAGATTTTTTTTGGGAAGTCATGGTTTGGATTTTCACAGACGAAACCTGAGTCCGTAATTTCAATCAGTTTGAAATACGCAAGTTTTTGATTTTCGGGTACATCAGCCACATAATAGATGTCGTTCTCTTTGATTAGGATTCTCAGCTTTTCAATAAAGACAGTGTCTTTGCCTTGCAGGGTTATCCCAAAGCCATGATGTTCATATGGACTAATTTCTTCCCATCGTTCATGAGCTGAATAGCCAGGTTTTGTATTAGCCTGATACCAAGTACCTATTAACCAGTTTAGTTTTTTAAAATTTTCTGTGGTTACATTTCGAACAGCCTGACCATTTGTGTTATTCGAAAGAAACAGTAGAATAATGAAGATGAAATAATTTTTATTCATGAGATTCAGGAACCCGACTATATTTCTTAAACCAACTCGTTATAGTCATTTGTATTACACCAAAAAATGCTTCTTTGAAAATTCCAGCTGACAATTTGGATTGGCCGCGTGTGCGTTCGGTAAAAATAATGGGTACCTCTTTAAGTTTGAATCCATATTTCCAGCTTAGAAATTTCATCTCGATCTGGAAGGCGTAACCAACAAACGTCACTTCATCCAGACGAAGCGTCTCTAACACTTTTCTGCGATAACAGACAAAGCCTGCTGTAGTGTCTCTAATGGACATGCCAGTGATCAGCCTGACATAACTGCTTGCGAAATAGGATAGAAGAACTCTGCCAATTGGCCAGTTTACAACATTTACTCCTGTTATGTATCGGGAGCCAATCGTTAAATCTTGTCCACCAACTGCACACGACATGTAAAGATTCACAAGTTCTTTGGGATCATGTGAAAAATCGGCATCCATTTCCAGTATAAATTTATAACCGTTATGGAGACCATACTTAAAACCTGCTATGTAAGCGGTACCGAGTCCTTGCTTGACTTGCCGCTGAAGAAGATGAAGCCTTGTTACCGATGGTTCATTGAACCTCTCCTGAAGTCTTTTAACAATTTCAGCAGTGCCATCCGGTGAACTGTCATCAACAATAAGGATGTCAAAATTCTTGGGCAATGAAAATACTGCCTCAACGATTAGAATAATGTTTTCTTTTTCATTGTAGGTAGGAATAATAACAAGAGAGTCGCTGGTGGATTTCACAATTGAGCAAAACTAAAGAAAAGCCCCGGATGCACCAATTTGGCTAGCTTGAAGTTTGAGGGTATTTTCGCATCAATGAAACCAAAAGCCAAGTGTGTTTTCCTTGATAGGGATGGTGTCTTAAATAAAGATAATCCGAATTATAGTTATCGTATTGAGGAATTTAAGATTCTCCCCGGAGTGCCCGATGCTTTGTTGCAACTAAAGAAGCTGGGATTCTTGTTGGTTGTCGTGACTAATCAATCAGGGATAGGGCAGGGCATTTATACACGCAATCAAATGGAGGAATGTCATCTGTACTTTCAAAAGGAATGCGGATCATTGATTGATCATTTTTATTTCTGCCCGTATCATCCTTCGGTAACGGCATCATTGTCTCGCAAGCCAGGGTCATTGATGTTTGAAAAAGCAATTGCCAGATTCAATATTAGTGTTCAAGCCTCTTGGATGATTGGGGATCGCGGAAGGGATATTATTCCAGCTCGTTTTTTAGGAATAAGAACCATTCAGATTGGACATGAGATGGAGTCTGAAAATAAAGCAGATTATCAAGTCAACTCATTAACTGAGGCTGTCCTTCTCATTTCAAATAATTAACAACTTACTCATTCCGTTTCAGCCGTCTGAAGTTGTTTCGCCAGCTTCTGCTGAACATCAAAGGGCACCGGTGCATATTCAGAAAAGTGTTGTGAAAATCTAGCCCTGCCCTGAGAAAGAGATCTTAACGAAGTTGAATAGCGATCCAGTTCAGCCAATGGTGTCCGGGCTTTAATGACCTGGTAATTTTCTTTTGCGTCAATCCCTAAAATCATTGATCTCCGTGTTTGAAGATCACCCATAACGTCACCCATCATTTCTTCGGGTACCATCACCTCAAGATTATAGATTGGTTCTAACAGTTGCGGCTCTGCTTTCATAAAAGCATCTTTGAATGCCATCATACCGGCAATCTTGAATGAAATATCATTGGAGTCTACCGGGTGCATCTTACCATCATGTACTATTACCCTGACATCACGAACGTAAGAACCCGTAATGGGACCTTCTTCCATTTTTTCCATAACACCTTTTAAGATGGATGGAATAAAACGGGTGTCGATCACACCACCTACAATGCAATTATAAAATACAAGTTGGCCACCCCATTCCAGTTCGATTACTTCTTTTCCACGAATACTAAACTCTGTTGGCTCAGGCATACCAGCATAAAAGGGTTCGATTTTTAAAAACACTTCTCCGAATTGGCCAGCCCCACCAGATTGCTTTTTGTGACGATAATTTGCGCTTGAAGGCCTTCTAATGGTCTCCCGGTAAGAGATGCGCGGAGTGACAAAATCAGCGTGAAGTTTGTAGACATTTTCCAAATACCATTTGCAGACCAAAAGGTGAAGTTCACCCTGCCCTGAAACAATAAGTTGCCTTAGTTCCTTTGAATAATGGACTAAAACTGTTGGGTCTTCCTGGTGTATCTTATGTAAGACCTCACCGATTTTCTCATCATCTTGTTTGCTGAGTGCTATAACGGCTGTATGAATCCGAGGCTCAGGGAATTCAATTGGCTTGATGGTAAGGTCAAATCCCTTGGCATGAAGTGTTTGATTCGTAAACGTGTCCTTTAGCTTCAACGTTGCCCCAATATCCCCGGCAACAAGTCTATCCACAGAGGTTCGGGTTTTGCCATCCATTATAAATATCTGGTGGAATCGCTCGATTGCTCCGGTCTGGCTATTGATCAGTTCCGAAGTGGCCGTTACTTCTCCTGAGATCACTTTAAAGAAAGAAAGCTTGCCCAGATTTGGTTCAAGGTGTGTTTTGAAGATAAAAAGTACGGTCGGTTTGGTTGAGTCAAATTGAATTTCTTTCCCACTTTCAGTTGTTTCAGGTTTTGCTTCGCGGGGCGATGGTGCAACATTATCAATAAAACCCATCATCCGACCGCTACCCATATTTTTTTTGGCTGACATGACAAACAACGGAAAGACATTATGATAAATCATACCTAACTTTAATCCCTGTCTCATCTCGTCTTCATCCAAGGTGCCCTTTTCGAAATATTTCTCCATTAGTTTCTCATCATTTTCTGCCGCTTTTTCAACAAGATCATTGTGAAGTTTCTCTGCTTTTTCCTTTTCAGATGCTGGAATGGGGAGTTTTTCAGGCTTGCCCCCATCAGCAGGAAATTTATAGAGCGTCATTTTCAGCAAATCGATGATTGCGTTAAACCCTTCACCTTGATTGACGGGGTACTGCATTTGAGTAACTGCATTTCCAAATCGCTTTTTGATATTATCCAGCGTATGATCAAAATCGGCCTTTGGATGATCAACCTGATTGATGGCAAAAATGACTGGTTTATTAAATTGTTCAACATAATTCCAAATCAATTCTGTTCCCACTTCTACTCCATGCTGGGCATTTACCACCATCACACATGTATCTGCAACTCTCACGGATGAAATTATTTCACCAATAAAATCATCAAAACCGGGCGTGTCAATAATATTTATTTTATAGTCTCGCCATTCGGTGTGCATTGAGGTAGCAAATACAGAGTTACCTCGTTCTTGCTCAATCTCATGATAGTCGCTGACCGTATTCTTACCTTCAATGGTGCCTCTGCGGTGAATAATACCGGCTTCGAAGATCATGTCTTCGGCTAACAACGTTTTTCCTGATTTAGGTGCACCTAACAGGACAATGTTTTTAATGTGTTTTTCATCATAAACTTTCATAGCCTTGTGGTTTAAAGGTAAACGCGCCATGAATGGCTTCCAGTGGTAGAAGTGGGGAGATACGATTTCGCACGGGGCATTTCATAGAGCAAGTCTGTTACACGAATACTGGGAGAAAAAGAAAATGAATATAATAAAAACTTACAAATAAAGGGAAGAGAATATGAAGATTATTCAACATTGTTGAGATTTAATTTATTACTCTTTCAGACCGTTTTCTCTCATGGTGGATTCTTCTTAGCTATCCTCTGGTAAGTTGAAGAGCTGCCTTTGGAAATGAAGTGACTAAGCTTATGTTTTTAGATGATATAAATCACATTTTGCAGGCAAATTAAATTATTTTTTTATTTGCCTATGACGATTTCCTTTGGAGCAAATCTTTAGAATTTTGTGAAGGATGGAGGGACCAATGTACTAAATTAAAAGCGGGTAGACTTAAAGTCCAGAGCATGGAAGTTCTTGACCTGCTGTATAATGTTGCGTAATTTTGAGTGTCTTTTACATTCAAAATATCTTATGAAAAGAATTACAACTCTCTGTTTGCTTCTTTATGGTGGTGCCTTACATGCCCAAACCTTTGAAGGCTCCATTATTTGGTCAATCAAAACAGAAGTGATGGACCCAACACAGAAAGCTAAAATGGATGCGAACCAGGCTAAAATGAATGACCCGGCCACTCAGGCTAAAATGAAGGAAATGCAGGCTAAAATGAACGACCCGCAATTCAAGGCAATGATGGAAGCCAATCCTCAAATAAAGGCTCAAATGGAAAGCATGATGAAGGGTGGAGACATAACTTCTATGATGCCAACGTCCATGAAATTGAAAATAAAGGGAAGTAATACCTTAACCATAATGGAAGGTGGCATGGCCATGGAAACTTTATATCTGAAAGAGAAAGACCAGACCTATAACCTCAATCGGCAAAACTTGACATACACTATCCTGCCCCAAAAAGAAACAAGTGGTACTGGAATGCGTGTCCCGCCAAAGGTGACCAAAACATCAGAAACTATGAAGATTCTGAATTACACGTGCACAAAATACATTGTTGAACGGATGGAGAACGACAAGCCAATCACCCAAATCCTTTGGACTACCACAGAAATTAAAGACATTGACCTGAAGAGTCTTGCCAGGATAAACATGGGCCGTGGCAACCAATCTATTTCGTATGAAGGTGTGGAGGGCGTAAGGCTAAAAATTGAAATGACAACGCTTGAAATGAAAATGGCAATGGAAGTTACCGAAATCAAGAGGGAAACATTGCCTGCTTCGGATTTTAGTATTGCTGATTTCAAGGAAGTGAAGAGTCCTTACATGAAATAAGAATCAATTATTCACTTGCATAAAAAGGTCTTTCGTACTCCCAAGTCCAAAGGGCTTATTTTTTGATCACCCTAAACCGTTCTTACTTTTAGTTTGGTTGGTTTTTGCCTCTTAGGTGCCTGTGCTTCTTCATACCCCAATATTTTCATCATGCTCTCGCTTGTTTGTTCATTTGCAAAAACCTCTGTTGAAATTTCGCCATCTTCATTCCGATCAATTAAGACATGCTTGGGGGCTGGAATCAAGCAATGTTGAATCCCACCATAGCCACCCAATGATTCCTGGTAGGCTCCCGTGTGGAAGAAACCTATGTACAGCGGTTCTTCATCGGTGATCATGGGTAAAAAAACTTCTCCGGTATGGGCTTCGGAGTTATAGTAATCCTGGCTATCGCAGGTGAGCCCGCCAATGTTTACTTTATGATACGGGTCATCCCACTTGTTAATGGCCATTAAGATATATTTCTGATTCATTCCCCAAACATCCGGTAAGTGGGTGATGAATGATCCATCGATCATGTACCAAAGTTCTTTGTCGTTTTGCAATTTCTGGTCAACCACCGAATACAAAACCGCGCCACTTTCAGCCACTGTAAAGCTTCCAAACTCTGTAAAGATGTTGGGAACAGGAACATTGTTTTTTTCACAAATCCATTTGATGTTCTCTACAATCTGCTCGATCATGTATTTGTAATCGTAATGGAAAGTGAGTGAAGTTTTCACGGGAAATCCGCCACCGATATCAATAGAGTCAAGGGTATCACAGATTTTTTTCATTTCGCAATACTTGAAAATGAAACGACTCAATTCACTCCAATAGTAAGCAGTGTCTTTGATGCCTGTATTAATAAAAAAATGCAATAGCTTGAGGGAAGCCTTGTCACTGGTCGCGATCTTTTCTTTATACAAGGTATTGATGTCGTTATATCGGATGCCTAACCGCGAAGTATAAAATTCAAATTTAGGTTCTTCATCGGCTGCTACACGAATACCAACCTGGTAAGGTCGGTTCACATTTTTTTCGTATGTATCTATTTCACTTAGGTTATCCAAAATAGGCAGACAATTGAATCCATCGTTGAGCAAGTCGGTAATATACTCCCTGTATCTTGGCATTTTAAAGCCATTGCAAAGAATAAAGGTTTCCTTGCTTATTTTTCCCCGGCCAAAGAGTGTACGAACGATCGGGATGTCAAAAGCAGATGAGGTTTCAATGTGAATGTCATTCTTTAATGCTTCTTCCAGAACAAAATCATAATGGGAAGATTTGGTGCAGTAGCAATACGTGTATTTGCCATTGTACTTAAAACGCTCCATGGCGTTATTGAAGGTGGCTTGAGCAAACCGTATGTTTTCGCTGATCTTGGGTAGGTAGGTAATCTTCAGTGGGGTGCCATATTGTTTGATGATATCCACCAAGGGCACGTCATTAAACAGCAATTCATGATCACGGACTTTGAACTCTTTTTGAGGGAATTCGAAGGTCTGTTCAATTAACTCACGGTAGCTTTTCATTGTTGGTTGTTGGTTGTTCGGTTGTTGGTTGTTCGGTAAGGGTTGCTGGTTTTGGGCCAACTATTCCAGTGATCAACGAATAACTATCAACCAAATTTTGAGGTGCAATATTGCTATAAATTTGCCATCTTTGCAATACAGCCTAAAGACATGGTGAGGTTCTATTCCAACTTGATTTTCGTGCCTTTGCCCAGCGAGGCGCGCGTTTTACCCGATTACTGAATCTCGGGTAAGCTGCCTTGCCACAAGGCATGTTAGCGTCAAGTATCCCGTTGTCTATAAATTCTTAATTGGAGGTCTTGTGAAAGAGATAAAAATCATTGAGGTAAAGTCAGAAATCGGGGCCGGCACCCGGGGCGCTAGCTTGGGTGTAGAAGCTATGAAGATAGCCAGTCTGGATTTAAAATCTGATTTGTTCAGAAAATATGATTCAATAGAAGTAGAAAATGTGAATGAACTCCTTTTTGATGGAGCGGAACACGCTTACGCGAAATTTATTGACGGTGTTCTCATCATGGAAGAACGCGTTTGCCTGGAAGTTTACGAGCAAATTTTTGATGATTTTTTTCCGCTGATCATGGCAGGCGATCATTCAACATCCTACGGAACGATTGCCGGTATTAAAAAAGCATATCCTAAAAAACGTTTAGGGGTGATCTGGATTGACGCTCATGCAGATATCCATACTCCATTTACCACTCCTTCGGGAAACATGCATGGAATGCCAATCGCCATGGCTTGCGGCTTTGACAATTTTGAATGTAAGGTGAATGATCCCAGAGGTGAAACGCTGGATTACTGGGAGCAAATAAAAAATGTAGGCATACCCGGACCCAAGATTAACACGGAAGACATCGTGTACATAGCAGTTCGTGATATTGAAAAACCAGAGAATTACTTGCTCAACAAATACAACATCAACTTTATTGAAGTCGAAGATGTAAGGAAATCGGGTTCAGAGTGGATTGCTCAAAAGGCTCTTCAAATGTTGGATCATTGCGATTTAATTTATGTTTCTTTTGATGTGGATAGCATAGATAGTCGGTTTTCAACAGGAACAGGAACTCCAGTGCCAAACGGGTTAACGATTGAAGAGGCAAAAGTGCTGAATGAGGAATTATGTAAAGACCCTAAAGTTTGTGCCTGGGAAATTGTGGAAGTGAATCCAACACTTGATACCGAAAATCGCATGGCCGAAAGTGCCTTTGAAATCATGGAAGCATCGGCCAAATCAATTGTGGGCCGGCCAGTTATGGTAGGTTAAACTTCAATATCAGCGTTTAAAGTTTCGGATTTAAGATTTGTAAGTTCTCTAATACGAGGCCAGCCTGCTATTGCTCTCAGTCTACTTTTTTGAAGTTGAATAACTCTTCATCCTTTTTCCTTAATTTCGCCACGAAATTTTATTATAACCATGAGCCAAAACAGACCCATTTCCTCTTTCATCGAGAAGAACTATTTGCACTTTAACTCAGCTGCATTGGTGGATGCAGCAAAAGCTTATAAAAAGCACATTGCTGATGGTAAAAAGATGATGGTAACGTTGGCCGGAGCCATGAGCACCGCTGAACTGGGCATCAGTTTTGCCGAAATGATTCGTAATGATAAGGTGCATATTATATCGTGCACAGGCGCAAACCTGGAAGAAGATATAATGAACCTTGTAGCACATTCGCACTATAAGCGAATTCCTACCTATCGTGATCTTACACCTGAACAGGAATGGGATTTGTTGCAAAATCACCTCAATCGTGTAACAGATACCTGTATCCCAGAAGAAGAAGCATTCCGCAGACTACAAAAGCACTTGTTCAAAGTTTGGAAAGATGCAGAGGACAAGGGTGAACGTTTATTTCCACATGAATTCATGTTCCGCATGTTGAGGACTGGCGATTTGAAACAGTATTATGAGATCGACCCAAAAAATTCATGGATGATTGCGGCCGCAGATTGTAACATGCCAATGGTTGTTCCGGGATGGGAAGATTCTACGATGGGAAATATATTTGCTTCCTACTGTATCACAGGGGAACTCAAAGCCTCTACTATGAAATCGGGTATTGAATACATGGTGTGGTTGGCGGATTGGTACACTAAAAATTCAGGAAAGGATGGCATTGGTTTCTTCCAGATTGGCGGAGGTATTGCGGGCGACTTCCCTATTTGTGTTGTCCCCATGCTGCATCAGGATTTAGAGCGTGATAGCATTCCATACTGGAGTTATTTCTGTCAAATCAGCGATAGCACCACCAGTTATGGTTCCTATTCAGGCGCAGTGCCTAACGAAAAAATAACCTGGGGGAAACTCAATATTGATACACCTAAGTTTATTATAGAAAGTGATGCGACTATCGTGGCCCCGTTGATGTTTGCTTATATTTTGGATATGTAAAATCAGATGTGAGTATTGAGTAGCGAGATGTGAGATTGGTGTCTCTCATCTCATATCTCACATCTCAAGTCTTTCTTATGAATTTAGATCTCGCCCTTCGCTCCGAAATACAAAAGACAGTAATCACTCTCTTCAATCAATCCGTAGAACAATTTCAACTTCAACCCACCAATGCGGAGTTTGAAGGTTCGCACACCTTAGTTTGTTTTCCGTTGACGAAGATTTCAAAGAAAGGACCTGAGGAAACTGCTAAGTTGATTGGCGAGTATCTAGTGTCACATTCTGAAACGGTTAGCAGATATAATGTGGTCAAAGGTTTTTTAAACCTCATCGTCTATGATCGAGTGTGGGCAGAGGTGCTTCGGTCAGTTTATAGTCAGAGAAAATTTGGTGAATTGCCTTTCCAAGAGAAGGAGATCATGGTAGAGTACTCTTCTCCCAATACTAACAAGCCACTTCACTTAGGTCATCTCCGAAATAATTTTCTTGGATATAGTGTGGCTGAGATCTATAGAGCGAATGGATATAAAGTTCATAAAGTTCAGATCATTAACGACCGTGGTATTCACATCTGCAAATCGATGGCTGCCTGGAAGCTTTTTGGCAATGGAGAAACTCCGCAGGGCTCAGGTATCAAAGGTGATCATTTGGTTGGAAAATACTACGTAGAATTTGACAAGACCTTCAAAGCCCAGATACGTGAATTGATTCAGAAAGGATGTGCAGAAAAAGAGGCAGAGAAACAAGCTCCTATTATGCAACTAGCAGTGGAGATGCTGCTCAGGTGGGAAGCCAAAGACCCTGATACGATTAACCTATGGAGGACCATGAATGGTTGGGTGTATGAGGGATTTAGTTCTACCTACAAGCGCATGGGTGTTGGTTTTGAAAAACTCTATTACGAATCCGAAACTTATTTATTGGGAAGGGAAGAAGTATTGCGAGGTGTAGAAAATGGTGCCTTCTTTAAAAAGGAGGATGGCTCTGTTTGGGTTGATCTAACGGCTGATGGGCTTGATCAAAAAGTTCTAATGAGATCGGATGGAACTTCCGTGTATATGACACAGGATATTGGCACTGCAATTTTGCGTTTCCAGGATTTTCCAAAAATCAGTAAGCAAGTGTATACCGTTGGAAACGAGCAGGAATATCACTTCAAAGTTCTTTTTTTGATTTTAGCCAAGCTTGGTTATGAATGGGCAAAGGAATGTTATCATTTGTCATATGGCATGGTGGATTTACCCTCTGGAAAAATGAAATCACGCGAGGGCACTGTTGTGGATGCCGATGATCTGATGGAAGAGATGGTAAGTGAAGCTGAAAAACAAACTCGCGAACTTGGAAAGATTGAAGATATGTCGGATCAGGAGATCAAGGATTTGTCTGAGATGGTAGGTTTAGGAGCATTGAAATTTTTCTTGTTGAAAGTAGATCCAAAAAAAAGAATGATGTTTGACCCAAGTGAATCCATTCAACTTCAAGGTCATACCGGGCCATTCATTCAGTACACCCATGCGCGCATCAAGGCCATTTTGCGAAAGGCCGAATCAATGGGGATTGCTGTTCAAGGTGATGATTTGAAAAAAGTAAGCGTACTCGAGCCTGCTGAAAGGAAGACGTTGTTTCTGATCAGCAGTTATACCTCCAAACTTCAGGAAGCAGCAAAGGAATATTCACCAGCCGTGATTGCAAACTACGCTTACGATCTCGCTAAAGAGTACAACCAATTTTATCAGTCTATCCCCATCTTCAATGAAAGCGATCAATTCAAACTGAAATTCAGAATTGCTTTTTCGCGTGTGGTTGCTGATGCTATTAAAAGTTCCATGAATCTTTTAGGTATTCAAGTCCCTGAACGAATGTAGAATATGAAACAGGAAAATTTTGACTGGTCCTCTTATATTAATAGATTCTCTGAATTCCTTCCTGGTTTTTCATCTGAATACCCATGGATAATTACTTCGCGGGCGAGTGAAATAATATCCCAAATTCTATCCGCCCTTTCAGGGGATTATAGAATTCATGATGGTGTTGCTATTCATAAAAGCGCAATACTTGAAAATAATATTACACTGAAAGCCCCCATCATTATTGGACCTGATTGTTTTATTGCGGCTAACTGTTACCTGCGAGGAGGTGTATTTCTAATGTTACATAATTCCATAGGTCCGGGCTGCGAACTGAAATCTTCTTTCATTTTCCCGGATTCAAATTTGGCACATTTCAATTTTATTGGAGATTCTATCATTGGATCGAACGTAAATTTTGAAGCTGGCTCGATTACGGCTAATCATTTTAATGAAAGGGAGGAAAAGGAAATCTCCGTGCTAATGAACGGTAAGAGACTCCGGACTCACGTGCAAAAATTTGGGACAGTGGTTGGAGATAACTCAAAAATTGGGGCGAATGCGGTGTTATTACCCGGAACATTACTCGCGTCTTCATCCATTGTCAATAGATTGGAACTGATCAATCAGTTGAAATAGGTCATCATTCAGCTTTTGACCTGAACAATCTATGCTACCTTTGTGTTATTGTTGAAAATATGTAATGTTTATGAAATTTATCCTAACGTCAATTCTGATTTTGTCAGTGAATGCTGGCGGCTCTCTCTACGATATGAAAATAAATTCCCTCGATGGAAAAATAATCAACTTCGAGGGGTATAAAGGAAAAACACTATTAATCGTAAATACAGCATCAGAATGTGGCCACACGCCTCAGTATGCCGACTTACAAAAACTCCATGCAACCTATGGAAGCAAAGTTACTATCCTTGGTTTCCCGGCTAATGATTTTGGTGGCCAGGAGCCGGGAAGTAATGCTCAAATTGCTAGCTTCTGTAAAAAAAATTATGGCGTTACCTTTCAGATGTTTGAAAAAATTTCGGTTACAGGTAAGGACCAACATGCGCTATATGGCTGGTTAAAAGAAAAAACCGGAAATGAACCATCCTGGAACTTTTGTAAGTACTTAGTGAAGCCAGACGGAACGGTTAAATTCTTTGCTTCCAATGTTAATCCGATGGACAAGCAAATTACTGACGAGCTTTAGTTATTAAATTCAGTGTTTAAAAATTCATAATCTTGACTATGGACAATTTTTGAATCTTGAGGTTTGAAATCACTACAGATGAAAGTCACAACTCTAATCATACTTTCCATCATGGACTTAACACCATTTCTTACTACTAAATTATCTAAGGCTCAGTCTTCTGATGTTTCAGGTTCCATATATGACTTTAAAATGAAATCCCTGGAAGGGAAGGAGATTGACTTCGCCCAATTCAAAGGGAAAAACCTGCTGATCGTCAATACAGCCTCAAAGTGTGGTTACACACCACAATTCAAAGATTTGGAAAAACTGCACGAGGATTTTGGAAACAAAGTAGTGGTGCTGGGTTTCCCTGCCAATAATTTTCTATGGCAGGAGCCAGGTTCTAATAAAGAGATTGCGGAATTTTGTAGGACCAATTACGGTATAAAGTTTATGATGTTTGAGAAAATATCAGTAAAAGGAAAAGATAAAGCACCTTTATACAAGTGGCTGGAAGCAAAGACAGGTGAATCTCCTTCGTGGAATTTCTGTAAATATGTAATTGATAGAACAGGAAAAGTAATTGCGTTCTATCCTGCTAAAGTTAACCCACTGGATAAAAAGATCATTGATAATATTTCGAATTGATTACTTTTTTATGAGAAGAGCAGCTCTATTAGTTTTTATTCTAATTGTGCTACTTCATTTAAAAGGCTGCGATCAACGCAATGAGCCTTACAAAACAGCCACCTACTTTGGTTATAAGGTACTGCCCCTGAATACAGATGAAAAAATTCAATCTTCAACAACATTTCATTACGCTTTTGTGGATACGCGAACTTCCCTGAGGGGCAAACTATTCGTTTTTTTTGGAGGTACGTCCTCACTACCACAAAACTATTCATTGATCAATAAGGCCGCTACCAGCTTGGGATATCATGTCATCAATCTGAATTATCCCAATTCTGTAAACGAACAAGCTTGCAATGAAATAGCTGATCCGGCATGCTTTTCGAATTACCACGAAGAGGTGATATTTGGCGGAACTCAAAGCAATTTAGTTGAAGTAACTGCAGCCAACTCAATCACGAATAGAATTTTAAAACTACTTCAATATTTACACCAACTTAACCGGTATAATGGGTGGGACCAATTTTATGAAGGTTCCGAATTGATGTACTCCAAGTTGGTATTGGCCGGTCACTCACAAGGCGGAGGTCATGCAGCGTATCTGGCTCAAAAGTATTCGGTTGACCGTGTGGTTTTGTTTTCCTCTCCAAATGATTTTTCTGATGGAGATAGTGCAGCTGCTTCCTGGTGTAGCGATGAGTTTGCCACCTCACTTGACCGGTTTTATGGACTGACACACAAGCGTGATGATACGTTCAATATTTCTAAGCAATATGCGATATGGGAAGACATAGGGATGCTTGAAGTTGCCGATACATCATCTGCCGATAGCGCCAATTACTCAAGCTTTAGCGCATTGGTCACTAACTTCGATCCAGACTCAGATGCAACTAGGTTGCCCTTGTACCATAACCTGACAGCACAAGACTATGCCTTGCCATTAGGCGAAGACCGAAAGCACTTAAAACAAGTGTGGCTTTATCTCCTGGGTGATTCAGATCGATAAGGTATTTCCATTTTCACCGATAATAATCCCCTCATTCACCGACTTTCTGTTGTCGGTGGCCGTTTTCCAATGACTTCAATGTCGATAAGCTCGTTACATTTGATAAAACAGCAAATAGTTATGAGCGACAAGAAAAAATTTGGTAATAGTTTCTGGGTGGGAATTATTATTATTTCAATTGGCGGTTTTATTCTTTTAGACCGCATGGAGGTGGTATTTTTTCCGCATTGGTTGTTTTCCTGGAAAACTTTTCTGATTGCTTTGGGAGTAATTACAGGAATTAACAAGCAGTTCAAAGGAATTGGCTGGCTGGTTTTGATCATTGTGGGAACGTTTTTTTTGCTTGACGAAATCCCAGGATTGGATTTAGATCTCAGGCATTACGCATTTCCTATAATTGTCATCGCCATAGGCATAGTTATTGTCTTCCGCTCAGCTATTTTTCCATCTTCTGGCAACTGGCGGAATTTTTGGTCGGGAGATGATTATGGGAAGAAGGAAAATTCAGCGTTAATCAGCAGTCAGGATGGTACTGATGATTACATGGATCTTACCTCGGTTTTTGGGGGCACTAAAAGAAGGATTTTTTCAAAAACATTTAAGGGGGGACAGATTACCAATATATTTGGAGGTACCGAGCTTGACCTTTCTCAAGCGGATATTGAAGGAGCAGTAGTGATTGATACCGTAACACTTTTTGGAGGTATTAAGATTTTAGTGCCAGGAAACTGGGAAGTAAAGTCAAACATCACTGCCATACTGGGTGGGGTGGAGGATAAGAGAATGACGTCTAGTAGTTTAGCCACCAATAAGAAATTGGTGTTGACGGGTACATGTTCTTTTGGTGGTGTAGAAATCAAAAGTTTCTAATTGCGATGGCAACGGAAATGAAATGGTACCTTGTTAAACTGGTGTTTCAGGTGCTGGGTGGTGAACTGGCTAAAACACCTCGATTTAAGGAGCAGTGGCGATTGATTCGTGCAGATGAGTTGGAGTGGGCTCGCGAGAAAGCGATGGTGCTAGGCCAGATAGGCGCCTTTTCTTTCCTAAATAGTCGTAATGAAGAAGCGAAATGGAAATTTATTGACGTTGCGGATATTAATGAGATTGGTGAAATTGAAGATGGGGCACAACTGTATTCAACTACGGAAGAAATGGATGTGCCCTCAATTTCAATGTGATCAAAGTTAAAGCTGGACGGACTTACGATTTTGCGAAAGAAAGCGAAGGATTTTTTTTAAATCAGAGACGCAGTGATTTCAAGGCCAGTCTACACCTGGAAATTTAGAATATCTCTTATTGGGGCAGGGGTGCTATGGGCAATCTTTCACTTCTGGGTTGTCAATACGTGGTTTGGATTTCCAATAGAAGTTTCTCTTCGGGAGAGTTTTGTGGCAACGTTTTTTACGCTAGGTGCAAGCTTCGTAGGAACGTTTATTGCCAATTATATACCACGTTCAAGCAGACTACAGGCTGTTGTGTTATTGAGTTTTTTGCTAGCATTTTGTTGTCACTATATCCTTCAGGAAAGTCTGAGTTCTTTAGCAGGCACAAATCTTGTGTATTTAGATTTTGTTACGCAATCGGCACCTGTAAGAATTGGAATTTACTTTTTAGTTATCGTTGGGTCTGGCATTGCCATGATATTTTATTCGCAATTCAAAGAGCAACAGGATGTTGCCGAGCGCGATACGGCCGCTGTCCTTATGGTACGAGAAGCCGAGCTTCAAAAGCTCCAGATACAGTTGCAGCCTCATTTTTTATTCAATAGTTTGAATTCAATCAATGCTTTGATTTTGGTAGACCCTGTCAAAGCCCGCGATATGGTTCAACAGTTATCAGATTTTTTACGCACCACACTCAAACGTTCAGATGAGCATTGGATCACTTTGGACCAGGAACTAAGTTACCTGCAACTCTATTTATCAATTGAAAGGGTTAGGTTTGGGCATAGGTTAGAAGTACACTCCGAATGTGACGATCAAATAAAACTTTGGCTGATTCCACCCTTGTTAATTCAGCCGTTGTTGGAAAATGCAATTAAATTCGGATTGTATGGAACTACTGAAAATGTAGTAATCCGTATGAGGACTTTGCGTGTAAACGACACGTTGCAAATTACCATTACAAATCCATTTGATTCAGATATGCAGCCATCTGAAGGAAGTGGCTTTGGGTTGAATGGTTTACGTAGAAGATTATACCTGATCTACACAAGAAATGATTTACTTAAAACCACTGTTCAAAATAATCAATTTACAGTCGAACTAACACTGCCCGAAAAAGTATGACGAAAGCCATAATTATTGATGATGAACCATTAAGTCGCGAGGTAATTAAATCTTATTTAAAAACATATCCGGAGATTGAAATAGTTCAGGAATGCGGAGATGGGTTTGAAGGCGTAAAGGCTATCCAACAGTATCAGCCAGATCTTGTGTTTCTTGATATCCAAATGCCTAAGATCACTGGTTTTGAAATGTTGGAGTTGGTTGACCAAAAGCCAGCTATCATTTTTATTACTGCATATGATTCGTTTGCCATCAAAGCATTTGAAGCAAATGCTGTGGATTATTTGCTAAAACCTATATCAGAAGAGCGTTTTCATACCGCTATTTTGAAGTGGAAAAGTAATGTTGTGCCTGTCAGCCCTGAACCACTTGAAGGCGTGTTGAATGCAATTACTGCTACAGGTTCGCAACAGGGAAGGATAGTTGTAAAAACGGGAGCCAAAATAAAGATCATCCCAGTTCATGAGATTCACTACATCGAGGCAGATGATGATTTCGTGAAGATTTATACAGCCGAAGGCTCATTCTTAAAAAATAAGACCATGGCTTTTTATGAGGAATCGCTGGACCCCTTGCAATTTGTACGGGTTCATCGCTCATATATTTTGCACATCCAGCAGATAACTAGAATCGAACCATATCAAAAGGAGAGCCATCTGGCTATTTTAAGAGATGGAAAGCAAATTCCAATCAGCAAAACGGGTTACTCTAAACTGAAGACTATTTTAGGGATTTGATCTTTTCTTAATACCAAATAAACCAGGTATGATCAGTAGAGAAAATTTTGATGAATTGCGAATTGAGTTATCCTTAAAGTCGAAAAATGGAATGGATTTTATTTTGGCGGCCAGTATTGTATGGTTAGTCATCAGCTATGTCTGGACTCTTGAGATGTCATCCTATAACAAATCAGTTATTACGTTTATTGTAGGATCTTTGATGTTACCCCTGGCGATTTTATTTTCTAAAATCTTAAAAACTACATGGACATTAAAAGAAAACCCCCTTCAATCACTTGGCCTTTGGTTAAATTTTGCCCAGCTTTTCTATTTTCCTTTTCTGATTTTCACGCTTATCAAGATGCCCGATCACTTCGTGATGGTTTATGTAATTATTACAGGGCCCACTTTTTTCCTTACGCGTGGTTCTTCAAAGCTGTACCGTATGCAGTTATGGCGGGAGTGATATCTTTTGGGGCTATGTTGATTGAGCTAAGTGTAAAACCCAAGGATGCTTACATAGTTCCTTTATTCATGTCAGTCTCACTAATTGTGTTGTTAACTTTACTGAATGTTTTGTACAGACGAAGAATATTGAAATACTCCGTGAGAGGCTAGGTATTGACTATGAAAGCCATAAAAAATCTTTTGCTTGCAAAATGTTTCGAATACGTGGAACAAAGGATTGAAACATCGAAGCAAGCTATGAGATATGCGCAAGACTCTGCAAATGTAGAAGAAAAGAGTAGTGCAGGTGACAAATATGAAACGGGGCGTGCCATGGCACAGATCGAGCGAGATAAGGCGGCTCATCAATTGGAGGAAGCGTTACTACTTAAGTCGATGCTGAGTCAGATTAAACCGATCGTCACAAATTCTAAAGTCGTCCAGGGCAGTTTAGTGATTACCGAAACGACCAGATTCTTTTTGGCCATTAGTATGGGGAAAATTACATTGGAAGGAAAAGATTTTTTAGTTATTGCACCTACTTCACCCATAGGACAACTGCTTCTGAAATTGGCCGCAGGCGATCAATTTTCTTTTAACAAACAAATTCACATCATACAGGAAATTTTTTAGAGAACATCCTGTTAATGTTAAATGACTTGGTTTTTGTTAGAGCATTCACAAAATGATTTCAACTATATTAGTGGCTTAGATAGTTAAGAGAGGATGAACCAAAGAACATGGCTACAAGCCTTCCGATTGCGCACTTTACCTTTGGCGCTCTCCAGCATTCTGATGGGAGGATTTCTGGCGGCTTCAGAAGGAGCTTTTCAATGGGGAATATTTTTATTGAGTGTCATTACCACTATATTCCTTCAAATACTCTCCAACCTGGCAAATGACTATGGCGATTCTATCCATGGTGCCGATCATGCAGAAAGGAAGGGTCCATCGCGTGCAGTTCAAAGTGGAGCCATTTCAGTAGCTCACATGAAAGCTGCGATTATACTATTTGTTATACTTAGCTTGTGCAGTGGCATTTCACTGCTGCTGATTTCGTTTGGTTGGGAATGGAAGGCGTTATTATTTTTCTTTGGGTTGGGGGTTTTGAGCATTGCCGCGGCTATTGCCTATACAATTGGAAGGAAACCGTATGGTTACCTTGGTCTCGGAGATTTTTCCGTATTGATCTTTTTTGGACTGGTAGGAGTAATGGGGTCTTATTATCTCTTTACTAAAAGTATTTCCTGGCTTGAAGTTCTTCCGGCACTAAGTTGCGGCCTTTTTGCCATTGGCGTTTTAAACATCAATAATATCCGTGATATCGAATCAGACCGTATGGCAGGTAAATTCTCTATCCCTGTGCGAATTGGTAAAGAGAAAGCCGTGCTGTATCATTGGTTTTTATTGGTAAGTGGTATCAGCGCTGCAATAGCATACATGACACTTAGATATCAATCTCCTCTTCAGTTTTTATTTTGTTTTACCTTTTTTTTATTTCTACGGAATGGATTTGCTATTTCCCGAAAATCATCTGCGGAGCTTGATCCGTATTTAAAACAAATGGCGTTGTCAACTCTTTTGTTTGTAATTTTATTTGGGGTCGGTTTGATGTATTCTGCAATTTAGAGACGAGTTTTCCTTTACAGTTTACTAAAGAGATACCGTATAGCAAGTCAGGTACTTTTAACCTTTGACACGAACGTAAACAAGTTTGATACTTTTCTTATCTGTCCCGCGCTCGTCAATCTCAAATTTACCGATGCTCTTAATCAATGGGGCTAATTTCCCAAATCCAAAGTTTCTCGGGTCAAAGTCAGGTTGTTTTTTTAAAATTAAATTTCCTACTTCACCAAGGAAAGCCCAGCCACTATCATCAGCAAGATCGGTGATGGTAGATCTAATCAAATTGATCGTTTCATGATCTACCTTTTTAAGGGTCTCTTTTTGTACTACTTTCGGTGCAGCCTTTTCTTTTCCTGTTTCAACTTTATATCTTGAGTCGGCAGTCGGCACATTTAAAATTTCCAGATAAATAAATTTATCACACGCTACAATAAACGGATTTGGAGTTTTCTTTTCCCCGAGTCCCATGACAATCATTCCGGCCTCCCTTAATCGTGTAGCTAGCCGGGTGAAATCGCTATCACTGGATACAATACAGAATCCGTCAACTTTTTCAGTGTAAAGAATGTCCATTGCGTCAATGATCATCGCTGAATCTGTTGCATTCTTTCCTGTTGTGTAACTGTATTGTTGAATGGGTGTTATTGCATTCTCCAGCAATACGCTCTTCCAATGTGTCAGATTGGGTTTTGTCCAGTCTCCATAAATCCTTTTAAAGGTAGGAGTTCCATATTTAGCGATTTCTTCCATCATTCCTTTTATATTGAATGATGGGATGTTGTCCGCATCAATCAAAACGGCAATACGTATGTCTTTTGTAGTTTTCATTCTTTAACGAACATGCGCATTTTATTGATTATCAACTTAGTCAAGACCAATCATCATGAATGGCCCCCAATAATACGGTTCTGGATATTCTACACGCAATTCTATTTTAGCATCGACAAAGGATTGTCGAAGATTGCCGGATGTCAACCATTTTCTATAAAAGGAAAGAATGAGCTTTTGTGTAGCTTCATCATCTACTTTAAACATGCTCATGATCAATGTTTTTGCACCGGCTACCAAAAAGGCTCTCTGCAATCCGTATACCCCTTCACCATTGGAAATATCGCCCAAACCTGTTTCGCAGGCGCTTAGCACCACCAGGTCAGTCCTATCAAGATTAAGGCTCATGGCCTCGTATGCCGTAAGAATACCGCTTTCGATGTTGTAATTGTATTTAGATTTATTGCGTACATCACCAGCCCCTTTTAATAATAATCCAGTTTTAAGCAATGGATTTTCTGTCATTTGAGCCTCACTTTCTGTTAGTTGGCTTACATCATCTTGATCTACAGATGGCGTATAAAATCCGTGTGTAGCAATATGAAAGATTTTGGGACTTTCTAATTCTTTCACATGCTCTTCAGTGGCGTTTTTCTCTACATATTTGTCAGTCGTCCAACCTTTCAGTTTTAATAGATCCTGTAACTCATTCACTTCCACTTCTGTGCCAGGAAGTGAGGGAATATTATTTTCAGAAGAAGCAGTCAGGTAAAAAGTAGGATTCCCAAACATAGTGGCAGTGTTGGAGGCACTTGCTGACTTTGCTTTCAATTTACGTAAATACAGATCTTTTGTATTGCTCACCATTACGATGTTGGAATTGTCAATTACATATTTACCATCTGGCGTAGGAATGGCTTCGAGGTTGATTTGGTTGTACACACCATCGGGTGACATGAAAATCGTACTGTACTGACCGATTTGTTTTTGGATGGGCTCCCAAAACACTTTATAAGAAAATTGGTCTGGTATTTTACCAGTGATGCAATTGCGATAATATTTTAAGAAACGCGTTTCCATCCTATGACCTTCAGCAAGTTCTACAACTTTGGGTCGCGCATTGTCATTTTTAACGTACAAGGCCACATAGATGATGGAGTCTGTCAATGTGTGATTGAAGTGGCGGTAACGCACCATCTCAATGGCTACATCATTTTTGCCGAGTGACTTTTGAACGTTCTCGTAAGTGATTCTTTTGTTTTCAAAGCTCTGGCCAAATAGTTCTGACTTTTCACTTAGCTCTCTTTCAATTTTTTCCACCTCATTACCAAGTGCCACCGGGTCGATTTCATTCTCCGTCAACTGTTGCGTACTCATAGATAGCGCATTGGTAAGAACTTCTTTTTTCTTAAGCCAGTCGTTATAGGTAGCTATAAGAAGTTCATCCTTACTATTCAGGATACGCTCTCTGATTTTAATAGAAGAACTAAGTAATAAGGCTTTTGTGAGCAACTGATAGTTGTATACTTTGCCACTCAAATCACGAAAATCTTCCAGCTGACCGAAGGCAAGCGTATTGTAAAATTCAAAGTCAGTTTTAATGGTATTCCAATATTTTGCTTTCTCGCGTTCACTCAAAGCAGGAAAAAATTGTTTAATGAAATTTTCATAATTAGTTAGGGCTTCTTCAATATTTCGTTTGGAACGCTTATAATCTTTTTCCATGTAGTATACCTTTGCTTGTTTGGAAAGTATTTTTACGTACTCAGGGTGAGTACGACTAAAGAATTTTTCAAATAGATCTTTTGCTTTAGAATAAAATTCTTCTGCCTGGGCGTATTTTTTTTGTTGATAGTAGACATCCCCAGTAAGCGTATAGATACTGGCCAGGTTGATATTATTTTTTTTACCAGCCTTCTTTTTCCAAATGTTTTCGGCTACCGTCAATGAATTAAAAGCAATGTCAAACCGTTTTTCGGAAATGTAAAGAATTGCCACATTCTTCAATATCTCTGCATACTGAGGATTTTCTTTTCCCAATTTATTCCCCATTATGTCTCTGGATTCCAGCATCAGTTTCTCCACTTCTTTTGGATCGTCTCCGTTATGAAATTTAATCAATGCCAACTGCGAGAGAGATTTCGCCACTTCGATGTGGTTTCGTCCAAATTGCTTTTCCTGGCTGGCAAGCGCTTTTTGAATGTTGTCTTCTGCCTTATCGTAATCCCCAATTATATAATCAATATCGCTTAATAATTTCTGAGTAGGGGCAGCTTTTGTAGATTTTTCCGTATATACTGATACTGCAATCTGATTAGCTCGTAGTGCAATTTTGTCAGCCTCGGTGTAATCACCTTTTAATAGAGTTAGCCTCCCTTTATTTACTAACGGTTCGATTAATCGTAATGAACTGATGCCGTATAATTTTTCATACTCGGCAATTAATCCGTCCAGTAATTCCTCGGTGCCGGAAAACTTTCCTAATTGAATCAGGAGACTGGATAATTCCTTGGCTGTTGTCAATTCATCAATTCCGATTATGTTATCTGCTTTGGAAATAATTTTAGCGGACCGATTCAAAGCATCTGTTGCTTCATCAAATAGCCCTTGTATTCCAAATAGAGTTGCCCCCGTTTCAATGGCATTAACGAGGTAGCCTTGCTTGCCTTCGTCCTTCTTGAACTCTTCCAAAATCTTTAATGACTGATTTATGTTTTGTTCGGCTTTTTCGTATTGACCTAGCTTAATCTGGAGTCTGGCGATATTGGTTAACTCTGCACCATATTGATAATCGGTGTCACTATATTTGCTTCGGGCGACATCGGACGCTTTGTCAAGTGTTGCTATGGCTTCGTCATATTTGTCTGTCAGTTCATAGTAGACCGCTAAATGATTGAGAATATCCAGATGATCTTTGTGCGAAGCATCAATTTGTTTTTCTACCACATTGGTGAAACTCGCTGCATAAATTTTTCCAGCCTCTGAAATGTTGTTTGTATAATCGAGATAAAAATTAGCAAGGTGTACTTTAGCAAGATGCACTTCGGGGGCTTCTTCACCCATTAGATCTGATTTGATTTCGGTGATACCTTTAAGATATAATTCAGCGTTTTTATAGTTTTTATTTTGTACAGAGAGTTCAAATAGAAATTCTGAAATTTCAGCTGTGGTAATATTGTTTCGGGGCAGGCCTGAAGAATTCGTGATTACTTGATTGGCTTCATACGCCAGGTTTCTGGTTTGGTCTTTGTTTAACTTGCCATCGAATTCTACGGCTTTTAACCTTGCACTATAAATGCTCCCTTTCGGGAAGTTTTTGTTTATTACTTTTTCAAACTCCAATTTAGTATTAAGGTAGCGAGAAGTGTTACCTTCTATCAGAAGTCGTTTCAGATATTGTTCATAAATCTCAATACCAAGGAAATGGGTAGGCTTATGCGAAATTTTTAAATTATTAATCGCACGGTCATACCCAGTTCCTCGTGGAAAACTCTGATCCGCCTCAAGGCCACCTTCGACTATCAGGTTTGACCAATACAACTGGTTTTTAATGTATGGGAGCTTGGATTCACCCAGGTTCTTGCCCATCCAGGTACTTGCTGAAGCAAAAGCAGAGTCAGCACTTTTAAAATTTCCTTTGTTGCGATAGGTGTTTGCGATGTTAGTCAGTAACCTGGCGTAGTCGGAATATCGGGAGTTTACTTCCTCTTCCGATAACTTTCTACTTTTGAGATTACCTTTGTCGTCTACAAAACTTTCCTGCTTAATAGCTTTTCCTGCAAAATAAGGCTCTCGTTCTCTTAGGAGTTCAAGCGATTCATTGTAAAATCCCTGGCCAATTAAAACTTCTGACATGCTTACATCTAAACGGGCTCTGAGTGCGTCCGTTATAAAGCCCCCACCATCAAGCACTTTTTTAGATTTTCCCAAGTATTCTTTTGCTATACGGAATGCTCCATTTTGAATGTAGAGATCAGCAGCATCCAAAAGAAAAACACCATTTTTTAAACTATTTTCCTGGTTGATCGAGATACTGGTACTCTCAGCGGTTTTCAGATTAGTTTCAAAATCAAGCACCATACCCGAAGCAAGGTCGTATTTGGCATGGAAGAGATAGTACGTGGGCATATAGGCATTCTGAGCGCCAAGTTTTTTGGTTGCTTTGCTTTTAAATTTGGCAAGGGCGCTAAGAGCAGACTTATAATTACCTGCTTCATAAGCGGTCTCCGCCTTTTTAAGCATTTTGTCATACTTGGCTTGACCGTTCAGAAGGGACGAATAAAGAATAGTGCTAATTGTTATAATGGCTACCAGGGTCTTTTTCATACGAGTGGAATTTTCAATTGACTAAAGATACAGAATTTGAAAGAGATTTGATCCAATATTGATTGATGAATGGTTGATGGAAATTCAGAACAGGAATTAATTCCTTGACAGGATCATCCCTTCAAAAGCTTTTCTAAAATTACTTTTGCTGATGATGTCACCGGAGTGCCAGGCCCGAAAATTCCGGCCACACCAGCTTGGTATAGAAAGTCATAATCCTGCTTCGGTATTACACCCCCGACAACAATGAGAATATCTTGGCGGCCGATTTTCTTAAGAGCCTGAAGGAGTTCGGGGACTAAACTTTTGTGTCCTGCTGCCAAGCTGGAGACTCCAATAACATGGACATCGTTTTCGGCTGCTTGCATAGCCACTTCATCTGGTGTTTGAAAGAGCGGACCGATGTCCACATCAAACCCAAGGTCAGCAAATCCAGTTGCAATTACCTTTGCACCCCGGTCATGGCCATCTTGCCCCATTTTGGCAACTAAAATACGCGGCCTTCGTCCTTCCAACTCAGCGAAGCGATCTGAGAGCGCATGCACTAAGTTAAATTCTGTATTGTCTTTCATTTCTCTTGAGTATACACCCGATATTGATTTAATAGTGGCCCTGTATCGGCCAAATGATTTTTCCAATGCAGAAGAAATTTCTCCCAGCGTTGTGCGTTTGCGGGCAGCATCTATTGCGAATTCTAATAGATTTCCATTTCCTGTTGCTGCACAATTTGCCAATGCATCAAGGGAGGCGTTTACTTCATTTGTGTTCCGTTCAAGTTTTAATTGCCTTAACCGTTCTATTTGTTCAATACGGACAGCAGTATTGTTAACATCGAGAATTTCAAAATCTGGTTTTTCATCAGTCTGATATTTGTTTACACCTACAATTACATCTTTGCCTGAATCAATGCGTGCTTGTTTAGCGGCAGCCGCTTCTTCAATACGCCTTTTTGGAAGTCCACTTTCAATCGCTATTGTCATTCCACCAAGCTCTTCCACTTCTTGTATTAGTTGCCAGGCTTTTTGGGCAAGTTGTTCGGTAAGGTATTCCATGTAGTATGATCCTCCTAAGGGGTCAACGACTTGCGTTATTCCTGTTTCCTGCTGTAAATATAACTGCGTATTTCGGGCAATTCGAGCAGAGAAATCGGTGGGCAGCGCAATGGCTTCATCAAGGGAATTCGTATGCAGTGATTGAGTTCCTCCTAAAACTGCTGCCACCGCTTCGATGCAAGTCCGGGTAGCGTTGTTGTAAGGATCTTGCTCGGTCAAACTCCAACCAGAGGTTTGGCAGTGTGTCCTTAACGCTAAAGACTTGGGATTTTTTGGATTGAATTGTTGAACAATCTTAGACCACAGCAAGCGCCCTGCTCGCATTTTGGCGACTTCCATAAACATGTTCATGCCAATACCCCAGAAGAAAGAAAGGCGAGGGGCAAAATCATCAATGGCAATTCCAGCCTTTAGGCCTGCCCGGATATACTCCAAGCCATCTGCCAAAGTATACGCCAATTCAATATGTGCTGGTGCACCAGCCTCGTGCATGTGATAACCGCTGATGCTGATGCTATTGAACCTGGGCATATTCTTCGAGCAATATTCAAAAATATCGGATACGATCCTCATTGAATGAACTGGTGGATAGATGTAGGTATTGCGCACCATGAATTCTTTCAGGATATCATTTTGAATAGTACCACTCAGCTGATGAGGTTTTATTTCTCCCTGGCTGGACTCTTCTGCTGCCACAATATAAAATGCCATGATTGGAAGTACCGCTCCATTCATCGTCATCGAGACAGTCATTTTATCCAGCGGGATCTGATCAAAGAGAGTTTTCATATCAAGTACTGAATCGATCGCAACACCAGCTTTGCCAACGTCTCCACTCACTCGAGGATGATCTGAGTCATAACCTCGATGTGTTGCCAGATCAAAAGCAACGGATAAGCCCTTTTGGCCTGCTTCTAAGTTTCTTCGATAAAAAGTATTCGAGTCCTTTGCAGTTGAGAAGCCAGCATATTGTCTTATTGTCCAGGGACGCACCGTGTACATAGTAGCATACGGTCCGCGAAGAAAAGGTGGTACCCCGGCCGTAAAACTATATAAGGAAGACAGCTTAGAGTCTTCTGCTGTAAATTCCGGTTTAATCAGAATTTTTTCGGGCGAGAGCCAGGCGTGATGCTTTCCCGATGAAGCATTGAACGGAAATGCATTCAACTTTATCTTTGAAAAGTCAGGCTTCATGTATTCACCTTTTTTTGAAATAGCTGCCAGGACTCAATACTCAATTGATTGATCAGCGATTCCAGGTAATACGATCCCGCGGTAGGATCGGACACTTTCGATAGTTGAGATTCCTCTCGTATTATAGATGAAACATTTCGGGCTACCCTGGACATTGTGGAATTGTTACTGTCTTCCGGTAGTATCGTGAGAGCATCGCAACCACCGAGAATGGCAGACAATGCTGCAGTTGCCCCCTTTAGCATGTTGCCATTGGGCTGATATTCATTTTTTGACCACACGGGTGAACAAGCATGAATATATATGGGTACATCAGCATGTGCATCAAATGACTTTACCACATTATGCCACAGAATTCTTATAACTTTCAGTTTGGCAATGTTTAAAAAAAAATCAATGTCTACATTTACTTGGAATGCAGGTACCTGTAACGCAAGTCTAAGAGGAACGCCTCTATCTGTTAAGAAATCAATTTGCCGGACTACTTGCACCAACGCAGTGGCAATTTCTTCAGCAGCCACTTCATTTGGTTCAACTTCTATTCCAAGTGGATGGAAATAGTGCCAGTTTTCAAAAAGAGAAATACTTTCTACCTCATTTTCAAAGGGTTTTTTTCTGAAAACGCATCCTGTTAACGTGCCTACATTATATTTTTTTTCAAGGGCATGCGCGTGAATCCCACTAAAAAGGGGCTTTGAAATATCGCCCGTAAAACTAATGGCGCAATGTGGCCACTCTATAGTCTTTAGCAGTGCGCGAACATCAGGAGTCGCGATTTTTATGTTAAAAAATATTCCGTCAGCACCCAAATTAAGGTCAGAAAGCGCTCTCTGATTGGAATCAGATTCATTTTTTACGTCAGTTGCAGGCATATTATGCCATGCTCTTGGGCCAAGAAATTCATGAGTGGATGCTTTTAAAGGAAAATTTTCATGTGCAATAACATCGTACTGATCATAAAAGGGCAAGATTTTTATTTTTCCTTTTTCAAGGGCAAGCTTTTCAAAAGGATCGGCCCCGTTTAATTCAAGTTTGGCGGCTTTTTGCCAGTCATCTTTTGTAGCAGGGGTAAAAGAATCGAAAATGTGATTAGTTGATGCTGAATCCATTGAATGGCGTTAAAACGGTGATTCAAATTGATGTTAAGTTTGCTATAAAGCAATTTTTTATTTCAGATTTACAGTAATCATTACGATAAAATTTTCAGAAAAATCAAGAGGCATTTTTGTTTTTTTGTTTTCTTTTTTTCTACACCTTTGTCACCCTTTCCCTTAGCGGAAACAAAAAAACCAAAGACTTAGAATTTCAGGATGGAAGTTGACTGCGGAACAGTATGGAATGATTGCCTCGAATTAATTCGCGATAGTGTTGACGAGCAAAATTTCAATACTTGGTTTAAACCTATTGTCCCATTACGGACAGAGGGGGATGTATTGACGATTCAAGTACCTTCTCAGTTCTTCTATGAGTGGTTGGAAGAACATTATGTTCCGGTTTTAAAAAAAGCAATTCATACTACCTTAGGACCAAATAGTCGGCTTGAGTATTCCGTGGTCGTAGATAGCGGGAATTACGGCAATCCGCCCGTTTCCGTTAATTATCCTAATGGTTCAGGCTTTAAAAAGAGTAATGCACAAGTGAATGTGAATGGAAATAGTCATGAAGATTATTCTCCATTCAGTTTTAAAGCTTTAAACCCTCAAACGGTCAATTCCCGTCTTAATACAAATTATTCATTTGATAACTTTGTAGAGGGTGATTGCAACCGGTTAGCTCGATCTGCTGGAGTGGCCGTGGCCAAAAAGCCTGGTGTTACATCTTTTAATCCGCTAATGCTATATGGAGGAGTAGGAGTCGGTAAAACGCATTTGGTTCAAGCCATAGGAAATGAAATCAAAAAGAACCTGCCTGAAAAAATTGTTTTGTATGTAGATCAAAATGATTTTACCAATCAATTTTTAAATGCCCTTCAGAATCACAAAATGCAGGAGTTTCAAAATTTTTATCTGCAGGTAGATCTTTTAATATTGGATGATGTACAATTTTTAGCCGGACGTGAGAAGACCCAGGAAATATTTTTCCACATATTCAATCAACTTCACCAATCTGGCAAACAAATCATCATGACGAGTGATTGCCCGCCACGTGATTTGAAAGGATTTCAGGAAAGATTATTGTCACGCTTTAAGTGGGGTCTTACAGCCGATTTGCAGGAACCAGACTTTGAAACAAAGCTTGCCATCATTCACAATAAAATGGAATCGGATGGTATCGAAATTCCCACCGAAGTAGCCGAGTACCTGGCCTACTCAGTTGACACTAATTTGCGTGACATGGAAGGTGTGCTGAATTCTTTAATTTTTCATGCAACGCTATTGAAAAAAGAAATCGACCTCGAACTTGCAAAGGAGGTGCTAAAGAACATTGTTAAAGAAATTCAGTCAGACGTCAGTGTGGATTTTATCCAAAAAACGGTGGGTGAGTATTTCAAAATCGACCTTGAGTTGATGAAAGGAAAGTTGAAAAAACGTGAAATCGTTATCCCTCGTCAAGTGGCCATGTATTTTTGTAAGCGCTATACACAGCTTACGCTGGCGCTTATAGGGGAAAATTTTGGAGGCCGTGACCATAGTACGGTCATTCACGCGCTAGAGTCTGTTGAGGATATGATGAAGACTGACGCTAACTTCAAAAACTCTGTAGATGAGTTAAATAAGAAGTTAAAGATGCGGATTTCAGGTAATCGTTAGCGATAGAATTCTATTGCTGATCACCGTAGAATCAATTCAATTTGTTTATAAGGTATTCGCGCATCCTTCCAATTTTGGAAAGCAATGCAATTCTTACTAACCTTGGCAGGTAGTAAATCCAAATAAATATGTGGCACACCCTTGTTATAATGGGATTGATAGTAGTTTGCATGACAGGATGCAAAAAGAATTCAACCCATTCCCCCTCCATTATTTCTGAGCTGGGTTACCAGCCTTCACTGAGTGTCGATACAACAGGCATCATTCGGGTAGTATACGGCAAAGGTGATAGCATACTGCTTTCAACATCTCAAGACTCAGGGAAGACTTTTTCGGAAGAGATACTAATCGACACGTTGCATGGCCTTCATTTAGGTATGTCGAGAGGGCCGCAAATTTCATCGTCTGCCAATTATACTGTGGTTGTGGCCATGAATAAGCCAGGTGATATTCATGCTTATTCATTAGAGCACTCTAAAAATATGTGGACGAAAAGAGTCAAAGTCAATGACGTTCCACGCATTGCCAAAGAAGGGCTCTCTTCGGTTGCCAGCGATCAATTGGATAATTTTTATGTAACGTGGTTAGACTTACGTCAAGACAATAGGAACAAGATTTACGCAAGCCGATCTGCTCAAGGAGGGGAGCATTGGCAAGAGAACGTTTTGGTCTATCGTTCTCCGGATAGTACTGTCTGTGAGTGCTGCCGACCCGCTATCGCAGTTAATGGAGATAAAGTTTTTATTATGTTCCGCAATTGGCTAAATGGCTCACGCGATATGCATGTGGCCGAATCAGGAGACCAGGCAGTTCATTTTAATCAACCCGTCAAACTCGGTGACGGTACATGGAAGTTAAAAGGTTGCCCCATGGATGGAGGGGGCATAACGGTTTACAAAAATGGTGAAGTGATGACAACCTGGAGAAGGGAGGATACTGTCTTTATAAATGTAGTGAATCAATCCGAACAGAAGCTTGGAAGCGGCAAACAAAGTGACATTACAAGTTACGGGAACAATTATGGAGTTACCTGGGTAGATGAAAATCAAATTTACTTCTCCTCGTCTAAACAGCCAATGGCTTCCGTCCTTGGCAACGGCTCGTTTCCAGCTATCGTAGCGCTTAACAACATGGAATACTTAATAGCGTGGGAAAGTGAGAGTAAAATCATGAGCCTCGTTGTGCCGGGTATAAAGTAGTCATCTCTCAAAAATACAGGTTTTCTCTATCTCCTAAAAAAGTTCGCTTCCGGGCGCTGGCGGTTGTTATTTCATTCGGTCAATCTTTACCTTTACAACCTTTAAATAAATACTATGTCGGAGGAAAAAGCATTAAACTTTCTGGAAGAAATTGTTGAAAATGATCTTAAGAACGGTAAATACCAGAGTATCAGTACCCGTTTTCCTCCGGAGCCAAATGGTTATCTGCACTTAGGACATGCTAAAAGTATTTGCCTGAACTTTGGATTAGCCTTGAAATATGGCGGTAAGACTAACCTGCGTTTTGATGACACCAATCCCATCACTGAAGAAACAGAATATGTGGATAGTATTAAGAATGATGTTCGATGGCTGGGATTCACTTGGGCCAACGAATTTTATGCGTCTGATTATTTTGGACAACTTTATGAGTTAGCCGTCAGCTTAATCAAAAAAGGTTTGGCCTATGTGGATGATAGCAATAGTGATAGTATAGCTGCGCAAAAAGGGACTCCCACAAAGCCGGGAACGGCAAACCAGTATCGTGGCCGCAGTACGGATGAAAACCTTCGTCTTTTTGCAGAGATGAAAGAAGGTAAATATAAAGATGGAGAGAGAGTACTTCGTGCCAAAGTAGATCTGGCAAGCCCGAATATGCACATGCGTGATCCCATTATTTACCGGATCAAACATGCTCATCACCACCGAACAGGTGATACGTGGTGCATCTATCCAATGTATGACTTTGCACATGGACAAAGTGATGCAATCGAAAATATTACCCACAGCATTTGTACACTAGAATTTATTCCACATCGGGAATTGTATGATTGGTTCATCGCTAACCTGGACATTTATCCGTCCCGGCAATATGAGTTCGCTCGTCTCAATTTGACCTACACTGTCATGAGCAAGCGCAAGTTGCTCCAACTTGTAAACGATGGTAATGTTAGTGGATGGGATGATCCCCGTATGCCAACGTTAAGCGCGATGCGCAGAAGAGGGTATACTCCTGAAAGCATTCGCCAATTTTGTGATAAGATTGGTGTAGCCAAAAGAGAAAACCTCATCGACATTGGCTTGCTTGAATTTTGTGTACGGGAGGATCTTAATAAAAGGGCGTTGAGGAGAATGGTGGTATCTGATCCATTGAAGGTCGTGATTACCAACTATCCGAAGGGTAAAGTGGAAATGATGCCGAGCGAAAACCTACCGGAAGATCAACTTTCTGGTCACCAGGGAGGCTCGAGAGACGTACCATTTAGTGGTGAGCTTTATATTGAAAAAGATGATTTTATGGAAGTACCTTCCAAGAAATATTTCCGTCTGGCTCCGGGTCAGATGGTACGACTGAAAAGTGCCTACATCATCAAGTGTGAGGAAGTGATAAAAGATAATGCTGGAAATATTATTGAACTCCGTTGTACACATGTTCCTGAAAGCAAAAGTGGATCAGATGTGTCTGGCATCAATGTAAAAGGAGTTATTCACTGGGTAAGTGTGCCTCATGCTCTCAAAGCGGAGGTGAGGTTGTATGATCGTCTCTTTACGGTGGAAGATCTTAATCAAATGGAAGATGATTTCAAGAAGTATCTTAATCCAGATTCACTCAAAGTAATCCCTACCGTGTATGCTGAGCCTGCATTAGCTGAAACGAAAGTAATGGAACACTATCAGTTTATGAGAATTGGCTACTTCTGCCTCGATCAGGATTCAACATCGGCCAAGTTGGTATTCAATCGTACGGTAACACTCCGTGATATGTGGGCGAAAGAAGGAAAGAAATAATTGGATGATAGATACTTGATTCTAGATTTCTTGGATCCATCACGCATTATCAGATATCCTGTTTACCCAACCAGCCAAGGTGAGAATGCTTAAAATGATCTTCATACTTTAGGCCATAGCCAAGAACACGATCAAATGAACTATGACCGAACAACACTACACCGGCCAGGGTAAGTTCATGAATGATCGGTATATATCCTGTAAGATAAACTGCAATCGCTATCCCTTTGTGATGGAATAGATTATACGTTATGGCACCGATGCGCGGATTTGCCAGATATCCAAGCATTCCAATATCAGGTAATAAAAACAGAGCCCAGAATACCCAGGTTGCAAATGGTAGATATGAATTGAGATAAAGTGCAAGACCAAACATGAACGCTTCTTCGATCCGGAGTAAGTTTTTCATTTTGTAAAAGTTTTATGGTCCTGAGTCTTATTTCTTAAATCTTACGTCTAACAATATTTCTTCCACCACCATTGAAAAACAATCAGCCCCCAAATCCTCGCATGGACGTCTTCGGGATGTGATGAAAAAAGCTTCTTCTTTAGTTTTTCAATTGCAGGGTAATCAAAAATATTTTGGTCTACAATAAATTTCTGTGAGAGCAAGTCATCCATAATTAGTGATTTCATTTCTTTTCGCAACCATTTGAGTAGAGGAACTTCGAATCCTTTCTTAGGGCGATTGTAAAGTTGTGGAGGTAAAATGTCTTTGTAGGCATCTTGTAATATTCTTTTTCTTATGTCTGAATTGATTTTGAAATCATCAGGAAGTGAAAAAAGAAAATTGACCACCTCGTAGTCGAGAAAAGGAACCCGCACTTCCAAACCATTGGCCATGCTCATTAAATCAACTTTTGTAAGCATGTCGTTCGGTAAGACCAACTTCATATCGGTAAGTAATATATCGTTGATACTTTCCGTAGCAGGAATAGTTTGCAATAATTCAGATTTGAAATTCAAGTAGTCAGCTTCAATAAATTGATGACGGGAAGAATCAGATAATAAGGCTAATGCTTGATTTTCTTTAGCGTATCCAGCCCAACTCCAGTAACGGTCTTTTGATGACAGTTTCATTCCTTCAGCAAAGCGTTGTAGCTGTCGTACTCTATTGGCCAATGCATTATTCCTGGATTTTGGAAGAATTTTCCATAGCGATAATAATGAACCGACTGCATTTTCTTTCCATCCTTTATGGATCATTCGATGAAAGGCAGCATGCTTATTGTAACCGGCCAGCAGTTCATCGGCACCATCTCCGGAAAGCGCCACAGTAGCGTGTTGGCGGGTTTCTTTGCTGAGTATATAAACATTGATAGCGGAAGAATCCGCAAAAGGTTCGTCTAGATAATCCAGGATAGAATGCACATGTTCATACAAATCATCATTGGATAATGAAAATACGGTATGATTTGTTTTAAAATGATTCGCCACCAACCTGGCATATTCGGTTTCATCAAAAAACTTTTCGTCTTTAAAGCCAACGGAGAAGGTGTGTAGATCAGGCTTGTGCCTGCTCGCCAATCCTGTGACAACAGAGGAATCAATTCCACCGCTTAAAAAAGCACCCAGGGAAACATCGGCAACCAGCCTTCGCTCAACGGAAGCCTCTAATAAGATTTTGAGTTTTTGTTTGCTTTCTTCATACGTGAAAGGATTTTTTTCTGTTTGTGAAGCTGCATTAGGTATAGCATAGTAATTGACAATTGACAATTGACGATTGACAATTTTTAGATAGTGTCCCGGTAAGAGTTTTTTTACTTTTTTAAAAATCGAGCGTGGGGCAGGGATGTAGTTGAGTTGAAGATAGGTATGCAGAGAAGTGTAATCCAACTCCTTTTCAATGCCAAAGCAAAGGATCGATTTCATTTCAGAGGCAAATAGAAATTTATCCTCATCATGTACATAAAGCAAAGGCTTTATACCAAATCGATCTCGAACTATGAAAAATGTTTGTTCTTGCTTATCATATATACAAAAAGCAAAAAAGCCATTGAGTTTATAGAGGCACGCTTCTTTTTCTAGAATATAGAGCTTGAGTAAAACTTCGGTATCGGAATGAGTGGAAAAAGAAATGTCATTCTTTTGCAATTCTTTTCTTAATTCCTGAAAATTAAAGATTTCTCCATTAAAGATGATGCAGTAACGTTTACTTTCATCCCACATCGGCTGGTTGGCGGTTGCACTTGTATCAATGATTGACAGCCTTCGGTGACCTAACCCTACATACTGATCGGAATAAATATCTTGAAAATCGGGACCGCGTTTTTCCAACGCCAATGTAGCAGAAGCTAAATTGATCATGTTGAACTTGCCGATCAGATTAAATGCAAAAATACCCGTGATACCGCACATATAGTTTTAGCAATATTCAAAGCAGGAAGATAAAGGTAAGTTAACAAGGCGCAAAAAATGAACATATGGTTTTATAGTTATTTATTTGCCTTATCTTGAGGTATAGATCTCTTCGGAAAGCTACCAACTATTAAAATTCATGATCGTGCACCTAGAACTTCTGAAGCGTTCCCCATTGCAGTGGCATTTAATTATATTGGATTTATACCCAGAATAGTAGCAAGCCGAGATAACAACAAAATCAAGGTTGATGCTAACGATTGGTCAATTGGCAAAATACTGTTCCTGATCTATCTAAATTGAAGAATCAGCGGGTATATACACTAAAGGAAACCGAGTCTATATTGTTCCAACCTCAAATATTGATTCAAAGGAAAAGCAGGAAAATAGTGTTATGCATACGCCTGCATTTCTGGAATTATCGGAACAACAATTAGCCGACCTGGTGGAATACCTCATGACTTTAAAATAGTTTTTGTCTACAAGATCCTGATCATTATATTCTTATACCATACTTCACTTCCATGGTCTTGTATATCGATGTGGCCTTTTTTGGCCATGCCGTAGCCCACAGCATCTTTCCATTTACATTCATTTTTACGTTTAATCCAGTCAGCAGAACCGAGTTCATACTCCAGCACTTTTGAACCATTCAACCAGTGTTCAACATGATTGTCATTAACAACAAGTTTTGATGTATTCCATTCACCTATTGGCCTTACAGATTGGTTGACTGTCCCGTACATATCAAATGTGGCGGCAGTTAATTGTGTATCATTCAATTCTCCAGGATATCCCTTATCATCGACCACCTGATATTCGGGCCCTGAGTAATAGGGTTGCTCAAATTCTTCTGTGACACGGAACATCACTCCGCTGTTTGCTTCGGGTGTTATCTTCCAATCAAAAGTCAATTTGAAATTCTCAAACTCCTCGGTGGTCATGATATCGGAGCGCTGATCGCCATCACCTGCTACACCCTCTTTAAGAGGCTTACAATGCAACGTACCTTCATCAACTTCCCAGGTATTATTTTCTCTGCCTTTAAAAATTTGCCAGCCTTTTGTAGTTTGACCATCAAATAAAAGTCTCCATCCATTGGCGATCTGCTCTTCAGTAAGCTGGGCTGTTGGTGCGCTTAATTCTTGCTGAGTTATTTCCTTTTTTTCTTTATTACCACATGCGTTAAGTACAATCGCAAAGACAGTAAGTGTTATAAATAATTTCATTCTAAAGTGTTTTAAAATATTTTTCCCGGATTCATTATTCCATTTGGATCAAAGACCTTTTTAATTCCACGCATGAGGTTAAGGTTTACTTCACTCATGGCAATAGCCATATACGGGCGTTTAGAAATCCCTATGCCATGCTCGCCAGAGAGTGTTCCTCCCAGGTTGACCGTAAGTTTGAAAATCTCACCAATACCTTCAGGGATTTTGTTTTCCCAATCTATTTCGCTGATGTTCTCTTTTAAAATATTTACGTGAAGATTTCCATCCCCTAAATGACCAAAGCAGACGGTGTTAAATCCAAATTGTTTTCCAATCGCCTTAATTCCGGAAATTAGCTTGGGCATATTTGCTCGCGGAACGACAACATCATCTGATTTGGTAAGTGTGTACCAGTTAACCGCAGGTGAAATATTTTTTCTGATCTTCCAAAGCTCTTCTTTTTGTGCAGCACTGTCTGCAAACAACACCTCACCGATCTCAAACTTCTCTACCACGGCCATCACACGTTCGGCATCACGCATGAGCACTTCTTCATCATTGCCATCTAATTCGCATAGCAAATAAGCATTCATGTTTTCTGCTAACGTGGTCGTTACTGGGCTGTTTAACACTTTTATACAATATTCAAATGTTTTAGCTGCAGCTTCTCGTTCAAAGAACTCCATCCCGGAAGGCGTGATGCCTGAAGCGAATATAGCTGAGATAGCCCTGCAAGCTTCTTCATTTGTGCTGAAGGGAATCATCATTAGCACATTTTTCTGTGGAAAGCCCCTAAGTTTAAATACAATTTTCGTGATGATGCCCAAAGTGCCTTCGCTGCCACACATAAGTTGGGTGAGATTATAACCCGTGGAGTTCTTTAAAACATTCGCGGCCGTCCAGATAATTTCTCCTGTTGGCAGTACCACTTCCATATTGATTACATAATCACGCGTTACGCCATACTTCACGGCCTTTGGGCCCCCGGAATTATTCGCAAGGTTCCCTCCCAAATAACACGAGCCACCGCTAGCGGGGTCTGGCGGATAGAATAAGCCTTTTTCCTTGACAGCATTTTGAAATACTTCAGTGATCACGCCCGGCTCCACCGTTGCCTGCAGATTCAACTCATCTATTTGCAAAATCTTTTTAAAGCGTTCCATAGAAATAACTACACCCTTTTTTACCGGCAAGGCGCCACCGCTTAAGCCTGTTCCTGCTCCTCGTGGAGTGACGGGCAATTGGTATATGTTACAGATTTTAAGAATAGCACTTATCTGCTGGGGAGAATGTGGCTTTATTACGACATCCGGCATGAATGAATAATCTTCCGTTTTATCATGTGAGTATTCTTGTCGTGCTTCCTCTTCCAGAATCAGGTTTTCTTTGCCAACAATAGCCTGGAATTGATTCAGAATTTCTTCCAGAATGCCAACTGAAGCTACCCCTTCTATCACTTTAGTGTGTGCCATCTATAATGTAACTTTGTTTGTATATGAGTTATCCTGCTGGCCTCAAAATTACACAATTCCCTTTTTACAGGCTTGGACTTTTATTCTTCATTTTGTTTCTGTTTAGTGACTGTGCTTCCAGGAAAGCTCGGCTAAGGAAACAGCAGGTCAGTGAGGTAATTAAAGAAGCGCGAACCTTTACGGGAACCCCTTACAAGTGGGGTGGAACAACCCGTTCAGGAATGGATTGCTCCGGGCTTACCGGAAACGCTTTTCAGGCGATTAACCTTACGTTGCCCCGAACTGCAGATGCCCAGGCGGAAGTAGGCGAAAAGGTGAAAAAGAAGAATGTTAAGCCAGGCGATCTGGTGTTTTTTGCTACCGGAAAGAAAAGAAGAGAGATCACCCACGTGGGTATTGTTACGGAGGTAAAGAGTAAAGACAATGTGAAATTCATCCATGCATCAACTTCGCTAGGTGTTGTGGAAACCAATTTGTTTTCGGAGTATTATGATAAGCGTTTTCGGATTGCTCGAAGGATTATTGATTAACTTCCCTCCCACTAATTTCAATAAACTACAGGATATGACCACGCGCAGAAAATTTCTTTTACTCGGAGCATTGACCTCACTTTTACCAGTCGCTAAACTATTTGCCGGATTCAGACAAAAGACACCCACAAAACCAGTTGTTGTTTCTACCTGGAATTTTGGAGTGGGTGCCAATGCAGAAGCGTGGAAGATATTGTACTCGGGTGGAAGATCCCTGGATGCAGTAGAGGCAGGTGCGAGGGTGCCCGAAGGCGATCCAAAGGAAACCTCTGTTGGATTGGGAGGTTTACCAGATCGTGATGGCCGCGTTACGCTCGATGCGTGTATCATGGATGAGTTTGCAAATTGTGGCGCGGTTGCCTGCCTGGAGCATATCGTTCATCCAATTTCTGTTGCACGCAAAGTAATGGAAAAGACCCCCCATGTTTTTTTGGTGGGGGAAGGCGCGTTACAGTTTGCGTTGGCCAATGGTTTTAAAAAGGAAAAACTATTAACACCAGAATCAGAAAAGGTGTGGAAAGAATGGCTTAAGACCGCACAGTATAAACCTATTGCCAATATTGAAAATCACGACACCATAGGCATTGTGGCTTTGGATGGAAAGGAAAATTTATCGGGAGCCTGCACTACTAGCGGAATGGCCTTTAAGATGCATGGCAGGGTAGGAGACTCACCTATTATTGGAGCGGCTGTTTATGTGGATAATGAAATTGGGGCCGCTACCTCAACAGGCGTAGGCGAGGAAGTTATTCGAATTGTTGGCTCACATTTGGTGGTGGAGTTGATGCGGCAGGGAAACTCTCCGCAGGAGGCATGCGAGAAAGCAGTGGCCCGAATCGTTAAAAATCAACCTGTAAAATCTAAAGAAATACAAGTAGGTTTTTTAGCATTGAATAAAAATGGTGAGTATGGTGCCTTTGCCTTGCAGAAAGGATTTACGTATGCAGTAAAGTCTAGTGAGGTTGATAACAAGTTGTTTGAAGCGAAGAGTTATTATTAGAAGTTTGGTTATCGCAAGAGAATATCTCTATTGTGCAGCCAAATGGCCCTGCTCAAATGCTTGCTTGTATTAAAACTAAAATGGATTGAAAAGGAAAAGGCGACAAGTGATCCGGCAAACATTCCAAGCTTAACCTCACGATCCTTCGCTACTAGAGCTGTTAAATATAGCCCGCCACCTACAATAGCACTTATATTCAAATAAGTTCGATAGCGCCTGTACTTTGAAAACTCATGAATGGCATCCGGGGAAAAGATGATCTCATTTCTTAAGTTTTTAAGTGGAAATGTTTGGTTGTTCTTAATATATTTAGTCCATCCGAGCCAAAGAATTGCATTTTCCTCATAATATTTCTTGATTGCCACACTGTCCTGGTTCTGCGCACGTAATTGAGAGCATGACAGAAGGAAGAGAAGGTTAAACAGAATGAAGAGCCTCATGTTTGGAAGGTTATAGTTGATGCTACTAAATATATAGAAAACAAAACGATTTATGATTTGTGAAATTGTAGTCTACAACATTGAATCTGCACTCAAAGCCCAAGAAGGCGGTGCAGATCGCATTGAACTTTGTGATAACCCAGGTGAAGGAGGAACTACCCCATCGTTTGGAACCATTGAGGCAGTGCGACAAAATGTAAATTTGGATGTGTATGTGATGATCCGCCCGCGTGGAGGAGATTTTCATTATACCAACTACGAATTTCATTCCATGAAGCGTGATATTTCGCAATGTCAGAAGATAAGTGTGGATGGTGTGGTGTTTGGAATTTTAAATCCTGATGGAACGCTCGATAAAAAACGATGCAAAGAATTGATTGATAAAGCACGGCCTTTAAAAGTTACCTGCCATCGAGCCTTCGATATGACGCGCGATCCTTTTGAAGCATTGGAAGATTGCATTGAAGTCGGTTTTGACAGAATACTAACAGCCGGTCTGCAAGCTCAGTCGTTGAAAGGTGCAGACCTTATCGGTCAGTTAACAGAAAGAGCAAGGGGCAGAATTGCCATCATGCCTGGCTCCGGTGTGAATGAGAACACAGTTCAGGAAATTTTGGCCAAATCGAGGGCTACGGAAATTCACTTCTCCGCAGCTTCTTTCCGCGAAAGCGGTATGACCTACCGAAATCCAGATATTGCCGGGATGGGTTCTGAGGAAGGTGCAGAATTTAAAGTCCGTACGGTGGATCCTGATCGGGTGAGGGCGATGAGAAAACTGGCTGAGAAGAAATGACCTCAATCAATTAGTAAAACTTGTTGAATTTTCTGTCACAAGATTTTGAATATATTTGCACCCCTCGGGGGATTAGCTCAGCTGGCTAGAGCGCTTCCATGGCATGGAAGAGGTCATCGGTTCGACTCCGATATTCTCCACAAGCTGGTTTTTTAAACCAGCTTTTTTGTGATGGAGTATTTCATTTATATTCTCTATTCAGAGAAATGCGATAAGTATTATGTAGGCCAAACCATGAATCTAGAAAGGAGGATTGATGAACATAATATTGGGAAAGGTGGTGCCTTCTCCAGTTCATGCTTACCGTGGAAATTAGTTTATCACGAATTTTTCTCTTCCCGATCCGATGCAGTTAGAAGAGAGAAAGAGATAAAAAATAAGAAAAGTAGAGTGTATATTGAAAACCTAATCAATGGGCATAGAGCGTCCCGATAGCTATCGGGAAGGTCATCGGTTCGACTCCGATATTCTCCACAAGCTGGTTTTTTAAACCAGCTTTTTTTATGGGATCAAGCTGCAAGAATAATGAAACTGGCAACTTAAAAAAAAAGTTTAATTCATTTGGCGCAGGTGTTGAGAATGTTCACTCTCATGCTCAGTTTTTTTGCAGAATAATCCAGAAAAAAATGCAAAGCAATTTGCCAAGTGTGTTCAATATTCAAAGGTAGGACCCATTATTTTTTGCTTAAAAACAAGAGCGCCTTTTCAAGATCCTCTGGTGTGTCGATGCCAATCGTTTCATCCATTGTTTCGGCTACTTTGATGGAATAACCATTTTCCAACCATCGAAGTTGTTCCAGTGACTCAGCTTTTTCTAATGAAGACATGTTAAGCTTTGTGATTTTTTCCAGAATGTCGGCCCGGTACGCATACATGCCAACGTGTTTATAAAAAGTATGATTACGCAACCATTGATCTGGGGCAATGTTTCGAAGATGCGGTATGGCGGAACGACTGAAATACAGAGCATTCCAATTCTTATCCAATATGATTTTTACAATGTTGGAGTTAAATAGCTGTTCTCTGTCTTCTATTTTTTTTGCAAGGGTTGCCAGTTCGGTTTTTCCATCAAGCAAAGCTGCTAGCAAATCAATCTGCTTAGGTGCAATAAAAGGTTCATCACCTTGGATGTTAATAACATAGTCAAACTTCGTTATCTCGTTCGTTAATACTTCAAAACAACGGTCGGTACCACTGGCGTGAGATTCGGAGGTCAATCGCACTTCGCCACCAAACGTGATCACTTGATCACATATTTTGTGATGGTCCGTGGCCACGATAACTTTTGAAATTGATCCCGATTTTTTGACCTGTCGGTATACGCGCTCAATCATGGATTGCCCACCGATATCAATTAACGGTTTTGCAGGAAAGCGTGTAGAAGCGTAACGTGCGGGGATTACTCCTAAAATTCTCATGCATTTCCGCGCTTTACTTTTAAGGTAACACCCTCACTTTCAATTACAATAATGGGGTCGCCTTTTTCAACATAGTCTCCGCGGGTAAACGCATCAAATAGTTGATCATCAATCATCACTTTGCCGCTAGGCCTTAGCACTGTGTAGGCCGTGCCGGTTTTTCCATTCATCGATTTTGTCTTGGCGTTTACGGTGTAACCTTTTGAGCTTTCCTGTGTTTCGGTTAACGTTATCCGTTGAAACGCTTTACTTTTCATAAGTCTTGCACCACCGAAGAAGAGCACCACAACACCTCCCGTAAGTCCGCCAAAGGCAACTGCCGTAGCCACTACAATGTCTCCAAGCGGAACAAATTCAAAGTTGAAGAAATCATTGTTGAGCATAATTAGAATCAAGGAGACCACGGTAAGGGTTATGCCAAGCACACCAGCCACGCCAAATCCTGGAATGATGAAAATTTCAGCAATGATTAATATGACTCCAATGAATAATGCTATGATTTCCCAATATTCGGCAAGGCCATTTAAATAGTATGGAATGAGATATAATAGCAGAGCGATAACAGCGGCAATAAGGGGAAATCCAACCCCGGGTGTTTGAAGTTCAAAATAGATGCCACCGATGATCACAAGGATCAGAAGTCCACTAATGAAAGGATTGAGCGCAAATGCAATTATTTTTTCAACTGTTCCTAATCGAAAAGTATTGATGTCATAATTTTCGACTTTATTTCTTTGTAGGATTTGTTCAATCGATTCTACCTCCGCTTCGCAGTATCCAAATTTCAACGCCTCAGATGTAGTGAACGTAATGACCCTGCCTTCCTGTTTTATGCTGTCAATTACAATACGTTCGTCTACCATTCCTTCTGCAATACGTGGATCTCGCCCATTCTTCTCAGCTGTTGCGCGCATGATTCCCCGCATATAGGCCTGGTATTTATCAGGTGCGGCTTGACCGCCAGCCCCTTCCACTACCGTGGCCGCACCTATAGTAGCACCAGGTGACATATAAATGCTATCGCATGCAATGGAGATCAAGGCTCCAGCTGAGGCAGCATCTGAATTAATATATACCCAGATGGGCTTTTTATAATCCATGATCACGTCTACAATTTCTTTTGCATCCGTCAGTACCCCCCCGTAGGTATCCATGTCTACAATTACATAATCTGCTTTGGTCTTTTCCGCATATTCAAGCGCTAACCTTACATATCGCAGCATACGGGGGTCGATTTCTTCTTTGATCTCCATAACAACAACATTACTTTTTTGTGCAAGCGCTGTTGAACAGATCAAGCAAAATAATACCACAAGCTTTCTCATCGTTCTAATCTTAGTTAACTTGCATAAAGTTACGATTAAACCATGGGCAGGAAAAATCGGATTTTCATTTTTTCTGGGCTTTGAGGTGATATCTGGCACCTGTGGTATTGACGTGAGGCAAAGAATACGCAGGAATTGGTAACTTAGAAATAGTAATCTTATGGTAAAAATTATTTTGATTGTACTTATTTCCTGGAATAATCCTGAATTCAAATCGGATTCTTTACGGCTAGAGACTATTAAGGGTAAGCAATTCATCATTCATCAGGTCAGTGAAAAAGAGACACTGTATTCCATTTCGAAGCATTATGGTGTTTCCATAATGAATATTCTCGAATTTAATAAGACTGCAGATGGAGGCCTTGACATCGGCCAGATTTTGAAAGTACCCTATGTTCCTAAAAGTAAAATTCAAAACGCCAACGGCATAGTTCACAAAGTAGCAACGAAGGAAACACTGTTCTCCATATCAAAATTGTATGACGTTTCTGTTGATGATATTAAAGCAATGAACAAGCTGAGTGATAACTCGCTTTCACTCGGCCAGGAATTAATTATCCCCAAAAGGCCATCATCAAATCTTGAAACTGTCAAACCAGCTGAATTACAATCGCTTAAAGGAACGCACACGGTGGTTGCTAAGGAGACACTCTTTAGTATTTCTAAGAAATATGGAATCACAGTGCAACAACTGAAGGAATGGAATGGTATTTCAGGAAACGAAGTAAAAATTGACCAGGTCCTTTTGATAACCCAGCCGATGTACAAAACTGAGTCTTTCAATACGCAAGTACCTCAATCAGTTCCTATTGTAAAGGATAACCAGAGCATTAGCTTATCAGAACCTAAGGAAACCACTATTAAAATATCTGAAAACATGGTTGGTTCAGATGAAGTGAAGGAGAAAGGGACTGCTGAGTTAATTGCAGGAACGGATGGTAACCGCAAATATTTGGCATTATATAATGCCGCCAAGGTTGGTACGATCATGAAAGTGAGAAATGAAGCTAATAACCGTGAAGTGTTTGTACGCGTAATGGATGTGCTGCCTCAAGGAACAGACAACAAAACGATAATTATGATTTCAAAATCAGCTTTTGAAAGGCTAGGTGTAACAGAGGGTACGTTTGCCGTGGAGGTTACGTATTATAAGTAAAGGTGGCCGGGTTCTGAAGTACATGAAGCAAAAATCTATTCTTGATGTAAAGGCATTCCTGGATGACAAAGTAGAAAAGTATAACCAGTTTAATTTCATAAAGAATGATCCGGTCTCAGTTCCTCATCGTTTTTTTAAGAAACAGGATATAGAAATTGCTGGCTTTTTTACTGCTATTCTTGCCTGGGGTCAAAGAATCACCATTATTAAAAAGAGTATTGAGTTGCTGGAAATGATGGACAACTCTCCATATGATTTTCTCTTGCATCATAGTTTAGATGACCTTAAGCCTTTTGATAATTTTAAACATCGTACATTCAATGGAACGGATACCTTATATTTTATTGAGTTCCTATCGTTGTTTTATAAAAGTCATCAGTCGCTTGAGGAAGCATTTAGGGTTAACACTGCAAGTGAAACAGTTCAGGAAGGTATGGCCTCATTTCATCGGTTGTTTTTTAGCCTTCCTGATTTTCCAAGAAGAACCATGAAACATGTCGCAACACCTGAACACAAATCCGCCTGCAAACGCATCAACATGTTTCTCCGATGGATGGTGCGTCACGATAGTCGCGGAGTTGACTTTGGCATTTGGACTAAAATTTCCCCAGCACAGTTGGTGTGCCCATGCGACATTCATGTTGAACGTGTCGCGAGAAAATTAAAACTGATCAAACGAAGGCAAATGGATTGGGAAACCGCTCTTGAACTAACGGCAAATCTACGATTATTTGATCCGTCAGATCCCGTAAAATATGATTTTGCTCTTTTCGGATTGGGTATTGAGGAAAAGTTCTGACGGAATAAGTTACTTCCAATTCCCAGGATCAACTCTCCATGACTTTACGTACATTAATTGATTTTCGTCAAGGTATTTTTTTTCTACCGCTTCTCTCAGCATATGGTCGAAATCGCTTAGGCACACTAATGGTATTTGTGCTTCTGCAAAATTCTTTTCTGCCACATCAAATCCATAAGTGAAGATAGCCACCATGCCAAGAACAATGAACCCGGCTTCTTTCAAGGCTTGTGCAGCCTTTAGTGAACTGCCACCAGTTGAAATTAAATCCTCTATCAGAACTACTTTTTTACCTTTTTCAATTTTTCCTTCAATCAAATTTCCCATACCATGATCCTTAGGTTTGGGTCTGACATAAATGTAAGGAAGCTCTAACACCTCGGCCACCAAGGCTCCTTGTGCTACGCCTGCAGTTGCTACTCCTGCAATATATTCAACTTGACGAAAGTTTGCTTTGATGGCCTTTTCAAGGCTTTTCTTGATGAAGGTGCGGATTTTAGGATAGGAGAGCGCCAACCTGTTGTCACAGTAAATAGGGGATTTCCAGCCCGAACTCCAGGTGAATGGGTCTACATGATTAAGCTTAATCGCTTCAATTTCTAGCAAAAGAGAGGAGATTATTCCAGCTGTTTCTTCTTGAATTTTTACAATGCTCATGTGGCAAATTTATCAGAATCTAGGGCTCTCAAGACTATTCTTTCAAGAAAAATCCCGGAAATGCCCTTAAAATCAATTTACTAACAAGCAATTCATTTTAATAGGCTGTCAATGTTGATTCATTGGAAATAATTTAGGTTTTTGCAAAAAGTTGAAGACCTCTTATGAATTTATTTATTAACGATATCCCTGTATTAATTCTCGATTCTGGTCAGCAACCCAAAGAAGGTCATGTCAACCATTCTATTGATGCAAGGAAAGAGGTTATTACCAAGGCTAAACTCATTCATCATGTTTGGGTGAATCATGCCAATACCGAGCATCTGGATATAATTTTAGACCATGTCAACTCAAAGGTCCCGACCAATCTTCTTTCGTTGGCAATTACAGTGGAGGATTATACGGCCGTAAAGATTTACCTGAAGAGCAAATTCAAAGTTGTTAAAGCCGCGGGTGGACTTATCCTGAAAAAGGATAAATTTTTGATGATTTACCGGATGAAAAAGTGGGACTTGCCAAAAGGCAAAAAAGAGAGTGATGAGAAGTACAATCAGACCGCTGTTCGGGAGGTTGAAGAAGAATGCAATGTTCAGGTAAAAGTTGGCCAGAAATTGTGCACCACCTGGCATACGTATACCATGAATAAAAATAGTATGTTGAAGAAAACGCGCTGGTATATCATGGAATTACTCGATGACTCAAAAAGCAAACCAAGGCTGGATGAGGACATTGAAGAACTACGCTGGATGACCCAGAAAGAAGTGTATCACGCCCTGGAAAATTCTTACAAATCGATTCGGTTTGTGTTTGAGGAATATTACCGGCAAACTGAAAAGGTTAAGTAAAAAGTTACTCTCAGTATTAGTTTATTGCGAAATCGCCAAAGTTTATGCCTAAAGTTTATAGGGCAGAAGTTTTGATACATCTCCACCATAACGGTGAACTTCCCTGATAATAGAGGAGCTTAATGAAGCAAATTGAGGTGAGGTGATTAAGAAGACGGACTCCAATTCGTCATTTAAAAACCGATTCACTTGTCCAATACTATTTTCATACTCGAAGTCTGTTGTGTTTCTTAAACCGCGTAACAAAAATCTGGCCCCATTTTTTCGGGCAAACTGAGCCGTTAACTCTGCATAGGTTTGTACGCTAATAGTAGGATAATTTTTAAACGTTTCGCGGATCAGACTTACCATTTTTTCGATCGCGATATATCGGTTACTTTTTTCACTGTTATACCCAATGGCGATGATGATTTCATCAAACAACCCCAAACCGCGCAATACGATGTCTTCATGTCCCTTGGTAAAGGGATCAAAAGATCCAGGAAAAATTGCAATACGTGACATAGAATTTACCAATGATTATTACTAATAGTGCTGATCAATTTAATGATTCAGCAAGTTCATGGAAAACAGATCAAAGAAATGATGGTGCTGTACCTCATCAAACATGTACCCGAATTTTAAGTGGGTAGGCCGATCTCCAAAGGTTACATTTCTAATGTATTTGTAAAACTCATGGTAATGGGGTGAATTTTTTCCAATATAGCCCCACAGTACTACCTGGCTTGTGTCTTGGTTCAAATTTAGTGCATTCATCACCAGCATTATATATTTAACATAATCACCAAATTGTTTAATGGCAAATTGATTATAGTAAACCAAATTATGATTTTGAATAGAGAGGATATGGAGTTTGAATCGATCCACGTAGATGTACAGCGGTTGAACCTTTTGAGATTTGGAAAAGTTCAGTACCCCTTCAATCAGGCTTGCAGACTGGTGAAAGAAACTTAATGAGCTGTTGGAATAAAGTTCGGTAAGCCATCGGTGCAGATCTTTTTGCATCGCAAAAACGCTGACTGCATCGGATGCTGGGCTGGAACAATAAAGAGTTAGTTCTGCCTCTGGGTGGACTTGTGCATTAAACTTAAGATATTCTTCCGCTGCCGTCTCAATAAAAAGTGACGTGGGCACATGGATTACCTTATTATTCTTAATCGATACCTTAACCTTTTTCCAAAAACCAGCGGTGAGTAGTTCGTGCGACTCGAACAGAGTTTTTAGAAGTTCAAAAAGTTCGGAATGCGAATTGACTTCACTAAAGACAAAATCTTCAAAGAAAATCAGACGGGCATCGGAACTGTCAATGACGGCCACCTGAAAATCGCGTATACTCAGTTGTATTAAAAGGATGTAGTTTTGAAGTTTTTCTTCATCAAACTTCTCATCCTTGATCTTCTTGATCAACTTATAACTGAGTGTCGCAGTTTGCAATTTTTATTCCCAGTTTCCTGCAGTAGATACATCGATCCTAGATCCAAAGCGTAAAGGCTTCCTGTTCTTATGGTCATTCGATTCTTTACGAGCTGGATTTGCAGGAGTTGGGTCAACCACCTCAATCACCTGGACTTTTACACCTGATTTATCAACATTGCCAGCAAAAATTTCATACTTCGTTCCATCCTCTTTCTCACTTAATTTTCTAACATCTACATTAGGATTAAACTGATAATCCCAAAAACTAATGAGTTCTTGACCTCTTGTTATAGCTGCGCCAACACTGACATTCGCCAAGGTGGTAATAGTTCCTTTTTCCAGAAACGGCAACTCATTTACTTTATCGCCTTCCTTCATGGCATACGCTTTTTGATTGGTTATTACCTGATCCCCTACTTTGACTTTGTAACCCATGAAAATTCCATCATCAGCAGCAGAGACTGTATAATTTTTTTTTAAAATTTTCTCCCTGGCGGAAATAAAGCCCAACGTATCGATATGTATGATAATATCCTCTCCACCATAGGCTTTCTGTATAATCTCCTCTCTGCGCTCAATGATGGGTACCTTTCCTGTTTCAATAAAGGTGGCCAAGGAATCCCAATTGGCTGTGTATTGTCCATTTACTTGTTGAAAAACTATTTCTGCCTCGCGGATAAGTTTTAGCCTTTCAATCACGGCAGACTCATTCGTGGCAATGGAATTACGGTCATCGATTGTTTTTTGAACTCCACTGTATAGATAGTAGGCCAGGTAAAGGCTAACAGCCAGGAGTGCGATGGTTAGAATCTTGGTCAGGTTCATTTATTACAGGTTTTAACATGCAATTATAGATATTTTAAGTCTTTTAACACAACCAATTATAATTTAAAATA
>JBBTBZ010000039.1:0-47446 GCA_038043425.1 Bacteroidota bacterium
GACGACCTCGGATTGCAATTGAATATCAACAACTTGTGAAACGTTAGTCAGAATGCCCTTGGACAGATTGGAATGTGGCACATTGCCTTGCCGCTCGACTCCTCCTCGCAAAATCCAAAGCAAGTCAATAAGCCACTTTTGGAGTGCAGAGTTAGATTCTCCTAACTGACACATATTAGTCTCGACAAATTTAATAGATTAAAAGGCAATTTTTAATGGTTATAATATTTAGGAGCAAATAATCCCTATTTTTGCAGCTTTTTTTACACGGACACGTACAAAGTATTCGTTTAAGTAGTAATATAGGGGTTGAGACAGAACAATCAATTTTATATGATTTTATTAGACCTTGCTACAGGTGATTGGATCGGGATATTAGGACTAGCTATTTTGATTGGCGGGGCATTAACGACATTAATTGTTAAGTCTACTACGTTATCAAATACAGTTGATTATATTAAGACCGATGTTGGTGATATGAAATTTAACGTTGCCAAAATTTCAGGGATGGAAGTTAAGGTTGAGGAATTATGGAGACAAAAGACTACGCAAAGTGCTTCTCCAATGATTTTAAATGCAGTAGGAAAAAAGATAATGTCAGATTCAAAAATTAAAGAGTTGACTGATAAATATTATACTGATATACTATCATCTGTTAAAGATAAAAATCCTGAGAATCCATTTCAAGCACAGGAAATTTTAATAAATGTTGTAAAATTATATAAAGACAAGGATGAGTGTAAATTAAAACTGGAAGAAGCCGCATTCAATTCTGGTAATAATGTTGACACTATTTTATTTGTTGCAGCAATAGATATAAGGGATCAAATTGTTTTAGATTTAGGATTCAGTAGGGATGATATTGATAAGCATGATCCTTCTAAGAATCAAGCAAAAACTGGAGTATAAAATATAACTCTATATTTTATGGAAGAAAATAAATTTCCTGATAAGATTGACACCTTAAATTCAATCTTAATGTTTAGCCAACATAATCACGTTATTCTTCAAACGTGTTTAGATGTACTAATTGCAATCCATTTAGATGGTAAAACTGAGGAAGAAAAGGACAAATTCCTTAAGCGTATTAATGAAAAGATTTCAGCTCATAGGGAAGATTCAAAGAGTAACTTTTTCCCTGCCAATAGTTAGATCATTATACGATATAGTCGGGTTGATTTTACTTTTCAAATCAATAGTCGATAGAAAAATTAAATTTTTAATAAGTTGTTTTATTCTTTTCATTGCTAATATTATTTATTGGTTTAGTGATTAAAGAGTAGATGACATCACGCTACACCAACTTGCAATCCCGCTCATGCCATCGCACAAACCCAAGCTTGCAAGTCCGTGTAGCTCTTTTAGGGTGGGACATCGGGCACAGCATACAACATTGTGTATGTGATCTTTGCTGGGGTTCGGTGTAGTATTATCATTTTAGTTTCATATTTTAGTATCTTATCGTGGGACGCTTCGGAGCAGGTAGGCTTGGCATTCGTTCCTCATTTACCAAGCCTACCTATTCCCAGCAACGCCACATACACAGGTCGTTGGCGGTAATGGCTTAAAAAAATGAAATATTTAAAAAGATTAGCGGACTGGTTATGGGAGGGGAAATCCTTATACCTATTTATCATTTTTATAATACTATTATTCCAATTGGACAAAATTGACATTGGACTTAGACAGGTCGACAATATAAGAGTATACGGACTCTTGTTACAATTAGGGGGAACATTGACAATTGTATACTCACTGAAAGAAAAACTTATTTTGTTCAAAGGGCACGGCTTCAGGACATTTTTTGCAGACTACTTTAAAAGGTTTCCGGGAAAACAAATTAAGAGAAACGTAAACATTAATGCGCAGACAGGTGGGCTAACTTTTGCTGGAGCAGAAGCACGTATAACCATTGGACCTAAAGATGACCCAAAAGATATTATTAGATACTTTAAGTAGGAAATAGAGTTCGTTCACGAGAGAATCGTTAAAGAAAAAAATGAAATAAAAGAAGAATTGAGGAAGTTTAAAGCTGACTTTCAGAATTCAAAGACAAGTTTTGGCAATGAGTTAGAAAAAACACGAAAATTAATTTCAGACACTTCAGTATCAAATGTTTGGATGGAAACATTTGGCATATTGACAATACTACTTGGACTAATACTTGGGACAGTTCCAGACATTGTTCAAAGAATGATTTGGTGAAGCCACTACCGCCACAACAAAATGCATAATCAATGGCGGGGTTCAGTGTAAATTTGTAGTTTAGTTTTTCAAAATACGTTTGGTGTCGTGGGACAGTGACGCGCTTCGAATTCCCGCCACTGCTTATGCACAAACGTTGGCAGCAAGCTTTCAATTAAGATATGGCAATAACGGAAAAGACACGAAAGGGACTTTGGGGACGGTCAGGTAATAGATGTGCAATTTGTCGAATTGAATTAGTTCTAGAGAAAGACCAATTTGACAAACAACTAAATGTTGGAGAGGAATGCCATATAGTTAGTAGACAATCTAGCGGACCACGACATCAATCCATACACGACTTTGACTACGATGACGGGGACAATTTATTATTGCTTTGTTGTAACCATCATAAGGAGATAGACACGCAAATTGAAACATACCCAGTTGACAAATTAAAGGAACTTAAATTAAGCCACGAGAAATGGGTTAAAGAAAACTTAGACGGTGACTATTCAAAAATTGAGACTGGCGAATCGACACCAAAATCAAGACTTGAAATCCTTGTCGACATGGTTTCTGAAAAACATGATATTGAAATGAACATAACTTCAAGTAGAGAAATACTAAACTCGACCAAAGGTTTAGAATTAGCATTTAAGGAAGTTCAAATAATCAAAATTCAAATCAAAAGTATCGTTGACAAAATACAATCTAAGTCACCAAGTTATAGAATTGAAATTAAGGACAACGAACACAAAATCGTTAATATTAGATTTAAAGGACACACTTTCCTTTCACAATTCTACCAAGCATATAGTAATTCAGCCAGTGACTCTTACCTACTTTTTGCAATATTAAAGGGTTCGTTCACGGATGAAGGATATGCTGAACCATTTGACCAGCCAGTTTTACAAAAAATCATTCGGCTAAACTTTGACTACAATGACAAAGGAGAGTTTGGTTGGCGAGACAGGGAACATACTAAGTACTTTCATAAATCAGCTGAAATCACTGACGAATGGTTAGAGAAATTTTTCAAACACGTTTTCAAGTAGAAACCTTTATCACAAGCACTGACAACAATAAATTAAAAAGTATGGACATACGAAAACATTTTGAGTATAATCCGACCTTAGACTTAACGGCCGCCCATATTGGAATAAACAAATGGGACTGGGACACAGCTGACAGCGAAGATGAAGAAACGGCAAAAGAAAAAATGAAAAGGAAAAGGTTTGACGTCCTGCCAATATTGAATTCTGATGGAACGGTCGACAAGTATTTTTCAACAAGAGAGTGGAACAATTATGATAAGTTAAACCTAAATCATATTGAACAGACTAATTCCATTTATTACAGACTAAGTTTGAACGACCTAGTCAGAAAATTTAACGAAGAAAAAAAGCATTACTACTTTCTTACAAATCATAAAGAAATTCTAGGGCTTGTTTCATATGTTAATTTGAACTGTCAGGCAGTCTACAATTATCTTTTCCAAGTCATTGCAGACATTGAGCAGAGTATTGCCTATTTACTAAAAGACCACCTTGACCAAAATGAAATTATTGAGCTATTTAAGAAATCAAGCGACATACATTTAAATGATGTCGCTAAAAATTTCGAAGCTTCGGTAAAACCAGGTAAAGACAATAATATCTTTGAGCATATGTATCTTCAAACAGTAGGCATTACATTAAATAAGTTTACCGACAAGCTTCCTGTCAATTTAAAAAGACTAAACAAGTACAACTCCAAATTCGCACCGGAAGGGACGTATGGAGAATTAAGAAATAAAGTTATGCATCCAGTAAGACCAATTCTTAACGACAACGACACGATTTCAAAAATTGACGAGTTGTTACGGGACTATTCGGACATTAAAGAAATATTGAGATAGAAAGCCAGCTGCCAACAAAATGTGCCAGGCGGGGGTTCGGTGTCCTCATTAAGTTTTATTATTTTTACTTCGTGCGGTCACGGGGACAAGTCGCAGGTTCAAAATCCCCGCCCGTCACAAACCCCAACGTTGCCGCCAATGCCCTCGGACGACAAAAAATCCAAAGATTTTGGTAAATTTGACACATGAGACAATCTGTTGATATAGAGACCAAGTTACAAGAGTTAAAACCTGTTTTGTTTGACAAATTTCATGTAAGCAAAATCGGCTATTTCGGTTCATATGCGATTGGCGGACAGAAAGACAATAGTGACCTTGACTTATTAGTTGAATTTTCCCAACCAATTGGATGGGAGTTTTTTACGCTTGAGAAGTTTCTTGAAAAAGAATTCGGGCTGAGTATTGACTTGGTGACCAAAGACGCTTTGAAAGAGAGAATCAAAAGACCAATTTTAAACCAAGTTAAATACGTTTGAAACCTGGCGAGCGGGATAATATCCTATATCTTGAAGACATCATTTTTGCGATGGACAGAATCCATGAATATATTTCAGGGCTGGACTTCGTTAATTTCAAAAGGGACTACAAGACGGTAGACGCTGTAATTCGAAATTTTGAAGTTATTGGTGAAGCAAGTAAAAACTTATCCAAAGACATCAAGGACAATTACCCAAATGTACCTTGGGAAGAAATGTACAGACTTAGAAATAGAATATCTCATGAGTATTTCGGAATTGACTATGAAATAATCTGGGACATCATTTCAAAACATTTGCCAATCAATCACAAGGACATCAAGGTGATTCTTGACAACGAACGACAAAAAGAATAAGGGCACTGGCGGCAACAAACAGTGTGCTTCTAATGAACTTTAGTGCTAAAATCCGCTTCTTCGCCAAGCCGCAAACCGTTGTAGGTAATTCCCCAAATTTCCGAGACGAAAATCAATTTCGAAAGCTAACGGGCGCGCTGTACCTTGAGACTGCTCTGCGAAAGGCCGCGGCCGCATTGGTGTGTCTACCTGTCGGCAGACAGGTAATAACCCGGGCTAATTCTGGTTGAAATGTAAAAGCCTTTAGTCTGTTGTGATGGCACTTTGCCCTGGAATTATGACGACAAATTTTGCTGACCATTCAGGCGGTGGATTAAATAGACCTCCCAAGGCAATGACACAAACACCGAAACAGGTTGTAAGTACCGCAATAAAAGAATTACAATCACGAAAGAAACCGACAATTCTTACTCATTTTACAGACAAGTTGTTTGATTTTATGTTTCGGTTTTATTCACGTAAAGCAATAGTTTCTACAATGGGAAAAATGGGTAGTAAGCCATAAAAATCGCCCCACACTTGTAAGCACATTTGCAATTCGCACAAGCCGACACACAAACCAAAATTGCAAAAGAGCTTACAAGTTTCCTGCCTTGAAAAAATTGAATTAAAACATTCGACCAGTTTGTTAATATCCTGAATGCAATGGAATAGAATTTCGGCAAACTTTATAAAAAGGCCTGGCAATTCTGTCGGGCCTTCCAGGACAAGTCAGAAATTTAATTTAAGCTGCTACTCTGGATCGATGAATAAGAGCAGGTGGCTTTTTGCCAAGTTCTTTCAACAATCGCGCATGAGCAGCAATAGCTTGCATAAAAGTTTCCTTTGATTTATACGGTACTCCAAATTCCTTCGAAGTCTGCTCTACAATAGGGGCAATTTTTCTGTAATGGACATGGCAAATGTTAGGAAACAGATGATGTTCCACCTGAAAGTTCAGACCACCAACATACCATGAAAATGCTTTGTGCCGATGACCAAAATTTGTAGTCGTGTGCATTTGGTGTATGGCCCAGTTGTTCTCAAGATTTCCATTTTCATCTGGTACAGGATATTCAGTTCCTTCAATAACGTGAGCAGGTTGGAAAATAATGGCCAGTATAAAACCAGCGACATAATGCATGACAAAGAAACCCAGGAATACTTGTCCAAATGAAACAGGAAGTAACCACAATGGAATGGCGAAGGTGTAACTCAGATAAAATAACTTTGTAAAAAGAAGAAGTGCCCACTCTTGCTTGATGGAGGCTTTTTGTTTAGCAACGAGTCCTTCTCTTTGATACCGGTTCAATCGATTATAGTCTTTAAACAGTATCCAGACAAACGTGAGCAGGCCATAAAAGAACCAGGCGTAATAATGCTGGAATCGGTGCATGGGTTTCCAATCCGATTCGGGTGACATGCGCAAAACACCACGAGGGCTGATATCTTCATCTACGTCATGGATATTGGTGTAGGTGTGATGCAATACATTGTGTTGCACTTTCCAGTTAAAGGAGTGACCTCCTACCAAATTGAGTGATGCTCCCATTAAATTATTAACCCAGGGTTTTGTAGAGTAAGATCCATGATTGGCATCATGCATGATTGACAAGCCGATACCTGCTTTTCCGAATCCCATTACGATACAAAGTACTAAAAGTGCCCAGCCCGTGGTAACAACTCCTGTTATCATGATAAAGTACGGGGTGAGGTACAGAGAAAACATGAAAATGGATTTAATAACCATTTCTGAATTAGCAGTCTTTTGAATGCCATTGGCTGTAAAATAGGAGTTCACACGCTGGCTTAGCGTGGTAAAATATTCAGCCTGGGTTCGGGCAAATTTTATTGTTTTATTCATGCAGGAACTAAAAATATTCTTGAACCTCTCATGTGATCGAAAGCAATCCAGGGAGATAGGGGCAATTGTCACACTTCAACTATAAAGGTAGTCAATCACACTCTACATAACACCTGGTAGGCAATAAAATCTTACGAAACGGCAAAAAACAGACCCCAAGCGGGTTTATAGTTCTGCGATCACTGTCTTACCTCCAGTGGTTTTATCGCCAATTTTAACATTTACATGAGCATCAAGTGGAAGGAAGATATCCACACGTGAGCCAAATTTAATAAAGCCAAATTCAGCACCTTGCTCTAATTGTTGGCCTTCCTTCACATAGCACTTGATCCTGCGTGCCAAGGCTCCGGCAATCTGCCGAAAGAGGATCTCCTTTCCGTTTTTCATTTTGGTTACAACCGTGGTTCGTTCATTTTCTGTGCTGGATTTAGAATGCCACGCTACCAAATATTTTCCCGGATGATATTTAAAAAAACTGATCACACCACTCACCGGCATCCTGTTTACGTGAACATTCAGCGGTGACATAAAAATGGAAATCTGTTTTCTTTTTGATTTTAAATATTCTGTCTCTTCTGTTTCTTCAATCACAACTACCTTGCCATCGGCTGGCGCTAGTACCTGTTTCTCATTTTTCTGAATAGTAAAAATAGGCAGACGAAAAAATTGTAGAATGATCAGATAAAAAACTACGCTTGCCCCAATCAGAATGTTCTGCCATGCCTCGGCTTCCGGGAAATAATGGCCAATTGCCCAATTCAGCGCAAACAAAACCAGCAATAAAACAAACAATAATGTTTTGCCTTCTTTGTGTATAGTCATGATAGCACATTTAGATTAAAAAGAAAGGCAAGCCTGTTAAGCGTGCCCCACAAAGATAAGAATTGAGATATATTTTAGTGTTCTTACTTTTAGATTCTTAATCAGAATCCACCGCGGAATTTATACGTCTTAGCCACTTTATCAATGGCTACCATATAAGCAGCAATACGCATGGATACCTTGTACTCTACTGATGTTTTATACACATTTGTGAAAGCATCTTTCATAATCCTGTCGCTTCTGCGGTTTACCCGATCGGCAGTCCACTTATATCCTAAACGATTCTGTACCCATTCAAAATAGGAAACCGTTACACCACCTGCATTTGCCAAAATATCAGGGACAACACTGATACCCTTTTCATAAATGATACTGTCAGCTTTAGATGACGTTGGACCGTTTGCTCCTTCTACAATCAATTTGGCTTGTATTTTTGAAGCATTATGATGAGTGATCACATCTTCTTTAGCGGCAGGAACCAGTACATCAATAGGAAGAGTCAAAAGGTCATCTCCGGAAATCTTTTCAGCCCCAGCAAAACCTTCAAGTGAACCTTTATTAGCATCACGGTATTTTACAGCTTTGTCAATGTCAATGCCATTTTCATTATAGTAAGCACCAGAGATATCGCTTACTGAAACTACTTTCAGACCACGCTCTGCTAAAAGTAATGCTGCCCAGGAGCCAACATTACCAAAGCCTTGCACAGCGCAAGTTGCTTTATACGGGTTTATCTTAAGTTTTTCCATAGCTGCGAGCGCAGACACCATTACGCCACGACCAGTCGCTTCTGTTCGTCCCAGTGATCCACCTAATACGATGGGCTTGCCGGTAACCACCGCATTCACTGTCATACCTTGTGTGCGAGAATACTCATCCATTAGCCATGCCATTTCACGAGGACCAGTTCCCATATCAGGTGCTGGAATATCTTTGTCGGCACCAAAAATATCAATCATCGATAGCGTATAGGAGCGCATGAGCCGCTCAATTTCCCCGGGAGACATTTGGCGGGGATTACAAGTTACACCACCTTTTGCTCCACCGTAGGGAATATCCACAACAGCACATTTCCAGGTCATCCACGCGGCAAGGGCTTTTACTTCATCCAGGTTGACGTGTGGATCGAAACGAATACCGCCTTTCGAAGGACCAAGTATGGTTGAATGAATAACACGATAACCTTCAAACACTTTAATACTCCCGTCATCCATAGTAATAGGCAAAGAAACAATCACTTGCTTGGCAGGTGATTTCAGTACGTTGTACACTTCTTCCTCTAGTCCAAGAATTTGTGAAGCGGTGCGGAAACGCGACATCATCGCTTCAAATGGATTTTCTGTATTGAGAAGGGGAGCAGGTTCTAAATAGCCCATAAAAAGTGTTTAAAAGTTAGTAATGTGTAACTGGATCGCTCAGTTGATCTGACTTCGAAAACGGTTGCAAAGATAGATAAATAAGGCAGATGGATCACAAATTACTGAAATCGACATCGCGATGTCCAGTCTCCATATTACCCTAATATTTCTTTATACAATCATAAAATGACGGAATAAAAAACTTGAACTACAAATGAGGGGAGAATAAAATGTGGTTCTACTTAAATTATGTGTGAATTAAAAAATTTCTAAAAATGCCACTATAAACGGAGCGGCAATGAGCAGGCCATCAAAGCGGTCAAGAAACCCACCGTGACCGGGTAGACTTTCGCCACTATCTTTGATTTCTATACTGCGTTTTAACAGAGACTCTACCAGATCACCAAAGACACCGCCAATAATAATGATGACTGAAATACTCATCCATTGCCAGAAAACAAGTGTTTTAAAATAATAGGCAATCACAAAAGCAAAAATGAAAGCCAGAATAGCCCCTCCCACTGCTCCTTCCCACGATTTTTTTGGAGAGATACGCTCAAAAAGTTTTCTCTTTCCGAACAAGGTGCCTGCGAAGTAAGCACCAGTATCGCTGGCCCATAAAATAAAAAGACAGCCTACCATCACTTGATAGTTGTAGTATCCGTTTTCAAACGCAGCAATATTCAGCAGGGCAAAAGGAATAGCTACATATAAAATTCCTAAAAAAGTAAACGCAATATTGGTAAATGGTTTGCGCTCAAACTTTTTATAAAGTTTGATCATGTACACACAAGACAAAAGTGGAAAAACTAAAAAATAGTACCGATAAGAGATGGTCTGTCGCTCAATAAAAAATGAAAGACAAAAAATAATCATACCACAAATTGTGCCAAAGGTTTTTAGCGGGATCATTCCATCAAGGCCAGAGAGCCCATAGAATTCCCACAAGGTTGCAATGCAGATAAAAGAGAATACGGCAAAGTACGTCCACTCGCTATAGATTATACTCACTATGATGAATGCGGAACCCAGTATGCCGGTGATAATGCGTTGCGTAAGGTTGTTGTATTTTTTAAGGAGAGTAGTCACAAATCGGCAGAATTACGGGCTTGGTAGAATTTCTTTAAATACACCAAAAGCCCAAAGGTAAGGATTGTAAATCCAGCAACGGCAGGCCATGGAGCTGCTTCCGGAGCTTCTAAATCAATGTTCACTATTCCAAGTTGGTGCAGATACATCATCAAAACAGAAAAGCCATTATTAACAAAGTGGGCGAACATCGCAATGCGCAAATCTCCTGACCAGTAATAGAGGTAGCCAAACAAAGCGCCCAAGAGTACTCTTGGAACAAATCCAAAAAACTGCATGTGTATAGCGCTGAACAGGATGGCCGAGATCCAAATAGCGATGTGAATGTTATGAGTTGCTCGTTGCAATTCAGATTGCAGCAAGCCCCGAAACACTAGCTCTTCACCGATGCCGGGAAGTATAGCGATCACAATAAATGCGAGAATAAATTCACCCGTTGAATCAAACCTTGTGAGGAAGGTGGTGATTTGCATGGCCAAATCTTCTTTTTCCCGCGCCCAACTTTCAAAGTCTTTTAAAAATTCTGGCAATTTAAGATGGGCATTCCATTCGATGAAAATAGAATTGGTGGCCATAAAAAAAATAACAATGACTGCTGTAATCAGCATCATCAAACCATAGAACGGTCGTTGGTCAATCAAAAGAAAAGGATTTTTCTTTTCTATAGAAAAAAGATATAAAGTCGGGCCTACTATTAAACCAAAAAAAGTAGCGCAGCCCTGTACGATGTACAGTGGAGTTTTAATTTCCGGATGATCAATAGGGCTTGAAACATCAACAAGAAAATTTATAAAGCTTCCTTCAACAAAAGGCATGGCCACCAGCATTCCAATCAGCGGGCCAATGATGATAAATCCTGCCATCGAGGTTAAAAAAATTAGCAATACGGAAATCCAGGGTGGGCGGTCTGAAATACTCTTGTCCATGAAGGCCATTAAATCGTAAAAACCTGACTAAATTTGGGGCGCAATATGGTAAAAATCGGCAATATTCAGTTGGGGGAGTTCCCCTTATTGCTCGCTCCCATGGAAGATGTGAGCGATCCGCCATTCCGTGCCGTTTGCAAAGAAGGCGGTGCCGATTTGATGTACACCGAATTCATTTCCTCGGAAGGCCTTATCCGCGATGCGGCCAAAAGTCGTCAGAAGCTGGATATTTTTGAATACGAGAGACCAATCGGCATCCAACTCTTCGGTGGTGACATTGGCAACATGGTGCAGTCTGCAGAGATTGCTACTGAAGTTAATCCTGATTTGATCGATATTAATTATGGTTGTCCTGTAAAGGCAGTAGCATGTCGCGGTGCCGGAGCGGCTCTCCTACAAGATATTCCTAAAATGGTGAAGATGACTGAGGAGATTGTGAAGTGCACACCTCTTCCGGTGACCGTAAAGACAAGATTGGGCTGGGATGACATCACAAAAAATGTTGTTGAAGTGGCTGAGCGATTGCAAGACATTGGCATTAAAGCATTGACCATCCATGGGCGAACCCGTGTTCAGATGTATAAAGGCCCTGCCGATTGGTCATTGATTGCCAAGATTAAAGACAATCCGCGCATGACTATTCCAGTCTTTGGCAATGGAGATGTTGACTCTCCTGAGAAGGCATTGGAATATAAAAATAGATTCGGTGTTGATGGCATCATGATTGGTCGCGGAGCTATTGGCAATCCATGGCTATTTAATTCGATTAAACATTATGTTGAAACTGGGGAAACGCTTGCGCCCCCTGACATGGCAGAACGCGTTCGTGTGACCAAAAATCATCTTGACTTTTCAATTCGCTGGAAAGGCGATAAGCTCGGTATTTTTGAAATGCGCAGGCACTACTCCAACTACTTTAAAGGCACTCCTGATTTTAAGCCATACCGTTCGCGATTGGTTGAAGCCCCTGATTATGCAGAAGTGTGTTCCATACTTGATGAGGTGATTGAAATATTCTCACCTTCACTTGTAATAGCGTAATGCAAATCGCAAGAAAACGCATTTCAAATCTCAGTAATTTCAAGTTTCTTCGCAGGCTGAGTTCCATAGATGAAAGATAATCCAAAGTTTCTCTCTATTTTTTTATTAATTCTGCTTTCGCTTATATGGGGAACTTCCTTCATATTAATCAAGCAAGGACTAAAAGTTTTTGCTCCTGATGAGGTGGGCGCTTTACGCGTGACGGCAGCAAGTTTGTTTCTTTTGCCATTTGCATTAATCAGATTACGCGAATTAACCAGAGTCGATTACTTTAAACTATTTGTGTCAGGATCAATGGGCATTTTCATTCCAGCCTTTCTGTTTGCCTGGGCACAAACGCGACTGGAAAGTTCCCTGGCAGGAATTTTAAATACCTTATCACCACTCTGGACCATGATATTTGGAGGATTGTTTTTTGGACAGCGATTTAAAGGGTATACCATTTTAGGTATTATCATCAGTTTTGGTGGAGCTATTATGTTAACGCTCTCCAGATCGGCAGGTACAATTAGTGGGTTTAATATGTATGGCCTGTTGATCGTAATCGCTTGCGCGTTGTATGGGGCAAATTTGAATTGGCTGAAATTTAAAATTCATAACCTTGGATCTATTACCATCACAAGTGTTTCGCTGCTATTGGTGGGCCCTTTGGCGGCTGCTTATTTGTTTGGGTTTACCAGCTTTACTTCAAAATTAACGGAAGTGCCAGGCGCATGGCTCGCCTTTGGGTTTATTGTCTTGCTGGCCTTTATGAGCACGGCCATTGCCAATCTTATTTTCACAAAGCTTTTGAAAATATCTACACCCCTGTTTGCCAGTTCAGTAACATACGTCATGCCCATCGTTGCGGTGATGTGGGGCGTGCTCGATGGCGAAAAATTATTGATTGGCCATTTTATTGGTATGACTGCCATATTGGGCGGAGTGTATTTGGCAAACCGAAAATAAAAGCGATGACCTAATTCCCTTTTAATAAAAACTTAACTAAAACGGGCAGGTGATCTGATGGATAATTCTTTCCGTCATTATCCTGAATTACCTGGTACTTTTCTACTTCCCATTCAACGGTGTGGAAAATGTAATCAATAACTCTACAGTGCATAGCGCCAACTTCAAACCCGCAGAAAGTACCAGTAGTTGAAGAAAAGGGTTTTGAGTCAAATAATTGTCGACTACTTTTTGCAATCATCATTTTATAAGGCTCCTCGTTTGGCTCAGAATTGAAGTCACCTGAAATTAAAACAGGAATATGACTTTTAGAAAGACCTTCCGTTACCAAAAACTTATGAAGTAACAGAACGCTATTTTTTCTGGCTTCTTTTCCGATGTGATCAAAGTGAGTGTTAAGATTGTAAAACTCTTTATTTGTTTTCTTATCACGAAACGTAACAACTGTTACAATCCTGGTAATGGCAGCATCCCAACTTTTGCTGCCGGGGACGTCCGGTGTTTCTGACAGCCAAATCGTATTTTGAGTAATGATCTCGAACCGATCTTTCTTATATAGAATAGCCGAGTATTCACCTTTCTGTTTTCCATCATCGCGGCCAACACCTACATAGGCATATTGTGAAAGCACATTCTGCACATCATTTATTTGATGTTGTAATGCCTCTTGAACTCCGATAAGGTCTGGATCGTACTTTGAAATCAGAGTTACCACTTTGGCAATTCGGTTTGGCCATTGATTGATTTCGTCATCGGGAGTATCATATCGGAGATTATAGGTCATCACATTAACAGACTGGCTGAATACCGGATGAAAAATGATTAGAAAGGAAAGAGATAGTATGAGTTTCATTTTGAAAAGGTATGAAATCACCTAAAGAGATCACTCTCGTCTTCAAGGAAATTAAAGAGAATCTACAAGACTGATTTCGGATCGTTTATCCGAGGGCTTCTACTTCTTCCACCTCTTCCGGCATCATCTTTTTGAAAAGATTTTCAATGCCTGATTTTAAGGTAATGGTAGACGAAGGGCAACCACTGCATGAGCCCTGCAAGGTCACTGTAACTTTTTTATCTTTAAAAGAGTGAAAGGTAATAGCCCCTCCATCTTGCTCTACGGCAGGACGAATGTATTCATCCAAAATAGTTTTAATCTTTTTTACAGTTTCCGTTTCATCTCCCGCATCAGTCAGAGGTGGTGCTTTTTGATCCAGAATAAGCTTGCCGGATTCAAGAAAGGCTTTGATGTGTTGTTTAATGGTGTTTTGAACTTCTGCCCATTCCGAGTCAGCTTTCTTGGTGACGGTCACAAAATTGTTCATGTAAAAAACACGATCAATGAACGGATAATCAAAAAGCTCAAGTGCCAGGGGCGCGGTTGCCGCACTTTTTTTATCCGGAAAATCAAAGCTCAGTCCTTCCGGAATAAGCACTTCGTTCACCACAAACTTTAAAGAGTTAGGGTTTGGATTTGACTCCAGATAGATATGGATATTTTTTTTGGCAACGTTTAACATAAGCTCCTATTTTTTACAGCAACAAATTTAAGGACTTTAAGTTCATAAGGGGAGTTAATTTGTGCATTTAAACTGTTTTCAAGTGCCTACAAATCACACGTCAATGCGAACACCAGCAGAGGATTCGTGCATGGCGCGAAGCAGTCGCCTCAATCTAAAACTCTACTTCGAATCAGACTGCTTGGCTCACCCCATAAGGCCAGCCCAAGTGCTCGCAGTGAGGATAAATATTGATTTTGTTAAGCCTTCTCTGGACTTTCCAAAGCATTCTCCCACTTACTCACCACAGCTGTGGCAACACTATTACCAACCACATTAGTTGCGCTTCGGCCCATATCCAACAAAGGATCAATACCTAATAACAAGGCAAGGCCGGCTTCAGGAATTTTAAACGTAGCAAGTGTTCCGGCAATTACTACTAATGAAGCGCGTGGCACACCTGCAATACCTTTACTGGTTAACATCAATACAAGTAACATGCTAATTTGGGTGGGGATAGGCAAATGAATGCCATACGATTGTGCGATAAACAATGACGCAAACGTCATATACATCATGCTGCCATCCAGGTTAAATGAATAACCTAATGGCAACACAAAACTTACAATTTTGTCTTTGCAGCCAAACTTTTCCAACTCTTCCATGGTTTTTGGAAAGGCGGCTTCGCTACTGCTTGTGCTAAAGGCCAGCAAAATGGGTTCTTTTACCCGTCTTAGAAGATCCGTAATGCGTTTGCCAATAACCAGAAAACCTGCCAGTGCTAAAACAATCCAGAGCATGAGCAATCCAAAATAAAACTCGCTTATAAAAATGGAATATGTTTTTAAGATGCCCATACCCTGCTTAGCAATAATGGCAGTCATGGCGCCAAAGACGGCCAAAGGAGCAAGGTTCATCACATAGCCTGTTACTTTTAAGATTACATGGGCAACGGCATCCATTAACTTAATTACAATTTTACCTTGTTCACCAATAGCAGCAGTCGCAACGCCAAAGAAAAGAGAAAACACTACGATCTGTAAAATTTCGTTTTTGGCCATTGCATCAATCACACTGGCCGGGAATACATGATACAAAAATTCTTTCAGCGATAGTCCATCATGCGCGATACCAATATCTTCACCTATATCTGGAACCGGTAAGTTCATGGCAATACCGGGTTCAAAAATATTCACAAGAATAGCTCCCAGCAAAAGACTGGTGAGCGAGGCGCCAATAAACCAAAGCAAGGTTTTTCCGCCAATACGACCAACAGAATTAATGTCGCCCAGTTTAGCAACCCCTACCACGAGCGTGGTAAAAACCAGTGGAGCCACAATCATTTTAATAAGCCGCAGAAAAATATCGGCCAGTATTGAAAATGGATCTACCTTTTTATCACGAGCTGACAATACTTCATTTCTTTCTTTGTTAAGGGCTTTCTTTTGAACAGAAAGTTGGTTGTGAACAATACTATCGGCAGCAGTGTGCAGTTGCGTTGTCAGGTGTAATAAACTTAAGTCAATGGAAGCTAATCTATTATTTTCCTGGGTTAAGTAATTTTTATTAAGCACAAAGCCTAGTGCAATTCCTATAACCAGCGCAATGACGATGTATAGAGTCAGTTTACTTTTTTTGGGTGCGGTAGAAACCTCCATGGATTAATTGCTTAAGATTTAGGTAAGTGGATGTTTTTCAGTATCCGCTCAAAATATTTTTCAATGGGTTCGCCAGGCTTCATGGGGTCTGTCCCAAGAGCGCCAGTTAAAGTATCCATCCATCCATTTAGAAAATTGAATTTTTGATGGAGCAAGGTTTCATCTCGGGTTTCCCAATACAAGCCTTCATCGGAAAATTTGAAATGACAAAAATATTTTTTGCTAAGATGATCAAATAAATGAATAACAAGTTTGTGAATGGCTTCCCCGGCAAAGTGCGTTTTTACCGAAACCCAATCCTCTAAAATTTCTTTTTCTTTGCCTTGACTCTTAATAAAAAGATGCCAAGCCCAAATACTTGTCAATCTACCATTCGATAAAAAGCAAAGGCTTATCGTTTCGCATTCGGGTGGGGTAAAACTTATCCCGTAAAGGCCATTATCATTTTTCTTTTTCCCAAATGAGTTTGGTGGGAACGCTGTTTCAAAAATTCTATATGGCCATTGATAAATTTTGACAATGTCTGTTACTTCATCTACCAATAAGAGGAGAGACGCTTTTGTGCGGAGATGGCCTTTGAAATGTATGCTGATTCCCATTGGAGTACCTGCAATATCGAAAAATTGAATTGCTTTTAAAGTTCCTCACTTATTTTTTTAAAGTAAGAAGATTTCAGACAATGAACTCCTCAAGGAAAACGCTATTTTTGGTAAACAAACATCAAAACAAATGGACATTCAGGTAGAGAAATTGCACTTGATAGAGTGGTTGGCTCGGCTTAACAACACGGCTGTACTTAAACAATTTATAGCCCTGAAGAACGAACAAGAAAAAGATTGGTGGGATCAGATTGTCCCTGAAGAAAAGTCTGAAATAGAGGAGGGCCTAGCGCGAGCGAACAGAGGAGAAGAAGTCACGCACAAAGAAGTTATGGCGAAATACAAAAAATGGCGTTAGCGATAGTCTGGACGAAACGTGCCATTCAAGGTACGATAAAATTGTTCAGTATCTGGAGACCAACTGGACGGAAAGAGAAGTTAGAAGGTTCATACAAGAGAGTGATGAATTTTTCTTGCTGCTGGGCCAGTACCCAGACTTACTTCAAAAGACGACCAAGTATAAAAATGTTTATCGTGGTCCGATGAATAATCTTACCATAATTACTTATCGGGTGAAAACACGAAAGCAACAAAATGAATTGATTAATATTCGCGGAGCCAGGCAGAGGCCTTTAAAATAGATTTTATTAAATTTAGTTTTAAGAAATGATCAGGAAACAAATCAAAGTTTTGAGGTTCGTCCCCTCAGCACAAAGTCAACTAACACCAGCGCAGCCATCGCTTCAACAATAGGCACGGCCCGAGGAACTACACAGGGATCGTGTCTTCCCTTTCCGCTTACAGTTGTTTCTTTACCTTCTTTGTCAACACTTTGTTGGTCTTGCATAATGGTGGCCACAGGTTTGAAAGCAACATTGAAATAAATATCTTCTCCGTTGCTGATGCCGCCTTGTATCCCGCCTGAATGATTAGTCTTGGTGCGAATGCGTCCACCATCATTATAAAACTCATCGTTGTGTTGCGAGCCGCGCAGTTTAATTCCATCAAAACCACTGCCATACTCAAAACCTTTCACTGCATTTATGCTGAGCATGGCTTTGCCAAGTTCGGCATGAAGTTTATCAAAGACAGGTTCACCCAAACCAACTGGGGTATTTTTAATCACACAGGTAACCATACCGCCAATGGTATCGCGCTCTAATCTGATCTGATCAATCAACGCAATCATTTTTTCAGCAGTAGCCGGATCCGGGCAACGAACTATAGTATCCTCTGTCTTTGAGAGATCCAATTTACTATAATGAGGTGCTTTTAATTCCCCGACTTGAGAGACAAAGGCATTGACTTCTACTCCTAGTTTTTTCAAAAACAATTTTGCGATGGCACCGGCTGCCACGCGGGCCGCTGTTTCCCGGGCCGAACTTCTTCCGCCTCCTCGGTAATCGCGGTTGCCATACTTAGCTTCGTACGTATAATCAGCATGCGATGGACGGAATGTATCCGCAATATGACTGTAATCTTTGCTGCGCTGGTCCTGATTTTCAATGACAATTGCAATAGGAGTGCCTGTTGATTTTCCCTCGAAGACTCCAGATAGAATTTTGAAGGCATCCTCCTCTTTGCGCTGAGTAGTGATTTTGGATTGACCTGGCTTTCTCCGGTCAAGTTCACTTTGAATAAATCGCTCATCAATTGCTAACCCTGCCGGGCAGCCGTCAATAATAACCCCAATGGCAGGTCCGTGCGATTCACCAAAGGTGCTGATCCTGAAAAGTGTTCCGTAGATATTGCTCACAAAAGTAAAGGTAAGGAAGAGATTAAGAGAGGCAAAGAATCTTTTGCCTTATCAAAGCGATTCAAGGAGAACACGTTATTACTTCTTAAAAACAAGTAAGGCCGAAGCGCCAAGGATTATGAGAATAAAAATATTTACACCTATTTTAATCCAATTGTCTGTCACAGAAGATTGAAGCGTGTTATCTGTAGTGCCCAGGCGGTCGTAAAAAGATCCGGCATCATTGCTTTGAATGGCCAGATTACGCTGACTTTCGCCTGTTATCGACACTATCGTATTCGAGCGCAGTGTGTCATATTTTTTTGAATTGGGATTGAAAAAGACCCATTGAAAATAATCTCCAAGGTTATAGGTGCCGGGTTCTTTTGGAATTATGAAATAGTTAAAGGATTTTGTACCGGTTATTCTTCCGTTTTCCCGATTAATGCTTTGCTTCACATTGGGTTCATAGAATTCAAATGTATTATCTTTCTTAATTTGTGGTTTCTCGAGGGACGAGATATTTCCTTCGCCAAAAATATTAAATTCGTATGCGACACTTTGTCCGGTGTGCAATTCCGTTGCATTAATTTTTTCGTCTAATCGATAGACACCTACCGCCACCGCATCTTTCATCGGATGGGGTGGAAGTTCTTTTACCACTATTGTCTTCGGTTTTGAATTAAATGTTTTAAAGTCTTCTTGTCTGTTTTGTCCAAAAAAGGAAGGGTTTTTGGCTACTTTAAATTTGATCATTTCCAACCCTACGCTGGGAAATTGAATAGGCTCGGTATTGAGCGGATAATAGGTAGCTTGATAAATTTTGTATTGTGTATATCCTTTTCCATTGATCTCCATTGGTTCCCCTTCAATGTTCTCGATGTTAAAATTTTCCTCCCAACAATTTGACGGCTTTAACTTTTTAAGGATTTCAGAAAGTTGTTTGCCAAGTTCATAAAACTGCATAGGAGCGCGGTTGTTATCCGCCACCAGGAATGAAAGTGTAGTAGTGAAGCCATCGCCCACAAATACCTCATCTTTATTAGTGCTCAGGGCAAGCAGTGCATCTTCTTTAACATCTACAAATTCGGTAGTTCCCTTATTAAAATCATTGGAGGGATCGCGATCAAAGAAGTTTCTGAATGGATCAGTTGACCTCACTTGCACGGGAGGTCCGACTTTAATTTTTTTGCCAGGCGAAGAAATGGATTGACCATTAATTTTCATTTTAAAGGCGGGAACCGTAAACGTACCTTGTTGCGATGGCATATAGGTCATCACCACACTTTGCGAAGAGCTTATCTGGCCGTTTACAATGCTGGTTTGTGATTGCGAGGAAGTTCCACGTTTGCGAAAGCCATCAATATCTGGAAAGTTATCATAGGTCTTCAAGTTTTCATTGTTGGCTGTTACGGATATAGTCCAGGCTTGATTTTCGCCAATTTCATCTGGGCCAAGAATGATTTGAAGATTTTGGGCAAGTAAAACATCCGTGAATATGCAACTTGCGAAAATGAACGAAAAAGCAACTTTCCAAACACGTTTCAACATGAAAAATATGATTACAACTCCAAAAATAGAACACTCAGGTTGATCTTCCCATATGCACTTTAAAACCACCTAAATCATCTCAAAAAGCAGAAAAATAAAAAATTACACTCAAATCATTTTTACGTAACACACGTTTAGTATATTCAAACTCACAAAGCCAGTCGGGCGTTGTGTTAGACCAACTAAATTCCTTTTAATTTGAAAAAAATGCTCAATTATTTCAAGACTGTGCTTGCCAAAGTAAGCTTTGATGCACGTCTATTTGAAAAGGAACTACGTAAGGCCATCAGAACTTTGGTGGTAGAAGAGTTGCAGGAGCTCAAAGTTTGGTGTTATGCCAACTTTGGGAATCACGAAGCGATTATGAATCGCTGCTTTGTTGTTATTTAATTTCTCAAATCATTTTAAAAAAGACCCCGGCTAGTTCGGGGTTTATTTTTTTTGCAACTGCTGTAAACAGTAAAATCGAGGAGAATCATAACGATTCCAGATAAAGATCTTCTACTTTCTTTCGGGCCCATGGAGTTTTTCGTAGAAACGTCAGGCTTGACTTAATACTCGCATCGAACTTGAAGCAATTGATGTTAATTCGATCACCTAACCCTTGCCATCCATAGCGATTTACCAAATACACGAGTATCGTTTCAAGGGTTTTGCCATGTAATGGATTATTGGGTTGCTCTTCTTTCATAATTAGGAGGTGATGCGCTTAGGATAGAATGTAATCCTTCTCGCGCTCATAATCTGCCTGAAGATCTTCTGGCAATTTATCGATTGAGCTTTCTATTTTTTTGAGCTGCTGTTGATAGAGATTAAAAAGTACCGTGCCAGAGATACGAGGAATTTTCGCTTCTTTCATTTTGGTGCAGAAGAATATACGCAACTCCAATTCAGTCTGCTTTATACCTGAATATTTAATTTGCTTGTTGGTTAATCTAAGAATTTTCCGAAGTGTCTTTTTGATCAAATATACATTGGTCGCAGGCACCATCTTAAATAATTCACCTAATTCTTCTTTTACATTTTCAATATAAGCTTGCTCGTTATTGGCTTCAAAAAGAAGATACGTAAGGAGTTCTTTGTTTTCTTTTTTGTACTTCGCCAATCGCATGCACAAATCTTGTGCTGCTTCAGAATCAAGAGTGTGCAATTCTTTTTTGATCTCTTGTAGGGAAGCTGCTTTCATGTATGACGATTTAATACGGTGAAGGACTCACGCTCGTCCATCCTCCATCAATGACAATGGCTTGCCCGGTAATGTGATTTGCAAGAGGTGAGATTAAAAAAAGGGCAGCATTAGCAATATCTTGAGTTGAAGCTGGTTTGCCAATCGGTGTTATACGAGACCATGTTTTTTCATACGTAGGATCGTGTGCGGTTCGTTCGGTCATGGTGGCACCGGGGGCAATGGCATTTACCGTAATGTTAAAAGGAGACAATTCAAGAACTAATGTTCTCGCCAGCATTTCCAATGCAGCCTTGCTCATGCCATAAGCAGCTAAATTTTTATGAGCCTGGTGACCTGTAACGGATGACATAAACAAAATACTTCCACCCGAATTCTGTTCTTTCATTTGCCTCGCTGCAGCTTGTGCAAGAAAGAAACTTCCACTGAGATTAACTTTCATAACCTGGCCAAAGTCTTCAGGCTTATATTCAAAAAAATCCCCATACAAGGTAATGCCTGCATTGGCCACTGCAATATCCAGTTTGCCAAAGTGCTTCACAGCTTCATCTACCATTTTTTGGATGAAGAAAATGTCACTTGCATCACCCACAAACGGAATACACTGGCCACGTTCCTTTTGAATTGAGTAGGCGGCCTCTTCAGCCAGCGATTTCTCAATATCATTAAGTAAAACGCACGCGCCACGTGCCGCCAACTGCCGACAAATTTCGAGTCCAATACCCTGACCTGCCCCTGTTACGATTGCAACTTTTTTTTTGAAGTGATCCGTTTGAGTGAGATCCATAATGTGTGAAGTATGAGTTAAAATAATGATCTTACATCAAAGATCGTAAATGTTAATGTGAGTCTCTTGAGACTTCACTTCCAGACCCGCCTTTCAAATAATTCATATCGGCACCCAGATTCGCCTGATCAACATGTTGCTGATACAAACTTACATAGCCACGATCATATTTTTTATAAGTAGGCTTCCAGTTCCTTTTCCTTTTTTGAAGTTCTTCTTCCGAGACCTCAAGTACTAAAGAACGATTGGGAACATCCAGGCTAATAGTATCACCACTTTGAACCACAGCAAAGTTTCCGCCAAGCGCGGCTTCGGGCGAGGCATGTAAAATGACCGTGCCGAATCCTGTGCCGCTCATTCGTCCATCTGAGATTCTTACCAAATCGTGAACGCCTTTCGCCAGCAGTTTTTTAGGCAGCGCCATATTACCTACTTCTGGCATACCCGGATAGCCAATAGGACCTACATTTTTTAAGACCATCACACTCGTTTCGTCTATATCAAGATCTGGAAGGTCAATTCTTTTTTTATAATCATCAATATCTTCAAATACAACTGCCTTTCCGGTGTGTTTCATCAAGTGTGAACTAGCAGCCGATGGTTTCATGACGGCTCCATTCTCGCATAGGTTGCCATTTAATATTGCCACGCCCGACAATGGATTAAACGGTTTATCCACCGTGGCAATTATTTCACGATTATAGCATTCGGCTGAATCATAATTTTCTTTCATTGTTTTTCCATTTACAGTCAGGCAATCTGTGTGAAGAAAACGATCGAGCTCTTTCAGGGCGGCAGGTAAACCTCCGGCATAATAAAGATCTTCCATGAAATATTTTCCGGAAGGCTGTAGGTTAGCAATGAAAGGGATATGAGCCGATAATTTATCAAAATCATTTAGCTCAAGCGGCACGCCAATTCTTCCCGCAATCGCCAGTAAATGAATAATAAAATTGGTTGAGCCACCAATAGCAGCATTTGTAATAATCGCATTTTCAAAAGCTTTACGGGTAAGGATATCAGACAGGCGAAGATTTTCCTTCACCATTTCTACTATTCGGATACCCGATAGTTGAGCCAGAACCTTTCTACGCGAATCAGCAGCAGGAATGGCCGCATTGCCTGGAAGAGAAAGTCCAAGTGATTCAACCATACACGCCATGGTAGAAGCAGTACCCATCACGGCACAATGTCCTTGACTCCGACACATGCATTCTTCAGCTACAGTAAGTTCGCCTTGAGTCATTTCTCCGGCACGAACGGCATCGTTGAATCTCCAAATGTCACTTGTGCCAATATCCCGACCCTTATATTTTCCGGTAAGCATAGGCCCACCAGAAACAACCAGTGCTGGAATGTTCACACTGCAAGCGCCCATGACAAGCGAAGGAGTTGTTTTGTCGCATCCGCAAAGAAGCACGACACCATCCATCGGATTTGCACGGATAGATTCTTCTACATCCATGCTCGCAAGGTTTCTGTATAGCATGGCAGTCGGTTTGATCAGGGTTTCACCTAATGACATGACAGGGAATTCTACAGGAAATCCACCCGCTTCGGAGATACCCCGCTTCACGGATTCTGCCAACTCACGAAAGTGTGCATTACAGGGTGTTAACTCAGACCACGTATTGCAAATTCCTATTACAGGCTTGTCGCGAAATTCATAATCGGGTATGCCTTGGTTTTTCATCCAGGCCCTGTAAATAAATCCATCCTTTCCGGTTTTACCGAACCATCCCTGACTGCGGAGTTTTTCTTTCATCTGTTAATTAATTTTTTGAAACCTCCAAGGTCTGTAAGCTACAATAAACAGACCTTGGAGGTCTACATTCATTTTCGTAAAAGAAAATTAAGAAAATAAAGTTACTCTTCACTCCCACCCATCACTTTTGCGTATTAGTGTAGATACAATAATAGTTACTACATTTACAGGATGTCGTTGGAACAAGATATTAAGCAGGAGAAATTTGAAAGTGAGTTCCATAAGGTTGCAATCAACATCCTTTTCACAAGCAGCTGGTTATACAATCTTAACGCGGATCGTCTAAAAGCCCATGGCATAACTCCTGAACAATTTAATGTCTTGCGGATTCTCAGAGGCAGTCACCCCAAACCTTCAATGTTGGCTGAGGTTACCTGCCGCATGATTGACAAGAGTAGTAATGCAACTCGCCTGGTTGAGAAACTGCGCCTGAAGGGTTTAGTCAAACGAGAAATCTGCGAAGGCAACCGAAGGCAAGTCGATATTTTTATTACAGACAAGGGGCTTGCTATCCTTAAAAAGGTTGATTCGGAAGAGTCCGAATGGATCGTCACCTTAAAAAATATTTCTAAAACAGAAGCGCAGGAACTGAATCGAATCCTGGACAAACTTCGGGGTTAATTCTAATCGTTGCGCAAAGTCAAAGCGGGATTTTCCTTTACAACACGCTTCATTTGTAGACCTATGGTTACACCAACCGTGACAACCATCGATGCAACTGCAATGATAAAAGGCAGCGGCCCGGCTGATTGAGGATCGGGATAGATATGCTGGATGAGTGAGTTTGTTGCAAAGAAACCAACAGGTGCACCAAGCAGAAATGAAATAGACAATATCCAGATGTAGTCAACATTCATCAGTTTGAAGATTTGGCCGGTGTTGGCTCCGAATACTTTTCGGATACTAAACTCCTTTAACCTTCTGGTGATATTGTAGGACACTAATCCAAAAAGTCCAAGGCAAGAAAGTATAAGAGCTACTCCGGAAACGAACGACAGTATCATCGTGTTCGCATCATTATCACGATGAAAGTCATAGAAAACCTCATCCTGGAAAAAACCAGTATACGGATCATCAGGCGCAATTTCTTTCCATGTTGTTTTTAAAAACGCTTCTGTCTGTTTTTCCTTACCCTCTTCTGTTTTTACGCTAATGAATCTATAATTTTCTTCCGGGGTACTACTAAACATAACGGGTTCAATAATATTATAGAAACCCTCATATTGGAAATTTTCAACTATACCGATTACAACTCGCTTCACACTATCCACTTCAAAGGTTTCATTTAAGGGATGGTCCCAATTCATTTTTTTTGCAAAGAGTTCAGTGATGACAACAGATTCCACACGATCAGTTTGAATTGATTTGTTAAACAACCTTCCTTCTTTTAATCTTAGATTCATCGTTTCTAAATAATCGAAACCTACTTTATAATGAATAGATTGAAAACGCTGCCCTTTATATTCAAAGGAAATGCGAGGGTTTTGATACCCAATATGATTGACTGAACCAGCAAGGCTCATCTTCGTTGGTTGAGCAGAAATTTTATCGCGCAATGAAAGGTATTGTTCATATTTCGAAATGGACACAACATAATTTTGCGCATGTTCATAACCCCAATCTTTGTTTTTTAGATAAAGGCTATTGTCAATGAATACAAAACTTCCCACAATGGTGGTGAATGCCAGGAAAAATTGGAAGGTGAGAAGTACGCGACTGAAAACACTGCGCTGGCCAAATTTTTCTTTCCCTTTCAACACTTGAATAGGCTGGAAGGATGAAACGTAAAGGGCAGGATAAGCGCCTGACACTAACGCAACAAATACTAACAGCCCGGCAAAAAATAAAAACATTGCTTTGCCAGAAGAGAAAGCAAAGGGTATGCTTATGGGTATAATGGCGTCTAATGCAGGTGTGAAAAAGTAATACGACAATCCAATTCCAACCAGGAGAGAGAGAGTACATAGCAAAAGATTTTCGGTCAGAAATTGTTGAATCAATTCTTTTCTGCCACTTCCAATAACTTTACGTATACCAATTTCTTTTAAGCGAGTTGCCACAGTTGCCACGGCTACATTCATATAGTTAAAGCAAGCCAGCAACAATAATAAAGTAGCAACGGTGCCCAACGCAATTAAACCTGCATGGGAGGCACCCCCTGAAACAGGACTAATAATCAACATGTTTTTCTGAGCTAGCCCTTTTAGTGTATGGAAATTAAAATCTTCAATTGGCCACTCAGGAGAGGACGAATTTTGGAAGTTTTTATATTTATTCATGCTCGCAGCTACTTCGCTGATGGCGTGGCCTGGCTTTAAAAGAATGAAAGTTGCATCGGTAAGATAACTCCAATCATAAGCGTCCTTAAATTTCAGATCTTCAAAAACAACCATCGGAATAAGAATCGAAAAGTAAATACTGGAATTGTAAGGCATGTCGACAACAGCACCAACCGTGAATTCCCTTTTTTGATTGTTAGAAAACTTAATAGAAAGCGGTTTGCCCAAAGCAGTATCATTTCCAAAATATTTAACTGCAATGTCGTGAGTTATAACAATTTGTGATTTATTGGAAAGAGCATTGTTATTTCCTTCGCGAAGCGGGAAACTGAATATCTTTTGAAAGGCCGGATCAACAAACCAAATGCTTTCATTGAAAACTACATCGTTATGCCGGACTGCACCACTGCTAAATTCTATTCTTGTCGTTTCTTCTATCACAGGAACTTCATTTTTAAGAGAAGGCGCAAGTAACATAGGTGAATCTCCCCAGTCCTCCTTTTTACTGTCAACCATCACATGATTTGTAACCTGATAGATACGATCCTTATTTTCATGAAAACCGTCTGTATTCAGTTGATTGTCGATGAATATGAAGACAGTAATGGCGATGGAAACTCCAAGTGAGAGTCCCATCACGTTAATAAAAGTGGAGACTCTATTGCGCAAGGCATTTCGGAAGCCAGTAAGAAGGTAATTTTTAATCATGTCAGTAGCAATAGGTAAATAATTTTTTGATTGTTCTTTGCGAATATTTTTCCAGCGAAAGAAGCGAAACACATTCCATATAAATTGAAGGCTGGCTACACTTTTATTTCCTTTCACTTTTCGATAAAACAGTTCGTACGCATCACCCTGAATTTCTTCAAGCAGAGCCGGATGGCAGTACCATCTCAGAAATCGATCTGCCCATTTGGGTGGAGAATGTTTCATGTTATTTGTTGTTCTCAAGTTGGCAGTTGCCAGGATGCAGTCGCCAGTAACCATCACTGTCCTACTGCCCCTTGCTTACTGCCTACTTTTTTAAGCTAATCTAAATTGCAACGCCACTTTCGGGATCTGATTGAAGAGTTGCGTCCTCATTTCATTTGCTTCTTCCAGAGCACGCTTGCCGGCAGCAGTAAGCAAGAAAATTCTTTTTCTTCGGCCACCTCGCTCTTGCGATGGGTCTCCCATTTTTGATTTGAGATAGCCTTTATCCTCCAGCCGGGTAAGGACTGCATGAACTGCACTGATATTCAAGCTTCGACCTGCTTGTTTTTCGATTTCATCCATCACACCCACGCCATACGCTTCCGGATGAAGAATGCCGACTGTTAATAAAATAAGCTCTTCTAATTCGCCTAAATAGTTTCCTTTCATAAAAAAATAAGGTTATGTTCTACAAACGTGAATATAATACATATGTTTCGTTTTTGTAGAATTAAATAAAAAGAAACTATTGTATATACAATAATTGTTGTAACTTTGTTTGTTAAATCATCGTTTTAAGCAAGAAAGATAGAAATTATGAAAACAGTCCTACATAAAGCCGCCACCCGCGGCCACGCCAATCATGGCTGGCTCGATACAAGTCATACCTTCAGTTTTGCCAATTACTATGATCCCACCCGAATGCATTTTGGAGCCTTACGAGTGTTGAATGATGATTTTGTGGACGGGGGAATGGGCTTTGGCACGCATCCGCATGATAATATGGAAATCATTTCTATTCCTTTAGCTGGCGATTTGGAACATAGGGACAGCATGGGGAACAAAACGGTCATCAGACAAAGTGATATTCAAATTCTGAATGCAGGCACAGGCATTTCACATTCGGAATACAATAAAAATGCTGACAAGAAAGTAAACTTCTTGCAGATTTGGGTATTTCCGAAAGTCAAAAACATTGTCCCGAGTTATAGTCAAATAACTCTAAATCCAGAGGATCGCATCAACAAACTTCAGCAAGTGGTGAGCCCTTCAAAAGAAAATGGTAGCGTTTGGATCAATCAGGACGCCTGGTTTCATCTGGGCACCTTAAAAAAGGGATTTCAAACGGAGTATGTCATCAAACAAAAGGGCAATGGAGTTTATTTTTTTGTGATTGAAGGTGATGTAACAATTAACCTGCCTACCGGACAGGCAGGTGGACAGAAACTTAACAAGCGCGATGGCCTTGGCGTGTGGGATACAGACAAACTTTCCATCTCTGCCGATAGCGACACCGAAGTTTTATTGATGGATATTCCGATGGAATAAATGCAATGATGCTGGATGCTTGATGCTTGATGGTGGATTCTTGAATCACTCGGCTAGCATCAGGAATCCAGCATCTTAAAAACTAAAAGGAGAATTTATGAAGAATAGAACCGTATCACGATTACTTTATGCCGAAATGATAGACATGGGCGGACTTCCCGTTCGTCAGCCATTTCCAACACAGCAAGTGGAACAGATTGATCCCTTTTTGCTTTTGCACCATGCTGAAGTGAAAGTGCCAACGCATTTAGAGCCAGATCATGCAGGTGTTGGCCCTCATCCACATCGAGGGTTTTCTCCGGTTACATTTGTTTTCAAAGGTGGTGTGCATCATCGCGACAGCAGAGGAAATGACAGTTTGATTTATGCCGGAGGCGCACAATGGATGAATGCCGGCATGGGCGTGATCCACAGCGAGAGGCCACCACATGATATTCATGAAATAGGTGGAAGGCAAGAGATCATTCAATTGTGGATCAACACTCCGGCAGCACACAAGATGGATCAGCCTGCTTACTTTCCGATTACTGCGGATGAGGCACCAACCTACGCGAGTGAGGATGGAAAAGTAAAAGGCAGCATATTTTCAGGAGAAGTAGTGGGGATTAAAGGCCGGATACCTTCACATACGGAAGTAAATACAGCATCTTTTGAATTGAAAAAGGGAGGTAGAATTTCTGTTAAACTACCAGAAAGTCATAATGCACTTTTGTACCTGTTGGATGGAAAGCTTACAGTGGAAGGATTTGGTTTGGTTGAATCATTGAATGCTGTGATGTTTAAGAAAGATGGAGAAGGTATAACTTTCGAAGCATTAGAAGACACCCGTGTGCTCTTATTAAGTGGCGAGCCACTGAATGAAAAGGTAGTGTCACATGGGCCATTTGTCATGAACACTCAAACGGAAATCATGGAAGCCATGCGCGATTATCAAAAAGGGAAAATGGGAATACTGATTGAAGAATAGATTTTAGAATGGAGCATAAGAAGATTAACTTGATCATGGAAACTAGCATTGACATGCAAACATCAACGGATTTTAAGAGCCCCGTGCTGGAAACGATTCAACAACGAAGAAGCAGTAGGGCTTATCTGGATAGAACAATCGAACAAGAAAAAATCGAATCGCTATTTGAAGCTGCGCGCTGGGCACCATCCAGTGTAAACGAGCAACCATGGATGTACATCTATGCCACTAAAGATCAGACGGAGTTATGGCAAAAGCTTTTTGATGTATTAAATGAAAATAATAAAACCTGGGCACAGCATGCGCCCTTGTTGATTTTAAGTTTAGCCCGTAAAAATTTTATCAGAAATGACCAACCGAATGGATCGGCCAAGTATGATTTGGGCGGAGCAAATGCATTTCTCTCCCTTCAGGCAACTCACCTTGGTTTGAATGTGCATCAAATGGGTGGCTTTGACCGCCAAAGAGCTATGGAAGTATTGAATATTTCAGATGCGTATGAATTTGGAGCGATGATGGCCATTGGTTATCCGGGTGATCCAGAAATACTTCCTGAACATTTGAAGCAACGAGAACTTGCTCCGAGACTCCGCTTTTTGCAGGAAGAGTTCGTGATGAACAAAACATTTTGAAAATGGAGGAAGAAAAAGTTGCTGTTGCCACAATATCAGACGAAATCTATAAGACTGAACTAAAAGTACGCAGCCATACATTGATTGCCGATGAGCCCGCAGATGCAGGCGGCAAAGATTTAGGTCCACGGCCTGGAGATTTTTATCGGATGTCTCTTGCTTCCTGCACAGCCATCACCTTGCGCATGTATGCCAACCGTAAGAAATTTGATGTCAAAGAAATTCAAGTAATGGTAACAACCGAGGAGGGTGAGGGGAAAACAATTCTTCACACAGCAATTAAAATAAATGGTAATTTGGATGAGGCACAGCATGCAAGGATGCTTCAGATTGCAAAACTATGTCCGGTACATAAAGTGTTTACAAATCCTATTGAAATTGAAACAACGATATCCGTTAACAGTTAATTATTTGTACAATTCAACCGCACTTTAACGGAAACGATTTACCCATTAACTGCCATGAAAGACATTACAAAGAAATATACCAACGGAGAGGTAACGATTGGGTGGAGGCCAAACATGTGCATCCATTCTGCCATTTGCTTTAAAGGATTGGGTGAAGTGTTTGATCCGCAAAAGCGGCCATGGATTACACCGGAAGGAGCAAACACAGAACGCATTATTGATCAGGTTAAGAAGTGTCCATCAGGCGCATTGAGTTATTATATGAACAGCGATGCAGGCGATGGAAAGTTAAAATAGAAGCTGAAACAATCGTAACAACCAAATGCCCCCTCTAATGATGTTTGGAAACGTTACTATAAAGATTCAAAAGGAAACGTTACCCGTAAGAACAATGCCACGGCTTTTTGCAGATGTGGAGGTTCTTCCAATAAACCATATTGTGATGGCTCGCTTAGGAAAATTGGATTTGTGGGTTAGAAAAACCAAATTTCATTTTTACTTTTGTGATTCAACGATAACCTAAAAGGTAATGAAGCAACTTATTGTGATTGTCATGGTGACCGCTTTCCTGGCGTGTCAACCCAAAAAAGAGGCCGCCTTTAACGCCTACGGAGATTCCATTTTAACAGAGAATGCCACGGCATTGGCCGGTCTTAGTACAGAGGTAGAGGGTAAAGATTCGGTTCTGCTCACACTGAAAGGCACCATTGAAAAAACATGTGCCAGGAAAGGCTGCTGGATGTCTGTTCAGGATGAGAACGGAGTTGCCACTCGTGTGACCTTTAAAGACTATGGCTTTTTTGTGCCAACTGAAGGTGCCGATGGTAAAGAAGTTGTGTTTTCTGGGGTAGCCAAGCGCAAAGTTACAGATGTAGCCACCTTACGCCATTTTGCGGAAGATGAGGGTAAAACCCAGGCTGAAATTGATGCTATCGTAACACCAAAAGAAGAAATTGAATTTGTAGCGAGTGGTGTAGTGATCTACGAAAAGGATTCTGACAACTAGTTACTTCAGCATGTTATAGTTTTTTAGGGCTGTTAGCTCAGTTGGTTCAGAGCACTACCTCGACAAGGTAGGGGTCACTGGTTCGAACCCAGTACAGCCCACATATATATAGTCCGTTCACCTCTTTAACCCCTTTGATTGATCAGGTTCGTCACGCTCTTCCGGTAATTGCGACTGATAGGTAACGACTTGGTGCCAATCTTCAGATCGCTGCCTTCCACGGATTCTATTTTGGGACGGTTGACCAGAAAGGATGTATTTTTATAAAGTCAGTTGGGGACAGTTGGCTTTGAGACTCTTCATCGTGAGATACGCAATAATCTTTTTGCGTTCGGTACAGATGGTCACATAATTTTTGGCATTTCGATATCCAGGAAAATAAGGTCCTATTGCTTTTAAGAAACTTATCAGCCTTCATCGCGCTTTCAAATTTTCCCAGCAAATCGAGGAATAGAACTTGCTCCGTAAATTCTTGAAGGATTTAACAACAATCACAGCTTACAGTTGAAGCCACAAAGTTCATTTCATTGAATTAAATTATTTAAAAGAAATAGTATATTGAACCGTTGTCGTGTTCCTAAGAGTCACGAAGCTTTTTCAAATATTAAATCATAACCAATATGAGTAAAGTCCAAGTACTGGTCGGCACAAAAAAAGGCGCATTCATTCTTACCTCCGATAGCAAGCGCGCCAAGTGGGAGGTGAGCGATCCATTCTTTGGCGGCTGGGAAATTTATCACATGAAGGGCTCCCCGGTAGATCCCAATCGCATATATGTGTCGCAAACCAGTTCGTGGTTTGGACAAATCATTCAGCGATCCGATGATGGCGGCAAAACCTGGTTCCAGCCGGGTTTCAAACCGGGCGATGACACGAAGACACCGGATGGAATGCCCGCTACCGAAAGCAATAAGTTTGCATACGACACTTCCGATGCAGAAGGAAAACCACTCACAACACACCAGTTTTATGATGGCACCCAGAAGCCGTGGGAGTTCAAGCGAGTCTGGCATTTAGAACCCTCGCTCACCGACCCCGACACCGTGTATGCCGGAGTGGAAGATGCCGCACTCTTCAAGACAACCGATGGCGGCAAAAGCTGGAAAGAATTATCGGGATTGCGCGGCCACTCTACCGGGGCCCAGTGGACACCCGGTGCCGGTGGCATGGGATTGCATACCATTATTCTCGATCCTAAAAACAAGAACCGAATATACATTGCCATCTCTGCCGCAGGCGTATTCAGAACAGACGATGCAGGGAAAACATGGAAGGCCGTTAACCAAGGATTATCCTCTCAGTATATACCCGACCCCAACGCGGAGGTAGGTCACTGCGTGCACCGCATTGCCATGCACCCTTCCAAGCCCGATGTATTGTATATGCAGAAACATTGGGATGTTATGCGCACCAACAATGCCGGTGAGTTGTGGACGGAAGTGAGCGACAACCTGCCTTCCGATTTTGGATTTGTGATCGATGTGCATGCGCACGAGCCCGAAACCATTTACGTTATTCCCATCAAGAGCGACTCTGAACATTTTCCACCCGATGGCAAGCTGCGCGTGTACAGAAGCCGCACCGGGGGAAATAATTGGGAGGCGCTCACCAAAGGACTTCCGCAAAAAGATTGTTACGTTAATATTTTGCGCGAAGCCATGTGCGTGGATAAACTCAACCCCTGCGGCATTTACTTTGGCACCACAGGGGGACAAGTCTATGCCTCAGCAGACGGAGGCGACAGCTGGAATGCCATTGTACAAAATCTGCCTTCTGTTTACTCGGTGGAAGTTCAGGAGTTGAAATGATCCGCGTAGTACTCCCATACCACCTGCGCAACCTTGCTCACATTAACTCCGAAGTACAACTGGACGTTTCCGGAGACATCACCATACACGCTATTCTTACTGCGCTCGAAGCGCGTTATCCCATGCTGGCCGGCACCATCCGCCATCACACCACCCAACAGCGCAGGCCCTTTGTGCGATACTATGTTTGTGGAGAAGATTTATCCCTGGAGCCGCCCGATGCACCCTTGCCCCCTCAGATTATCTCGGGCGAAGAACCCTTCGTCATACTCGGAGCTATTGCCGGAGGTTAGTCGTCACGACCACTCAAAGTGGTCAGACGACTTGGTTGATGAGGGCGTGCCATCCGACCTGTCCGTCCGAAACAAAGTGTAGGCGGAAGCTTCAGCGTAGGATGGCGTGCCCCCTCGTTCTCAAACTGGTGCAAGCGTCTCGCTTGTACTTTTTATGTACAAATGTGGAAGAGCGCAAGCGTGACGCTTGCGCAAAAGGGGGGAAACTAAACCAGATGGTTAAAGCACTTTAGTTTCGTGACAGGCCTTGTGCTCCTTTATTCATCTCTTCAACAACCTTTGATTGATCAGGTTCGTCACGCTGTCGCGGTAATTGCGACTGATCGGTAACGACTTGGTGCCTATCTTAATTTCGTTGCCTTCCACGGATTCTATTTTGGAACGGTTCACCAGAAAGGACTGATGTATTTTAATAAACTCGGCAGGGGGGAGCTGACTTTCGAGGCTCTTCATGGTGAGGTAGGCAATAATCTTCTTGCGTTCGGTGCAGATGGTCACATAATTTCCAAGCACTTCTGCATACAAGATGTCGTTCAGCTCAACTTTCTCAATTCGTTTTTCGCTTTTAATAAAAATATAGGAGGGAGGCAGCGTCCCGATAGCTGTCGGGAGAGTCTTCATTTCATAGAAGTCCTTTGCCTTTTGTACGGCTTTAAGAAAACGATGCAAGGCAAAAGGTTTTAAAAGATAATCGATGATATCGAGTTCGTATCCGTCAAGCGCATACTGAGGGAAGGCAGTCGTCAGGATGACCATCGACTCAATGTTGGTCCGCTTGAGCATTTGTAAGCCGGACACTTTTGGCATTTCGATGTCAAGAAAAATAAGATCGGGTTGATTGCTTTTGAGAAACTCCTCAGCCTTCATCGCGCTTTCAAATTTTCCCAGCAGATCCAGGAACGGCACTTGCTCGGTAAACTCCTGCAGGATTTTTCTGGCCACCGGCTCATCGTCAACGATTATACACGTGAGCTTCTTCATAGCGTAAGCGTCAACTCTACCCGGTAAACTTTATCTACATTTTTTATATCGAGCTGGTAGCGGTCTTTGTATAATAACTCCAGTCTTCGTGTTGCATTCGTGAGACCAATTCCACCTTCTGAAGACTCACTTTCATCATACGTATTCTCACAGACAAACTCGATTTTTCCGGATTGCTGTTTCAGGGAGATCACAATCCGGTTGATAGCCTTGTCATCCCGGGAAGCATATTTGAATGCGTTTTCGACAAAGGCCATGAAGATCAATGGTGCGACTTTAACGGTTCCGTCCGCGCAATGAATGTCCAGCGTAACTTCCATGTTGTCATTGCTGCGGGCTTTTTGCAGCGCCACATAATTGCGGAGGTGTTTGATCTCCTTGTCGATGGCAATCAAATCGACATCGGCTTCGTACAAATTGTATCGCAGAAGATCGGAAAACTGCACGAGCATATTTCTGGCCAGGCTGTTGCCCATGTCAATGGAACCATACACGGTGTTGAGGCCATTGAAGAGGAAGTGCGGGTTGATCTGCAGTCGTAAATACTTTAATTCGGTTTGCAATTGGTTGATCTGACTGTTTTTAACTTGTTCTTGCTGCTCCGCCCACTTCTGCGTGACGTATAGCATCGAGGTAATAACCATACAACACGTTCCGTAGATGAGGTTGTCCCAATACCCACCGCTGGTGGCCGTCATCTCATCATTGAAGATGGTCTCATGGAGGAAGCTGTTATAGTGGTTCATGGAAGTTGCATAGAGAAGGATCAAGCCGATCAACGCGAAGGCATACGCGCTAAAGAATTTTTTCTCTAACAGGTTGGGAATTAAAAATGAACTGTTGGCCAATATCAGTAGGCCAAAAAGGGTAAGGTGCGTAAAAAGCGTACCCAAATAGGAAAAACATGCGAGCACCGTCTCACCGGTATAAACCGGCTTCTCGACCACCAGTGCGCCTATGTAGGCTGCACAAAATAGTAAGTAAGGGATGCGTTTGTTTGTGAACATTTGTTTTCCTGCCATGAAGGTATTCCATTGAGTTGATAACCGGAAATCTTCACTTTAGTAGACAAACGGATTTCTGAATATTGAGGATACTTATCATGTGAAATGCACATTCTGTCATAAAAATTTTTACCACGAATTTCTCACCGCAGAGGCGCGAGGGCGGTTTCCCCATCGGGGGCAAGGGGGCGTGAGGTTGAAAACCAGATTTCACGTGATTACGGCTGGTTCTGTAGAATATACGTTGAGATATCATAAGATATTATCAAATCCCTGCGGAGCTCGTTAATTTCAAATATTCGGTCTTACATCTCGTGTCTTATATCTCAAGTCTCACATCTTCTAAATAATTTACCGCACAAGGAAATGAAAAACGTTATACAGTTTGGTGAAAATGTACCGGGATATAATATCCCTGTGTTAAACGAGCGCGAGATCAGGGCGGCAGCGGGAATCATGTTTTTGTTTATCTATACCTCGCTGATGCTTATCATATTCAAGGGTGATTTCAGACTGGTTAAATATGTGATCGCCATTTTTCTCATCGACTTTGCGATCCGGGTGTTTATCAATCCAAAATTCTCCCCTACGCTGATCATCGGCCGATTGATCGTGAGCAACCAGGTGCCTGAGTACGTGGGCGCGAAACAAAAGAAATTTGCGTGGATCATCGGTGTCCTATTGTCCGCTTCCATGTTTGTCTTGCTGATCGTCATGAATGTCACCGGTCCGTTTACGGGTGGTGTATGTCTAATCTGTCTTATCTTTCTATTCTTTGAGTCCGTGTTTGGAATCTGTCTGGCCTGTAAAGTTTACCGGCTGATATATGGTGAGAAGGCGCAATATTGTCCGGGGGAAGTCTGCGATGTAAAAGCAAAGCAGCCCATACAGAAGACATCGGGAGCACAATTGGCGGTTGTGTTTGCCTTTATCGGGATCATCTTCCTGATGGTACGGTTCTTCGCACCGATCGTCAATGTACCGCCTCACGACATCTTCGCAGATAGTTCTGCAAAGTCAGCATCGAAATGATCTCCGACTCACGGGAACATTATTTTGAGACGTTCCGGGAGAACACGATTGGCCGGGGCAGATGTTCTGCTTTCCATCCGGAGAAAAAGAACTCATCTATGCCGACTGGACAGTAAGTGCGCGAGGATACCGGCTATTTTTGCCCAAAATGGTTCAAGTTTTTTTTGGCTCCGGACATAATGAACTCGTGATTCTTTACGAACTCAATCATTAAAGAATAATTGTTCTTTCATCATCGCTAAAAACACACCGTTCGTCCAACCAAATCCGTCCTGGTTTGGATATTCACCACCACTGGCTTCTGCGTTATCGCTCCACACATCATACTTCTCCGTCATCTTTCCGGTATTCTGATATACTTTAAGGTTAGCGTTTGTCCAATTTGATTTTAAATGATTAGCCAACTCATCTAAGCCATAATTGAGCAAGCCTTTGTAAGCGATCCACTGCAAAGGGGCCCAGCCATTAGGTGCGTCCCATTGCTGGCCACTATGTTCCAGCGTGGTAGTCATACCACCAGGCTTTAGAAATTTATCATGAAATATTTCGGCAACCGAGATCGCCTGATCTGGAGATGCAACTTCAAAGAATAAAGGGAACGATGCCGCAAGGGTGTAATGTTCTTTTTGCTTGTTAGCGACAAAGTCAAAATCAAAAAAGAATTTCCTTTCTTCACTCCAGCAATATTTTTTGATGGCGCTTTTTCTTTTAGAGGATAGCGATAAGTATTCTGCCGATTTCAAACTGTTTCCAGAAAGTTGATACGCTTCTGATAAAATTTGTTCGAGATGAAGGAGCAAACAATTTAAATCCACTGGAATAATTTCAGTGGTATGGATGGTGGCAAATGATTTTACATCCTTAAACCAGCGGGTACTAAAATCCCAACCCGATTCAGCCGCAGCGCGCAGGTGACGAAAGAGGTCTTCAGGTTTTTGTTTGGATTGATGGGAGAGTTCTACATCTTCTTTATAGGCTTCTGGTCTTGGTGTGCTATGCTCATCCCAATACCGGTTGAGAATGGATCCGTCATCCATACGCACTACGCGATGTTGTGATGAATGATTGACAGTGAGTAAATCAGTTCCCTTCATCCAAAACTGATATTCTTTTTCCAATTGAGGTAAGTATTTAACAAGTGCGCCCTCTTCTTCCTCTTCTCCTTCCTTCTCAACTTTCTCTTCTTCATCATGCAGGAGCTTTACCATCAATGAAAAGAAGGGAGGCTGCGAACGGCCAATAAAATAGGAGCGGTTGCCGTTGGGGATGTATCCTACGTGATCGATCAGAAAGGAAAAATTATCAATCATGTTTTGAATCATGTCCACACGGCCGGATGCTCGCAACCCTAACATGGTAAAATAGCTGTCCCAATAATAAATCTCGCGGAAGCGCCCACCGGGCACAACGTAAGGACGAGGTAATGGAATTAGTGAACCACCTTCTTCATCTGGATTTCTGGTCAGTACATCCCATAAAGTTTCAATGTGTTGTGCCGCGGATTTTGCTGCATCGCTTTTATAATCTGTGGAGTATGCATCGGGCAATGAGAAGTTTTCTTCAATGAATTTTCTAAGATCAAATTCAACATCAGCGCGACTCCTTAAATAGTCGGCATTAATTTCGTTAAGCGCGCGTTTAGGCACGCAATCGGGAAAGGTTTTGCCATCGCCCAAGGCGTTACTCAATTGAACATTTTCAAAGAGAGGGCCCAGTTCGTGAATTTGAGGTTCTTTCATAATAAGCTTAATTCGATACCAAGATACTTTTTATAAGCTAAAAAACTGGTTAGTTAACCTACGTTTACGATAAAAATTAATGTTCAATATATTGAACATATTGATAATTTTATTTTACATTTATCTAAAATTCAGAAAGACAATGATACCAACAAAGCCAGGTGATATTGTGAGATATCACACTCCTTTTCCCGATGAAGATCCGGCACAATTGTATTGCGTACTTCAAATATTTCCAGATGCAAATCCAGGCAGAACTCATATCTTAGCTTTGAATACTGGACTTAATTTTCCACCAATTTGTGTTAGATTGATCAACGAACTTGAAACCGCTTTAGACCTTGACCAAGAAGAGATTAATAGACTTGCAGCATCAATTAAGAAGTACCGTTGGTGAACATATACGCAGCTTACGCGAACAAAAAGGATTAAATCAAATTGGATTGGCTGATTTGATGAATATTAGCCGTTCGACTATCTCCAAAATTGAGAATGGAAAATTTTCAATCACTCTAGATTACTTGGCAAAACTTGCTCTCTACTTGGAGTTTGAAATACGACTTGTAAAAAATATCAAGGCCAAGAAAGAATAGGTTACTTAAAAGCTGACCGATAAAATTCTGTCAGCTTCTCTCGTTCTTTTATTTTTATTTTACCACCTGAACATTTGGTGATAGCATCTGGTAAAACCTGAAACAAATCCTCAAGAGCTGTTTTGCTGCCAGTTACTAAGCTGTAAAAACTAGCACCATCAGTTTCCCTTATTTTTTCATTAGCTACACACTTTTCTCCTTTCTCTTTTTCTGAGGGAGTGAATTCACGATCATATCTGCTTGGTTTTTTAGGTATGATTGCGACATAGTATGCCGAGTATCCTTTATAGATACTCGCTTTTGGCATTACCAAACCCTCTAGCGAATTGTAAAGATCAGCGAGCTTACCACCAGAAACAGTGTTGTATTTATTTTTTATTTCTGCAACTATCTTTTTCTCTTTAGAAACCAAATCGATGACACTTCCCGTTTCCATATTGACCCAGCCATCGACCGAACCGAGAACAAATTGGTGAAAATTACCTATATGATTCTGAAGGGTTTTTTGCGCTTGCCTTGTTGTTTCACTTTTGATCCACGTATTATAGTCAATTTCAAAACCTGCTATTTCAAAAAGGGCAGAGAATGGGTCGATAACATTTTTACCGAATTCTTTTTCAGTGTTAAGTTTAGCTTCACTTGCAGTTAATAGTAAATGATTCACTGCATGTTCTAACTCCTTATCTGTTATCCAGCTTAATCTTGCCATAAATCTGCTCTTTTTTCTAAAAAGATATGCTCAGAAGAGAAAAATTCTGAGCTTAACTTTTATAAAGTAAGCAAATAAGCAAACCACTGGCAATAATTTGTAATGATCCGATTCGGAAGCTATTATTCGAAAGCCATTGCCAATTGATTTCTGTCAGACAATTGATATTCCTTGTAGGTTGTGTTTAAGAATTTCACGATTGAATAGCCTATCTCCTTGGCAAGATTTACGGGTACTGCATTGCCAATTTGTTTATATCGTTGAGAAACAGAACCCGCAAACTTCCAATCATCCGGAAAAGTTTGAATCCTAGCATATTCTTTAACAGTGAAAGGTCTTGTTTCATCTGGATGACACCTTTCTGTTTGTTTTTGTGCAGGGCTACAGGTGAGTGTTAAACTTGGTTCATCCCAACTTATCCTTCTCGCCATGCCTGTCTTTCCGCCTCCGAGATAAAAACTTTTTTGCATATATTCTTTTTGGAGTTTAAGTGGAAGATCTCTCCAATATCCCCCAGGAGGTATCTTTGTTAAGATTTCTTTTTTCCTTTTCGGATATTTTGTCCCTTCAGATTCCTGCACATCTGTGGAATAAAGTTCGCCAGCTTTAAGCGCATCTTTTAAATTGTAAACCTTGTTGTAGGGCTTAGGAAAACCAAAATCAATATCAATATCTTTTCGAATGCCAACTAAAATCAGACGTTCCCTTTTTTGTGGCACTTTATAAAAAATAGCTTTAAGTATTTTTTCATCGAGTGGCTTATATCCAATCTCGTCAAGAATTGATTTCATTCCTCGAAGTGTCCTTCCTCCATCATGATTTAAAAGCCCACGAACATTTTCGCCTATGCAGAGCAACGGCTTGGTTTCATTTACAATTCTGGCAAACTCATAGAACAATGTTCCCCGTGCATCTTTTAGCCCCAACTTCTTGCCGGCATAGCTAAATGCCTGACAAGGAAAACCTCCGGTTACTACATCTATTTTCCCTTCGTGATCTTTAAAACTTACATCTCTAATATCGGCTTCAATCACCTTCCAATTAGGTCTGTTGATCCTCAACGTTTCAGCCGCCCAATGGTCAATCTCATTTAAGGCTATGCATTTTAGACCTGCCTTTTCCAGTCCAATGGCCAATCCGCCTGCCCCAGCAAATAATTCAAGCACTGAATAATCTCTATCAGGCTTAATCTGATTTCCTGAATCCTCTGTATTGAACAAAAAATCCAGTTCATCAAAGATTTTAAGTTGCTCTTTTCTATACACCCTGTAATTGCTCATTGGTTCCCGGACAGCAGTTAGCTTACCACTATTGTCCCATCTTCTTAATGTTTCTTTGCTTTTTCCTAGCAAATCAGCGACTTCTGAGAGTGTATAGATTTTTTTCATAACCAGCTTATTAAACATTACACATGGTTACAAATATATCATTTATTTATAATCGGGAATTAAAATCTAATATTCGGTAATTGAAGAAGGTAAAGAAATATCCTAAAGCGGTTATTAAGGTGCCGCGGTTCGAAGAATCTGCTGGTTTTTATACAACAAAGCAGAGGAGTAAAATAATGGCCACCATAAAAGGCAAGGGCACAAAGCCAGAAATAGAGTTTAGAAAGGAATTGTGGAAAGCCGGTATAAGATACCGTGTTAATTATACGCGACTGCCAGGTAGGCCAGACATCTCAAATAAAGTTTTAAAGTTTGTTGTGTTTATCGATGGTGAATTCTGGCACGGATTTAATTGGGAAGAAAAAAAGCTGAAGATCAAAACCAACAGGGATTTTTGGATACCCAAGATTGAACGAAACATGCAAAGAGACCATTCATATAATTTGAAACTAAAAGAGATGGGATTCAAGGTTTTCCGTTTCTGGGGCCACGAAGTAAAAAAGGAATTGGATAAGTGCGTTAGTCATGTTGTGCGTCACATTAAAAAATAGTGTCCGCCCTTCGAACTAAGCCTCACCACTCAAATCCAGGGAAGATAAAATAGAAAATACTCCACCAGCCATCTTCATTGGATAAATATAATTTGAATGGCCCTTCAAAATGAATGGTTTCTCCCGTTTCCAGAACGGCATCGTATCTCACACCGCCTTCCGCGTGCCCCATGCCTGTTTGTGTTTCATCGTTCCACTGAAACTTAACTTCATTCATCGCAACCTGGCAATTAATGAATGAAGTATAACTTTCAAATAGGTTTTGGATTTTAGCCAGCGTTTCCTCACGGGTCAATGTCTGGCCGTTTGCCAAAATAAATTGATGGCCTAATTCGGAACTAAATTCATTAAATTCTTTCCTGAACCAATCCCGTAAGAAATCATCACTGCGATTGCGAATATCTAAGTCATGATCTGCATGAAATTCCTCATAGATAAAATGCGTAGTCATGCCAGGCATACTGTTATCCGTCTCATGGTCAAACAATTCTTCGGTAATGAACTTGTACTTGAACCGGTCTTCCCTTGGCCGGATAAAATCTACGGCAACGGATTTCTGTTTCATCAATTCGGTTAGCCGGACGTATTCTTTTTTTAAATCCTCATCAGGTAATGCAGCTGCTTTTTTGAAATCTGGTGATCCTAAAAGCTCAACTACTTTTATGGGTTTGTATTCGCCAAGGTTTTGTTCGAATGCGTAAACATTTTTAAGGAACTCGTTTTCTATGTCGGGTGGAAGGGTTTCCCCTTCGCCTAGCTTAGCTCCAAACTGAGCTTGCAGTTTTAGTTTCAGCAATTCATTTTCCATACGAAGGTTCTCCTGAGGATCATCGCTGAATTTTTCTTCATCTGAGTTCATATCATTATTTTAGTCTAAGCATTGTCAATTGCCTATTTGCCTATTGCCAACTCTCTAATGTTCACCTTTCGAACTAAACTCAATCTTTGCCTCTGATTTCTTCTGTATCCTGTTAAAGAAAAAAAGGCAGACCATTAAAACCCCAATAGGTACTAGCGAAAAATAAAAAGCCGTTTGCCCACCATAGGACTCAAAAATATTTCCGGTAATGATAGAGCCTGTCGTTCCACCAAGCGCAGAGAAAATCACAATTAATCCGGACATCGGCCCATGTTGGCGTGCAGGCAGTGTGCTCAGGATAACAGAGTTAATGGCTGGATAAATCGGTGCGATGAATAGTCCGATTAACGGAAAAACAAAAGCACCCACTGGAGCATTGCCCCAGCCGGTTACTTCGCTACCATTATGTTGTGCCAACGGAATAGCAACCAATACCAATACACTTGCTGCCATTAAACAAACAATCAAAACTGCAAACCAATGAATTTTTTGCAACGCAAAACCGGCAGTAAACCTCCCCAGTGCAGTGGAGGCTGCAAGAATACTTGCCATTTGTATACTAAGAGTGGTCGGAAGATGTAATACTTTACTATTAAAGGTCGGCAACCAACTCATAATACTCTGCTCAATCAGTACATACGTGAATGCACTGACTATGAAGACCAACACAAGTGGTGTAATGGCAAGTTTAATCATGTCACCAAAATCTTCGAGAAGGGGTTTTGATGCATCTGCCTTAACGGTTGATTCATCCAGTTTGGTGCTGAGCAAAAGCAGAAAGGCAACCAGGGCAATTCCGGCCAACAAGTAATAAACACTTAGCCATGTTGTTGATTGCGGATTGGTATCATCCACAAATGCACTGAAAATGAAATATCCTGTAAGAATACCTACCATAAAAAAGGATTCGATGAAATTCATGAAGCTAGCATGCTCCTTTTTATTGTCGGTGACTATACCGATGGTAGCATAGACGGACACTTTAATCAAGGCGAATGATGTGCCAGTGACTGCAAACAGAACTTTCGTCATGGTAAAACTGCTTAGTGAAGGCATGAGCAGGCAGGCGGTGGTGACAAAGCCAAGTGCGATAAGCATGGAATTCTTATAACCAATCCGGGTGATGTAGGAAGCCACCAGAAACGAGACAATGGCAATGCTCAGGTCTTTGAATGCTTCCAAAACACTGGCAGAAGACTCGGACACACCATAATTACTTTGTACTTGTAAAATCACGGTGCCAACACTGTTGAGTAGTATAGCAAAGACAAAATAGTTGAGAAAGAGAGAGAGATTGATTTTCCAGTTGGACATGTAGTTTGTTTAGGTCAATAACAAATCTAATCACTTTGAATCAAATTCACCCCTTTATAAATTGGCAGGCATCACTCTTAACTGATCCGAACCAATCATTATCTTTGCGTATGCGTATTAGTGTATTATCTTTCATTTTATTAGTATCTCAATCTTTGTTAGCACAAGTGTACATCCCCAAGTTTGATATTCAGGGTCACCGCGGTGCGCGTGGATTGAAACCGGAGAATACTGTTCCCGCCTTTTTAATGGCGCTGGATTCTGGCGTGACTACCATTGAACTTGATGTTGTCATCACGAAAGATAAGCAGGTTGTCGTTTCGCATGAACCCTGGATGTCGTCTGAGATTTGCCTCGATCCAACAGGAAATGTAATTCCCAGGAAAGAGGAATTGAAGCATAACATCTATCAAATGAACTATGATGATGTAAAGCAATACGATTGTGGATCGAAAGGGAATGAACGATTTCCTGACCAACAAAAAATGAAAATCGTAAAGCCGCTTCTCTCTGATGTAATTATCGCAGTTGAAAATCACATCAAGAATTTTTCCACTTACGAAGTAGATTATAATATAGAGATCAAAAGTTCCCCCCAGGGTGATAATAAATTTCATCCAACCACCGAGGAATATTCTGAACGGGTTTTTAGTCTCGTTGATCAGTACATTCCACTGGAAAGATTGGTGATTCAGTCATTTGATTTTCGTGTATTAAAATACTGGCATGAAACACATCCCGAAGTTCGCCTGGCGGTCTTAGTGGAAAATAAGAAAACTGTGGATCATAATTTAAACGCTCTTGGTTTTGTCCCTTCCGTTTATAGTCCGGATTTCAAATTGCTGACGAATGAAACGGTAGAGTATCTGCATGCTAAAACAGTGACACCAATAGCGACTCCCGGTAATGCGTCAACAGATTCAACCATCAAACTTCGGGTAATCCCCTGGACAGTCAACGAAATTGACGATATGCTCGTATTAAAGGGAATGGGTGTTGATGGCTTTATTACCGATTACCCTGACAGGGCAGCCAAATTTAAGATGACGTTAAACATTAAAGCAAACGGAAAGTAAAGCACAAACGCATTCACTGTTTCTCCATGTTGCCATCTTTCATTACAAAAATGACTTTTTCCATTGCTTCTATTTTTTGAAGTGGATCTCCTTCCACAGCAATAATATCGGCATATGCCCCCTTACTAATTTCACCAAGCTGCCCGGTTTTATTAAGGAGCTCAGCAGCTACAGTTGTTGCAGTCTGTATTGCCTGCATAGTCGTCATACCGTACTTTACATAAAAACTAAATTCACGGGCTTGTGGAATTTTGAACCAGTCGAATCCACCTGCATCGGTGCCAAAAGCAATTTTAACGCCTTTCTGAATTGCCTTTTTAAAAAGTGGCTGTACACCCTGATACATTTGCAAATAACTAACTGCTCCTAATTTAGCTCTGCCTTCGGCAACATAATCTATTACGGTTAGCGTGGGTACCCAAAAGGCACCTTTCGAAACAAATAAATCCATGCATTCTTCATTCATGGCTGAGCCATGTTCAATCGTACGTGCTCCTGCCTGTAAGGCATGAATTATTCCATCAGGTGTCATAGCGTGTGCGGCAAGCATTTTTCTGGATTTAATAGTTTCATCGGCAATGGCTTCGATTTCTTCATCTGTGAAATTTCGCAAGCTGCCAAATGAACCATCGGCTTTGCGATAATAACTGCGGTCAGCATAGATTTTAATCCAATCAGCACCATAGCTAATTTGTTCACGAACGGCTTTTCGGGCTTCATCGGCTCCGGTCACCTCTTGAATTCCCTTTGGCATATGTAGTTCCCAACTGTATTCACTATTACCAATGCTATAATGACCGGTAGTGTTAATTGCCCGGGTCGATACAAACATTCGGGGTCCTGCAATTACCCCGTTGTTAATTGCTTTTTTAACATCAACATCGGCATACATGGCACCCTCAGTTTCCACATCGCGAATGGTGGTAAAGCCATTCATCAAGGCAACTTTGCAAGCAGCACTTGCCCGAAGGGTTCGGTATGGAATACTCTCCTTTAATAATTGTGCATCGTATTCCTCAGAAGTTATATCACCCTGCAACAAAACATGCGTATGACAATCAATTAGACCTGGCAATACTGTTTTGGTGGACAGGTCGATTACCTTAACATGCGTAGGAATTTTATCCCACTCAATAATATCTTTGATAAGATTGGCTTCTATAACGATTGCTTTTTTTCCCAATGAAACATCAGATTTACCATCAATCAATTGACCGCATTTAATAACCGTTGTTTGGGCATAGACGTGTATACTTAGTGCGAACTGGAGGATATAGAATAGTTTTTTCATAGAATGGTGGAAGATTATAGTTCTTGGAAATAAATTTTTTCAATTGCGCATTCGATGTTAGTCATTTCTGTTTCCGGAATCAAGAATACGCCAATCCGAATCGATCATCCACATCTTTTATTTACTTTTGCCCGCATAATTTTCAATTATGAAATATAACGTATACGGTATTGGAAATGCCATTGTAGATATTATCACGGAAGTAGAATATGATTTCTTTACCAAGAATGATGTGGAGAAAGGCGTGATGACCCTTGTAGATGAAAAGCGTCAGCAACATCTGATGAAAGCCATTGACATGAATAAGAGTAAAATGTCGGCAGGCGGATCGGCTGGCAATACTGTTACCGCCATTAACCAATATGGTGGAAAGAGTTTTTACTCCTGCCTGGTAGCGAAGGATGAGTTGGGGAAATTTTTTCTCGATGATTTGAAGGCAAACGGCATTGATACTAATCTAACACTTGAAAATTGCCCTGAAGGCGAAAGTGGCCGTTGTTTGGTGATGACGAGTCCAGATGCTGAGCGCACAATGAATACTTTTTTGGGAGTAAGTTCTTTCCTTGCGCCCGAGCACATTGATGAAGCAGCGATAATTAACTCTGAATATATTTATCTGGAGGGCTACCTCGTAGCAAGCCCTAAAGGTTTGGAAGCTATGAAAGCCGCCAAAAAAGTGGCAGAGCACAATAAAGTTTTAGTGGCTCTTACATTTTCAGATCCAAGCATGGTAAAATATTTTTTTCCCCAAATGGAGGAGATTGTAGGCGCCAGTGTTGACCTTCTCTTCTGCAATGAAGAAGAAGCCCTCATCTTTACAGGTGCAAGTAACATAAAGGAAGCCCGGGAAAATTTGAAAAAGGCTGCTAAGCGGTTTGTTATGACGATGGGTTCCAATGGAGCTTTGATTTTTGATGGTGATACTTTTATTCAAATAGAGCCCTATAAGGTGCAGGCGATCGACTCGAATGGAGCAGGCGATATGTTTGCGGGAACATTTTTATATGCCATTACGCACGGCCATAGTTATGCCGAGGCCGGCAAGTTGGCTTCATTGGCTTCTTCTAAAGTGGTGTCTCAATTTGGCCCAAGGCTCCAAACACAACAGGTGCTCAAGATTTTAAAGGAGCTTGTGTAATCAATAAAAATCTCGCTTTTATATTGGATTGGAATCAGATCCTCCCAATTAATACCGTTTTTTAGGTTGCTTTCCCTCACCTTTTAGAGATGGCTGCCAAGTACCTCCAATCTGCTACCGGATGAGGCCAGTTGGGTAGAAATCCAATCAAACCCTCAACTCAGGATTGGAAATCAAAAAAATCCTGATCATCTTTGCAGCCCTTAAAAAAATTAAAGCCTGCCTGCCGGTAGGCAGGGATTAACAGATAACAACAATGAAACGTACCTTCCAACCTTCCCGCAAGAAAAGAAAGAATAAGCACGGTTTCCGCGAAAGAATGGCAACAGCCAATGGCCGTAGGGTCTTGGCGTCACGCAGGAGAAAAGGCAGAAAGAAACTTACCGTTTCTGACGAAAAGACCTTAAAGCATAAGTAA
>JBBTBZ010000040.1:0-4662 GCA_038043425.1 Bacteroidota bacterium
GTTTAGAGTAGAATGCTTTGGGCCTGCCAATACCATCAAGCTCAGGCAAACGGCCGAATGTAATCAAGTGAACGAGTGTACCTGCCATGACTTCTCCTATTGGAGGGCAGCCTGGTACTTTTACGATTTGCTTTCCTTTTATAATTTTATGAATAGGAGTGGCCCTGGTTGGATTTGGCTTGGCAGCCTGCACACATCCATTACTTGCACAACTACCCCAACAGATAATAGCTTTGGCACCTGCGGCTGTTTCTTCTAAAATATTCAACGCTGATTTTCCACCAATGCAGCAATATTCCCCATTACCCGCCATCGGCACGGAGCCTTCCACACAAAGTATGTATTCTCCATAATGGTCTTTCATGGTTTTTTGCATGGCTTCTTCGGCCTGGTGCCCGGCTGCAGCCATCAATGTTTCGGTGTAGTCCAATGAAAGTTTGTCAAGGATGATATCCGCTACAATGGGATGCGATGAACGAATGAAGGATTCGCTGCAACAGGTGCATTCCTGGAAGTGCAACCAGATAACGGGTACACGAGGTGTTGATTGCAAAGCCTTTGCGATTTGGGCGGCACCAGATGACTGCAATCCCATATAGGCTGCAAACAGGGTACAAAACTTCATGAAGTCCCTGCGCGAATAACCTTTCTCACTCAATTCTTCATAATACGTTTTTCGAAGGGTAGACACTTCAGTTATCATAATGCAAGTATTTATTTGTGTATAATTACTTTACGTATGAGGCGATTTCACCAACTAAAAAAGTAGCCAAGTATAGCTATATCCTAATGATCACATTATGACCAATTGCAAGGGATTTGATGATTTTTATCATTTTTATTTAGAAGGAAGAGTGAAACCTTGTAGTATTGGAATAAACATAAACTGCGTATGAAAACAGTCTCTAAAATCCTAGCAAGTGCAATGGTTGCACTTTCACCACTATCTGCAATTGCTCACGCTGGTCATGGCCATGACAATCCATTAAGCCCCGGTCATTATGCTAATAATCCAGAGCATTCTTTGCCAATCACCCTGGCGATTGCTACTGTGGTGGTCTTGCTTACCTGGCTTGTTAACCGTAAGAAAAACGTAACCCGATAATTTTAGGATATGCATGAGTTATCGATTGTAATGGGTATTGTGGACATCGCTGAAGAACAGTTGAAGAAGGAACAAGGTCATCATATTGATCAAATTGAGCTTGATATTGGCACGATGGCAGGGATAGAATTTGAAGCATTGGATTTCGCCTGGGATGCGGGGGTACGAAATACAGTACTTTCGAATGCTGTGCGTCAGATAAACCGAATCCAAGCCAAAGCACGATGTCTGGAGTGTGGCTCCGAATTTCAGGTGACAGAAGCCTTTCAACAATGCCCGGTTTGCGAAGGATATTTAAATGAGTTCATTCAAGGGAAAGAGTTGCGTGTAAAATCACTTGTACTTTCTTAAATCACAAATCTAAAATCGTAAATCAAATGTGTAGCACATGCGGATGTGACCAACCTGGCGGAGTGACTATCACTAAAGTAGGAGATGATTTTCAAGTATTCAAACCTATTGAACATAGCTCAATACTACAAGCTCACCAACATCATCACCATGATTATTCCACATCAAGTTCTAAAACTATCGTTGAAGTTGAGCAAGACATACTCTCCAAAAATAATTTACAAGCCCGTCATAATCGCAGTCACTTTGCAGAGCAAGGTATTTTCTCCATTAATCTGGTGAGTTCTCCTGGCAGCGGTAAAACAACTGTGCTGGAACGGACGTTGATGGATTTGAATGATAGATCAACTTTTTTTGTTATTGAGGGGGACCAGCAAACCTTGCAGGATGCGAATCGAATTGCAGCCACAGGTGCATCTGTTGTTCAAATCAATACAGGAAAAGGATGCCACCTGGATGCGGACATGGTGCATCGGGCGCTGCACAAATTGGAGCCAACCGATCAAAGCGTGGTCTTTATAGAAAATGTCGGTAATCTTGTGTGCCCCGCGTTGTTCGACTTGGGCGAATCAGCCCGCGTAGTCATCATCAGTGTTACAGAAGGCGATGACAAACCGTTGAAATATCCAGATATGTTTCAGTCTGCAGATGTGTGCATCATCAACAAAATAGATCTCCTTCCATACGTCAATTTCAGTATAGCAAAAGTTATTGAATACGCCAAAAGGGCTAATCCCAAAATGATATTCATCGAATTATCGGCCACCACCGGAAAAGGAATGGAGCAATGGTATAAGTGGATTCAAAGTTCGAGATCCAAAGTTGAAAGTCTCGCCATTAATAGTCAAAAAGTTTAAATCAATATGTGTCTAGCCATACCCGGAAAAGTTATTGCCATTACTGATCAATTGGATGAAACCTTTCGTTTTGGCCGTGTTTCTTTTGGGGGCATACTGAAACAAGTAAATCTATGTATGGTTCCGGAAGCAAAGATTGGCGACTATGTATTGGTACATGTGGGTGTAGCGATTGGAATGGTGGATGAAGAAGAAGCGCTCAAAACATTTGACTACCTTAAGCAGATAGGAGATCTGGAAGATATCGGGTCTTCATAAGGGCCGGCAATCAGCAAAAGTTTAACTGATTATCTTTACTTTATTTTTAGTGCAATGGGCGAGCATGTTTCCATCTGCGATGTGACCACAGCCAGATGCTGGGGTCTTGCAGAATCTCCCTCTCCAGACGATTCATAAACACTTCTGAAATTTCATTCTCTTTTGTTTCCTGAGGTTTTGGAAATAGCATCTCAGGAGTAACCTCATAATATCCTCTGCGTACTCGTTTTACATTCATGTAAACAACCGGGTAATCAAACTTGATCGCCAATTTTTCCGGCCCGGTAAACACTGCAGTATCCTGATGCAAGAAACTTGTCCAATAGGCCTTATCGTGGGGTGCAGTTTGATCAGCGATGAAGGCGGTTGCTGTCACCAGTTTTCGGTTGGCTACCATATCCCGCAAGGTTAAGTTGACGGGCGTTATGCGGGTGCCAAATCTCGTTCGCGTCCTTACCATCATCTTTTCAAAATAGGTATTGGTCAATGGTCTATAGATGACCACTAACTGAAAATTAGTATTGAGTGTAAAGCTGGGGCCTGCCCATTCCCAGTTACCGTAATGTCCCATTACAATAATGAAGCTTTTTTTTTCATCATATAGTTTGTTCAACCATTCTGGAGTATGGAAGGTACAATGATCCCTGGATTCCTGTTCCGTCATCTTTAGCGTTTTCAAGGTTTCCAAAATCAAGTCACATAAATAACGGTAGAATGCTTTACTTAGAGTTTCAATTTCTGAAGGACTTTTCTCAGGAAAGGAGTTACGAAGGTTATTCAGAACTACTTTCTGGCGGTATCCGGTGAGGCGTAACAAATAGTATAGAATGTCTGAAACTTTGTAAAGCGCATCAAATGGCAACGAGGCAATCAGATAGATGAACGGATAGGTCAAATAAAATGCTATGGCTTGCATGCTGAAATGGCTAAAAGTAGATAGAATTAATCTTAATTTCTTAAGGACTTTCTATGTTAGTTAATTGGCCTCACACAAACGATTAAACAAACATTTGTTGTACATTCAAATAGTATGAATGGTGTATGAATTATAAAGAAGCATTTGACCTCACTGGAAAAGTGGCTCTGATTACCGGAGCCAGTAAAGGAATAGGCGGAGCTATTGCGCGTTTTTACGCGGCCTATGGCGCTAAGGTGGTCATTAACTCGCGCAAACAGGAAGAACTTGATGTGGTTGCAAGGAGTATTCGGGAAACTAACGGAGAGTGTACCGGCATTGCCGCAAATGCTGGTGATATGAAGTCATGTCAGGAATTGATTGAAAAGGTAATTGCAACATATGGTGGTCTTGATATTTTGGTCAACAATGCTGCAACTAACCCAGTCTATGGACCGCTTTTGAATTCAGAGGAATGGGCATTTGACAAAATCATGGGTGTTAACGTGAAGGCACCGTTTGTCCTTTCTAATTTTGCCCATCCCCATCTGAAGAAACGAGATGGAGGTTCTGTGATCAACATAAGTTCCATTGCGGGACTCACCCCCGATCCTGGTCTGGGCCTGTACTCCATCTCAAAAGCTGCCCTAAACATGCTCACCAAGGTACAAGCGAAGGAGTGGGGCAAAGATGGAATCCGTGTAAACGCTATTTGCCCTGGATTAGTCAAGACTAAATTTTCGGAAGCACTCTGGTCAAATGAAGAAATACTTAATCGGTTTGTAAAAAGATTGCCCATCGCACGAATGGGTACTGTCGAAGAGATCGCAGGCCTTGCGTTGTATTTGGCCTCTCCAATATCCGGCTATTGCACGGGGGCAGTCTTTACGGCTGATGGAGGAACTGTTATTTAATAGTGTGGAGATGTCCAGTTTAAAGGATTTAAATCTGCTCAATAGATGATCCACTAAGCAGGGTCAGTATACTTGAAGTATAGGTCATTTGGAGACAGTTATTACTCATCTGAATTGTTTAATCAATGTTAAATCTTTAGAATTGCATTCTTTTTAATACTCACTTCTGGATTTAATGGAATCTGGAGGTATAATAGTTGAAAAAGGGCCCTTAGCTCAGCTGGTTAGAGCATCAGACTCATAATCTGAGGGTCGCTGGATCGTTCCCAGCAGGGCCCACTT
>JBBTBZ010000041.1:0-1901 GCA_038043425.1 Bacteroidota bacterium
ATGAGGTAGAGGTGGGATTTGAAATTAAAAGATTTGTCGGCTGGGATGTTGGCTCAGGAGTACCAAGAGACACATTTCCTTCCAGTGGAATTACTTGGCGATAATTTATTGATGTGCCACTTCCGTTATATGAATAAACTTTAAAAAATATAGTAACAGGAGGAACGACATTAACAATACTAAAGGATGGAGAATTTGTGTTTTGAACAACGTAAATGTCATTTCCGCCAGTTGCAGTTGTGCCAACTATTTGGTTGTAGGCATATGCATCTCCATCCACGGGTACAAAGTCAGGAGGGACGTTAGCAGACATCAGTACTAAATAACCATCCGGTGCGGGATTTGGAACGGGGAAGTTCCCATCAAAAGAGTCGAAGGTGATATTAAAAAAGGTAATTGGACCTGGGGACTGGGCTGTTGGCTCAGGTGCTAATGATGAAGATTGGGAATACTTTGCAATGTAACCATCCCAAAAACCCTGAGAGGTTTTATCTTGTGAAGAAAAGGTTAGATCAAAACTCGCTGTATTTTGAAAATACCCACCGACATATACGTTATCCGATGCATCAAGAGCTATAGTGGTACCCTCATCGTCAATAGAACCCCCTATTTTTTCGGCAATAATAAGTGAGCCAGATGCTGAACCATATGAAGCAATGTAAATATCTTGTCCACCGCTGGAAACTAAATCAGTAATGCTTGAGGATGGGTCAAAATCCGCTGTACCCTGAAAGTAACCAGTACTGTAAACATTCCCTGAAGCATCAAGTGCCATAAGATTAGTACGATCATCCAGTGATCCTCCTATGGTGTTTATCCATGTTGATGTCGGAAGAACTGTTCCGCCATCATACTTCGCTATGAAAATATCGGTGCCTCCGTTTGAGGTTTTGGAAATGTTTCCACTATTAGAGAAAAAATTTGCTGACCCTGAAAACACTCCTCCTAAATAAATGTCAGTGCCACTTGTTAATATACTTGTTATCTGATCATCTCCAGAGGAACGAATGGTAGCCCACCAAGCCAAAGTTCCTGTCGATAAAGTGTATTTTGCAAAGAAGCCATCTCTTCCACCTTGATTTGTTGTGTTTGACACGCTGGCCCCAGGGTCTAAATCAATAGTATCAGAATAATAACCACTTATGTAAACATTGGAATTGTCAATGTCAATACTAATCCCAATGTCTTGTCCAATTGATCCAAATGTATCAATCCAGACCAAATCACCTGCTGAGGAATACTTACCTAAGAAAACATCAAAATCGCCTACGCTAGTTTTGGAATTGACAACAGAATTATCGGGATCAAAATCTACAGTTCCATCATAGAACCCTGCCACATAAACATTTCCGGAGGGATCAACCTTAATGGCAATTGCAGCGTCAAAGCCTGTCGATCCTAACGCATCCGCCCACACCAAACTACCCAACACAGAAGAGTACTTTCCAAAAAAAATGTCATTTACTCCTACCGATGTTAAATTTCCCACATTACTACCGGGATCAAAATCAACTGTGCCATTGAAATACCCTGCTATGTAGACATTCGATCCATCCACTGTCATCACATAAACTTCATCTTCCGCAGTTGAGCCCAATTGCCTTACCCACACTAGCACACCATCATTGGTATATTTCGCAAAAAAAGCATCCGAAAGTCCAGCAGAGGTTAAGCTGGTTGGAGAACTATTTGGGTTGAAATTGACTGTTCCTTCAAAACTTCCAGAGATATAGACATTTCCCGAATCGTCAACCACTGTGCTCTGAATTATCTCATCTCCTGTGGCACCACCAATGGCATTTACCCAGTCTACAGTAAGGTTTTGAGCACCCGTAAGAAAAGGGAAAAAAAATAAAACAGCTAGTAAAATTCTCTTCATATACATTCTTTAGAATAGATCA
>JBBTBZ010000042.1:0-13652 GCA_038043425.1 Bacteroidota bacterium
CTTGACCGGGAAGGGTGGCTGTAATAGTGGATATCTTTAACGTGCTCATGTCAACTTTCTTAATCTGCCAATCTTTCTCAGAAACTTTGTGCACAAAGCTGAATGCCCGTACTCCAGGAACTTTATGAAGAGACCTTCCTATGTTGTTTGCCAATACTGTGTCTTCGCGTGTTGGCAACTGATAAAGGTGCAGGGTGGTGGGATCTCCTAAAATAAATAATGCCAGATGGCTATTGTCCATCCAGGAGTGATAACCTACAATCAAATTGTCAATTATAATATCAGGAGTACCTCCTCCTACCGGGTACTTTCCCAAATCCTGTGCATTGTTGTCGCGCTGAATTATACAGGAGATAAAGTGCTTATCCGGGGTGAGGGTTGGAGAGTATTCGCGCTCCTGGGTGGTGGTGAAGGATTTTGTCTCCTTCTTTTTGTAATTAAATGTTTTGATATCAGAACGGCCATCTTCATTAAAAGATGAATAATAAACGAGTGAATGCTCACTGTCAAAAAAAGGTTGGTTATCGTACCCTTTATGGTTAGTAATGTTTATTGGGTTGGCGATCGTGACTTCACCTTTTTTACTCTTCAAGTCGAAGAGATATATCTCAGAGCCTGTTTGAGCAGATGTGCTGAAGGTTGCAAAAAGTAAGGCTACTAGTACGATGATTTTCATAACGGTTTATTTACTTTCTAAAGATAGGTCTATTTACAAAAAACTCCCTGAAGGGCTCCCAAACTTTGCTATTATGCTTTAATAAAGTGAACCGATCTGCAACAAATGAGCCCGAAAACTCTTTGTGTTTAAATTCCTCCCAGGCCTTTTCAAACATTGACTTTTTCAAATCGCGAAAGGCCAGTGTCAGGTGAGGATGGAAAGGAAGGTTTTTATATTGGGCATTGAAAATGTTCAACTCCTCTTTACAAAACCGGTGCAATTCATGTTGAAACTTCCTTAGGAGCTCACATTCCAAAACATTTATGAAAATTACCCGTGGAGCAAAGTAATAGAAATTCTGAAATTCAAGTGTAAACGTTTCCTTATTTTGTGAGAACAACTCAAGTTTTGAAACCAGCACTTCTTCTTTTTTCTCCTTCCATTCAAACGGCATGTGGAGGGTGATGTGGGGAGGAGAGTTAAGTGCGGCTTTGCTATGATAATGTTCCTTAAAATAATTCTTTAATTCCCATGCTTGCTCACTAATTGGTGAGGGGGGTATAATGGCAATAAAGTATAGCGCTGATCCTGCTTTTGGCATGAGGGTTTACTTATTCACTGACCACGCTTCAGCCTTCTTTATGTACCACTCTGCTTTTTCGGGATCTAGCTCCGCCAGGCGCCTGTAAACATCAACCTTAGAGCTATCCTGTTGGATCGCTTCCTGGTAAAATTCTATTGCTTTGGAGGTATTATTTTTCAGGTCGTACAAGTACGCCAAATAATGACTTAACTCGGCATTCCTGGTGCCCGTGGCATAGGCTCTTTCATAATATTGTAAGGCTTCCTCTTGCTTTTCCTGCCTCGAGTAACAATTTCCCATCAGTTGTAGTCCATCTCCGTAATCCGGATGGCTTTGCAAACATTCTTCCATAGTAAGGATGGCATTCGAATAATCCGATTGTCCGGAATAAATCAAGGCGATATTATAGTATGCTTCCTTAAATCCTGACCTGAGTGCCAGGGCGTGCTTATAGCAAACCAATGCTGAATCAAATTGGGAGTTGTTATAAAAATTATTTCCTTTCTCCAGCACTTCATCTGCATTGTTAATAGTTGTTGAAGTTGTCTCCGGAATTATTTCATAGGATTGCTCTTCCCTTTCAGAAGTTTCAAATCCTGTGGAAACAGCATAGATAATAAAGGCAAGTACCAAGGCTACCAAAGTGCCTACCCCAAAATAAAGTGCCCCTTTTTCCGAGGGTGTTAATGTGGTTGTTTGGGGGGCATTGTATCTATTTACTTTTTGTGGCTGTTGAAAAAAATCAGTCAACTTGAAACTGAAAGCACGCCTCTTCAAAAGGTAGACTACTCCAAATCCGATTGCTGTGCCAAAAAAAATCCATCGAAAGGAACTGTCAACCGACCAAAAAAGGGCAAGGGCAAACCAGGCTATCACTGAGATAACACCGTATACGTTACCTTCTTTTTTTGGGGGCTCTTCTTCCATCGTGTTAGAATCATTAAAGATCCTCTAAAATAAAATTAAGCATCATGGTGTAAAGATGTTGCCGGTTCTTTACACCTGGTGCAAGGCCATGGCCAACGAGGAAATATATCCTCCAAAAAAATGCCTTCCTGATGAGAAGGCATTTACAGTGAGGATTCTGTTTCAGCCTACAATACTTCAGCAGTAATGGTTGTATCAAAATATACGGTAACTTTAAATGCGACAGGTGTAGAAGAAAACGTGCCACCCAAGTTTACCGTTACACTTTGATCATCTTTTAATCCTTGCGCCAGCTCGTTAATACCAGCTGTGTCGGTTGTCATGTCTGTTTCGATGGTGCTCTGTAAATCAACCGAAGGAGCCGATGCAATAGTTTTACCAGAAGAAGCCACAGTGATTGCTCCATTTGTAAATGTAACTGCGCCCGGTGCCGCATAGCCAGAAATAACATAGCTGATTTTATTTACTCTAAATTCTTTGATCTTGTCTTTGTATTTAGCCACATCCGAATTTTGGGTGGCATCCAGGGTTTTTGTTTCTGTGTAGCTAACTGGATTTGCATTTACAGCGGTTTCATTAACAAGAAATTCCAATTGGAGTTTGGCATCAAAATTCACATCATCAACTTTATCAAAGAGACTGCAAGAAGCTGATGACAACAGGAAGGCAAAACATATGGCCGTAGCCGTTCTTAACGCGCATGGTATGATTTTCATATATATAAATTGTGTTTGCTTGAGTGAAGTTACGGAAAATCTATCATTTCCGATTAAGTAAATAATACCTTTTTTCAGAGTAAGGTAACTCTAAAAAAAGACGCGTTTTAATGCAGGGCTATCTTAAGCCCAAAATAAAAATTTCGTCCGGCTGCCACATTGTAATAGCGTCCTCCTGCTGCATTGAGGTCGTTGCCTAGACTGTAGCGTTTACCTGATAGATTGTCGACACCGCCAAAGATTTCAAATGGACGTTTCCTCGCGACTAGCCCTTTGTAACCCACTCGTGCTCCAAATAAAAAATACTCGGATGCATATTCACTGTTGGCATCATTCAGTGGAATATGATCAACATACGTAAACGTTATATTCGTGTATAGTTTCTGGAATGCTATAACATCAATTCCTCCAAGTACTACAGTAGGGGCTACACCTGTTAATAAATTTCCTGAATAATCGTTTCCATCATTGATATAGTCATTAAAGTGATAGTTGTTAAGTGAGTAACTGCTCCAGAGTCGAAAGGAAGAAAGGAAGTGATTGCTCTCAAAATTGGGTTCCCATGATACTTTAGCTTCAAAGCCTTTTTGTGATGTTTCCCCCGCATTGGTGAAATACTCTGCCCCATCAGGCGTGCGCTGTATAACGATCGTTTCGCGCAATTGAAAATTGTAAGCTGTCAAATCAAACGTCAATTGCTGAAAGGCACTTCCTTTTAAGCCTAATTCATAATTAATTCCATGCTCCGGATTCAGATCATTGTTGAAATTACCAGTAGACGGTCTTACTTCTGCGAAGGTAGGTGGCGAAAATCCATAACTCACACTACTATAAATTGAAAGAGATGGATTTAATCTCTTTAACAGAGCAATACGTGGTGAAAACTGGGCTTCAAACGCACGGTCTTGTATAGCCACTGTTGGTGCCGATCTTTCAAAGTGATACTTCAAAAAATTAGAACTACTTCCAACGGTCAAATAAAACTGATGCGGTAAATCCAAATCGACTTGTGCAAAACCAAGCACTGCTCTGGAGGTAAGTGTGTCAATCGACAGAATAGTTGCGGTGGCCATTCCTTTATCATTGCCGTATACTTCAACCGGAGAATAGAAATACTGAAACTCTCCGCCAAAAGTTATCTTCCCTTGCCAGTTGACCTTCTTAAACTTGTATTGAGATTCCGTTCGGCCTCCAACATTGCCTTCCTTCCGTTTTTCATAATTACGGATCGTGGGGTTTTTAAAGTCTGTACCTGAGCCGTATACGCCCGTTCGTGTAAGCCATGCTTCATTCCAATTTACTTCATGGACAAAACCAAGATACACGGTATTGTTTTTTACGGCTGCCTTTTGTTCAACGGCTCCTGGTTGTGTTGGTGGTGTTGTTTTAGGCGGCCTTGCCTGTTTTGGATCGGCTTCAAACTGAGCTTTTGTTAGTCCCCCCGGGGTCTCATAATCCAGATTGGATGAAAGCAATATTGTAGACAGGGTGCTCCTTTTCCCAATGGAAGCAATTCCTTCAATTTGCGCTGCCAGCCTTGACATCTCAGTTTGTTCCCGATATCCATTCGACTGCTGTTGTGTTACTGAAACTTTCACCATACCTTTTTTAAAGAGCCCTTGTGCCGACCCTCCATATCTGATTAACCCATAGCTTCCCGCCATGAAATGAATGTCAACATTTTCCTTTCTTTTTAATTCGGAGTTTAGCAGTACAACGCCCCCTGTACCGGCACCGTATAAACTTGCACCAGGGCCTTTAATGATTTCAATATTGTTGATTGAATTCAGGTCCAAAAGGTTAAGGTAAGTGTTACCACCTCCATCCGTAAATGGCAATCCATTCCAATACGCTTTTACATTCCGCACCCCAAAGGGGGACCTCAGGGTACTGCCGCGTATTGACAATCGATAACTTCCAGGTGATCGTTCTTCCATTCGAACGCCCGGAATGGTGTTGAAAGCCGGCAACAGAGAGGTGTTGTTGAATCTATATAATTCCCTTGTGTCAATTACTGCAATAGCCGCTGGCACTTCATTTAAAGCCCTATCCGCACCATAAGCCTTTACAATAACTTCGTCAAGCCTGCGAACAGAATCTTGGCCAGATGGTTCTTGTGCAAGAGCCGGGAAAAGAATTAAACTAAAAGAAAACAAAAAAATAAAACGCATCATGCTGAAAGTTAATGGAAATTTTTAATTGCGAGACTGGAAATTCCTTGAAGGATGGAATACTCTTCAGAATGTTCACGCTTGACAACCTCCGGCTAAGAAATATACTTAAGACTTAAATCGAGGCTCTTTACGGAATGTGTTAATGCGCCAACCGAAATAAAATCCACTCCGCACTCTGCAACTTCCTTGAGATTATCTTCCGTAATCCCTCCGCTGGCCTCGGTTTTACAACGATCTCCAATTAAGTTAACCGCTTTTTTCATTTCTATCACACTCATATTGTCTAACATGATCACATCCACGCCACCCGCATTCAGCACTTGTTGAACTTCAGACAAACTTCGTGTCTCCACCTCTATTTTCAGGCTTTTGTTTTTGGAAGCCAGATATTTTTTTGTGTTTTCAATGGCTTGCGGTATTCCGCCCGCTATGTCAATATGATTGTCCTTTAACATCACCCTATCATAAAGTGCAAAGCGATGATTCTTCCCTCCTCCAATTGCCACTGCCCACTTCTCAAGCAATCTAAAATTTGGAGTAGTCTTGCGCGTATCCATAAGTTGTGCAGTAGTGCCTTCAATCATCTTGCACAATTTTCTGGTATAGGTAGCTATTCCGCTCATTCGTTGCATGCAGTTTAGTACTAATCGTTCTGTGGAAAGAATGGCCCGGGCCGATCCGGTCACAATAAAAACAATATCTCCTTTTGTAATCTCGTCTCCATCTTGTTTGAAATATTCCAACTGAAGAGAGGGATCAATCTGATGAAAAATTATTGTTGCTATTTCACAACCTGCCAGTACACCATTGTCTTTGATCAAAAGTTTCGCTTTGATTAAACGATCTATAGGCAGAGCTCCCAGCGAGGAGTGATCGCCCTCGCCAATATCTTCTCCAAGTGCAGATGTAATAAAGTGAGAGATGGCTGATTCGGTAAGGTAAGAGGGACGGTGCATAGCCAACTCAAAATTTAAAGTTCAAAATTTATTTGAATTTTAAAACAGAACCGTTTGCATCCCAAAGACCGACAAAATTGTTGGCTTGTCACTACTCTTTTACAAAATTGATTTCATGTATGAGATAATTCTCACCGACTTCTTTCACGCGTATGAGGGCGCTGTAACTCTCATTATTGCTGAGATAACGGCCAATTGCAAACTGCAATCCTCCTTTTGACGAGCCGGTGTGCACAATACTAAAATCCTTAGGAGGATGTTTTTTAAAAAAATCGCGAAGGGCAAATTCTGCCTGCGTTTTGCTATAGGTATTTACTTCACCATCAAGGTTCATATCCACCGATTGATTTAGAAACTTGACCATTTCCTTGGAGTTTCCAGCTTTGATCACCTCTTTGAAAGGTGTGAAAATATCAGCCTGAGCATACAATTCGCTTCCAGTCAAACCCAGCACGAGCAGAAAAAGTATAATAGCATGAGCTCGATTTATATTCATTATCCGTAATGTTAGTCCAAAATTATGCCATTCATTGCGGCTTAGCAAAAAACCGTTGAAGGGAACTTTCATTTATCCTATGACCCACTTGTATAAAACAGTCAGTATCTGAATCAGAAAGGCAGAATAACGCGCAAATGCCATGAATCACTGTTATATTTGCACTTCTATTTTAAAAGTCTTTTCTCATGAACAAAAAAGTATTGTTAATGATCCTGGACGGATGGGGCATCGCCAAAAACCCAAAGGTTTCTGCCATTGACCAGGCAAAAACACCTTTCATTAATTCTCTTTATACCAAATATTCACACAGTACACTTGAGGCTTCTGGTCTTGCGGTTGGGCTGCCGGCCGGACAGATGGGCAATTCGGAAGTTGGCCACATGAATATTGGCGCGGGCAGAGTTGTTTATCAAGACTTAGTGCGTGTTAATAAGGCCATTCAGGAAAATGAATTAGATGACAATCCGGTTTTGTTGGATGCATTCAAGTATGCGAAAGTCAAGAGTAAATCAGTTCATTTAATAGGTTTACTTTCAGATGGTGGCGTTCATTCTCATATTGAGCAACTCAAAGGAATTGTTACCATTGCACATAATAATAACATAAAAAATCTATTCATTCACGCCTTTACCGATGGACGCGATACCGATCCGAAAGGTGGCGCAGGCTATTTGAAGGACCTTCAGGAACATCTTTCCAAAACAACTGGCAAACTGGCAAGTATCGTGGGCCGGTATTTTGCAATGGACAGAGACAAAAGATGGGAGCGCGTAAAACTTGCCTATGATCTGATGGTTTATGGCATTGGAGAAAAAACGACTGACCCCATCACAGCCATGGAAAAATCGTACGATGCCGGTGTGACGGACGAATTTATCAAACCCATTGTGGTCGTAGATAAGAATAATAATGCGCTTGCGACTATCCATGAAGATGATGTGGTGTTATGTTTCAACTTCCGGACGGACCGCGGAAGGCAAATCACACAGGCTCTTACCCAGCAAGACTTCCCCGAACAGGGTATGAAGAAGCTTAAGCTGGAATACATCACGTTAACAAATTATGATGACTCCTTTCAAAATGTTAAGGTGATTTTTGACAAGGACAATCTGGAAAATACCCTGGGAGAGATCGTAGCCAAAGCTGGCAAAAAGCAAATCAGGATTGCCGAAACAGAAAAATATCCTCATGTCACTTTCTTCTTTTCTGGCGGACGCGAAGATGTATTTCCCGGAGAGACCCGTATCATGGCTCCTTCGCCAAAAGTGGCCACTTACGATCTCAAGCCGGAGATGAGCGCAGCGGACATCCGCGATAAAATAATTCCTGAACTTGATAAGAAAGAAGCGAGTTTCATTTGCCTCAATTTTGCTAACCCTGATATGGTAGGTCATACCGGTGTTTTTTCAGCAGTAGTGAAGGCAGTAGAGACGGTAGACGGGTGCGCTGAAATGGTGACCAAGGCAGCTTTGAAAAATGGATACAGCACAATCATTATTGCCGACCATGGCAATGCCGACTATATGATTAATGATGATGGCAGCCCTAATACTGCACATACCACAAATCTAGTCCCCTGCATTCTTGTGGATTATCAGTATAAAGGAAAAATTAAAGATGGAAGGCTGGGCGATCTTGCACCAACCATCTTAACACTAATGGGCATTCCTATTCCTAAAGAAATGAGCGGCTCAATCTTGATAGAGGCTTAGATGAGAGTCATCACGTTCGCTCTTTTTGTTAGCCTGCTTGGGGCCGGCTGCCAAAAGCAAAACGCTAAGGAAAAACGTTACCAGGATTTCGACAGTCTGGTGAACGCGCAAGTTACCTACCTTACCAGGTCAAAAGCTTCATTAAAAAAGAAGGCAACAATTGGTTGCAAAAGCGATTCTACATCTATTGTTCCGGATAGCACGACCTGGTCGCATGAACTGGATGTATTTCGACAGCTTGATCTAATCAATCGTCCGATTTATCGGGATGCTTACATCGTAAAAGACAGGACAAAAGACTCAAAAAGCAATTTGTTAATCCTCTCTTATGAAGCCCCGCCTACCTTCACGGTTCCTTATCTCCGACTGTTTTACCAGGATTCACCCAAAAGACTAAAAAAGCTGGAGGCCCTTTATCAGGAATCGAATTCTCTCTACAACACCAAACGCATATTAAAAATGTATTTTGACGATAGCAAAGGCAAACCGTATTTGACGGGCTACACTATCGATGGAAATCAGAAAATGATGCTGAGCGATAGTACGCATTACACAATCACGGCAGAAATTACTTTTTGATTTCAACCGCACCATTTAACTCATGCCAGACACTTCTGAGCAGAAAAACGGCTTGGGTAACCATAACGTTTCAACGACTAAACTCAACCTCCACGTACGTAGTCAGCTTAAACTGGCTTCCATACAATAAGTAGGATGCACGGGGTTCCTTTTGATTAATTGCTTGTATTAACCGCCAATCAAGTTTTTGGGTTAAAATTATATTTGTAGCTTTAACCCAAAAATTAGAGGTGATTACCACTCTCACGGTAGGGCGATAATCACCTCTTTTGAATATCAAACACTGATAAAAATCAATGCTTCTATTCTCCCTGTTTAGAAATAATAGCCAAAGTGAGACGATACTATTTGGTGTTTTTGCGGTAGTCATTATTGTTTTCCTTCTCGTTGATTTGGGTTTATTTAATAAATCAGCCCATAAAGTCACTACCAGATCGGCCCTTTATCAATCCATCTTTTGGGTTCTTGTTAGCACTATTTTTGGAATTTTGATTTACGTATTTGTTGAGCGGGGAACCGATGCAGCTCTGGAATATTTCTCGGCCTATTTGACTGAAAAGGCACTTTCGATTGACAATATTTTCGTGATTATGTTGATCCTGAAGTATTTTTCTGTTAAAGAAGAATATTACCACAAGATTCTCTTCTGGGGAATATTGGGTGCCGTCATCTTCAGGGGAATCTTCATTTTTGTTGGAGCCCTTCTCATTGCCCAGTTCCATTGGATCTTATACATTTTTGGGGTGTTTCTGATTTACTCTGGCATTAAAATTTATTTTGAAGATGGCGAAGGAAAAATTGATCCGGAAGGGAATCCGGTTCTGAAAATTTGCCGCAAATATCTACCACTAACCACCGATGACATGGGTGGTAAGTTTATAGTAAAAGTGGGAAATGGTTTGAAGTTCACCACTCTTTTCCTGATCATTATCCTAATTGAAACTACTGATTTAATTTTCGCGGTTGACTCGATACCCGCAGCCTTTGCCATTACCCAGGATGAGTTTATTATTTACACATCTAATATTTTTGCCGTGCTGGGTTTGCGTGCCATGTTCTTCTTACTGGCGGGAGTTATCGATAAATTTTACTTGCTGCAAAAGGGACTTTCTATCATCTTGTTCTTTATTGGAGCAAAAATGCTACTCGAAATTTTTGATATCGAAATACATATTGGATTATCCTTTACAGTCATCATCCTAACCCTTACCTTATCTATTATTTTCTCTATCATTGTTCCGAAAAAGACAGAGAAATCAGGAGAAATTATTTAATCGCTAAGGCTGTCCGTAAAAAAGTTCTTCGGAAGTATTTTCAATAATATCGGTAGCGTTAAAAACCGTTGAGGTAAAGAAACAATCACAAATGTGGGAATAGTTTTAAGGATGATAATGAGAAGTTCTTGCATGTGACTCTTTTCATCTTCGGATAATTCATTCGACTTCGCTTTTCTCAACAATACCATCAGTTCCTCGCTTTCCTGCACTTCTTTGACAAGTCGGTTCTTATTCTTATGGGTTATCCGCGACATGCGGCCAATAAATTGCTCACTTACCTGGTTGTAATCCTTTTTGTTCTGCAGAGAATTCAGCTGGTCCCAGTGCTCCAAAACAAATCCCTCAATAGCTATCATGCTGTTTTCGAGATCATCCTCTGAAAATTCAAGGTAGGTACAAAATCTCTTCAAAAAACTCAGTTCAATTTCTTCTACGCGTTTGTCTGACCATATCGTGAGAATTGCCAACTCCAGAAAGTATTTCTTTAGTATCCATGAGTTATTGGTTGGTAAGTTGATCTCTTCAAGTTCAATTCCTTTTTCAAAAATGATGAAGGCCTCCTTTTTCTTTTGCGCAGTAAGTCCTGCCCCCTGCAAAAAGTGTTCAAGTAATCTTCTTTCCTCGAATTCAATTGTGCTATTGGCATGAGCTGCTGCTGCCATTACCTTTACTACCGAAAAGCGGAGTTCCTCCCGTTCGTATTTGAAGAAATCCGAAACGATACGATCTGTGTTCGTATGAATCCACTGTCCATAAATAAAAATGTCAAGAAACAGCAGGCTGTTGTGAAAAAACTGCGACCAGAAATTTCCGCTGTACGCGTTTGTGTGCTCAATCCTTTTTTCCAGAATTTTCTCCGCCAGTTCCAAAGAAGTCTTCTTCTTACCAAATAATGTCTTGGTAGGGGTTGCCAGCTCTGGAAAAATATTATAGAAATTCCCGATACTCTCCACGGCTTTCATGATGACACCAGAAAGTTCATCCGGGTTTTTGATCGACTTCTCATGAAAGAGCAACGAACTGCTAATAAGACTCTCGGCAAGCAAAATCTTCATCCGGTCTTTTTGGTCCCAATTTTCTGAATCAGGATGCTCAAGCACATCAATTGACTGACCATACATTAACCCGGTAGGCTGAACAATGCGGTATAAGGAATGCTCGGGATGCGATGACTTATGCTTATGGGAAGCGAGATCGGTCAACAGCTCTTTGCGGAACTCAAGATATTCTTTTAGCCATCCTTTCTCTGCAGGCTTCATACAATTTTTGGATTGGTATTGATGTCAGAAGTTATGTTTTTTTAAGGATGATTTAAAACACCTGGTTCATTTTACTTTCGAACTGCCGATTTCCAGCCATTCCGTGCAATATTTCGTACAGATTCTTCAACTTTTTTTTTCAATCCTGCTTTATAATGATCTAGTTTCTTGGCTATAACCTTATCAGAGGATCCCAAAATCTGGGCAGCCAATATACCTGCGTTTTTCGCTCCATTCAATGCAACGGTAGCTACTGGCACTCCTCCTGGCATTTGTAAAATAGATAACACAGAATCCCAGCCATCTAGCGAGTTTGTGGATTTGATGGGCACTCCTACGACCGGCAAAGAAGTCATGGAAGCTACCATGCCAGGTAAATGGGCTGCCCCTCCTGCTCCGGCAATGATCACTTTAAGCCCACGTTTTCTGGCAAGTGTGGCATACTCAACCATCCGCTGTGGTGTGCGATGTGCCGAGACTACTGTGAGCTCGTGCGGGATTTTTAAATCGGCCAAAAATTCGGCTGCTTCTTTCATGATTTGCAGATCCGATTGACTGCCCATGATAATACCAACAACAGGTTTGCTCATGTGATTACTTTTAAGTGCTCTTTCACAAAGTTCACTTTCTTCTTCAGACTTTCCACATCAGCATCCACAATTGTTACATGTCCCATTTTTCGAAACGGTTTGGTCATCTTTTTCCCGTACAAATGAACATGCACTCCCTCCACAGCGAGTACTTTTTCAAGACCTTGGTATCGGGCTTTCCCGGAATAACCGTCTTCACCCAGCAGGTTAACCATTGCGCTGGGAAGTACAATGGCGGTATCCCCAAAAGGTAAATTAAGAATAGCCCTCAGGTGTTGTTCGTATTGGGATGTTACATTTGCTTCGATGGTTTGATGTCCGCTATTGTGTGGCCGGGGGGCAATTTCGTTTACTAACACTTCGCCTTGCCTGGTCACAAACATCTCTACCGCAAGAAGACCTACAATCTGAATTTTATCAGCCAATTTTCTTGCTATATCGTCCGCCTGCCTGGCAACGGTTTCACCAATATCAGCAGGTGCGAAAAGGTACTCTACTAAATTGTGAGTAGGATGAAAAATCATTTCCACAGCCGGGTATGAACAAATTTCGCCACGTTCGTTGCGGGCCACGATAACAGAAATTTCCTTTGCAAAATCAATAACCTTTTCCAGTAGGCCGGCAGCATCAAATGCTTTGTCGAAATCTTTCTCTGTTTGAAGTATCTGAACTCCTCTGCCATCATACCCCGCTTTGGCCAATTTATTCACGGCCGGCAAATATGCCTTATGCCGTATTATCTCCTCCTTGTTTTTAGTTAATATAAATTCGGCCGTGGGAATATCATGTGCAATAAAAAATTCCTTTTGTGTCCGTTTATCCTGTATTAATTCAACCAGGTCAGGCTGGGGGAATACTTTTTTGCCAAGCTTAACCAACTCCCGAAGGGCATTGGTGTTTACATTTTCAATTTCTATTGTAATCAGATCGCATGACTGCCCAAATGCCAACACCGTCTCATAATCCGTTAGCTTTCCATGGGTAAATTCTGCTAATGATTTGCAAGGCGCTTCTGGATCTGGATCCAGAACAGAAAAATTAATGTTAAGATCAATGCCCGATTGAATGAGCATTCGACCGAGCTGCCCTCCCCCTACTATTCCCAGCTTGAAGTTTTGATAGAATTCCCCTGCCATGCCGGCAAAAGTACTTAAGCCCAACTCTAATTACCTAACAAGTCCTGATTGTTTGTGAGAATAGCCATTACAGTCTAATGGCAGGTTACCATGAATACTAACTTAATTTTAGTACGACTTCACCTGGGCAGCGCGGGCCACAACATCATTGAACTCAATTCCAGCCAGTTTAATAGAATATAAGAGCAACCTGACTTCTTTCACGTGTACCCGACCATCCACTTCACTCAACTTGTAAAGGTGAACGAATGCATTGATTTTCTCTTCGTCTGTACAACGATTGATCAGGGCAATTCCATCTTGATAAATTTCGCGTTCTTTTTTGGAAGCTATTCGCTTTTCAAACTCATTTAAAATCAAATCCGAAATATTTTCTTTTTCCTTTACTTTAATAATAGCCTTTTTCTCGTTCTCGTCTACCACACCATCAGCGCTAACGAGTAAGTGAACCAGGTAAAGAAGGCCTAATTGATATTTTTCGATTCGGGTCATTACAAATCCATTATTTTTAAATATATACTACTTATACAAACAATGAAAATAAACCATCAAAAAAAAGTAGTAGTTCAACTCAATGTCTGATAGA